>NZ_JAMJXC010000022.1 GCF_023571765.1 Xanthobacter aminoxidans | reverse complement strand
CGCCCGCCTCCTGCTCCTTCAGCATCCCTATGATCTGTTCCTCTGTGAACCGTGAGGCTCGCATCGTCCGTCTCCATGATCGACGGACTCTACCTAAATCTGGACGAGGATCAGGGGCTCACGTCAGCGCCCATTCCTCGGCATCCTTGCGGCGCAGGAACGTCTCGTTGACGTACTGCCCCTTCCGACGGATCTGGGCTCTCCAGGAGCCGGATTTTAGTTTAGTGAGGGTAGCCAATCCGTGTGCGCTCCGTGTGCACTCACGCGTCGAAAAATCGGAAATTGGGGCGTATCGTGGCGAAAAATCGAGTGCACACGACGCGACCCAACTCCTTGAAGTTACAAAAATAATGTCTAAAAATCAATCATTTAGATTTTCCACGGCCCCCATGATGGATTGGACGGACCGGCATTGCCGGGCCTTCCATCGCACCTTCTCGCGCCATGCGCTGCTCTATACGGAGATGGTGACGGCACCGGCCGTGATCCATGGCGACCGGGCGCGGCTGCTCGGGTTTTCGGAGGTCGAGCATCCGGTGGCCGTGCAACTCGGCGGCAGTGATCCGGCGCTTTTGGCGCAGGCGGCGCGGATCTGCGCCGATTTCGGCTATGACGAGATCAACCTCAACGTGGGCTGCCCCTCCGACCGGGTTCAGGGCGGCAATTTCGGCGCCTGCCTCATGCGGGAGCCGCAGGTGGTGGCCGAGTGCGTCGCCGCCATGAAGGGCGCCGTCACCCTCCCCGTCACCGTGAAATGCCGCATCGGCGTGGACGACCAGGACCCCGAGGAAGCCCTCGACACCCTGGCCGACGCCGTGCTGGCGGCCGGTTGCGACGGGCTTATCGTCCATGCCCGCAAGGCGTGGCTGAACGGCCTTTCCCCGCGCGAGAACCGGGACATCCCGCCCCTCGACTATGACCGCGTGCGCCGCCTGAAGGCCCGCCTGCCGCATGTGCCGGTGGCGCTCAACGGCGGCCTCGAAAGCCTCGCGCAGGGGCTCGCCGAGGCGGATGGGCTCGACGGCATCATGTTCGGCCGTGCCGCCTATCACACGCCGGAACTGCTGGCGGATGTGGACCCCACCCTTCACGGCGTCCCGGCCCCGCACGAGGATACGTTCGCGGCCATCGAGGCGTTCGAGCCCTATATCGCCCGCCACCTCGAAGCCGGTGGCCGGCTGTCGGACATCACCCGCCACATGCTGGGCCTGTTCGGCGGCAAGAAGGGCGCGCGCATCTTCCGCCGCCGCCTCTCCACCGAGGCCATCATCCCCGGCGCCGGGCTTGAGGTGCTGCGCGGCGCTGTGGACGAGGTGCGCCGTCGCGACCTGCAGGCGGCCTGACGAGGCGGCAATTCCTGCGGAGTTGCGTGAATAGCGCAGCTCTCGCCGGCGTCATGCGGCCGGCACAGTGGACATATGCCGAATTCCGGGCCACTCCTCGTCGCCTATCCGCCCGCAAGCCTTCGGTTCCTCATGTTTTCCAACGTTCCCGTGCAGGAGCTCGTCCTGCTCGTCGCCGCCATGCTGGCCGGTGGCCTGCTCACGGGCCTGCTCGCCGGCCTCTTCGGCATTGGTGGCGGCGGCGTCATCGTGCCGGTGCTGTACGAGGTCTTCGGCTTCCTCGGGGTGGACGACAGCGTGCGGATGCAATTGTGCGTCGGCACCTCCCTCGCCATCATCATCCCCACCGCCATGGCCTCCCACCGCACCCACATCGCCAAGGGCGCATCGCTGCCCGGCGTGCTGGCGAAATGGCGCATCCCGGCCATCATCGGCATCATAGCGGGCAGCGCCATCGCGGCGGTGGCGGCGGGCTGGGTGCTGCAGGCGGTGTTCGTGGCGGTGGTGTCGTTGCTCGGCCTGAAGAGCCTCATCGGCCGCAACGACATCCGTATCTCCGACCACCTGCCCTCTTCCGCGGTGATGCGCTTCTACGGCTTCTTTATCGGCCTCGCGTCGTCCCTGGTGGGCATCTCGGGTGGGGGCATCTCCACCAACATCCTGCTGCTCTACGGTGTGCCGATCCACGCCGCCGTCGCCACCTCGGCCGGCATCGGCGTCATCATCCCCATTCCGGGCGTGATCGGCTATGCCATCGCCGGCTGGCCGCACCTCTCCGAGCTGCCGCCCCTGTCCATCGGCTATGTCTCGGTGATCGGCTTCCTGTGCATCGCCCCGGTGGCGACGCTGGTGGCGCCCTATGGGGCGAGGCTCGCGCACCGGCTGAGCCGCCGCCATCTGGAGATCGGCTTCGGCCTGTTCCTGCTGCTGATCGGCGCGCGCTTCCTCATCGCCATCATAAAAGGCTGAGGCGGCGCCTCACCAGCGGTGGGTGAAGCCGGCGGTGATGCTCTTGTTCAGCGTCGAGCCCGTGTCGGCCACGGAGGTGGTCACCGTGAGGTCCGGCGCGAGCTGCTGCTGGGCGCTCACGGTGGGCAGAAGCTGGGACGAATTGCTCGTCGCCTTGGTCGAGACGGCGAAGGTGGTGCCCATGTCCGTCAGCTTGAGGCTGAGCGACTTGTCCGTCTCCCACGCCTGCGACCCGGCCTTCACCTGATAGGTATCCGCCAGCGTCGCCGCGAGGCCGCTGGTCAGGGGAATGGTGCGCTCGAAGGTGGTGGCGAGCTTGCTCGCCGCATCGTTGGGATCGACGGAGACGTTCAACGTGCCCTTCTCCCACACCATCCAGTCCGGCAGGCGGGAGACGGTGACCTTCGCATAGGCGGTGCCGCCGAGGCCGTCCGCGCTCTGGCCAACGGTGGGCGCCACGCTCGATCCGGTGGCGGAGAGGTCGAGGCCGACCACCGCGCCATAATCCTGCACGGGCGTCGAATAGGTGAGAGAGGTCGAGCCGTCGGCCTTCAGGGCCGTCTTCGCCTCCGTCCCGTCGGCAAGCGCCGGCGCGGCGGCGAAGAGCGGAGACAGCAGCGCCGGCAGAAGCGCGGAGCGCGTAAGGGGGCGGCGGATCGCCATGGGTCTCGACCTCCCGGGGCAGAGGGTGGGGCACCGGAACGGGGACCGCGCACGCGGCTACCGTTCCTCTCGGCTTGCTTGGTCGAGGATGGATGGGGAGAAGTTAAGGCGGAATTGTTGCACTGCGGCGTCGTCCCCATCATGCGCGCGCCGCATGGCTTTTGCGCCACACGCGCGCCGGGCCGCCTTGCCGCCGGGCCAGCCGCGTCCTAATCCCCGCGCGGGAGGATGATAATGACACAGCCGGATCTTTCGAGCGCGACCCTCGATCTGCTCACCCGCATCGCCGGGGCGCTGGAGCGCCTGGCGCCGCCTGCGGTGCCCACACCGGATTTCGAGGCGGCCGACGCCTTCGTCTGGCACACCGACCCGATCCGCTTCGAGCCTGTGCCGCGGGTGAACCGGGTGGAAATGGACCTCTTGCAGGGCATCGACCGGGTGCGCGACCAGCTCGTGGAGAACACCGAGCGCTTCGCCCGTGGCCTGCCGGCCAACAATGCGCTGCTCTGGGGCGCGCGGGGCATGGGGAAAAGCTCGCTGGTGAAGGCCTCCCACGCCGCCATCAACCGGTCTCTGGCCGATGATGGCGCGCGCCTGAAGCTGGTGGAGATTCATCGCGAGGACATCGAGACCCTGCCTGCCCTGATGGGGCTGGTGCGCGGCTCCCATCACCGCTTCATTGTCTTCTGCGACGATCTCTCGTTCGATTCCGACGACACCTCCTACAAGTCGCTGAAGGCGGTGCTGGAAGGCGGCATCGAGGGGCGGCCGGACAATGTGATCTTCTACGCCACGTCCAACCGTCGCCACCTGCTGCCGCGCGACATGATGGACAACGAGCGCTGCACCGCCATCAATCCCGGCGAGGCGGTGGAGGAGAAGGTCTCCCTCTCCGACCGGTTCGGCCTGTGGCTCGGCTTCCACAAGTGCAGCCAGGACGAATACCTCGCCATGGTCGCCGCCTATGTGGAGCACCACGGCATTCCGGCGACGGAGGAGGAGTGGCGGCCGAAGGCGCTCGAATGGGCCACCACCCGTGGCGCCCGTTCCGGCCGCACGGCCTACCAGTTCGTGCAGGACCTCGCCGGACGACTGGGCGTGGCGCTGAAGGCGGCGTAAGGCGGCGGCCTGCGTCGGACGACCTCTGCCGTGCCCCCTCTCCCCTTGCGGGAGAGGGGAGCCTCCACCTCACCCCTCGGCGATCACCGCCAGGAATTGCTGGCCGTATCGCATCAGCTTGGCCTCGCCGATGCCGGAGATCATGCCCAGCGCCTTCATGGAGGTGGGCTTCAGCTCGGCGATGGCCATCAAGGTGGTGTCGTGGAAGATGACGTAGGGCGGCACGCCCTGCGCCCGCGCCAGCTCCAGCCTGAGTTTCTTCAATTTCTGGAACAGCGCCTCGTCCGCCGGATCGGCCAGAGCGGCGGAGGGGCCGCGTCCGCCGCCGGTGACGCGGGCGGCGCGGGGGCGCGCCTCGGCCTTCAGTTCCACCCGCTCCTCGCCGCGCAGCACGGGGCGGCATTTCTCGGTGAGGCCGAGGCTGCCGTGGCCCTCCACGTCCACCCAGAGATAGCCCATGGCCACCAGCTGGCGGACCACGGCCCGCCATTCATCGCGCGAGAAATTGCCGCCGATGCCGAAGGTGGAGAGCTTGTCGTGGCCGAACTTGGTCACCTTGTCGTTGGCCTCGCCGCGTAGCACGTCGATGACATGGCCGGCGCCGAACCGCTCCCCGGTGCGGTAGACGCAGGAGAGCAGCTTCTGCGCCGCCTCGGTGCCGTCGAAGGTGCGGGGCGGATCGAGGCAGGTATCGCAATTGCCGCACGGCTGCGGCAGGTCTTCCTCGAAATATTTCAGCAGCACCTGCCGCCGGCAGGAGGCGGTCTCGGCGAGCCCCAGCAGCGCATCGAGCTTGCTTCGCTCCACGCGCTTTCGCGCCTCGGGAGCATCCGAGCCGTCCACGAACTGGATGAGCTTGGCCACATCCTCCACGCCGTAGAGCAGCAGCGTCTCGGAGGGCAGGCCGTCGCGGCCGGCGCGGCCGGTTTCCTGATAATAGGCCTCGATGCTCTTCGGCAGGTCGAGATGGACGACGAAACGCACGTCCGGCTTGTCGATGCCCATGCCGAAGGCGATTGTCGCCACCATCACCACGCCTTCCTCCTTCAAGAAGCGGTCCTGGTGGCGGGCGCGGGTGTCGGCGTCGAGGCCGGCATGGTAGGGCAGCGCCGTGCGGCCCTCGGTGGAGAGCATCTCGGCGGTCGCCTCCACCTTCGCCCGGCTCATGCAATAGATGATGCCCGCCTCGCCATCATGGGCGTCGAGGAAGGCCTTCAGCTGCACGCGGGGATTGGCCTTCGGCGCGATGCGGTAGCGGATGTTCGGCCGGTCGAAGGAGGACAGGAACACCTGCCCCTCCTCCAGATTGAGCCGCTCCACGATCTCCCGGCGGGTCGGCCCATCCGCCGTGGCGGTGAGCGCCATGCGCGGCACGCCGGGATAGCGCTCGTGCAGGATGGTAAGCTGGCGATATTCGGGCCGGAAATCATGCCCCCATTGGGAGACGCAATGGGCCTCGTCGATGGCGAACAGCGAGATGCGCGCGCCGTCCAGCAGATGGAGGAAGCCGTCCGTCAGCAGCCGCTCGGGCGCCACATAGAGGAGGTCGAGGTCGCCCATGGCGAGCGCCCGCTCCACCTGCCGCCCCTCGCCCGGAGCAAGCGAGGAATTGAGCATGGCCGCCTTCACGCCGAGCTGGCGCAGCGCCTGCACCTGGTCGTGCATCAGCGCGATGAGCGGCGAGACCACGATGCCCGTGCCCGGCCGCACGAGGGCCGGCACCTGATAGCACAGGGATTTTCCGCCGCCCGTGGGCATGAGCACGAGGGCATCGCCCCCAGCAACCACATGCTCCACGATATCCCGCTGCCGCCCGCGGAACGCCTCGTAGCCAAAGACGTGGCGCAGGACCTCGAGCGGAGCGGAATCATGAAGGGTAGCGGGCATGGGGCCTTATAGCCCCCTGCCCCCGCCGGGCAATGCGGGATGGAGCCGCGCTGCCTATCGACGTCCTGCGGCCAGCAGCAGGGCCGCACCGCCGACGAGGATGCCGGCGGACACGCGGTCCGCCACCAGCGTGAAGCGGCCCTTCAGCGCGGCGCGCGCCTTGTCTGCCACCACCGCCCACAGCATGTCGCCCACCAGTGCGATGACCGCGAAGATCGCCGCCAGAAGCGCGATCTGCGGCACGGGATCAGCCGTGTTGGTGACGAATTGCGGTAGGAACGCCGCGTGGAACAGGAGCGTCTTGGGATTGGCGAAGGCCACCGCGAGCCCGCGTCCGAAGGCGGCATGGGCGGAAGGTGTGGGCACATCCACCGCCTTGCCGGCACTGCGCCACTGCATCACCGCAAGCCAAACGAGGTAGGCGGCACCGGCATAGCGCACGAGATCGAAGTGGCGGGAGAAGGCCTCCACCACATAAGCGAGGCCCCCCGCCACCAGCGCCAATTGGGCGATGAGGCCCACATTGACGCCCATGGCGGTGAGAATGCCCGCCTGTCGCCCATGCTTGAGGCTGGTGCCGACGATGAGCGCCACGTTCGGCCCCGGCGTCGCCCCCAGGGCGATGCAGGCGAGCACGAACAGGGCGAGGCTTTCGGCCGAGATCATGACTTGCGCTCCTCCGGCCGAAGGCCCCCGCTCGCGGATCAGGCCGCCGGCGTGTCGTCTCCGGCGGCTTCCGCGCCGCCTTCGCCCGCCTCGCCCTCGGCGCCGGTGTCCTCGCTGATGTGCTCCACCGAGACCACGCGCTCGCCTTCCGCCGTGTCGAACACGATGACGCCCTGGCTGGCGCGGCCGACGATGCGGATGCCATCCACGGGGCAGCGGATGAGCTGGCCGCCGTCGGTGACGAGCATGATCTGGTCCGCATCCTCCACGGGGAAGGAGGCGACGAGGCGGCCGTTGCGCTCGTTCACCGCCATGGCGACGATGCCCTTACCGCCGCGCCCGGTGACACGATATTCGTAGGACGAGGTGCGCTTGCCGTAGCCGTTCTCGGACACGGTGAGGATGAACTGCTCCTTCGCGCCCATCTCGGCGTAGCGCTCCTGGCTGAGCTGGCCGGAGCCGCTCGCGCCCTCCTCCTGCTCCACCTCGGCGCTCTCGCCCGCCTCGCCGCGCAGGGCGCGGCGCATCTTGATGTAGGCGAGCCGCTGCTCGGCATCGGCATCCACATGGCGGATGATGGCCATGGAGATGACGCTGTCGCCATCCTCCAGCCGGATGCCGCGCACGCCCACGCTGTCGCGCCCCTTGAACAGGCGCACCTCGGTGGCGGGGAAGCGGATGCAGGCGCCGGCCGCCGTGGTCAGCAGCACGTCGTCCTCCTCCGTGCACAGGCCGACATCCGCGATGGCCTCGCCCTCGGCGAGCTTCATGGCGATCTTGCCGTTGCGGTTCACCTGCTGGAAATCGGTGAGCGCATTGCGCCGCACGGTGCCGCCGGTGGTGGCGAACATGATCTGCAGGCGCTGGTTCTCGCCCTCGTCCTCCGGCAGGAGAACGACGGAGGTGATGCGCTCGTCCTGTTCCAGCGGCAGGATGTTGATGAGGGCCTTGCCGCGGGCCTGCGGCGCCGCCAGCGGCAGGCGCCACACCTTCATCTTGTAGACCTGCCCCTTGGAGGAGAAGAACAGCACCGGCGCGTGGGTCGAGGCCACGAACAGGCGGGTGACGAAATCCTCGTCCCGCGTCTGCATGGCCGAGCGGCCCTTGCCGCCGCGCCGCTGCGCCCGATAGGTAGAGAGCGGCACGCGCTTGATGTAGCCGGCGTGGGAAACGGTGACGACCATTTCCTCGCGCTGGATCAGATCCTCGTCTTCCAGATCGCCGAAGCCCTCGACGATCTCGGTCTTCCGGGGCGTGCCAAACTCCGCCTTGATGGCGAGAAGCTCGTCCCGGATGATCGCGCGCATGCGCGGCCGGCTGGCGAGGATTTCGAGATAATCGGCGATCTCGGCGGCGAGCTTGTCCAGTTCGTCGGCAATTTCATCGCGGCCGAGGGCGGTGAGCCGCTGGAGCCTGAGGTCGAGGATGGCACGGGCCTGCACCTCGGAGAGGCGATAGGTGCCGTCCTCCTTCAGCTTGTGGCGCGGATCGGCGATGAGGGCGATGAGCGGCGCCATGTCCTTGGCCGGCCAGTCGCGGCCCATCAGGGACTCGCGAGCGCTCGCCGGGTCCGGCGCGGTGCGGATGAGGCGGATCACCTCGTCGATGTTGGCGACGGCGATGGCGAGGCCCACCAACACGTGGGCGCGGTCGCGCGCCTTGCGCAGCAGGAATTTGGTGCGCCGGCTGATGACCTCCTCGCGGAAGGCGATGAAGGCGGTCAGCACGTCGTGCAGGGTGAGCAGGCCCGGCTTGCCGCCGGAGAGCGCCACCATGTTCACGCCGAAGGAGGTCTGCAGCAGCGTGAGCCGGTAGAGGTTGTTCAGCACCACGTCGGCCTGGGCGTCGCGCTTGATCTCGATGACCACGCGCATGCCGTCGCGATCGCTCTCGTCGCGGATCTCGGAGATGCCCTCCACCCGCTTGTCGCGCACCAGCTCCGCGATCTTCTCGATCATCGTCGCCTTGTTCACCTGATAGGGAATCTCGGTGACGATGAGGGCTTCGCGGTCCTTGCGGATGTTCTCGATGGCAACTTTCGCGCGCATCAGGATGGAGCCGCGCCCGGTGAGATAGGCCTGGCGGATGCCGGTGCGTCCGAGGATCAGCGCGCCGGTGGGGAAGTCCGGGCCAGGCAGCAGATCGAGCAGCGCCTCGGGCTCCAGCAGCGGATCGTCCAGCAGCGCGACGGTGACGTCGATGATCTCGCCGAGGTTGTGCGGCGGGATGTTGGTGGCCATGCCGACCGCGATGCCGCCGGCGCCATTGACCAGGAGGTTCGGGAACTTGGCCGGGAGAACGGTCGGCTCCCGCTCGGAATTGTCGTAATTCTCCTGAAAATCGACGGTTTCCTTGTCGAGGTCGTCGAGAAGGGTGTTGGTCACCTTCTCGAGGCGCACCTCGGTGTATCGCATGGCCGCCGGGGCATCGCCGTCCACCGAGCCGAAATTGCCCTGGCCGTCCACCAGCGGGAGCCGCATGGCGAAGGTCTGGGCCATGCGCACCAGCGCGTCATAGACCGACTGGTCGCCGTGGGGATGGTATTTACCGATCACGTCGCCGACCACGCGGGCCGACTTGCGGTACTGCTTGTTCCACTCGTACCCGTTCTCGTGCATGGAGAACAGGATGCGCCGATGCACGGGCTTGAGGCCGTCGCGCACGTCGGGCAGGGCCCGGGCGACGATGACGCTCATGGCATAATCGAGATAGGAGCGGGACAGCTCCTCCGTGATGGAAACGGGCCGGATGTCGGACGGCGGCTCGCCACCAGTCTTCGGCGTTTCGGAATCGGCCAAAAGTCAGCACTCGCATGGATTGGTGAGGTGCTTCCTTCTATCCGATTCACCCCTGCGACGCCAGCAAAACCCCTCTGGCGGACGTAAATTTATACTATACAAATCAAGGGGTTATGCGGACCATCTCGCAGGTCTCCGGACAATTTGTCGGTTTTGCGTCAGATGGGCCCTCGAACGCCGCCTGAAGCGGCCGGAAACAGGGCCTGCGACGGCACAACAAAAGCCCGCCCGCGCCATGCGCAGGCGGCGACTTTCCGTGAGCCGACCGGCACCAAAGCGGGGACGGCCAGCACCAAGACCGGCCACGTCGCCCCGCCCTCAAAGCCGAAGACGCACCTCAGAACGGAATTTCGTCGTCGAGATCGGCCGCAGGGCGTCCACCACCCGAACCGCCGCCCATTCCGCCGCCAGCCGGTGCCGGACGGCGACCGCCGCCGGAACCGCCGCCGCTGTAGCCGCCGAAGCTGCCGCCTCCGCCGCCCATGGGGCTGGCCGAGCCGAAATCGGAGCCGCCGCCATATTCGTCCGCGCCGGAGCCGGCGCCGCCGCCCTCACGGCCGTCGAGCAGGGTCAGCTCGCCGCGATAGGGGCGCAGCACAACCTCGGTGGTGTAGGTCTCGCGGCCATCCTTCTCATATTTGCGGGTCTCGAGCTGGCCCTCGATGTAGACCTTGGAGCCCTTCTTCAGGAAGCGCTCGGCCACGCCGACCAGGTTCTCGTTGAAGATCACCACGCGGTGCCACTCGGTGCGCTCGCGCCGCTCACCGGAGGCCTTGTCGCGCCAGTTCTCGGAGGTGGCGATGGACAGGTTGCAGACGCGGCCGCCGTTCTGGAACGACTTGACCTCCGGGTCGCGGCCCAGATTGCCGACCAGGATCACCTTGTTGACGCTGCCGGCCATCCCGCTCTCCCTCGTGCCGTGTTCCGCCGTTCCGCAGGCCGCCATTGCGACGCGCCGCGAATCCCGCACCCTACCGTCCCCGCCGGGTCATGCGACCCCCGACGCGGCTTTATCCCCATGATGAACCGCCGCTGGCCGCCGTGCGTAACAGCTCATGGCTTAAATGTTCACGTTGTGTTCCTAGCTGACTTCCCCCAGACTGGCAAGAGCATCGGCGCGCTCGATCCGAGTCGCCCCGCTCTTTTTGGGTGGCGCCCTTCGGAGTTCGTATTATGTTCTCTTCCGCATCGCACAAGGTTCACTACATTTCCGAGAGTTCATGAGCACGTTCCCCGGCGCGCTGCGCGGCTTTCCGGCCGCTGGCGTGCTCGCCGCTGCAAGGGCGGCACGATCGTTTCTCAGGCCCCGACCCCTTTTTGCGCCGCAGGCGCCAGCGGATGTCCATGTCTGATCGCGCAGCCTCCCCGCGTCCCATCCCGCGCCGCGATGCCCGTACCCTCTCGGTGCGCGGCGCGCGCGAGCACAATCTCAAGAACGTGGACCTCGAAATCCCCCGCGACAGTCTGGTGGTGTTCACCGGCCTGTCCGGCTCGGGCAAAAGCTCTCTGGCCTTCGACACCATCTATGCGGAAGGCCAGCGGCGCTATGTGGAAAGCCTCTCCGCCTACGCCCGCCAGTTCCTGGAGATGATGCAGAAGCCGGACGTGGACCAGATCGACGGTCTCTCGCCGGCCATTTCCATCGAACAGAAGACCACCTCGAAGAATCCACGCTCCACGGTCGGCACCGTCACCGAGATCTACGACTACATGCGCCTTCTGTGGGCGCGCACCGGCGTGCCCTATTCCCCGGCCACGGGCCTGCCCATCGAGAGCCAGACCGTCTCGCAGATGGTGGACCGCACCCTCGCGCTGCCGGAAGGCACCCGTCTCTTCCTGCTCGCGCCGGTGGTGCGCGGGCGCAAGGGCGAGTACCGCAAGGAACTCGCCGAGTGGATGAAGAAGGGCTTCCAGCGGGTCAAGGTCGACGGCACCTTCCACGAGATCGCCGAGGCGCCGGCCCTCGACAAGAAGTTCAAGCACGACATCGACGTGGTGGTGGACCGCATCGTGGTGCGCGCGGACCTCGCCCAGCGGCTCGCCGACAGCTTCGAGACCGCGCTCGGCCTCGCCGACGGGATCGCCGTGGCCGAGTTCGCCGACGAGAAGGACGCGGCGGGCGATCCGCGGCGCATCATCTTTTCCGAGAAGTTCGCCTGCCCGGTGTCCGGCTTCACGATTTCCGAGATCGAGCCGCGGCTGTTCTCCTTCAACAATCCCTTCGGCGCCTGCCCGGCCTGCGACGGCCTCGGCGTGGAGCAGACCATCGACCCGGACCTCGTGGTGCCGGACAAGGCCCGCTCGCTGAAGCAGGGCGCCATCGCGCCATGGGCCAAGTCCACCTCACCCTATTACGGGCAGACGCTGGATGCGCTGGCGAAGCACTACCACTTCAAGCTGAACGTGCCCTTCGCCGATCTGCCGGAGCAGGCGCGGGACGTCCTCCTCTTCGGCTCTGGGACCGAGAAGATCACCTTCCACTATGACGACGGCATGCGCGCCTACGAGACCTCGAAGACCTTCGAGGGCGTGGTGCGCAACCTCGACCGGCGCTGGAAGGAGACCGACAGCGACTGGGCGCGGGAGGAGATTTCCAAATATTTCTCCACTGTTCCCTGCAAGGTCTGCAACGGCTACCGGCTGAAGCCCGAGGCGCTGGCGGTGAAGATCGCCGGGCGGCACATCGGCGAGATCGGCGAGCTCTCGGTGCGCGCCGCGGCCGGATGGTTCGAGAGCCTGCCCGCCCAGCTCACCGACAAGCAGAACGAGATCGCCGGCCGCATCCTGAAGGAGATCCGCGAGCGGCTGCGCTTCCTCTTGGACGTGGGGCTGGAATACCTGACGCTCGCGCGGTCCTCGGGCACGCTTTCCGGCGGCGAGAGCCAGCGCATCCGCCTCGCCTCGCAGATCGGCTCCGGCCTCACCGGCGTGCTGTACGTGCTGGACGAGCCTTCCATCGGCCTGCACCAGCGGGACAACGAGCGGCTGCTCGGCACGCTCAAGCACCTGCGCGACCTCGGCAACACGGTGATCGTGGTGGAGCACGACGAGGACGCCATCCTCGCCGCCGACCATGTGGTGGACGTGGGGCCGGGCGCGGGCATTCACGGCGGGGAGATCGTGGCGCAGGGCACGCCGGCGGAAATCCTCGCCAATCCGGCGTCGCTCACCGGCCGCTATCTCACCGGCGAGTTGAGTGTGGGCGTTCCGGCGCGACGCAAGCCGAACCCCAAGCGCATGCTCAAGCTCTCGGGCGCGCGCGGCAACAATCTGAAGAACGTGACGGCGGAAATCCCGCTCGGCCTGTTCACCTGCATCACCGGCGTGTCCGGCGGCGGCAAGTCCACGCTGCTCATCGATACGCTCTACAAGGCGGTCGCGCGCCGGCTGAACGGCGCCTCGGAGGCCCCTGCCCCGTTCGACAAGCTGGAGGGGCTGGAACACCTCGACAAGGTCATCGACATCGACCAGTCGCCGATTGGCCGGACGCCTCGGTCCAACCCGGCGACCTATACCGGCGCCTTCACGCCCATCCGCGAGTGGTTCGCCGGCCTGCCGGAGGCCAAGGCACGAGGCTATGGCGCCGGGCGCTTCTCCTTCAACGTGAAGGGCGGGCGGTGCGAGGCCTGCCAGGGCGACGGCGTCATCAAGATCGAGATGCACTTTCTGCCGGACGTGTACGTCACCTGCGACGTCTGCAAGGGCAAGCGCTACAATCGTGAGACGCTGGAAGTCACCTTCAAGAACAAGTCCATCGCCGACGTGCTCGACATGACGGTGGAAGAGGGCGCGCAATTCTTCAAGGCGGTGCCCTCCGTGCGCGAGAAACTGGAGACGCTGCACCGCGTCGGCCTCGACTACGTGAAGGTCGGCCAGCAGGCGACCACGCTCTCGGGCGGCGAGGCGCAGCGGGTGAAGCTCTCCAAGGAGCTGTCGCGGCGGGCCACCGGACGCACCCTCTACATCCTGGACGAGCCCACCACCGGCCTGCACTTCCACGACGTGAAGAAGCTGCTGGAAGTGCTGCACGAACTCGTGGAGCAGGGCAATTCGGTGGTGGTGATCGAGCACAATCTCGAAGTCATCAAGACCGCCGACTGGATCCTCGACCTCGGACCCGAAGGCGGCGACGGCGGCGGCGAGATCGTGGTGGCCGGCACGCCCGAGACGGTGGCGCGCGACAAGCGCTCCCACACCGGCCACTTCCTCGCCGAGGTGCTGGCCCGCCGTCCGTTCGCGGACAGCCGGAAGGCGCTTGCCGATAAGGTCGCTGAAAAGGAAGCCAAGCCGGCCGGGGCCGCGCGCGGGAAAGCCGCGCGCCGTCCGACCGCCGGGGAGGAGGCCGAGGACGGAGCGCCGGCCTCCGTGGCGGACGCCCCTGCCGTCGTGATGGAAGAAGCCGCCTCGGCGGAAGCCTCCGATGCGCCGCGTGTCGCGCGCGGACGCCGGCGTCGGCAGGCCGCCGAGTAGGAAGGGCTCCCGCGCCTTTCGCCCGCCGGCTCAGGCCGAGCGGGCGGCGCCTGGGCGCATGCGGCGGCGGAGCAGGCGACCGATGCCGTAGGTCCACATCAGCTGTGCCCGGGCCCGCACGCTCAGGTGTCGGGCGGTCGCCTGCGGTACGAACCACGCATTGTGGCCGGTGCGCCGGACGAGATGATAATTGCCCTGGCGCATCACGGCGCAGGTCTCGCCGAACCGCTCACGGTCGTCCACCACCACCAGCTTCGGCTGGAAGCGGCTGAGCGTCACGCCCTTCAGGACGTCGGGCTCTGCCCCCTCCACATCCACCGAGAGGAAGTCGATGGTGGAGAGGCCGGCGCCCTCAAGAACGGAGTCGAGGGTCGCGGCCGGCACCTCGATCACCATGTCCTCCGGCCGCACCTTGCGCGGATTGAAGACGATGGTGCTGCTGCCCCGGCGTTCCAGCAGGGCCACGCGACCAGTCCCGGCCGCCGCGGGTGCGACACAGGCGCACTGAACCACCTGGGCCTGACGCGCGCGACGCAGGTTCTCGGCGAATTCCGGTACCGGCTCAACCAGCAGGCCCGTCCAGCCGGTGAGTTCCAGATGCAGCGTCTGGCTCTGAAAGACCGGGTCGTACGCCCCCACCTCCACAAAGACCCCGGTCGGCCCGAGGAAGCGGGACGTCAGTCCGCGTTCTTCCTGAGCAGTATAGATCGCCTGCCCGGTGAGACCGGTGGCGTTTGCCATGTTCATTGCATGCCCCCATGCGACTTACGCACACGCAGCGCACCATCACGGATGGCGCGCCGAGAGGGCCCCCGCCCGCTCAAGTTGGATATAGCATTCGGGCGGCAGATGAGTACCGCCCATAACGCGTGCTCGCTCAAGGACCTGCAATGCAGCATTGCAACACGCTCCTTCAGGTTAACGAGCAGTAGCTCGCTCCATGCACGGGTTGCATTGCTGCAATGCATCGACGCTTCTATGGCGATGCAGCATGAGGGCATATGTTGCTGTCAGCAAGTGGAGTCGCCGCAAGGTGGACCCGCAAGAGGAGAAGTAACATGTTGCTCTGGGGTATCCTGGCTCGCCAGTTCCGCCGCTGGCAGGTCTACAACCGCACGGTTGCCGAGCTGTCCAGCCTCGACGATCGTTCTCTCGCCGACATCAACGTGTCGCGCAGCGAAATCCGGGCCGTCGCCCGCCACGCTTCGGCTGCCGCCTGATTTCAGGCGCCGCTGCCATGGCTGAGCCGGCCTTCGGGCCGGCACCGGAGAGTGGTCCCTCAGGGGACCATTTTCGTTTTTGGGCCCGCTCCACGGGCGCGACAGGCGCTGAGGGTTGAAGTCCCGGCGGCGCGTGTGGCACACCGCTTGTCCCGCCGGGTGCCCCCGATTGCCGGCGGCACACTGGAGCCGCGATGCCTGACACTTTTTGGCCCGACCGTCCGAATGGCGATAATGTCGCACCCGTCCATGTGGTCGGCGGAGGGCTCGCGGGCTCGGAGGCGAGCTGGCAGCTGGCCACGCGGGGCATTCCCGTGGTGCTTCACGAGATGCGGCCCGTGCGCGGCACCGAGGCGCACCTCACCGACGGCCTCGCCGAGCTCGTCTGCTCCAATTCTTTCCGCTCGGATGATCCGCAGGGCAATGCGGTCGGCGTGCTCCATGCGGAGATGCGCCGCGCCGGCTCGCTGATCCTCAAGGCGGCGGATGCCGATCAGGTGCCGGCCGGCGGCGCGCTGGCGGTGGACCGGGAGGGCTTCTCCCGCGCCGTCACCGCCGCACTGGAGCAGCACCCGCTCATCGAGATCCGTCGCGAGGAGATCACTGGCCTGCCCCCGGCCGAGTGGGACAACGTGATCCTCGCCACCGGCCCCCTCACCTCCCCGGCTCTGGCCGAGGCCATCCTCGGCCTCACCGGCGAAAGCGCCCTCGCCTTCTTCGATGCCATCGCGCCCATCGTGCATTTCGACAGCATCGACATGGGCAAGGCCTGGTTCCAGTCGCGCTACGACAAGGCGGGGCCGGGCGGCACGGGCGCGGACTACATCAACTGCCCCATGGACGAGGCGCAGTACAACGCCTTCGTCGACGCACTGATCGCCGGCGACAAGGCGCCGCTGCGCGACTTCGAGGCCAAGACGCCCTATTTCGACGGCTGCCTACCCATCGAGGTGATGGCCGAGCGCGGCCGCGAGACTCTGCGCTTCGGCCCCATGAAGCCGGTGGGCCTCACCAATCCCCACGCGCCTGATGTGAAGGCCTATGCCATCGTCCAGCTGCGGCAGGACAACAAGCTGGGCACGCTCTACAACATGGTGGGCTTCCAGACGAAGCTGCGCCATGGCGAGCAGGCCCGCGTGTTCCGCACCATCCCGGGGCTGGAGAACGCGGAGTTCGCCCGGCTCGGCGGCCTCCACCGCAACACCTATCTCAATTCCCCGCGCCTGCTGGATGGCACGCTGCGCCTGAAGGCCGATCCGCGCCTGCGCTTCGCCGGCCAGATCACCGGCTGCGAGGGCTATGTTGAGAGCGCGGCGGTCGGCCTCATGGCCGGGCGCTTCGCCGCCGCCGAGCGGCTTGGGCTGGACGCGCCGCTGCCGCCGCTCACCACGGCCCACGGGGCGCTGCTCGCCCACATCACCGGCGGGCATATCGAGGCGGAGGCCGAGGGCGGCCCCCGGTCCTTTCAGCCCATGAACGTGAATTTCGGCCTGTTCCCCCCGCTCACCGAAGCCCCCAAGGGCGAGGCCGGCAAGCGCCTGCGCGGGGCGGAGAAGACCCTCGCCAAGAAGAAGGCGCTCGCCGCACGGGCGCTCGCCGACATCATGGGCTGGCTCGACAGCCCGCCAGAGGCGGCTTAAGAGGCCCGGATGCCGCGCCAGTCCGTCACGCCGCCGCCTTTGGAATATGATGCCGACCCGGCCCGCTTCGCCGTGGACACGGTGCTGAAGCGCGATGTCTTCTCCACCGTGGAGCGCGGCACCTGGACCGACCGCCATGGCCGGGAATGGCCCGCCGTGCGCCGGCGCTGGAACGACGTCTCGCTGTGGTTCGCGCCCATCGCATACCAGCTCGCCGCCCACGAGATTCACGCGCTGGAGAAGGTGACGCGCACCGGCGTCACCACCCCGCTGCTCGCCGTCGGCAAGCGCTTCCTGGTGCGCGGCTGGATCGACGGGGCGCCGCTGCAGATCGCCCGGCCGGCCGGCGACATGCACTTCTTCCACTCCGCGCGCGCCGCGCTGCTGACGCTGCACCGCGCCGGCTACGTCCATAACGACCTCGCCAAGCAGCAGAACTGGCTGCGCGGGGCGGACGGCGAGGCGTGGCTGATGGATTTTCAGCTGGCCCTGCCCTTCAGCCGGCGGTCCAAGCTCGGCCGCGTGCTGGCCTATGAGGACCTGCGCCACCTCCTCAAGCACAAGCGCACCTATTGCCCAGACCGGCTCACGCCGCGCGAGAAGAAGGTGCTGGCCACCAAGAGCCTGCCCACCCGCGTGTGGATGGCCACCGGCAAGAAGGTCTACCGCTTCGTCACGCGGCGGCTGATGTCCTATTCCGACACCGAGGGCCGCGGCCCGAGGGTGACGCAGGTGGGGCCGCGCATCGCCGAAGCCCTCGCCAGCCATCCGGCGGTGGCGGAGGTGCACATGTCGGACTTCCAGACGCTGGGCGGCAAGGTGGGCCTCTACGCCTTCGTCGCGTCTTCCACGCCAGTGACGGCGGATGCCCTGCGCGCCCATCTCGCGACCGCCCTGCCCGACCGGCCCCACCTCGATCACCTCCAGATCGTCGCAGCCCTGCCCAAGGGCCCGGACGGGGCGGTGCGCGACGACCTGCTGCTGCTGATTGCCCGCAACCAGATCGAGATGCTGGACCAACTCGCCGGTTCCGAGGCCGTGCGCCTTCAGGTGGCGGAGATCGCCCGCGGCCGGCTCAACCTCACCGATCGCATCACCCGGCCCGCCGCCTGACGAAAGTTGTGCGGCGCGGGCCCTACACGGCCCATTGATTAAACGGACAACCGTTTTATTCTAGGCCCTGCTTCCTGGCGGCGGCCACGACCGCGCATGAGAATCCGGGGAGCGAGGGAGGATGTGACCATGCTGCCGAACGCCCCCGGGGGTTTCGATTTCGACCTCGGCGAAACCGCCGACATGCTGCGCGACACCGTGCGAAACTTCTCCCAGGCCGAGATCGCCCCGCGCGCCGCCGAGATCGACAAGACCAACCTTTTCCCTCGCGACCTGTGGCCCAAGCTCGGCGCGCTGGGCCTGCTCGGCGTCACGGCGGAGGAGGAATACGGCGGCTCCGGCCTCGGCTATCTCGAGCACGTCATCGCCATGGAGGAGATTTCCCGCGCCTCCGCCTCGGTGGGCCTCTCCTATGGCGCGCACTCCAATCTCTGCGTCAACCAGATCAGCCGCAACGGCACGCCGGAGCAGAAGGCGAAGTACCTGCCCAAGCTCATCTCCGGCGAGCATGTGGGCGCGCTCGCCATGTCCGAGCCGGGCGCGGGCTCGGATGTCGTCTCCATGCGCACCCGCGCGGAGAAGAAGGGCGACCGCTACGTCCTCAACGGCTCCAAGATGTGGATCACCAACGGCCCCATCGCCGAGACGCTGGTGGTCTATGCCAAGACCGACCCCGCCGCCGGCCCGAAGGGCATGACGGCCTTCCTCGTGGAGAAGGGCTTCAAGGGTTTCTCCACCGCCCAGAAGCTGGACAAGCTGGGCATGCGGGGCTCCGACACCGGCGAGCTGGTGTTCGAGGATTGCGAAGTGCCGGAGGAGAACGTGCTGGGCGCCGTGGGCAAGGGCGTCAACGTGCTCATGAGCGGGCTCGACTATGAGCGCGCGGTGCTGGCGGGCGGCCCCACCGGCATCATGCAGGCCTGCATGGACGTGGTGCTGCCCTATGTCCACGAGCGCAAGCAATTCGGCCAGCCCATCGGCACCTTCCAGCTGATGCAGGGCAAGATCGCCGACATGTACGTGACCATGAACGCCACCAAGGCCTACGTCTACGCCGTCGCCAAGGCCTGCGACCGCGGCGCCACCACCCGCGAGGATGCGGCTGGCGCCATTCTCTACGCGGCGGAAAAGGCCACCTGGATGGCGCTCGAAGCCATCCAGACCCTCGGCGGCAACGGCTATATCAACGATTATCCCACCGGCCGCCTGCTGCGCGACGCCAAGCTCTACGAGATCGGTGCCGGCACCAGCGAAATCCGGCGGATGCTCATCGGCCGCCAGCTTTTCGACAAGACCGCCTGATACCATCGCCGCGGCGAAGCTCCCGTCAGCGTGTCTGGCGGGAGGTCGACCGGCGGATTATCGTAGGGGCGGGTCTGCGCACCACGACGCCCCACGGTCGCGCGCTCGGCGGCGGAAGCAACGGCTCCCGTCGCCTGTCGAAGTGACGAACCGAAGGATGGAATGCCATGAAGAAGATCATTCTGGCCGCTACCGCTCTCTCTCTGGCTCTGGCCCCCGCCGCCGCTTTCGCGCAGGGCGTGGTGAAGGGGGCCGAGCAGGGCGCCAATGCCGGCGCTTCGGCCGGTGACAAGGCGGCTGGCCCGGTGGGCGCCGGCGTCGGCGGCACGGTCGGCGGTGTGGGCGGTGCGGTCGCGGGCGGTGTCGCCGGCGGCGTCAAGGGCACCGGCACCGGCGCCGAGAAGGGCGCGAAGGAAGGCGAGAAGGCTGCCGGCCCCGTGGGCGCGGTGGTCGGTGGCGCGGTCGGCGCAGTCGGCGGCGCCGTGGGCGGCGTCATCGGCGTCAAGTGACCGCGCGTGACGTGATCGCCAATTGATTGAATGAGAGGCCGGCGCGGGGCATCCCCTGCGCCGGCCTTTCTTTTGTGCTCAGTCCGGTTCGCCGTAGCCGCCGCGCGGCCAGAAGGGCAGCCGCGCCAGCGCGTTGAGCAGGTAGGCGTACATCCCCTGCCCCGGTGCGACGAGACTGATGAGCACCGAGAGAATCGCGGTCGCGATGAACAGCGGCAGCACCCCGCCGGCGGCACTGCGCAGCGATCGGTGGCGCGGCTCCACGTCCAGATAGCGGATGGCGATAGTCAGCACGGCCAGCATGGTCATGTTGCCCGCATAGACCACCACCGCCGGCGCCAGCCCGCCATAGCGTCCCACCAGCCCCGACGAGAACGGCACGGTGGTGACGAAGAACAGGAACAGCAGCGCAAGGCGCACCGTGTGCCGGTCCACGGTCTCGCTGGAGGGCCGGATCTCGATGCCGCTGCGCCAGAAGGCACCGAGCACGAAGAAGGAAATCACATACGTCAGCATCTGGTGCGACAGCGAGACCAGATGCGCCGCAAGCTCGGCCGCCGAGGTGAGCGGAAGATCGTCCGGCAGGCGGATATCCAGCACCAGCAGGGTCATGGCGAAGGCGAAAATGCCGTCGCTCAGGGCGTCCACGCGCGCCTTGGGGAAGAGGCTCCTGCCGCTGGGTTGCATGCTAGGTGCTCCGGGCCGCCGGCGTGACACATGCGGAAACTCGACCGGGCGGAACGGTCGTCATCGGGCGTCTCACCCGCCGCAACGCCCCAGGATGGCCCCGAAATGCGCGTGTCGGCATCATTTGCGCCAATGACATTTTGCCATTATTGAAACAATCACAACGCGTAGGCGTAAGATAATCCTCTTATCATGTGAGCATGTAGCACGATACCGACAGGAGTTCTCTGGTCGATACGATTGCTGAACATTTTTGGGCAGCCAAGATGAGCCGGCGGTTGACCTGGGCGTTGGTCGTTCTTGCAACCGTTATCGGCACGGTGGTGCCGCTCGCGCCGACCCTCTACGTTTCATGGCGGCTTGCTCTTTCCGCGCAGCAAGAACAACTCGATGCCTATGCATTGCGTGTCCTTGATCATATCGACGCGGTCTACGCCAACGCCGAGTCTGCGCTGCGGACCATTGCTGCGACGCCGTTTCCGCCCTGCTCGCCACAGCAGATTAGCGCCATGTTGCAGATCACCGAAGAGGCGCTGTCTGTTGTCAACATCGGCTATGGCTCGGGAGACGTGGTCGAGTGCAATTCGTGGGGGCCTCTGACCTACAGGTTGGAGCGAGCCCAGACCCAGGTCGAGCAGCCGGATGGCATCGGCCTCAGCCTGAACTGGCGGCCGACAAATTTCGGCACGGACCGGGCGCTCCTCATCCTGCGCCTCCATGGCTACAGCGTGCTCGTGGACCAGCGGCAGTTCTTCAATGCGTGGGAGACCCCGAACCCGTACACGATCTCGGGCGTCCGCACCCGCGGCGGCCTGCCCATCTATGCGAGCTATCGTGACCAGGACCGGCCCGCGCCGCCCGAGGCAGGGGATGCGAGCGTCGAGAAGGTCTCGCGCAACTGGGCGGTGACCGTCCGTCAGCCGCGCATCACATTCCAGGAACATTTGCAGGCCAATCGGGCGGTCCTCCTGCCCCTTTCGGCCGCGATCGCGCTGCTGTCGGCCGCATCCGGGCTTCTGGTGCTGCGCCAGCAGCGCTCTCCCCGCGGCGAGCTGACGAGGGCGCTGAAGAACGGCGAACTGGTCGCGCACTATCAGCCCATCATCGAACTGGCCACGGGGCGCTGCATCGGCGCCGAGGCGCTCGTGCGCTGGCCACGTGCGGACGGCAGCCAGACGCCACCGGACATGTTCATCCCCCTCGCCGAGGAAACCGGCCTGATCGGGCGCGTGACCGACCGGATGCTCGCCGCAGTCGTCGAGGATCTCGGCGATCTGCTGCGCAATGATCCACACGCGCATGTCAGCATCAACCTCAGCGCCGCCGACATCACCACCGGGCGCATCCTGCCGGTGCTGGAGCGCGTGCTGGATGGCTCCGGCATTCAGCCAAGGCAGATATGGCTCGAAGCGACGGAGCGCAGCTTCATCGATGTGGCCGGGGCACGCACCACGCTCCTGGAGCTGCGCCGCCGCGGTCACAGGACCGCCATCGACGATTTCGGCACCGGATATTCCGGCCTCAACTACGTCCAGAACCTGCCGATTGATCTTCTGAAGATCGACCGATCCTTCATCACCGCCATCAATACAGAGGCGCCCACGCGCGACGTGACCCCCTATATCATCGCCATGGGGCACGAACTGAAACTGCAGATCATCGCCGAGGGTGTGGAGACCGAGAACCAGGCCGAATACCTGCGGGCCCAGGGCGTGAGCTTCGCCCAGGGCTGGCTTTACTCGAAGGCCCTTCCGGCCGCCGCATTTATCGTCTTCTGGGCAGCCAGACGTCGATAGGGCCGGCCACGCTCACCCCGTGATGGAGGCCAGCGCCCGCTTCAGCATCACCTTCGCCAGCTGCGCCCGGTATTCGGCGCTGCCGTGCAGGTCGCTCATGAGGTTGGACGGATCGAGCGCGAGGCCCGACACTGCCTGAACCGAGAAATCGGAGGAGAGAATGTCTCCCGCCTCGGTCCACAGGAACACGCCGGACTGCCCGGCCCCTGTCACCGCCACCCGGACCTCGGCCGCTGTCTTCGCCACGAACACGCCAGCCATGGCATAGCGCGAGGCCGGGTTGCGGAACTTGGCGTAGCCGGCCTTCTCCACCTTGGGGAAGTCCACGCGGGTGATGATCTCCCCCTCCTTCAGCGCCGTCTCGAACAGGCCGCGGAAGAAATCGGACGCGCCGATGGAGCGGCGGTCCGTCACCACGGTGGCGTTGAGCGCGAGCACGGCGGCGGGATAGTCGGCGGTCGGGTCGTCATTGGCGAGGGAACCGCCGATGGTGCCCCGGTTGCGCACCGCCACGTCGCCGATCATGCCGGCAAGGTCAGCCAGCGCCGGAATGGCGGCCCGCACCAGTTCGGAAGCGGCGACATCCGCATGGCGGGTCATGGCGCCGATGGAGACGCCTTCCGTGGTTGCGCAGATGCCGGACAGCTCCGGGATGCGGGAGAGGTCCACCAGCGCGGTCGGCTGGGCGAGGCGCTGCTTCAGGGTCGGCAGCAGGGTCTGCCCGCCGGCCAGCGCCTTGGCCTCCGGATCGGCGGAGAGGATTGCGGCGGCGGCGGCGATGGCGTCGGGACGCTGATAGTCGAAGGCGTACATGGCGTCCTCCTATTCCGCAGCAAGACGGGAAGCGCGCGCCTGCGCGATGGCCCACACCCTGGAGGGCGTCGCGGGCATGGGCACGTCCTCGGTGCCGAGCGCGTTGGTGAGCGCGTTGATGACGGCGGGCGGCGCGCCGATGGCCCCGGCCTCGCCGCAGCCCTTGATGCCGAGCGGGTTTGAGGGGCAGCGGGTCTGCGTCATGCCCACGGTGAAGGAGGGCAGGTCGCCGGCGCGGGGCATGGTGTAATCCATGTAGGAGCCGGTCACGAGCTGACCGTCCTCGTCATAGGTGACGCCTTCCATAAGCGCCTGGCCGATGCCCTGCCCAATGCCGCCATGCACCTGACCCTCGACGATCATCGGATTGATGATCTCGCCGAAATCATCAATGGCGACGAAGGACTTGATCTCGACGACGCCGGTCTCCGGGTCCACCTCCAGCTCGCAGATGTGGCAGCCGGCGGGGAAGGTGAAGTTGGTGGGATCGTAGAACGCCCCCTCCTTCAGCCCCGGCTCGATCTCGGAGGTCGGGAATTTGTGCGCCACATAGGCGTTCAGCGCCACCTCGGCGAAGGCCAGCGAACGGTCGGTGCCGGCGACGGTGAACCTGCCGTCCTTGAACTCGATGTCCCCTTCCGAGGCTTCCAGCATGTGGGCGGCGATCTTCTTCGCCTTGGCCTCGACCTTGTCGAGCGCCTTCACGATGGCCGACATGCCCACCGCACCGGAGCGCGAGCCGTAGGTGCCCATGCCGAACTGCACCTTGTCGGTGTCGCCGTGCACCACGCTCACCTGATCGATGGGGATGCCGAGGCGGGCGGAGACGAGCTGGGCGAAGGTGGTCTCGTGCCCCTGCCCGTGGCTGTGGGAGCCGGTGAGCACCTCCACATTGCCCGTGGGGTTCACCCGCACTTCCGCGCTTTCCCACAGGCCGACACCGGCGCCGAGCGAGCCCACCGCTGCCGAAGGGGCGATGCCGCAGGCCTCGATGTAAGCCGACAGGCCGATGCCGCGCAGCTTGCCGTTGCGCTCGGATTCCGCCCGGCGGGCCGGGAAGCCCTTGTAGTCCGCCACCTCCAGCGCCTTGTCGAGGGAGGCGACGTAATCGCCCGCGTCGTAGCACATGATGACGGGCGTCTGGTGCGGGAAGGACTTGATGAAGTTGCGGCGGCGGAACTCGGCAGGGTCCTCCCCGCGCTCCCGCGCCGCCTTCTCCACGATGCGCTCCAGAAGGAACGTCGCCTCCGGCCGCCCGGCGCCGCGATAGGCGTCCACCGGGGCGGTGGTGGTGTAGACGGCATCCACCTCGCAATAGATGGCCGGGATGGCGTACTGGCCCGACAGAAGCGTCGCGTAGAGATAGGTCGGGATGGAGGAGGCGAAGGTGGAGAGATAGGCGCCCATGTTGGCGCGGGTGTGCACCCGGAAGCCGATGATGTGCCCGGCCTCGTCCATCGCCAGCTCGGCATGGGTGATGTGGTCGCGCCCGTGGGCGTCGGAGAGGAAGGCCTCGGAGCGATCCCCCGTCCACTTCACCGGCCGGCCCACTTTCTTCGCCGCCCAGGTGCAGACCGTCTCCTCCGCATAGATGAAGATCTTGGAGCCGAAGCCGCCGCCCACATCAGGGGCGATCACGCGCAGCTTGTTCTCCGGCGCGATGCCGACGAAGGCAGAGAGCACAAGGCGGGCGACGTGCGGGTTCTGGCTGGTGGTCCAGAGGGTGAAGGCCTCGTCGCCGGAATCATATTCGCCGATGGCCGCGCGCGGCTCGATGGCGTTGGGGGCGAGGCGGTTGTTGACGATGTCGATGCTCGTCACCTTCGCCGCGCGGGCGAACGCCGCCTCGGTGGCGGCCTTGTCGCCCAGCTCCCACTCGAAGGCGGTGTTGCGCGGGGCGCACTCGTGGATCTGCTCGCCGTCCGTGGCCGTGGCGAGGTCCGCGACGGCGGGGAGAAGCTCGTATTCCACCTCCACCGCGAGCGCGGCGTCCTTCGCCTGGTTCAGCGTCTCGGCGATGACGACGGCCACGTGGTCGCCCACATAGCGCACCTTCTCCTTCGCCAGCGCCGGATGGGAGCCCATCTTCATGGGGCTGCCGTCCTTGGAATGGATCATCCAGCCGCAGATGAGGTCGCCGAGGCCGTCGGTCGCGAGGTCAGCGCCGGTGAGCACGTCCACCACGCCGGGCATGGCCTTGGCCGCGGTGGCGTCGATGTGGCGGATGCGGGCGTGGGCGTAGGGCGAGCGGACAAAATAGGCGTAGGCCTGCCCGGGACGGTCCATGTCGTCGGTGTAGCGGCCCTTGCCGGTGATGAAGCGGTGATCTTCCTTGCGCCGGACCGCGGCGCCGATGGGCGTGACGGAGCTGGAAACGCTGGCGTTCATCGGGATCCTCCCGGCGCCGCCCTTTGCGGGCGCGCAATGTCTGCGAAATGCGTGGCGGACGGGGTGCGGCAGCCGCCTATTCGGCGGCGCGCGGCGCCTCGGCGGAGCCCATGGCGGCGGCACCCGCGGCCACCGACTTGACGATGTTGTGATAGCCCGTGCAGCGGCAGATGTTGCCGTCCAGGTTCTCGCGGATGGTCGCCTCGTCGAGGTTCGGGCCGAAGCGGGCCACGAGATCCACCGCGCTCATGATCATGCCCGGCGTGCAGAAGCCGCACTGCAGGCCATGGTTTTCGCGGAAGGCTTCCTGCATGGGGTGCAGCTTTCCGCCGGTCGCCAGCCCCTCGATGGTGGTGACGGACGCGCCGTCCGCCTGCACGGCGAGCGTGGTGCAGGACTTCACCGCCACCCCGTCGAGATGGACGACGCAGGCCCCGCACTGGCTGGTGTCGCAGCCCACGTGCGTTCCCGTCAGGTCCAGCGTCTCGCGCAGGAACTGCACCAGGAGAGTGCGCGGATCGATCTCGGCTGAGACGGACTTGCCGTTCACGGTCAGACGGACGGGGACGCGAACGATGGTCGTCGCCTCGGACATGCCTCACCTCCCTGAGCCGGCGCCTCTCCGGCGCGGGGTTCGTCCCCGCGTCCGGCGTTCACGGCGGCCGGCCGTTTTTCATTCCTCCAATGTGGGACCGCGCCGGTGACGCGGTCAAGACGGGGGTGCTCCGATGGGGAACCCGTCACGCTCTCGTGCGCGCGGGCTCCGGCAGGGGCAAGGCGTCGTCCTCGGCGATCAGCGAGGGCTCGCTCTCCTCTGCCTCCATCATCGCCAGCGCATCGGTCCGGGAGGCGAAGCGGTTGGCGATGACGCCGACAATGACCAGCTGGAGGAAGTGGTAGAGCATGATGGGCGTGATGATGAGCGACAGGGCCGGCGCCGCGCCGAACATCACGTGCGCCATGGGCAGGCCCGTCGCCAGCGACTTCTTGGAGGCGCAGAAGGCCACCGCCACCGTGTCCGGCGCGGAAAACCCCATCAGCCGGCAGACGCCACGTGTCAGGGCATAGACCACCGCGAACAGGCCGACGACGGCGACGATCACTTCAGCCAGCAGCAGCGGGCTCAGGCCGTTCCACACGCCGGAGACCACGCTGTCGCAGAAGGAATTGTAGACGATGGCGAGGATCACCACCCGGTCCGCCGCCTTCACGAAAGCCCGGTGGCGCTCCACCGTCTTGAGCAGGAGCGGGCGCAGCGCCTGCCCGATGGCCAGTGGCAGGAGAACCAGCGTCACCAGCTTCAGGATGACCGCGCCGAGATCCATCCCGCCGCCCACCGCGTGGAGATACCACGCCATCAGGGCCGGAGTGGCGAACACGCCGATGAGGCTGGAGATGGAGGCGTTGAAGATCGCGACGGGCACGTTGCCCCGCGCCAGCGAGGTCATCGCCACCGAGGATGACACTGTGGAGGGCAACGCCGCGAGGAAGAAGAAGCCGATGGCGAGCGGCTCGGGGAACAGCCCGCCGGCCAGCGCCAGCGCGCCCGCCACCACGGCCGGGAAGACGAGGAAGGTGGTGGCCTGCACCACGAGGTGCAGGTCCCAGCGCGCGGCGCTCTCGATCAGTCGCCGCGGAGACAGCGAGACGCCGTAGAGCAGGAAGATGACCGCCACGCCCCACGTCGCCGCCTTGTCGGCGTGGAGGATGCCGCCGGTGACGCCGGGTTTTGGCCAGGCGAGGGCAAGGATGACGGTGGTGGCGAGGGCGACGAGAAAGGGATCGAGCTTCAGTCGTGACAACATGAGCCGTGTGACGAGGCGTGGGGATGATGTCCCCTCCCCGCGGCCGCTTCCCGTCCCCATCGAAGCCCGCTGCGCCTGAGGCGCGGAACGGCTCCGCTTCTTCCGCCACCTAAGCATCCGAGATGCCCGGCTACGGCTGCGCCGATCTTGGTGTCGACAATATACCAGAAAGGTATCTGCCTGCGCCCGCCCCTGCAAGAGCGAAATAAAGGCAGACGAAGCTTGGCAGAAAGCTCCCGTTGACGGGCTTCGCGACGCAATTGTGTCGGCCGAGGGGCCGGGTTATGACTCTCAAATACGGCAGCGCACAATCATCGGGCACGATGAGATAAGAGGCGCCCGAACAGAGGGGTTCAAGCGGCGGATGGATGTCTTCCTCCAGCAGCTCATCAACGGATTGACCCTGGGGTCGATCTACGGACTGATCGCCATCGGCTACACGATGGTCTTCGGCATCATCGGAATGGTGAACTTCGCCCACGGCGACGTGTTCATGGTCAGCGCCTTCATCGCGCTCATCTGTGTTCTGGTGCTGACCACCCTCGTCGGGCTGAGTTCCATCTTCGTCATTCTCGCCATCACCCTCGTGGTGGCGATGCTGTTCACCGGCCTCGTGAGCTGGACCATCGAGCGGGTGGCCTACCGGCCGCTGCGCGGCTCGTTCCGGCTGGCGCCGATGATCTCGGCCATCGGCATGTCCATCCTGCTCTCCAACTTCGTGCAGGTGGCGCAGGGCCCGCGCAACAAGCCGCTGCCGCCCATGGTGACGGACGTGATCGTCGTCATGGAGAACGACGGCTATCAGGTCACGCTCGCCTACAAGCAGATCATCATCATGGTGGTGACGGCGGTGCTGCTGGCGGGCTTCTGGTATCTCGTCCAGAAGACCTCCCTCGGCCGCGCCCAGCGGGCCTGCGAGCAGGACCGCAAGATGGCGGCGCTCCTGGGCGTGAACGTGGACCAGACCATCGCCCTCACCTTCGTCATCGGCGCCGCCCTCGCTGCCGTCGCGGGCGTGATGTACCTCATGTACTACGGCGTCGTGAACTTCGCGGACGGCTTCGTTCCGGGCGTGAAGGCCTTCACCGCTGCGGTTCTGGGCGGCATCGGCTCGCTGCCGGGCGCGGTGCTGGGGGGCATCCTCATCGGCCTCATCGAGACCTTCTGGTCCGCCTATTTCTCCATTGAATACAAGGATGTGGCGGCGTTTTCCATCCTTGTGGTCACGCTCATCTTCCTGCCGCAGGGCCTGCTCGGCCGGCCGGAAGTGGAGAAGGTATGATGGCGTCCGATCCGGCCGCCGAAACCACCGCGCCGCCTGCAGACGCGCGCCCCTCCGCTGTGACCGGCGCCCTCAAGGACGCCATCGTCAGCGGCCTGCTGACCGCGCTCCTGCTGACGCCGCTGGTGGGCTTTCGCGCCAGCGAATCGGGCACCGGCTCGCTGGTCCTCACCTACCGGTTCGGCCTCGTTGCCATCTTCGCCGGCATCGTGATGGTGGGCCGTTTCCTGCTCATGGTCACGGTGTGGAACCCGAACCGCCCGCCCCGCCGCGTCTCCACCACGCCCGGCGCCATGGCCCGGATCGGCGCTCTGGCGGCGCCGGCGGTGAAGCCGGTGTTCTTCAGCTTCGCCATCCTCTACCCGTTCCTGTCCATCCTCATGGCCGGCGGGCTGAGCCCGAGTCGCTACTGGGTGGACCTCGGCATCTATGTGCTCACCTACGTGATGCTCGGCTGGGGCCTCAACATCGTGGTGGGCCTCGCAGGCCTGCTCGATCTTGGCTACGTCGCCTTCTATGCGGTGGGTGCCTACACCTTCGCCTTGCTCTCCACCAGCGTGCCCATCAACGACTTCTTCGCCGGCACGCTGGGCGACGGATTCTGGACGGCCTGGGCGTTCTGGATCTGCCTGCCGCTCTCCGGCATCCTCGCCGCCATGTGGGGCGTCATTCTCGGCTTCCCGGTGCTGCGGCTGCGGGGCGACTATCTCGCCATCGTCACTTTGGCCTTCGGCGAGATCATCCGCCTCGTGCTCATCAACTGGGTGTCGCTGACCAACGGCGGCGCGGGCATCTCCTCAATCCCGCCCATCACCTTCTTCGGCGTGCCGTTCGATTCCTCCGACACCGGGTTCGCGAGCATTTTCGGGCTGGAGTTCAACTCCATGCACCGGATGATCTTCCTCTATTTCGTCATCCTGGGCCTCGCCGCGCTGACCGCCATCGTCACCATCCGTCTCCGGAAGATGCCGGTGGGCCGGGCGTGGGAAGCACTGCGCGAGGACGAGATCGCCTGCCGCTCGCTTGGCATCAACACCACACTGACCAAGCTTACCGCCTTCGCCACCGGCGCCATGTTCGGCGGCTTCGCCGGCGCCTTCTTCGCGGTGCGCATCCGCTTCGTCTCGCCCGAGAGCTTCACCTTCATGGAATCGGCCGTGATCCTCGCCATCGTGGTGCTGGGAGGCATGGGATCGCAGATGGGGGTCGCCGGCGCGGCGATCCTGCTCATCGGCGGCATGGAGCTTCTGCGCAACCTCTCCTTCCTCAAGGCCGACTTCCTGTTCGGCCCGGACTTCGACCCCTCCCTCTACCGCATGCTCATCTTCGGCTTCGCCATGGTGGCGGTGATGGTGTGGCGTCCGCGCGGCCTCGTCTCCAGCCGCATGCCCACCGTTTTCCTGAAGCAGCGCAAGGCGGTATCGGGGTCGCTGGTGAAGGAAGGGCACGGCTGATGGTCGGCGAGCCCCTCTCCCCGGCGCGGACCTGGGAAACCAACCAGATCCTGCGGGTCGATCACCTCTCCATGCGTTTCGGCGGCCTCGTCGCGGTCAACGACGTCTCCTTCGTCGCCGGGCGCGGCGAGGTGACGGCGGTGATTGGCCCCAACGGCGCGGGCAAGACCACGGTGTTCAACTGCATCACCGGCTTCTACAAGCCCACCACCGGCCGCCTCGCCTTGTTCCATGGCGGCCCGGCGACGGACGCGGAAGTGGATGGCGTCACCGCCTCGGGCCTCGCGTGGGGCAAGTCGCAGGCCGGCGCGCTCTATCTGCTGGAGCGCCTGCCGGACCACAAGGTCGCCTCCTGGGCACGGGTGGCGCGCACCTTCCAGAACATCCGCCTGTTCTCGGGCATGACCATCCTCGAGAACCTGCTGGTGGCGCAGCACATGTCGCTGACCACCTCCGGCCTCATGAATCCCGTCGCCATCCTGAACCTGCCGTCCTGGCAGCGGAAGCAGAAGGGCGCCGTGGACCGCGCGCTCTACTGGCTCAACAAGATCGGCCTCGTCGACCGCGCCGACGATCCGGCCGGCGACCTGCCCTATGGCGACCAGCGGCGCCTCGAGATCGCCCGCGCCATGTGCACAGACCCGGTGCTGCTCTGCCTCGACGAACCCGCCGCTGGCCTCAACCCGCGCGAATCCGCGGCGCTGAACGAGCTGTTGCTCTCCATCCGGCGCGAGCACCAAGCGTCCATCCTGCTCATCGAGCATGACATGTCGGTGGTGATGGAAATCTCGGACCACGTGGTCGTGCTGGAATACGGCTCCAAGATCGCCGACGGCACGCCCGACGAGGTGCGCAACGACCCGCGCGTCATCGCCTCCTATCTCGGCGTCGAGGACGAGGAAGAGGCCGTCGCCGTAGTGGAGGCCGGGGCATGAGCGCGCAGACAGCCACGGAAACCGCCGCCGCCCCCGCTCCCGCCGCGCGCAAGGCGCCGCTGCTGAGCGTATCGGGCGTCACCGCCTATTACGGCAACATCATCGCGCTGAAGGGCGTGGACATCGAGGTGAACGAGGGGGAGATCGTCACCCTCATCGGCGCCAACGGGGCCGGCAAGTCCACCTTGATGATGACCATCTGCGGCAGCCCCCGCGCCCGCGACGGCCGTATCGTCTATGCCGGGCGGGAAATCACCAGCCTGCCAACCCACGAGATCATGCGGCTCAAGATCGCCCAGTCTCCGGAAGGTCGGCGCATCTTTCCGCGCATGACCGTCTACGAGAATTTGCAGATGGGCGCCGCCATCGACGGCAACGCCCATTTCGCCGAGGATCTGGAGCGCATGTTCACGCTGTTCCCGCGCCTCAAGGAGCGCATCGAGCAGCGCGGCGGAACGCTCTCCGGCGGCGAGCAGCAGATGCTGGCCATCGCCCGCGCCCTCATGAGCCGGCCGCGCCTGCTGCTGCTCGACGAGCCCTCCCTCGGCCTCGCGCCCCTGGTGGTGCGGCAGATCTTCGATGCCATCCGCATGCTCAACCGCACCGAGGGGCTGACCGTGTTCCTGGTGGAGCAGAACGCCTTCCACGCGCTGAAGCTCGCCCACCGCGGCTATGTGATGGTGAACGGCCTCGTCACCATGTCCGGCACCGGCGCGGAGCTGCTCGCCCGGCCGGAGGTGCGCGCCGCCTATCTGGAAGGGGGGCGCTGACGTGACCGCACACGACGCCGCGCGCGATCCCGGCCGCGTCACCTCCCCCATGCTCATCGGTCCGCTGGTGGCCTTGGTGGTGCTGCTGGCGGCCCTGTTCATCTGGCCCCACGAGTTGATCGGCGCCTCGCTGGGCGACTTCCTGCTGGTGACGCTGTTCCTCGGCGGCGGGGCGGCCTGGCTCACCGGCAAGGCGGTGGCGCGCTCCTGGGAATCCTACGTCCATCTCGTCGCCTATTGCGCCTTGCTCGCCTGCGCAGTGCGCTTCTGCCACTTCGCGCTGTTCCAGGCGACGCTGTTCGATCTGGAGCCGCTGGTGGTGGAATTCGTGCTGCTCGCCTCCATCGCGACGCTCGGCTTCCGCGCCATGCGGCAGCGGCAGATGACGGTGCAATACGGCTGGATGTACGAGCGCGAGGGCCATGTGGCGTGGCGTCCACGCCGGCCTGACGGAGACTGAACGGCGGGCGCGGTTACCCTCATGAGAGGGATCGACTCGACCCGTGATTGCGGCACAATGCGCCGCCAACGGATTCACCCCGGCCGGTCGTGACGCCGGCAGGGTGCAGAAGGGGAGACAAGGCATGAAGAAGCTTTTGATGGCGTCGCTGGCGCTCGGCGCCGGCCTCGCCCTGGCGGCGCCGGCCCAGGCGCAGGTGAAGATCGCCGTCGCCGGCCCCATCACCGGCGATCTCGCCGCCGTGGGCGCCCAGCTGAAGAACGGCACCGAGCAGGCCATCGTCGACATCAACGCGTCCGGCGGCATCCTCGGCCAGAAGATCGAGTTCCTGGTGGGTGACGACGGCGGCAAGCCGGAGCAGGGCAAGTCGGCGGCCAACAAGCTGATCACCGACGGCGCCAAGTTCGTCATCGGCCACTACAATTCCGGCGTCTCGATCCCGACCTCGCAGGACTATGAAGAGGCCGGCGTGCTGCAGATCAGCCCCGCCTCCACCAACCCGACCTTCACCGAGCGCAAGATGTGGAACACCTTCCGCACTTGCGGTCGCGACGACCAGCAGGGCGCGGTGGCCGGCGCCTACATCCTGAAGAACTACAAGGGCAAGAAGATCGCCGTCGTCCACGACAAGACGCCCTACGGCAAGGGCCTCGCCGACGAGACCCAGAAGGCCCTCAACAAGGGCGGCATGAAGGAAGTTCTCTACGAGGGCATCAACCCGAAGGAGAAGGACTATTCGGCGCTCGTCTCCAAGATCAAGGCGACCGGCGCCGACCTCGTCTATTTCGGCGGCCTCTATCCGGAAGCCGGCCTGATCGTGCGCCAGATGCGCGATCAGGGCATGAAGACCGTCCTCATGGGCGGCGACGGCATGATCGACAAGGAGTTCTGGTCCATCGCCGGCGACGGCGCCACCGGCACCCTCACCACCTTCGGTCCCGACCCGCGCAAGAACCCGGCGGCCAAGGCCATCGTGGACAAGTTCAAGGCCAAGGGCATCGATCCCGAGGGCTACGTGCTCTACTCCTACGCCGGCGTGCAGGTCATCAAGCAGGCGGCCGAGGCGGCCAAGTCCCTCGACCCCAAGAAGGTGGCCGAGAAGATCCACTCGGGTATGAAGTTCGACACCGTGCTCGGCCCGCTCACCTTCGACAAGAAGGGCGACATCACCAAGCTCGACTACGTGGTCTACGTCTGGAAGGACGGCACCTACAGCGAGCTGTGATGCCCTGTACTTCAATCGACGCGTGAATAATCCGAAGCCTGCGCCCCCCGGCGCAGGCTTCTTCGTTTAAGCCAAACTTCGGCATCGCGCCGTGCTGTGGCGCGCTTGTCTTCGGACCCCGCTTTGGCAATCATGCTGCCACAAGGGCAAGGCGCGTCCCATGCGCCCGAAGCCCGGCGTGCGAAGGCCGGATCAACGGCCCCGCGCCAGACTTTCACACTCATTTCGAGGGGATCGGGATGAACAGGCTTTCCTTCGCCGCGCTCGCCGTCTGCGCCGGCCTCGTCCTCGCGCCCGCCGCGCGGGCGGATGTGAAGATCGCGGCCGCCGGGCCGCTCACCGGCTCCATCGCCGCCTTCGGCGCACAGATGAAGACCGGCGTCGAACAGGCGGTGAACGACATCAACGCCGCCGGCGGCATCAACGGGCAGAAGATCGAGCTTCTGGTGGCCGACGACGGCGGCAAGCCCGAGCAGGGCGTGGCGGCGGCCAACAAGCTCATCACCGACGGCGCGACCTTCGTCATCGGCCACGTCAATTCCGGCATCTCCATTGCCGCGTCATCGGATTACGCCGATGCCGGCGTGCTGCAGATCAGCCCCGCCTCCACCAATCCCGCCTACACCGAGCGCAAGCTGTGGAACACGTTCCGCACTGCCGGCCGCGACGACCAGCAGGGGCCGGTGGCGGGCGCCTTCCTCGCCGAGAAGTTCAAGAGCGGCAAGATCGCCATCGTCCACGACAAGTCGCCCTACGGAAAAGGCCTCGCCGACGAGACGCAGAAGGCCCTCAACAAGGCCGGCGTGAAGGAAGTGATGTATGAGGGCATCAACCCCGGCGAGAAGGACTATTCGGCCCTCGTCTCCAAGATGAAGGCGGCCGGCGTCGACGTGATCTATTACGGCGGCCTGCACCCCGAGGCCGGGCTGATCGTCCGCCAGATGCGCGACCAGGGCCTGAAGACCGTGCTCATGGGCGGCGACGCGCTGGCCGACAAGGAATTCTGGTCCATCGCCGGCACCGGCGGCACCGGCACGCTGATGACCTTCGGCCCGGACCCGCGCAAGAACCCGGCGGCCAAGGGCATCGTGGCGGCCATGACCGCGAAGGGCATCGATGCCGAGGGCTACGTGCTCTATTCCTATGCTGCCATGCAGGTCATCAAGCAGGCGGCCGAGGCGGCGAAATCCCTCGATCCGCAGAAGGTGGCCGCGCAGATCCACACCGGCATGACCTTCCAGACGGTGCTCGGCCCGCTCTCCTTCGACAAGAAGGGCGATATCACCAAGCCCGACTTCGTGGTCTATGAGTGGAAGGACGGCGGCTACAGCGAGCTGTAGGCCGCCTGCTCCCTTCTCCCCTCGCGGGAGAAGGTGGATCGCGGCGCAAGCCGCGCGCCGGATGAGAGGGGGCGATGAGCCCCCTCCCCCTCACCCCCGGCCCCTCTCCCGCGAGGGGAGAGGGGAGCACGCCGCGCGGGACTTAGCCGGAGGACGCCCATGCCCCAGACCATCACCCGCGGCTACAAGGCCCTCCTCGCCGAGGCGAATGCGAAGGTCGAGACGGTGACGCCGCAGGAGGCGCTGCGCCGCGCCGGCGAGGGCGCGCTGCTGGTGGACCTGCGCGACCCGCGCGAGCTGGAGCGCGAGGGGCGCGTGCCGGGCGCCTTCCATTGCCCGCGCGGCATGCTGGAATTCTGGATCGACCCGGAAAGCCCCTATTTCAAGCCGGTGTTCGGCGAGGACCGGGCGTTCGTCTTCTTCTGCGCCGGCGGCTGGCGCTCCGCGCTCTCGGCCGCAACGGCGCAGGACATGGGGCTGAAGCCGGTCGCCCATGTGGAAGGCGGCTTCAAGGCGTTGCGCGAGGCAGGCGCGCCGTTGGAGGCGCCGTCCGCCTACCCGACCGTCCTGTAGACCTCGTCCGCCCGCTTCTCGAAGGCATCGGCGAAGCGGCGGAAGGCGGCGTCGAACATGGCGCCCATGAGCATGCCGAGCGTGCGCGAGCGGAATTCGTAGGAGATGAAGAACTTCACGTCGCACGCGCCGTCGCCCTGGGGCACGAACTCCCAGCGGTTGTCGAGGCGGCTGAAGGGGCCGTCGAGATATTCCACGTGGATGACGAGGCGGGGCCGGTCCAGCGTCACGCGCGAGGTGAAGGTCTCGCGGATCAGCTTGTAGGCGACCGTCATGTCCGCCACGAGGATTTCCACGCCCTCGTCCGACTTGGTGCGCCGCTTCACGCGGAGCGCCTGGCAGAGCGGCACGAACTCGGGGTAGTGCTCCACGTCCGCCACCAGGTCGAACATGTCTGCGGCGGAATGCCTGACGCGCCGGCTGTTGGAGAAAGAAGGCACGTCAGGCCCGTCCGAGCCGCGCCGCGCGGTTGGCGCGCAGCTTCTCGAAATCGTCGCCCGCGTGGTGGGACGAGCGGGTGAGCGGGCTCGCCGAGACCATCAGGAAGCCCTTGGCGTAGGCCACCGTCTCATAGGCCTTGAACTCGTCCGGCGTCACGAAGCGCTCCACCTTGTGGTGCTTGCGGGTGGGCTGGAGATACTGGCCGATGGTGATGAAATCCACATCCGCCGAGCGCAGGTCGTCCATGAGCTGGAGCACCTCGGGCCGCTCCTCACCGAGGCCGACCATGATGCCGGACTTGGTGAAGATGGACGGGTCCAGCTCCTTCACCTTCTGCAGCAGGCGCAGGGAATGAAAATAGCGCGCGCCCGGCCGCACCGAGAGATAGCGCGAGGGCACCGTCTCCAGATTGTGGTTGAACACGTCCGGCCGCGCGGCGACCACCACCTCCAGCGCCCCGTCCTTGCGCAGGAAGTCGGGGGTGAGGATCTCGATGGTCGTCTTCGGGCTCGCCTTGCGGATGGCGGCGATGGTGCGGGCGAAATGCTCGGCGCCACCGTCGGCGAGGTCGTCCCGGTCCACGGAGGTGATGACGGCGTGGGAGAGGCCGAGCTTGGCGATGGAATCCGCCACCTTCTGCGGCTCGTCGCGGTCGAGGGCGTCGGGCAGGCCGGTGCGCACGTTGCAGAAGGCGCAGGCGCGGGTGCAGGTGTCGCCCATGATCATGAAGGTGGCGTGCTTCTTCTCCCAGCACTCCCCGATGTTGGGGCAGCCCGCCTCCTCGCACACGGTGACGAGGCCATGCTCCTTCACGATGCCGGCGGTCTTCGACCAGCCGGCCGAGCCCGGTGCCTTCACCCGGATCCACTCCGGCTTGCGCAGCACCTCGGTTTCCGGCCGATGCGCCTTCTCCGGATGGCGGGGCCGTTCCCGCGTGTCGATCACCGTGACCATGTGCGAACTTCCATACCCGGCAGGTCGCCATGACGGCGCCTGCGATCCTGCAACATAATATCCTGCGCGGCGCCCCGGAAGGGAGGCCGCCGCAGGGCCGGCATACCCCGGCGTGGGCCGTTCGTCAGCGCGACCTGATCGCCCGCCACACCCACAGCAGGATGATGGCGCCGCCGATGGCGGCAATCAGCGTGCGGAAGAAGCCGTGCACCGGCACGTTGAGCACGCCGGCCAGCTTGTCGCCGATGAAGGCGCCGGCCACGCCGACGAGGAGGTTCGTCAGCAGGCCGTGATTGCTGGCCGTCACCCGCTCCGCCACCCAGCCGGCAATGATGCCGATGATGATGAGCGAGAAGAAGCCGACACCCGGCTGGCTCAGGAACGCGTAGGTCTGCTGGTCCATGATGGCCCCCTTGGACACGTCCGCAGAAGCGCGGGCGCGTCTGGATCATGCCGCCAACAGCTCCGCGTGGCGAGCGGTACCGCTGCTGCCCTCACACGTGGATCGCGCGCCCGTAGGCCGCCATGACGCTCTCGTGCATCATCTCGGACAGGGTGGGGTGCGGGAACACTGCGTGGATGAGGTCTTCCTCGGTGGTCTCGAGATTCATGGCGATGACGAAGCCCTGGATCAGCTCGGTCACTTCCGCGCCCACCATGTGGGCGCCCAGCAGTTCGCCGGTCTTGGCGTCGAAGATGGTCTTCACGAGGCCGTCCGGCTCGCCGAGCGCGATGGCCTTGCCGTTGCCGATGAAGGGGAAGCGGCCGACCTTGATCTCGCGACCGGCCTCCTTGGCCTTCTTCTCGGTGAGGCCCACGGAGGCGATCTGCGGCGTGCAATAGGTGCAGCCGGGGATCTTCAGCTTGTCCATAGGGTGGGTGTGGAGGCCCTTGATGGTCTCGACGCAGATCACGCCCTCATGCTCGGCCTTGTGCGCCAGCATGGGCGGGCCGGCGATGTCGCCGATGGCGTAGACGCCGGGCACGCTGGTGCGGCCATAGCCGTCCGCCACGATGATGCCGCGCTCGATCTTCACGCCGATGGCCTCCAGTCCGAGGCCCTCCACATTGCCCACCACGCCCACGGCCGAGATCATCCGGTCCACGGTGATGTCGTGCTTAGCGCCCTTGGAATCCTCCACATGGGCGGTGAGGCTGTCGGCGTGCTTGGTCACGCCCGTGACCTTGGCGCCGGACATGATCTTCATGCCCAGCTTCTCGAAGCGCTTGCGGGCGATGGCGGCGATTTCCTCGTCCTCGACGGGGAGGATCTGCGGCAGCACCTCCACCACGGTCACGTCCACGCCCATAGTGCGGTAGAAGGAAGCGAACTCGATGCCGATGGCGCCGGAGCCCATCACCAGCAGGCTCTTGGGCATCTTCTCGGGCACCATGGCCTCGAAATAGGTCCAGATCAGCTTCTTGTCGGGCTCAAGGCCGGGCAGCGCGCGCGGGCGGGCGCCGGTGGCGACGATGATGTGCTTGGCGGTGTAGTCGCCGCCGCCCTTGGCGTTCTTGGGCGGGTTCGGGCTGGCCTCGACCTTGAGCTTGCCGGGGGCGGTGAAGGTGGCCTTGCCCCAGATCACGTCCACCTTGTTCTTGTTGAGCAGGAAGCCGACGCCGGTGGCGAGCTGGGAGGAGACGCCGCGCGAGCGTTTCACCACGGCGGCCGCATCGAAGCCGATCTTCTCGGCGGAGAGGCCGTAGTCCTTGGCGTGCTCCATGTAGTGGTAGATCTCGGCGGAGCGCAGCAGCGCCTTGGTGGGGATGCAGCCCCAGTTCAGACAGATGCCGCCGAGGTGGCTCTTCTCCACCACCGCTGTCTTGAAGCCGAGCTGCGCGGCGCGGATGGCGGCCACATAGCCGCCCGGCCCGCCGCCGATGACGATGATGTCGTAGGTATCAGCCATGGAAGGTCTCCTCGCCGCGCGCTGTTGCGGCGGGCTCTGGTCGTGATGGGGATCGGGGCGTCCCGAGGCGGCCGCCGGCGTGGGCTTCGGCGAGGCGCAAAAGCGCCTCCTCGAACAGGGAAAGGTCGCGGAAAGGATCCTCGGCCGGGGCTTCGGCCTGGATCACCGGCAGGCAGGAGGCATGGAGCGCTTCGGCCAGCATGAGATTGTCGAAATGGCCGAAGTCCTCCACATGGAGGCCATCCGCCATCAGGCTGTCCGGCCCCTCCGGCGCGGCGCCGATGGTGGCGCGGGCGCGGTGCTTCAGCTCGCCGGGATGATTGGAATAGGCCGCCACCGGCTTGCCGAGGGCGAAGGCGAAACCCACCTCGAAGGCGGTGCCGGGATCGGCACTGATGCCGCGAAAGGGCGTGAGGTTGGCGAGCACCGCATCGGCGGTCCGCATCATGCTCACATTGGCGGAGAAGATCGCGGTGGCGGAAATCCCGCCCGCCGCATCGAGGGCGATCTCGCCATCGAGGGGAAACAGGCCCGTGAACCCGTGGCGGGCACACAACTCCACCTTGCGCCGGCCGATCTCGCGCGCATCGTCGAGGAACACCTCCGGGCCGGCGAGATAGAGCTTCATCGGGTGAGCTTGTCCTTCCGTTCCCCGTTCGATCCCTCCCCCGCGAGCGGGAGAGGGGTCAGGCTGCACCGGGGCGGGAACCCTGCCCCCTCAGCCCCTCACTTGGTCAGGATGGCGAAAAGCTCATCCTTGAGGCGCATGCGCTCGCGGCGCATGGCTTCCATCTCCTCGTCGCCGGTGGGCTCCACGTCGGTCTCGGCCCGGTGCACCTGACGGTTCACCTCGTGATAGGCCTCGTGGAGCTTGGCGAAATGAGCGTCGGAGAGCTTCAGCGCCTGGATCTTCTCGGCATATTCCGGGAAGTCGGCGGCGAGCTCGTGGGGCGTGTGGCTCATTGTTGTTCCTTTCTGGGGTCGAACGGCACCAGGCGCCGCTGCCCCGCAGCTACACTGCTCCGCTGCGGCAGGATTTGATCTGCCGCAGCCCGGTCCGGCCGGCGGAGGCGCAGGCCTCGCGCCGGCGAAGTCGCGTCAGCTGCGACCTCAGACCAGCATCGCCATGGGCTTCTCGATGAAGCCCTTGAACGCGCTGAGGAGTTCGGCGCCAAGCGCGCCGTCCATCACCCGGTGATCGCAGGTCATGGTGACGGTCATCTGGGTGACGACCTTCACCTCGCCGCCCTTCACCACGGCCCGCTGCTCCGAGGCACCCACCGCGAGGATGGAGGACTGCGGCGCGTTGATGATGGCGGTGAAGTTGCGCATCCCCATCATGCCGAGGTTCGACACGGAGGTGGAGCCGCCGGAATATTCCTCCGGCTTCAGCTTCTTGGTGCGGGCACGCGCGGCGAGGTCGCGCATCTCGTTGGAGATGGTGGAGAGGGTCTTCTGCTCCGCCTTCTTCACGATGGGGGCATAAAGGCCGCCATCGATGGCGACCGCAACGCCCACGTCCGAGTGCTTCATGCGCAGGATGCGGTCTTCGGCCCACACGGCGTTGGCCGCCGGCACCTTCTGGAGCGCGAGCGCCAGCGCCTTGATGATGAAGTCGTTGACCGAGACGCGGTAGGACGGCTTGCCGTCCTTGTCCTTCGACGCATTGGCATTGACCTGCTCGCGCAGGGCCATGAGGTCGTCGAGGTCGCAATCCACCGTCAGGTAGAAGTGCGGGGTGAGCTGCTCGCTCTCCACCAGACGACGCGCGATGGTCTTGCGCATGCCGTCGAGCTGCACTTCCTCGTAGGTGCCGGCCTCGAACATGGCCTTCACCTGATCCGCCGTGGGACCGCTGAGAGCAGCCGTCGCCTTGGGCGCGGGAGCCGCAGCCGCAGGGGCCGCCGCAGCCGGTGCAGGCGCCGCGGCCGGCTTCGCGCCGGGCTGGGCGGCTTCCAGGTCGCGGGCGACGATGCGGCCATGCGGGCCGGAGCCCGACAGGCTGCCGAGGTCGATGCCCTTGTCCTTGGCGATCCGGCGGGCGAGCGGCGAGGCGAACACACGACCGCCCTGCCCGTTCGACGCCGGAGCAGACGCAGCCGCCGCAGGGGCGGGAGCGGGCGCGGCCGCAGGAGCCGGGCTCGCGGCAGGAGTAGCAGCAGGAGCGGGGGCCGGGGCGGCAGCGCCCTTGCCGGCGGCAGCGGTCGCCACGTCCTCACCCTCGCCGGCGAGGATGGCGATGAGCTGGTTCACCGGCACGTCCTGCGAGCCTTCCGGCACCAGGATCTTGGCAAGCACACCCTCGTCGATGGACTCGACTTCCATGGTGGCCTTGTCGGTCTCGATCTCGGCCAGCACGTCGCCGGACTTGACCGTGTCGCCTTCCTTCTTGAGCCACTTGGCGAGGTTGCCCTTCTCCATGGTGGGAGACAGGGCCGGCATCAGGATTTCGATGGGCATCTTCTTGGCCTTTCGAAAAGACAAAAACCCTCAGCGACGCCGGACGAAGGCGAGCATCTGCTGCTGGCGGGGATGGGACCAGTCGCCGATGATCTTCATCTCCCAATTGGGATCGCCGGCGAGCGCCGTGGAAAGCTGTGCCTGGGTATAGTGGTACGGGTCCTTGTCCGGGAACGTCACCACCCCACCCTTGCCCTGCTTCACCTGCTGCCCGAACTTGCCGTCGGGCACGAGGAAGCAGGTCACGAAGAAGATACCTCCGGGCACGAAATGGGGGGCGATCCGGGCGAGGCAGTCGACCAGATACGGCATCGGCAGGTGACTGAAGACTGACTGGGCAATACCCATGTCAAACTCCACACCGAACCCACCGATATCGAAGCTGTCAGACACACTCAGGTGGTCGCGCGGCAGCTTGGCATCGAGCCCGGCCGGGACGATCTCCTGGGCGTATCCGGCCTCCAGCAGGTCGCCGCTGAGGTCGATCCCGTAATACCGGTCGGCATCGAGATAAGCGACGAACTTGACCCCGCCGCGCAGGCTGCCGCAGCCGATGTCCACCAGCCGGTGGTGCGGCTTAAGTCCCTGCTTCACAAGGAAATCCCGCTGCAGCCGGCCGACCTCTTCCCAGAGGCCGCCGATGACTTCGCGGTGCTGTCCCTGCTGCACGTGGCGCGCCACGTGATCGAGGTCGTAATAGGTGGTCGGAGCGGTCTCCGACCTCTTTCCGGCGGTCATTTGTAGGTCACCGCCTTGACCGCCTCGATCACCTCCGCAACCGACGGCAGCGCCAGCTTTTCGAGGTTCGCGGCATACGGCATCGGGACGTCCTTGCCGGTGACGCGCAGGACCGGAGCGTCAAGGAAATCAAAGGCCTTGTCCATGAGCTGGGCGGCGATCTCGGCGCCGATTCCGGACTGCGGCCAGCCCTCTTCCACCGTGACGCAGCGGCCGGTCTTCTTCACCGAGGCGACGATGGCATCCACGTCCATGGGACGGATGGTGCGCAGGTCGATGACCTCGGCGTCGATGCCCTGCTTCGCCAGTTCCTCTGCCGCCTTGAGGGCATAGGTCATGCCGATGGAGAAGGAGACGATCGTCACATCCTTGCCCGACCGTGCGATCCGCGCCTTGCCGATGGGCAGGACGTAATCGTCGAGCTTCGGCACCTCGAACGAGTGGCCGTAAAGGATCTCGTTCTCGAGGAATATGATGGGGTTGGGGTCGCGGATGGCGGCCTTCAGCAGGCCCTTGGCATCGGCGGCGGAATAGGGCGCGATGACCTTCAGGCCGGGCACGTTGGAGTACCAGGCGGTGTAATCCTGGCTGTGCTGGGCGGCGACGCGGGCAGCGGCGCCGTTGGGGCCGCGGAAGACGATGGAGCAGTGGACCTGACCGCCGGACATGTAGAGCGTCTTGGCGGCGGAGTTGATGATCTGGTCTATCGCCTGCATGGCGAAGTTGAAGGTCATGAACTCCACGATGGGCTTCAGTCCCGCCATGGCCGCGCCGACGCCGACACCAGCAAAGCCGTGCTCGGTGATCGGAGTATCGATCACGCGGCGGGCGCCGAATTCCTGCAGCAGGCCCTGGGTAATCTTGTAGGCACCCTGATACTCGGCCACTTCCTCGCCCATGACGAAGACGTCGCCGTCGCGGCGCATCTCCTCGGCCATGGCATCACGCAGGGCCTCGCGGACCGTCTGGGTGACGAACTCGGTGCCGGCCGGCACTTCCGGATCGGGCTGTACAGTTACCTGCGGCGGAGCCGCGACGGCGGAGGGCGCCGGAGTGACGGGAGCGGCAGCTGCGGCCGGGGACGGCGCGCTCTCGGCGGCCTTGGCGGCGGGAGCGGGGGCGGCGCTCGCATCCTCGCCTTCGGCCAGGATGGTGGCGATGGGCGTATTCACCGCCACGTCCTGCGCGCCTTCCGGCACCAGGATCTTGCCGAGGATGCCCTCGTCGACGGCCTCCACCTCCATGGTGGCCTTGTCGGTCTCGATCTCGGCGAGCACGTCGCCGGACTTGACCGTGTCACCTTCCTTTTTCACCCACTTGGTAAGGTTGCCCTTCTCCATGGTGGGAGACAGGGCCGGCATGAGGACTTCGATGGCCATGGCTGTCAGCTCTTGCTCGGCGCGGGAGCGGGGACGGACGGCGTGGCGCCGGCCGGGGCCGCGTGATCGCGCTTGAAGGTGAGGTTGGTGTAGGCGGAGATGGCCGCGATCGCGATGGTCACGGAAACGAAGAAGGCGATGGCCGCCTTGCCGGAGCGCACCCGGTCCGCATCCTCGGCGGCGCCGGAGCGGCCGACGGCGAAGGGCCAGAGCGCCAGCAGAAGGTAGCTCCCGGTGCCGACGGGGCGCCCCGCCGCCCGCTCGGCGGCAAGGGCGGAGCGGCCGCCGCGCACGGCGACGACCCAGGCGCCGATGGCGGCCAGCAGCGCCGCTCCGGCGATCACATGGAAGAGTTCGGCCACGAGCCGGGCCTCAGCGCAGGATGTCCGTGTAGAGCTCGGCGACATCGGGCTCCGGATCGCTGCTGGCGAAGTCGGCAGCCGCGTTGACGATCTCGCGGACGTCGGCATCGATCTTCTTGAGATCGTCTTCGGTCACCTTGTGGCCGTCGAGGAGACGGGTCCTCACCTGCTCGATGGGATCGTGCTCGGTCCGCATCTTCTGCACCTCCTCCTTGGACCGGTACTTTGCCGGGTCCGACATGGAGTGGCCGCGATAGCGGTAGGTCTGCATCTCGAGGATGTAGGGGCCGTTGCCCTCACGGGCGAAGGCGAGGGCCCGTTCGCCGGCGGCCTTCACCGCCTGCACGTCCATGCCATCCACCTGCTCGCCGGGGATGTTGAAGGAGGTGCCGCGCTTGGAGAAGTCCTGCTGGGCGGAGGCGCGGGAGACCGCGGTGCCCATGGCGTACTTGTTGTTCTCGATCACGTACACGACCGGCAGCTTCCACAGCTCGGCCATGTTGAAGCTCTCGTAGACCTGGCCCTGGTTGGCCGCGCCGTCGCCGAAATAGGTGACGGAGACGTTGCCGTTCTCCCGGTAGCGGTCGGCGAAGGCGAGGCCGGTACCCAGCGAGACCTGCGCGCCGACGATGCCGTGGCCACCGAAGAACTGCTTCTCGATGCTGAACATGTGCATCGAGCCGCCCTTGCCCTTGGACAGGCCGCCGCGGCGGCCGGTCAGCTCGGCCATGACGCCCCTGGCATCCATGCCGGTGGACAGCATGTGGCCGTGGTCACGGTAGCCGGTGATGACCTGATCGCCCGGTTTCATCGCCATCTGCATGCCGACGACGACTGCTTCCTGGCCGATATAGAGGTGGCAGAAGCCGCCGATGAGGCCCATGCCGTACATCTGGCCGGCCTTCTCCTCGAAGCGGCGGATGAGCAGCATCTCGCGATAGGCTTCGAGGTCCTGATCCTTGGTGAAGGGTACCGGGCCGGACGGCACGGCGGTCCGGGGGGAAGTCTTCTTGGCGGCCATCGGCATCCTCAGGAAGCTCTGGAACTGCGCCTCTCTAACGCACAGCTGAGCCGCCTGAAAGCGGGAAATTTTCGATGCTGCAACGCAACACGTTGCAAACTCTTATGGATCAAGGGTTGAACTTGAATATGGTTCAAATGCCTCATGAACCATTTTATAGTTCATTTGGTGCGAAGCAGCACAAGATCTTTCGTATTTATGAAATTCAACTGCCGCCGCGCCTCCTCGTCCAGCAGGTCCGGATCGAGCTGGCTGGGGGCGAGAAGGGACACCTTGTTCTCCATCGCCTGCCGCTGCGCCTTGAGGCCGGCGAGCTCGGATTCGAGTGCCTTGGTCTCCTGCTCGTAGTTGCGACGCGCGAGGAGCCCGTGGTCGCCGATATAGGCATGATAGGCGAAGTATCCGATAAGCGCCGCAGCCCCCACGTGGAGAGCGAGCGTCGCAAGGATGGTCTGGAGGCGCGAGCGGCTTTGCATGGGCGCATCCTGCCGTTTTTAGGTTTCCGCCCTGTTAAGGCTGGCGTGCCGGAGCGCCGGAGTTGCGCCCGGAGCCGTCCGCGCCTCAACTGGGGGAAGGAAACGCCACACGGGAGCGGACATCGTTGGAGTGGACGGACGAGGGCATCGTGCTTGGGGTCAGGCGGCACGGCGAAGGCAATGCCATCGTCGAGTTGCTGACGCGCCATCGCGGCCGTCATCTCGGCATGGTGCGGGGTGGTGGATCGCGCCGGCTTGCCCCCGTCCTCCAACCCGGCAATTCGGTCAGCGCCACATGGCGTGCCCGGCTCGACGAGCACATGGGCAACTACGCTCTGGAGGCCTCGGTCGTCCGCGCCGGCATGCTGATGGAGGCGCCCCACGCCGCCTTCGGGTTCACCCACATGGCCCAGTTGCTCCACCTGCTGCCGGAGAGAGATCCCCACGAGGAGCTGTTCCTTACCCTCGGGGCCATTCTCGATGCGTTCAGCGAGGCAGACACGGCCGGTATGCTGGTGGCGCGGTTCGAGCTGGCCATGCTGTCGGAGCTGGGATTCGGATTGGAATTGGAGACGTGCGCGGCAACCGGCCAGCGCGAAGATCTCATCTATGTCTCGCCGAAGAGCGGGCGGGCGGTGTGCCGAGAAGCCGGGGCACCCTACAAGGATCGCCTCTTTCCCCTGCCGCCCTTTCTCCGGACCGGCACACCACCCGCCAGCGAGGATGTAGAATCGGCGCTGGCGATCACCGGCCATTTCCTGCTGGTGCGGGCTTTGGAGCCGCGCGGGCTCGGCTTTTCCGAAGCCCGCGCGGCGTTCCTGGCATCGTGGCGGCGAAGCGCCGATCACCAGCGGTAGTAACGGGGCGCGACCCAGACGTTGCGGCAGCGCGTCACCCAATGGGGGCGGCCGTTCCACCAGCGGCGCACCTGCCAGCAGCGCCGCACCCAGCGCACATCCTCGACCTTCGCCTGTTCATGGGCGGCGCCGGCAAAACTTCCCGCGCTACCGGCAAGTGATACGGCCGATGCAGAAGGGGCCGTACCAAGAAGCGCCAACGCAACGACTCCCCCCGCCGCAAGAGTTGCAATCTTCATGGACCTTCTCCTCTTGACGCGAACGTAGAGAAACGCTCGCGGATCGATGCTGAAACGTCGCAGGGGCGGGATTTTGTTCCGGGAGTGACATCTTAAGCGTGTGCTTTGCCGCAGATTATGGCCTTCTCCGGTACATGCATGCCGTATTACGCAACGGCACGCCCCAGACTTGACGATCCATTCAGTCTTGCGGCGAGATCGCGGCTTGCGCGGCTGCGGATCGCAGGGGACCGGACGTGGCCGGGCCGGTGGCGCGGGCTTGTCGCGCGCCTGCGCGCGAGGTACTGCGGGGCATGGCCACCCGCACACTTCCGCCCGGCGACGGGAACATCGAGAAAGTTACGCTGAAGGAGGCGCTGGAAGAGCGCTACCTCGCGTACGCCCTCTCGACCATCATGCACCGCGCGCTGCCCGACGCGCGCGACGGACTGAAGCCTGTCCACCGGCGAATCCTCCACGCCATGCGACAGTTGCGGCTCGATCCCGGGCAGGGCTTCAAGAAGTCCGCCCGCGTGGTCGGCGACGTCATCGGCAAGTTCCACCCGCACGGCGACCAGTCGGTCTATGACGCGCTGGTGCGCCTCGCCCAGGACTTCGCCCAGCGGTATCCGCTGGTGGATGGCCAGGGCAATTTCGGCAATGTGGACGGCGATAACGCCGCCGCCATGCGATACACCGAGGCCCGCCTCACCGAGACCGCCCGGCTGCTGCTGGATGGCATCGACGAGGATGCGGTGGATTTCCGCCCGACCTATGACGGGTCGGAGGAAGAGCCGGCCGTTCTGCCCGCCGCCTTCCCGAACCTGCTGGCGAACGGCTCGCAGGGCATCGCGGTCGGTATGGCGACATCAATCCCGCCCCACAATGCGGCGGAGTTGCTGGATGCCGCGCTCCACCTCATCGACCATCCGGACGCGCTTGCCTACGACATCCTGAAGTTCGTGCCCGGCCCGGACTTCCCCACCGGCGGCGTGCTGGTGGAGGACCCGGTCGGCGTGGCGGAGGCCTATGCAACCGGCCGCGGCTCGTTCCGCGTCCGCGCGCGCTGGGAGAAGGAGGACACCGGCCGGGGTGGCTATGTGGTGGTGGTGACGGAGATCCCCTACGGCGTGGCAAAGTCCCGCCTCGTGGAGAAGATCGCCGAGTTGCTCACCGACAAGAAGCTGCCGCTGCTTGCCGACGTTCGCGACGAGAGCGCCGAGGACATCCGCCTGGTGCTGGAGCCTCGCACCCGCACCGTGGATGCCGAGGTGCTCATGGAGAGCCTCTTCAAGCTCACCGAGCTTGAGGCGCGCATTCCGCTCAACATGAACGTGCTGGTCAAAGGCCAGATCCCCAAGGTGCTGTCGCTGGCCGAAGCGCTGCGCGAGTGGCTGGACCACCGCCGCGACGTGCTGCTGCGCCGCTCGCGCTACCGGCTCGACCAGATCGCCCATCGGCTTGAGGTGCTGGGCGGCTACCTCATCGCCTATCTCAACCTCGACGAAGTGATCCGCATCATCCGCGAGGAGGACGAGCCGAAGGTCTCGCTGATGCAGACCTTCGAGCTGACGGACGTTCAGGCGGAAGCCATCCTCAACATGCGGCTGCGTTCCTTGCGCCGCCTGGAAGAGATGGAGATCCGCAAGGAGCACGACGCCCTTTCCAAGGAGCAGGACGGGCTCAACCGCCTCGTCGCCTCCGAGACGGCCCAGTGGAAGGCGATTTCCAAGGAAATCCGCGAGACCCGCAAGACCTACGGTCCCGAGACCGAGCTGGGCCGGCGCCGCACCACCTTTGCTGCCGCGCCGACCGTGCACGAGGACGCCTTCACCGAGGCGCTGGTGGAGCGCGAGCCGATCACCGTCGTCGTCTCCGCCAAGGGCTGGATCCGCGCGCTGAAGGGCCATGTGGCTGACGTCTCGAACCTGCAGTTCAAGGGCGACGACAGCCACGGCCACGCCTTCTTCGCGGAGACCACCTCCAAGGTCATGGTGTTCGCCTCCAACGGCCGGTTCTACACGCTGGATGCCTCCAAGCTCCCCGGCGGGCGCGGCCACGGCGAGCCGGTGCGCCTGATGATCGACCTGGAGCAGGAGGCAGAGATCGTCTCCGTCTTCGCCTATCAGGCCGGGCGCAAGCTTCTGGTGGCGTCGAAGCAGGGCCGCGGCTTCGTGGTGCCGGAGGACGATTGCCTCGCCAATACCCGCAAGGGCAAGCAGGTGCTCGTTACCGACCCGCCGGACGCGGCGCTGGCGGTGCGCTTCGTCGATGGCGACTGGGTGGCGGTGATCGGCGAGAACCGCAAGATGCTGGTCTTCCCGCTGAACCAGATCCCCGAAATGTCGCGCGGCCGCGGCGTGCGCCTGCAGCGCTACAAGGATGGCGGCCTCTCCGACCTCAAGGTGTTCCCCATGGCCACCGGCCTGACCTGGGAGGACACCTCCGGGCGGACGTGGACGGTCACCGATCTCATCGAATGGCAGGGCGAACGCGCCTCGGCGGGCCGTCTGCCGCCCAAGGGGTTCCCCCGCACCAACACGTTCGGCTGAGGCATGGACGCGCCCTCCCCCGAGACCGGGCGCGCACCGGCTCCCGCCGAACGGGCGGCGCTCCGGCGCCTCGTCGATCAGGCGCAATCCATCGTTCGGGCGCGGGAAACCTCGCTCGTCCTCATCGCTGCCGTCATGGGCGTGCTGGCCGGGGTTGCGGCCAGCCTCATGAGCGCCACCACCCAGTGGATGCACGAGGTGCTCTACTGGCTGGCACCGGGCGAGCGCCTGTCCTCCTCCCCTGCCCTCGCCTCGCCCTGGCTGATCCTCGTCCCAGCCGTGGGCGGCGCGGCGATGGGCGTGATCGCTTTGGCGCTGAAGCGCTGGCGCCGGCACCCGTTTGTCGACCCCATCGAGGCGAACGCTCTCCATGGCGGACGCATGTCGCTCACCGACAGCATCATCGTCGCGCTCCAGACAATGGTCTCCAACGGCTTCGGCGCCTCGCTGGGGCTGGAGGCCGGTTATTCGCAGATCGGCTCGGGCATCGCCTCGCGGCTCGGATTGACCTTCAAGCTGCGGCGCAACGACCTGCGCATCCTCGTCGGCGCGGGCGCGGCCGCGGGCATCGGCGCGGCATTCGATGCGCCGCTGATGGGCGCCTTCTACGGCTTCGAGATCGTCATCGGCTCCTATTCCATCCCGGCGGCGGCTCCGGTGCTCGCCGGAACGGTCTCGGCAGTGATGACAGCGCGGCTGCTCGGCGCGCATGTGGAGCCGCTGCACATGCCCCTCGACCCGAACCTCGGGCCGGTGGACATCCTGCCCATCCTGTTCCTCGGCCTTGCCGCTGCGGCGGTCGCCATCGTCATCATGCGCCTCGTGACGACGGTGGAGACGCTGTTCGGCATGAGCCGCATTCCCGCGCCGCTGCGGCCCATGGTGGCCGGCATAGGCATCGGCGCCCTGGCGCTCTACAGTCCGCAGGTGCTCTCCGATGGCCACGGCGCGCTCCATACCCAGGTGGGCAGCGCGGTGACGGCGTCCGTCGCCATCGTGTTCGGCCTGAAGATTCTCGCCTCCGCCCTCTCCATCGGCTCCGGCTTTCGCGGCGGCCTGTTCTTCGCCTCGCTGTTCCTCGGCGCTCTGATGGGCAAGCTCTATGGCGGGCTGCTGGCCGTCGCCTTCCCGGGCTTCCACCTCGACCCGTCAGTGGCGGCAGTGGTCGGCATGGGCGCGCTGGCGGTGGGCGTCATCGGCGGGCCGCTCACCATGAGCTTCCTCGTGCTGGAGATGACGCGGGACATCTCCCTCTCCGGTTTCGTGATGGCGGCGGCGGTCGTTACCTCCCTGACCGTGCGGGAAACGTTCGGCTACTCCTTTTCCACCTGGCGCCTGCATTTGCGCGGCGAGACCATCCGCGGTGCGCAGGACGTGGGCTGGATGCGCGACCTGACGGTGGCGAAGATGATGCGCACCGACTTCCCCACCTTCCCGCAGGATGGCACCCTGGACGCCCTGCGCGCCCGCTACGCGCTGGGCTCGACCCGCATCGTCGTGCTGGTGGACGCGGCCGGCGGCTATGGCGGGCTGCTCCGCCTGTCCGAGGCCTACGCCAGTCTCGAGCCCGGCGAAACGGCGGTGTCGGGGTTGGCGACCCAACGCGACCACATCTTGCTCCCGGCCATGAACGTCAAGGAAGCCGCCCTCGCCTTCGACGCCGCAAAGGCGGAAGACCTCGCGGTGGTGGACGACCGCGACAACCGCCATCTCCTGGGGCTGTTGGGCGAATCCCACGTCCTGAAGCGCTATGCCGCCGAGCTGGAGCGGGCACGGCGGGGCCTCGGCGCGGAAGACTGACGCGCCAGACCGGCCTCAGGCGGCAAAAGCCTCAAGCCGGGCCACGCGGTTTCGCCCGGCCCTCTTCGCCGTATAGAGGGCGGTATCGCTCCGTGCGATCAACTCCCCCGGCCCGTCGTCCGCCCTCTGGACGGCGATACCGACACTGACCGTGATTTCGATGGCCAAACCATGGGTCACGATAGCGTTGGCCGCGACGCCCGCCCGAATGCGCTCAGCCACCAGTTCTGCCCCCGCCGACGGCGTCTCCGGCAGGACGACGACAAATTCCTCCCCGCCATAGCGACAGACGAAATCCCCCGGCCGGCACGCCGCACGCTGGACGCGGTGAGCGACCTCGGCGAGCACGGCGTCGCCCATGGCGTGGCCGTGCGTGTCGTTCACCCGCTTGAAGTGGTCGATATCGATCATCAACACAGCAAGCTCGCGCTGCTCACGCCGGGAGCGCTGCATTTCCACCTCCAGCGTGAGGTCGAGCGCCCGTCGGTTGGGCTGGCCGGTGAGGGAGTCCGTAATGGCCATCCGCTCCAGCTGGCGCTCCATCTCCCGGCTGCGGCGCAGGGAGGTGGAGAGCGCCGCGACGGTCAGCGCCAGCAGAAGCGATATCGTGAGCGTGAGCGCAAGAGTGATGGCTGCTCGCAGATACCACCCGCCGAACTGCTGGCGCGCTGAAACGCCAACGGTCACGGAGAGCGGATACCCCTTGACCAACACCGTCCGCAGGAACCTGCGCTGGCCATCGATCTGTGATGTTTCCACCCTCCAGTCGTCCGGCATCGCTGACGCCTGCCGCTGGAGGATGTCGGGCGTCACCTCATCTCCCGCATTGCCCCGGCCATCGGTAGAGGGGTAGCGCAGGACGACGGTGCCGTCGGTCCGGGTCAGCCGGACGATGCCGCCGGGTGGCAGCTTCACCCGCTCGAACATCTGCTGGAAATAGACGAGGCGAATAGAGGCCACCACGACACCCGCGAATGACCCGTCCGATCCATTTATCCGCCGGCTGATTCCAATGGCACGCTCGGGGCTCGAGAGCCGGGACAGGAAGGGCCGGCTGACGTAGACGCCGGCGTTCGGGTTGTCCCTCTGCACACGGAAGTAGTCCCGATCGGCGAAATTGATGCCGCTCAGGTCCTCTTCGGAATCGTCGAACAGGACATTGCCCTGCGCATCCAGCACGAGCATGACACCGAAATCATTGGCATCGCCCGCACGGCGAAACAGGACGCGTTGCCGCAGCGCCGCAGGAAGCGCCATCAGCGTCGGCTCGCGCAGTGCCTCGGCGAGACCGGTCAGGCTGGATTCAACCAGAAGGAAGTCGCGTTCGATCGCTCCCGCGAGCACAGAGATTGTGTTCGCGGTATAGCGTTCGCCGTCGTGCCAAGTTTCCTGGTAGGAGCGCCACAGAGCAAAGGACTGCATCCCCACGATGGCGAGGATGAGTGCACTCGTGACAAACCGGAGCAGACGGCCGGAGGAGAGGTGTTTGAGAACCTTGTCCATCAGCCTTACCTGGGCCGCATCTATACCATCCCAGCCGTCACGTTATCAGCCAGAATCACCATTTCGCGACTTTTATTCCGCAGCCGGCCTGTCGATGCGGCGTTCCTCCACCTCCGCGGAGCGGACAGGCTCCGCCTCGAGCCAGTGCAGGATGAGCGTGTAGCCCAGCGCCAGCACCACGGGGCCGACGAACAGGCCCAGCACCCCGGAGGACAGGAGCCCGCCGATCGCGCCGATGAAGACCACCAGCATCGGCACGTCCACGCCGCGCCCCAGCATGATGGGACGCAGGACGTGCTCTATGAGCGACACGCCCGTGCACCAGACGGCGAAGATCACCGCCGGCACCGGATCAAGCAGTGTGAAGGCGTAGATCGCCACCGGCACCAGAACGATGGCCAGCGGCAACTGCACGATCGCAATGATGAGACAGAGCAGTGCGAGGAGCCCGGCGGCCGGAATATCGGCGGCGAGAAAGCCCAGCCCCGCCAGCAGCGACTGGATCAGCGCGACGCCGATGATGCCCTTGCTGACGCTGCGAATGGTGCGCACCGCGAGGTCGGCATAGCCCAGCCCCCCGGAGCCGGCGAGGCGGGTGACGACATCGCCCGCAATGCGCTGGCCGCTGGTCGCATTGGCCATCAGAACCGCGGCCACGAAGATGGCGACGATGAATTCCAGTATCCCGAGCAGCACGCCGGTTGCCGACCCGAGCATCCATTTGCCGGCCCAGGTGAGTTCGGAGGCGATCGAACTGATCGCCTGATCGAGGTTGGTCGAGGCGAGCATCCAGAAGCTGTAGAGCGGATCGCCCACGAGAAACCAGCCGCGGACAGCCTCCGGCGGCGGTGGCAGGCGCAGCGTGCCATCCGCCATGTGGTGGGCCAGAAGCTTCAGGCTGTTCACGAGGGTGTCGGTCAGCAGCATCGCCGGCAGCACCAGCAAGGTCAGCGCAAGCAAGACGAAAAGCGTGGCGGCCGCCGCCGTCCGGCCTTTGAGGGCCGCGCACAGGCGGAGGAACAGCGGGTGGGAGGCGATGGCGATGATGAGCCCCCACAGAATGGAGGTCAGGAACGGCTGGACGATGGTGAAGCACCAGCCGAACAATAATGCCAGCGTGCCGAACCTCAGCGCCAGCTGAAGGACGGGCCCGAACGTTTCGCTGCCGTCCCTGGCGGGGGGGCGGTCCTGACGCCTGTCGTGGGGTCGTTCCATGATCCTGTCCAGATGGACTCTCCCTGCCACAGACCCGCTCCAGCCTACCCTGAGAGAACCCCTTATGCGCCTGGCTTGCAATGGCAGCCAGCCGACATTTGCCCTTGGTGTCGCGGTACGGACGCTACGTCAAGTCGCCTGCCTCTTCCGCATGGCAGGCCAATTGCATCGTGGATTCAGGGCCACGGTCTGCCTGTTCTGGCTGTAGCCCCCGAAGCAACAAGGACAAGGCGAGGACACAGCATGTCCGACCACAAGGTTACGGTCGAGCAACTGCCGAGCGGCAAGTGGGCGTGTTTTCTTCACGTGGAAGGACACGATGAACCCATCAATCTCGGCCGGGAATTCAAGAACGACGAGCAGGCGGAAAACTGGCTCAACGTGTCGGAATCCGTCACTGCGATCGAGATGATGCTGCGGAAGGTCAAGAAGTAGGACCTGCCGACGACGACAAGCCGACGCCGGCTTGGCTCGAAGGCGACAGGGCTGTCGCGGTTCACACAGCCTGTCGGGGCTCGAGCATGCAATCCGCCGGCTTCACTTGGTGCAGCCGGCGGACGCGGAAATGTTCTCGGGCGTGCCCCAATCGTTCTGGGGCAGGTTCTCATACGGCGGGCCGAACTCCTGCTTGATCATGGTGAAGGCCGAGGGCAGCCCGGTCTGCTGATCGAAATCGATGATCCAGAAATAGTCGTAGGTGTCGCCCGGCCAGTCGTCCGGCATCTTGATGCCGGCGAGGTCCATGAGGTCGAAGAGGGTCGTGGCCTTGGTGGGCACCGGCCTGCCCGGGTGCTTCTCTTGCACCTTCGCCCGCTGCGCCGGCGTCAGCTCGATATCGAGGCGTGGGCGGGCGATATGATCGTGCTCCCAGTCCATGATCAGCGTGCCGCCTGCCCATTCGGGCTTGGTGAACACGTCGTGCACCGCCTGCCGGTTGCGCTCCGCGAGCTTGTCCTGGCGGATGATCAATTTACCGTCCACCATCTCCGGCATCACCGAATAGAAGACGACCGGCTGCTTCCACGAATCGGCGACCGGATAGATGGTTTCCAGCGTGTGCAGCGAGAGGCCGAGGATCGCGGTCGGCACCTCTCCCGGCCGCAGGAGCGACTTCTTGGCATCCTTGCCGAGGTAATAATCCACCAGGGCGCGGGCGCGTTCCTGGCCGACGCTGCAGAGCTGGAGCGGCCCGCCCTTCTCTCCGTGCCGCAGGAGAATGACCCGCGCCGGAACCGCGGCTGCCGGCAGCGCCGACAGAAGGCTGGTGGAAAACACGGCCGCGAGCGCAAGGCCGCCAGCCAAGATCGTCCGTTTGAGGGATTTGATCGTCTGCATCACTGCCTCTCCCAATACGGCGACGCTAGCCGAGTCCACCCGCCTTCGCCATGTGACCGGGTGCCGGACCTTGCGCGCCACGAGCGCCGATCGAGCCCCTTCACACGCCGCCTCGAACATGCTTCAAGGCGGCAGCCGGGAGATTTTGGGGTCCGGCCGATGCGGGGCGCTGCAATGGCAGAGATGAGCTTGGGGACGAATGGGCTGGCGGGCGGCGTATTGCTCGCGCTCATCGCCATGGCCGGCGTCCAGGCGGTGGCTCAGAGCTCCCAGCAGCGCATCGTGGTGACGCCCCGCGTCATCCAGCTGCCTGTCATCCCCCAGGGCAATTATCTCGATCCCGGCCCCGGCCCCGCCATTCGTCCGGACGTCAAGATCGGCGACGACCGCAACGAAGACTACGTGTTCCCGCCCGACCTGACCGGCGGATACGGCTCCGGCCCTCCCGGCGACCCGACCAACAATGGTCAGTGGAGCCCGCTGGATGGCGACACGCCGAGCTTCTGACACGGATCGCGATTTTTGAGACGATGGCCGGGCCTCAACCCGGCCATTTGCGTTTCCGGGGCCAGAGCGGCTCGTCCGCCGCCGGGTTTGACGATGAGGGACGGCGCCACGTATCCCTGAGGCAGAAGGCTGCATCGGCAGCTTCCGGCGGCACGTCGAGCCGCACGGCATGTGCTTCAGGGAGCCGCCCATGACCGCCGGGCCCAACTACATGATCTCGCGTCTCGATGAGATGCCGGCCGTGCCCTGCCCCTGCGGTTTCGCACGCCGCGCGTTCGCGACGGACGACAACAAGCTGGCGACCGTGCATCTCACCGACATCACCGAGGATGCGCGGGTGCACTACCACAAGCACATGACCGAGATTTACGTGATCCTCGAAGGCGAAGGAGAGATGGAGCTCGACGGCGAGCGCGTGCCGGTCTCGCCGCTCACGTCCATCTTCATCAAGCCGGGCTGCCGGCATCGCGCCATCGGCCGCATGCGCATCCTGAACATCCCGATCCCCGCCTTCGACCCGGAGGACGAGTGGTTCGACTGAACGCCGGGGGAGCGGAGAAGCCAAAAAGAAAGCGGCGGGGACTGGCCCCGCCGCTCTCGAAAATCCTCGAACCGTGAACCGAAGCGATCAGCGCTTCGAGAACTGGAACGAACGGCGGGCCTTGGCGCGGCCGTACTTCTTGCGCTCGACCACGCGGCTGTCGCGGGTCAGGAAGCCGCCCTTCTTGAGGGGGCTGCGCAGCTCGGGCTCGTAATAGGTGAGCGCCTTGGAGAGGCCGTGACGCAGCGCGCCGGCCTGGCCGGACAGACCGCCGCCGGAAACGGTGGCGACCACGTCGTACTGGCCTTCGCGGGCGGCAACCTGGAACGGCTGGTTGATCATCAGGCGCAGCACGGGACGGGCGAAGTACACCTCGATGTCCCGGTCATTGACGGTGATCTTGCCGGTGCCGGGGCGAACCCACACGCGGGCCACGGCGTCCTTGCGCTTGCCGGTGGCATAGGCGCGGCCGAACTTGTCCAGCTTCTGGACATGAACGGGGGCTTCGGGCTGGGCCGAGACGGTCACTGCGCCGAGAGCGTCGAGGGACTGGAGAACCTCGGCCATGTCAGTTCCTCACGTTCTTGCGGTTGAGAGCCGCCACGTCGAGGGCGACCGGCTGCTGGGCCTCGTGCGGGTGGGCAGGGCCCTTGTAGACGCGCAGGTTGCCCATGATCTTGCGGCCGAGCGGGCCGCGGGCGAGCATGCGCTCCACCGCCTTCTCGATGACGCGCTCCGGGAAGCGGCCCTCGAGAATGAACTTCGCGGTGCGTTCCTTGATGCCGCCCGCATAGCCGGTGTGATGGTAGTAGACCTTCTGGTCCTTCTTGCGGCCCGTGAACACCGCCTTCTCGGCGTTGACCACGACGACGTTGTCGCCGCAATCCACGTGGGGGGTGTAGATGGGCAGGTGCTTGCCCTTCAGGCGCATGGCGATGATGGTCGCGAGCCGGCCGACAACAAGGCCGCTGGCGTCGATCACCACCCACTTCTTCTCGATTTCGGCGGGCTTGGCCGAATACGTCGTCATGGGATCATTCCGAATGAGAAGTCGGACGGCCCAGCCCATGAGGACCGAACGGCGTCCGACGATGGGGTGCTTCTAGAGGAGCACAGCGCGCACGTCAACGCATTCGGGACGCCAAAACATACGCAAAAACAAACAGTTATAAAAATGGTGTAATAGCACCATCAAAATTCCCGCGTTTTCGCATTGCCTTGGCGTCGATCAGGCCTTCGGCCGATCCGGGATCGAATAGGTGGCGACGCAGTGAGCGACCAGTTCGTCGTCCCCCGGCCCCCGAATGCCTACCTCCCCAACCGCGAGACGCTTGCCCAGCTTGATGATGCGCGCATCACCGAAGAGCGGGCCCGGGGCCGGCTTGCGCAGGAAGTTGATGGAGAGATTCGTCGTGACCGCGAGCGCGACGGGCCCGATCTGCGCCAGGAGCGCCACATAGACCGCCACATCCGCCAGCGCCATCATGGCCGGACCGGAAATGGTGCCGCCCGGCCGCAGATGGCTCTCGTCGGCATCCAGCCGCACCGTCGCGGTCTTCAGGCCCACGCGCTCCACATGGTGCGCTCGGCCCGGGCCGAAGGCTTGCGGGAACTCGGCCGCGAGGAAGGTCTCCAGATCCTTCACCGTCATCACCGCATCGCGCGCCGCAGTCATCCCGTCCATTCCCCTTCCCTGCCCCGGCTCGCGCCGGCCGACGCTTGTGAATAGGATAGCGGCCGGAACGTCAAATCCGGAAACACCAAGGGAAATACCGTGCCCGCAACTGCCGCCGCCGTGAACGCCCCGCTCCCCGCCCCGGTCTCCCGCTCCGACGATGCGGGCGTGGTGACGCTCACCCTGTCGCGGCCGGCACAGCGCAATTCCCTGTCCGAGGCGATGATGGCGGCGCTCACGGCGGCGCTGGCTGAGGTGGCGGCGGATTCCTCCGCGCGCGCCGTGGTGCTGGCGGCGGAAGGGCCGGTCTATTCCGCAGGGCATGATCTGAAGGAGATCCAGTCCCATCGCTCCGACCCGGACCGCGGCCGCGCCTATTTCGAGGATGTGCTGAAGCGCTGCGCCACGCTGATGACGGCCATCGTCCGCCTGCCCCAGCCGGTGATCGCGGCGGTCGAGGGCATGGCGACGGCCGCCGGTTGCCAGCTGGTGGCGAGCTGCGACCTCGCGGTCGCCGGAGACAAGGCGCGCTTCTGCACGCCGGGCGTCAATATCGGCCTGTTCTGCCACACGCCCATGGTGGCGCTCTCGCGCAACCTCTCGCGCAAGCACGCCATGGAGATGCTTCTGCTCGGCGACTGGACCGAGGCGGACGACGCCTTGCGCATGGGCCTCGTCAACCGCGTCGTGCCGGCCGGCGAGGCACTGGCGACGGCGCAGGCCCTCGCCCGCAAGATCGCGGACAAGTCGCAGGTGCCGGTGAAGCTCGGCAAGGCCGCCTTCTACGCGCAGGTCGAGCTGGGCCTCGACGACGCCTATGCCTACGCCTCCCGCGTCATGGCGGAGAACATGCTGGCGCGCGATGCGGACGAGGGCATCTCGGCGGTCCTCGCAAAGCGTGCAGCCGTGTGGGAAGACAGGTAGCCCCGTTTACACTCCATAAACCATGATCTGGCTCTCTGGGTGAGACTGGCGCGTCTTGCGTCCGAGTCGCGGGAGGGCCGCGCATGTCTCATCTGGAGACGACGCACCTTGGAATGACGCAGACCGACACGGCGGGGCCCGATGTCGGGCTTCGGCGTGCGCGGCTGGCGTGGCGCCCGGGCATCTGGCAGGCCGCGTGGATCGTCTTCGCCCTCATTGCACTCGCCAGCTTCCTGCCGCTGCGCTTCTCCGCCACCACCACCCTCGCGTTCGAGGTGGGCACCCAGCCGCCCGCCGGCGCCATGCGCGGCGTGGCGCAGATGCTGGGCTCGCGGGAATTGGCCTATGACGCCGTGCGCCAACTGCCGGATGATGACGTGCGCCGCATCGCCGCCGGGGGCCTGACCGGATGGCTGGGCATCACCCGCGCTGGCACCGAAGGACGCTCCGAGAGCGTCGCCGCCGCGTGGCGCCTCATGGAAAATCTGGAGGTGTCGCCGGCCCAGGGCGGGCGCGCGTTGCGCCTTACCGTCACCGCGGCAACGCCTGGCCTCGCCGTGCGGGCGGCCGATGCCTACGTCTCCGCCTTCCTCTCCCTCGATCGCGCCACGCGCGAGACGCAGGAGGAGCCCTCCCTGCTGCCGGCGGCACGCCGGGGCGAGGCCGGGCGTGCCGCCTTCGTGCCCCAGCCGCCCGGCCCGCTCGCCCTCGGGTTGCTCGCGGCCGTCGCTGCCTTGCTGGTCATTGCGCGACGCACCGTGAACCGCCCGGCGGAAGCCGAAGGCATGGTGGATGGCGCCGTCCTTCCGGTCGAGCTCAATGACAGCCACCGCATCACCTGGATCGGTGGCCCGGAAGGCGCCGGCCTCGATGCGGATGCAGCGGTCGCGCGCCTCGCCGCCCATCTCGCAACCTCGCGCGGGTCGACGCGCCTGATTCTGCTCACCTCCGACGACCTGCCCGAGGCCTCCGCCACCTGCGCCGTCTCCCTGGCCCGTCGCCTGTCGGAGGATGCCGGGGTGGCTCTGGTGGCGTTGGATGGCAGCGCCGAGAGCCTCGCCGCCCTCGTGTCCGACCCATGGGCGCCGGGCATGAGCGAACTCCTGTTCGGCGTCGCTGGCTTCGGCGAGACCATCCATCGGGACGCCCGCTCCCGGGCCCATGTGATCCCGCCCGGCCGGGACGTGCTCTCCGGCTCTGCCGTGGTGGGCGCGGAACGGCTGGCCCTGGTGCTGGAAGCTCTCAAGCGGACTTATGACTATGTGGTGGTCGCCGCCCCCAGCCTGTCGGCGGCCCGCGGCGGGCGACGCATCGCCGGCCTTGATCCCCTCGTTGTCTGCCTGAATGCGGATGATGCACCGCCGACGGCCGCCGTCGAAACCTTCGACGCCCTCGCGGAGAAGAAATTCGGTCGGGTGGTGATGCTCTGCCTCGCCTCCGGCCGGACCGTGGAAGAGGCGCCGGAGAGCGAGGATCACCTCGCCGTGCCTTCCCTTGACGCCCAGGATATCGAGCCGCCGCAAATGCCCGAACGGCTCGCTGGCGCGGCCTGATCCACCCTTCGCTATCGCGCGACAGAGGCCCGGCCCAGCCGGGCCTTTTTGCGTTTCGCCCTCAACCAAGTGGGGTGAATGCTCGCCTGAAGCCTAAAGAAACGGGCGCAAGAGACTGTGTCGCCTCATTTTTTATCCGGACGCTCCATCCAGCGAATGATGAGAGCCGCCGGGAGAACCCACAGGCTTCCCAGAAGCACGTAGCAGACGGTCTGAAGCGCCCAGTGCAGCTCGGTCACCCGCCCCTGTGCCAACGCCATGGCCATCAGCGCCCAGACGACGACCAGCACCAGCATCAGGACCGTACCGATAAGCTTGCGCAGGCGTTGGGGCATTCGCGATCACTCCCTGGCTACGAGGAGGGCCTGCGTGCCGAAGCGGTATGCGGCACCCGCTCCCTTGCGCGGCACACAGGCTCTCTATAACGGATCGATCCGGGGGGCCACGCAGCAAGACCGCGCACGCGGAGCCGAAAACACATGTCGCACGCCGAAGCCGCACCCCTGATCGCCGACCGCCCCCGCCCCGGGATCAAGGCCGTCCGCATCTGGCTCTATTTCGTCGCAGCGCTGATCGTGGCCATGGTCGTCGTGGGCGGCGCGACGCGCCTCACCGAATCCGGCCTCTCCATCACCGAGTGGAAGCCTGTCACCGGCGCCCTGCCCCCCATGTCGCAGGGCGACTGGCAGGCGGAATTCGACCGCTACAAGGCCATTCCCCAGTACGAAATCCTCAACAAGGGCATGGGGCTGGAGGCGTTCAAGCGCATCTATTGGTGGGAATGGGGCCACCGGCTGCTCGGCCGGGTCATCGGCTTCGCCTTCTTCCTGCCCTTCCTCTATTTCGCCTTCCGCGGCGTGCTGCGCGGATCACTGCTGGTGAAGTGCCTCGGGCTGTTCGCCCTCGGCGGGCTGCAGGGTGTCGTCGGCTGGTGGATGGTGGCGTCGGGGCTCACGGAGCGGGTCTCTGTCAGCCAGTATCGCCTCGCGGTTCATCTGACCCTCGCCTGCATCATCCTCGCCGCCATCGTCGCCGTCGCGCGATCGCTCTCCGGCGAGGCGCGGCAGGCGGTGACGGGCCGCGCGCGGCTGACGGCGCGCGTGCTGGTGGCCCTCGTGCTGGTGCAGATCTTCGCCGGCGGACTGGTGGCCGGGCTTGATGCCGGCATGGCCTACAACACCTGGCCCCTCATGGACGGCCACTTCATCCCCGCCGCCGAACAGCTCGGCGCCATGTCGCCGTTCTGGCGCAACCTGTTCGAGAATGCGCTGACGGTGCAATTCGATCACCGCATGGTGGCCTACGCCCTCTGGGCGCTGGCGCTCGTCCACGCGCTCGATGCCATGCGGGATGGTGGGCGGGCGGCGAAGCGAGCGTGGATTCTGTTCGCGCTGGTGACCGCGCAGGCGACGCTGGGCATCCTGACGCTGATCCATCAGGTGCCCATCGATATCGCTTTGGCGCATCAGTTCGGGGCGACCATCGTCCTGATCTTCGCCGTGGTGCATGTGAGCGGCCTCGGTGCGCCCGAGGCCGCGAAGGCCGTGACCGCCGCCGCCTAGACCAGCGCCGCGACGAGCGGCGCGATCATCACGTTGAAGAGGCCCGCCAGCACCATCACGAGACCGGCGATGGAGCCTTCCTCCCCGCCGATCTGGTGTGCCCGGGCGACGCCGGCACCGTGGGCGCCCATGCCGAACAGGGCGCCGCGGGCCAGCGAGGAGCGCAGCGGCATCACCTTCAGAACCACCTCGCCCAAGGCCGCACCGCAGATGCCGGTGAGGATGACGAACACGGCGGTGAGGTCGGGCACGCCGCCGATGTCGCCGGAGACCACCATGGCGAAGGGGGTGGAGGTGGAGCGCGGCATCAGGCTGAGGCCGATGGAATCGCTCAGTCCCAGAAGATGCGCGAGGGCCAGCGCCGTCCCCATGGCCAGGGTGCTCCCCACCGCGACACCGACCAGCAGCACCGGCCAATAGCGGCGGATGAGCGCGCGCTGCTCATAGATGGGGATGGCGAAGGCGACCGTCGCCGGCCCCATCATCAGCAGCAGCCAGCGGGTGCCGGCGATGTACTCGCCGTAGCCGGCGTGCAGGCTGAGCGCCACGGCACCGACGCCGATGGGCGTGAGCAACAGCGGCGAGGTCCACCAGAACCGCCAGCGCCGGCCGATCGCCCGCGCCGCAAGATACGAGCCGATGGTAACGGCCGACCAGAACAGTGCGGCGAACAGGGGGTTATGCATCCACATGGCGCGCCTCCCCCGACAGACGCTGGGTCCAGCGCCAGCACAGATCGACGGCGAGCGCGGTGCCACCCATGACCGTGACCGTGCCGAGCAGGATCACCGCGGCGATCTTCAGTCCGTCGAGGCCGATGAGCTCCTTGTGGTCGAGCACGGCCATGACGGCGGGGACGAAGAACAGCAGCATCTCCGCCAGCAGCCAGGACGCCCCGCGCCGCACGCTGGCCGGGCGCAGCCAGCCGCTCGCCAGGAGCGCCAGCACCACGACCATCCCCACGATGCCACCCGGCACCGGCAGCTTCACCAGCCGCACCACGCCCTCTCCCGCCATCCAGAAACCGGCGAGCACGGCGAGTTGAGCAATCATGCTGCGATGCAGCGCGAGGCGGACGGTACGAAGCAAGTGATTGGGGGCAGAGCGATTCTGGGACATGGCTGGCACCTCCAGTGCCGATGCCAGTAAGATAGTATGCACCGCAGCATGATGAAAATGAATTGATTGCATAAAGACCATTCCATATAGGCATCATATGGAACTTCGGACGCTCAGGGCCTTCGTGGAGGTGGTGCGGCAGGGCGGCTTCTCGCCGGCCGCCAAAGTGCTCAATGCCACCCAACCCACCATTTCCAAGGCCGTGAAGCAGCTGGAGGACGAACTCGGCGTTCCCCTGCTCGACCGCATCGGCCATCGCAGCCAGCTCACCGCCGCGGGGGAGATCGTCTACCGCCGCGCTTTAACCTTGCTGGCCGAGCGCGAAGGCCTCGTCGCCGAGCTGGAAGATCTGAGAGGCCTCAGGCGCGGCAGCCTGCGCCTCGGCCTGCCGCCGCTTGGGGCGAGCACGCTGTTTGCGCCTTTGTTCGCCGTCTTCCGCTCCCGCTATCCCGGCATCGAGATCCGCCTCACCGAGCACGGCTCGAAGCGGCTGGAGGAAATGCTGATCGAGGGCGAGGTGGAGCTGGCCGGCTCCCTGCTCCCCGCCAAGGAGGGGTTCGACGGGCAGGGCGTGCGGTGCGAGCCGCTGATGGCCGTCTTGCCGGTGAGCCACCCTCTGGCGGGTCGGGAGCAGGTGACCATGGCTGATCTCGCGGGCTTCCCCTTCATCCTGTTCGAGGGCGGATTCGCGCTCAATCAGGTGCTGGGGGATGCCTGCGCCCGCAACGGTTTCGCGCCGCAGATCGCCGCACGCAGCGGGCAGATCGACTTCATCGTGGAGATTGCGGGCGCGGGCCTCGGCGTCGCCTTCCTGCCCAAAACCATCGCCTACCAGCGCCGCACGCCGGCGGTGCGCTTGTCGGAACTCGCCGAGCCCGGCACCGAATGGCACATGGCCATCGTCTGGCGGAAGGGCAGCTACCTCTCCCACGCCGCCCGCGCCTGGCTGGAACTGACGCGGGAGGTCTATGGCGACGGGGACGGTCCGTCCGGCTGAACGTCATCCCCCTATAAAAACCGCGCGGGCCCTTGGGAGCCCGCGCGGATCGAAGATCAGATCTTCGCCCAGATCAGATCTTGGCTAGCGCCTGATCGAGGTCGCCGATGATGTCCGCCACGTCCTCGATGCCGATGGACAGGCGCACCACCTCCGGCCCAGCGCCCGCCGCCGTCTTGCCGTCGTCGGTCAGCTGGCGATGGGTCGTGGAGGCGGGATGGATGATGAGCGATCGGGTGTCGCCGATGTTGGCGAGATGCGAGAACAGCTCGACGTTCGACACCAGCTTGACGCCCGCCTCATAACCGCCCTTGAGGCCGAAGGTGAACACCGCGCCGGCGCCCTTGGGCAGGTATTTCTGCGCCAGGGCATGATACTTGTCGGTCGCAAGGCCGGGATAGCTCACCCAGGACACCTTGGGGTGCGCGGCGAGCCACTGCGCCACCTTCAGCGCATTCTCGCTATGCCGCTGCATGCGCAGGGCAAGCGTCTCGATGCCGGTGAGGATCAGGAAGGCATTGAAGGGCGACAGCGCCGGCCCGAGGTCGCGCAGGCCCAGCACGCGGGCGGCGATGGCGAAGGCGAAATTGCCGAAGGTCTCGTGCAGCACCATGCCGGAATATTCCGGCCGCGGCTCGGTCAGGAAGGGGTAGCGGCCCGAGGCCGACCAGTCGAACGTGCCCGCATCCACGATCACGCCGCCGATGGAATTGCCATGGCCGCCCAGGAACTTGGTGGCCGAATGCACGACGATGTCGGCACCGTCCTTGATGGGCTGCCAGAGGTAGGGCGTCGCCAGGGTGTTGTCGACGATGAGCGGCACGCCCGCCTTCTTGGCGATGGCGGAGATGGCCGCGACATCGGTCACCACGCCGCCCGGATTGGCGATGGATTCGATGAAGATCGCCTTGGTCTTCGGCGTCACCGCCCGCTCGAACGAGGACACATCGTCCGGGTCCGCCCACACCACGTTCCAGCCGAAGCTCTTGAAGGCGTGGGAGAACTGGTTGATCGAGCCGCCATAGAGCTTGCGCGAGGCGATGAACTCGTCACCTGGCGTCAGAAGCGTGTGGAACACCAGATGCTGGGCCGCATGGCCGGACGCGACAGCAAGGGCCGCCGTGCCACCCTCCAGCGCCGCGACGCGCTCTTCCAGCACCGCATTGGTCGGGTTGGTGATGCGGGTGTAGATGTTGCCGAACGCCTGCAGGCCGAACAAAGAGGCCGCATGATCCACGTCATCGAACACGAACGAGGTGGTCTGATAGATCGGCGTCGCCCGTGCGCCCGTGGTGGGGTCCGGCTGGGCACCGGCGTGAATGGCGAGGGTCGCGAAACCCGGCTCGTGCGGGGCGGCGGGGGTCTTGTCGTCGGACATGGGCGCTTTCTCCGTCAGTGCCAACCTTCTATGCCGGCGGGCTTCGATAGATAATTCCGTACTTCTACCGATTAGATTGATTTCGGTCCACGCGGTGCGATGGAAAGCCGCTGCACCCCGCTGCCCAGCCGCTGGGGGCGGCGGGCGGAGATGGTGCGGGAATTGACGCCGGTCCAGCCGATCTCGCCGGAAAGGCGGCCATATTCGATCTTCGGGCAGCGGTTCATCACCACCTTGAGACCGGCGGCCTCGGCGCGGGCGGCGGCCTCGTCGTTGCGGACGCCAAGCTGGGTCCAGAACACCTTTGGGAGGGGATCGAGCGCCAGCACCTCGTCGAGAACGGCGGGCACATGCTCGGGCGCGCGGAACACGTCCACCATGTCGATGGCCTCAGGCACATCCTTCAGCGTCGCGACGAAGGTGAGCCCCACCACGGTCTTGCCCGCCTGCCCCGGATTGACCGGATAGACGCGATATCCGCGCTCGGACAGGTACTTCATCACGAAATAGGACGGCCGCGCCGCATTGGCGCTGGCGCCGACAATGGCGATCGTCTTCACCTCGGAGAGGACCGAGCGGATATAGGCGTCGTCGTAGCGATCGTGGTTCACCACGTCTCCTCCCTCGTTCAGCGCCGGACGATTCAGCGCCTGGCCTTGGAAAACAAGGTGTAGAAATTCCGGGTGGTTGCGGCGGCGAAGGTCTCGAAGGGCTCGCCCCGCGCCTCGGCCAGCACCTTCGCCGTCTCGCGCACGAAGGAGGGCTCGTTGCGCTTACCGCGATGGGGAATCGGCGCGAGGAACGGGGAATCGGTCTCCACCAGAATGCGGTCGGCCGGCACATCGCAGGCGATGGCGCGCAAATCCTCGCTCTTCTTGAAGGTCACGACGCCGGAGAAGGAGATGTAGCCGCCCAGCGCCAGCGCCCGGCGGGCAAGCTCCGGCCCGGCGGTGAAGCAATGCAGCAGGAAGGGAAAGGCGCCCCTCGCGCTCTCCTCCTCGAGAATGGCGGCCACGTCCTCATCCGCCTCGCGGGCGTGAATCACCAGCGGCAGGCCGGTCTCGCGCGACGCCGCGATGTGGGTGCGGAAGCCCTGCTCCTGCGCCTCGCGCGGCCCGAGGTCGTAGTGATAGTCCAGCCCCACCTCGCCGATGGCCACCACCTTGGGATGGCGGGAGAGGTCCACCAGGTCCTTCACCGTGACATCCGTTTCCTCACCCGCCTGATGGGGGTGGGTCCCCACGGAACAGCTCACGCTGTCGAACCGCTCGGCGATGGCAAGGATCTCGTTGAAGCGGCGCACCCGCGTGGAAATGGTGACGAGATGGGAGACGCCAGCCGCCTCGGCGCGCGCCACCACGTCCGGCAGCTCGGCGGCGAAATCGGGGAAATCGAGATGGCAGTGGCTGTCGACGAGCATGATGATCCTACGGACGTTCCGCGCTTCACATAAGCGCATCGGCCCTCCCCGTCGAGGCGCCGGGCCATGCGCACAGCGCACGGCCGGGCCTTGCCGGACTGCTCCGGCAAAGGTATCGCGGGGGCCGACACGGGCCGGGCCGGCTCGTCCCATGGCGAGACCCTTCATGCTCAAGACCCAGCCCCCGTTCCGCCCCGCTTTGGCTCGGCTCGCTGATGCGTCCAACGTCTGGGCGATTGCCTTGCTCGTCGTGGGCGTGGCCCTGCTGGCCTGGAGCGCCCAGCTGTCCATCCCCATCCAGCCGGTGCCCATCACGCTGCAGAGCTATGTGCTCATCTCGCTTGCCGCCCTCATGGGCTGGCAATTCGGCGGGCTCACCGTCGCGATCTATCTGCTGGCCGGATTGATGGGACTGCCGGTGTTCTCGGGCGGACGGAGCGGGCTCGCCATGCTCACCGGTACCTCCGGCGGCTTCGTCGTCGGCTTTCTCGTCACGGCGCTGCTGGTGGGCTGGCTGCAGGAAAACTGGGCGCGGCTTCGGCCGCTGCCGCTCTTCGGCGCGCTCGCCCTTGGGCATCTGGTGCTGATGGTCATGGGCGCCGGGTGGCTCGCCACCAAGGTCGGCCCCATGCTGGCGCTGGAGAAGGGCTTCCTGCCCTTCATCCCCGGTGCCGTGGTGAAGACCGTCGCTGCGCTCGCCACTGTCATCGCCGTGGAGCGCCTCGCCGGCACTCCGCGCCAGCAGTGAGTCGCGCGGCTACTGGGCCGCGCTGATCTCTTCCTTAAGGGCGTCCGCGTCCGGGGCGGGCATGGTGATGGGCTGCACGCGCTCGCCGGGGCGGCCGGGATTGGTGACGATGGAGGCTTCCAGCGACACCGTGACGTTCCCGCCCGAGGTGTTGAAGATGTAGTCCAGCCGGAAGGCCGCATCCTGGCTCTGGCCGTTGGTGCGCTTCATCGCCTCATCAGGCGGAAGGCGTTTTTCGGCAATGAGTTGGGCCGGCTGATCGACCGTGATGTTGTACTGGCGGGCACGCCGTGACGTCGCGATGCGGGCGCGCACGAGGGTGGCGTCGGCGCCGGCGAGCTTCACCTCGATGCGCGGCACGGCGGGGCCTTCCGGCACCGGCGGGGGCATCTGAGTCGGCATGGCCGGGGGGATGGGATCATAGTTGGGAGAAGGCGCCGGAGCGCGGTCGTAGCTGCTGGAGCAGCCGGCCAGTGCCAGCGCCACCGCGGCCATCGAAACCCATCTCACGCCCGTCATTCCCACCGCTCCAGTTCCCCCAGCCCCGCCTGCTGTAAACTACAAAACCCTAGCAAGGTTAAGATATTTCCGGTTCCCGCCCATTCCAGGCTCAGGTGGCGGCTTCCGGCTCCACATAGCGCGGGAACACGCCAACAGGGGTCGGCAGGGCCAGGCCGGCGGGCAGGCGGAAGGCCGGAGCGAGCCGGTCGAAGCCCCGCTCCGCGACGGGAATCGCCACCAGATCCAACAACTTGGCGGCGCTCTCCGGCATCACCGGCTGGACCATGATGCCCACCTGCCGGATCACCTCGGCGGTGACCCAGAGCACCGTCTCCATGCGGGCGGGATCGGTCTTGCGCAGGGCCCAGGGGGCCTGGGCAGCGAAGTAGCGGTTGGCTTCCGCGACCACGGCCCAAACTGCGTTGAGATACAAGTGGATAGCCTGCGCCTCCATGGCCTCGCGGCTCTTTTCGAGCATCCCGCCGGCGAGGGCGAGCATGGCCTCGTCCTCCGGGGACAGGGGGCCGGGAGTTGGCACCAAGCCATTGAGATTCTTGGAGATCATCGACAGCGAGCGCTGGGCGAGGTTGCCCAGGTCGTTGGCGAGGTCGGCGTTGATACGGTTGACGATGGCCTCGTGGCTGTAGGAGCCATCCTGGCCGAACGCCACCTCTCGCAGGAAGAAATATCGAATGGCATCAACACCATAGGTCGCAGCAAGGTCGAACGGGTCGATCACGTTGCCGACCGATTTCGACATCTTCTCTCCGCGGTTGAAGAGAAAGCCATGGCCGAACACGCGCTTCGGCGCCTCCAGCCCGGCGGACCAGAGAAATGCCGGCCAGTACACCGCGTGGAAGCGAATGATGTCCTTGCCGATGACATGCACGTCCGCCGGCCAGTACTTCGCGAAGTCGCCATCCACGTTCGGATACCCGAGCGCGGTGATGTAGTTCGTCAGCGCGTCCACCCACACATACATGATGTGCTTGGGATCACCTGGAACGGGGATGCCCCAGTCGAAGGTAGTGCGGGAGATGGAGAGGTCCTGAAGGCCACCCGACACGAAACTGACAACCTCGTTTCGGCGGGTGTCAGGCGCTATAAACCCCGGGTTTTCGGCATAGTAAGTGAGCAGTCGGTCCTGATAGGCCGAGAGGCGGAAGAAGTAGCTCTCCTCCTCCACCCATTCCACGGGCGTCCCCTGTGGGCCGAGCCGGACACCGGCGTCGTTCAGTGTTGTCTCACTTTCCGCGTAGTAGGCTTCATCCCGGATGGAATACCAGCCTGCATACGTGGATTTGTAGATATCCCCATTCGCCGCCATCTTTTCCCAGATGGCCTGCGTGGAAATGCGGTGCCGCTCCTCCGTGGTGCGGATGAAGTCGTCGTTGGAGAGGTTGAAGGTCTCCACCATCGCCTGGAAGCGGGGAACGTTTCGCTCGAGCAGCTCGCGGGTGGTCACGCCGGCGCGCTGCGCGGTCTGCAGCATCTTGATTCCGTGCTCGTCCGTGCCGGTGAGGAAGCGCACGTCATAGCCGTCGAGCCGCTTGAACCGCGCCATGCAGTCGGTCGCGATCGCCTCGTAGGCATGGCCCATGTGGGGCACGCCATTGGGGTAGGAGATGGCGGTGGTGATGTAGAACGGCGGCTTGACGGACATCGGAAGGCTCGGACGATTTCCCCGACCCCCGGGACTGCGGCTTCAGCTTGCGGCAGCTTCAGCGCACGGCCTCGGCCAGATCGGCAAAGATGCGGAACACCAGCGCCTTGCGATCGAGATTGAAGACATCCGCCTCGGTCGCGCTGCGCCGCACCTTCTCCCACACCTCGCCGAGGCGGACAAGGCGATGGCGGGGCACGTCCGCGTGCGTGGCCTGCGCGGCCACATAGTCGCTCACCGCCTCGACGAAGAGATCGAGCCCGTCGGCCCGGTCGCCCTGAAGCCGCGTGCCCAGCGCATGCAGGTCTTCCGGGCGGGGCCGGGGCAGCTGATCCAGCGCCTTGAGGGTGGCGAGGCGCACCTCCATCCCCTCCCCCCGCGCCAGCGTCAAAGCGCGCCGCACGCTGCCGCCGGAGGCCTGCGCGGCGGCCGGAAGCTCGGCGGCGTTGAGGTCGCCGATCTCGGTGGAGAGATGGTCCAGCGCCGCCAGCACGTCGCCCTCTCCCAGCGCCCTCAGCCGCAGCAGGCGCGAGCGCGAGCGGATGGTGGCCAGCACCTTGCCGGGAGCGTGGGTGATGAGCAGGAACAGCGCGCGCGGCGGCGGCTCCTCCAGCGTCTTCAGCAAGGCATTGGCGCCGAAGGCGTTCAGCTCGTCCACCGCATCGACGATGCACACCCGCCAGCCGCCGGCGGCCGCCGTGGCGCCGAAGAAGCTGCGCACCCGGCGCACCATCTCAGCCGGGATGATGGTGGGGATCTTCTCTTCCCCCGCCTCCGGCGCGCGGCGCAGCACCAGCATGTCGGGATGGCTCATGGAGGCCACCTGCCGGAACACCGGGTGGCTCGGCGACAGGCTCAAATCATGGGCGCCAGCCTCCGGGCCGCCGGCCAGCACCACACGGGCGAGGCGATAGGCGAGCGTCGCCTTGCCGATGCCCTCCGGCCCGCCGATGAGCAAGGCATGGGGCAGGCGCCCGGCGCGGAAATCGCCGAGCAGGTCCGCCTCCACCGCCGCATGGCCGAATAAGCGATCCTGCTCACGCGGATGCGGCGCACCCGGCAGAACGTCGCCGGCGATCTCCGTGCTCATGCGCCCGCGCCTGCGATCGCTTGGGCCCCTGCGAGGTCTTGGGCACCCAGCCCGAGGCGGGCCGCCACCACGTCGGCGATGGCGGCGGCGACCGCATCGGCATCGGCCGAGGCATCGATGAGGGCGCAGCGCGCCGGCTCCGCCTGTGCCCGCGCGAGGAAGGCGGCGCGCACCGCGGCGTGATAATCGCCGCCCTCCTTCTCGAACCGGTCCGCCGCCGCGCCCGCCGCGCGTCGCGCGGCACGGGCAAGGCCGATCTCGGGCGGCACGTCGAGCACGAGGGTGAGGTCCGGGCGCACGGTGCCAACCGAAAGCGCCTCAAGGGAATCAAGAAGGCTCGGGTCCACGGCGCCGACCGCGCCCTGATAGACGCGGGTGGAATCGATGAAGCGGTCGCACACCACGATCTGGCCCGCCTCCAGCGAAGGCGCGATCAGGCCCGCCACATGATCGGCCCGCGCAGCGGCGAACAGCAGCGCCTCCGCCGCCGGCCCGAGGGGCTCGGCGGCGCCGGAGAGGATGACATGGCGCAGCGCTTCCGCACCGGGCGTGCCGCCGGGCTCGCGCGTCTCTACCACGTCGAGCCCGAGGCCGCGCAGATGCTGCGCCAGCCGCCGCGCCTGGGTGGACTTGCCGGTGCCCTCCCCGCCTTCGAGGGTGATGAAGCGTCCGCTCATTTGCCGACCTTCGCCAGCACCTTCTTGAAGAGATCGCGCACGCCGTCGCCCATCAGCGTCATGCCGCCATCGAGGGCGCGATCCGTCAGCGAGCCCACGGGCACGTCCTCGGCGGTGTAGAGCGGAATTTCCAGCGCCTTCACCTGCCCACGCGTGACCTGCATGCGGCCCACCTCCGTGCCCTTCGCCACCGGTGCGCGCAGCGGCCCGGTGTAGACCACCTTGGCGGTGACGCGCTCGTTGCCCGAACGCGGCGTGAGGATGGAAACCGCCCCCTTCGCCACGAGCCCGACAGAGCCCTGCGTGCCGCCGAACACCTGGGCGCGGCCGATCTCCTGATCGGCCGTGAAGATCTGCCGCTGGCGGAAGGACTGGAAGCCCCATTCCAGCAGCTTGCGGGTCTCCTCCAGCCGTTCCTTCTCGCTCTTCGCGCCGAGGGTGGCGACGATGAGGCGCTGACCGTTTTGCACAGCCGAGCCGAGGGCGTGGTAGCCCACATCCTTCACCCAGCCCACCTGAAGGCCATCGGCGCCGATGCCCGCGTCCAGCAGCACGTTGCGATTGCGCTGCTTGATGCGGCTCCACTCGATGTTGGGGCGGGCGAACACAGGGTAATAGGTGGGATAGGTGCGGATGACATGGGCGGCGAGCAGGCCGAGGTCGCGGGCCGTGGAGACCTGACCGGGATCGGCGAAGCCCGTGGCGTTGTGGAACTCGGAATTCGCCATGCCGATGGACTTCGCCTCGGCATTCATCATCTGGGAAAACTCACTCTCGGTATTGGCGACGCCTTCGGCCAGGGCGATGGCCGCGTCATTGCCCGAGACCACCAGCGCGCCGGCCAGCAGCTCGCCCACGGGGGCCGGCTTGTTCACCTCGGCGAACATGGCCGCGCCGCCCGAGGGGCCGCCGCCGCGCTTCCAGGCGTTCACGCTCACCGTGAAGGGCGTGTCGAGGGCGATCTTGCCGGCCTTGAGCTGGGAGAAGACCACATCCGCTGTCATCACCTTCACCAGCGTGCCGGGGGCAAAGCGCTTGTCGGCGTCCTTCTCGTAGAGAATCGTGCCGGTCTCGAAATCGATCAGCACGGCGGACGGAACGGAGGTCTGGAAGCCCTGCGCCGGCTGGGCTGCGGCGGGACGGGGGGCGGTCAGCACGCCGAGCAGCGCCAGCGCGATGGCCGGAAAAGCGAGAGCGCGAACAAGACGGGAGGCGAAGCGGGAGGACACGGACATCTGGCTCCACCGGATACGGCACGCGGACGGCGCCGCTCCCTGCCGCGGCGCGGCTTCGGGGCACGACGTCCCATTCGGCCGGATCATCGCGAAGCGCCGGCTCCGGGTAAAGCCCTTGGGGAATCGAGTTGGGGGGATATCTTCAGCTCGGGTGTGCGCCGAGCCGGATCAACGCCCGGAGACTCAGCGCTCTCCCGGCACCCCGGCGAAACCGAGGCCGGAGACGGGCGCGGCGCCCTGCGACCAGCCCGCGCTGGCCACCACCTGGCCCGAACCGCTGGTCTGGCCGAGATCATAGGGCCGCGACGGCGGCACCGGCGCCTCGTCCGACGGCGGCGCCGAAGCGGCGACACGACGCAGCGGCGGGCCTTCCGGCACGAACGGCTTTGCGGAGGCGACGCGCACCGGAGAGCCCTCGATCAGGTCCGCCGGGGTGCCGTCGGTGCGCAGGGTGGAAGCGAGCTTAATGTCGTCGTCGTCATCCAGCGGCGCGCGGCCGAGATACTGCACGCGGACCTTGGTCATGCCCTTCTGGGCGAAGCCGAGCAGCTCGGCGGTCTTGTAGGAGACGTCGATCAGGCGATCGCCCACATAGGGTCCGCGATTGTTGATGCGCACCACGATGGAGCGGTCGTTGGACAGGTTCGTGACCCGCACATAGGACGGCATGGGCAGCGTCTTGTGGGCGGCGGAGATGGAGCCCATGTCGAAGATCTCGCCATTGGCGGTCTTGCGGCCGTGGAAATCCTTGCCGTACCAGGAGGCCGTGCCCTCGGCCATGTAATTGGGGTTCTCGGCCGGCACATAGGTGCGCCCGCCGATGGTGTAGGGCTTGCCCACCTTGTAGTTGCCGCCGCCGCGCGGCACGGGATCACCCTCCGCAACCACGCGCGGGCTGGTGGAGACGCCCCAGATGGGATCGATCTTGCTGCCGAGGGATTCGACCGAGCCGCAGCCGGCGATGGCGATCAGGGAGGAGAGAACGGCCACGGTTCGCACGCCCCGGATGGATGGCGCTGCCCCCGCGCCGGTGACGGCGCGCATGAGGTGACCGATCCTGTTCCGCTGCGTCCTCGCCGATCCCGTCATCATCCGTGCCCGGTTCCCCGCTTTTGCTGCCGCCGGCAGAGACAGAACGCACCGTGCCGCGATCGGCATGGACCCCGGCAGATTCCGTCAACAGGGGGTCCAATGACGGCAAAAATGGGGCGCAGCTGCGGCCATGGTTAACAAACGGCAATATTGCCGCCCATCATGATACCTTGGACAGCCTTGTCGGGCGCCCCGCAGGCCGTCTCGCGCCCCCTGTCCCCTCCTCCCGCGCCCACCCCTCTCGACGCGCCCGCGCACGTGTTCTAGATGGGACCATCAAGCGTCCGCCCCGCGAGCGGGCCTGGAAGGGTGGCCGAGTGGTTTAAGGCAGCGGTCTTGAAAACCGCCGTGGGGGCAACTCCACCGTGGGTTCGAATCCCACCCCTTCCGCCAATACAACTCTTCCAACTCTTTCCAACTTTCACTTTTGCAGTCCAACACGTTCTGTCGCCATCGGTTGTGCGCGTCCTATTGCATTCCAACTCCTGATTATTCCATGCTTGCGAAGTCGGGTACTTCATACCCGGCCCGTTTCCCAGAAAACCGGGTATCGCATGGCAAATGGACTGCTGACAGACGCCGCCGTCCGCGCGGCCAAGCCGACGGGTGACCGCCCGCTGAAGATGGCCGATGGTCGAGGGCTCCATCTCGTTGTTTCTCCGACCGGTGCGCGCCTGTGGCGCATGCGCTATGAGATCCGCGGGCGGGAGAAACTGCTCTCCTTCGGAGCATATCCCGCAGTGAGCCTCGCCGAGGCCCGCCGGATGCGTGACGAGGCCAAGGCCAACCTGAAGTCCGGGCGCGACCCGGGCGAGGAACTGAAGGCGCAGCGCCGGGAGAGGCAGAACCCAGACGACCGGTTCGAGACGCTCGCCCGCGGATGGTTCGATGTGAACAAGGACATCTGGTCGAAGCGCCACGCCGCCGACGTGATCGGCAGCCTGGAGCGCGACGTGTTCCCCTTCATCGGCTCCCGGCTGATCGCGGACCTCAGGCCGCAGGACGTTCTGTCTCTGGCCCGGAAGATCGAGGCCCGCCCGGCGATCGAGACCGCGCACCGTGTCTGCCAGCGCATCTCCGCCGTGTTCACCTTCGCCGCTGGCATGGGGATGGTCGAGACCAATCCGGTGCTGGTGGTGATGGGCGCGCTGAAGCCGATCCGCCGCGGGCGCCAGCCGGCAGTCGTCACCATCGAGGAGGCCCGCGAGGTGCTGAAGGCTGCCGAGAGCGTGCCGGCGCATCCAGTGACGAAGCTTGCGCTGCGGCTCCTCGCGCTGACCGCCGTCCGCCCGGGCGTCATCGCGGGCCTGCCGTGGACGGAGCTCGAGCATTTGGACGAGAAGGAGCCGGTCTGGCAGGTGCCGGCCGAGCGGATGAAGCTGAAGGTCGAGCATAAGCTCGACGCATCCCGCGACCATCTGGTGCCGCTCTCCCGACAGGCAATGGAGGTGATCGACACCATCCGCCGCGTGACCGGCCGCGGGCCCATGGTGTTCCCCAACGCCCGATTCCCCACGCGCCCGATGAGCGAGAACGCCATGGGCTACCTGCTGAACCGGGCCGGCTATAACCAGCGCCACGTGCCGCACGGCTGGCGGGCCACCTTCTCCACCATCATGAACGAGCGGCAGCCGGCCGACCGCGCGGTGATCGAGATGGTGCTGGCCCACGTGCCGGAGAACAAAGTGGCGGCCGCCTATAACCGGGCCCGGTACCTCGATCGCCGGCGCGAGCTGCTGCAGGAATGGGCCGACCTGCTGCTGGACGGGCTGCCGCCGGCCGCCGAGCTGCTGAAGGGCGCTCGCCGCTGATCTACAGCCTGCGGGTGGGCAGCGCCCGCACGGACGAGAAGTCCATCGGCACGTCGAAGAAGACCGCCACCCGCCGGGAGCCGCAGCGTGGGCAGCGGAGCCGATCTGCCAGGCGCGCGATCGGGAAGTCACGGCCGCGCGTGGCGACCAGCGTCATCATGTCGAGGTTGGTCTTGAACTCGCACTCCGGGATCCGCTTCATCCCCATCTGCTTGCCGGCGGCGCACCGCATGCGCACGCCCCAGCCGATCGTGTAGGCCTACCCAAGCGTCTCGATGGTGGACCGCTCTTCCATCGGCAACTGGATAATATGAGAACGGAATGAGAACAAGAGTGGCCTTCTCGTCTTGTTCGCCACTCGATGTGGCGCCGACGCGGGGACGGCGCTGTTCCGTCCTTGCCCATCCGGAATTCCAACTGCTAGTTGTACCAGCATACGAAGACAGCAGGGAGGGTTCCGTGAAATTTTCTCCAGCCGAGCGTCTGATCGTCGTCATGCTTGCAGAGGTCTTGGAGAAGGTCGGGGGGCATTCAGAAATCGACCCGTCCTTCGTCAAATCGGCGGCTCTATCGAACAACGAATGGGCGATAACATGGGACCACGGATGGCTGTCAGAGGATAGCTGCGACCCATCCGTGGTGAAAGAGACCACTGACATAATGAACGCATGGCTCAGGATCGAGCGGTCGGTAGATGGCCTTAGCAAATCTGAACGGGGTGCATTGATAGCGGACGTTGGAGATGAGTCATGGATCAAGTTTGACGGCTTCGATGGAAACAATGACGACCACTACGGTGTAGCTACATTCATCGTTGAGGAAATGAATCGCTTTGGTGAATTCAAAGGGCGTTCTTTGAACTCGCATAGTAGCGCAAGCATCGATCGGCATAGAGAGACACTGCGACGGCTACGAGGAATTGGCCACCACGATCTACTTTCGGTCGACGACCTGAAGAAGATTTTCAAACAACCCTGATAACGCCAAAAATGCCCCGCCCTCCCGAAGGAGAGCGGGGCCAGTTGGGAACGCCCATGGAGATCGGCGGCCGGAGCCGCCTCCCGCCGGCGCCCCGGCGGTTCACTGAAGCGTGTCAGGCGGCAGGGGCGGGAAAGGGGGCGGCGGTCCATCCCGCCATCGCCTCGCCCACTTCAGCAGGATGTCGCAGAGCGACATTCCAGTGAGCCCAAGGACAAACGCGACCATGCCGCCCATCGATGCCGCGGGGACATCGGGAACAGCGAGGTAGCGCTGGGCAACGCTGGCGGCCACCGGCGTGACATAGCCTGCCACTGCGGTGCCCACGATCGCGGTTGAGATATGCCGCATGACCGATCCTCCAGGGTTGGCGAGGGACCGCACGAGGCCGCCGATGCCGCCGGCCAGAAGATGGGATGGGTCGAGCCCCATGAAGGATCCGGGCCCCGGGGGCAGATCAGCCACGCTCGCCCCTCTTCTTCACCGCGGCCTTTGCCTTCGCTTGGCCGCTCGGGTTTGGAGCCTTAACGCCGCACTCGCGCTCCAGGTTCTCGTTGTGGGCGACCTTGGGCGCGAGGATCGTCGGGTCCTCATGGTCGGCCTGCCACTCGGTGATGGGGATCGCCTCGCGCCCGCGGCAGTCCACCACGGGCGCGGTGCCGCTACCCGTCGTCGCGCACCCAGCGACGAGCACGGCGGCGCAGCTCAGCGTCAGGAAGGTGGCGCACCTCTTCGATCGTGCGCTCGCGCGCGACGGCCCGGCGGACGGCATCGGCTTTCTCCTTGGCAGCCTGACGGGCGGCGCCGTGGCGCTCCCCGAGGTAATAGAGGACGTAGGCGGCGACGGCCGCGGCCTCGGCGAGCGCGACCCGGAGGCCGAAGCGCGCCCAGATGAAGACGAACCCGGCGGCGCCGGAGGCGAGCACGAGGGCCAGCCACCAGTCGCCGCCGAGGAACTTGGTTGCGATGAAGGACACCGCCGCCGCAGCGGCCGGCACGAGCCAGCCGAGGGCGAGGGCTGAAGCCCAGCCGCTGGAGAGGATGGCGAGGGCGCCGGCGATCATGCGGCGCCCCCGAAAAGCGCCCACACCAGCCACGCGATCAGCGAGACAATCGCCGCCGCGCCGTACAGGATGCCGGCGAACAGCCCAGACCACAGCCCGCTGAAGTTGTAATCCCCGCCCCGGGGAGCCCGCTTGCGGTCGCGGCTCTCGATAAGCCATGCAGCCCCGAAGGCCGCGGCGGTGATGATGGCCGGCAGCAGCCACCAGCCGATGGAGATGGTGATGCTCATGCCGGCCCCGCATCGCGACCGTCCCGCACGTTGGCGACGGCGGCGCTCTCGGTTCGGTTGGCCTGCCACCAGATCACGGCCGCAACAGCCGCTACAGCGCCGAACCACACGACCGGAGGCACGTCCGTGACGAACTCGCGCATCGGCGACAGGTACCCCACCGCCGTGCCGCTCTCCTGCGCCGCGCCGAAGATCAGGGCGAAGAAGCCGGCGACAGCCGAATAGACCTTGTTGAGGAAGCTCGCCTTCGCAACCGGGTCGCCGGCCTTGCGGAGGTCGCTGGCGGTCGTCTTGGCTCGCTCCTCCCCCACCTCCGACTGCGGCGCCGTCGCAAGCGCGGCGATGGTGGTCTTGTCCACCCAGGCGCGGTCGACGGTGACCGTAACCGGCAGTCCGGCGGCCGACTGGAAGGCCGCCAGCGCGCCAACGGTGTCCTTGCCCCACTTGCCGTCGATCAGGCCAACCCGGTGAATGCCCTTGGACCGCAGCAGCGTCTGGATGGCCTTGATCTCATCCTCCGACAGACCGTCGTCCGGGTCGATTTCCTCGGCGGTGAGCACGCGGTCATCGGACGCGTGTTCGATGACATCCGCCTCGTCGACGAAGCGCACACTGTCGTCGAGTTCCATGAGACGCTTGACGATGGCGACCACGCCGAGCTGCTTGTCCCAGACCGACCGGTCGAAGACGCCATCTTCAACGAACTTGCCGCCCCGATACAGGTTGGTGCCGGCGTACAGGTAGGCGCTGGGGAGGCCGCGCATCCGGTACCCCATGCCGTTGAACCGCTCCGACTGGAACTGGAACATCGCCGGGGTCCAAACCGGCGAGCCGGGGTTCAGGCCCTTGATGAGCAGCGCGTCATTGGCCGCCTCGGGCCAGCTGTCGAACGGCCCGCGGCCCACCGGCTTCAGCTTCGTCTTGCGGCCGGTGCCGATGATCTTCTCGCCGTTGTGGAGAACGCCGGCGAAATCGCAGGTGCTTTCGCGCCAGTGCCAGACGCCGACCACCCACCAGGGCACGCCCCGCGGCGTTCCGGCGGCGATGTACTGCGCCTTGCCGGCGAGCACGAGTTTCGCCGCAGCGGTGACGCGCGCCATGTCCTTCTTGTTGATCTGCACGTCAGCCCAGCTCTGAGCATACTCGTCGTGCAGATCCTCGAAACGGTAGACATTGCGTGCCATGGGGCACCTCTCGGTTGCTGGAAAAGAAAAGGCCGCCCGAAGGCGGCCGATGGCAGGTTGTGTGCGGGACAGCGCCCGGATCAGAGGGGCACGCCGTAAGCGGCGAAGAGCGCGCTCATGCGAGCTTGGACCTGCGTCAGCTCTGCCGCCGTGAGCGCCCTGTTGTAGACCAGCGCGCCGAAGATCTCCGGGGCGGAATACTGGTAGCTCGCCCCGACATAGCCGCCGAACACGATGTTGTTCGGGCCAGGGAAGCCGGTCAGCGCAACCGGCGTCCCCACACCCGTCACCGTCGCGGTGGCAGCGGCATTGGTGCCGCTGCCCGAGATCGACACGCTGGACGCCAGATCTTGCCATCGTAGTGGCCCGGGACTTGTGGGGGCATGTTTCTGCTTTCAGCTCAGGCTGCGAAGACGCTGGCCGGCGTGTCCGGCTTCACCACAGCCGCGCCGAAGTCGGGCGGCTCGGCGCCCCACCATAGGACGTTGACGTGGTAGCCCGGCAGGGGCGCGGTGACGGGGGACGGGCCAAAGGGTGTGTCGATGGTCGCACC
>NZ_JAMJXC010000021.1 GCF_023571765.1 Xanthobacter aminoxidans | reverse complement strand
GCGCCGCAGGAAAACCACCAAAGCTCGCACTCGTCGCCATCGCCAGACGCATCGTCGTCACCGCAAACGCCCTCCTACGCGACAACGTCACCTTCCAAACCTGACCAGCCCTCAACACAGTTGCCGGATCAGCGCTCCACCTGCGGTGTCGCTTGTCCGGGGCGCCCCTCATCTGGCAGGCCCACGCTTCAGCCGGCCGGGGCCGACCTGAGGGGCAGGAACAGGTCGGTGACGGCCTCGTGTTCCGGAACGTCGGGGAAGAAGCTCAGCCTCTGGCAGAACAGCGGGAAGTCTCCCGCCTCCTCGCCGCTGTCCGGCAGCCAGTCGCGATAGAGGAAGAGCGCCGCGGGCTCCAGATCCTCGCTGTGACCGATGACGCGGAGCACCGCGCAGCGGCCGGCGGGGATGAGGCCGGCGGTGACGCCTTGCGCCGTGTCCGGGATGGGCCGGTCGCTGGCGGCGCACAGGTCGAGGCGGAAGTCTTCCGGGGGCGTCGTGCGCGGGTCGCTGTGGAACACCGTGAAGGTCGCGGCGACGCCGCGCCCGAGCCCCGCCGCACGGCGCCATGCGATGAAGCGCCGGACGGTGTCGTAGACCGCGGCCGGATCGCCCCGGTGGGTCATGACCGCGACCGGGGTCGCGGGAAAGTCGCGAACTTCGACGTCTGTGGTGGTCCAGGTGGTCATGCGCAGGGTCCTTGCGTTGGTGAGCGGCGCGCAGGCCGCAAGCCACGGTTCCCACGCGGGCGATGTCCGGAACGCCGAAGGCGACTGCTCGAACCGCTGCCGGAAGGCGCGGGCGAAGGCGTCGGGCGCATCGTAGCCGGCGTCCAGGGCGACCTCGGTCACGCTGGCCCCCGTCCGGAAGGCGAGCTGATACGAGGCGCGCCTCAGGCGGGCGAGCTGGACATAGCGGTGCACGGTGACACCGAACGTGGCGGTGAACTGCCGGTGAAAGTGAGCCTGCGAGAAGGCCGCGACGGCGCTGAGCGCCTCAAGGCCGAGATCCTGATCAAGATGCCGGTCGATGTGGTCCAGCACCCGCTGCATCCTCGCCCGGTAGCGCTCGCGTGCGGCGTTGGTCATTGACTCCTTCCCTGATGGCCCCGCCAGTGAACTGCGCCGCGGCGGCCCGCGCGCGACCGATCCTGCTGTTCTTCGCCCTCAGTTGGGCAGCACCAGGCAGGCGCCGCCGGCCTTGCGGAGGCGGTCGCACATCTTCATTCCCTCGGCCTTGGACTGGGCCGGCAGGCGCACGCGATAGAAGGTGCGCGGGCCGCGCCCGCCCACGCGGGTGGAGATGATGACCGGCGTGAGGTCCGCGAACACCTGCGGCGCCCGCTGCGCCTCGCGCCGGAAGGAGGCGAGAGCGATGTCGCGCGAATAATTGCCGGAGATCTGCACGCCCCAGGGCGCGAACAGCGCGTTCGCCGGCTGCCCCGCCGACGGGGCCGGCGCGCCCTTGCGCAATGAGGCGACGGTGGCGAGGCAGGGCTCGGGCGGGAAATCCGCCGGGCCGAAGGCCGCCGTGCCCTGCTTCTTCAGGCCGGCCCAATCCTCCGCCGTGCGGCCGGTGATGATGCGCACATAGGCGCGCGTCTCGTTGGGCAGGCCGCCGCCGGCCAGAAACCCGTTCACCCGCCCCGGCCCGGCATTGTAGGCCGCCGCCGCGAGGCCCAGGTTTCCGAACCGCCGGTTGAGATCGGCGATGAGCGCGGCGGAGGCCGGGATCGCCGCTTCCGGATCGAACGGATCGACGAGCCCGCGCTCCTTCGCCGTGCCCGGCATGAACTGGGCGATGCCCTGCGCGCCGGCGCGGCTCACCACATCCGGCCGGAACGAGCTTTCCTGCCAGATGAGGCGGGTGAGGAAGGCGGCGGGCAGCCCCTCCTTCGCCGCCGCCCTGTCGATGAGGCGGCAGATGGCGTGATCGACGGTTTCGCCGCCGGGCGACTGGGCAAGGGCCTGTGTATTGGCCAGCGCCGCGAGCGCGAGTAGGACGACGCCGCCGCGCCATGCGTGATGCAGGGCGGCGGTGCGCATGTCAGAGCCCGGTGGCGGGGAGGGGGCTCCCCAGGGCCTTCGCCGTGGCCATGATCCAGTCGCGATGGAGCGACACCAAAGTGACGCCGGTGACGCCGCCGCAGCCGCGCGCGCCGCCCGCGGCGGTGGCCCATCCGACCACGCCGGCCACGGCGCCATCGAGGAAGGCCGGCCCGCCGGAATCCCCGGTGCAGGCCCCGGCCGCGCCCTCTGGCGTGGAGAGCCGCACCATGATGCCCCCGGTGGTGCCGATGGAGGGCAGGGCCACGCTGCGCAGCGTGCCCGCGCTCTTCGTGGCGCCGTCGGCGGTGACGCCATAGCCGGCCAGCAGAAAGGTGACGCCCTTCTCCGGCAGCCCCGTGGCCGCGCCGAGGCGGGCGACGCGGAACCGCGCGGGCAACGGCTCGGCGAGCTTCACCAAAGCGAGGTCCGGCGTGGGACGCCGGGTCTGGAACTGGTCGGCGTCGAAGCGCGGATGCACCATCACCCGCGCCGCCGGCACCAGCCTGGGCTGGCCATCGCCGACGATGGCCACCGCATAATCGCCGGCCGGTCCCACGCAGTGCGCCGCCGTCAGCACCAGGTCGCGCGCCAGCACCGTGCCGGTGCAGGAGGCGCCGCGGGTGGAGACGATGAGCACCGTCTGCGCCGCCACATCCGCCGTCGCCGGCCCTCCGCCAACGATGGCGTGGGCCGCGTTCGGGCCGATGAGCACGAGGGCGAGCGCCAGAAACGGCGCTGGGGCGAGGCGGAAAGGCTTCATCCCCCGTTTCTGCCGCCCGTGGCCGGAAGCGTCAATGGTTCCCCGGACAAGCGACACCGAAGGTGGAGCGCCGATCCGGGGACCAGCGCAAGACTTCCGCGCAGCGGGGCAATTGCTCCGAAGGGTAGAGACCTCGCCTAACCCGTCATCGCCCGGCGTGTCCGGGCGATCCACCCATCCGCCTGCGCGCTGTCCGAGGTTTCCGCCCGGCCCGACCGTGGATCGCCCGGACACGCCGGGCGATGACGGCGCAAGTTCTTCCTCCCCTCTCCCCTCGCGGGAGAGGGGCCGGGGGTGAGGGGGGCGGCCTCACCGCAACCCCGCCCCCTGTCCCTGCGGCGCCACACCCCTCACCCCACCCCTCTCCCGCAAGGGGAGAGGGAGTTCTTCTGCCCAGTTCCCACCCGGAGTCCCCCATGGCCGAACTTCTCTCCGGCCCCGCCGCCGAGCCGCTGACGCGGGCGGAGGCGAAGGCCTTTCTGCGCGTCGAGACCGACGCCGAGGACGCCCTCATCGATGCCCTGATCGCCGCCGCCCGCCGCCATGTGGAGGCGGAGACGGGGCGCATCCTGATGGAGCAGACCTGGCGCTTCTCGCTGGATCGCTGGCCCCTGCGGGGCGTCATCCCGGCGCCCGTCGCCCCGGTGCGGGCCATCCTCGAAGCCACCGTCGCGGCGGCGGACGGCACGCCGGTGGCGCTGCCCGAGGGCGCGCTGACCCTGGTAGGCGACCGCGCCCCCGCGCTGATCCGGGTGGAGCCCGCGCGCGTCTCGGCGCCGCTCGTCTCCCATGGCGGCATCGTCATCACGCTTCTCGCCGGCTACGGCGCGAACGCGGCCGATGTGCCGGCGGATCTCGTGCAGGCGGTGCGGCTCATGCTCGCCCATCTCTACGAGCATCGCGACGGGCCGGGGGACGCCACCCAACTCCCCGCCGCCGCCCGCGCGCTGATCGCGCCCTATCGCGTGGTGCGGCTGTGACGGGGATCGGCGCGCTGCGCCATCGCCTCACCCACCAGACGCCCGTCGATGTGCCGGACGGTGCCGGCGGCGTGACGCGCTCTTTCATTTCGGTGGACGTGCTGTGGGGCGCGGTGGAGGAGGTCTCCACCGCCTACGGCCTCGGCGAGGATCGCCCCCGCGCCGCGCGCGTGCTGCGAGTCACGGTGCGGGCGCCCAACACCATCGCGGCGGGCGACCGGCTGATCCATGCCGGCCGTGTGCTGGCGGTGGAGTCCATCATCAATGCGGACGGGCGCGGCCGGTTCCATCGCATCCGCTGCAGCGAGGAACAGACATGAGGACGGAATTCAGCGTCCGCACCCGCGGCCTCGACGGCCTCGCCCGCCGCATCGCCGCCCGCCATTTCCCGGACGCGGAAGCCGCCGCCGCCGCCCGTGCCGCCGCCGATCTCGCGGGGGAGATCGGGGCCGAGGCCGGCGCCGTCGCCACCGTGGCGGGCACGCCCGCGCGTCCTCTCGTCGAGGTCTCCGGCGCCGCCTTCCTCGACCGTGTGCGCGGCGCCTTCGACCGGCCGGGCGATCCGGTGCTCGATCGCATCCGCCTGCTCTTCGCCCGGAGGCGCCCATGAGCCTGCCCCTCGACAGCCCCGCGCTGGCGCTGCGCGCCGCCATCCATGCCGCCCTCGTGGCCGATGTCGCGCTGGTTGCGCTGCTCGGCGCGCCGCGCGTGCATGACGTGCCGCCGGGCGATGCGGATTTTCCCTTCGTCACCCTCGGCGAGGCAGTGGTGGCCGACTGGTCCACCGCCACCGAGGCGGGCGCCGAGCAGGCGCTGACGCTGCACGTCTTCTCGCGCTCCGGCGGGCGGGCGGAGGCCTTCGCCATCGCCGCGCGATTGCAGGCGGCGCTGCACGACGCGCCCCTCGCGCTTGAGGGCCACCGTCTCGCCAACCTGCGCGCCACCACCGCCGAGGTCCGCCGCGAGAGCGACGGGCGCACCTTTCACGCTCTGGTGCGGTTCCGCGCCGTCACCGAGCCCGTTTGACCGGAGACGAAAATGGCCGCGCAGAAGGGCAAGGATCTGCTCCTGAAGGTGCATGACGGCACCTCCTTCATCACCGTGGCGGGGCTGCGCACGCGCACCCTCGCCTTCAACGCGCAGAGCGTGGACGTGACCCATTCCGAGAGCGCCGGCCGCTGGCGCGAGCTTTTGGACGGGGCGGGCGTGAAGCGCGCGTCCGTCTCCGGCTCCGGCGTGTTCAAGGACGCGGCGTCGGACGCCCTCATCCGCCAGCTCTTCTTCTCCGGCGCGCTGGCGAGCTGCCAGTTGCTGATCCCGGATTTCGGCACCCTCACCGGCCCGTTCCAGGTGACGGCGCTGGAGATCGCCGCCGAGCACGACCGGGAGATCACCTTCGACCTCACGTTGGAGAGCGCGGGCGAGATCGCCTTCGCGGCGCTGTGATGGGCGGCGGCATGCCCAACCGCCGGCGCGGCGAGATTTCGGCGGTGCTCGACGGCACGCCGCGCGTGCTCGTCCTCACCCTCGGTGCCCTCGCCGAGCTGGAAGCCGCCTTCGGCGCGGACGATCTCATGGCGCTGGCCGAGCGCTTCGGCCGGGGGCGCCTCTCGGCGCGGGATGCGGCGCGCATCATCGCTGCCGGGCTCAATGGCGCGGGGGCGGATGTGAGCGCGGAGGAGGTGGAGCGCATGCGGGCGGATGGCGGCGCGGCGGGGTTCGCCCGCATCGTCGCGGATCTTCTCGCCGCCACCTTCGGCGGGGAGGAGCCTCCATCCCCTCCCGTGCCGCAGCGGGCGTGACGGCTGAGCTCCCGGCGCGCGCCTTTCCCTGGGCGCTCGCCATGGGCGCCGGCTTCGGCCTGCTGCGGCTTGCCCCCGATGCCTTCTGGCGGATGACGCCGCGCGAACTCGCGGCCGCCCTTTCCGCGCTGCTGCCCGCCGCGCCGGAGGCCATCGACCGCGCCGGCCTTGCCGCGCTCATGGCGCGGTTTCCCGATCGCACGAGAGGATGATGCCGTGACCGAGACCGTCGATATCGCCCTCCAGGTGGACACCCGCAGCGCCATGGCGGCGCTGGGCGCGGCGGAAGTTTCCGCGCGTGGCTTTTCTTCCGCGCTCGCCTCCGCCTTCACCGGCCTCGCCGTGCAGGGCAAGGATCTCGGCACGGTGCTGGAGCAACTCGCCACGCGCCTCGCCAACCTCGCCCTCACGGCGGCCCTGAAGCCGCTGGAGAGTTCGCTGACCTCTCTTCTCTCCGGCGCCGGCGCGGGGCTCGGCTTCGCCAAAGGCGGGGTGATCGGGGAGGGGCAGGTGAAGCCCTTCGCGCGCGGCGGGGTGGTGGCGGCGCCCACCTATTTCCCCCTCGGCGCGTCGCTCGGCCTGATGGGGGAGAAGGGCGCGGAAGCGATCCTGCCGCTGGCGCGCGGGGCCGATGGGCGGCTCGGCGTGCGCAGCGCCGAAGGGGCGGGGCGCGGGGCGGTGACGGTGAATATCGCGACGCCCGACCTCTCCGGCTTCCGCCGCTCGGACGCCTATGTCTCGGGCCTGGTGGCGCGGGCGGTGGCGCGGGGGCAGCGCGGCGGCTGAGCCTTCAGCGCGCGGTTTTCCACGGGTCCGCCGCCGGCGCCGTAGAGGAGGGCAGCGCGGACGACGAAGAGTTGTTGAACTGGTTGGGCGCGTTGCTCACCGAGCTGCCGCTATAGGCATCGCTGCGCACGACGGCGCCTGTCTTCACGCAGGAATCCGAGCCCGGCACCCGCTGGAAGCCCGGGCCGTAGCTGGCGCAGAAGCTGTCGCTCTTGCTGCCGGAAGGACTGCTCTTGCCGCTGGCCTGCGCCAGCGCCGGGCTCGGGGCGGCCGCGGCCACCGTCGCGCCGAGCACCACCGCGCCGCAGAGCCGCGCGAGGCCGAAGGCGGCGCCGGAGCGTCGTGCGGAGGAGAGGGGGCGGGGGGCGCTGATCGTCATGGCACGAAGAGTGGCAGTCCGGCAGCTCGCCCGGTGCGAGCCATCGGACCATAGCGTGGCCGCGCCCACCGGGAAATCCCCTGACGGACCGGCAGCTTGCCGGTAATGGCGACGTGTCGCGGCCGAGACATGTCGCGATTGACCCGCGGTCAATCGACTGAGGCGCCCGGCGAGGGAAGGCCTGCGCGCAGTCCGGCCTCAGCTGGGCGGCGGGCGCGTCATCCTTCGCCCGGATCTTTCGCCAAGGTCTTGCGCCAAAGTCCTGCACCAGGGTCCTGCACCCATGCGCGGCCCAAAGGCGCGGGGAAGCTCCGGCATGACGTGCGCGATGGCGCCGTCGTTCCGCTCGCGGCATTCCAGCCTTGCCCCACTGGCCGATGCCTGAACGGATACGACGTCCACCCGGATCAGCCCCCCGGACGTCGGGAGGCCCGAACACACAAAGGCCCAGGCCTCACAGTGCCTGGGCGCACAGGGTGCAACACATGAAGAGCCCGGACATGAAGGCTGGGCGCCGATCGTGCCTGCGGCCCAGCCGGCCTGCCACCGATGGCGGCAATCGTCACGTCCGCTGCGCCTGAGGCGCCTTGCGTGATGACGCGCCGTGAGGCGGCCTCGTCTCATCTTGCCGCCCGTGGGCGGCAGGGTCCTGGCGACCTGATACGCCGCCCGTGGGCGGCCATATGGCTTGCGCCGCACCCGGCGGCGCTCCGATGGCGGTGGCGCGGGCCCTGAGCCGCACGCCGCCATCGGGGAGCGAAGATCACTTCTTCGCGGGAGCCTTGGGAGCCTTGGGCGCAGCGGCCTTCTTGGCAGCGGGCTTGGCGGCAGCCTTGGGGGCGGCGGGCTTGGTCTCCGGCGCGGGCGCGGGAGCAGCAGCAGGCTTCGCAGCGGCCTTGGGGGCAGCAGCCTTCTTGGGAGCGGCAGCCTTCTTCTCGGCGGCGGGCTTGGCAGCTGCCTTCGGAGCGGCAGCCTTGGGCGCAGCGGCGGGCTTGGCAGCGGCCTTGGGAGCCGCAGCCTTGGCAGGCGCCTTCGCGGCCTTGGGAGCGGCGGCCTTCTTCTCGGCGGCCGGAGCCTCGGCGGGCTTGGCGGCAGCCTTCGCGGAAGCGGCCTTGGGGGCAGCAGCCTTCTTGGCGGCAGCCTTCGGTGCGGCGGCCTTGGCTTCAGCCTTGGGCGCGGCGGCCTTCTTGGCGGGAGCCTTAGGGGCAGCAGCCTTCGGTGCAGCGGCCTTGGCCTCGGCCTTCGGCGCAGCGGCCTTGGGGGCAGCAGCCTTCGGGGCGGCGGCCTTCTTGGCAGGAGCCTTCGGTGCAGCTGCCTTGGCTTCGGCCTTCGGCGCGGCAGCCTTGGGGGCGGTGGTCTTGGGTGCTGTGGTCTTGGCTGCGGCCTTGGGGGCTGCGGCCTTCTTCTCGGCAGGTTTCTCGGCGGCGGCGGCCGGCTTCTTCGCGGGCTTGGTAGCCATGCTTTCGCTCCATGCTCAACGGGGCACAGGAAAGTCAAGGCGTCACGTTCAACTATGTCAAGGCCATCTCTACTGTTTTCGGCCAAGAATTAGGGGATGGGGGCATCATATGGCCGCCTTTCATGAGATTTTGTTTCCTCTGGAGGTCGCTCTCGGCGCTTCGGGCGGTCCGGAGCGCGTCACCGAGGTGGTCACGACCGCCTCCGGACGCGAGGAGCGCAACACGCGCCAGGCTGATTCGCGACGTCGATGGGACGCCGGTTACGGGGTGAAGACCTTCGCCGCTCTGGCCGAAATCGTCGCCTTCTTCGAGGAGCGCCGCGGGCGTCTCCACGGCTTCCGCTGGCGCGATCGTCTCGACCATTCCTCGGCCGCTCCGGAAGACGAGGTGAGCGCCCTCGACCAGCTCATCGGCGCGGGCGACGGAGCGCGCGCGACCTTCGCGCTGACGAAGCGCTACGGCGCGCTCCACGCGCCCTATCTGCGCGCCATCACCAAGCCTGTCGCGGGCAGCGTGAAGGTTGCGGTGAATGGCATCGAACACGTTGAAGGCGCACACTTCTCGCTCGACACCGCGCGCGGCGAAATCACCTTCGCGGAAGGTGCCATCCCGGCTCCCTCCGCGGTCGTCACGGCGGGCTTCCGCTTCGACGTTCCGGTGCGCTTCGACACCGATTTTCTCGAGGTGGATCTCTCCGCCTTCGCGGCCGGCGCGATCCCCCGCATCCCCATCATCGAAATCCGCGTGTGAGGCTCGCCATGCGCACTCTCGATCCCGCCCTCGCCGACCATCTCGCGAGCGGCGTCACCACGCTGTGCCGTGCCTGGCGCGTGACCCGCCGCGACGGCACCGTGCTGGGCTTCACCGACCATGATCGCGACCTCGTCCTGGAGGGCGTGACCTTCCTCGCCGCCTCCGGCATCGCAGGCTCGGAAAGCACGCAGGCGCAAGGACTTTCCGTCACCGGCGCGGAACTCTCCGGCGCCCTCAGCGCCGACGCGCTTGATGCCGCGGACCTCGCCGCCGGCCTCTATGACGGGGCTGGCGTGGACCTCCTGCTCGTCAATTGGCAGGCCCCCGCGCAGCACCTCCTGCTGCGGCGGGGAACCATCGGCGAGGTGCGCTGCGAGGACGGCGTGTTCACCGCCGAGATCCGCGCCCTCGCGGATGGCTTCAACCAGACGCGCGGCCGCCTCTTCACGCCCACCTGCGATGCCGATCTCGGCGACGCCCGCTGTGGCGTGGACCTCGCCGCGCCGGCCCATTCCGCGAGCGTGGCGGTCAGCGCGGTGGAGGGCGCGCTGCGCCTGCGCGTCACCGGCCTCGACGGCTTCGCGACCGGCGCCTTCGCGCGGGGCCGCGCGGTGTTCGCGAGCGGCGCCAATGCGGGTTTCGCCACCGAGGTGAAGGCACATCTGGTGGATGGGGAAGGGGTGGTCCTGCGCCTGTGGCAGCGCCCGCCGTTCGATGTGGCGGAGGGCGACGAGATCACCCTCACCGCCGGCTGCGACAAGCGCTTTGCGACCTGTCGCGACCGCTTCTCAAACGCACTCAATTTTCGCGGCTTCCCGCACATGCCGGGCAACGACGCGATCATCTCCGTCGCCATCCCCGGCGAGGGCGGATACGACGGGAGCCTCAGGGAATGAGCGGGGCTCCTGATCGTGCCGCGATCCTGGCCGAGGCCCGCGCCTGGATCGGCACGCCCTATCTCCACCGCGCCTCGCTGAAAGGCCACGGCGCGGACTGCCTCGGCCTCGTGCGCGGCACCTGGCGGGAGGTCGTCGGGCCGGAGCCGGAGGCGCTTCCATCCTACGCGCCCGACTGGGCCGAGGCCGGTCGGCGCGAGACGCTGGCCGATACCGCGCGGCGCCATCTCGTCGCCGTTCCGCTGGCCGAGGCGCAGCCCGGCGACGTGCTGCTGTTCCGCTTCCGCGAGCACCTTCCGGCCAAGCACGCGGCGCTGCTCTCCGAGGGCGGGCGCATGATCCACGCCTATGACGGCGCGAGCGTGTGCGAGACCGCGCTGACGCCGTGGTGGCGCCGTCGGCTGGCCTATGCCTTCGCATTTCCGGGGGCGGGGTAGGGGGGCTCATCGAAACAGTTCCCCGGACAAGCGACACCGCAGGTGGAGCGCCGATCCGGGGGCCAGGGGAAAGGTCGGCGAAGCCGGCGCCCGCCCGCAGAGCCTCGGAAAAGAGCCGCCTTCGGCGACGTTTTGCGCTGGGCCACGGCTCTCCTTCCACTGCGCTTCGCTCCGTTCCAGTCGGCCGAGGCGCGAGAGCGAAGCGGGGCGCTTGCACCGTCCTCCCTACCGTCATGCCCCGGCTTGTCCGGGGTATCCACCGGGCCGCTTGCGCGCTGCCCGGACACCCGAACCCGCCCAACCGTGGATCGCCCGGACACGCCGGGCGATGACGGCGCAATGTCGGGGTGAGGGGCCACCTTCTTCCCACATCCCCTCCCATCCCGGAGCCTCACCCATGGCGACGCTGCTTCTCGGCGCGGCCGGCGGCCTTATCGGCGGCGCGCTGTTCGGACCCATCGGCGCGGTGGCGGGGCGGGCGCTGGGCGCGCTCGGCGGCTCGGTCATCGATGGCGCGCTCCTCGGCGGCAACCGCTCGCGCCATGCGGAAGGCCCGCGCCTCACCGACCTCGACGTGATGGCCTCCACCGCCGGCGCGCCGCTCCCCCGCATCTACGGCCGCGCCCGGCTCGCCGGGCAGGTGATCTGGGCGCTGAAGCTCAAGGAGGTGAAGAAGGAGGAGACGCAATCCGTCGGCGGCAAGGGCGGCAGCCTTTCGGCCAGCACCACGACCTACACCTATTACGCCAATTTCGCCGTGGCCCTGTGCGAGGGTCCGGTCTCGCGCATCGGCCGCATCTGGGCGGACGGCAAGCTGCTGGACACGCGGCGCCTGCACATCACGCCCCATCTCGGCGGTGCGGACGAGGCGCCCGACAGCTGGATCGAGGCGAAGCAGGGCGCGGCGGGCACGCCGGCCTATCGCGGTGTCGCCTACCTCACCTTCCGCAATCTGGAGCTGACCGACTACGGCAACCGCCTGCCGCAGATCACGGTGGAGGTGGAGCGCTCCATCGGCGCGCTGGAGAGCCAGGTGCGCGCGGTGACGCTGATCCCCGGCGCCACCGAGTTCGGCTACGACACGCGCAACATCCGGCAGGTCTATGGCGAGGCGAGCTACGGGCCGGAGAACCGGCACGTCACCAGCTTCTTCAGCGATTTCGAGGCCTCCCTCGACCAGCTCCTCGGCGCCTGCCCGAACCTTGCGCGCGTCTCGCTGGTGGTGTCCTGGTTCGGCGATGATCTGCGCGCCGGCCAATGCGCCGTGCGGCCGAAGTGCGAGCGCCTCAACAAGGCGACCGCGCCCGCGCTGTGGAGCGTGGGCGGGCAGACGCGCCTCACCACCCCCGCCGTCTCGCAATATGAGGGCCGCGCGGCCTATGGCGGCACGCCTTCCGACGACAGCGTGGTGCGCGCCATCGCCCGCATGCGCGAGGCGGGGCTGAAGGTGACGCTCAATCCCTTCGTCATGATGGACATCCCGGCCGACAACACGCGCCCCGACCCGTGGACCGGCGCCGCGTCCCAGCCGCCCCATCCCTGGCGCGGGCGCATCGTGTGCGATCCGGCGCCGGGGCGGGCGGGAACGGTGGACGGCACGGCCGCCTGCCGCGCGCAGGTGGCGGCGCTGTTCGGCACGGCGGGCGCGGGGGACTTCACGCGGGTCGGATCGAGCGTGATCTATCACGGGCCGGATGAATGGAGTCTGCGGCGCATGGTGCTGCACTACGCCCATCTCGCCGTCGCGGCGGGCGGGGTAGAGGCGATCCTCATCGGCTCGGAAATGGCCGCGCTCACCCGCCTCACGGACGAGACCGGCGCCTTTCCCGCCGCCGCCGCGCTCGCCGCGCTGGCGGCCGAGGTGAAGGCGGTGGTGGGGTCGGACACCCGCGTCTCCTACGCCGCCGACTGGACCGAATATGGCGCGCAGGTGCTCGCCTCCGGCGACGTGCGCTTTCCCCTCGATGCGGTGTGGGGCGCCGATGCGGTGGACTTCATCGGTATCGATTACTACCCCCCGCTCGCCGACTGGCGCGACGGCTCCGCCCATCTCGATGCGGCGCTGGCGCAGTCCATCCACGACCGCGCCTATCTGAAGGCCAACCTGCGCCGTGGCGAGGCCTTCGACTGGTTCTATCCGGACGACGACGCCCGCGCCGCGCAGGATCGCAGCGCCATCACCGATGGCGCCTTCGGCGAGCCGTGGGTGTATCGCCAGAAGGATCTCTGGTCCTGGTGGGCGAACGCCCATCACGAGCGCGTCGCCGGCGTGCGCAACGCCGCGCCGACCGCCTTTGTGCCGGGCGCAAAACCCATTCGCCTGATGGAGGCGGGGTGCCCGGCGGTGGACAAGGGCGCCAACCGGCCGAGCGCCTTCCCGGATGCGAAATCCGCCGAGAACCGTCTGCCGCCCTTCTCCTCCGGCGCGCGGGACGACCTCATCCAGCGCCGCACGCTGGAGGCCATCCTCGCCACCTTCGGGGCGGACGCGGACGCCGCCGACAACCCCGTCGCGACCCTCTATCCCGGCCGCATGGTGGAGCCCGACGCGCTCTTCCTGTGGAGCTGGGATGCGCGGCCCTATCCCCAGTTCCCCTACGCCACCGAGGTGTGGGCGGACGGCGCCAACTGGGCCACCGGCCACTGGCTCACCGGCCGCCTCGGCGCCGCGCCGCTGGATGCTCTGGTGGCGACCCTCGCCGCCGATTTCGGCATTGCCGACGTGGACAGCGCGCACCTCTCCGGCGCCGTCGAGGGCTATGTGGTGGAGCAGCCCATGACCGCCCGCGCGGCGCTGGAGCCGCTCGCCCGCGCCTTCGCCTTCGAGGCGGGGGAAGAGGACGGCCGCCTGGTGTTCCGCCCGCGCGGGCAGGGGGAGGTGGCCGAGATCGCCACCGACGATCTGGTGCAGGCGGAGGGCGCGCCGCTCCTCGCCGTCACCCGCGCGCAGGAGACCGAGCTGCCGCTGGAAGTCACAGTGGGCTTCGTGGATGCCCTGCGCGACTACCGCCGCGCCACCGTCTCCTCCCGCCGCCTCGCAGGCAAGAGCCGGCATGTCACGCAGGCGGACCTCGCGGTGGTCGCCTCCGACGCGGTGATGGTGCGCGCCGCCGATGTCTGGCTTCAGGATCTCTGGGCCGGGCGGGAGACGCTCTCCTTCTCGCTGCCCCCCTCGCTGCTCGCGCTGGCGCCCGGCGACCTCGTGCGGCTGACCTTCGATGGCCGCACCCGCCTCGTGGAGATCGTCCGCGTGGAGGAGGCGGAGGCGCTGGCGATCACCGCCCGCACCATCGAGCCGGAGGTGTTCGACGTGGCGCTGGCGGAGGAAGGGGCGGGGCACATTGCGCTGCCCGGCGCCTCCGGACCGCCCGCCGTGCGGGTGCTCGACCTCCCGGCGTTGTCGGAGGCGGAACCCGTGCCGCTACAATGGCTTGCCGCCGCCGCCTCGCCCTGGCCGGGGACGCTTGCCATCTGGCGCTCCACCGATGGCGCGAGCTTCGAGACGCTGGCGCCCATCACCGCCTCCGCCACCTTCGGCACCCTCACCGCGCAGCTGCCGTCGGGGCCGCTTTGGCGGTTCGACCGGCACAATTGGATGGAGGTGACGCTTGAGACGTCTCTCCTCGTCTCGGCGAGCGAGGCCGAGGTGCTGGCCGGTGCCAACCTCCTCGTGCTCCTCGCCGAGGATCGCGCGCCGGAGATCGTCGCCTTCACCGAGGCCGAGTTGGTGGATGCCGGCAGCTATCGCCTCACCGGCCTCCTGCGCGGCCTCGCCGGCACCGAGGCGGCGGGGGCGGAAGCGTGGCCGGCGGGCACCCGCATCGTGCGGCTCGACGGCACGCTGGTGAGCGTCGCCAGCGGCGTCGCCGCACTGGGGCGCAGCTTCATCTATCGCGTCGGCTCGGCGCGGGATGACCAGGGTGCGGAGGAGGTGACGGAAGTCGCCGCCACCGTCTCCGGCCGCGCGCTCACGCCGCTTTCGCCGGTGCATGTGCGGGCGCGGCGGACCGAGGCGGGCGTCGCCTTCTCCTTCATCCGCCGCACCCGCATCGCGGGCGACGGATGGGAGGCGGTGGAGGTACCGCTGGGCGAGGCCAGCGAGGCCTACCGGCTCGACATTCTCGACGGCGAGACCGTGCGGCGCAGCTTCACCCTCGCGTCGCCTGAAACTCTCTATGCGGCCGCCGACGAGATCGCCGATTTCGGCGCGCCGCAGGGCGAACTCACCGTCCGCGTCGCCCAGCTCTCGGCCAGCGTCGGGGCGGGCGCGGCGGTGACGGCGACCGTAGCGCCGTAAGGCTCTTCTCCTTCCATCGAGGTCCAGCCATGTCCGAGCAATCGGCGAACCTGGCGCTGCCGTATATCGCGGCGGCCCAGGCGCAGAAGCATGTCACCCACAACGAGGCCATCCGCCGCCTCGACGCCTTCGTGCAGTTGGTGCTGGAGAGCGCCACCGCGCCCGCCCCGCCGACCTCGCCCGCCGAGGGGGCGCGCTGGTTCGTGCCGTCCGGCGCCACAGGTGAGTTTGCGGGGCGGGTCGGGATGATCGCGGCCTATGAGGCGGGCGCGTTCGATTTCCTGCCCGTGGCGGCGGGCTTCCTCGCCTTCATCCGCGACGAGGGGCGGCTTGCGGTGTTCGACGGCGGCGCGTGGGTCTCGCCTCTGGCAGCCAGCGCCCATCGCGGCGCCATCTCGGCCGAGGTGCGGGAGGCGGATGTGCTCCTCTCCGGCGCGTTCGTGGACACCGCGCTCATTATTCCCGATCGCGCCATCGTGCTCGGCGTCTCCACCCGCACGCTCACCGCTGTGACCGGAGCCTCCGCCTACGACTGCGGCATCGCCGGGGAGCAGGCGAAGTTCGGCGGCAGCCTCGGTGTCGCGGCGGGCGCCACGAACATGGGGGTCATCGGCCCCACCGCCTTCTACGCGCCGACGCCGGTCCGCCTCACCGCCATTGGCGGCAGCTTCGGCGGCGGCACGGTGCGTGTCGGCCTGCACCTCCTCCTCCTCGCCATTCCCGGCGCGTGACCCGCGCCTCGCGCCCGCCTTTCGGAGCCTTCCCATGTCCTATGATTCCGGCCGAGACCCGCTGCGCGGGCTCGCCGCCTCGCTCTCCTCGCCGACGCGGCTGATGAGCCGCGTCACCCCCTCCGACAGCGACGAGCTTCCCGTCTACGCCAAGGCCCTTTGGGTGTTCGTGCCCGAAGAGGTGTCCGGCGGCGTCGCCACGGTGCGCCTCACCCCTGTCGGCGCCGACGATGCCACCCGCATCGACGTGCGCGCCTTGCCGGGCCTTCAGCCCTTGCCGCCGTGCCAGGTGCGCCGGGTATGGGCCACCGGCACCAGCGCGGGCATCGACATCTACGCTCTGTTCGACCGCTGAGCGGAGCGGCGGCGATGCTGTCCCTCTCCCTCTTCGCGGGCGCGGTCCTGCACGGCCGGCGCGGCCGCCGTCCCCCGCGCGGCTTCATCTTTCTCGTCGATGCCGATGGCACGCCGCTGACCGACGCGGACGGCGCGCGCCTCATCGAGCGCATCTGAGCCGCCGCCGCCGGCCGCCGCTCCATCCCCTCTCGTCATTCCCCGATCGCCCGTGCCGGAGCCCCCGGCGCGGGCGTGTCTTCGCGTTCCCCAAAAGGAGTTGTTTCATGTCTTCTCGAAACTGGAACCAGAGCACCGCTGCGCTGAAGATCCGCCTCCAGCAGGCGCTGGCCGCCGGCCGCCCGCTCTGGGCGCGTCCGTGGATCGCCCCCACCGCCTGGACCTCGGGCCAGACCGTCCAGGTGGGCGAGGTGCGCAAGAATTCCGCGACGCCTGCGCAGTGGTATGTTGCCATCGCGATCGACGGCGTGTGCGGTGCCACCGAGCCGGCCCAAACCAATGGCTCCGCCGTGTGGGACGGCTCCGCCGGTGCCCGCGTTCTGTGGACGCACCTCGGCAGCTCGGCGGACTGGGAGGACGTGGACGACGCGGCGGCGCCGACCTTCACCCCGACCGGCAGCACTAGCGTCCCGGCCGGGTACGTCAACTTCAGCCCGTGGGCCAACCGGCAACTGCTGACGGTCCGTGGCGCCACCGTGACCCAGCACGTCAGCTCGGGCAGCGGCATCATCCTGAGCACCTTCGACAGCAAGAGCGGCACCACCGTTTCGGGCGGATGCAGTCTTGCGTTCATGTGTGACGCCGCCGGCCTGGCAGTTCAGGTTCCCACTGGCGTGCAGGGCATCCGCGTCTATGTCGATGGACGCCCCGTGACCATGTCGGCCATCGGGTCGGGCCAAGCCGGCGCCTATTACAACACGATCTCCTTCGGCAAGCGAAAGGAACGGTTCTGGGAAATCTTCTTCCCGCAGGCCCAGAGCTATTTCTACAATATCGCGATCCCGGCTTCGGCCCAGATCTGGCCCGCGCCGTCCGCCGTTCCGCTGGTGGGCGCCTTCATCGGGGACAGCTACCTGGCGGGCTCCAGCTACGGGCCCTTCCTGCACGGGAACACGCTGTCCCTGCATGTCGGCCGCCTGATCGGCATCGACAATATGTGGCGCTTCGGCACCGGCGGCACCGGGCTCCTCAATCCGGGTTCGTCCTCCTCCTACACCTATCGGGAGCGCCTGCCGCAGGTGCTCGCGCAGAGCCCCACCGTGATCTTCGTCCAGGGCTCCACCAATGACGCGAGCTACACCCAGTCGCAGGTGAACATGGAGGCGCTGGCCTTCCTCGACGCCATCCGGGCCGGCACCACGGCGCCGGTGTTCTGGTTCGGGCCGGCGCCGCTGTCGGGCAGCTATTCCGGCATCCAGGCGGTGGACGCGGCCATCGCTGCGGCCGTGGCGGCCCGGCCGAACAGCAACATCTTTTACAAGTCCCTGGTCACCTCCGTGCCGCCGGTCTTCATCGGCTCGCACAACAACACCAACTTCACGTCGTTCAGCACCATCGGCGAATACATCGGCGGCGACAACACGCACCCGGTGGACAAGGGCACCATGTACCTCGCCCGGCGCATGGCCTCGGCCTACGCCAACGAGATGCTGCCGCTGGTCGCCTGACGCAGGCCATCGACGAGGCGGGGGCGCTCCGGCGCCTCCGCTTTTTTTCGTTTCTGTCGAGAGCCTTTTTCAGGAGAGCCTTGCCATGGCTGCCGAAAGCTTCGCGCCGGCGCTTGCCGCCGTGCTCCGCCACGAGGGCGGCTATTCCAACCATCCCGACGATCCCGGCGGCCCGACCATGAAGGGCATCATCCAGCGCGTCTACGACGCCTGGCGCCGCTCCAAGGGGCTTCCCGAGCGCCCGGTCCGCGAGATCGAGGACACCGAGCTGAAGGAGATCTATCGCCGCCAGTATTGGGACGCGGTGCGGGCCGACGAGCTGCCCGCCGGCATCGACTATGTGGTGTTCGACGGCGCGGTGAATTCCGGCCCCGCCCAATCCGCCAAATGGCTCCAGCGCGCGCTTGGCCTCTCCGCCGACGGGCAGGTGGGGGAGGTGACGCTCGCCGCTGCCCGCGCCGCCGCCGAGCACGCGCCGGCTCGCCTCGTGGACGAGATCTGCGACCGTCGCCTCGCCATGTTGCAGGCGCTGCGCACCTGGCCGGTATTCGGCAAGGGCTGGGGCCGGCGCGTGGCCGACGTGCGCAAGCTCGGCAAATCCTGGGCGACCGGGGGGCGGACGTCCTCCGTCGCCGTGCCCGCGAAGGACGGGGAGGGGGCCAAGGGCGCGCTTGCCAGCGCCCGGCCGGCGCCCCGGCCCGAGGCGGGGGCGGGCGCCGTGGCCGGCGGCCCTGTTGCCTCCACCGTGGCCGAGGCGGCGCGGCAGATCGAGCCCCATGCCGCCGGCTCGCCTTTGCTGGCCAATGTGTTCGCCGCCCTCACCCTCCTCGGCCTCGCCGCCACCCTCGCCGGCCTCGCCTGGGTCTGGTGGAGCGCGCATGCCGGTGCGAAGCGGGCCGAGGTGCTGGACCTCGGCATCGGCGTGGCCGGGGAGGCGAAGCCGTGAGCGGGGCGCTCGACGCGGTGGCCGGTGTCCTCGGCTATGCCGTGCCGTGGTGGGCCTGGGGCATTCCCGGCGCCCTCGCCGTGGCGGTTCTGCTGCGTTTGTTCGGTGTGCGGGCGGCGGGGATCGCCGCCGCTGTCCTCGCTCTCGTGCTCGTCACCCGGCGCGCCGCCCAGCGTGGCTATGACCGCGCGCTGAAGGAAGGAGAACGCGATGTCTCGAAGAGCCTTTCTGCCGCGCGGTCTGCGCGGGATGCTGCCGCTCGCCGCGACGGCGATGCTCGCCGGCTGCGCGACGACGACGGGTTCCGGCGCGACTAGGGTCTATTGCGGCGCCGCCGCGCCCATCCGCTGGTCGCTCTCCGACACCGACGAGACCATCCGCCAGGCCAAGGCCGCTAATGCGGTGGGGCGGCGGCTGTGCGGCTGGCGGTGACCCGAAGGACCAGCAAAGCTCACGGTGCGGCCTCCCGTCATCGCTGACAGGCGCGCAAGGCTCTGTCATTCTTTGTCTCTCTCGCTTAAGGAGGTTGTGGCGAAGGCGGAGGGGCACCGTGCGCTTGTTGGTGATCGAGGACGATCCCGAGCTGAACCGACAGCTCGTCGAGGCGCTCGGCGATGCCGGCTATGCCGTGGATCGCGCCTATGACGGCGTTGAGGGGCAGTTCCTCGGCGAGACCGAGCCTTACGACGCCATCGTGCTCGACATCGGCCTGCCCAAGCTCGACGGCATCTCCGTGCTGGAAAGCTGGCGGCGGGCGGGCAAGACCACCCCGGTCCTCATCCTCACCGCCCGCGACCGCTGGAGCGACAAGGTGCAGGGCTTCGATGCCGGCGCCGACGATTATGTCGCCAAGCCCTTCCATATGGAGGAGGTGCTGGCCCGCCTGCGCGCCTTGCTGCGGCGGGCCACCGGACATGCGTCCAGCGAGATGTCCTGCGGCCCGGTGCGGCTCGACACCCGCTCCGGCCGCGTCACGGTGGACGGCAATCCGGTCAAGCTCACGTCGCACGAATATCGCCTGCTCTCCTACCTCATGCACCATGCGGGGCGGGTGGTGTCACGCGGAGAGCTGGTGGAGCACCTCTACGATCAGGATTTCGACCGCGATTCCAACACCATCGAGGTGTTCGTCGGCCGCCTGCGCAAGAAGCTCGACTGCGACGTGATCCAGACCGTGCGCGGCCTCGGCTATCTGCTCGCCGCCCCCGAGGAGCCGCGCTGAGATGGCGACCTCCTGACATGCCGGCCGCCTGACATGGCCATGGACGCAGCGCGACGCCCGCCGGAATACACGCCCGGCTCCCTCGCCTTCCGCCTCGTGCTCTCGGCCATGGCCATCACGGTCGTGGTGCTGCTGGTGGTGGGCTTCGTGCTCGCCTCCCTCTACCGCAGCTCCGCCGAGCGCGCGTTCGACCGGCAGCTCGACATCTATCTGAAGATCATCGTCGCCGACGTCGCCAATGCGTCCGAGCGCCTGCCCGAGCCGGAGGCGCTGTCCGACCCGCTCTTCGCCTTCCCCAATTCCGGCTGGTACTGGCAGATTGCCCTCAATTCAGGCGAAAAGCTGGAGCGGCGCACGTCCCGCTCGCTGGTGGGCGCCAGCCTCCCGCTGCTCGCGGAGCAGGGCATCCGAGGTCGCCCCGGTTTGATGCGACAGGGCTACGCGACCGGCCCGGGCGGCGTCGCCCTGCGCATCGTCGAGCGCGACGTGGACCTCGGGGCCGATGCCCGATACGTGGTCTCGGTGGCGGCGGTGGCGTCCGACCTTGAGGCGGAGATATCCGCCTTCAACTTCTCGCTCGCGGCCACGCTGGTGGTGCTGGCCTGCGCCTTCCTGCTGGTGGTCATCGTGCAGGTGCGGTTCGGGCTGAAGCCGCTCACGCGCATCTCGGAGGCGCTGTCGGACGTGCGCTCCGGCAAGGCCGAGCGCCTGGAAGGCACCTATCCCATCGAGATCGTGCCGCTGGTGCGCGAGGTGAATGCCCTCATCGATGCCAACCACGAGATCGTGGAACGCGCCCGCACCCACGTGGGCAACCTCGCCCACGCCCTCAAAACTCCCCTTTCCGTGCTGATGAACGAGGCCGGCACCCGCGACGACCCGCTCGCCGTGCGCGTGCGCGACCAGGCCGGCGTGATGCGGGACCAGGTGGCCCACCATCTGGAACGCGCCCGCATGGCGGCCCGCATCTCGGTGGTGGCGAGCGTGTGCGAGGTTACGCCGGTCATCACCTCGCTCGCCCGCACCATGGAGAAGATCCACCGCACCAAGGACCTCGCCATCGACGTGCGCATCCCGGAAGACGTGCACTTCCGTGGGGAGCAGCAGGATCTCGAGGAGATGTTCGGCAATCTCATCGACAATGCCTGCAAATGGGCCTCCTCCCGCGTGGAGGTGGAGGTGCTGGTGGAGCGGCCGCGCACGCCGGGAGACCGGGTCTATTTCCATGTCAGCATCGACGATGACGGCCCGGGCCTCGATCCCGCCCGGCGGGTGGATGTGGGGCGGCGCGGGCGGCGGCTGGATGAATCCAAGCCCGGCTCCGGCCTCGGCCTCTCCATCGTCCACGAACTGGCCCTGCTCTATGGCGGGCGGTTCGAGCTGAGCTCCGCCCCCATCGGCGGCCTCCGGACCGAGCTGGTGCTGCCCGCCGCCGCGGCGCCGCCCCCGACCACCTGACGCTTCGGGATGACGCGGGGCAGGGGGTGACACCGTGGCGCCACAGCCTGCGGCAAACCGTCTTCACACTGAGGCTTGCGGCGCCTAAGAGAGGCCGTCAGCCTCTCCGTCGCCCCATTCGGTGATCCGATGTGGTGGCCCGATCGTTGATGACGTGCACGGCAATTTGCCCGCAAAGGCAGATGGCCGCTGCGTCGCCCCGCTGTTTTGCCTGAGGCCCGTTCATGTCCGTCCGCGTGTTCCGCGTTTCTCCCGCATCCGCAGCGGTCCTCGCCCTTGCGCTGGGCGGGTGCGCGACCGACACGACCGGGACCAAGGCGACGGCGGCCCTCGCGGCCCTGCCCACGGCGCCTGTCATGTCGGGCACGGTCTCCGGCGGCCTCATCAGCGGTGGCATCGGCAACGGGCTCGACGACGCCGACCGCCAGCGCGCCTACGACGCCGAGATTTCCGCGCTGGAGACGGGCGGCCCCGGCTATCCCATCGGCTGGAAGGGCGACGGCACTGCGCGCGGCACGGTCATCGCCGGCCCGCCCTACAACCGCGCCGGCTACCAGAGCTGCCGCGACTATTCCCACACCATCTATATCGACAACCGCCCCCAGATCGCCCGCGGCGCCGCCTGCCGCACGGCGGAGGGCCGCTGGCAGCCGGTGAGCTGAGCGCCGGTGGACGGCCCGCCGCCTGAGGCGGTGCGGGCGCAAAGCGGGGGCGTGGCTTCGTGGGGTGATTTGGACAAGCGACGCGAGGCGGCCTGAGGCGCGCCGCGCTGGCTGGCCTCAGTAGGACATCAGCAGGGGGACCTTGCAGTCCTCCAGCAGCGACTCGGTGACGCCGCCCAGCACCCATTCGCGAATGCGCGAGTGGTTGAAGGCGCCCATCACGATGAGGTCCGCGCCGATCAGCCCGGCCTGCTCGCGCAGGGTCTCGGCGACGCCGTCCGGGCTCACCACCAAATTCTTCACCTCCACATGGACGCCGTGGCGGGCAAGGTGCGGGGCCAGCTCGGCGCCGGGAATTTCATGCGCCAGCTCCTTCTCCGAGCCGATGGCGAGCACTTCCACCGAGGCGGCGGACTTCAGGATGCCCATGGCGTCGTTGACGGCGCGGGTGGCCCGTACGCTCGCATCCCAGGCGATGAGAACGCGGTCGTGCCTGAAGGTCTCCACCCCCGGCGGCACCACGATCACCGGCCGGCCGCTCTCGAACAGCAGCGCCTCGATGAGCCCCCGGTCGGCATTGACGGTGGCGACCTCGGCATCCAGCACGGCGATGTCGTGCACCCGCGCCTGGGCGACGAACAGCTCCACCAGCTGGCCATAGCCGAGCTGCGGCGTCTCCACCGAGGCGGCGACGCCGGCGGCGGCGGCATCGCCCCGCGCCCGCTCCGCCACGTCCTGCGCCAGCTGCTTCAGCCGCCGGTTGTGGGCGGCGACGAGGCCGGTCGCGACATTGCTGACGAAGGTGTTGCCCATCACCACCTTGAGCGAGGCAGCCTGGATGGTCGCGTGGGCACCCGATTGCTGCGCCAGCGACAGGCCGTAGGCGAGCGCGGAGGACGGCTCGTCCACGCCCTCCTCCGTCATGCCGATGAGCACGCTTTTTATGTTCTGCACCATTTGGCGTTTCCTCCTGACACAAGATCAAGGTACCCGAAGGCTTCAGCTTGTCGTTGCGTCATGTCAAGGCTCGTCGTTCCCGCCTGCCGGTTGCCAGCCCTTTCCCTTGAGGTAATAAGGGGCGCAAGGGAGCGCCCATGATCGATGATCTGAACCTGTTCGCGAGCCAGCTGGTCACGCTCTGGGTCGTGCTGGAGCCGCTGAGCCATCTCAGCATGTTCCTCGCCACCACCTCCCACCTCGACCGGCAGGAGCGCCACAAGGTGGCGGCGATGGGCACCGCCTTCGCCTTCCTCATCCTGGTGGTGTTCACGCTCCTCGGCCGGATGCTGCTGGAGGCGATGGGCATCTCCATCCTCGCCTTCCAGATATCCGGCGGCATCATCCTGTTCTATTTCTCGATGACCATGATCTTCGGGGCGATGACGCAGCATGCCGTGACGCCCGATCCCGAGCGGCGGCTGGTCCATATCGCGGTCTATCCCATCGCGACGCCCATCGTGGCCGGGCCGGGCGCGATCCTCGCCATGGTGCTGTTCTCCGACAACAACCGCGGCGCGCCGCTGTCCCAGCACCTCGTCACGGTGAGCGTGCTGGTGCTGATGTCGCTGGTGCTGTTCGTCATCTTCTGGCTGGGCGACTACATCGCCAAGGTGCTGGGGGAGGGCGGAGCGAGCCTGCTGCGGCGGATCATGGGCATCCTGCTCGCCGCCTTCTCGGTCAATCTGGTGCTCAACGCCTTCCAGAAATGGCTCAACCTGCCGCCGATCTGAGCGGCGGCAGGCTGGTTGTCGCGGGGCCTGAGGATCAGGCCTCGATCTTCTCCATATCCGGGGCGATGCCGGGCGAGGTGGCCGAGCCGTCATCCAGCGGCGCCAGATAGTCCACCACCATCTGCTGATAGCGCGGGATGCCCTTGTAGGCGGCGATGTCCGGATGCAGGTCGCGCAGCACCCGGTGCAGCCGCCGGCGCCACTTCGGCACCTTGGCGATGTCGGCGACGCTGGTGAGATAGCAGCGGATGCCGAACAGGATGGCGTTGGAGCGGGGCAGGCGATAGAGCGTCTGCAGCTCCACGCGCAGATGCACCTTCTCCGCCACGTTCTCGGGCGTCACCGACGCCTTGTCCGGCCCCCACACGGGATAATTCTCCGGCGAGGTGTCGAGGCGTGGGTTCACCGTCATGGTCCAGTTGAGGCGGCGCACCGGCTGGCCGTACTGGAGGCGCAGGAGATACTTCAGGGCGCGGTCGAACACGCCCTTCTCATGCGCCAGCGGCACCGGGCCGTGCCACTCCTGGAAGCTCATGCCGATATCGAATTCCAGCGACCAGTCGGCCTGGCTCGTTACCATGCCGCCGTCCACGAAGAGGTTGTCCTCGCGCTGGTCCTGAAGGGTGAAATCTCCCTGCGCCTGCCGGGTGATGTACTCGAACGGCCCGCAGGGCAGCGTCTCCGCCTTGCCGAAGATGAAGCTCTGCTGGATGCCGAGCGGCCGGTTCACCCAGGTCCAGGCGTCGCCGTCCTTCGACAGGGTGAAGTGCTCGGGATAGTCGGCCGCGAGGTTCTCCATGATCATCTCGAGGCTGTCCCACTCCGCCGTCATCATGTGCGGCAGCACCTGACAGCGCTTGGGGTCCTCGGCGAGGATGCGGGCGCGCTCCTTGCATTCGGCGATATAGTGCTCGTCGACGTCGAACTGCGCCTGGAAGGCGGCCGTGGGGCCACCGCGCACGTGCGGCTCGATGTTCACCGAGTACATGTAGCTGTCTTCGGGGAACGGGAAGGGGAAGCGCAGGAGATCCTCGGGCGACTTCTTGTAGGTGAAGGTGTCGCGGAAGGTCTCTGCGGGCTTGAACTGAACGGTCATGGGACCTCCCGGGATCACAGGTCGATGACGATGCGCGGGCCGCGGGCGCGCGACACGCAGGTCATGATGAGGGTGCCGGCCGCCTTCTCCTCCGCGGAGAGGAAGTCGTCGCGGTGTTCCGCCTCGCCCTCGACGAGGGGGGTGGCGCACTGGCCGCAGGCTCCGCCACGGCACAGGCACGGGGCCTCGACGCCGGCCGCCTCGATGGCCTCGAGCAGGCTCTGGCTCTCGCCCACTTCCACCTCGATGCCGGACTTGCGGAGCACGGCGCGGAAGGGCAGGCCGGTGATGTCACCGCCGAAGCTCTCCTTGTGCACCTTGGTCTTGGGCCAGCCGAGGGCCGCGGCGGTGGAGGCGACCGCCTCCATCAGGCTGTGCGGCCCGCAGACATAGACATGGGTGCCGAGCGGCTGGCGCGCCAGCAGGCCGGCGAGATCGAAGGCGGCTCGACCGCCGCCATGCACGCGGATTTCCTCACCCGCCGCATAAGGCGCGAGCAGGCGCTCGAACACCGGGACTTCCTCCAGCGTCGCAAGCTGGTGCAGCTCGAAGCGGGCCCCGCGCGCCTTCAGCTCCGGCAGGAAGGAGAGCATCGGCGTGATGCCGATGCCGCCGCCGATGAGCAGGTGCTTCTTCGCGGTGGAAATGAGCGGGAAGAGGCTCACCGGATTGGCCATCTCCAGCACGTCGCCGGGGGCGACCTTGCGGTGGAGATGGGAGGAGCCGCCGCGCGACTGGGCGACGAGGCGCACGATGATGTCGTAGCGGCTCCGCTCGGAGGGCGGGGAGACGAGGGAATAGGCGTTCTTCATCACCCGGGCGCCGTCGCGCAGGGTGAGGAGGACATGCCCGCCCGCCGGCGGGGTGGGGAACACGCCGCCATGGACGGGCTCGAAGGAGAAGCGCTTGAGGCTCGGCGCGAGCTCGACGATTTCGCGCACGCGCACATTGAAGGGCTGGGCGGCGGTCATGCGTAGAGCTCCTCGGCCTCAGGCACCTCACCCGGCACCTCGGCATCCACCTGGACGCCCATGAAGGCGGCGAGCCGCCGTGAGAAATGATCGCGCACGAACAAGGATGCGCCGCAGCCCGGGCAGGTGAAGATGGAGGTGGTGACACCCTCGGTCACCGTCCGGCAGTGGACGCAATAAATGCGCCGCGCCTTCGGGCCGACCTCGGCGAACGCCGTCTCCTGCCGGCTGAGGCCGGCCTTCTCGGCGCGGCCCCACACGTCCCACAGGAACGGCTCGGCACCCGCCGCATAGAGGCGCAGCCCCATGGTCTCGCGGGCGAGCCGCTCCTCCAGCGCGGAGAAGAGGTGCGTCACGGACCGGAAGATGGCGACGCTGCCCGGCGCCTCCTCCATGGCCGGGGCGGAGGGCACGGCGCTGCGCCGGGCCACCGTCCAGACCTCGAAGGCGGAGGGGACAACCCCCTCCGCCAGTGCCTCAGCCGGAACCTCGGCCGCCTCGACCACCAGCAGGTGGTGCCGTCCGGACGGGTCCGGGGCCAGCGGGGCGTACGTCGGGCGGCTCTTCATACCCTGGTCGCTCATTTCGTCTCCGTTCAATAGACCGCAATGCTGCGGGCCACGATGATGACAACGGCGCCAAGCACGAGAGCGAGGTAGGGCAGCATCCCCGCTCGCGTGCCGGCACCGGGTTCGGCCTTGAGGTGCATGTCCTCCATCATCGCCGCCGGGAACTGACCCTTGTCCGTCACATAGTGCCGGAACAGGAACACCGGGATGATGGCGGCCGATACGATGAGCCCGGTGACCAGCGTGCCCGCGCCCCAGATGTCGGCACCCATGCCGAGCAGGAACAGGTTCACGTAGGCCAGCACCGTACCCATGCCGATGAGCCAGATGGGGGCCTTGAAGGGGCGATCCCAGGCCGGACGGTCGATGCGGTGCATCCAGGCGGAATTGAGGTTCAGGAAGTTGAAGAGGATGTAGCAGACGTTGGAGATGGCGAGGATGAACACATAGTCCGACATCATCAGCAGGATGAGGTTGAAGCCAAGGTCCGTCCACATGGCGCGGGTGGGGGCGCCGTTCTCGTTCACGTGGCTGAGGTACTTGGGCAACCAGCCGTCCACCGAGGCCTGGTAGAGCGTGCGCGAGGAGCCGGCCATGGAGGTGATGATGGCGAGCATGAGCGCGAGGATCAGCATCACCACGATGATGTTGTGCACCAGCGGGCCGCCCTTGAGCATACCCGCCATGGCGCTGGCGACGCCCATGCCGGAATAGATGTCGGCGGAGAGGATGCCGTCGTAGACCGCCGGCGTGGTCACGGTGCCGGAGGCGTCCACCACCGCCGGGGTCACGAGCTGGCCGAGGCCGAGCACGCCCTGGAAGGAGATGGGCACGATGGTGAAGACGAAGATGCACAGGAGCCCGGAATAGAGGATGGCCTTGAAGGTATCCTTCTTCGGGTCGCGGAACTCGCGCGTGTAGCAGACGGCGGTCTCGAAGCCGTAGGTGGACCACGCGGCGATGAACAGGCCGCCGGCCATCAGGGTGAGGCCCGCCATGTTCCATTCGCCGGCGATCACCCGGCCGGCCTCGTCCTTGGCGAGCGGGGCAAACGGCCCGAGATGGGCGGCGAGCACGTCGCCGGTGAACAGCGGCACGAGGCCGATGAGGATCAGCGGCAGCAGCGCCACGACACCGAGGATGACCTGCACCTTGGCGGTCTGGCTGATGCCGCGATGCTGGATGGCGAAGGCGATGAGCAGCAGCACGGCGCCGAGGACGAAGGTGGCGTTGATGCGCAGCGCGAGGCCCGCCTTCAGCCAGCCGAGATCCACCAGCGTGAGCTGCCAGGTGTTGATGGCGGCATCCGGCGCGAAAAGGATGGAGAGCACGTAGCCCGCCGCGAGGCCGGAGCCGATGGACAGCACCGGCGACCACGCCAGCCAGTTGCACCACACCGAGAACGGCGCGAGCAGCTTGCCGTAGCGCACCCAGGCGATGGCTCCATAGACCGAGGCGCCGCCCGACTTGTGCGGGAACAGGCCGGCGATTTCGGCGTAGGAAAAGGCCTGGATGAAACCGAAGATGATGGACAGGATCCACACGAACCAGGCCGGCGCGCCCACGGTGGCTCCGATGGCGCCGATGGAGAAGAGCACGAGGGCGGGCACGCCGCTCGCGATCCAGAAGGCGCCGGTCCAGCTGATCTTGCGTTGAAGCGAGCCGGCCTCAGGCGCGGCGACCGCCTCGTTGGTTGCTGCGATACTCATTGTTTTTCCCCTCGAATTATGAGGGGAGTTTCCGGAGAAGAAACTTTTTTGTCAATGTATAAATTGGCCGACTGGACGGTAAAAGCGGCTCAATTTGCACGCATCCCCCGCCCAATGCATGAGCATTCTGTCGTTAGGGAAAGAAATGCCTTCGGCCCCGCGGCGCAACGCGCGGGGCCGGGCTGTTTCTACAAGGACCAAGGCGCCATCGCAGGGCGATGACAGGTCAGGCTCTCACCCTCGTCTTCTGCGGGTCGAAATGGGGGAAGGGCACGATCTCGGCGCCGATGCGCTTCCTGTGCCCGTCCAGCTTGCCGATCTCGATGCCCGTGCCGGTCGCGGCATGGGCGACATCGATGCGGGCAAGGGCGATCTGGGCTTTCAGGATGGGCGAGCGCGTGGCGCTGGTGACGACACCCACCTGCGCCCGGCCGACGAAGAGCGGGTCGCCATGGCCCACCGCGTCGTTGCCCTCGATCACGAGCCCCACGAGCTTCCGCGCCGGGTTCGCCTTGCGCCGCGCCAGCGCCGCCTTCCCCACGAAATCCTCGTCCTTTTCCGCCACGGCGAAGCCGATGCCGGCCTCAAAGGGGTCGGTCTGGTCGCAGAAGTCGTAGCCGGCGAAGACCAGCCCGGCCTCGATGCGCAGCATGTCCAGCGCGGAAAGCCCGAGCGGCTTCATGCCCTTTGGCGCGCCCGCCGCCCACACCGCATCAAACAGCGCCTTTCCATCCTTGGGATGGCACCAGATCTCGAAACCCAGTTCGCCCGTATAGCCGGTTCGCGAGACGACCAGCGCCGGCCCGGTCGGCCCCCCGAGGCGCGCGACCGCGAAGCGGAACCACTTCAGCTCGGTGATGGCGGGCTGGGTGGCCCCGGTCCAGATCACCTCGGCGAGAATCTCCCGCGACAGCGGCCCCTGCACGGCGATGTTGTGCAACTGGTCCGTGGACGATCGCACATGCACGTTGAGGCCCCACTCCGCCGCCTTGGTGCGCAGCCAGGCGCCGGTGAATTCCTCGCCGCACACCACCCGGAAATTGGTCGGCGACAGGCGGAAGATGGTGGCATCGTCGATCATGCCGCCGTGGTCGTAGCAGAGCGCGGTATAGACCACCTGGCCCACCGCCAGCTTGCGCATGTCGCGCGTCACCGTGCGCTGGAGCAGGATCTCGGCGTCCGGCCCTGTCACCTCGAACTTGCGCAGGGGAGACAGGTCCATCACTGCCGCCTTTTCGCGGCAGGCCCAGTATTCGGCAATCGGCCCCTCGCCGGTGAAGCAGGTGGGCAGCCAGAAGCCGCGATACTCCACGACGTTGCGCGTGTGGGCGGCAAGGCTCTGGTGGAAGGCGCTCTCGCGCGTCAGGCGCGGTTCGGCGTCGGCACTCATGCGGAACGCGATCCCCTTGGAGAAGTTTTCGGCACCGTCATAGACGCGCACATGGATGTCGGTGGGCTCCCAGCCATTGGCGGGGTCGATGTCGTCGGCGCAGGAGGACGTGGCGCATACGAGATCGGTGAGCGCCCGCAGCAGCACATAGTCGCCGGGCCGCGACCATGGCTCGTCCATGGTGATCGCGTTGGTGTGGTCCACGGCCGTATTGTAGAAGAAATTGATGGCCGGCCAGCCGGCCCGCTCCCTTATGCCGTAAGGTGAGAGCACGGCGTTGAAATTGTCCGTGCAATTGGCGTGGCCGGGATAGCCCATGTCCTCGTAATATTTCGCCGAGCAGGCGAGGGCGAAGGTGTCGTGGCGGCCCACCGTGTCGCGGATCACCTCCACCAGCGGCAGCTGGCGCTCGTCGTAATATTTGGAATGGAGCCCCGGCCCCGGATAGGCGGCGCCCATGAGGGTGCGGGTGGTGGTGGCGTCGAGGCCGAACTCCTCGCCGGCCTCGAGCGCGGCGGCGTCGAAGGCGAGGAAGTCCGCGCACTGGCGGCCGTCCACGTCGATGATCTGGATGTAGTCGCCCGCCTTCACCGTATAGGCGCGGGCCTCGGCCGCGGGCACGCGCACATCGAGCTTCGGCGGCGCGAGCGGGGCGGGAAGGGGCCGGCCGCGGCCCCGGGCGCGGGTCACAGTCACGATGAGGTCGGTGGGTGCGTCCTGCGCATCCGGCGACATGGGGCCGCCGGGGGCTGCGACCACCACGAGCACATCGGCCCGCGCCGCGATCTCCGCCGTCGCGCCCGCGCCGCCGTCCCGCGACAGCAACGCCCGTCCCGCCAGCGAGGCCGGCGCGCAGCCGTTTTCCGCCAGCAGCCGGGCGACCTCTGCGCTGCCCTCTCCCCCCTGGTCCAGCAACGCCGGCAGCGTCTCCACGCCGGCGCCCTCCCAATCCTCCACCGCATCTCCATCGGTGACGAAGACCAGCGCCGGCTGGAGCCCTTCCGGGTCCAGCACGGTCAGCCGGTCCCCGGCGCCGAGCGTGACGGCGGCCATGCCGCCGCCGCGCACCACCACCCGCTCTCGGGCGGCGGTGGTCGGGGAAGGACCGGGCGGAAGCAGGGAGGCGTCCATTCACCCCTCTTGAGCGATGGAGGCGAGCAGACGGTAGCTGCCGCGGTAATAAAGCAGCGGATCGCCCTCGCCCTCGGCGTGCAGGTGCACCACGCGGCCGACGAAGATCACATGGTCGCCGCCGTCGTAATGGGCATAGGGCACGCATTCAAAGGTGGCATGGGCAGGCACGAGGCGCGGCGCACCGGAGGGACCGACCTCCCAGGGCGTGGCGGAGAACTTGTCCTCGCCGGCACGGGCGAAGCGGTTGGAGATGTCCTGCTGGCTCTCCATGAGGATGTTGACCGAATAGGCCTTGGCCTTCTCCAGCCGCGCCAGCGAGTGCAGCGAGCGGGCCATGGAGAAGAGAATCAGTGGCGGGTCCAGCGAGACGGAGGAGAAGGAATTCACCGTCACGCCGATGGGGCCGTCCTCGTCCTGCGCCATCACCACGGCGATGCCGGTGGCGAAGCGGCCGAGGGCGTTGCGCAGTTCGCGCGGATCAAAACGGGCGTCGAGATCAATGGTCGTCATGGCAAGGTACTTCCTGAAATGCGACAGCCCGTCCATGATAATCCCCTTCGATGGCGGGCGCGCGGGCCTTCGCCCCTCTCCTGAGCGACGGAGAGGGACGAAGGCTCCGCGTGGTGGCGTCCCGCTTCACGCCACCTTGGCCGGCTGAAGCTCGGCCAGCAGCTTTTCGGCGAAGGCGCGCTTCTCCGCCTCGTCCATCTTCTTGATCTCGTTGTTGAGCACGCGCTCGTTGATCGACTTGTTCCAGTAGTCCAGCGAGCCGAAGCCGAGCAGCGCGGCCTTGCCCACGAACTGGCGCAGCACCTCGTTGGTGGGGCCCATCACCCAGCCGGCCTTGCCGTCGCGCAGATAGCGCTCGATCTGGAGCGCTGGGCGGAAGCCCGTGCCGCCGGTGGCGTGGAGCATCTTGTCCACCACGTGGGCGACGTTCTTGGCCGCCTCGAACTTCACCTGCCACAGCCAGTGGAGCAGGGAGGAACGGGGCAGGGCATCGATGTCCTTGTGGATCGACCAGTCGCAATTGTTGGTCACCGAATCCAGCGCCTGCGCCATCTGGTAGTCGAAGGCGCGGCAGGAATTGGTGTCCATGATCGCCTCGCCCACATAGTCCTGGATGGTGGGGTAGTCGGCGACGCGCATGCCCACGTCATTGTGGGTCTTGCGGGTGGTGTGGCGCTTGGCGATGTCGATGACCGCCAGCGAGATGCCGTTCCAGCAGGCCGACGAGCAGGTGAGGAAGAAGGGGTCCACCACCTCGTCGTTGGACTTGGCGCCGTCGCCGATGGGGCCGACGAGGGCCTCCTTCGGCAGCACCGCATTCTCCACCACGATGGGGCCGGACTGGTTGCCGCGCAGGCCGAGGCCGTCCCACTCGGAGGGGTTGGCCTTCACCTCGTCCTTGGTGACGAGGAAGCAGGAGAGGTCGGAATAATCGCCGGAGAAGCCGGGGCTGGTGGTCTGGACGATGTACCAGTCGGCGAAGCCGCCGGAGGTGGTCCAGGAGGCCTTCTTGGTGACCTTCCAGCCTTCTCCATGGGCCTCGGCCTTGGAGGAGATGGGATACCAGAAGTGCGAGCCGGTCTCGGGATCGGAATAGGAGAGGGTGCCGATGAGCACGTCCTTGTCCAGCCGCTTCAGGATGTCGGTGAGCAGCGGATTGTCGTGGTGCCGCAGCAGCGCGGCGGCCACGGCGCCAAGGTGCATGGTGTAGCACATGGCGGTGGAGGGGCAGCCGTAGCGGGCGATGGTCTCCACGACCATGGCGGCGCAGACATGGTTCTGGCCGAGGCCGCCCAATTCCTTCGGCACGTTCAGCGAGAGCAGGCCGAGGGTGGCCAGCGCCTCGAAATTCTTGCGGGGGTAGATGTAGTTGGCATCGCTCTCCACGGCGTTCGCGCGCAGCGTGGTCTCGCACAAGGCGATGAGCTTTGCCTGCAGATCCTTCTGCTCGGCGCTCAGCAGCCACTGGGGGTCCCACTCGAAGCCGAGCCCCCAGAACTCTTCCTTGCCCCACATCTTCGTCTCGGACATGTCTCAAGCTCCGCCCGGGCCGGCGCGCGGGCAGTCCCCGCGGCCGTCCCTGCCATTTGCGATCACGCGGTGGCGCGCCTGTTCCCCTCAGTGAACTTTTTTGACGCGGTAGAAACGAGAGTGCCACGGGCCAGTTTTGGTGCAAGCCCATTAGTTGGGCGTTTGAGGCCCGCAGGATGACCACGATCTGGGCGACGCATGGGTCCACCTCGCTTTCCTTTGCCGCCTTTCGCGCCATGCTACCAAAGAAATTTCTTCTGAGGAAAAGTAATTGACAGGAGTGTTGGCCCGCCATCAGGATGCGGTCGTCGCGGCGCGCATGGCTGGCCTTGAGGCCGCCTGAGCCGCCCGCCTTAACGACGGGCCCGGCTACGGGCCGGCATCCTTCAAGAGAGGGCACATGACCAGCGCGACCATTCTGCGCCAATCGATCCTCAACGACCGTCACCGGGAACTCGGCTCCAAGCTCGAGGAATCCTGGAACGACATGGCGATCCCCCAGCACTACGCGACCGATCCCTATATGGAGACGGAGACGGTGCGGACCCGCGCCGGCCTCTTCGATGTGTCCGCGCTGAAGATCATCGACCTCTCGGGGCCGGACTCTCTCGCCTTCCTCAACAAGCTTCTCACCGCCGATATCTCCAAGATCCCGGCCGGCCGCTCCATGATCTCGTCCATCGTCGACGATGAAGGCGGGCTTATCGACGACGTGCTCGTCTATGTGGACGGCGACGGCAAGTTCCGCCTCTCCCACGGCGGCGGCGCGCTGGAAGAGGCGCTGCCGGTGGTGGCGCAGGGCTTTGATGTCACGTTCTCCCGCGACAACGACGTCCACATCCTCTCCCTGCAGGGCCCCCTCGCCCTCGACATCCTCTCCCCCCACACCCCCATGGTGCTGAAGGACCTGCCCTATTTCGGGCATGGCAAGACCACCCTGTTCGGCATCCCGGTGTCGCTGGCGCGCGGCGGCTACTCGGCCGAGCGCGGCTATGAAGTCTTCTGCGCGGCGAAGGATGCGGTGTTCCTCTGGGACAAGATCCTCGAGGTCGGAAAGCCCTTCGGCGCCATGCCCGTGTCGTGGGATTGCCTCGACATCGTGCGGGTGGAAGGCTCCCTGCTGTTCTTCCCCTTCGACATGCCGCACAAGGACACCACGCCCTTCGAGGTGCTGATGGACTGGTCCGTGGACCTCTCCAAGCCGGACTTCCGCGGCAAGGCGGCCCTCCTCGCCCGCAAGGGCACGGAGCGCACCCACCAGGCCGGCCTCGAGGTGCTGGCGGCCAAGGCGATCACGCCCGGCGCGAAGATCTTCAAGGATGGCGCCGAGGTGGGCGTGGTGAATTCCACCACCTACAGCCGCCACCTCATGAAGTCGCTGGCGCTGGTCTCGCTGCGGCCCGACGTCACCGCGCTCGGCACCGCGCTCACCGTGGTGGACGGGGACGAGAGCTTCGAGGCCAACGTGGTGCGCACCCCCTTCTACGATCCCATGCGGCTGCGCACGCACCCGCTGGAAGAGCGGGCCTGACGCCCGCCTGAGACGCAAACAAAAGGCCGGCCGGACGGGATCTCCCCGTCCGGCCGGCCTTTTTTGCGTTTGGAGCTGCCCTCAGAGCGGCTTGAGGCCGGCCTCGATGGCGCTGCGGCGGCCTTCCAGGAAGGGCGGCAGGGCGAGGCGTTCGCCCAGATGGGCGGCGTCTTCGTCGGCGGCAAATCCCGGACCGTCGGTGGCCAGTTCGAACAGCACACCGTTGGGCTCGCGGAAATAGAGCGAGCGGAAGTAGAAGCGATCCACCATGCCGCTGTTGGGGATGCGCAGCTCCTTCAGCCGCCGCGCCCATTCCTCGTACTGGTCGAAGGTGGTGACGCGGAAAGCCACATGGTGCACCGCGCCCGCGCCCTGCCCCGCGGGGGACAGGCCCGGCTCCACCTTCACATGCACCTCGGCGGCGGGGCCGCCCGCGCCCATCTCGAACACATGGATGGCGCGGCCGTCCTCGGCGGCGTAGGTGCGCACTTCCTTCATGCCCATCACGTGGAGAAGCACGGCGGCGGTGGGCGCAAGGTCTGGCACCGAGATCAGGATCGGGCCGAGGCCACGGATCTGGTGCGCCTCAGGCACCGGGCTCTTCGCCCAGGGCACGCCCGGCCCCTTGCCGTCATCCACGATCAAGGCGAGGCGCTGGCCTTCGCGGTCCTCGAACGGAAGCTGGTGGCGGTCGTCGCGGGTCTCGATGCCGGCATGGGAAACGCCCGCGTCGGTGAGGCGCGCGGCCCAGTATTCCAGCGCCGCCTCGTCCCGCACCCGCAGCGAGGTGCGCACGGCCGCATGGCTGCCCCGGCGCTCGCGCGGCACCGGCCAGTCGAAGAAGGTAAGGTCGGTGCCGGGGTTGGCTTCCCCATCGGCATAGAAGAGGTGATAGGCGGACACGTCGTCCTGATTCACCGTCTTCTTCGCGAGGCGCATGCCGAGCGTCTGGGTGTAGAAGCGATGGTTGTAGGGCGCGTCGGCCGTGATAGCCGTGACGTGGTGAAGTCCGGTGAGCGGCCCGGTGGTCTCGGTGGTGTTCTGCATGGTGTCCTCCTCCGGCGTGCGGAGCCTCGTATCTGTCTGGCGCCAGAGATAGGCGGACAGCCGCTCCGGTACGAGAACCACGGGCGCAATCTGGGCTTGCCAATTTGCAAGTCGATTGGATGGAATAGGGCTCGGTCGCCTCTCTCATGCAATTTGTGGTAACCGGGAGCGTGGCCGCGATGGCACCATTTCACCGGTGTTCAGCATTTCCCGAGATCGCCGTTCATCCGCCTCATTGTTTGTGCCAAGAAAGTCCTCCATGCGGGGGGCATGCACTTGCGAGCGGCAGATTTCGGGGGATGTGGCGCATGACGCAGCGCAATCTGGTTCTGCGCCTCGTGGCGGCTGCGACGGTGGTGATGCTCGTCGCCGGCTGCTCCGACCGCCCCGGTATCGATGCGCTCATCCCGGTCTCCGCTCCGCTGGCTGAGGGCGCGCGCGAGCAGGTGATCCTCGTCGCCTCCACCCGCGAGCGCGATCCGCGGCCCGGCGTCTTCTTCAACGGCGAGCGCTCCGCCCAGCTCAATTTCGCGAAGATCGACCTCTCGGTTCCGCCCACGCACAAGCCGGGTGAGATCGAGTGGCCCAAGAACGGCCTCGGCAATCCCGCCACCGACATGGTGGTGCGGGAGGCCGTCTATCGCGACACGCAAGGCGAGTTCCTGCGCGACCTGAAGAGCGAGCTGGCCCGCCGGCCTGCCGGCAAGCGCAAGGTCTTCATCTTCGTGCATGGCTACAACACCATGTTCTCCGAGGCGCTCTACCGCCTCGCGCAGATGGCGACGGATTCCGATGCGTCGGCCGTTCCCGTCCTCTTCACCTGGGCCTCGCGGGCGACCACCGAGGGCTATGTCTATGACAACAACAGCGCCACCGCCGCCCGCGACCAGCTGGAAGAGACCATCCGCCTCGCCTTCGGCAGCGGCGCGGAACAGGTGAGCATCCTCGCCCATTCCATGGGCAACTGGCTGACGGTGGAGGCCCTCCGCCAGATCCGCATCTCCGGCAAGACCCTGCCGCTCAACAAGATCGGCGACATCATCCTCGCCGCGCCGGACATCGATGTGGACGTGTTCAAGACCCAGCTCCGGCGCTTCGGCAAGCCGCCGAAGCCGTTCGTCGTCGTCGTCTCCCGAGACGACAAGGCGCTCGGCTTTTCCGACTTCCTCGCCGGCAAGAAGCCGCGGCTCGGCGAATACGCTAACGACACCGAGCTCGTTGGTCTGGGCGCCGTCGTGGTGGACATGACCAACGTGGAGGCACTCGACAGCTTCAACCACGGCAAGTTCGCGCAACTCGCGGCGATGGCGCCGCAGTTGCAGAGCGCCATTGCCGGCGCCAAGGGCACCGCGACCGCCGATACCGTGCAATTGCAGGGCGTGCGCATCACCGGGCTCGATCCGGCGCGGGCAGCACAGTCGGCCGGCCCTGCGCTGCCGGCCACCGCCCAGCCGGCCCCTGCCCCGGCGCAATAGGGCCAGGCCGGCGAGCCTTTCGCGGATGTGCCATGCCGGGCCGGCGCTTCCCTCGCGGGCGCGTTCGGTCTAAAGGCGTCGCCTCATGGCCTATTCAGTCAAGGAAATGTTCCTCACCCTGCAGGGGGAGGGGGCGCAGGCGGGGCGTGCTGCCGTCTTCTGCCGGTTCGCGGGGTGCAACCTGTGGTCCGGGCGGGAGGAGGATCGCGCCGCCGCCCAATGCCGTTTCTGCGACACGGATTTCGTCGGCCTGGATGGCGAGGGCGGTGGCCGCTTTGCCGATGCCGCGGCCCTTGCGGACGCCATCGCTTCCGTGTGGGGGCAGGCCGGCGCCGAGCGCCGGTTCGTCGTCTTCACCGGTGGGGAGCCATTGCTTCAGCTCGACCCCGCGGCCATCGCGGCGGTGCATGCGCGGGGCTTCGAGATCGCCGTCGAGACCAACGGCACGGTTGCCGCGCCGGAGGGGCTCGACTGGATCTGCGTCAGCCCCAAGGCCGGCACCGAGCTGAAGCAGCGCGCCGGGCACGAGCTGAAGCTCGTCTTCCCGCAGGCCGGGCTCGATCCCGCCGAGGTTGCGGGCCTCCCCTTCGCCAATTTCTTCCTCCAGCCCATGGACGGGCCGGATCGCCGCGCGAACACCGATGCGGCGGTGGCCTATTGCCTCGCCAATCCGCGCTGGCGCCTGTCCGTCCAGACCCACAAGATGATCGGAATTCCATGACCACCCCTGACACCCCGGCGGCGCTGCCCGGCCGCGTGCGGATCACCCAGGGCTTCACCTTCGAGGCCGCGCACTTTCTGCCCAACGTGCCGGAAACCCACCGCTGCCGGCGCGTGCACGGCCATTCCTATCGCGTGGACCTCGCGCTGGAGGGGCCGGTGGACCCCGTGACCGGCTTCGTGGTGGACTTCTTCGATGTGGAGAACGCCTTCGGCCCGCTGCTGAAGCAGCTGGACCATTATTGCCTCAACGACGTCGAAGGGCTGGAAAATCCCACCGCCGAGATCATCGCGGCGTGGATCTGGACGCGGATGAAGCCGCTCCTGCCCACGCTCGCGTCCGTGCGGGTCTACGAGACGCCCATGTCCTACGCGGAATATTCGGAGGGCTGAGCGGGCCTCAGCCCGCCGCATCCCCCGCCTGCGCCTTCTTCACGAAGGTCGCGAAGGCGGCAAGCTGCTTCTTCACGAAGTCCAGCGTGCCCTGGTCGGTGACGATGCCGTCGGCGATCTTGGTGTGGGCCTGGGCGACCATCACCTCCGGCACGTTCATGACGTGGGCGTTGAGCGCCACCAGCACCTGCCGCAGGTGATATTGCGCGCGCCCTCCGCCCATGGTGCTGGGCGAGGCCGACATGATGAGGGTGGGCTTGCCGGCGAGCGGCTGCGGCTTCAGGCGCGAGAGCCAGTCGATCGCATTCTTGAGGCCGCCCGGAACCGAGTAATTGTATTCCGGCGTGACGATCACCAGCGCATCCGCCGCAGCCACCGTCTCCCCCATGGCCGTCACCTGGGCGGGAAAGCCTTCCGCCTCGATGTCCCCGTCATAGATGGGGAATTCCGCGATGGAGGGCAGAATCGTGAGCGTCGTCCCCTCCGGCGCGATGCCGGCCAGTGCGCGGGCGAGCGCGGCATTGAGGGACCCCTTGCGAACGCTGCCGACAAGCACGACCCAGTTCATCGCCATTCTCCCGCTGCCCGCCATGGGCTCGCCGGGGATAATGGCGCAAAACCGGGAAGGTTGCGTGAGCCCAGGTGAAAACCACCGGTGAAATTCAGCTGATCCGCACCATGTGGTTGTCGTAGCGCGGCCCGCCGGTGCGCCGCGCGGTGATGGCGACGCCCTCGGGCGCGGCCTTCACCACGATCACTTCGCCATAGCCGGACGCAGCCACGAACGTCCCCGCCTCCGCTCCGGCCGCGAGGCCGCAGCCATCGGTGAGGGGCACCGCGCCGATATAGCGGCCGTCCGCCTGCCAGACGGCGACCTGGTTGCCGCGCGGGGTGGCGCAGGCGACGAAGCGGCCGGAGGGGTCATAGGCCACCGATCCCACATAGCCGCGCAGCGCCCGCCACGCCTCGTCCGGCGCGTCGAAGGGGGTGAGCGCGCCATCGGCGGCGATGCGGAAGAGGAGGGGGCGGGCCTCGCCGTCCTTCAAGAGGTCCTGCGCCGCCACTACCGTGCCGCCATTGCCATCGCGGGCGAGGTGGCGGAGCGACAGGCTGGCGAGGTCGGCGGAGAGCTTGCCTTCGCCGCGCACCGCGCCGGTTGTGGGATCGACGAGGGTGACGCCGGAGCCCGTCACCTCGGCGTCGCGCGCCTCCGGCGTGTTGGGCTCGATGCCGCCATTGGCGATGACCAGGGCAGCGCCCGAGCGCATGAGATCATGCGGGCCGTCGCCGCCGCTCGGCCATTCGTCGCGGATGGCAAAGCCGCCATCCACCGCGCGCACGGCGACAACGCCCCGGCCCATGGCGCGAACGCCGTCCGCGGGATGCTCGATCTCGTTGGTCAGGAGCAGCCGGCCGTCCGCCGTGAAGCGGCCATGGCCGGAGAAGACGCGGCCCTCGCCCGGCCCAAAGCGCGCGACCACGCCGCCCTTGCGGCGGTCGAACACGAGGGCGATGCGCCCCGGCCGCCGCCCCACCGCCACCGCGAGCAGGCCGACGGGGCTCGCCTCGATGCCATGCAGCCGGGCGTCGGAGGGGGCCTCCGGTGTGGCCGCGAAGCTGGTGTCGAGGCCGACTGCGGCGAAGCCCTCGCCCACGCCCGCGGTCGCCAGCCAGCCCTCATCCAGTTCGGCGGCGCGCAGGCCGCCCGGCAAGGCGGAGGCGGCGAGGAGCGCGGCGCCGCCGAGCAGCAGGCCGCGCCGGCCGATGAGCGGGGGATGGTCGAGGCGGGCGCGCATGTTCGTCGCCATGGCCTCAGTCGCCATCGAGGGCGTTGAAGCCCAGCGAGATGCCGAAATAGGAAGCGATGGGCTTGTAGACGGCGAGCTGCGCCGCCTTGAAGGTCTTGATGGTCGCGTGGATGCCCTGCGCGCCCGATGCGGTGGCGGCTGCGGCGCCGATGTCGGCAGGCAGCTTGTCGGCGGCGGCATCGGCGGCGGTGGCGGCTTTGTTGACCACGAATTGCGGCCGGCTCGGCATCTGCGTGCCCACGGCGACGAGGAGGGCGTCGGCGCTGTGGATCATGTTCGCGGCGACGCGGCCGGAACGGCCGGAGCGCCAGCTGTCTGCGACCGTCGGCTTGGCGTCCGCAGGGCCGGCGCCGAGCACAGGCAGCAGCTTGGTGTCGGTCACGCGCTGGTAGGCGCCGGACAGGTCGGTGAGGATCATGCCGGGCAGGGCGCCCACATCCGGGAACAGGGCGGGATCGCCCTTGCCGGAGACGATGGCGCCCAGCGCGCCCGTGGATGTGTCGCCCCAAGCGGTGCGGATTTCGCCCGTGATGGTGGCGAGATTGTTGGCGATGGCGGTGCCGAGCGCGCAGCGCCGTGCCGCCTCGGGGCCTGCGACCAGCGCCTCGGCGGCGCCTTCCTCATAGAGCAGCCGCTCCAGCGCCGGCAGGCCCTGCACTGCCGCGCTCGACTGCATGAAGCGCTCGGGCGCGAGGCGGGCGGGATCGCTGTCGGCGATGATCTCGGACAGCCCGCGGCTGATGCCGTTGCGCCGGTCCGGGAAGAAGGAGATGCGGTCGGCCCGGAGCGACAGGGTGATGGGGCCGAAGGTGACAAACTCCACCGCGTTCCACGCATCTGCGGCCTTGCCGTAGGCCTCCTTGAGCGGCGCCACGCCGGCCGCCGAGGGGGCGGGGCAGAAGGCGGCCCAGGCCTTCGCCTGCGCGGCGGTGGCGGCGGCGAGCGCATCGTAGCGCGGCAAAAGCCAGCCCTCGATGAGCGGCACGGGATCGAGCTTCGGATCGGCCGCAACGGCCGGGCCTGTCCCAAAAGCGAGCATGGCGGCGAGGGCCGCGCCAGCAAGGCGGAAGGAAGAACGGCGCGTGGCTTCAATCATGACGTCGATCCGCAATATCAGGCCCACACCGGCTGCGGCCGGCAAAAATCACAGGGACGAAACGTACCGCACCAGCGCCGCCCTGTCCTTGGGCGGAAGCGCGCCGAAGCGCCGCTGCGCGGTGGCCGCCTCGCCGCCGTGCCAGGCAATCGCCTCCTCCACCGTCCGCGCGCGGCCATCGTGCAGCAGGCCGGTGTTGGCGGCGAGCGCATCGGAGAGGCCGGCGAGGGGCGCAGTGCGCCATTGCGAGGCGCCCACACCGGGCTCCGGCATGGTATCGCTGAGGTCCGGCCCCATCTCGTGCAGCAGAAGATCGGTGTACATGCGCGCTTCGCCGTCGGCAGTGGGCAAAGACGGCCGGTGGCACTGGGCGCAGCCGGTGGAGGTGAAGAGCGCCGCGCCGCGCTTGGCCTCGGCCCTGGGCAGGTCTTCGGGCTCGGGCTGGGGCAGGGAGGCGACATAGGCCACCACCCGGTCGAGCACCGCCGAGCCGATTTCCAGTTCGTCGTCCGCATCCCCGGAGGTGGCATTGGCATTGCCGTGGAGGGCCTGCCGGCAGGCGGTCTGGGTGGGCGTGCAATCGCCCCACGGCTCGGGATGGAAGCGGTTGGAGAGGCCGAGATCGAGGAAGAAGGCCTCCGCCGACTGGCCGGCGAGGGTCGGCTGCGAGGCCTTCCAGCCGAAGCGGCCGATGGCTTTGCTGCCGTCGGCCTGCGCCACACGCCGCGCCATGCCCTTCACGCCGTCTTTGCCCTTCGCCTGTTCCCGCTCCACCGCGAGGATGGCGGCATCGGGCACGGCGGCGAGCGCCCCGCGGCCCTTGAGGTCCGGCCCGACGCGGAGAGACAGGCCGCTCGCGGGATCGAGCGGGCCATAGCCCAGCGCCTCGGGGTGGGGCTTGCGGGCGATGCGTCCGTCCGGCAGCGGGGTGTCGGTGACGCCGATCATGCCCTCGCTGGGAATGCCGGGCACCGCATCGATCTGGAACCGGCGGCCATAGACGGGATCACCGCTGCCGTCCGGCCGTCCGATCATCAGCACGAAGCCGCGCTCCGCCGTGCCGTTCTCCAGACGCGCGGGGGCGCGGCGGTCGGCGGGGTGGCAGGTGGCGCAGGAGCGGGCATCGAACAGGGGGCCAAGACCGTCATCGCCACGCGTCGAGGCGGGGGCGGGCACCCAGGGGCGCTTGAACAGGGCCTTGCCGATGGCGAGGTCCAGCTTGTCCAGGGGCTCGGCAGCGGCCGGCGTCGCGGAGAGGGCGGCGAGCAGCGCGAGGAGAAGACGCACGCGCATCCTCACACCACCCTGATCCAGCCCATGAGACCGGAATCCATGTGCTCCAGGATGTGGCAGTGGAACACCCAGTCGCCGCTGGTGGCGCGGAAGGCGATCTCCACCGTCTCGTTGGGCTCGGTCATGACCGTGTCGGCGAGATAGGGCGGGATGTCCTTCTTCTTGGAGGAGGACAGCACGCGGAAGACGTGCCCGTGCAGGTGCATGGGGTGGACGTGCTTGGTGACGTTGGTGATGGAGACGATGTAGCTCGCCCCGTCCTTCAGCGTCGCCAGCGGCGGCGGCAAGCGTAGGTCCGCGCCGGCGCCCCAGGAATTGCGGTTGATGGCCCAGAAGGTCTTGCTGCCGACGCAGGCGGAAGCGATCAGCGCCTTGGCCAGCGGATCGTCCGGCGGCAGGGGATCGCCGCTTACGATGGGGCCGGCGGCGGTCTGCACGAGATAGTCGATGCGGCTGGCGCGCTTCACGTCCGGCAGCGGCACCTTGGCGGGGGGCAGCGCCTTGGGGCGGAAGGCGGTCTTCTTGCGGCCCGGCTTGCTCCCGGGAGCGTCCACGCCGACCAAGGTGGTGAGCAGATAGGGCTCGGCGGTGCGATAGTCGTAGACCTTCACCTCCTCGCCGGGACCGGGCATGCGCACATGCACGTCGATCCGCATGGCCGGGCCCATGCGCCAGATTTCGTTCGGCAGCTTGGAGAAGGGGAGGGGTGTCAGCGCCTGACCGTCGATGGCGATGATGGCCGCATCTTCCGTCTCGCAGCCGAAATCGATGGTGCGGGTGGAATCGGCGACGATCACCCTGAGCCGCACGTCCCCATAGGCCGGCGCCTCGACGCGGGGCGGTATGATGGAGCCGTTGGTGGCGCGCACCGTGCCGAAGGTGCCGGCGGTGGAGGCGCCCTCATCGGTAAACATCTCCAGCCAGCGGCCGTCGGTCTCGTCGAGCCGCCAGTCCTTGACCACGATGAAATGCTCGGCATCGAAGCCGAGCTTCGCCTCGGCCGGATCATCCACCACGAGCAGGCCGACGAGCCCGCGGCCCACCTGGCCCGTCTCGTCGCAATGGGGATGGAAGAAATAGAAGCCCGGATCGGGCAGCGGCACATTGTAGGTGAAGGTGCTGCCCGCGGGGATCGGCGCCTGGGTGATGGGCGAGACGCCATCCGAGAGATAGGGCACGCGCACGCCGTGCCAGTGGACGGTGGTGAGGTCCGGCAGGCGGTTCTCGAAATCCACCATCAGCCGCGTGCCCACCGGCGCGCGCAGGGTGAGGAAGGGCGTGCCGTTATAGGCGCAGAAGCCCTTCGTCACCGGCTTGCCCGGCCCCAGCAGCGGCATTTCCATTTCCGCCGCCGAGAGGGCGAGCCGGCGCACCGGCGCGCTCTTCGGCAGGGTGTCCACGGAGGCCGGCACGCGGCCGAGGGCGGAGGGGGCGAACCCCACCGCCCCCGCAGCCGCCGCGCCGGCCAGCAGCGCCCGACGCGAGATCATCGCGTCCGTCCCATCGTCATGGTCTCACTTCTTCTTCACGTTCTTCGGGTCGTCCAGGCTCTTGGAGCCTTCCATCTTGATCTGGAGCTTGAGGGCCGAGACGCCGCGCTCGATGGCGTGGGCCTGGGCCACGAGGGCGTCCACGCCGTCCTGGATCAGCTTGGCGCCCTTGGTATTCCCCTCTTCCAGCATCTTGTCGTAGGTGATCTCGCCGGAATCCGCCACGTCCTTCAGGGCCTTGAGAGCGGCGAGGGCGGCATCCGACTTGGCGTCGATCTCGTCGGCGATCTTCGGGTCGGCGGCGCGGATGAGGTCGGCGACCGAGGGGCCGGTGACCTTGGAGCCGTCCGGCTTCACGAAGGTGCCGTAATAGACGTCGCGGATGCCCACTTCGTCGTAATAGTGCGCGTTCTGGGTGTTGTTGGAGAAGCAGTCGTGCGCCTCCTCCGGATCATGGAGGATGAGGCCGAGCTTCATGCGCTCGCCGGCGAGCTCGCCGTAGGAGAGGGAGCCGAGGCCGGTGAAGATGGTGGCAAGGCCGGCCTTGTCGTTCTTCTTGATGAGCGCGGCGCGGGCCTTGCCCTTGGCGCCCCACAGGCCGGTCATCTCGTCGAGATCGGCGACCAGCGTCTGGGTGGCGACCTTGAGATACTCGCCGCGTCGGTCACAATTGCCGTTGGTGCAGTTCTTCAGGTCATAGTCGGTGTAGGGGCGCTGGCCCTGGCTGGGCGTCGCATTGTGGAGGTTCTGGCCCCACAGCAGGAATTCGATGGCGTGCCAGCCGGAGCCCACGTTCGCCTCGACGCCGCCGGCCGAATTCAGCTCGTGCAGCAGCTTGGGCGTGATCTTGGTGACGTCCACCGTCTTCTTGCCGATGCGGATGGACTTTGAGGCGATCACATTGGCGGTGTAGAGCGGGTTCTCGTCGGACTTCTCGCCGTAGCTCTTCTTGTCCACGTAATCGATGAGGCCTTCGTCGAGCGGCCAGGCATTCACATTGCCTTCCCATTCGTCGATGATCTTGTTGCCGAAGCGGAAGGCCTCGGTCTGCTGGTAGTAGACGCGGGCCGCCTTCCACGCATCGCGCGCCTTGCCCAGGCTGTCGGCGCTGGGGGCGGCGAGGAAGGCGTCGATGGCCTTCTGCATGTCCTTGGCCGTGGCGGCGGACGAGCCGTACATCACCTCGGCGAGGTCGGCGTAGTGGACAATCACATCACGCGGCTTCGGCGCATCCGCGAGCACGGGGCTCGCGAAGGCTGCGACTGACGCGATGACGGCGCCGAGAAAATGCGCGCGCATCGACCTTCTCTCCTTGAAATTCGAAAACCGGAACCGGGGCCATTGCCCCATCGCGGCGGAGAGTATGAGCCGGGCCGATGGCGGGCAAGCGCTTGAGACAATAATGGAATTGTTCCATGTCCAGAGTGCGGGGCCTCGACTTGTCTCTCCCAAGTCAAAGCGACGCACCCCTTAGTAGAAGACGTTACGTCACTCTGTATCCGTGCGTCCTCGGGCCGTTTCGTCGCGCCCGGCTGCAAACGCTGGACACGACGGGCTCGCGGGCCGGATGCCGACGCCCTTGAACTATAGTCTCAAGGGCCACCGAGCGGGCGCCCAGCTTTTCATTTGAACAATTCCAAACCTCTGCCGTTGCGGTGACAGGGCCTGCCGGCGGGTGATAAGGTTTCGTCATATTCAATTGGTTTTCGTCGCCGACGGCGATCTCTCCCGAAGGGCGAAGGCCACGAGGGCAGCGTTTATGCCCGCTCGTGCGTGCCGGCAGCGGCCGTCGGGGACAAAAAGGACAGGCCGCGATGATTGCCGCGCTTCTGATCGTTTTTCGTGAAGTCCTCGAGGCCGGCATCGTCACCGGCGTGGTGCTCGCCGCCTCCGAGGGCATCCGCCATCGCGGCCTGTGGATCAGCCTCGGCATTCTCGGCGGCATCGCCGGCTCTGCGGTCCTCGCCCTCTTCGCCGATACCATCGCCTCCACCTTCGACGGCTCCGGGCAGGACATCCTGAATGCCGCCATCCTTTCCGTCGCGGTGGTCATGCTGGTGTGGACGGTCGTCTGGATGGCGAGCCACGGCAAGCACATGGTCATGGAGATGCGGGAGGTCGGCCGCGACGTGAAGGAGGGGCGCAAGCCGCTCGCCGCGCTGGCCATCGTCGTCGGCATGGCCGTGCTGCGCGAGGGCGTGGAGATCGTGCTCTTCCTCTATGGCATCGCCAGCACGGGCGCCGATTCGCCCGGTGCGATCGTGCTCGGCGGTCTTGGCGGTCTGGCGGCGGGTGCTGCCCTCTCGCTGCTGCTCTATCGCGGCCTCGTGGCGATCCCGCTCAAGCATCTGTTCAAGGTCACGTCCGTCCTCATCACGCTTCTCGCCGCCGGCCTTGCCGCGCAGGTGGTGGGCATCCTGCAGGATGCCGGCTTCATCCAGTCGCTGGCGGAGCCGGTGTGGAATTCGAGCTGGCTGCTGGCGGACGACAGCGCGCTGGGCCGCGTGCTGCGCACGCTCATCGGTTACCGCGCCGAGCCCACGGGCATGCAGGTGATCGCCTATGTGGCGACGGTGGCGGTCATCCTCGGCCTGTCGGCCATCGTCAACGGCCGCCTCGCGTCGGCTCCGCGCCGCCAGAGCGCCGGCCGCTCGGCCGGCGGCCACGTTTCCCGCGCCTGAGTGCTCGACGCGCTTTCCGGTGCCCGCCGGCGTTTCCGCGGTCTCCGGCTTCCGGTATGCTGACGCGCGATGTTCCGGGCTCCGGGACACGCGGCGCAGGCGGAACGCCGGGCGGCATCCGAGGAGAAGCACATGAGCGGCGGAACGAGCAGCAAGGAAAGCCGCGCCAAGGCCGGACAGGGGCGTGACGGCACCCGCCTGTTCCTGCGCGTGGACTTCGCCGACGGCCGGCGCCTCGGGCCGGGCAAGATCAAGCTGCTGGAGGCGATCCGCGAGCACCACTCTATCCTGGCCGCCGCCAAGGCCATCGGCATGAGCTATCGTCGCGCCTGGCTGCTGGTGGACGAACTGGACCGCATGTTCGAGCAGCGCGTGATCGTCACCTTCCCTGGTCGCCGGGGCGCCGGCACCGAGGTCACGGCCTTCGGCGAGCGGGTGATCGCGCTCTATCGCGCCATGGAGCGGCAGGCGGCGAAGGCCACCAGCGGGGCGCTCGACGAGCTTACGTCTGCACTTGCGGCGGATTACCACCCGAAATCAGACGCAGAGCCGGGGGATCCTGAGGCGGATTCGCCGCTGGCCGGGCCGGCCGTGAAGCAGGCGGGCTGACGATCTCCGCGCCCGGTGAGTGGAAGCCCATCGGCCGGCTATCCACCGTCACCGCCTTGATCATCGCCCATACCTGCATGCCGGGCTCAAGGCCAAGGCGCAGCACGCTTTCCTGCGTCACCAGCGAGCTGAGGCGGCCGGCGGACAGCGCCAGTTCCACCTCGGAGAACGGGCCTTCCGCCCGGGTGATGGCGGAGATGGTGCCGGAAATCCGGTTCGTCACCGACACGTCCATGGGCCGCGACAGGGACAGGGACACGTCACGGGAGCGGATGCGCGCCCGCGCCGGTGCCCCCACCGGGCGGCCCACCAGCGGCACCCGCAATTCACCATCGGCGAACGAGACGGTGGAGAGGCCGAGGTCGGGGTCGTGCGCCGTCACCGTGCAGTCGAGGATGGTGCCGATGTCGAAGCGGCCGATCACCGGCAGCAGCTCGGGCCGCGACAGCACGTCGGCGAGGGGGCCGCAGGCGATGACCTTGCCGTCCGAAAGCGCCGCCACCGCGTCCGCGAGGCGCAGCACCTCCTCGATGGAGTGGCTGACATAGAGGATGGGCAGGTTCAGCTCGTCCCGAAGCCGCTCCAGATAGGGCAGGATCTCGCCCTTGCGCATCTCGTCCAGCGAGGCGAGGGGCTCGTCCATCAGCAGGAGGCGGGGCTGGGACAGGAGCGCGCGGCCGATGGCGATGCGCTGCTTCTCGCCGCCGGAGAGGGTGTGCGGCCGGCGCTTCAGCAGGTGGCCGACGCCCAGCATCTCCACCACGGCATCGAACTGGATGGTGCGCGGCCGCCGGGTGCGGCGCTCGCCGTAGCGCAGGTTGTTCTCGATGGTCATGTGCGGGAACAGCCGCGCGTCCTGGAACACGTAGCCGACTGCGCGCTGCTCCATGGGCAGGTTGATGCCCGCCTGCCGGTCGTAGAACACCGTGTCGCCGACGCGGATGTGCCCGCTGTCCGGCGTCAGCGAGCCGGCGACCATCTGGATGATCGTGGTCTTGCCACAGCCGGAGCGGCCGAAGAGGGCCGTCACGCCCCTCTCGGGCGCCCGGAGATCCGCCTTCAGGTGAAAGCCGGTGGAGCGGGCGAGGGAAACGTCGATCTCGATCATATCTGGCCCAGCGCCACGCGGATGCGCTTGTCCGCCATCTCCGCCAGCATGAGGGAGCCGAGGGCGAGGATCACCGACACCACGGTGAGGCGCAGGGCCATGGCGTCGCCGTCGGGCATGTGGGTGGCGCTGTAGATGGCGAGCGGGATGGTCCGCGTCTGGCCTTCCACATTGGAGACGAAGGTGATGGTGGCGCCGAACTCGCCCAGTGCCGAGGCCAGCGAGATCAGGCAGCCGGAGAGCACGCCGGGCATCATCAGCGGCAAGGTCACGGTGAAGAAGGCATCGAGCCTGGTGGCGCCCAGCGTGCGCGCCGCGGTCTCGATGCCCTTGTCGATGCCGCCGATGGCGAGGCGGATGGCGTTGACCGTGAGCGGGAAGCTCACCACCGCCGCCGCCACGGTGGCGCCGGCGGTGGAGAAGATCAGCGAGATGCCGAACCACTCGTGGAGATACTGGCCGAGATAGCCGCGATTGCCGAGGACGATGAGCAGCAGATAGCCCACCACCACCTTGGGCAGCACGAGGGGCAAATGAACGATGCCGTCGAAGATGCCCTTGCCGGGGAATTCGAACCGGGCGAGCACCCAGCCAATGAGAATGGCCGGCGGCAGGCTGCAGAGGGTGGCCCAGAAGGCCACCTCCAGGCTCAGCCGCACGGCCGTCCATTCTTCGGGAGTGAGCAACATCTCGAACAAATCCGCCTGCGAAAAGGCCTCGCCTCGCTCCAGATCAGGCTCGGTCTTTTGCCCCCAATAAGCAATTCCCGTTCCGCTGCGCGCTGCCGCGCGCCGGGCGGATCAGTTCACCGAGAAGCCGTACTTCTTGAAGATGGCCTTGGCCTCGGGGCTCTGGATGAAGGCGAAGAAGGCCTTGGCGGCGGGGGTGTCCTGGCCCTTCACGAGGGCGAAGGGGTAATCGACGGGCGGATAGCTGTCGGCCGGGAAGGTCGCGACCACCTTCACGTTCTTGGCGATGGCGGCATCGGTGGCATAGACGACGCCGTAGGGCACCTCGCCGCGCTCCACCAGCGCCAGCGCCGCGCGCACGCTCTCGGCACCGACGATGCGAGGGGCGATCTTGTCCCACAGGCCGAGATTGGTGAAGGCCTGCTTGGTGTAGACGCCCACCGGGACGCTGTCGGTGAGGCCGGTGGCGATGCGGCCGTTGGGGCCGAGGAGGGCGTCCACGTCGAGGCTCTTGGAGATGGTCACCGGCTTTGCCTTGTCGGCGGGGGCGACCAGCACCAGCTCGTTGCCGAGCAGCTTCACGCGGGTGGCGGGCAGGGTCAGGCCCTTGCCGTCGGTATAGTCCATCCACTTCAAGTCGGCAGAGGCGAAGATGTTGGCGGGCGCGCCGGCCTCCATCTGCTTGGCCAGCGCCGAGGAGGCGGCGAAGGAGAACTTGATGGCGTCCTTGCTGCCCTTGGCCTCATAGGCCTTGGCGATGTCCTGCATCGCGTTGGTGAGGCTCGCGGCGGCGAACACGGTCACGGTCTCCTGCGCGGCCGCGGGCAGCGGCGCGGCGGCAAACGCCGAGAGGACGAGACCAACGATCAGGCGGCGGGAGGCAAGAAAGGAGGCGGGAAATCCGGACATGGCAATGGCACCTCGGCAATGGGCCTGTGATATGTCCATCGATATACAGGATGCCGCTGCGAGACAATAGGCTCGCCCCTCCCGAAGGGGCACCTACGGGCCGAAAGCGGTTCCGGATACCGCCAAGGCGCTGGCGTGGGATCGTCTTTGCTGCAGTGCGGCATGAAGCCGCGCACAGGCCGTGGCGCGCTCAGAAGCCCATCAGCTTCAGCGCGGCGGCGCCGGGTGCGAGCATGGCGAAGGCCCACAGGCCGGCGCTCGCGACGTTGGCCACCTGGAAGTGGGTCTGGCGCATGGCCAGCACGCCCGCGATCAGCGGCACCACGGCGCGCAGGGGGCCGAAGAAGCGGCCGATGGCGACGCCCCAAATGCCGAAACGCTGGAAGAAGTCCTCGGCGCGGGCCACGAGGTCCGGCCGGCGCGAGAGCGGCCAGAAGTCCTTCGCACGCTCCTTGTAGTGGAAGCCGAACCAGTAGGAGACCGCGTCGCCCAGCGCCGCGCCTGCGGCGGCGGCGAGCCAGATGGGGAAGAAGTGCAGCCCCGCGGCCTCGATCAGCGCGCCGATGGCGAGCAGCAGAACGGTGGCGGGAATGAAGAAGGAGATCAGCGCCAGCGATTCCCCGAAGGCGAGCCCGAACACCACGGCCGGCGCGAGATAATGGTGCTGCTCGACGAAGGCGGTGGTGGTGGCGACGATGGCGGACAGATCGAACATGTCTTCTCCTGCCGCAAGGATCGGTGTCGCGGCTTCCGGGCCCAAGGCCCCGCCGCATTCTACTCCCGCGGCGCCTGCTGGTTCCTTACCTTCTGGACGCACATTCGGGCGAAATGGCGCCACGGGGCGCATCCGGCAGCCGACAAAGCTGCGCCTGCCCAACCATTCGCCTTGAAATCGTCACGGGTCTCGTCCATATGCGGTGCATCGCGCCGATGGAGGCAGTTGCTTTCCTCCCCTTAGCGCGCTCGGGCCGCGTAGCGGAGACCGCTGGAGCTTCGATCTGGACGACGCCGTGACATGGCGTTTCGTCGGTGAGGCATCGCAAGCGGCTTTGCCCGATATCATCTTTTGCCCTGGACACCCCTGGCCACGCGGGATGTCGAAATCCCGCGAGCCGCGCCGCGCCCAAAAGGCTGCGCCGGTGCCGCTCGCATATGAAAGTCAGAGCTTGACCTCTTTTTCGAGCCTCGGCCTTGCCGAGCCCATCGTTCGCGCCCTTACCGAAGCGAATCACGTCACTCCCACCCCCATCCAGGCTGAAGCCATCCCGCAGGTCCTCAACGGCCGCGACCTGATCGGCATCGCCCAGACCGGCACCGGCAAGACCGCTGCCTTCGCCCTTCCCATCCTCGATCGCCTCGTACGCCATCCCCGCCGTCCGGACCCCAAGTCCGTCCGTGCGCTGGTGCTCTCGCCGACCCGCGAATTGTCCGGCCAGATCGTGGACAATTTCGAGAAGTTCGGCCGCCACGCCAACATCTCGGTCACGCTCGCCATCGGCGGCGTGCCCATGGGCCGGCAGATCCGGGCCCTCGCCCGCGGCGTCGACGTGCTTGTGGCCACCCCCGGCCGGCTCATGGACCTCGTGGAAAACCACGCGGTGAAGCTGGATCAGGTCGAGGTGCTCGTCCTCGACGAGGCCGACCAGATGCTGGACATGGGCTTCGTCCATGCCATCCGCGCCATCGTGCGCCGGCTGCCGCACAAGCGGCACTCGCTGTTCTTCTCCGCCACCATGCCGCCGGCCATCGCCGAGCTGGCGGGCGGCATGCTGCATGATCCCGTGCGCGTCGCCGTCACCCCGGTGGCCAAGACCGCCGACCGGGTGGAGCAGCGCGTCATCCACGTGGACAAGCCCAACAAGGGCCAGCTTCTCGCCGAGGTGCTGTCCACCGAGGATATCGACCGCGCCCTCGTCTTCGCCCGCACCAAGCACGGCGCGGACAAGGTGGTGCGCGTGCTCGCCAAGTGCGGCATCGCCGCCGAGGCGATCCACGGCAACAAGTCGCAGAACCAGCGCGACCGCGTGCTCCTCGCCTTCCGCGAAGGCAAGATCCGCACCCTGATCGCCACGGACATCGCCGCCCGCGGCATCGACGTGACCGGCGTCAGCCACGTCATCAATTACGACCTGCCCAACGTGCCCGAGAGCTACGTGCACCGCATCGGCCGCACCGCGCGCGCCGGCCGCGAGGGCATCGCCATCTCCTTCTGCGATCACGAGGAGAGGGCGTATCTCAAGTCCATCGAGCGGCTCATCAAGCTGCAGATCCCGGCCACCGACCGTCGTGGCGCAGGCATGCGCTTCAACATTCCCGATGCGCCGCCGATCGAGCTGGAGGAGCGTGACGAGACCGCCGAGCGCAACGATTTCATCGGTGGTCGCGGCGGCCGTCCCGGCCAGCGTGGTCCCCAGCGTTCGCGCGGTCCGCGTCCCGAGGGCGGTCGTGGCCAGGGCCAGCGCGCCGAAGGTCGCGAGCAGCGTGAGCCGCGCGGTGAGCGTCCGGCCGGCGAGGGCCGTCCGGCCCGTGCCGCCCAGCCGCGTGCCGAGCGTGCCGCCGAGGGTCATCGCAACGCCCAGGGAGCCGGCAACGGCGCCGGCCGTCGCGACGGCCAGAACCGCAGCGGTGAAGGCCGTGGCGCGCGTCCCCAGGGCGAAGGCCGTGGCGGCGAGCGGGCGGGCGATCGTGGCGGTGAGCGTGGTTCGCGTCCCGGCAACGATCTCGGCGGCCTCGGCTTCATGAAAGCGGTGTCCAACCGGGGCGAGCGTCCTGCGGGCCGCCCCGCCGGTGCCAAGCGGCCTGTGAACTGAGCATCCGCTCGCGCGTCACACTGCGTTGAACAGGACACGCCGGGTCTTTTTCCCGGGCCGGCGTGTCCCACCTATGGGAAATCGGGCGATTTTGTGAGATAAGCCCGCCAAATTCGTCCCGCGTCGCGGGACAGCTGGAGACGACTATATGGCGAAGGAAGAACTGCTGGAGTTCGAGGGGACTGTGACCGAAGTGCTGCCGGACGGCAATTTCCGGGTCCGGCTCGACAACGACCACCAGATCCTGGCCTATGCGGCCGGCAAGATGAAGAAGAACCGCATCCGCACCATCGAGGGCGACCGCGTGGTGGTGGAGATGTCGCCTTACGATCTCGATCGCGGCCGGATCAACTTCCGCCACAAGGCCGAGGGCAACGCCCCGCCGCCCGGCGCACGCCGTCAGCAGAATTTCCGCCGCCGCTGATCCCTCGGGATCGCGGACAGGGCGTTCGGCGCCGGCCGGGGAAAATCCCCGCGCCGGCTTTTGGCGTTTGACGTAGCGCAGCCGCTGACTAGGCCCTGCCGTCGGCCTTGATGAGATCGGCCGCCTTCTCCGCGACCATCATCACCGCCGCCGCCGTGTTGGCGGAGACCAGCGTCGGCATCACCGAGGCGTCCACCACGCGCAGGCCGGAAAGGCCGACGACGCGCAGGTGCGGGTCCACCACCGCCTGCGGCCCGGTGCCCATGCTGCAGGTGCCGACGGGATGGTAGATGGTCTGCCCGGTGCGGCGGGCGAACTCCACGAAGTCGGCGTCGCTCCGGCAGTCCGGCCCGGGGTTCATCTCGAAGGCGCGGTAAGGGTCCATCGCCGTCTGCCCGACGATGTCGCGGGCGATCCGCATGCCTGCGGCAAGACAGGCGCGGTCTTCCTCCACGGCGAGGAAGTTCGGCCGGATGGCCGGCGGCGTCAGCGGGTCGGCGCTCTTCGCATGGATCGAGCCCACCGAGTGGGGCCGCAACTGGGTGACGCCGATGGTCATGCCCGGCAGATGGTCCAGCGCCCGGTCGGCGGCGTTGGCGTAGCTCGCGTGCATGAAGAAGTACTGCACGTCCGGCCCGGCGAGGCCCGGCCGGGTCTTCACGAAGCCATGGGCGAGGCCTGTGCCCAGCGTGAGGATGCCCTTGCGGGTGAGGAAATACTGCGCCACCGCCTTGGCGAGGGCGATGCCGCGCGTCTGCTCGTTGAGGGTGATGGGCTCCTTCACCCGCCAGTTCATGCGGGTGGCGAAATGGTCCTGATAATTGTTGCCGACGCCCGGCAGCGCATGGACCACGGGGATGCCCGCTGCCTTCAGCACGTCCGGATGGCCGATGCCGGAGAGTTCCATGAGATGGGGTGACTGCACCGCGCCTGCGGTGAGCAGCACCTCGCCGGCCGTGAACGCCGTCTCTTCCTTCCCATTTCGCCGATACACCACCCCCGTCACCCGTCGGCCGTCCAGCACCAGCCGCAGGGCCTGCGCGTGGGTGACGACCTTGAGGTTGGGGCGGGAGAGGGCAGGACGCAGATAGCCGTCCACCACGGTCCAGCGCCGGCCGCCGCGCTGGTTCACCTGATAATAGCCGAAGCCTTCCTGATCCTTCCCGTTGTAATCGGGATTGCGGGGAAAGCCGGCCTCTTCAGCCGCCGAGAGGAAGGCCTCGGAGAGCACCGGCCGCTCCGTCACGCGCACGATGCTGATGGGGCCGTCCGTGCCGCGCACGCTGGGGTCCGCATCCGGCTCGTCGAAGCGCTCGAACTTCTTGAAATAGGGCAGGACGTCGTCATAGCCCCAGCCGGTGGCGCCGCGCTGGGCCCAGCCGTCGAAATCCTGCTTCTGCCCGCGCACGAAAATCATGCCGTTGATGAGCGTGGAGCCGCCGAGCCCCTTGCCGCGCGGCACCACGATGGGGCGGTCGTAGGTGTTGGGCTCGGGCTCGGTGTTGAAGCGCCAGTTGAAGGCGCTGCCCGACAAAAGCTTGGAGAAGCCGGCCGGGATGGGCACCCAGAAGCCCTTGTCCGTGCCGCCCGCCTCCAGCAGCAGCACGCGCCGGCGCGGGTCTTCCGAGAGCCGGGCGGCGAGGATGCACCCTGCGGTGCCGCCACCCACCACGATGTAATCGAAACTGTCCATCGTCTTCGATCCGAATGGGACTAGAGGGCGGCGCCGGGCATCCCCGGCAGCGGCGTGCCTTTCGCGGCCATGGTGACGGCGAGGCCCGCGATGACCTCTTCCTTGCCGGCGAAGGCGGCGCGCTCAAGCACCTTGGAGATGGTGGGCGAGGCGATCTTGCCGGTCACGCGCTGCACCGGCTGGTCAAGCCAGTCGAGATAGCGGCGCTGGATCTCGTCGGAGAGGAAGCCGCCGTAGGAGGTGGAGAGGGAGCCCTGCTCCACGATCAGCACGTTGTTGGTTTTGCGGATGCTCTCGCCGATGGTGTCCCAGTCGAGCCCGGCCCGGTCGAGAGAGCGCAGGTCGATGATCTCGGCGTCGAGCCCCAGTTCCTCCACCGCCTCGCGGCTGCGGTGGACCATGGCGGAATAGGTGAGGATGGTGAGTTCGGCCCCGGGCCGCACCACCTTCGCCTTGCCGAAGGGGATGATGTAGTCGAGGTCGCCGTCGGGAATGGCGCCGGAGGTCTGGTAGAGGTCCACATGCTCGATCACGAGCACGGGGTCCTCGCAGGTCAGCGCGGCATTCATCAGGCCCACGTAGTCAAACGGGGTGGAGGGCGCCACGATGCGCCAGCCGGGGGAGGTGGCGAACACGCCCGCCGGGTCCAGCGAATGCTGGGAGCCGTAGCCCGTGCCCATGGCGATCTTGGTGCGCAGCACCAGCGGCACCGGAACATCTGCCCCGAACATGTGCCGCGCCTTGCCGATCTGGTTGAACACCGGGTCGGCGGCGACCCACATGAAGTCGGGATACATGAACTCGATGATGGGCCGGTAGCGCCGGTCCATGGCGATGCCGCCGGCAAGGCCCGCGAACGCGCCTTCGGAGATGGGCGTGCCGAGGCAGCGGTCCGGGAAGGCGGCGGCGAGGCCGCGCGTGGCGCCGTTGGTGCCGCCCTTCAGCTTGTGGATGTCCTCGCCCATGATGACGAAGCGCTCGTCCGTCTCGAAGCGGCGGTGGAGCACGTCGGCGATGGCGTCCACGAACTTGCGCTCGGAAAGGCGGCCGCGATAGGTCGCCTCCTCCTCGGCGCGCTTGCCCGAGAGTTCGGAGAGATCACCGCGGATGCCCTCGTCCACGAAGGACACGTCCGGCCACATGCCGGGCATCACCCGGCGCTTGTTGCCCACGGTCTCGACGAGCTGCGCGGCGGCGTCCGCCATGGCGGCCTGCGCGCGTTCGGTGAGGGCGTCGAGATCATCCTGCGTGAGCACGCCGCGCGCCACCAGCGCCGCGCCGGTGCGCTTGATGGGATCGCGGGCGCGCCAGGAAGCCTCTTCCTCCTTGGTGCGATAGCCGAAGGCGGAGCCGGGCAAGGCGCCGTTCTGGTGGAAATAGCGGTAGACGTCTGCCTCGATCACCGCCGGGCCCTTGCCCGCGCGCATGATCTTCAGCGCTTCCTGCGTGGCGAGATGGACCGCCAGCGGGTCCATGCCGTCCACCTTCCAGGAGGGAATGCCGAAGCCGGTGCCGCGACCGGAGAGGCGCGTCTCGCGGGTCGCCTCCTCCACGGTGGTGGCGACCGCGTAGCCGTTGTTCTCGATGAAGAAGAGCAGCGGCAAATCCCACGCGGCGGCGAGATTCATGGTCTCCAGAACCGCGCCGATGTTCACCGCGCCGTCGCCGAAATAGGAGATGGCCACATCCCCCGTGCCCGCGCGCTTGTGGGCGAAGGCGGCACCCGCCGCCAGCGGCACGCCGCCGCCGACGATGGCATTGGTGCCGATGGCCCCCGCCTCACCCCAGCGCAGATGCATGGAGCCGCCGCGCCCGTGGCCGAAGCCGGGCTCGAGGCCGAGGATCTCGGCGAGCGAGCGGTGGAACAGGGCGTGGGTGTCGTCGCTGAGCGGCGCGGTGGGATCGAGCCCGGGCGCCACATAAGCAAGCGCCTTGGCGAGGAACTGGTGATGGCCGCGATGGGAGCCGTTGACCTGATCGGTGGGGCGCAGGCCCACGATGGAGCCGGCCGCGCCGCCCTCCTGGCCGATGGAGGAATGGGCCGGGCCGTGCACGAGGCCTTCGCCGGCCAGCTCAAGCACCTTCTCCTCGAAGGCGCGGATGAGCGCCATCTGTGCCAGCAGCTCCTTCAGCAAAGCCGGGTCGGCGGCGGCCCAATCGGCCTCCGTGGACTTCAGTTCGACCCAGGGCGCGGCGGGATGAAGGGCAATGGTCTCGGGCATATCTTGTCTCCGTGCCGCGGCGTCCTCCTGCGCTCGGAGTGGCGTCGGGACCGTCAATTAAAACGTTTCATTTCGATGCTTCCGGCACCTGCCGGGAGCTGTGTTCAGTACGCCTGCGGCACCCGCCGCAGACGTGTTCAGAGGTAGCCGTAGGCGGTCCAGCCGCCATCGACGGCCATGACCTGACCGGTCACGGCGCTTGCCTGGTCAGAGGCGAGGAAAACGGCCATGCGGGCCACCTCCTCGGTCTCGATCAGCCGGCCCATGGGGGTGCGAGCCTTGAGCCTGTCGAGGTCGAGGCGGCCGCGCTGCGCGAGGTCGTCGAGGAAGGGGGTGCGCACGTAGCCGGGGGCGAGGGCATTCACCCGCACGCCCTCGCGTGCCCATTCGCAGGAGAGCGCCTTGGCCATCATGGCAACGCCGGCCTTGGAGGCGCAGTAGCCGATGCGCTCCGGCGCGGCGACGATGCCGTACATGGAGGCCATGAGCAGCAGCGAGCCGCCGCCCTGGGCGATCATCCGCCGGCCAGCTTCCTGCGCGGTGAGGAACACGCCGGTGAGGTTGATGGAGATGACCCGCTCCCACTCCTCCTCGCTCACCGAGAGGGTGGGGGCATTCTGCGAGACGCCGGCATTGGCGAGGCAGATGTCCACCGGCCCGAACCGCACCTCGGCGGCGTCGAAAGCGGCCACGATATCGGCCTTGCGCGTCACCGAGCCCTTGACGGCGAGGGTCTCGCCCAGCTCTTCCGCGACGGACGCGGCGGCGGGATCGAGGTCGAGCAATACGAGGGAGGCGCCCTCCGCCCGGAAGGCCCGCGCCACGGCAAGGCCGATGCCCGAGGCGCCGCCGGTGATGAGGGCACAGCGGCCCGCCAGCGCGCCGGTCACGAGGCTGCTCCCGAGGAATGCGAGATGAGCGCGCGCATGCCGAGGAAGTCGGCCATCAGATCGAGCTGGCACACCAGCATGGGCTTGCCGGGATGGGTGCGGCAGCCCTTCGCTTTGGCGGCGGCGAGGATGGCGGTTTCCTCCGGCTGCATGATGACCTCGGCGACGATCTGGTCGCTCGTCAGCCGGGACGCATCAAGGGGCAGGGCATCGCCCGCCTTCAGCCCCAGCGAGGTGGCGTTGGCGACGATGTCGTGACCCGAGGGGTCGGCGGTGCCGATCTCCACCGGGGCGCCTGGGAAGGCCTCGGCGAGGCGCTGGGCGAGGTCTTCCGCCTTCGCCCGCGTACGGTTGGCGATGGTGAGGCGGGCGACGCCGGCTTCCACGAAGGCGAAGGCGATGGCATTGGCCGCCCCGCCGGCGCCGGCGAGATAGACGCTCTTGCCCTTCGGATCGATACCGGCCGCGATGAGCCCGCCGACGAAGCCCTTGCCGTCCAGCATGTCGCCGATGAGCCGCCCGTCTTCCTCCCGGCGCACCACGTTGCAGGCGCCGATGCGGCGGGCGCTGTCGGAGACCTCGTCCAGAAGGTCCACGATGGCGGTCTTGTGCGGCACCGTCACCACGAAGCCGCCGAGGCTCTTCATGGCCTTCAGCCCGTCCACGAGGCGGGGCAGTTCCTCGGAGGAGACGTGGAACGGCACCATCACGCCGTCGCGGCCCTCGCGCGCCATGAGCGCGTTGAGCATCTGCGGTGTCTTCACGTGATGGATGGGGTCCGCGAGGATGCCGTAGACCTTGGTGAGGCCGGAAATCTCGCGGGATGTCGGGGCGGTGGTCGACGCGGTCATGGGCAAAGGTCCGGTCTCAGATGCCGAGATAGGCGGTCTTGATGTGCGGGTCGGCGAGCAGGCCCGCGCCGGTGTTCTCGATGGCGATCTCGCCGTTCTCGATCACATAGGCGCGGTCGGCGATCTTCAGCGCGTGGAACGCCTTCTGCTCCACGAGGAGAACCGTGGTGCCGCTCTTGCAGATGCGGTCGATGACGTCGAACATCTGCCCGACGATGATGGGCGCGAGGCCGAGGGAGGGCTCGTCCAGCATCAGGAGCTTCGGCTTCGCCATCAGCCCGCGGGCGATGGCCACCATCTGCTGCTCGCCGCCGGAGAGGGAGCCGGCGAGCTGGGAGAGGCGCTCGCGGACGCGGGGGAAGATGTCCAACACTTCCTCGAAGCGCTCCATCATCCCGGCGCGGACGTTCGGGTGGTAGCCGCCCATCAGCACGTTGTCGCGCACGGTCATGACAGGGAAGAGCTGGCGCGCCTCCGGCACCATGATGAGGCCGGAGCCGACGATCTCGTCCGGGCTCATGCGGTCGATGCGCTTGCCGTCGAACTCGATGGAGCCGGAGGTGGGCTTCACCAGGCCGGAGATGGTGCGCAGGAGCGTCGTCTTGCCGGCGCCGTTGGAGCCGATGATGGTGACCACCTCGCCCCGCCCCACGTTCAGCGAGAGGCCCTGGAGGATGACGGTCCGGCCGTAGCCGGCGGTCACGTCAGAGACCTTGAGCATGGACGAAATCCTCCCCGAGATAGGCCTCGATCACCCGGCGCTCGCGCACGACGGTCTCCGGCGCGCCCTCGGCGATCACCTTGCCGCTGTCGATGACGACGATGCGGTCCGAGAGGCTCATGATGGCCTGCATGTTGTGCTCGATGGCGATCACGCTCACGCCGCTGTCGCGGATGGCGCGCACCAGCTCCACCATCTTCAGCGTGTCGGACTGGCTCTGGCCGGCCATCACCTCATCGAGGAGGAGGATGGTGGGTTCGGTGGCGAGCGTGCGCGCCACTTCCAGCCGCTTCAGGCCGCCGATGGGCAGGGTGCCCGCTTCCACGTCCTTCAGTTCGTAGAGCCCGACGGTGCGGGCCACGCGCAGCGCCACGGCGCGGGCGTCATCCACCGAGCGGTGGCGCAGGAAGGCGCCGATCATGATGTTCTCCAGCACCGTCAGCTTGCCGAACGGCTGGACGATCTGGAAGGTGCGGCCTATGCCGAGGCGGGCGAAGGCGTCCGGCGTCTTCGGCTGGTGCCATTTGCCGTCCTGTCCCAAGAGTTCCACCGTGCCCGCATTGGGCGCGAGGAAGCCGGAGAGCTGGGCGAAGACGGTGGTCTTGCCGGCGCCGTTGGGGCCGATGACACCGAGGATCTCGCCGCGCTTCAGGGTGAGGGACACGTTGTCGGTGGCCACCAGACCGCCGAAGCGCTTCACGAGGTTGGTCGCCTTCAGCACCGGCTCGCCGACCGTGCCGCCCACCAGCTTGGCCGCGGGAGCGACGGTCTCCGGCCGGGTTCGCCCGCCGCCGGGCAGCCGGTCGATGAGACGGGTGACGAACGGGCCGAAGGTGCCCACCAGCCCGCCGGGCAGGGTCAGGGTGATGACGACCAGCACGGTGCCGTAGACGAAGCCGTGCAGGCCGTTGGCCGAGGCCCCGAGCCAGCCGCGGGCGAGTTCCGCCAATGGTACGACGAGAACCGTCCCGAGGAGTGGCCCCGCCACCGTCCCGAGGCCGCCGATCAGGGCGAACATGGCGATCTCGATGGCGGTGGCGAGAGAGAACAGCGTCGCCGGCTCCAGGAACGTCATGTACATGGCGTGGAAGGTGCCGACCGTCGCCGTGAGCGCTGCCGAGATGGCGATGGCCCACAGCTTGACGCCGTTGATGTTGATGCCCGCCGCCTGGGCCGCGCTGTCGCGTTCGCGCACGGCGGTGAGGGCATAGCCGAGCCGCGAGTTGCGGATGGCGTAGCTGACCGCGAGCGACAGGAGCAGCAGGCCGAAGGCGATGTAGAGATAGTTGATCTTCTCGCGGAAGATCATCCACGGCCAGCCGATCTGGAGCGGCACCACGAGGCCGGCCGAGCCGCCGGTGAGGCCGTTGAAATGGATGGCGAGCAGCCGCACCACCTCAAGGAAGGCGATGGTCGCCAGCGAGAAGAACGGCCCGCGCAGCCGGAAGCAGGGATAGCCGATGCCGACGGAGACCAGCGCCGCCAGCGCCGCGCCGCCGATCATGCCGATCCAGGGCGAGAGGCCGAAGCTGTCCAAAAGCAGCGCCGCCGTATAGCCGCCGATGCCGTAGAACACCGTGTGGCCCAGCGAGAGCTGGCCGGCATAGCCGCCGAGGATGTTCCACGCGGTCGCCAGCGCCCCGAACACGCAGATGGTGACGAAGACGTGGATCACGAAGGTCGAGCCCGACCAGGCCGGGATGATGACCAGCAGGGAGAGCGCGAGGAGCGCGCAATAGACCCGCGGATTGGCGAGACGCGCGAGCAGGGAAGGGCCGCCGGAGGCCGCCGGCGAGGACTTCCCGGCGGTGGAGGCGGGCGAGGAGTCTTGAAGGCTCATCGGATCACTCCGTGCCGCGGCCGAGGCCGAACAGGCCGGTGGGCTTGAAGATGAGAATGGCGAGGAAGAGCGCGAAATAGACGACTTCCTTCAGGTCGGGGGCGATGTAGTAGCCGGAGAGGCTGTCCACGAGGCCGATGATCATGGCGCCGAAGAAGGCGCCGTACATGGACCGCATGCCGCCCAGCACCACCACCACGAAGGCGGTGAGCACGAAGTAGGTGCCGATGGTGGGCGTCACCGGATAGAGCGGCATCACCAGCGCCGCGGCGAGGCCCACGCAGCCGGCGCCGATGCCGAAGGCGATGACGTAGATCTGGTCCACCTTCACGCCCATCAGCAGCGCCGCATTGCGGTTCTGCGCGGTGGCGCGGATGGCGCGGCCGAGCGCGGTGGACTGCATGAACAGGTGCAGCCCGGCGACCAGCGCCAGGGCGCACACGAACATCACGAGCTGTCCCTTCACCAGGGAGAAGCCGCCTACCATCACCGAGCCCTGCGCGGCCGACGGGGGGATGGAATAGAGGTCGGCGCCGAACACCAGCAGCGCGAGGTTCACCAGCGCGGTGGAGAGGCCGACGGTGGCGAAGATCTGGATGTGCTCCTCGGCCCCCAGCAGCGGCTGGATGAGGAAACGCTGCACCGCCGCGCCGATGGCGAACAGCAGGATCACGATGGGCACCGCGGCGGCATAGGGGTGCAGGCCGAACTTCGCGGCCAGCAGATAGGCGGCATACATGCCCACCATCAGGAACTCGCCATGGGCGAAGTTCACCACCCGCACGATGCCGAAGATCAGGGTGAGGCCGACGCTGATGATGGCATACATGCTGCCGAGCAATATGCCGTTGAGCACCAGCTGGATAAGAACGTCCATCGCGCTTGGCTCCAGTGCGCAGGTGGGTGAGGCGTGCCGTCGGGGCGCAGCGAACCGGCGCCGCGCCGGGGCAGGGGCGCGGCTTCGGCCGAGGGCGCAGCGGGCTGCGCCGGTCCGGTGTCGAAGGGCCCCGCCCGGAGCCAGACCGGGCGGGGCAGGGCGGCGCGGGAGGTCCGCCGCCTCAGTTTGATGCTCAGTTGGCGCCGATGCCGGTCTTCATCTTGGCGACAGCGGCGTCGGTCGGGAACACGGTGACGAGGTTGCCGCCCTGCCACTGCATCAGGAAGGGCACGGCGCGGGTGTTCTGGCCCTGCTCGGAGAACTTGGCGCCCCAGCCGGTCGCGGTCTGGCCCACCGGGATGTCCACCGCGAGGACGGCGGCGCGCACCTTGTCGGCATCCGTGCTCTTGGCGCTGGCGATGGCGTCGAAGAACACCTTGGCGCCCATGTAGTTGGCGAGCGAGTGGCCGGAGCGCGGATCGATGCCGTACTTGGCCTTGTACTTCGCCGCGAACTCGGTGATGCCGGGCGCCGCCTTGGGGTTGGTGTTGTACTGGGTGAAGTCCACGTCGAGGGCGCCTTCCATGTTCTCCGCGCCCACGGCCTGCATGGTGTCACGGGTGGAATAGCCGCCGCCGGCGCCCATCACCGCCTTGGGCTTGTAGCCCTGGTCCTTCATCTGGCGGAAGAACAGCACGGTGTCGTTCTGGTAGGAGGTCTGGAGCACCACGTCGGCACCCGCGGACTTCAGGCGCAGGATGACCGGGGTGAGGTCCACCGACTTCGCCGAATAGGGCAGCACCTCGACCACGTTGAGGCCCTTCTCCTTGGCGCGGGCCTTCTGATAGCCGGAGACGGTCTGGCCGTAGAGGCTGTCCTCGTGGATGATGCCGATCTTGAGATCGCCGGGCTTGGTGTTGAGTGCCGGGGCGATGGCCTCGATGATCGAATCGACCATGCGGTTGGCGAAGTCGCGCGCCGTGGCGTTGGTGCGGAACACGTACTTGAAGCCGCGCTCGGTGATGGGATCGGAGATCGCGCCCAGCTCGAAATAGGGAATGTTGGCGAGTTCCGTCACCTGCGTCGCCGCCAGCGACAAAGACGAGGAATAGGTGCCGAAGATGGCCGAGACCTTGTCCACCGAGGTGAGGCGCCGCGCCTCGCCGACCGCCTGGTTGGGATCAACCGCGTCGCCCTTGATGAACTCGATCTTCTGGCCGTTGAGGCCGCCGGCCGCGTTGCGCTCTTCCACCGCCAGCTCGAAGCCGCGGAAGCTCTCGTCGCCGAGCAGCGCGAGGGTGCCGGAGAAGGGATAGAGAGCGCCGAACTTCACGGTGCCCTGGGCCGCTGCGGGCTGGGTCGCAGCCAGCGGCACGGCAGCAAGCATTGCGGCGGCGATCGCCGCCCGCGCAAACAACTTCATGGTTTCCTCCCTCCGCCGACCCCGGTTCGGGCCGGGCGATTCAAACCGTTGCTCGGGCACGGTTTTCGTGCCCTTCGGCTGCGGTCCGGCGTGGTGGCCGGTCCGTCTGGCGAGGCGGATAATGCAGATAACCAAGTTGCCTGACAAGTACGACCTATGTATTTTCCTCGCCGACCAGAACGCGCCGTGATGAGGGCGCCGCCGGGACCGGGCGCGGCCGCAAGGACCGCCGCCGACAGGTGCCGGAAAGCCTCGCAGAAGGCGCAAGGGAGGAAGCCGGTGGCAGAGATTTCCAAGACCATGCGACAGGTCCGTTTTGCGGGCGCTGGCGGTCCCGAGGTGGTGACGGTCGAGACGGCGGACGTGCCGCGTCCCGGCCCCGGGCAGGTGCTGGTGGAAGTGGTGGCGGCGGGCGTGAATCGCCCCGACTGCCTGCAGCGCGCCGGCAATTATCCCCCGCCCCCCGGTGCCACTGACGTGCCCGGCCTTGAGATCGCGGGCCGCGTGGTTGCGCTGGGCGAGGGCGTCACCTCGCCGAAGATCGGCGACGAGATCTGCGCGCTGGTGATCTCCGGCGGCTATGCGGAATACTGCATCGCCGAAGCGCCGCTCTGCCTGCCGATCCCGAAGCCACTGTCGCTTCTGGAAGCCGCCGGACTGCCGGAGAACTATTACACCGTCTACGACAACGTCTTCACCCGCGGCGGGCTGAAGGCGGGTGAGACCATCCTCATCCATGGCGGATCGAGCGGCATCGGTTCCACCGCCATCCAGCTCGCGCACCATGCCGGCGCGCGCGTCATCGCCACCGCGGGCTCCAAGGAGAAGTGCGACTTCTGCCTCTCGCTGGGGGCCGACGCGGCCATCAACTATCGCGACACGGATTTCGTCGCCGAGGTGAAGGCGCTCACCGACGGCAAGGGCGTCGAGGAAATCCTCGACATGGTGGGCGGCCCCTATGTGGCGCGCAACCTCCAGGCCCTCGCGGTGGAAGGGCGCCTCGTGCAGATCGCCTTCCTCCAGCCGAGCGAAGTCACCATCGACCTCATGCCTGTCATGCTGAAGCGCCTGACCTTCACCGGCTCCACGCTCCGCGCCCGCCCGGTGGCGCTGAAGAAGGCCATCGCCGACGCCCTCATGCGGGACGTATGGCCGCTGCTGGACGCGGGCAAGGTGAAGCCCTTCATCCACGCCACCTTCCCGCTGGAGCAGGCGCGCGAGGCCCATGCGCTGATGGAATCGAGCGCGCATCTCGGCAAGATCATGCTGGAGACCGGCCGGTGAGCGCGCGGGTTGCTTTCGTCACGGGCGCCGGCCGAGGGATCGGCCGCGCCCAGGCGGATGCGCTGGCCGATGCGGGCCTCGCCGTCGCCTATGTGGACCATGATGCGGCGCTGGCGAACGAGGCCGCGGAAGCCGCCGTCGCTCGCGGCATCGCCGCCATCGGCCTTGCCGCCGATGTCTCCGACTATGCCGCCGTCGCGGCCGCCGCCGAGGCCGCAACTGCGGCGCTCGGGCCGGTGGAGGTGCTGGTGAACAATGCCGGCATCTCGCCCAAGAGCGGGGCGGACGGCCGCCGCTCCGAAGCCTGGGAGATGCCGCCGGAGGAATGGCGGCGGGTGATCGACGTGAACCTCACCGGCGCCTTCAACTGCGTGCGGGCGCTCTCGCCCGGCATGAAGGCGCAGGGGCGGGGCCGCATCGTCAACATCGCCTCGGTGGCGGGGCGCACCTATTGCGACATCGTGGGCGTCCACTATGCCGCCTCCAAGGCCGCCCTCATCGGCTTCACCAAGCATCTGGCGGGCGAGCTCGGCCCCTACGGCATCACGGTGAACGCCATCGCCCCCGGGCGCATCGACACGCCCATGATGCGCGGCACCGCCTCCACCGCCAACGAGGCGGTGCGTCTCTCCACCCCGCTGCGCCGTCTCGGCCAGCCGGAGGAGGTGGCGGCGACCTGCGTGTTCCTCACCTCCGACGCCTCCGCTTTCGTCACCGGGCAGGTGGTGGACGTGGCCGGCGGCTGGCTGATGACCTGAGGCGCGTGATGATCGACTTCACCGGCAAGACCCTGCTGATGACCGGCGCCAACGGCGGCATCTCCCGCGCCATCGCGCGGGTGTTCTTCGACCTCGGCGCCAATTGCGTGCTCACCGATCTCGACCATGCGGGCGTCTCCGCCTTCGCGGCGGAGCTGGACCCCACCGGCGCCCGCGTCCTCCCGCTCCGGCAGGACGCGGCGAAGCCCGAGGAGGCGGATGCCGCGCTCAAGGCGCTGGCGGAAAAGTTCGGCACGCTGGACGTGCTCGTCACCTCGGCCGGCCTCTACCGCGAGCGGCGGGTGGCGGAGATGACGGACGACTATTGGCGGACCGGCATCGCGGTGAATCTGGACGGGGTGTTCTACACCTGCCGCGCCGCCATCCCGCATTTCGCCGAGGGGGCGTCCATCGTCAACGTCGCCTCCATGGCCGGGCACAGGGGCAGCGTCGGCCACGCGGACTATGCGGCGGCCAAGGGCGCGGTGCTGAATTTCTCGCGCACGCTGGCCCAGGAGCTGGCGCCGAAGGTGCGGGTGAATGCAGTGTCGCCCGGCCTCATCGACACGCCCATGGTGCGCCCGCTGATGGCGGCCAATGGCGGGGCGCTGCTCGCCAGTACGCCGCTGAAGCGGCTGGGCACGGCGGAGGAGGTGGCGCGGGTCGTCGCCTTTCTCGCGTCCGATTGGGCGAGCTTCGTCACAGGCGAGACAGTGCATGTGAACGGTGGTCTTTATATTGCTAGCTGAGCCGTGGGGCGCCGCACCAGCAGCGGGCGCAACAACAACACACGGCCGCCGGAGGTGAGGAACACAGGATGGCGGACCCCCGCGAAACGCCCCGCGCGATGCCCCGCGACATTCTCGGCCGCGCGCCCTCGCTCGCCGACACGCTGGCCCAGCGCCTGCGCGAGGAAATCGCCTCCGGCCGTCTCCAGCCCGGCGAGAAGCTGCCCACCGAGCACAAGATGTCCGAGACCTATGGCGTCAGCCGCCCCATCGTCCGCGAGGCGGTGGGCCGGCTGAAGCACGACGGCCTCGTGACCAGCCGGCAGGGGGCGGGGGCCTTCGTCGCCGATCCCGGCGCCGCCTCCTCCTTCCGGCTGGAAATCGCCGATCTCAGCGACCGTGCAGAGATGAGTGCCATCGTGGAGCTGCTGATGGCGGTGGAGGCCAACGCCACCGCCCACGCCGCCGTGCGCCGCACGAAGGAAGACCTCGGCCGCATCCAGACCCAGCTCGACGCCATGCAGGCGGCGGTGTTTCGCGGCGAGCCGGGGGTGGACGAGGACATGGCCTTCCACCGCGCCATCGTGGAGGCCACGGGCAATCCCTATTTCCGCGACCTGTCCCAGTTCCTCGACCACCGGGTGCGCCATTTCATCCGCACCGCCCGCGCCAACACCGCCCGCCTCGGCGGCCTCGCCCAGGCGGTTCAGGACGAGCACGTGGCCATCTTCTCCGCCATCGAGCGGCAGGACGCCCCCGCCGCCCGCGCGGCCGCCGAGGAGCACCTGCGCAACGCCGCCACGCGGCTCGCGCTCTATCTGAAGCCGTGAGCCTGTCCCGGAACGGGACGGGGCGTCCGGCGGGGCAGGGATGGAGCGGGAACGGGCCATGACCGAATCAGGCAGCGGCCGGTTTTCGGGATTTGTTCGTCCCTTTCTGTGCTGGCTGTCACCTCCTGACTTTGCAGGCCGTCATGCCCGGGCTTGTCCCGGGCATCCACGTGGAGCGGCTGGGAACCTGCCTTCGCACGGTGTCCTCTCGGCCCGACGTGGATGGCCGGGACAAGCCCGGCCATGACGGTGATACGGCGCGTGCATGTGTCCCAGAATCGGACGATCGATATCCCACCCCGCGCACACAGCACGAACAGGGCGTGACCGAATCGGACGCCGCCCGGTCTTCCGGCTTTGTTCGCTCCCCTATCGCCCGACCGTCCGGAACCCGGCCTCCCCGGCGTCTGCATCGAAGAGATAGTCGAAGGCGTTCAGCGCCCGCACGGTGGTGTTGACGAAGGGCGGACGGTCGCCGCGGCCGACGAGGATGACGCGTTCCGGCGTCACCGGATTGCCGCGATCCCCCACCGTGAAGCTGTAGGCCGGGGCCGGCTGGCCCGTGCCGGGGGAGATGGCGAGGCTGGCGCCGTCCGCCACCACGCGCCCGCCGCGCAGGCCCGGCACGGCGAGGCCGTCCGTCTGCGCCGGCGGCAGGGTCAGGTACATGATGGACACCCCGGTATCGAGCAGCAGCGTGCCGCAGGCGGCGGGGGCGCGGGCGTTGAGGGCGAGACAGGCGGTGATGGGCTGCCAGTCGCCGGTGGCGGGGTCGCTGGCGAGCTTCACCTTCTGAAAGCCCGCGCCGGTGTCCTTCGCCAGCCCCACCTGCACGCCGCGCCGCGTCACCACATAGCCGCGCTTGAAATCGGCCGTGCCCATCCCTGCCTGCCCCATGCCGGTCACGTTGAGGAAGGGGTTGCGCCCCGGCCCCGCGCCCGGCTGGCGGTCCTTGGCGCGGGCGAAGCCGATGCCGAGCATGGAGACGCGGCGCGGCGCATCCATGGGCCGGCATCTGCGGGCATTGCGCAGGCAGTCGATCCGCGTCACCGCCAGCACCGGGATGGGCTGGGTGGTGACGCTGGTGCCGTCCGCCCCGGCCACCGTCACCGGCACCATCACGTTCACCCCGCGCATGATGCGGCCGGAGGAGGTGTAGGTGAGTTCGCCCGGGCCGAGGGGCGTCAGCTGGTCGAAGCCGGGGATGGCGCTGGCCGAGACCACCACGCCGGTGGAGCCGGTATCCATGATCGCGCGGCGCGCCGGCCCGCCATTGATGGAGAGCGAGAGCGTCGGCGGGCGCAGGATGGGCGCGCCCTCGGCCGGGGCGTTCAGATAGGGCAGGACGGCGGGCTGCTGCGCGAGAGCGGGGGTCGCAATCAGCGAGAGGAGAAGGAGCGTTGCGGCGCGCATGGGCTTTTCCTCAGCTTGTTTCAGGCTTGGCCGGAAGGCTTGCTTGCGTGGGCCTTTCCTCACCCTAATCTCGGTGCGGCCTTACCGGGAGAGATAACATGCGCCACGAGATTTCCGGAACAACGCTGCCCGTGCTCACCTTCACGCTGGCGCCGGGCGAGACCGTGCTGGCCGAGACGGACCGCCTCTCCTGGATGACGTCCAACGTCGCCATGCGCACCACCACGGCCACCGGCGGCTCCACCGGCTTCTTCGGTGCCATCGGCCGCGCATTGGGCGGCGGCGGGCTGTTCATGACGGAGTTCACGGCCGAGGGCGGGGAGGCGCTGGTGGCGTTCGCCGCCACGGTGCCCGGCAGCATCTTCGAGATGCAGGTGGCGCCGGGGCGCGGCTATCTCGTCCACCGCCACGGTTTCCTCGCCGGGGCGCCGACGCTCTCCCTCGGCGTCGGGGTGCAGCAGACGCTGGGGGCCGGCGTGTTCGGCGGCGATGGCTTCATCCTGCAGCACCTCACGGGCGAGGGCTCGGCCTTCATCGAGCTGGGCGGGGAGATCGTCAGCTACACGCTGCAGCCGGGGCAGGATCTTCTGGTGCATCCCGGCCATGTGGGCATGTTCGAGGACAGCGTTTCCTTCGAGATCACCACCGTGCGGGGCGTGAAGAACATGCTGTTCGGAGGCGATGGCCTCTTCCTCGCCCGCCTTGCCGGCCCCGGCACGGTGTGGCTCCAGTCGCTCACCCCGTCCAAGCTCGCCCACGCGCTCCAGCCCTATCTGCCGGCCGGCGAGCGGCGGTGAGGAAGTCGGCCGCGGTCAGGCGACCGCGGCAAGCTCCTCGGCGATGAAGTCCACGAGGCGCGCCCCACCCTCGGCGGGCGTGCCCACATTGTCGATGCTGAGGTCAGGGGCCACGTCCAGTTCCGGCGCGCGGGCGAGGCGTTCGGCGATGTCGTCGGCGCTTTCGCGTCCGCGCATGGCGAGGCGGGCGGCGCGCACCGGCACCGGCGCCGTCACATGCACCACCCTGACCCGCGCGAAGCGGCGGCGGGCTTCCGGCAAGGTGGCGCGGGAGCCGTTGGCCACCACGACGCCGCCCTGGGCGATCACCTCCGCCACCTCCGGGCCGAGCGCATAGGAAAGGCCGTGCGCCCGCCAGAACAGGGGAAAGCGCCCCTCGGCGAGCAGCGCGTCGAACTCGGCTTCCGACAGCGTGCCGTGCGCCTCTCCCGTGCCCGAAGGCCGGGTGACGAGGCGGCGGGCGAACAGCACCCGCGGGTCGCTGGAAAAGCGCGCGCGGGCGATGTCGATGAGGGTGTCCTTGCCGGCGCCGGAGGGGCCGACCACGAGGAGCAGGGTGCCGGGGCCGAATGTGTCGCCAGCCTTTGCGCCGGCCGCATCTTTCGTCATGCCACGCGCCGCCCTTCCCGCCACACGCCCTTCACCACCGGCATCTCGCCGGCCAGCGCCACCCGCACGAGGTCGGCGCGGCGGCCAGCCGTGATCTCGCCGCGATCGGCAAGGCCCGCCACCTCGGCCGGGGTCTTGGTGATCATCCGCACCGCTTCGGGCAATTGGATGGAGGGCACCCGGCGGGTGAGGTCGAACGCCGCCCAGAGAAGGGACGAGGGCACATAGTCCGACGAGAGGATATCCAGCCGCCCGCCCCGCGCCAGCGATTCCGCCGAGACGTTGCCGGTGTGGGAGCCGCCGCGCACCAGGTTCGGCGCGCCCATCAGCACGCGGATGCCGGCTTCGTGGGAGAGGCGCGCGGCTTCCTCGGTGGTGGGGAATTCGGCGATGGCGACGCCGTCGCCGACGGCCTCGGCCACATGCTCGGGGGTGCCGTCATCATGGCTTGCGACCACGCAGCGGTGGGCGTGGGCGAGGGCCACCAGACCCGCGCGGTTCTCGCGGGCGTAGCGTTCGTGGAAGTCGAGCCGTGATGAGACGATCACGTCCATCTCCTCGGCGCTGATGCCGCTCTTCTTCATGTAATAGGAGCGGAACTGGTCGATGGTCGCAAACTGCCGCTGGCCCGGCGTGTGGTCCATGAGCGAGATCAGGTGCACGGGCGTCTTCTTCAGGATCGCTTCGGCGTCCTGAACCACCGTGTCGGTGGGCACCTCGCACCTGAGGTGGATGAAATGGTCTGCGCGCAGCGCATCGGCGGCGCGGGCCGCCTCCAGGGCGGCGATGAGGAGCGGCGCGTCGCCGTCCATGCCCACCGCCTTCTTGTCCGGCCACACCCGCAGCGAGTCGAACACGGTGGTGATGCCCGAGGCGGCGATCTGCGCGTCGTGGGCCAGCATGGCGGCAAGGGGGTTCCAGCGCACCTTGGGGCGGGGGGCGAGGTGGCCCTCCACATGGTCCGTGTGCAGCTCCACGAGGCCGGGGAGGAGATAGTCGCCCTCCATGTCCTCGGCGCCGGCCGGCACCACGCCGCTTCCGATGGCGGAGATGACGCCGTCCGTGACACTCACGTGGCCGGACACGATCTCGTCGGCGAGGACGAGGCGGGCGTTGGCGAAAACCTGTCTCATGAAAGGGGCTCCGGGATCAGTCCAGCGGCCCCGGTCTTGGACCGGCGCCGAGGGGGCGCTCAGGCGCCGCGCGGGCTCGACCCGCGAGCCGGGCTCGCGGGCGTGTGGATCAGGCTTCGAAGCGGGTGACGTCCACCACCCGGTCGGCGACGGCCTCGCGGGTCTCGGCATCGTGGAAAATGCCGAGCAGGCCAACGCCCGCCGCCTTCTTCTCGCGGATGAGGTCGATGACCACCTGCCGGTTGGCGGCGTCCAGCGAGGCGGTGGGCTCGTCCAGCAGCAGAAGCGGCTGGGAGCCGATGAAGCCGCGCGCCACGTTCACGCGCTGCTGCTCGCCGCCGGAGAAGGTGGCCGGCGGCAGCGACCACAGGCGCTCCGGCAGGTTCAGGCGGGCGAGGAGCGTGCCGGCACGGGCCTTGGCGGTCTCTTCGTCCACGCCCTCGGCCCGCAGGGGCGCCGCCACCACGTCGAGGGTGGGGACGCGGGGGATGACCCGCAGGAACTGGCTGACATAGCCGACGCGGGCACGCCGGAGTGCCAGCATCTGTCGCGGCGCGGCGTCGGCCACCTCGGCGAACGCGTCGCCATCGGCGATGCGCACGGAGCCGGTGTCGATGCGGTAATTGCCATAGACCATCTTGAGGATGGAGCTTTTCCCCGCCCCCGATGGCCCGCCCAGCGCCACGCACTCGCCGGCGTGGACGTCGAAGGTGACGCCGGAGACCACGGGAAGGGTGAGCCCGCCGCGCAGGTGCAGGGTGAAGCTCTTGGCGAGGTTTTCGACGCGGAGGAGGAGGTCCTGCGTGTCCCGGACCAGCGACGGCGTAGCCGGAGCGCCGAGCCGGGACCCAGCGCAGGACTCCTGCGCAGCAGGCAAAGCTTGAGCGGTGGTTGGCATGGAAGCGCCTTCGGCGGAATGTTGCGCTGGGTCTCGGCTCGCGTTCCGCGCCACAGGTGGCGCTGCACTTGGCCGGGACACGGAAGTCTCGTTCATCATGCCGCAAGCACCGAGGAGACGAGGAGCTGGGTGTAGGGCTCGCGCGGGTCGTCGAGCACCTGGTCGGTGAGGCCCTGTTCGATCACGCGGCCGGACTTCATCACCATGATGCGGTGGGAGAGCAGCCGCGCCACCGCGAGATCATGGGTGACGATGACCACCGCGAGGCCGAATTCCTCCACCAGCTGGCGAATGAGATCGAGCAGGCGCGCCTGCACCGAGACGTCGAGGCCCGAGGTCGGCTCGTCCATGAAGACGAGGCGGGGGCGGGTGACGAGGTTGCGGGCGATCTGCAGGCGCTGGCGCATGCCGCCGGAGAAGGTGCGCGGGTCGTCGTCGATGCGCTCGGCGGCGATTTCCACGCGCGAAAGCCAGTCGGTGGCCTCGCTGCGGATGTTCTCATAATGGCGCCAGCCCACGGCCATCAGCCGCTCGCCCACGTTTCCGCCGGCCGAGACCGCCATGCGCAGCCCCTGCTCGGCATGCTGGCGCACGAAGCCCCAGTCGGTGCGCAGCAGCAGCCGGCGCTCGGCCTCCGAGAGGGAGGCGAGATCACGCGTGGCGCCGTCCCGCATCCGGTAGGTGACGCTGCCGGCGGAGGGGGCCAGCTCGGTGGAGAGGAGGCCGAGCAGGGTGGACTTGCCGGAGCCGCTTTCCCCGACGATGGCGAGCACCTCGCCCTCGTGCAGGGTCAGGTCCACGTCGCGGCAGCCGAGGCGGTGGCCGTAATATTTGGCGAGGCCGCGGGCGGTGAGAAGCGGCGCGTCAGTCATGGGCAGCCTCCTGGTAAGGCGCGCTCATGGTCCCCGTGTGCCCTTCCGCCTGCCGGGTGGAGCAATGGTCGGTGTCGGAGCAGACGAACATGCGCCCGCCCTTGTCGTCGAGGATCACCTCGTCGAGATAGACGCCGGTTGCCCCGCACAAGGCGCAGGGTTCCTTGAAGGCCTGCACCTTGAAGGGATGGTCCTCGAAATCCAGCGAGACCACCTGCGTGTGGGGCGGGATGGCATAGATGCGCTTCTCGCGCCCGGCGCCGAACAATTGCAGGGCCGGGCTGTCGTTCATCTTGGGATTGTCGAACTTCGGGATGGGGGAGGGGTCCATCACGTAGCGGCCCTCCACCTTCACCGGATAGGCATAGGTGGTGGCGATGTGGCCGTGGCGGGCGATGTCCTCGTAGAGCTTCACCTGCATCAGGCCGTAATCGGCCAGCGCATGCAGGCGGCGCGTCTCGGTCTCTCGCGGCTCCAAATAGCGCAGCGGCTCGGGGATGGGCACCTGGAAGACGATGGTCTGCCCCGCCTTCAGCTCCGCCTCCGGGATGCGGTGGCGGGTCTGGATGATGGTGGCGTCCTGCGTGCGCGTGGTGGTGGCGACGCCGGCCGTGGTCTCGAAGAAGGTGCGGATGGCCACCGCATTGGTGGTGTCGTCCGAGCCCTGGTCGATCACCTTCAGCACGTCGTCCGCGCCGAGGATGGCCGCCGTCACCTGCACGCCGCCGGTGCCCCAGCCGTAGGGCATGGGCATCTCGCGCGAGGCGAAGGGCACCTGATAGCCGGGAATGGCGATGGCCTTCAGGATGGCCCGGCGGATCATCCGTTTCGTCTGCTCGTCGAGATAGGCGAAATTGTAGGTGATGGCCGGCATGGAAGAGGCGGTGACGGGCGCGTTCATTCGGCGGCCTCCTTCATCTCGTCAGGGGCTTCGGCCTCCGCGCGCATGCGGCGGATGAGGTCGAGTTCGGCCTGGAAGTCCACGTAGTGGGGCAGCTTCAGGTGCTCCACGAAGCCGGTGGCCTGCACGTTGTCGCAATGGGAGAGGACGAATTCCTCGTCCTGCGACGGGGCGCTCTTCTCCTCGCCCAGCTCCTTGAAGCGCAGCGCGCGGTCCACCAGCGCCATGGACATGGCCTTGCGCTCGGACTGGCCGAACACGAGGCCATAGCCGCGGGTGAACTGGGGCGGCTCGGTGGCCGAGCCCTTGAACTGGTTCACGCTCTGGCACTCGGTGACGGCGATGTCACCCAGCGGCACCGCAAAGCCCAGCTCTTCCACGGGAAGGCTCACCTCCACCGTGCCGAAGCGGATCTCGCCCACGAAGGGATGGGTGCGGGCATAGCCGCGCTGGGTGGAATAGCCGAGCGCCAGCAGGAAACCCTCGTCGCCCCGCGCCAGCGCCTGCAGGCGCAGCGGCCGGTCGGCGGGGAAGGAGAGCGGCTCGCGGGTGAGGTCGCGCGGGGGCGTGCCGTCATCGGCCGGGGAGGGCTCGATGAGGCCTTCGCCGCCGAGCAGATCGGTGACGCGGGGCATGGGAGCGGCCGGAGTGGCGTCGGCTTCCCGGCGCTCCTCCCCCTTACCCCAGCCCTCTCCCGCGCGGGGAGAGGGGGCGAGCTGGCGCGGCGCGTCGGCATCGCTCGCGTGTGTCGCCAGCCGCTCGTCCATCAGGCGGTGGGTGTAGTCGAAGGTGGGGCCGAGCACCTGCCCGCCGGGCAGGTCCTTGAAGGTGGCGGAGATGCGCCGTTCGATGCGCATGGCGCCCGTATCCACCGGCACCGAAGCGCCGAAGCGGGGCAGGGTGGTGCGGAAGGCGCGGGCGAGGAAGATGGCCTCGATCAGGTCGCCCCGCGCCTGCTTGATGGCGAGGGCCGCCAGCTCCCGGTCATAGAGGGAGCCCTCGGCCATCACCCGGTCCACGGCGAGGGAGAGCTGGCCGGCGATCTGGTCGAGCCCGATCTCCGGCACGCTTTCCTCGCCGCGCCGCTTCTTGGCGAGCAATGCGTGGGCATTGCGGATGGCGGCCTCGCCGCCCTTGACGGCCACGTACATGGATCAGTCCTCCATCACGGGCTTCACCGTGCGCGGCAGGCCCAGAACGCCCCCCGGCGCAGTGAGGATGAGGTCGATGCCGAGCGGGTACAGCGCCCGGTTGGCGGCAAGCCGCGCCGGCAGGTCGGACGGCAGCGGCGCAGCGGAAAAGCTCCGGCGGCCCTTGATGCCGGGGCCTTCGAGGACGATCGCGCCGGTGCCGAAATCGCTGACCTGCACGATGAGCGTCGCCGAGCGATCGGGATAGTCCGGTTCGCCCTGCGCGAAGGCGCCGAAATCGGGCAGCGCCGCCGCGTCGGCGATGAACGCGAAGCGGGCGGCGGCGGGGTCATCCACCACCGGCGCGCCGGTGTGGAAGCGCAGGAAGGCGGCCACGGCCGGCGCGGCGGAGAGCGCCGCGTCAAGGAAGACGGGCGTCTCGTAATCGAGCAGCGCGAGGGCGCAGGCGGCGGCCTCGCGGGAGAGCGGCGCGGGCGGGTCGAGGTCGCTCGCCAGCGGCACGGGAAGGCCCGGCTCGGACATGGCGCGCATCACGGCCGCAAAGCTGCGCTGGGCGTCGTGCACCGGATCGGCGAAGCCGGCGGCGAGGGCGGGGACGGCGAGGGCAGGGATGGCCATCAGTCTTCTCCCCGCGCCATGGTGAAGAAATTGACCTTGGTGGCCTCCGTCTCCTCCGCCGCCCGCGCCGCTTCCACCGCGAGGCGGCGCCGCACGGGGGTAAGCGCGTCGGTGACGGCGAGGCGCAGCGCCGCGTCCTGCCACAAAGCGTCGAGGATGGCGGCGGCCTCCGCCTTCGCCGGGTCGCGGCCGAGCAGATAGGAGACGCCGGTGGCACCGCCCGCGAGCTGCACGGCGGCACGCGTCACGGTCGCCTCGCCCAGATTGAAGGGGGCGCCGTCGCCGCCGGTACGGCCCTGCACCATGATGAGGCCGGCCTCCGCCGGGCGCAGCCTTTTCAGCTGCGGCAACGGCTGGAAGCGCTCCACGGCGGCCTGAAGCTCGGCGCGGGTGGCGCGGGCATAAAGGCCCATCATCACCTCCCGCGCGGCCTGCTCGGCGGCGGGGTCGGGAACGGCGGCGATTTGCGGCTCGGTGATGTGCGGCGGTTCGGACCTCACGGGCGGTCTCCAGATGTCCCTGACCCTGGCGCAAACGGGCGAACCCTGCCGCGGGGCCTTGCTGGACATGATTTGTATAATAGTCTATACAAATGCGCAAGAAGGTATCTGCGCCCTCGGTGACTTCCTGGGGCGGACGTGGAGAGGCAGGAATGTCTGGTGCGCCGCGCAGTCTCGCCGCCGATGGTCACAGCCCGATGACGGAGGACGAGGCATCGCCAGCCGTGCCCTCGGTCGCGCGGGGCAGCGGAGTCACTTTGTGGCGGCAGATCGCCGAGAAGCTGGAGGCGGACATCCTCGCCGGCACGCTCGCGCCCGGCGTGCGCCTGCCGGTGGAGGCCGAGCTGGCCGAGCGCTTCGGCGTCAATCGCCACACCCTGCGCCGCGCGCTCTCCCATCTCTCCGAGGCCGGGCTCATCGAGGCGACGGCGGGGCGGGGCACCTTCGTGAAGGAGCCGCCGCTGCGCTATCCCATCGGCGCGCGCACCCGCTTCTCCGAGATCGTGGCGGCGGGCGGGCGCGAGCCGTCCGGCCGGTTCCGCGGCTCCACGGTGGAGGCGGCGGATGCGGACGTGGCGCGCGAGCTGCAGCTCGCCATCGGCACGCCGGTGCTGCGCATCGAGACCACCCACGAGGCGGACGGCGTGCCCATCTCCTGCGGCTCGGCCTGGTTTCCCGCCGCCCGCTGCCGCGACCTCGATCTCATCTATGAAGCCACCGGATCGCTGACGCGGGCGCTGGCGACACTGGGCATCGAGGATTTCCGCCGCCGCGAGACCCGCATCACCGCCCGCCCCGCCAATCCGCGCGAGATGGACATTCTCTCCCTCGCCCCCGGACGCGCGGTGATGGTGCTGGAGCGGCTCGACGTGGAGGCCAACGGCGCGCCGCTGCAATGGGGCCGTTCCTCCTTCGCCGCCGACCGGGTGCAGCTGGTTTTCAAGCCCTAGGTGCTTGCGTCAGCCCAATCGTTTGCGCGAGAAATAGGTATCCGAAGGAGGTTCTGCCCCATGGCCGTCGTCGCCGATGAAGCTGCCCTGCGCCGTCTCTATGGTGCTGCTGCCGGACGCAGCGTCGCCAAGCAGCTGGACCGGCTGGACCGGCACTGCCGGCACTTCATCTCGCTGAGCCCGTTCGTGCTCATCGCTACGGCCGATGCCTCCGGCGCTGCCGATGTCTCGCCGCGCGGCGATGTGCCGGGCTTCGTGGCGGCGCGCGAGCGCGACCTGCTCATTCCCGACCGGCCGGGCAACAACCGGCTGGATTCCCTCACCAACATCCTCGCCACCGGGCAGGTCGGCCTGCTCTTCCTCATTCCCGGCGTGGACGAGACGCTGCGGGTGAACGGCAATGCCTTCATCCATGACGACGAGGAGCTGACGCGCCTCTTCACCGTCGGCGGCAAGGCGCCGCGCACGGTGCTGCGGGTGGAGGTGAAGGAGGCCTATCTGCACTGCGCCAAGGCCTTCATGCGCTCGCGCCTGTGGGAGCCGGAGGCGCAGGTGGAGCGCACCCAACTGCCCACCATGGGCGAGATGCTGCGCGACCAGATCGCCGCCAAGGACGCCGCCGGCGCCGCCTCGTCCTTCGCAATTGAGGCGCCGGAGAGCCAGGAGCAGATGGTCGCGCGCTATCGGGAGATTCTGTACTGAGGCGCCGCCGCTTCTTGTCAGGTTGTCATGCCCCGGCTTGTCCGGGGCATCCACCCCTCCGCCGAGCCGGGTGTCTGAACAACCGCACACCGCTTCGGCTGCAAAGTGGATCCCCCGCACAAGGCGGGGGATGACTGCGGAGAGGGCGGGGGAGCGGAGCAAAGGGCCCGGGTCCGTCCCAAGGCGATCTGCCCGCGCGTTCACCCGATGCGGGATTTGCCGATGATGGCGAAGCGCAGGCGGGAGGAGATGAAGTCGATCACCGCCACCATGATGAGCATCATCAGGACGAGGAACGACACCTTCTGCCATTCCAGCACGCGGATCTGCTCGGCGAGGTGCAGGCCGAGGCCGCCGGCGCCGACGATGCCGACGATGGTGGACTGGCGGGCGTTGGATTCGAAGTAATAGAGCAGCTGGCTCGCCAGCACCGGCAGCACCTGCGGCAGCATGCCGAAGCGCACCGCCTCCACGGGTGAGCCGCCGGTGGAGACGACGCCCTCCACGGGCTTCCGGTCCAGCGCCTCCACGGCCTCCGAGAACAATTTGCCCAGCTCGGCGAAGCTCGCGGTGGCGATGGCGAGGATGCCGGCGAATGGGCCGAGGCCCACCACCGTCACATAGATCAGCGCCCAGATCAGCCGGTCCACGCCGCGCACGGTGTCCAGCACGCGGCGGACGGCGAAATGGGCGAAGATGTTGGGAATGACGTTCTTCGCGGCGAGGAAGCCGAAGGGAAAGGCGACGATGGCGCCGCCCAGCGTGCCGAGGAAGGCGATGGCCAGCGTCTCGCCGAGCGCGTGCATGTAGAGCGGCAGCTGCGTGCCGGGATCGGGCGGCATCATCAGCGTGACGAAATGCGCGAGCTGCGCGATGCCGCTGCCAAGCCGATCGAAATTGAAGCCGAGCTGCCAGAAGCCGAAGGCCGCGATGCCGGCGAACACCGCGATGATCATGCCGACGCGGACCCGCGTGTTGATGGGCGGCGCGACGAGGTGCGGATGGGCGGCGGCAAGGCGTGCGCGCTCGTCTCCGGAAAGGTGGATGCGGGCCCGGCTCATCGCTGCGCTCCGAAGCCGAGGAGGCGGTGGCGGACCTGCTCGGTGACGAGATCGATGATCATCACCGCCGCGATGATGAGGAGGAGGATGGCGGAGACATCGGAGTAATAGAACTTGCGGATGGCCTCCACGAGGTCCTGTCCGATGCCGCCGGCACCGACGAAGCCCATGATGGAGGCTTCGCGCACGTTGATCTCGAAGCGCAGCAGGCCGTAGGAGGCGAAGTTGGAGAGCACCTGCGGCACCACGGCGAAGCGCACGGTGGTGAGCCAGGAGGCGCCGGAGGCGGTGGCGCCTTCCACCGGCTTCATGTCGATGTTCTCCACCACCTCGGCGAACAGCTTGCCCAGCGCGCCCATGGTGTGGATGGCCAGCGCCAGCACGCCCGGCAGCGGGCCGAGCCCGAAGGCGACCACGAACAGCAGCGCGAACACCAGCTCCGGCACCGTGCGGCAGAATTCCAGGAAGCGGCGGGCGCCGAGGCGGATCCACGGGCTCTTCACCAGATTGGCGCTGGCGAGGAAGCACAGGCAGAAGCCGCCGATGGCGCCGATGAGCGTGCCGAGATAGGCGATCAGGATCGTATCCAGCAGCAGCTTCAGCCAGTGGTCGAGGTTCCAGTACCACTCGGACAGATCGGCGCCGAGGGTGTTCCAGTGCAGGACCGGCGTGATGCTCCAGAAATAGTTGGGCAACCGGTCCGCGTGGGCGAAGAACACGTCCGGCTTCACCTCGCCCATCCAGGCGGCGAGCACGGTGCACACGGCGATCACGCCGAACATGATCAGCGTATGCCGCCGCCGCGCCCGCACCGCCGCATCGTAATGGGCGATCAGCGGGGCGATCTGCTCGTCGGGCAGCCGGGTGATGGCGTGGGACAAGACCATGTTCTCCCTCGCGCCCCGGCCGACTGGAACGGAGCGGGAGCGCAGTGGAAGGAGAGCCGGCAACTGTGTTGAGGGCTGGTCAGGTTTGGAAGGTGACGTTGTCGCGTAGGAGGGCGTTTGCGGTGACGACGATGCGTCTGGCGATGGCGACGAGTGCGAGCTTTGGTGGTTTTCCTGCGG
>NZ_JAMJXC010000020.1 GCF_023571765.1 Xanthobacter aminoxidans | reverse complement strand
TCCGCTTCCCGCGGGGCGCCCACCTTCCAGCCCGCAATTATGCGGAGCAGAACCCCCGCCGAAACCGGCGGCAACACAGACCTTACAGGCCGGCGCTCTGCATAATCCCGCTCTCCGCATAATCGATCCGACCCACCAGGACCCGGTGGCTGGGAGCGTTCTCTCCGTTGGCCCGCAGGTCCGGGACGATGCGCACGCCCTTGGCCTGGACGCTGAGGGTGACAATCTCGCCGGTGAACTCGTTCGCGCCGGTCTTCTTGAAGGTGCCGATGGTGGCCATGGTAAATCTCCGTCTTCCGTTTCCGAGCCCGCACCATGCGGCCTCGATGGCGATCGGAAGGCCGGAGGCGACCGACGCCGCACCCCACAGGGGCTGCAGCACAGCGGAGGACGGCGCGAGAGGGACTTTCTTGCCTCGCGAGGAATGGCGGCGCCTCGGGGTCCCCACGAGACCTGTCGCGTGGGGTGGGGTCCGGCAGGGGAAGAAAGTCATGATGCGCCGTTGCGGCAGAGGCGGTCGAGGCGCAGCCGTCCTGCGGCCAGATCCGCCCATTGGAGAGGCCGTTTGGAGCGGTCGACCGACGGATACCGAACGGGGATGATGGTGACCCGCCGCAACCTCACGGAAGACCGGCCCGATCCTCTTCGGCTTCACGTCCCCCGTTCCAGGTCAGCTGCGCGTGATTCCACCGCACCGGGTACAACCGGGCAAGATTACTCCCACCATGTACTGGTCCGTCACTGACCGCGGGGCGCCATGCCCGCGACCTGCAACAGCGTCGTGATGCCGATTGCGATAGCGCCGATGGTCGAGAAGACGATCTGCCACGTCTCGGACGGCATGGCGAGCTTCGCGATACCATGCGTGGCGTGATAGCCGGCGAGGACGGCCGGGGCCACGAAGGTGAGCGCAATGAGAAGCCGCGCCCACATCGGACGAACGATCACGAGCAAAACCTGGCCGATGCTGAGCGTAACGCCCCCAGCGATCAGGGCAACGACGATCGCACCGAGCCAGCCCCCGCCGGCATGGTAGGCCCAGGTGCCGGCGCTGACGGCGACGAAGAACGGCAGCGCGAAGACGGCGAGCGTGAACAGCAGCCAGCAGAATAACGCGATGGCGGCGAGACCAAGCGGGATGCCGAGGAAGATCATGGTGGTGTCCCCGTGAGGAAAGTTCTGACGGTTGCGCCTTCCACCACCACCGCGGCGCGATCTCTAGCATAGCAAGGAAAGATGGATGCCGGAATCCCAGCAAGGGAGATACCCGGCACTTCATGCGTACACCTTCGCTATCTGGCGAAGGGATCAATCTCGCGGACGATCTGCGAGGCGTCGCCGTCGAACTCATCGGCTGGCACGACCGACAAGCTGCCGTCGCCCGCGCGGAAGATCACGATGACGACCATCAGGGTCTTGGCGAGGCTGAGGGCGAAAGCCTGCGCATCGGTGGAGGACATGGGGTCCGGCTCCTGCTCGAAGCGGAGGACCATCCCCCGCTGACAGGCGCCCGACGGGTCCGGGCGTGGGCCGCAATCACCGCGACGGCGAAGCGGGAGCGGCGGCACGCTGGGCGTAGCCGACCCCTTGTGGGTTGATGGCGTCAGGCCCTCGGTCGGACCAAGGACCAGCGCAGGAAAGCGGGGGTGGGCCGTCGCTCGAAGGTCGGCAGGTGTGGCCGTCTCCTCGCATGCGCTTGCTCAGGAGATTTCGCTCAGCTCCACACCCGATGAGCGCAGGTTCTGCTCGCCAGTCCGCTGAAAACCGATGACGAGAACCGCATTTCCGTGAAAAGCGATAAGGCCCCGTGAAATTCGATTCCGATGGTCGAGGAAGGGGCAGCGCTCACGCGCTGCCCGACCCGAACCGATAGACCGGGATGCCAAGCTTGCGCGCCTTGTCGGCGAGATTGTCCTGGATGCCCGTGCCGGGGAAGATGATGACCCCGATGGGCATGACCGAGAGCATCTGGTCGTTGCGCTTGAAGGGCGCGGCCTTGGCGTGCCGTGTCCAGTCCGGCTTGAACGCGACCTGCGGCACCTTTCGGGCATCGGCCCAGCAGGCCGCAATCCTTTCGGCACCCTTGGGCGAACCGCCATGCAGCAGCACCATGTCCGGGTGCTTGGCATGGACTTGGTCGAGCTTGGCCCAGATGAGCTTGTGATCGGCCGAGTCACCACCGGAGAAGGCGATTTTCGGACCTGCGGGCATCAGCACCTCGGTCTCCGAGCGCCTGCGGGCGGCGAGGAAGTCGCGGCTGTCGATGAGGGTTGCGGTGAGGTGCCGATGGTTTACCAGGGATCCGGTACGGAGGCGCCAGGCTGAGCCGATATGACGCTCGAAGGCGTCGGCGGCTTCGTCGCGCATCAGCTCGAAGGCATCGCGGCGCTCGATGAGGCTCTGGCCCTCAGCGATGAGGCGTTCCAGTTCCACAGAGCGCACCTCACTGCCGTCCTGCTCCTGCTGGCTGCGGCGCTGGCCTTGCTCGTTTGCGTCGAGGGCATTGGAGATGCGGCCGGCGGCACGGTGGAAGAGATGGACGGTCCACCACAGGAGGTCGGGGAGATCCGGCTCGAGGCGCGTGTCCTGGAGCGTCGCGATGAGGGCGTCGAAGATGTCGGCGATGGCGCCGGTGACACGGTCGGCCTCGGGAAGCGGCCGGGGATCAGGCTCGTCGTTGAGCGGGCGATAGCCGTAGAGCTGAAGCTCCTGCAGCAGCTGATCCGTGGGCGAAGAAGCGTGGCGAGGTTCGTCGTGCTCGGTGCTCATGGGAGGCTCCGTCGGTTGGACCGCAGCCTTGCGGCCTTCATGGCGACGAAGCCGGCGGGCGGGACGGACCTGCACCCCGCGGGAAGCGCGGGGCCGGAGCGTGAGCGGAGGATGGCGAAGGCCGGCGATTTTGTTTCGCGATGGAAAGCCGCGCAGCGGCTCCGGAAAATCGTTGGTCGCAGCCATTGCCGGGACGGCGCGCCTGCTGGCCGATCGCCCTCTGGAAGGCCTGGCTGCGGGTCCTCTGTCGGCGGTGAGCTTCAGAGCGTGGCGCGAGAGGATCCCTGCTTCGTGCCGCTTCAGATCACGAGCGCAGCACCATGAAACGTGCGACATCCTCTGGGGCAAGCTGGCATCGGAGCCCTGCCAGCAACGCGTCGACGCCCAACGTGTGCAGATCCTCGTTGAAGTCGCCGAGCGTGGGCGAGAGCACGATGGCCTCGACTCCGGCTGAGTTCGCTCGTGCGATGAGGCGGTCTCGCGCTTTGTCGCCTGCCGGATCGGTGTCGCGGACGATGTAGAGCCGCCGCAGCCCAGGTGGAAAGACAATGGCGGCAAGGTGCGCAGCCGAGAGCGCCGCTGCCATCGCGAGGCTGGGCAGCACGGAGCGAAGTGACAGAATGGTCTCGATGCCCTCGCCGGCGGCCATCACGTCGTCAGTCCCACCAAAGCGAACGGCATGCTCCAATAGGTGGCCCATGGCGCGCCGGGGCGTGGCGATGGCGGCCTTGTCCGATCCGTCGGGAGCGAGCCATGTCCGGTGGATGCCCATGATCCGTCCCCTGAGATCGGTGACAGCCGCGATCATGGCCGGCAGGAGTTGAATGGGCCCGTTGGGGGCCGAGCGATAATAGCAGCGTGGGTGAAAGCGCAGGCTTTCGGTTTCGTGCAAAGCCGTGATGCCTCGGTTCCGCAGATACGTCTCCACGATCGTACCCGGAATCGGCCGTGTGGCGGCAAATAGCCGTCGTGCCGAGAGGACCAGATCACGCGAGGAGGATGGCCGCGTGCGATGGGGGGCTTCCGCGTCTCGTGAGCTTGGGGGAAGGTGCAGAAACATCTCGGCCTCTGCGACCACATCGGTGAAGTGGGACAAGCCCCGGCTTTCGCGGATCACGTCGAGAAGGTCGCCGTGCTCCCCCGTCGCCGCATCGGTCCACTTGCCGGCGGGGCCTTTCGCACTGTCCGTCAGCCGCACGAACATGGAGCGCCCGGGCGTGTTGCGAACATCGCCCACCTGCCAATAGTGCCCCTGCCTCTGGCCAGCGGAGAGATAAAGGCTGCAGACGGCTTCCGCCTGCCTGCCGAGCCGTCGGGCGAGGTCATGCGCTGCATCCGACATGGGAACGCTCCAACAGAAAGGCCCGCCGTCCGGGCCACGCGACAGGGGGAGCGCGAGGCGGCGGGCGGCGGGCCAGGTTGCCCGGGAGGATTATTCGGCAGCGATCGAGGAGGAGATCGCTTCGGGCTCCTCACTATCGGCGAAGTCCTCGCTGTCGCCCATGGCCGTTTCGCCGTCGATCTCCGCCGTCTCTTCGCCGGCGGTCTCGGACGGCTGGGTCCGCAGGGCTTCCGGGAGCCAGCCGCTATCGACGAGAAGGGATTCAGCCTCCCGCGCCATGTCGCCCTTCTTGAGGTGGGCGATCCCCTCCGCCGCGCGTTCGCCCTTCGCCTCGGTCACGCCCTGCAGAATGCGCGCCTTGGTGACCCGGCCGAGGAAGGTGTCGACGGTGGGCTTCCATCCGGCCGCTGCCATGTCGAGTGACACCGCCTGCGCCAGCTTGTCGGCATGGGCGAAGGCGCGTGGACGGCGGTTCCAGGCCTCGTGCACGGCATTGACCGAGAGGCTCACCACATGGGCGAACAAGGCGGATTGGCTGTCGCGGTCCCAGCCGCTCAGGGTGTCCCAGAGTGCGCCCGGCTCCTTGGGCAGCGCCTTGGCCCAGCTTTCGTGCCGGATACGCATGGCCTCGGCCGAAACGCTGTCGTTGAGGCCCGGTGCCTGGGCGTTGAACGAAACACTCTTGAGATCGAGCTCAAGGCAGCTGTCCGAGCCATAGGCGTAGAAGGCCTTCAGCGTGAGGGCGTGGACCGCCGCGAGGAAGGCCACATCGGGCTGTTCACCCAGCGCATGGCGCAGGCCGAGGGTCCGATGGGTCGTCAGCTCCGTGAGCAGCCGGTCGGAGATCGGAGTGAGGCCGTCCTCCTCCTCGGGCTCAGCAGGGGCATCGGGTGTGCCCGCCTGCTGGAGAGAAGTCGATGCCACATGGTCTGCATCATCGGTCTCGGTGGAAGTGGCATGCTCCTCCTCGACCGGCACCTCGTCCTCCGGGCGGACAAAACCCCGTTCCACCCGCAGCTTTCCATCCTGGGCGATGCTGACGAAGGCGCCGGCCCGGGCGACCTCCGCCGGATCGAACGCGAGGGGACGCGTCTCGAAGGCCTCCAGCATCGCCTCGAGCTCACCGAGCCGCGCATCGACTTCCTCGGGGAGTTCGTCGGCATCGGCATGTTTTTCGGAGAGCTGATCGCATTCCGCCTGGGCGGCTACCCTCGCAGCCTCTTCCTCCTTGGTCAGGGGCGTCGGCTCACCCCGCAGCTGGCGCAGGCCGTAGGTGTGGCCATAGGCGAAGTCCGGCGCAACCTCGATCCACTTCCAGCCTTCGCCTCGGATTGCATCGGCATCGGCTGCGAGCTTCTCCACCACCATCCGGTCGACGAGAGTCGCGTCTTGCAGCCAGCCGCCGTCGTCGCCCTGGAACAGGTCGCGCAGCACGGTGCCGCCCGCTGCCTCATAGACTTCGATGCCGACGAAGCGGGCCCGCTTATCGGATGCCCGGACCGCGCCTTCCGTCAGCATGCGCCGGATGGCATAGGGCTGCTTGTCGTAGGTCTGGGACAGACGATCCAGCACCTGCTCCTGCCGCTCATGGTCGCCAGTGACGGTGAAGGCCATGAGCTGGTCAAGGGTGAGGTCATCCTCGGCATAGGTGTCGAGGAGCTTCAGGGAGAGGGAGGCGAGCTTCAGCCGCTGCTTCACTACCGCGACCGACACGAAGAAGGCCGCCGCGATCTCTTCCTCCGACTGGCCCTTCTCCCGCAGGGCGAGGAAGGCTCGGAACTGGTCGAGGGGATGGAGCGGTGCGCGCTGGACGTTCTCGGCGAGAGAATCCTCCTCCGCGATGCCGCCCTCGCGCACGATGCAGGGTACCGGCGCGGTCCTGGCGAGGCGCTTGCGCTTCACCAGCAGTTCCAGCGCCCGATAGCGCCGCCCGCCGGCCGGGATTTCATACATGCCGATCTCGACACCATCAGCATCGACCAAGGCGCGGACATTGAGGCCCTGGAGCAGGCCACGTCGGGCGATGTCCTCCGCGAGTTCCTCTATGGAGACGCCGGCCTTCACCCGGCGGACATTGGACTGGCTGAGCACCAGCTTGTTGAAGGGGATGTCGCGGGACGACGAAAGGGTGATCTTTTGAACGGCCGTGGCCATGGGATGTTGCTCCGCGACGGGCGGCCGGAGAACCTCTCTCTGGCCTCCAACCCGTCACGAAGCGCGGCGCCGCCCTCTTCCTCTGAAGGCTGCGCCGCAGAACCGACGATCCGGAAAGCTGGAACCGCACGAAGCCGGAGACACGACAATCCGCATCTCCGACTTTGCGTATTTCAGACAGCGCGATCGAGGAGCTTCTTTGCCCGGGCCTCCAGATCGAGGCGAGCATCCTGATGCGGCTTGTCCCGCGCCACGGCGGTGATGCCCTGCACGAAGTCGAAGATGCTCTCGGGTTTCCGGCCCTCCTCGGCGAGCACGGTGTCGATCACCTTCTGCGTCTCGGCCTTGGAAAATCCCTTGCGGCGCAGGAACTCGGTGCGGTCCTCGTCGGTGCGCGCCACGATGCGCTCCCGAGCGGCTCTGATGCCATTGACGAAGGGCATGGGCGAAGAATTGGCAAAGCGCTCCAGGGCTGGCGCCGCCTGATGGGCGAAGCGGGAGGCGGCATACTTCGAGTGCCGGATGGTGATCTCCTCGAAATCCTCCACGCCCCACAGGTTGCGGTTCTGGCAAACCGCCCGGAGATAGAAGCTGGCGATGCCCAGCGTCTTGGCGCCAACCTCCGAGTTCCAGCAATAGAAGCCCCGGAAGAAGAGGTCGGGGGAACCGTCCGGCAGTCGGCCGGCTTCAATGGGGTTGAGGTCATCCACCAGGAACAGGAAGACGTCCCGGTCCGAGGCGTAGAGCGTGGTGGTGTCCTTGGTGATGTCGACGCGGGGATTGTAGATGCCCGTCGACCAGTCGAGCACGCCCGGCACCTTCCAGCGCGTGTCGCCGGTGCCATTGCCGGCGATGCGGCGCACGGCGTCCACCAGCTCATGGTCATAGATGCGGCCATAGTCGGGACCGGTGACGGCGCGAAGCTCGACCCGGCCATCCTCCGCCTCCAGCGTCTTTACCTGCTCGGCGCGGTGCGTCAGAAGGCCGTGCTGCAGGTTGATGCCGGCGAGCGGCGCCGGGAGCTGACGCAGATAAGATGCCGGCGCGCCGATGAGGCCTGCCAGCTGGCCGAAGCTCCAGTGGGTCGGGGCAACGGGAGCCTCCGTCCCGGGCAGCGCGAGCGTCAACCGATCCGGCATGTCGCGGCTCGCCTCGACACGGATGGCGACACTTTCCACGGTCCGGGTCCTGCTCCGGTCGGACCGGCCGCGCACTGCGCCATAGAGCTCCGACAGGGACAGATAGCGCTCGTCCGCCGGCCGGGAGAACCACTCGGACGACACGCGGCCGATCGCCTCGCCGCGGCTCGCGTCGACCCTGTACCCGCCCGCCGCTTCCCGGCTCGTCTCTAGAACCTGAACCTCAGTCATGGGACCAAACTCCATGACGGGTGCCGGAAGCCTCTCTCCCGGTCTTCAACCCGTCGCGGAATTCCGGTTCACCTCTCACTCTTTGAGGCTCTCCGAGAAGGAGAGATGGCTTGGGCGGAGCTGCTCCATCCCTACATAATCTGAGCCGAAGCCGAGACTCCACCTTGACCGCTGCCTAGGCCCAGGTCTGGGCTGAATGCGGCGAAGAAGGGCCGCCGAACGCCCGCCATGATAGCCGGCGACTTTCGTCGCGCTGCTTCCATTCCGCTTCCACGGTGCACGGCCAATGGCAATGGAAGCAGAAAACGCCCCAAAAGGCGTCTGCCAACCATCTGATTTTCTTGAGAGAAACTGGAGCGGGCGAAGGGATTCGAACCCTCGACCCCAACCTTGGCAAGGTTGTGCTCTACCCCTGAGCTACACCCGCATCCATTTGCCGGCGAGACAGTGTGTCGGCGGCAGGTGCGGTTCTATAGAAAATGCCGGCGGCGAATGCAACACCCCTTTGCATTCTTTCTCCGCCGGCCTGTGGATGGCTTGGCCGCCGCGCCGCCGCAAAGCCTTGCAGCGCAAGGCCGCAATACCCCTCACTCGCGATGGATCGGGTCGATCCACTTCACCGCTTCCGGCTTCTCCACCGGCTCGATGTCGAGATTCACCACCACCGGGTCCTGGCCGGAGCGCACCAGCACGCATTCCAGCGTCTCGTCGGCGGAGGCGTTGATTTCCTGGTGAGGCACGAAGGGCGGCACGAAGATGAAGTCGCCGGGGCCGGCCTCGGCCACATATTCCAGGTTCTCGCCCCAGCGCATGCGGGCGCGGCCCTTCACCACGTAGATGACGCTTTCGAGATCGCCGTGGTGGTGGGCGCCGGTCTTGGCGTCGGGGTGGATGTGGACGGTGCCGGCCCAGATCTTCTCCGCCCCGGCGCGGGCGCGGTTGATGGCGGTGGCGCGGTTCATGCCGGGGGTCTGGGCGGTATTGGGATCGAGGCTGTCGCCGGGGATCACCTGCACGCCGTCGGTGCGCCAGTCCTTGTGGTGGTGGTGGTCGGAACCCATCTTTTCCTCCAGAGCGCGTCGGCGGCATTCGTCTCGCGAAACACGCTGCGAACCTTGCCGCGCCTCGCCTGCGAGGCTAGAACGGCGCCAACTTTCCCGCACCCCTTTTCAGGAGACGGCGGCCCATGGCCCCCTATCAGTACGCCTACCACATGCACGGCATGACCAAGACCTATGCCGGCGGCAAGAAGGTGCTCGACAACGTGCACCTCTCTTTCTACCCGGACGCCAAGATCGGCGTGCTGGGCAACAACGGCGCGGGCAAGTCCACCCTGCTGCGCATCATGGCCGGCATCGACAAGGATTTCACCGGCGAGGCGCGTCCGGCCGAGGGCGTGCGCGTGGGCTACCTGCCGCAGGAGCCGGCGCTCGATCCCACCAAGAACGTGCGGCAGAACGTTGAGGACGGGGTGGCCAAGCAGAAGGCCATTCTGGAGCGCTACAACGAACTCGCCATGAACTACTCGGACGAGACCGCGGACGAGATGACCCAGCTTCAGGACGAGATCGAGGCGCAGGGCCTCTGGGATCTCGATTCGAAGGTGGAGCAGGCCATGAACGCGCTGGGCTGCCCGCCGGACGACTGGGAGGTGACGCGCCTGTCGGGCGGTGAGCGCCGCCGCGTCGCGCTGTGCCGCCTGCTGCTGGAGCAGCCGGAGCTGCTGCTGCTCGACGAGCCCACCAACCATCTCGACGCCGAGACGGTGAACTGGCTGGAAGGGCACCTGCGCACCTATCCGGGCGCGATCCTGATCGTCACCCACGATCGCTACTTCCTCGACAACGTCACCGGCTGGATCCTGGAGCTGGATCGCGGCCGCGGCATTCCCTACGAGGGTAATTATTCCTCCTGGCTCGGCCAGAAGCAGAAGCGCCTCCAGCAGGAGGGCCGCGAGGACGAGGCCCGCCAGCGCGCGCTCTCCCGCGAGCAGGAGTGGATCGGCGCCTCGCCCAAGGCGCGTCAGGCCAAGAACAAGGCGCGTATCCAGCGCTACGAGGAGCTGCTGCAGCGCGCGTCCGAGCGCCAGCCCTCCGCCACCCAGATCGTCATCCCCGTGGCCGAGCGCCTGGGGCAGAACGTCATCGCCTTCGACCATCTCAGCAAGTCGTTCGGCGAGAAGATGCTCATCGACGATCTCTCCTTCAAGCTGCCCCCCGGCGGCATCGTCGGCGTCATCGGGCCGAACGGCGCGGGCAAGACCACGCTGTTCCGCATGATCACGGGGCAGGAGAAGCCGGACGGCGGCTCCATCGAGATCGGCGACTCGGTCAAGCTCGGCTATGTGGACCAGAGCCGCGACGCGCTCGATGACAAGAAGACCGTGTGGGAGGAAATCTCCGACGGCAACGAGGTGATCTACGTCGGCAAGAAGGAGATTCCCTCGCGCGCCTATTGCGCGGCCTTCAACTTCAAGGGCGGCGACCAGCAGAAGAAGGTGGGCATGCTCTCCGGCGGTGAGCGCAACCGCGTCCACCTCGCCAAGGTGCTCCAGCGCGGCGGCAACGTGCTGCTGCTCGACGAGCCCACCAACGACCTCGACGTGGACACCCTGCGTGCCCTGGAAGAGGCGCTGGAGGACTACGCCGGCTGCGCCGTCATCATCTCCCATGACCGCTTCTTCCTGGACCGCATCGCCACCCACATGCTCGCCTTCGAGGGCGACAGCCACGTGGAATGGTTCGAAGGCAACTTCGCGGACTACGAGGAAGACAAGAAGCGCCGCCTGGGCACGGATTCGGTGATCCCGAAGCGGATTCAGTACAAGAAGTTTTCGCGGTAATATTTTCAAATCGACCTGCGGGATCAGATTCCCGCAGGTCGCAATCATATTCTTGCTGTGCTTCTCACAATATATGAAATAACTTCTGTCATCTTTCTAATCCTGTCTGCCAATTCTTCCGTCTTAAATTCAGATGGTATGGATGATTCCATATAATTTAATAAATTACCCCATCTTTTATCGAGATCAAAAATAGGTCCATCATATTTATGATGTCTAAGTAATTCGTCAGACCTATTTCTATTCATTGAATCGATTGTTAGTTTTTCATAGTTTGATATCAATTTCGTATTGTGTCTTGATATTTGAAGTATTTCTTCAATCATTGCAGTGTTTCTGTCTATCTCTTGCTCCACGCTTGGTGCTGGCTTTTTTGAATTATCGTCATACGTCTTTATCAAATTATCTAACTGAGTTTTTAAATCTGGCCACCAGCGATCAAATATGTGCGGAATCCTAGAGTCATCTACTCGACTGTCAGTGTCTGCTTTGTTTAGGCTTACAACAAGCTTTTTTACATCTTCTTTGTCAAATGTGGTAAACTGAAATTGAACAATCGGTCCTCTGACGTCTACTTTTCGAATGTCAATAAGAAATGGACTTACATAAGAACTTTCGATACTCCTTGATAAGGCGCCAGCTTCGAAATTTAACCAAGGTGCATCTACGTTAGAGTTTGTTACGCAAAGTATCCCGAATGATGATCCAGAAAGTTCTCCGGCGATATCTTGGCTCCATCGGGCTCCTTTGTCGATATCCTCGGACGATACATAGGGATTAAGCGTCTGAACAACATTCGGGAGCCAGTCCCGGAGGCATAGGGCAACTTTATGACTTAGTTCGCCTGACCAACTGATGAACACCTTCATTCTATCCCCCCCTGCATCCAATGAGGCAACTGCTCCGCTTGCGTCCCAGCTTGCCACCTTCTGCCCCATCCGCAAGCCCTCGCGCCCCGGCCGACTGCAACGGAGCGGTAGCGCAGGGAAAGGACGACCGGGGCCTAGCGCACCGGACCGCCGCAGGCGCTCCTGAAACCCACCGCTCTCAGGTCTCGCCCGCTGCGCGAATGTTCTGCGCTGGTCCCCGGATCGGCGCTCCACCTGCGGTGTCGCTTGTCCGGGGAACGGCTCCGGCTGCCCCGTCGCGGGCGGGGAGCGCCGCCGCAATCCGGTTGAGCCGCCGCGTCGGGCGGGCCAAGATCGCGCGAACGATCCCTGCCGGAGATATCCGTGACTGAACCCGACCTCGACGCCCGCCGCTCGGCGCCCGCGACGCTCAAGAACCGCGGCCCCATCGGCGACCTGCTGCTGCCGCTGCTGCCGCGCGCGGGCACCGTGCTGGAGATTGCCAGCGGCACCGGCGAGCATGTGGTGCATTTCGCCCGCCGCGCGCCGCATCTCCTCTTCCAGCCGTCCGATCCCTCTCCCGCCGCCCGTGCCTCCATCGCCGCCTGGACCGCCGCCGAGGGCCTCGCCAACGTGCGCGCGCCCCTCGCCCTCGATGCGGCGGGGGAGGAGTGGCCGGTGGGGAAGGTGGATGCGGTCGTCTGCATCAACATGATCCACATCAGCCCGTGGGAGGCGACGGTGGGGCTGATGCGCGGCGCCGGCGCCCGCCTGCCGGCGGACGGCATCCTCTTCACCTACGGCGCCTATGTGCGCGACGGGGTGGAGACGGCGCCGAGCAACGTCGCCTTCGATGCGGACCTGAGGCGTCAGGACCCGCGCTTCGGCCTGCGGCACCTCGCCGAGGTGACAGGGGAGGCGGCGAAGCACGGCCTCGCTCTGGCTCGGGTGGAGGAAATGCCGGCGAACAACCTGTCGCTGGTGTTCCGGAAGGTCGCGACTGTTTCGCCGCGCGGTGTCCCTGTGCCATAGTCGGCGCCGGCGCTTGCCAGAGGCCGGGCCTGATTCTCCGGCCGACGCCCCCGTCCGGGGCCGCCCGCGCGGCGGCCTTCAAGGGGGCCCTTCAGCGTTCGAGGGACACACTCGCTCGGGGAGAACCATGGCGCGCGTCGTCGATCCGTTCATCAAGCTGTCCTCGCCCCGCATCTTCCTGGTGCGTATGCTGGTGTTCCTGGCCCTGTGCGCGGCGCTGGCGGCGGTGCTGCACCGGCAGATCGTCGCCGCCTTCCTCAACAATCCGGGGCTCAACGGCGTCATCTTCGGTGTGCTCGCCGTGGGCATCATCCTCGCGCTCCGGCAGGTGTCCCGCCTGTTCCCCGAGGTGGACTGGGTGAATTCCTTCCGCCTCGCCGATCCCGGGCTCGCGGTGTCGCGCCCGCCCACGCTGCTGGCGCCCATGGCCGCGCTGCTCGGCGAGCGGCTGGGGCGGATGAGCATCTCCCAGGCCACCATGCGCTCCATCCTCGATTCCATCGGCACCCGCCTGGATGAGAGCCGGGACATGGGGCGCTACCTCACGGGCCTGCTCGTCTTCCTCGGCCTGCTCGGCACCTTCTGGGGCCTCCTGGAGACCGTCTCCTCCATCGGCTCGGTCATCGGCGCGCTGCAGGTGGGGCCGGACGTGGGCTCCATCTTCGAGGACATGAAGAGCGGCCTCGCCGCCCCCCTCGGCGGCATGGGCACGGCCTTCTCCTCCTCGCTGTTCGGCCTTTCCGGCTCGCTGGTGCTGGGCTTTCTCGACCTTCAGGCGGGCCAGGCGCAGAACCGGTTCTATACGGACCTGGAAGACTGGCTCTCCACCACCGTGCGCGACCTCGACGACGGGCCGCGCGACCGGGCGCTCGCCGCCGACCGCGAGGCCGCGCCCCGCGTGCCCGCCGCCCCCGCTCCGGCACAGGTTGCCGCCGCCGCACCGCTGGCGCTGCCCCCGCCGGTGCTGGACCTCGATCCTTTGGTCTCGGCCATGGGGCGGCTGGAGAAGACCATGACGGAGGCGGGCTCCCAGCGCGTCACCACGGCGCTGGCGCAGCTTGCCGAGAGCCTGCAGGGCCTCGTCACCCACATGCGCTCCGAACAGGCGCTGCTGAAGCAGATGATCGAGCAGCAGCAGGCGCAGCAGGAGCAGATGCGGCGCCTGCTCTCCAAGGTCGAGGACGACGCCGGTCCGCGGCGCAACTGAGCGGAGGCAGAACCCATGGCCCTCGGCCGGCGCGGGCGCGACCGCCACATCGACTACTGGCCCGGCTTCGTGGACGCTTTGTCCACGCTGCTCCTCGTCTTCACCTTCCTGTTGTCGGTGTTCATCCTCACCCAGTTCTTCCTGACGCAGGAGATGGCGGGCAAGGATGACGTGATGCAGCGCCTTCAGGCGCAGATCCGCCAGCTCACCGACCTTCTCTCGCTGGAGCGGGCCAACAGCCAGTCGTCCGAGAGCGAGCTGGCCTCCGTGCGCGCCTCGCTGGAGGCCAGCGAGAGCGAGCGCGACAAGCTGCGCGGGCAGGCCATCGCCGTGCCGGCCCCCTCCGACACCGGCCGCGCCAACGCCTTGTCCCGCGAACTCGATCTCCAGAAGGACGTGGCCGCCCGCGCCGCCGCCCAGATCGAGCTGCTCAACCAGCAGATCGCGGCCCTGCGTCGGCAGATGGCCGCGCTGGAAGAGGCGCTCAACATCTCCGAGAAGCGCGACGCCGAGAGCCAGGCCAAGATCACCGACCTCGGGCGCCGCCTCAACGTGGCGCTGGCGCAGCGGGTGCAGGAACTCACCCGCTTCCGCTCGGAGTTCTTCGGCCGCCTGCGCGACATCCTCGGCAACCGGCCGGACATCCGCGTGGTGGGCGACCGCTTCGTGTTCCAGTCGGAAGTGTTCTTCGATCCCGGCTCGGCGGTGATGAAGCCGGAGGCCATCGCCTCCCTCGACAAGCTGGCGGGCGCCATCCTCGATCTCGAAAAGGCCATCCCGCCGGATATCTCCTGGGCGCTGCGCATCGACGGCCACACCGACAACCGGCCCATCTCCAACGCCCAGTTCCCCTCCAACTGGGAGCTCTCGGCGGCGCGCGCCATCGCGGTGGTGCAGTATCTCATCGCCAAGGGGGTGAGCCCCAACCACCTCATCGCCGCCGGTTTCGGCGAGTACCAGCCCCTCGACACCGGCACCTCCGACGAGGCCCGCGCCCGCAACCGGCGCATCGAGCTGAAGCTGACGGAGCGCTGAGCGGGAGGGGAGGGCAGGGGGGACGGGGCGCCGCTACTCCACCAGATCCAGAAAGTGCCGCCCCTGGCGGTCCTCGATCTCCAGCACGAAGATGTCCGGGTCGAACTTCAGCTCGCGGGCAATGCGGGCGTCGGCGTCCGCCTCCGGGCTGCCGGGGGCGACCAGCACCGAGAACTTGCGGTCCGCCGGGAAGGATTCGTCGAAAGCGGACTGCGGCGCGGGGCCGTAGAGCGCGGCGGTGCCGTCGAGGCGGGCCACCTTCACGAAAATGGCGCCGGCCTCTTCCGCGCCCTTGCGCACCAGGGCCGCATAGCACCCCTCCACCTGGCAGCGGCGGATGAGGGCGGAGACGAAGATCGCGCTCTTGAGGCGCATTCAGGTGCGCGCCATCAGTTCAGCGCCATGCCGGAGACGGAGCCCAGCTCGCGCACCAGCTTGTCGGTGATCTCGCCGTCGGCGGTCAGGTTGCGGTCGCGCTGGAAGCGCACGATGGCGGCGCGCGTCTCGCCGCCGGGCCGGCCGTCCACCTTGATGGGACCGTAGCCGAGCTTGGAGAGCGCCTTCTGCACCGAGAGGATGCGCGGCGAGGCGCCCACGTCCACCGGCGGACGCACGGCGCCGGTAATGTCCCCCGACGAGACGAGGCCCGCGGGCGGGCGGCTGGGCGGCGGCTCGCCGCGGGCATCCGCGGTGCGTGCCCCGGTCGCCGGCACGAGGGGGGCCGCGGTGCCCGTCACCGAGGTGCGGATGGAGAGATAGCCGAGCGAGCCCGTGGTGGCGCCGCCCGCAGGTGCCGCCGTCGTCGCGGTTCCGGTGCCCGTGGCGGTGAGCGGCACGGTGGTGTGGTTGACCTTTCCGGCCCCGGCCGGTCGGGCCATGGGCAGCGGCGCGCTGGGCGGCGAGGTCTGAAGGACAAGCACGTTGGCGAGGAAGGCGCCGCTGCCGGCCAGCGCCACCAGCGCCGCCATCACGTCCATGCGGCGCAGCCGGCGTGCCTGCCGTGCGGTCTCCTCAGCCTCGGCGGCCTCGGCAAGTTCCGGGGGCGCTGCGTTTGCGGTGGCCGTTTCCAGCTTCATGCCGTCCTCTTTGCCCGTGTGTCGTCGGTCCGCGCCGGAAACGGCGCCACGACCCCCTGTCCCTGTCCGTACCCCGGGGCCTCGATCGCGGCCGCGACCGGCAGGCTCACCGACACGCTCGTCCCCCGGCCGAGCGCGCTTTCCACCCGCACGTCGCCGTCGTGCAGCTTCACGAGGCCCTTCACCACGGCGATGCCGAGGCCCGAGCCCCGCGCCTTCTGGATGCAGTCGCCGGCCTGGAAGAAGGGCTCGCCGAGGCGCGCCACGTCCTCCGGCCGCATGCCGGGGCCGGTGTCGCGGACGCGGATGATGAGTTCGTCGCCCTGCATCCTGACGCCCACCTGCACCCGCCCCCCGGCGGGCGTGAACTTGACGGCATTGGAGAGCAGGTTGAGCACGATCTGGCGCAGCGCGCGCTTGTCCGCATCAAGCAGGGGCAGGCGCGCCGGTACCTTGGTCTTCACGCTCACGCCGGTGCGCTCGGCATCGAGTGCCACCATCTCGGCGCAGCCGGCGACGAGGGCGCCCACGTCCACCGCCTCGCGTTCCAGCTCATAGGCGCCGGCCTCCACCCGCGACAGATCGAGGATGTCGTTGACGAGGCCGAGTAGGTGCTGGCCGCTTTCATGGATGATGCGGGCGTAGTCGGCCTTGCGCGCATCGTCCAGCGGCGCGCCGGTGGGCGTGGCGAGCAGTTCGGAAAAACCGAGGATGGCGTTGAGCGGCGTGCGCAGCTCGTGGCTCATGGCAGCGAGGAAGCGGCTCTTGGCGGCGTTCGCAGCTTCTGCCTCGGCGCGGGCGCGGGCGGCGGCGTCGGCCTTCTGGCGCTCGGCCTTCATCTGCTCGGTCTGGGCCTGCTGCCACGGCGCCCGCCAGGAGACGCGCACCATGCCGCCCCGCATGGCCCGGCACCGGACCTCGGCGGTGAGGAAGGCCGGCGCGCCGTCGCCGGCCGCGTCGCAGCGCAGGCGCAGCTCCAGCGTGGCGGCACGGCCGCGCGAGGCCGCTTCCACAGCGGACAGAAAGGCGGGGCGGTCGGCTACCAGAACGCGCTCGAACAGGGCCATGCCCTCCAGCGCCGACGCGGGAGAGGTGGCGAACGGGCCGCCCTGGCGCTCCACCCGCACCACCTCGCCGCGCGGGCCGTGGCAGGTGACAAGCAGCATGTCGGAGGGCGGCGCGGCGCTCGCCTTCGTGGCGGCACGGGCGAGGCCGCCGGCCACCGCCGCGAGAGCCGCGCAGACGAAGCCGCTGGCGAGAAGGGTGGTGGCGTTGAGGAGGCCGCCGGTGGCGAGGCCCGAGACTTCCGCGAGCAGCACCAACCCGCCGGAGCCGAGCCCGAGCAGGCCGAGGCCGCTCAGCACCGCGCCGGTGAGGCGGCCAAGCCCGGCCAGGCGCGGCAACGCCTCCCGGTCGCCGCCGTCGCGGGCCGGGACGGGCCGCGCACCGGCCGCTGCATCGCCGAAGACGTGAGCCACGTCGCCCCCTGTCAAGTGCCGTTGTCCGGCCGGACGCCGCACATCTTCTGCGCGCCCCGCCATCACGTTTCGCAAAATCCTGCCACGGCGGGCTTTAAGCGAACGCTAAGCCGGCGCGGATCGAACGCTGTCAGCGTTAACGATGTCTTGAAAAGTCGGGGCGTGGCCGGCCCGCGACGGCTCACGCGCGGACGCGTCGGTGGTAATGTCGAAGGGCGCGAATTCAGCTTCGCCGCCGTTTCAAGAGGGAGCGATGTTCTTCCTGTTCCGCCTCGCCTTCTGGGTCGGCCTCGTGCTGCTCCTCCTCCCCTTCGGCCTCAAGGGCAGCGACGGGCGGGACGTGAGCGTGTTCGACGCCTTCGGCGCCGCCCAGGCGCTGGTGGCGGACCTGCGCGGCTTCTGCGATCGCCAGCCCCAGGCCTGCGCGGTGGGTGGGCAGATGGCGGGACATCTCGTGGAGAAGGCCCAGGTGGGCGCGCGCTGGGTCTATGACTCCATCGGCCATCGCGAAGGCGCGCCGCCCGCGCCCGTCCCCGGTGCCCAGCCCGGTGCCAAGGGCACGGCGGACAAGAGCGCGGCCGAAAAGGGCAGCGCGCTCGAACTCACGCCGCAGGATCTCATGCCCTTGTGGGGCGGGGGCGACGCGGCCAAGCTTGTGGTGCCGCAGGGCTTCCAGCCCGTCTCCGGGCAGCCGGCGCAGACCATGACGCCCACCCCCCTGCCGCCGCTGCCGCCCCGCCGCCCGGCCTGACGGGCGTTGATACCCACGCGGCCTTGCGTCGCGCCGATCTGGTACCATGTTCGGGATGTGGATTAGGCAGGCATTGCTTGCCGGCTGTGCTATGCTGCAGCGCAAGGACAGGCGGCCCTGCCCTTTTTCCCGGCCGTCATCTGGTGACGAGGAATTGGCCTCATGAACGCTGACGATCTGATTGCGGATTTTGAATTTCTCGACAATTGGGAGGACCGCTACCGGCACGTGATCGAGCTCGGCAAGAAGCTGCCGCCCTTTCCCGAGGCCGAGCGCAACGACACCAACAAGGTGCAGGGTTGCGCGAGCCAGGTTTGGCTCATCTCCCACGTGAAGGAGACCCCCGCCGGTCCGCTGCTGGAGTTCGAGGGGGATTCCGACGCCCACATCGTGCGCGGCCTCGTGGCGGTGCTGCTCCAACTGGTCTCCGGGCGCACGCCCAAGGAGATCATGGAGACCGACATCCTCGGCGTGTTCCGCCAGATCGGGCTTGAGGGCCATCTGACGCCGCAGCGCTCCAACGGGCTGAGGTCCATGGTGGAGCGCATCCGTGGCCATGCCCGCAATGCGATGGCCGCGGCCTGATGCTGCCGGCCGGCTTCCGGGCCGGCCCAGCTCCCGCCGTCCGCTAGGTTTCGCCAACCCTTATCAGGGCACCGCACGCACGCTGATGCTGGCCTCGGCGAGGCGCTGGCAGAGCCGGCGCTGCCCGGCGATGGGCCACCAGTCGTAGAGGAAGATTTCCATCGGCCGCCAAAGCGCCACCCAGCCGAGAATCAGCAGCCCCTCGGCGGCGAGGCTGGCGAGGTTTTCGAGCCGTGGCTCAGCGATGAGCCCGGCAATGCCCAGGCACAGCGCCAGCACGAGAATGCCGATGGCGAGCGAGACGCGGCCGACCCGAAACAACTCCGACAGCTCCGCCGAGAGAGCGCGCGCCCTCAGGGCGAAATAGCCGCGAATGGCGTCGGGCAGGCCCGCCGCCTCGCTGGTCAGCGCCTCGTCGGGCGGCAGATGGACGATGATGGAGAGCGGAGCGCCGCGCGGCAGCTCGCGCGCCCACTCCACGATGAAGGCTTCCGCCTCCGCGTCGAGGTCGCGTTCCCGGAAAGGGAACGGGTCCAGCATGTTGAAGAGCTGCGGGACCCGCTCGACGCGAATCTCGATTGTGGAGCCTGCGGAATCAGGTCCGGCGACCGGGGTCACGGCGGGAGGTTCGGGGCGTCGCGCCTCAGCGATGGGTGCGGCGGGCGCGCACGCGCACCGGTACCATCTGCCTCTGCTTGGCGGCGAGCTGCGCGAGCGCAACCGCGGCAAGACCAGCGAGGACGAGGGCGGAACCGGCAACGAGGGACAACATCAGATCCTCCACCACCACGCAGGCGCTCGTATTTTCCGCACATTTCCGAAGGGAGGGTGCGACCGATGCGCCGGCGAACAATGCAATCTTAACCGGGTTCGCGCGCTTCGCCACCCGTTCAGATCAAGAAATGTTCCGTTTTGGCGCGATCGGAAGACCTGTCACGGCGATTTGAGAGGCTCAGAGCGGCGAGAGGTAGGGCAGGGGGCCCGGGGCGAACTCCCGCCGCACCCGGTCGAGCCGCTCCACCGCGCGTCCGAATGACCCGCGCAGGTGGTCGCGCAGGGCGTTTGCCGCCCCCTCCACGTCCGCGGCCGCGAGGCGCTCGGCGACATCGAGATGTTCGGCGATGAAGGGCTCGCGGCCGTGGGGCTGGGGCGCGCGCACATAAAGGAAGGTGAGGGCGACCAGCAGCGTCTGGCAGGTGGCCAGCGCCTCCATCAGCGTGGCATTGCCGCAGCGGCCGAGCAGGCCGACGTGCAACTCGGTCTCCAGCGCGCCGAGGCGGGCGCCGTCCACCGCGTCGGGGTGGGCGGCGGCATCGCGCAGGTTCGCCAGCAGCGTCGCCACCTGTCCGGGGGCGAGGCGCGGAAAGGCAAGCCGCAGCGCCGCCGGCTCCAGAATGGCGCGCATCTCGAACAGCTCGGCCACATAGGCGGGCGTCAGCGCCGGGGCATACCAGTGCAGGCGGGCGTCCTTGCGCACCACGCCGCGCTGATTGAGGCGCGAGAGCACTTCGCGGGCGACCGTGCGGCTCACGCCGTAATAGGCGGCGAGATGGTTCTCCACCACGCGGAAGGCCCCGAGCGCGGTGCGCGAGACCACCTCCTGCTCCACGTCCGCATAGATGCGCTGCCAGGTCGATTCGGGGGCGAGCTGGATCGGCGCCGCGCCGCTCACATCGACGGGAGGGACGGTGGGCGCCGGCCCGGCGAGGGGCATGACCTCGAAGCCGTGGCCCTCGCTGCGGCGGACCAGCCCCACCCGCTCCAGCCGCGCCAGCGCTTGCCGCGCCGGTGCGCGGGAGATGCCGAATCGCTCGGCGACGCGGGATTCGAGCAGGCGCTCGCCGGGGGCGAGGGCGCCTGAGGCGATCTGCGAGGCGAGGATGTCGAAGGCGCGTTCATGTAGACGCGGGGCGATGCCGGCGACCGGGCGTGGTCGCCGCTCGCCTGAGGGCAGCGCCTTGCCCGCAGATACCGTGGGGGCCTCACGCGTCACGTCCCGTCCGCTCACGCTCCACGTCCATCGTTCCAGCCGCACCGGTCGCGGCCCGGCGGCAAGGTGCCCCAGGCCGGTGCAAATGCCAAGTTGTCCAAAGGGTTGCCTGCCCGTTTGCCGGCTGACCGGATGCCGCACCGTCGGCCGGGTGAAAGGGAGTTTACACCATCACCGTCCAATGCATACAAAGGACATTCGCTGAGCCACCCCAGCGCCGCCTCAAGGATTGCCCCATGTCCGCGCCGACTGCCGCGCCCGCTTCCGCCCGCTCCTCCGCCCTCGAACGGCACCGGGAGGATGCGCTGTTCGCCTTCTGCAGTGCGGCCCTCGCGGCGGCGGGGGCGGATGCGGCCAGCGCCGAGGCGGCGGCCTGCGCCATGCTCCACGGCTCGCGCTTCGGGGTGGACAGCCACGGTGTGCGGCTGCTGGACCATTATGTGGCGGTAATCGCGGGCGGCCGGGTGAACGGCCATCCCACGCTCGACTTCCGGGCCGGCGCGGCGGCGGTGGCGACGCTCGATGCCGATCACGGCCACGGGGCCCGTGCCGCCTACGCAGCCATGGACAGGGCGATGGAGAATGCCGCCCTCTACGGCATCGGCGCGGTGGCCATCCGCAACTCGTCCCACTTCGGCGCGGCGGGGGCCTATGCGCTGGCGGCGGCGGAGAAGGGCTATATCGGGCTCGCCTTCTGCAATTCGGATAGTTTTGTGCGCCTGCACGGCGGGGCGGAGCGCTTCCACGGTACCAATCCCATCGCCATGGGTGTGCCGGTGAAGGGGGAGGCGCCGTGGTTCCTCGACATGGCCACCAGCGCCGTGCCTTACAATCGGGTGCTGCTCTACCGCAGCCTCGGCCAATCCCTGCCGCCGGAGGTCGCCTCCGATGGCGACGGCTTCGACACCACCGATCCGCACAATGTGGAAATGCTGGCCCCGCTGGGCGCCGCCTTCGGCTTCAAGGGGGCGGCGCTGGCTGGGGTGGTGGAGGTGTTCAGCGCCGTATTGGCGGGCGCGCGGCTCTCGTTCGACATCGCACCCATGGGCGGGCCCGACTTCGGCACCCCGCGTAACGTGGGCGCCTTCGTGATGGCGGTGAAGCCGGGCGCCTTCCTGCCGGAGGAAGAGTTCGACGCCGCCATGCAGCGCTATCGCCACACGCTGCGCAATTCACGTCCCGCGCCGGGGGATATGGTGATGGCGCCGGGCGATCGTGAATGGAAGGTGGCGGACGAGCGCCGCCGCGACGGCATTCCCATCGACCCCGCCACTGCCGAGGCCTTCGACCGCCTCGCCGCGCGATTCGGTCTGGCCCGGCCGAAAGCCGTTTAGCCTCAGGCCTTTCAGCCGAAGATGACCGCCGCGGCGATGATGCCGTAGGCGGTGAGGAAGAGCAGGCTGTCCCGCAGGACCTGTCCGCGAACCGCTGTCATGATGAGCCTCGTGGATTTCACATTCGACTATTTCCCCGAATTTAATATCTAATGTGAATCCACGTCAAAAACATAATTTTAATGTGAATTTGAGGCGCGGAGAATCCCGGCACGGCCGCCGCGATTCCTGGAACATGGGGGGCTGTGGGGCCGGTCAGGCGATCCGGAGCGCTTCGAGGGCGGCCCGCATCTCGTCGGACAGGGGCGCGGCGCGGCGTTCGGTGAGATCGAAAAGGACGATCACCGTCTCGGCCGTGGCCATGCACTGGCCTTCCTGGAAGATGGCCTGCCTGAGGCCCACGGAACTGCGGCCGAGGGAGATGACGCCCGTGCCGATATCCGCTTCGCCCGGCCAGTGCATCTCCGCCCGGTAGTCGAGCACGAGACGGACCAGCGCGAAGCCCATGCCCTGGGGGGCCAGACGGCGCGGCGTCAGCAGCAGGTGGGTGCGCCCCGTCTCCAGGAAGGTGGAGAACACCGCATTGTTGACGTGCCCGAGCATGTCGGTGTCGCCATACCGGATGGTGTCGCGCGCCTTCACCGGGAAATCGTCGAGGACGGGGAGGGGGGCCTTTTCGGCCATCAGCCGGCCTTCCCCAGCGCCCGCCAGCCGATGTCGGAGCGGAAGAAGCCGTCCGGCCAGTCGATGCGGGCGACGGCGGCATAGGCGCGTTCGCGGGCCTCAGCCAGCGTCGCCCCGGTGGCGGTGACGTTCAGCACTCGTCCGCCGTTGGAGACGAGCGTGCCGCCCTTCATCCGCGTGCCGGCCTGGAACACGGTGACGCCCTCCAGCGCCGAGGCCTCACCGAGGCCCCTGATAGGCGAGCCGATCTGGTGCGGACCGGGGTAGCCGCGCGAGGCATAGACCACCGTCATGGCCGCGACGGGGGACCACAGGGGCGTCACCTCGGCGAGGCGGCCGGCGGCAGTGGCCTGGAGCACTTCCACCAGATCCCCGGCGAAGCGCGGCATCAGTACCTGGCATTCGGGATCGCCGAAGCGGCAATTGTATTCCACCAGCTTGGGGCCGGAGGTGGTGAGCATGAGCCCGGCATAGAGCACGCCGCGATAGGGCGTTCCGGCCTTGACCATGGCGCGGGCGGTGGGGATGAGGATCTCCTCGATCGCCCGGCGCTCCAGCTCTTCCGTCAGCACCGGGGCGGGGGAATAGGCGCCCATGCCGCCGGTGTTGGGGCCGAGGTCGCCGTCATAGGCGCGCTTGTGGTCCTGGGCGCTGCCGAAGGCGACGACGGTCTCGCCGTCCACGAGGGCGAACAGGCTCGCCTCCTCGCCCTCCATGAATTCCTCGATGAGCACTTCGGTGCCGCCGCCGGCGAACACCTGCTCCACCGCGTCCACCGCCTCCTCGACGGTGAGGGCGACGACCACGCCCTTGCCGGCCATCAGCCCGTCCGCCTTCACCACGATGGGCGCGCCCTGCGCGCGGATGTAGGCCGCGGCCTCGGCGGTGGAGGTGAAGCGGCCGAAGGCGGCGGTGGGGATGTCGTTCGCCTTGCACAATTCCTTGGTGAAAAGCTTGGAGCCCTCCAGCCGGGCGGCCGCCGCGGTGGGGCCGAAGGCGAGGATGCCGGCGGCGGCGAGGCGATCCACAAGGCCGGCCACCAACGGCGCCTCGGGGCCGACCACCACCAGGTCGATGGTGTGCTCCTGACACCATTTCACGATGGTGTCGTGGGCGGACAGCGGGATGCCTTCCACCACGTCCGCGAACTCGGCGATGCCCGGATTGCCGGGCAAGGCGTAGAACTGACCGATGGTTGGGCTCTGCGCCAGCTTCCAGGCGAGGGCGTGCTCACGCCCTCCCGAACCGAGCAGCAGGATGTTCATGCGGCCTCCCCCGAGTTTCCGGCAACCTTCGTTTCCGACGGATCTTGGTTTTCTGTTCTCTTCGCCTATCGGCTCAAGGCCGCGCAAACAAGGGGCAGGGCTCTGCGCTCGCCGCATGGGGCACCTTCCCGTTATGCTGGTACACCACCCGTCCGGGTTCCGATTCGCATGACCGATGATGCCGAAGTCAGGGCCAATGCGCCCGAATGGAGCGTTTCCGAGCTGTCCGCCGCCCTGCGCCGGACGGTGGAGGACGCCTACGGCCACGTTCGGGTGCGAGGCGAAATTTCCGGCTATCGCGGCCCCCATTCCTCCGGCCACGCCTATTTTTCGCTGAAGGATGCCGGCGCGCGGCTCGATGCGGTGATCTGGAAGGGCACCTTCCAGCGCCTGCGCCTCAAGCCAGAGGAGGGGCTGGAGGTGGTGGCGACCGGCAAGCTCACCACCTATCCGGGAAAATCCGGCTACCAGATTGTCATTGAGTCGCTGGAGTTCGCCGGCGCCGGCGCCATCATGGCCATGCTGGACGAGCGCAAGCGCCGCCTCGCCGCCGAAGGCCTGTTCGATCCCGCCCGCAAGCAGGAGCTGCCGTTCCTGCCCAAGGTGATCGGTGTCGTCACCTCGCCCACCGGGGCGGTGATCCGCGACATCCTCCACCGCCTCAACGACCGTTTCCCCCGCCGGGTCCTGGTGTGGCCGGTGCGGGTGCAGGGCGAGACCTCGGCCGCCGAGGTGGCTGCGGCCATCCGCGGCTTCAACGATCTGCCCGAGGGCGGGCCGATTCCCCGGCCGGACGTGATCGTGGTGGCGCGGGGCGGAGGTGCGCTGGAGGATCTGCTCGGTTTTTCCGACGAGGCGGTGGTGCGGGCGGCGGCGGAGAGCATGATCCCGCTGGTCTCGGCCGTGGGCCACGAGACCGACGTGACCCTCATCGATTTCGCCGCCGACGTGCGCGCCCCCACCCCCACGGCTGCGGCCGAGATGGTGGTGCCGGTGCGCACCGATCTGATCGCCACGGTGGAAGATCTCGGCGCCCGCCTGATCGCCGCGCCCTTGCGCCTTCTCGACCGGCGCCGAGCCGATCTGCGCGGCCTCGCCCGGCTCCTCCCGGCGGCGGAAACCCTGCTGGCCCAGCCGCGCCAGCGTCTCGACCTCGCCGCCGAGCGGCTGCCGCGCGCCTTGCGGGCCAACGCTTCCGCCCACCGGCTGCAACTGGCGGCGGTGCAGGCGCGCCTCTCGCCGGAGGCGCTGCGCACGCGGCTGGCGCGGGCGGGCGAACGGCTTGAGGTGCTGGATGGGCGCATGCGCCGGGCGCTGGAGGTGCAAAAGGAGCGCCGCACGGCGCGGCTCGCCTCGCTCTCTCAGCTTCTCAAGGTGCTCTCTTATAAAGAGGTGCTGGGCCGCGGCTTCGCGCTGGTGCGGGATGCCGGTGGCCATGCGGTGCGGCGGGCGGCGGACATCGCGGACGGCGCGGCCCTGAGCCTGGAATTCGCCGATGGCCGTGTCGCCGTGCACGCGGGGGAGGGGGCTCCGGCACTGGATACGCCCCCTCGGGCGGCGCCGCGCCCCGCCGGCCGCAAGCCGAAGAAGGTAGAAGGGCCGACACTTTTCGACCCCTGATCGTGCGCCCCTTTCGCGTTGCGGCGCAAAGGGCTATCCTCCCGGCAAACCAGTTTTCGGGACGCTCCCCAGGTGATGAACAGATTCGAACGCTTCCCCGAGCCCCATGGCGAGGCGGAAGTGCGCTACCTCGATGGTGAATTCCGCATCCTGCGGCCCGGCAGCTTCGTGCGCTGCGCCGTGACCGGGCAGACCATCCCGCTCGACGAGCTGCGCTACTGGAGCGTCGATCTTCAGGAAGCCTATGCCAGCCCCGAGGCCGTGCTCACCCGCGTGCGCGAGCAGCCCCGGCAGGGGTGAGGGCAGCGCTCTCGCGCCCCGGACGCATGCAGCGATAGCGGAATGCGAGCCGGGGCCCAGCGCAAGGGCCCGCCGAAGGCGCTTCCTGATCCCACTGTTCTCAGAGACATTGCCCCGCTGCGCGGAACCCTTGCGCTGGGCCCCGGATCAGCGCTCCGGCTGCGCCGTCGCTTGTCCGGGGAACGGCGCGCCCGCCTCAGCCCTGCGGCTGAAGCGTCTCCAGGAAGCGGATGGGCTGGCCGGCGGACGGCCCCGTCAGCTCGCCTTCCCACATCACCTTGCGGCCGCGCACGAAGGTGCCCACGGGCCAGCCGGTGACGTCCTTGCCGTCATAGGGCGTCCACTGCGCCCGCGAGGCGATCCAGCTGTTGGTGATGGTGGCGCGGCGCTTCAGGTCCACCACGGTGAAGTCGGCGTCGTAGCCCACCACGATGCGCCCCTTGCCGGCGATGCCGAACAGCCGCGCCGGGCCGGCGCTGGTGAGGTCGATGAAGCGCTCCAGCGTCAGGCGGCCGGCGGCGACGTGATCCAGCATCAGCGGCACCAGCGTCTGCACGCCGGTCATGCCAGAGGGGCTTTCGGGATAGGGCTTGCTCTTTTCTTCCAGCGTGTGCGGCGCGTGGTCGGAGCCGAGCACGTCCACCACGCCGTTGGCGATGGCCGCCCACAGCCCGTCGCGATGGCGCGCCCCGCGCACCGGCGGGTTCATCTGGGCCAGCGTCCCGAGGCGCTCGTAGCATTCGGGCGCGGCCATGGTGAGGTGATGGGGCGTCACCTCCACCGAGGCCACGTCGCGCGCGTCGGCGAGGAAATCCATCTCTTCGGCCGAGGTCACGTGCAGCACATGCACCCGTGCGCCGGTCTCGCGGGCGAGGTTGACCAGCCGCCGGGTGGCGGTGAGGGCCGCGATCTCGTCGCGCCACACCGGGTGGGAGGAGGCATCGCCCGGCACGCGCAGGCCCTTGCGCTCCTGCAGGCGCGGCTCATCTTCGCAATGGAAGGCGGCGCGGCGGCGGATGACCTTCAGGATGTTGCGCACGCCATCGTCGTCCGGCACCAGCAGCGAGCCGGTGGAGGAGCCAATGAACACCTTGATGCCGGCGGCGCCGGGCAGGCGCTCCAGCTCCGGCAGGTCCTTCACATTGTCATGGGTGCCGCCCACATAGAAGGCGAAGTCGCAATGCATGCGGTTCGTGCCGCGGGCGATCTTGTCTTCCAGCGCGGAGGGATTGGTGGTCTGGGGAATGGTGTTCGGCATCTCGAACACGCCGGTCACGCCGCCCATGACGGCCGCGCGGGAGCCGGTTTCCAGGTCTTCCTTCTGCTCCAGCCCCGGCTCGCGGAAATGCACCTGCGTGTCGATGACGCCGGGGAGGATATGAAGGCCGGTGGCGTCCACCACCTCGCCCGCGCTCGCGGCGGAGAGATCACCGATGGCGCGGATGCGCCCGCCCGTGACACCGATGTCGGCAACGGCAATGCCGGCGGGGGTCGCGACCGCGCCGCCCTTGAGCAGCAGATCGAAAGTCACGGGCATGGGAGGGGCTCGCTCTTGATGGGGACAGGCTGGCGGCCTTAAATCTGTTTTTTATTTTGCTGACAAGGACGGCCCCCATGCCGCTCATTCATTTGAACGATCGTACCCTCATTCGTGCCGATGGCCCCGATGCGGTGAAGCTCCTGCATTCTGTCATCACCTGCAACGTGAAGACCATGGCGCCGGGAGACGCACGCTATGGCGGCCTCCTCACCCCGCAGGGCAAGATCATCTCCGATTTCCTGTTCTACGGCCTCGCCGAGGAGAGCTTCCTGTTCGACGTCCCCGCGGAGCGAGCGGAGGATCTCCTCAAGCGGCTGATCTTCCATCGCCTTCGGGCCAAGGTGACGTTCGAGGTGGCGGCCGACCTCGCGGTTGTGGCTGTCTTCGGCGATCACGGTGCCCTGCCGGAGGGCCGGCTCTTCACCGATCCGCGCTTCCCCGGCCTCGGCCAGCGGCTGGTGCTGGAGAAGGCCGTCGCGGACGGGCTTTCGAGCGACCTTGCCGCCTATGAGGCGCACCGCATCGCCCTCGGCATCCCCAAGGGGGGCGCCGATTTCACCTATGGCGACACCTTCCCCCACGAGGCCGACATGGACCAGCTCGGCGGCGTGGACTTCAAGAAGGGCTGCTATGTCGGGCAGGAGGTGGTGAGCCGCATGGAGCACCGCTCCACCCCGCGCAACCGGCTGGTGGAGGTCATCTTTCCCACCCCGCTCGCGGTGGGGCAGGAGATCGTGGCCGGCGACAAGAGCGTCGGCCAGCTCACCTCCGTCACCGAGGGGCGGGGCATCGCCACCGTCCGCCTCGACCGTGCCACCGACGCCCGCGCCGAGGGCGTGCCGCTGACCGCCGGGGCGGTGGAGGTGGAACTGCGCAAGCCCGAATGGGCGACCTTCCCATTGGACTGGGAAAAGAAGGTCAGCGCGCTGGATGCCAAATTCAAAGCCACCTGAGGAGCCCAAGAGAATGGACGATGCCGCGCCGAAGCCCGTGCGCCAGCCCTTGATCGCGCACGCGGACGGCCATGCCCGCTGCTTCTGGTGCGGCACCGATCCCTTCTACATGGCCTATCACGACGATGAATGGGGCGTGCCCGAGCGCGACAGCCGCGCCCTGTTCGAGAAGTTGCTGCTGGACGGCTTCCAGGCTGGCCTCTCTTGGATCACCATTCTCAGGAAGCGGGAGAATTTCCGCCGCGCCTTCGACGGCTTCGAGCCGGAGATCATCGCCCGCTACGACGCGGCCAAGGTGGAGGCGCTGATGCAGGATGCCGGCATCGTGCGCAACCGGGCGAAGGTGGAGGGCGCGGTGCTCTCCGCCCGCGGCTATCTCGATTTGCGCGACAAGGGGATCGCGTTCAGCGATTTCATGTGGGATGCGGTGGACGGCGAGACGAAGGTGAACCGCCCCCGTCGCATCGCCGACGTGCCCGCCGAGACGGCCGAATCGAAGGCCCTGTCCAAGCGGCTCAAGGCGGCGGGCTTCAAGTTCGTCGGCCCCACCATCGTCTATGCCGCCATGCAGGCGTGCGGCCTCGTGGACGACCATCTGGAAGGCTGCCACTGCGCCAAAGCGTGAGGCTTGAAGGGGGTGCCGCGCGGAACCGGGGACAGGGTGGCACATTTCGCCCCGCGCCCCTTTCATCGGCGGACGGCGGCGCCTATATTCACCGGGCCGGCGCAAGTCGGCTATGGCGATAAATCGGTGTTGGAATAAGCCTTTCGGACCCGGGGGCGGTACCCGGCGCCTCCACCAAAGCCCGTTTTTCCCTTGGGAAAGTCGGGCTCCGGCGGGGGCGAAATAGGATCGACGAGGGTGTAAAGAGCATTCTTTCGCTCGGCATTGTACCGCCGTTATCGGGCTAAACTTATAGTTGCCAACGACAACTATGCTCCGGTTGCTCTGGCCGCGTGAGCGGTTTGACGATCGAAATCAAAGTCCTACCGGGTAGCACTGGATAGGCGGGGTTCGGAGGCACCTGGCAACAGAAGCCTCCACTTCCCTCCCGACCGGCCGAAGGGGGGAAGCGCGCTCCTTCGTTCGTCCTTTCGGCCGCGGCGCCACCTGTTCACGGTGCCGCCCGGAAGGCCTCCGGAGCCTGGCTCGTCATCAGGCCGGAGGGACTTAAGCGGGCTCATGACGGTCGATCACATCCGCTACGATCTTCTCGCACAGGAGGCCCTGCGCTCCGTGGTGCGCCGTGTGCTCACGGACGTGGCCAAGACCGGCCTGCCGGGCGACCACCATTTCTTCATCTCCTTCGACACCCGCGCCCCCGGCGTCCGGCTTTCCCAGCGCATGCTGGAGAAATATCCGGAGGAGATGACCATCGTGCTCCAGCACCAGTTCTGGGACCTGATCGTCACCGAGACCTCGTTCGAGGTCGGTCTCTCCTTCGGCGGCATTCCCGAGCGCCTGCTGGTGCCCTTCACCGCCCTCAAGGGCTTCTTCGACCCGGCCGTGAAGTTCGGCCTCCAGTTCGAGACCCTCACCGCCGATGCGGACGGGGAAGAGACGGACGACGCCCCGCTGGAGACGCCCGTCTCGGCCAATGGCGCGGCCTCCAATGCGCCGACCCCGCTCAAGCCCGCGCCGGGCGCCGCCTCCGAGCCGGCGCTGGCCAGTGCGGCGTCCACCGCCGAGGGGGCGGAAAAGCCCGCCGGCGGTGCGCAGGTGGTGCAGCTCGACGTCTTCCGCAACAAGAAGTAGCCGGCCGGACCCCGCCGGTGACCGCCGAGACCGATGTGGTCGTGATCGGGGCCGGCGCCGCCGGCCTTGCGGCCGGAGCGCGGCTGAAAGCGGCGGGTGTCCCCTTCGAGATCATCGAGGCCGCCCCCATCGCCGGCGGTCGGGCGGCGACCGACACCACCACCCTCGGCGTGCCCTTCGACCTCGGCTGCCACTGGCTGCACGACGCGCGGGACAATCCCTTCACCACCCTCGCCGATGCCCACGGCTTCCGTGTCGGCCGCAGCGCCGTGCCGCGTCGGCGCCTCCTTCTCGGCGACCGCTTCTCCACAGATGCTGAGAAGGACGCCGCCGATGCGGAGGTGGATGCCGTCTTCGACGCCATTCATGCCGCCGGCCGGTCCGGCCGCGACGTTTCCGCCGCCGCGGTGATCGCGGAGCGGGGCGCCGGGCGCTATGACGTCCTCGCCCGGCACTGGCTGGAGCTGATGTCGGCCGCCGGGCCGGCGGACATTTCCGCCGTGGATTTCGCGCTCTATCGCGACACGGACGACAACTGGCCGGTGCTCGACGGCTATGGCGCGCTGGTGCTGGCGGTGGCGGGCGATCTGAAGGTGACGCTCGGCTGTCCGGTGCGGCGCATCGATCGCAGGGGCCGGCGCCTCTCCATCGAGACGGAGCGGGGCGCCATCGCCTGCCGCGCGGCGGTGGTCACGGTGTCCACGGCAGTGATCGCCGCCGGCCGCCTCGCCTTCGATCCCGCCTTGCCGCCGGACGTCGCGGAGGCGTTCGCCGCTTTGCCGCTCGGCTTCGCGGAGAAGGTGGCGCTGCTGTTCGACCGGGACGTGTTCGGCGTGCCCGAGCGCACCGGCCTCGATGCGGTGGACCCCGCTCAGCCCGGACAAGCCGGCGCCTCGGTCATGCTGCGGCCGGGTGGCGCGCCGGCGGCGCTCGTCCATGTGGCCGGACCGGAAGCGCAGGCGATGGCGGGCGAGGGGCCGGATGCGCTGGCCGACTTCGCCGTCGGCCTGCTGGTGTCGGCCTTCGGGGACGATGTGCGGCGCCATGTGGTGCGTCGCCTGACAACCGACTGGGCCGGAATGCCCTTCATCGGCGGCGCCTATTCCTGCGCGCTGCCGGGCAAGGCGCATCTGCGTACCAGGCTTCATGAACCGTTCGATTCGCGCATCGTCTTCGCAGGGGAGGCGCTGGGCGGCCCCGCCTTCTCCACCTGCCACGGCGCGCACATCTCCGGCATCGCAGCCGCCGAGACCGCCCTCGCCCAATTGGAGCACGCCGCATGAGCGCGACCCGTCATCCCCTCGCGCTGGTGGTCGCGGTGTCGCGCAACGGCGTCATCGGCGTCGGCGGTGGCCTGCCGTGGCGCCTGCCCTCGGACCTGAAGCGCTTCCGCGCCATCACCTGGGGCAAGCCGATCCTGATGGGGCGGCGCACCTTCGAGTCCATCGGCAAGCCGCTGCCGGGGCGCACGTCCGTGGTGGTGAGCGCCGATCCGGCCTTCTCCCCGCCCGAGGGCGTGCTGAAAGGCGCCTCGATGGCTGAAGGTCTCGCGCTGGCGGACGATGCGGCGGATGCCATGGGCGCGGACGCCATCATGGTCATCGGCGGCGAGCGCGTGTTTCGCGAGACGCTCCCCCTCGCTCGCTGGCTGCACCTCACCGAGGTGGATGCCGCCCCCGAGGGCGATGTGCTCTTCCCCGCCTTCGATCGCAGCCAATGGCGGGTGACCGGCCGCGAGGGGCCGATCCGCGGCGAGAAGGACGAAGCCGCCTTTACCTATGTGACGCTCGAACGGGCCTGATCGGCCCGCTCAGCGCGCGCCCACCAGACCGGGCGGGCGCGGCAGGTCGCCGAAGCCGGAGGTGGGCGGCAACTGGCCGTCCGTGGGCGCCGGCACGCTGAAGCGCGGCGGGGGCGGCGGCTCGACCCGGTCGGTGCGGCGCGGGGCGGGGGGCTGCGTCTGGCGCACCACAGGCTGATGGCGAGGCTCGCCCGTGGGTTCGGGCGTGGCGTGGCTTTCCAGCTGGCGCTCGGGTTCGGCGCGGGCCGGCACCGCCTGATGGGTCTGGCGGGACTGGACCTCGCCCGGCGTCGCGGTGCCGGCGGTGCCGGAGGCGGTGGGCACGCCGAAGCCGGACGCGGGCACATCCCGCCGCTCGATCTCCTGATTGCGATCCACCGCGCGCGGCACCGGCACCGGAGCCGGCTGGGGCGCGGGCGGAGCAATCGCCACAGGGGCTGGCGCGGGCGCCGGAGCAGGGGCTGCCGGTTGAGCAGGCGTCGCTGCCGCCGGAGGGATCACGGCAGGTTTCGCCGCAGGCGTCACCGGGGCGACCACAGCCGGGGCAGGGGCGGGAACGACCGGAGCAGGAATAACCGGCGCCGGGGTCACGGACACAGGCGCGACGGGCGCGGGGGTCGCCGGAGCGGTGGCCGGCTCGGGGGCCGGCGCGCCGCCGCGCTGGCGGTCCTCCAGACGGCGGGTCTCACGCTCGATGGCGCGCATGGCGATGACGCTGGTCGCGGCCGCCGCGCTCACCCGCCGCTCGGGCGAAGCCACCGGCCCGCGCCAGGAGATGGCGCCGCTGGGCACGCCGCCAGCACTCTCGGCACCTTCGAGGTCCATGCCGGCATCGAGGACCAGCCGCGACAGGTCGAGGCTGCCGGAGAGGCCGACGCGCACAGTGTCCGCCGTGGTGCGGGCGGGGGAAAGGCGGGCGACGCCGTTCACCACGCCCAGCGTCGATTCCACGAAGGCGAGCTTGAGCGGCCCCTTGGCCAGCGCGCGATCCAGCATCTGCGCCGTACGGCGCTCATCAGGCGGCGGCGAGAGGGGGGCGGCCTCGGCCAGAACCGCGTCGAGGGCGGCGGGGCTGGCATTCTCGATCACGAGGTCGCGCACGCCGAGGGTGCCCTGCCCGGAGAGACTCTGCACGATGGTCTGCACACTGCGGCCCGAGCCGCCGAGATCGAGCAGCAGGTTCACGCGTCCCTTGGGCGGGGTGCGGGCGCCACTAGGGGCGATGAGGGCGCTTGCGTCCACCTGCTCCAGCACGAGGCGGCCGTCGGCCTGGAGGAGGTCGTTCTGCCGCTTCAGCCGGAGCGAGGCGGCGACCCGCCCGCCGCCGAGGCTGCCGGAGAGGTCGCGCAGGTCGAAATCCGTGCCGTCGCTGACCAGCACGACGCGGCCCTTGTCCAGCGCATAGGGGCCGAGCGCGGCAATGCGCCCGGCGGAAAGTTCCAGATTGAGGCCGATACCGCCCGCCGCTGCCGGCGCGAGCCGAGCGGTGTTCCACAGGCCGGCCGGCCCGCTCTCCGCCCCGGCACGGGCGGCGAACATGCCGAGGATGCGCGGGACCGAGAGGGTATCGAAGGCCAGCTTGCCGGAGAGGCGCGGCACCGCGCCGGGCTCGAACTCCACGCTGCCGGAGACGGGCGCCGCCGCCAGCGAACCGGTCAGCTCGCCGAGGCGCCACGCACCGGCGCGGCGGGAAAGGGTGAAGGCGAGGGCGGTGGGCACTGGCCCTTCCACGGCGGCGGAGGCCTGCGGCAGCAGCCGGCCGAGGTCGGCGCCGTCGAGGCGCATGCTGAGATTGGGCTCGATGCTGCCGCCGGACAGGCGGGCCGTGCCCTGCGCCTGCGCCGTGAGGTCGGCCACCGTGATGCGGCCGCGCACCTGCGCCTCGTCCTGCGTCAGCGGGTCGACGGAGAGTTCCACCCGGGCCGGGCCGAGCCTTTGTCCGAGCCCGTCCACGCCGAGGGCGGCGAGCGCGCGGCCTCCGTCCGTCGCGTCCGCCTTCAGGGCGATGCGCAGCGGCACGCCGGCAGTGGTGCGGGCGAAGGCGACGTCGCCGGAGATCTGCCCCAGGGTGCCGGCGATGGTGACATTGCGCCCGCCGGCCTCGCCCCAGACCACGGTGCTGTTGAGCTTCACCGGGGAGGCGATGGGCAGGAGGTTGCCGATGACCTGCGCCGTTTCCTCACCAGCCAGAAGCCGCGCCACGGGCACGAGCCCGTCGGCCCTGGCGCCGGAGGCGGTGATGTTGAATTCGCCGCGCGGGGTGGTGGAGAAATTCTCCATGCGCCCGGCGCCCTCGACGCGCAGACCGGCGAAATCGTCCATCACCATGCGGGCGAGGCGCCAGTTGCCGCCGGTGGCGGAGCCTTCGAGGTTCAGGCCGCGCAGCGGCAGGCCGGACAGGGTGAGGTTCCGCCCGTCGATGGCCACCTGCCCGTCCGCGCCCCCGCCCACGGCGGCGGAGGCGGTCTGCACGGCGGCGATCAGCGGGTCGAGGTCGAAGCCGTCCAGCGACAGGCGCAGGTCGAGCTTGGGCGGCGCGTTGTCCGGCAGCGCGGCCGAGGCCGAGCCGCGCACGCGGCTGGCGGCGAAGGTGGCGTCCAGCATGTCCACCGCGATGCGCGACGGACCGGCGGTGACGCGGCCGGAGATGCGCACCGGCCCCTTCGCTGCCGCCACATAATCGCGCGGCGCGGTGGGGGCGGCCCAGCGCAGGAAGACGGCTGGGTCATCGGCGGAGAAGGAGACGTTGCCGTCGAAGCCGCCGCCGCCATTGGCGCGGGTCGGCATGCCGGAGAGGCGCAGCGACGCCTTGCCGGGCAGCTGCGCCTCGGCGCTGTCCACCCGCCAGCCGGCGGCGGAGCCGGAGATGTCGGCCCGCACATCGCGCACCATGGTGCCACCGAGCACCAGTTGCTCCACGGAAAGACCGATGCGCGAGGCGATGTCCGGCGCGGGCAGGGCCGCGACGCCGCCGAGGAAGCGGGCAAGCGAAGCGGCCGGGCTGCCGCTGCCGGCGTCCGCATCCTTGGTGCCGGTGGCTGCCCGCACGGCGTCGATGTCGAGGCTGCGGGCATTCAGCACCGCATCAAGGCCAATGGCGCGGCCGAGGGCGAGGCGCGCGGAGCCGGTGAGCTGCGCCGGGGTGGCCGAGCCGCCCAGCGCCAGATCGAGGCTTTCCGCCAGCACCGCTTCCGGGCTCGCCTTCAGCGTGCCGGAGAGCTGCCACGCCTCCGCCCCGTCACTATGGCGGGAGAGGGTGGCGCGGCCGTCGAAACGCGGCTTGGCGCCGGCCACGTTGAGGCTGCCGTCGAGATCGAGGGCAAACGGGCGGGTGCGCCCGTCCAGCACGATGCGCAGCTTGCCGGCGCCGTCATCGCCGATCTTGCCGAGGGTGGAGCGCACGGCGAACCGCGCTGTGCCGGCCTGCACCTCTCCATCCAGCCGGAACGGGCCGGAGAGGGAGCGCGCCTCACCCTTGAGGTCGACGTCATCGATGCTGACGCGGTGGTCCGAGGCGCGGTCGAGCAGATCGAGGCTGCCGTCTTCCACCTCCAGCCGGGCGATGGAGAGTTCCGCCGCCCGCCCGGTGCCGGTGGGCATGGCGACGCGGCCGGCACTGTCCAGCACCACGCGGATCTGCGGCTTGCGCAGGGTGACGCCGGTGGCCTGGATGTCGCCGCGCATCAGGGCGCCGAGGGAGAGCTCGGCGGTCAGTTCCTTCACCGTGCCGCCGGTGGACACCACGTCGCCGAGGGTCACGTCGCGCAGCACGATGCGGGGGGCGGGCAGGATCTCCGCCTCGATGGAGCCGCGGATCACCACGGGCAGGCCCAGCGTGCGGCCCATCTCGGTCTCGAACGTGCCGCGCCACTGGTTCCAGTCCACCACGAACGGCGCGGCGAAGGCCGCGCTGATGGCGAGGACTATGGCCGAGGCGAGGCTGATGAGAATGCCCTGCACACGCGTCTCCCGATGAGGCCCCGATCGAAAAGGGACGCTTAACCCTATGCGCAGGGATTGCGATCAGATCGCGACGATCTTTCCCGGATTCATGATGTTTTTGGGGTCGAGCGCCCGCTTGATCGCGCGCATGGCCTCCAGCGCCGCGGCGCCGTGCTCGCCCTCCATGTATTTCATCTTCCCCTGGCCGACGCCGTGCTCGCCGGTGGAGGTACCGCCCATGGCGAGGGCGCGCTCCACCAGCCGCTTCATGTAGTGCTTGGCCTTGGCGAGGTCTTCCGGGTCGTCCACGTTCACCATCAGCGTGGTGTGGAAATTGCCGTCGCCCACATGGCCGACGATGGGGGCGATGAGGCCCATTTCCACGATGTCGCGCTTGGTCTCCATCACGCACTCGGCGAGGCTGGAGATGGGCACGCACACGTCGGTGGCCACCGCCTTGGCGCCCGGCCGCATCGGCAGGACGGACCAATAGGCATCGTGCCGCGCCTGCCAGAGCCTGGTGCGCTCCTCCGGCTTCACCGCGAACACCGAGGGGCCGCCGCCATATTCCGCCGCCAGCTCGCCGAAGCGATCCGCCTGCTCGTGGACGCTCGCTTCCGTGCCGTGGAATTCGAGGAAGAGGGTGGGCGTCTCGGCCAGCGTGAGCTTGGCGTAGGCATTGGAGGCCTTCACCTGCTCCTCGTCCAGAAGCTCGATGCGCGCCACCGGGATGCCGCTCTGGATGGTGGCGATCACCGTGTTGCAGGCGGCCTCGATGCTGGGAAAGGGGCAGACGGCGGCGGAGACCGCCTCCGGGATGCCGTAGAGCTTCAGCGTGATCTCGGTGACGATGCCGAGCGTGCCCTCGGCGCCGACGTAGAGGCGGGTGAGGTCGTAGCCGGCGGAGGATTTGCGCGCGCGGGTGGCGGTGGTGAGGATTTCGCCGGTGGGCGTCACCACCTTCAGGGACAGCACGTTGTCCTTCATGGTGCCGTAACGCACCGCATTGGTGCCCGAGCAGCGGGTGGAGACCATGCCGCCCAGCGAGGCGTCGGCGCCGGGATCGAGCGGGAAGAACAGGCCCTGGTCGCGCAGTTCCTCGTTGAGCCGCTTGCGGGTGACGCCGGGTTCGATCACGCAGTCGAGGTCGGCCGTGTTGACGGCCAGGATGCGGTTCATGCGCGAGAGGTCGATGCAGATGCCGCCGAAGGGGGCGTTCACATGGCCCTCCAGCGAGGTGCCCGCGCCCCACGCGATAACCGGCACCGACAGCTCGTCGCAGACGCGGACCACGGCCTGCACATCTTCCGTGCATTCAGCGAAAACAACGGCGTCCGCGGGCTCGTTGGGCAGGTAGGTCGTCACGTTCGCGTGCTGTTCCCGCACCGAGCGATTCGTAACGACCTTGTGATCCAGTGCGGCCTGTAGGCGCTGCACCGCCTGGGCGATGCGATCGGGCATTGCACTGTCGGATTTCGCGGCTGCGGCAACCATTTACAAATCCTTAACCTTTGTCTGCGCCAGGCGAGCGGCGCCCGGATGACGCGAAAGTGGATTGAACCGTTTTAGGAACAGTTTCGACTTGACAGTGACTTTTATGATTCTGTCCGGGGCGCGATTTCAGGGTGACGGATGCCTCCTAGCACGGCACAGTGCTTCCACAAGCGGCAAAATCTGCAACCAGCGAAGCGAGGCGGCCATGCTCGACCGAATCGACTTTGAACCCGTGTTCTTTGCCCCGTTCGTGTCCTCCTCCATGAAGGTGGAGACCAACTGGATCGATTATAACGGCCACCTCAACGTGGCCTATTACACGCTCATCTTCGACCGGGCGCTCGACGAGGCGCTCGGCCTGCTCGGGCTGGGACCGTCCTACGCCCGGGCGCGTCGCGCCTCTTTCTTCACCGGCGAATCCCACATCCGCTACGAACGCGAACTGGCCCCCGATTCGCCGGTGCGCGTGACCATGCGGCTGCTCGACTATGACGAGAAGAGGTTGCACCTCTTCCAGTCGCTGCATCATGCCACCGATGGCTGGGTATCCGCCACGTCGGAGCAGATCACGCTGCATGTGGATCTCGGCTCGCGGCGCGTGGTGCCGTTCCCGGATGACGTGCTCGAGCGGATCGCCACCATGCGCGCCGCCCATGCCGGCCTGCCGCCGCTGAACGGCGTGGGCCGCAAGGTGTCCATGCCGTCGCGCTCCTGAGGCGCGACTTTCGAGACCACCATGGTCCTTGCGTCCATCGCGGTTCTCGCGGCGCTGTGCGCCGATGGCGGCTGAGGCGATCGCGCCCGGCCGCCTTTCTCTTTTGGGGGCATGGTCGGTGAACTGCCTAATCGGCAACCATGCCTTTACCGTGCGCTCCGCGCAGATCTGGCATGCCAAGCCCGTAGTTCTGGTGCGCTGCACAGAGGCATATATTGCACTGCGATAAAGCCCCGTAGGGCCAGTGCAGGAGGCCTCCATGAGCGCCGTTACCTTTTCTCCCGACACCCTTTCCCGTGACACCCGCGCTGCCGCCCCCAAGGCTGGCAAGGCTGCGGCCGGCAAGACCGCCGGCAAGGGCTTCTTCGCCCGCCTGATGGGCGCCATCATCGCCGCTCGCATGGAACAGGCCGAGCGCGAGCTGTCCCGCTACGTGCAGCTCAACGGGCGTGACCCGCTGAACTGACACTCTCTATGTAGGACCCCTCATCCGCGCGGCCGATCCGACCGCGCGGCGAGGGTCAGGGTGGCCCAGCCCTCGATATGCCGCTGGTTGACGAGGTGCAGCCCCTGCGCGCGATAGGCCGCCAGAGCGGCCGGAACCTGCGCGGTGAGCAATCCCGACAGGACGATGCGTCCTCCCGGCGCCAGCAGGGAGGCGAGCGGGCGCGCCAGCCGCTTTAGCGGCGGCAGCAGGATGTTGGCCAGAATCAAATCGTAGGGTCCATGGATGCGGATCGCTCGCGCCCCGGCGCCGGCCGCATGGACCATGCGTACACCCGGCGCCTTGTTGGCCGCCGCATTCGCTCTCGCCGTACGCACGGCGATGATGTCGATATCGCTTCCCACGATCTCGGTGTGAAACAGCCGCTCGGCCGCGATGGCAAGCACGCCCGTGCCCGTGCCCACGTCCAGCACGCGCTGCGGGCGTCCCTTGCGCGCGGCGTTGACGATGGCGTGCAGGCAGCCCTGCGTGGTGCCGTGGTGGCCGGTGCCGAAGGCCAGCGCCGCCTCGATCTCGATGCCGATGCGGTTCGGCCCCACCCGGCCGCGATCATGCGAGCCATGCACAACCACCGGGCCGACGGCCACGGGGGCTAGGCCTTCCAGGCTCGCGGCCACCCAATCCTTCTGCTCGATCTCGCCGAACGTGACGGCGGCGGCCATCTCCGGGCCGGCCGCGATCTCCACCAGTTCGAGCAGCATCTCCGGATCGAAGGCGGAGCCCGCATAGACCTCCACGACCCAGTCGTCGTCCGTCCGCTCGAAATTGGCCACCGCCACCTCTGCGGGGTCGAATGTTTCCGAGATCAGGTCGGCGATGCGCTGCGCCTGCCGGCGGGGCGCCTCGACCCGCATCACATGGGTGGCGTCGTTGGGGGGGAGGCCTTCGAGCATGGGGAAAACGTCATCCGTTGTCGCTGTGGCCGCCGTCGCCCGTCGCTCCCGTCACGCGGTTGCGCCCGGCGGCCTTGGCCGCGTAGAGGCGCTTGTCGGCCGCTTCGAGCAGTGCCGTCAAGGTCTGGCCGTCCTCCGGCAGCGTGGCGACGCCGATGGACAGGGTCTGCTGCCGCACCCCGTCGGGCAGCGTCAGCCCCGTGACGCTTTCGTTGAGCATCCGGGCGAGAGCCACCGCCGCGACGTGGGACACGCCCGGCGCCAGCACGGCGAATTCGTCGCCGCCATAGCGCACCACATGGTCCGACTGCCGAAGGCTCTCGGAGATGGCGCCCGCCAGCTGCCGCAGCACCGCGTCGCCGGTGGCATGGCCGTGGAGATCGTTGACCTCCTTGTAGTCGTCCACGTCCACCAGCAGCAGGCTCATGGGCCGGCCGGTCTTGCGGGCGATGGCCACGAGGTCGCGGCCCAGCGGCTCCAGCTGGCCGCGGTGGAGGACGCCGGTGAGCGGATCGAGCCGGGACGTCACCTCCAGCTGCTCGTAGCGCTGGCGGTAGGTGAGGGTGTCGAACACATCGGCGATGCGCGGGCGCAGCGGATCTCCGGCCATTTCGAAGCGGTCGAGATAGAGCGCGAGCATCAGGGCATAGAAGCCCGCCGCCATCAGCTTGCCGACCCAGCCGCCGATGCCCGCCGACAGCGGCACATCGAGCGCGAAATGCAGCACGCCGAAAAAGCCGACCTGATCGAAGGTGAGCACCAGCGCCAGCGTCGCCCAGATGACTGTCACCGGATACCGCTTCGCCCGGGACGACAGGCGCTCGTAGACGAGGATCATGGCAATGGAATCGATGAAGAGCAGCAGCGTGCTCCACACCGCCAGCGCGCCCAGCTGGTCCATGAACGTGATGTCCGCCGGCGCGCCGGGAGCCGGCACCACGTTGTGCTGGCGCAGCAGGAAGACCAGCGCCAGCAGCACCAGATTGCCGAGGAAGAGCCCATAGATGGGCTGGCGCGCCACCAGCGCGTCCTCGCGAATGTACACGAGCAGCAGAAGTGCCAGTTTTCCGGAAAATAATACCACAGAGCCGGGCGAGAGCGAGACGCCGAACGGCAATTGCACGTAATAGGCGGCGGCGAGATACGTCTCCATGAAATGGAGCGAGCCCAGCGCGCAGAAGAACACGCCGATGCCCAGCGTTCCGCGCAGGCGGAACAGCGCGAGCATGGCGCCGAAATACACCAGCATTTCGGCGCCGAGCAGGAGGATGTTGAGTGCGATCATCGATCTGAAATCTGCGGCGCGGGCGACGCTAGGGGAAGATCAGGGCGAAGATGAGGGGCCGCCCCGACGGACCGACACGCCACCCGTCGTCGCCCGCAAATATTGCGTCAGGCCTTTTCGACGAAGGTATCCACCACCCGTTTCTCGCCCGCCTTGTCGAACTGCACGGTCAGCTTGTTGCCGTCGATGCCCGTGATTTCGCCATATCCGAACTTGATGTGGAACACCCGCTCGCCCCGCTTGAAGGCGGAGGAGGGGGCGGAAGACGAGGCCACCAGCGTGCCCTCGATCACCATCGGTCCGCGCCGCGCCGAAGCACCGGCATCGTAGCGCCCGCCGCGCTCGGAGAAGCCGCCCCGGCCGCCGCCGCTCCCGCCGCTGTCCGTGCGGCCACGCTGGGTCTGGGCCCGCTGCCAGCCGGGTGTGGAATAAGAGGAGGCAGCGAAGGGCTCTGCCCGGTCGAACCGGCTCTGGCCGTAGCTGCCGCCGCCACCATAGGACGAGCCGCCCCACCCCATGCCGCCGCGGCTTTCCTCCACCTGCACATGGGCGTCGGGCAGTTCGTCAAGGAAGCGGGAGGGCACCGTGGAATTCCACATGCCGTGGATGCGCCGGTTGGAGGCGAACCAGATGCGGGCCGAGGCACGGGCGCGGGTGATGCCCACGTAGGCGAGCCGGCGCTCTTCCTCGAGGCCAGCCTTGCCCTGATCGTCCAGCGCGCGCTGGTGGGGGAACAGGCCTTCTTCCCAGCCGGGCAGGAAGACGGTGTCGAATTCCAGCCCCTTGGCGGAATGCAGCGTCATCACCTGCACCGCATCCTCGCCGGCGCCGTTGTCCACGTCCATCACCAGGGAGATGTGCTCGAGGAAGCCGGAGAGGTTCTCGAAGGGCTCCATGGAGCGCACGAGTTCCTTGAGGTTTTCCAGCCGCCCGGCGGCCTCGGCGGAGCGGTCCTTCTGCCACATCTCGGTATAGCCGCTCTCGTCGAGGACGATCTCGGCGATCTCGGTGTGGGTCATGACGCGGGCCTGCTCGCGCCAGCGCTCGAACGCCTGGATGAGCCCACGCAGGGTGCCGCGCACCTTGGGCTTCAGCTCCTCGCTCTCGGTCAGCACACGCGCGGCTTCCTGCAGCGGCACGCCGGCGGCGCGGGCGACATCATGGATCTGCTTCACCGTGGCATCGCCGATGCCGCGCTTGGGCACGTTCACGATGCGCTCGAAGGCGAGATCGTCGGCGGTGGAGTTCACGCAGCGCAGATAGGCCAGCGCATCGCGGATTTCCGCCCGTTCATAGAAGCGCGGGCCGCCGATGACGCGATAGGGCATGCCGAGCGTGACGAAACGGTCTTCGAACTCGCGCATCTGGAAGGAGGCGCGGACCAGGATGGCGATCTCGGACAGGCGATGCCCGGCGCGTTGCAGCGCCTCGATCTCCTCACCGACGGCGCGGGCCTCCTCGCCAGAATCCCACGCCCCCGTGACGGAGACGCGCTCGCCCTCGTCGCCCTCGGAGAATAGCGTCTTGCCCAGCCGCCCCTCATTGTGGGCGATGAGGTGGGCGGCGGAGGCGAGGATGTGCCCGGTGGAGCGGTAGTTGCGCTCCAGCCGGATGACCTTGGCGCCGGGAAAATCGCTCTCGAACCGGAGGATGTTGTCCACCTCGGCGCCGCGCCAGCCGTAGATGGACTGGTCGTCGTCACCGACGCAGCAGACATTTTTCGAGCCCTGCGCGAGCAGGCGCAGCCAGAGATACTGGGCGACGTTGGTGTCCTGATACTCGTCCACCAGCAGGTATTTGAACCGGCGGTGGTATTCGGCGAGCACGTCCGGGTTCTCCCGGAACAGGCGGATGCCTTCCAGCAGCAGGTCGCCGAAATCCACCGCGTTCAGCGCCTTCAGCCGGTCCTGATAGGCGGCATAGAGCATGCCGCCCTTGCCGTTGGCGAAGACCGCGCCCTCTCCGGGCGGCACGTCCTTCGGGGACAGGCCACGGTTCTTCCAGCCGTCGATGGTGGAGGCGAGCAGCCGCGCCGGCCAACGCTTCTCGTCGATATTCTCGGCGGCGAGGAGCTGCTTGAGCAGGCGGATCTGGTCGTCCGTGTCGAGGATGGTGAAGCCGCTCTTCAGCCCCACCAGCTCATGGTGGCGCCGGAGGATGCGGACACCGATGGAATGGAAGGTGCCGAGCCAGGGCATGCCCTCGATCTGGTCGCCGACCATGCCGTGGATGCGATCCTTCATCTCCCGCGCCGCCTTGTTGGTGAAGGTCACCACGAGGATCTGCGAGGGGAAGGCGCGACCGGAGGCGAGAATATGGGCGACGCGGGCGGTGAGCACGCGTGTCTTGCCCGTGCCTGCGCCGGCGAGCACCAGCAGCGGGCCGTCCAGCGTTTCCACCGCCTCACGCTGCTCCGGATTGAGGCCGGCGAGATAGGACGCCTGCGGCCCGGCGGGGGCGATGGCGGCGCGCGCACGCGCGGCGATGCCGCCGGGCTTCAGGCCGGGAAGCTCTGGCACTCCACCGGGCTCGTGGCCCGGACGGCGCGGGGATTCAGGCGGTCTCAATGCAAAAGGTCTCGGTGCGCGTGATTCGCTCAAGGGAACAAAATGGCATCGCGCGCGCCGGATTGCGAGCTTGGCCGCAGGCGAGCCTTTACCTGAGCAGTTCGGCGGTGCCCTCACGCCGCCAAGTGCGCGCCCGAAGCCGCGGCGCCAGCCACCACGACAGCGGCGCGGAGACGATCGAAGAGCCGAGCACCACGAAAGGCATCAGGCCCATGGCCTCGCGCCCCAGCGGCGACAGCAGCAGCGCCAGCAGGCCGGCGAAGAACGTGACCGCCTGGATCATCATGAACAGCATGGCAGCGAGTTGCAGCCGGATCGACATGGTTGGAGCCTCCTTCCGAGATGGTCATTTCGGAAGGTCAACCGGCCCAAGTGGACCGGGGTTCCCCGCGCGGTGTTCAGGTTCCCGCGAGGTCGGCGGCCGCATCCGGCAGGGTGGGGGCCGCCTTGGGGTCGGCGGCCGGCGCCACGGGCAGATGCACGACGTAGAACTTGCGGACCGCGGTCACGCTCTTCCACACCCCCTTGAAGCCCGAGGGGATGACGAAGGACTGGCCGGCATGGAAGGTTTCCGTATGGCCCGAAGCGTCCGTCAGCTCGACGGTGCCTTCCACGAGGACGCAGAACTCGTCCTCGTCATAGCTCACCTCGATCTCCGACGGTGCCGAGGCCCAGAACCCCGCCGAAAAGGCGCCGGTGCGATCCTGATACCATTCATGCACGGTCGTGGCGGCATCGGGCTTCAGCGGCGGGGAAGGATCGAAGCGGATGGAGCGGATGGTCATGGGGGTCACTCCCGGCGCGTCTGGCTCGCTGTGTGTGGTCCATCCTTCGCCCGTCCGCCGTCCTGCCGCAAGGGCGTGCGCAACCCTGCAATCAGCACCACGCCCGTTCCAAAGAAGGCGACCAGCACCGCCACCCCCGCCCGCTGGCTCTGCGTCAGGGCGGTGACGATCGCCACCGAGGTCGGCGCGGCGAACGAGGTGATCTTGCCGGAGAGCGCAAACAGGCCGAAGCACTCGCCGATGTTCTCCGGCGGGGCGAGGCGCACCAGAAGGGTGCGCGAGGCCGCCTGGAGCGGACCGGCGACGGCGCCGATGAGAAGCCCGAGGCCCACATAGACCTTCTCCGGCACCGTGCCGTAGAGGCCGGTTCCCGGCGCCGTGGGCACAAGGCCGAACAGGATGGATGTCCGGTCTACCGACAGCAGCCCGATGCAGGCGACCAGCAGCCCGAGGAGCGCGCCGAGGATGACGAGGCGCGGGCCGAAGGCATCGTCAAGCCAGCCCCCCGCCAGCGCCCCGGCCGTGCCGGTGAGGGTGAGCAGGATGCCGAAGATGCCGATCTCGATGGAGCCCCAGCCGAAGGTGCCGGCGGCATAAATGCCGCCGAAGGCGAACAGGGCGACGAGGCCGTCGGCATAGATCATGTTGGCGAGGAGGAAGCGGGCGAGCGCCGGGCGCGTCCTCAGCTTCGGCACCAGCCCGCGGATTTCCGTGAGGCCCTTGCGCACCGCCTCGCGCAGCGGCAGGCCCTTCTTGCGGTCGGGCACGAACAGGAACATGGGCAGCACCAGCACCGCGAACCACACGGCCGTGAGCGGCCCCGAGAAGCGGTCGCCCTCGCGGGTCGCCGCGTCGAGCCCGAGCGCCGGCGGCCGGCCGATGAGGGTGAGGCCGGTGTCCGGCGCGGTGGAGAAGAAGCCGAGCATCAGCGCCAGCGACACCAGCCCGCCAAAATAGCCCGCCGCCCAGCCGGTGCCGGAGAGCCGGCCCAGCCGCTCCGGCGGCACGAGGTCCGGCATGATGGCGTTGTTGAAGACGGTGGCGAACTCGACGCCGATGGTACCGATGGCGAAGGCCGCGAGCACCAGCGGGATGCGCGCCGTGTCGCCGGGCACCGCGAACCACAGCAGCGCCGATCCCGTCATCAGCATCAGGCCGAACACCGCGATCCACGGCTTGCGCCGGCCGGAGGCGTCGGCCACTGCGCCGAGGATGGGGGAACAGATGGCGATGATGAGCCCCGCCGCCCCGGTGGCGAAACCCCACAGGCTCTGCCCCTCGGCCGGTGTCGGGGCCACGGCGGAGGCGAAGTAGGGCGCGAAGATGAAGGTGGTGATGAGGGTGAAATAGGGCTGGCAGGCGGGATCGAACAGGATCCAGCCGACCACGGCCCGGCGCGGGAGGCGGGAGGCAGGCCGGGAGGAGGGCAAGGGCAAATCCGCAATCTGGCGAGTGATGCCGCACCATGGCAGTCGCCGCGCCCGAGGGAAACCGTCTCCGACGCGAAACCTCAGGCCGGAAAGTCGGGCATGGGCTCTGCCCCGGCCGGCACCACATGCTCCACCAGCGCGGCGATCGCGGATGCGACCAGCACGGCGGCGCCCACGGGCGCGGCGGAGAAGAACTCCTCCTGCACCGCATGGCCGTCCTCGTCCTTGAAGGCGGAGGAGGCGGCGCGCACGACGACCGCCTCGGTCACGAGGTAGCCGTCCTTGACGAGATCGCGGGCGATGGCCTTGGGTGGGCGCTTGTCACGCACGTGCAGCGGTTCCTCCTCGCCTGAGGCCCGCCAGACCACCTTGTAGATGTACATGGCGCTTCGCTGCTCCCTGCGGACATCCGTCCCCTGAACGCCACTGTGGAGCCCCTCGTTCCGATCCCTCTGCATTCCTATGGATCAACTGCCACGCCGCAGCGTTAATGCCGTGTTCGGCGCCGCGGGCGCCTGATTGGGGAGAGGCGGCGATGCTGCAGTCACAGGATCCGTCGTTGTCCGGCCCGGCCAGAGGCGCCGATCTGCCCGGACGGGACCGGCTGCTCGCCTTCTTCACCGCCATCGCCATCGTGACCGTGCTCTATGTGGGGCGCGACGTGTTCGTGCCCATCGCGGTGGCCATCCTCCTGTCCTTCGTGCTGGCGCCGGTGATCCTGGTGTTGCGGCGGGTGAAGGTGCCGCGGACGGCCGCGGCGGTGGTGGTGGTGATCGCCACCTTCCTCGGCCTGCTGGCGCTGGGCTCCGTGATTGCGCTCCAGACCTCCGATCTCGTGGCCGAGCTGCCGAAATACCGGCTGAACCTCAGCGAGAAGATCCGCTCCGTGAAGGAGGCGACCGGCGGTTCCGGCACCTTCGAGCGGACCATGGACATGATCCAGGACCTCGGCCGGGAACTTGAGGCGCCGGACCCGGCCAAAGCCGTGAGCGAGGAAGGCGGGCCCTTCGCGACCGGCGGGCGGCCGCTGCCGGTGGAAATCCGCGAGCCGCCGCCGGGCACACTCGGCACCCTCTCCGCCGTGATGGCGCCGCTGCTGCACCCGCTCGCGACGCTCGGCATCATCTTCATCTTCGTGCTGTTCATCCTGCTCCAGCGCGAAGATCTCAGAAACCGCTTTGTGCGCCTCGCCGGCGCCCACGACATCCAGCGCACCACGGCGGCGCTGGATGATGCGGGGCGACGGCTGTCGCGCTTCTTCCTGACCCAGGTGGCGCTGAATGCCGCGTTCGGCACGGTGATCGGCCTCGGCCTGTGGCTCATCGGCGTGCCGAGCCCGCTTTTGTTCGGTATCGCCGCCGCGGTGCTGCGCTTCGTGCCCTATGTGGGGGCAGCGGTGGCCGCTGCATTGCCCATCGGCTTCGCGCTGGCGGTGGACCCCGGCTGGACCATGGTTCTGTCGGCGGCCGTGCTGTTCATCGTGGTGGAGCCGCTGGTGGGGCACGTCATCGAGCCATTGCTCTATGGCCGCTCCACCGGCCTGTCGCCGGTGGCGGTGATCGCCGCCGCCACCTTCTGGACCTGGCTTTGGGGCCCCATCGGGCTTCTGCTCTCAACGCCGCTCACCTTGTGCCTGGTGGTGCTCGGGCGTCATGTGGAGAGCCTCGAATTCCTGGACGTCGCCCTGGGCGACCGGCCGCCGCTTTCGGACAGCGAACTTCTCTACCAGCGCCTGCTGGCGGGCGACCCCGTAGAAGCCGCCGCATCCGCCGAGGATGTCCTGCGCCAGACCGATCTCGACGCCTATTGCGACGGCGTGGTTCTGCCGGCGCTGAAGCTGGCCCAGCGCGATGCCGCGCGGGGGGCTCTCGATGCCGAGCGTCAGGCCCGCATTCGCGACACCCTCGCCGATCTCCTCGAGCATCTGCCGGCGTCCGAGGAGAAGGTCGCGGCCGACGGGGAGGGGGCCGACGATGGCCGTCCGCGGCCGGAAGGCCCCTCCGTGCTGGTGCTTCCCGCCCGCTCGGTCCTTGATGAAGCGGCGGCGCAGCTTCTGGTCTACCGGCTGACGGCCGATGGCGTCGCGGCCGAGGCGACCGCACCCGGCAGCGCCCGGCGGCTGGCGGCGGGACAGGCCGGGATGGTCGTCCTCGCCTATCTCTCCCCCGCGACGCCCGCGCACCGCCGCTACACCATCCGCAGCCTCACCCGCGACCGCACAGGCCGGCGCGTGGTGGTGGCCGATTTCATGGCCGAGGGACCGCCACCCGTGCTTCAGGGCGAGGCGGCGGCAGTGTCCACCGTGAGGGGCGCGGTGGAGGCGGCGCAGGTGGACGCGCCCGCGTCGGGGCCTTCCGCTCCCGCACTGGTCCCGGCGCGGGCGGGAGCGGCCTGAAGGGGAGCGCCCCCTTCAGGCCTTCACCAGATCGCCCAGCAGGCTCGCGGCCAGCGTCAGCTTGGAGAGGCTGAGGCCGGACTGGGCGATGTCGCGCACCGTGCGGCGCATGCGCTCCACCTCCTCGCGGCGGCGGGCCACATAGGCGTCTACCGCGGCTTCGCCGGAGATGCCCTCCGCCAGCATCGCTTCGGTGATGCGGCGCAGGAACGTCTCGAGCTGCGCCAGCGAGCGGTCCAGCGCCAGCCGGTCGTAATAGTCCGGCGCCATGATGCTACGCGCCTGGGTGAGCAGGTCGTCGATGGCGAAGTAGCGGCCGGCAGCGAAGAAGGTGCTGGCCGCGCTGGGGATGGCCTTGCCGGTGGTCTCGGCGATGAGCGCGATGTCGGACGCCGCCGCCAGCGCCGGCATGGAAGCAATGCGGCGGGCCAGCTCCTCCGGCACCCGCTGGGCGACGAGATCGGCCACGCGCCCGGCGCGGTCCTTGCGCCAGGCCTCGGGCAGGCTCTCGTCGAGCGCGGCGGCGACCGCCGCGACCCCGCTGCGGTAGCGCTCGACCACGCCGGCGATGCCGTCCGCGAACGAGACGTTGCCAAGGAACCAGATGGTGCGTCCCACCATCAGGTCCTGCACCGCCGCATAGAGCTGGAGCTGGACGTGCCCGTCCACCTTGTTGTCCAGCGCGTCGATGGCGGCGGTGAGTTCCGGCAGGTGATAGCTGTCGCGCACCGCCGCGAAGGCGCGGGCGATGGAGGCGGCGTCCCCGCCCGTCTGGTCGGAGATGCGGGCCATGGCGGAGGGGCCGCCCTGGTTGACGATGGCGTTGGCGAGGCCCGTCGCGATGATCTCCCGATGGAGGCGGTGGGTCTCGATGGCGTGGGGATAGCGGTCCTGCAGTTCGTGCGGGAAGTAGTGGACCAATTCGCCGGAGAGATAGGCGTCGTCCGGCACGCTGGAACCGACGAGGTCGTCCTTTAATGCGAGCTTGGCATAGGCGAGCAGCACCGCCAGCTCGGGCCGGGTGAGATGCTCCCCGCGCGAGCGGCGGTCGGCGATCTCGGCATCGGAGGGCAGGAACTCCACCGCACGGTCGAGTTCGCCGCGTGCCTCCAGCATTTGCATCAGGCGTTGCTGGAAGGCGAGGTCGTCCGCGCCCTTCAGCTCGGCGAGGGACAGAGCGAGGGTCTGGTCGTAATTGTTGACGAGGACGAGGCGCGCCACCTCATCCGTCATCTGCTTCAGCAGCGCCGCCCGGTCCGGCACGCTGAGGTCGCCCATCTCCAGCGGTTTGGCGAGCGCGATCTTGATGTTCACCTCCACGTCGGAGGTGTTCACACCAGCGGAATTGTCGATGGCGTCGGTGTTGAGCCGCACGCCCTTGCGCGCCGCCTCGATGCGCCCGCGCTGGGTCATGCCGAGGTTGGCGCCCTCGCCGATGACCTTGGCATTGAGGTCGGCGGCGGCGATGCGCACCGCGTCGTTGGCGCGGTCGCCGGCCTGGGCGTCGGTCTCGGCGGAGGCGCGCACATAGGTGCCGATGCCGCCGAAGAACAGCAGGTCCACCGGCGCCTTCAGGATGGCGTTGATCAGCTCCGCCGGGGTGGCGCTCGCCTTTGGGAACCGCAGCAGCGCGCGGACCTCCTCGGAGAGGTCGATGCTCTTGGCGCTGCGCGGGAAGATGCCGCCGCCCTTGGAGATCAGGGAGGCGTCGTAATCGGCCCAGGAGGAGCGGGGCAGGTCGAACAGGCGCCGCCGCTCGGCGAAGGCGCGCGCCGGGTCCGGCTCGGGATCAAGGAAGATGTGGCGGTGGTCGAACGCCGCCACCAGCTTCAGCGCCGACGACAGCAGCATGCCGTTGCCGAACACGTCGCCCGACATGTCGCCCACGCCGGCCACGGTGACGGGCGTCGTCTGGATGTCGATGTCCATTTCCCGGAAATGGCGCTTCACCGCCTCCCAGGCACCGCGGGCAGTGATGCCCATGGCCTTGTGGTCGTAGCCCACCGAGCCGCCGGACGCGAACGCGTCGTCCAGCCAGAAGCCGTGACGGGCGGAGATGGCGTTGGCGGTGTCGGAGAAGGTGGCCGTGCCCTTGTCGGCCGCCACCACCAGATAGGGGTCATCCCCGTCGAGCCGCACCGTGTCGGCCGGGGGCACCACGGCGCCGCCCTTCAGATTGTCGGTGAGGTCGAGGAGCGAGGAGACGAACACCTCATAGGCCGCCGTGCCCTCGGCGAACACTGCCTCGCGGGAGCCGCCCACGGGCAGGCGCTTGGGCACGAAGCCGCCCTTGGCGCCCACCGGCACGATGACCGCGTTCTTCACCTGCTGCGCCTTCACCAGCCCGAGAATCTCGGTGCGGAAATCCTGCGGCCGGTCGGACCAGCGCAGGCCGCCGCGCGCCACCTTGCCGAAGCGCAGGTGCACGCCCTCCACGCGGGGCGAATAGACGAACACCTCGTAGAGCGGGCGGGGCAGGGGCAGGCCCTCCACCCTCGCGCTCTCGAACTTGATGGCGATGGGCTCGCGCAGGCGGCCCTGCGCATCCTTCTGGTAATAGGTGGTGCGCAGGGCCGCATCCACGAGGTTCACGAAGCGGCGCAGGATGCGGTCTTCGTCGAGGCTGGACACCTCGGCGAGGGCTTCGTCGATGGCGTCGCGCAGCGGCGCTTCCCGAGAGGCGCGCGCCTCGGCGGAAGTCTCCTGCGCCGGATCGAAGCGGGCGTGGAACAGGCCGACGATGGCGCGGGCGAGGCGGCCGTGGCGGTTCAGCGTCTGCCAGATGTAGTCCTGCGAGAAGGGGATGCCCGCCTGCCTGAGATAGTGGCCGAGCGCACGCACCAACGCCGCCTCCCGGAAGTCGAGGGCGGCATCGAGCACGAGGGCGTTGTAGCCGTCATTCTCCGCCGCGCCGCGCAGCACGGCGTTGAGGCAATCCTCAAGGCGGACGGCCGAGCCCTCCACCGAGATGGTGCCGCCATCCGCCCGCTCCAGCGACATGTCGTGGACCCAGCTCTTGGGGCCGCCGGCGGGCTCGATGCGGAAGGTGCGTTCATTGATGGCCTTGAGGCCCATGTTCTCCAGCATGGGCACCCGCGCCGCCAACGGGAGGGGAGCACCGAACGAGAGGAGGCGCAGGGCGATGCGCCGGTCGTCGTCGCCTTCCCGGCGGTAGAAATCGAGGGCGACAGGCCGCTCCTCGGAGAGGCGCTCCAGCAGCTCGATGTCGGCGAGCGCCGTGGGCACGCCGTAGGCCGCGCGGTAGCCGGGATCGAACGCCTCCACGTAGCGGCGGGCGAGGCGAACCGCGTCGGTGCTGGTCATGCCGGGCAGCGCCGACACGGCGGCCGAAAGGCGGTCGCGCCAGGTGAGGATGGCGTCCGCCACCGCCCGTTCCAGCTCCCCCTTGTCCACCTCCGGGATGCGCCCCTCGGTGCGGCCGATGTCGTAATGCACGCGCGTGAGCGGCAGGCCGGCGACGAACGCCTGCTCGAAGGACGTGACCGTTCCGCCGTAGGACTTTTCGAGGATGGCGCCCACCCGGTCGCGCACCTGCGCATCGAACCGCTCGCGCGGCAGGAAGGTGAGCACGGAGACGAAGCGGTCGAACCGGTCGGCCCGCGCCAGCACCTTCAGGCGCGGCCGGTCATAGAGCGAGAGGATCTCGCGGGCGTGGCCGAGCAGCGTCGGCACGTCGATCTGGAACAGGTCGTCGCGCGGATAGGTCTCCAGCACGGTGGAGAGCGCGCGGGCGGAGTGGCTGTCCGGCTCCAGCCCGGCGCCGCGGATGACCGAATCCGCCTTGAGGCGCAGATAGGGGATCTCGCGCAGGGAATGAGTGTAGGCGGTGGAGGCGAACAGGCCGATGAGGCGCACCTCGCCGATGAGCCGGCCTTTCTCGTCGTGGGCCTTGATGCCCACATAGTCCATCACATCCCGCCGGTGCACCCGCGAGCGCAGGCTGGCCTTGGTGAAGAGGAGCGGGGTGGGGCCTTCCAGGAAGGCGCGGATTTCCGGCGTCGTCACCACCGGCGCATCGCCGAGGCGCAGTTCGTGGACGTCGGGATTGCGCAGGATGCCGAGGCCGCTGTTGGCCTCCGCCTTCAGGCCATCCTCGCTCAGCTCGTAGTGGCGCAGGCCGAGGAAGATGAAATTGTCCTCGGTCAGCCATTCGAGCACGTCGGCGGCTTCCTCGCGGGCGTCGTCGCCATAGGGCCGCTTCTCGCGCCGGTAGCCCTTCGAAAGGCTCTTCACCTGCTTGCGCATGGCGGAGAAATCGAGATTGGCGGCGCGCACGTCGGCGAGGGTTCGGTCCAGTCCCGCCTTCAGCTCCGCCGCCGCGGTCTCGTCGATGGCGGCGACGTGGATGTGGATGAGGCTTTCGCGGTTCTCCTCCGACAGGCCCCGGGGGCCGGGGGGCTCCAGGCCGCGCACCGTGCCGTCGCCGTCCCGCTCCACATGCAGGATGGGGTGGGCGGCGAGCTTCACCACCAACCCGCGGTCGGCCAGCTCGCCGGCGACCGAGTCAAACAGGAAGGCCATGTCGTCGTTCACCGCCTCGATGACGGTGATGGCCGCCCCCGGCAGATCGGGATTGAAGACGCGCACGCTCGGCTGCCCCTTGGGGCGGCCGGCCACATGGGCCCACGCTTCGCGCAGCAGCAGGACGACGCAGGCCGCCGGGAGAGGCGCCAGATCCTCCGGCGCGACGGCGGCGAGGAAGATGTCGGCGAAGCCGGCCGGCAGATGGGGCGCCTCGCGTTCGACGAGCGCTTTCACCGCGGCCAGAGCCGTCTCGTCGTGGAGTCCGTGCGCGCCGGCTTGAAATCCCATGACGTTCATGGCCTTTCCTCACTGTGTGGCCGCCGGCTGCGGGTCCCCCGCTTACGGCGAGCATGACGTTGTGGCCCGGAGCGGCGACGCTGGAATGACGAGGCGACCCAATGGCATCGAAAGTGAAGGCAGTAGGGGGCGTGGAAAAGGCCAAAAGCGCGACTGCCGCAAATAAAGGCAGGCCCGAAACTCAGGCGGCGCCGTCCGGCCGAAAGTCTTCGGCCAAAACTTCTGCACCGAAGACGGCGGTTCCGGCCGCTGAGCCTGCCCGCCAGCGCGACGATCTTCCCGCCGTCGCCCTCGCGATCCCGCCCGCCGAACTCGATGCGTCGAACAAGGCTTATTTCGACAAATGCGTGGAGAAGATCGGCTTCGTGCCGAACGTCCTCCAGGCCTATACGCTCGACATGGCGAAGCTGAACGCCTTCGCCGGCATGTACAATGATCTGATGCTCGCCCCCTCCGGCCTCTCGAAGCTGGAGCGGGAGATGATCGCGGTGGTCGTTTCCAGCATCAACCGCTGCTATTACTGCCTCACGGCGCACGGAGCTGCGGTGCGCCAGCTTTCCGGCGATCCCATCCTCGGCGAGCAGATGGTGATGAATTATCGCGCCGCCCGGCTCGACCCGCGCCGCCGGGCGATGCTGGACTTCGCCGCCAAGCTCACCGAGCGCCCCCACGAAGTGGAGGAAGAAGACCGGGAGGCGCTGCGCAAGGTCGGCTTTTCCGAGCGCGACATCTGGGACATCGGCGCCGTGGTCGGCTTCTTCAACATGTCCAACCGCATCGCCTCGGCCACGGACATGCGCCCGAACGAGGAATATCACGTCCAGGCGCGCACGCCGAAGGGGTGAGGCCCGGCCGAAGGGCTCGCCTGCCGGTCCGGAAAGATATATTCATATAGATATAGTTTTCCGGATCCTGAGGCGCGGCATGGCTCTGGCACGCCGTCTGTTGATGCTTGTGATACCTGCCCTCGTCTGCGCCGCAGTCGCGGCCGTTCCGGCGGTCGCGGCGGCGGAGCCGGGCGGTGAGGATTGCGGCAAGGCGGCATGGCCGCTCGCATCGGCCCGTACCCGCCTTGCGGCGCCGGTTCGGACGGTGGAGGTCGGCGGACGCCTGTCCTTGCCGCTGGAGGGCGCCGTGACGCTCGCCTTGTCGGATCGCGCTTCCGCGGCACTGCCGTTCCCGCCGACCCGGCAGGGGCGGGAATCGCGGGCCGGATTCGCCCGCATCGCCGTGCCCCCGCCTGGCGGCGAATACCAGATCACGGTGTCGGAGGGCGCGTGGCTCGACGTGTTCACGGACGGCAGGCCGCTGGCGCCGATTGCCTTCACCGGCGTGCATGCCTGCCCGGGCGTGCGCAAGAGCCTGCGCTTTCGTTTGCCGGCCGGCGAGGCGGTGCTGGTCGTGACCGATGCCGCCGGCTCCGGTCTCGGCATGGTCATCGATCCCGTTGGACCTTGAGAGCAAAAACAACTTCAGCTCAACCACGGCGGGTATGGCTATTGATTACCTCCTGCCGCAGCGTCTCTCAGACAATAGTGGTAAGATCGAGCTAGACATTCGTCGGCGCGTCGGTCTATTGACGCAGCCGCGGCGGAGCATGATAGCTTGCGCCCCAAGATCAAGCGCACCAGCCAAGGTGCCGAATGTTGCGGAGATCGGCTGGAGCGCGTCGCTTGCGATGTGCGGCCGGGGAACAGCGAGGGCGCCTTACGATCATGGACAGCGTCTCAGACGTGCCCTACATCGTTGAAGCTTCAGGTCTTACGAAGGAATTCAAGGGGTTCGCTGCGGTCAAGAACGTTGACCTCAGGATCCGCCGCCACACCATTCACGCCCTGATCGGGCCGAACGGTGCCGGTAAGACCACGTGCTTCAACCTGATTACCAAGTTTCTGGAGCCGACGCGCGGCACCATCAAGTTGAACGGCCGCGATATTACGCGCACGCCGCCAGCGGATGTTGCGCGGATGGGCATGGTCCGTTCGTTCCAGATCTCCGCCACGTTCCCGTACCTCACGGTGCTGGAGAACGTGCGGATCGCGCTGCAGCGGCCCATCGGCAACTCGTTCCACTTCTGGCAGTCGGAGAAGAGCCTCGAAGCGCTCAACGACCGCGCCATGGAACTGATCGCCGACGTGGACCTGACCCAGTACGCGAAGCACCTCGCGGTGGAGCTGCCCTACGGCCGCAAGCGCGCGCTGGAGATCGCCACCACGCTGGCGCTCGAGCCGGAAATGCTGCTGCTGGACGAGCCCACCTCGGGCATGGGCCGCGAGGATATCGCCCGCACGGCGGACCTCATCAAGCGCGTCTCGGACAACCGCACCATCCTCATGGTGGAGCACAATCTTTCGGTCGTGGCCAATCTCTCGGACCGGATCACCGTGCTTGCACGCGGCGAGATCCTCACCGAAGGCCCCTATGCCGAAGTGTCGAAGAACCCGCAGGTGATCGAGGCCTACATGGGCACCGGTGGAGCGCATTGAGATGGCCGCGAACGGAACGCCCCTCCTCGAGGTGAAGGACCTGCACGGCCACTATGGCGAGAGCCATGTGCTGCACGGCATGACCTTCGACGTTCATCCGGGCGAGGTGGTGACGCTGCTCGGCCGCAATGGCGCCGGCAAGACCACCACCATGCGGGCCATCATGGGCCTGCTGCGCAAGCGCGCCGGTTCCATCCGCTATCAGGGCACTGAAACGGTTGGATTGGCACCCAACAAGATCGCCCGGCTCGGCATCGCCATCTGCCCGGAAGAGCGGGGCATCTTCTCCTCGCTCTCGGTGCGCGAGAACCTTCTGCTGCCGCCCGTGGTGCTACCCGGCGGCCTGACCGTGGACGAGGTGCACGAGCTGTTCCCGCGACTCGAAGAGCGCCGCAACAGCCAGGGCACCAAGCTGTCGGGCGGCGAGCAGCAGATGCTGGCCATCGCCCGCATCCTGCGCACGGGGGCAAAGCTCCTGCTGCTGGACGAGCCCTCCGAGGGCCTTGCGCCGGTGATCGTGCAGCACATCGGCCAGATCATCCGGGACCTCAAGAAGAAGGGGTTCACGGTGCTGCTCGTGGAGCAGAATTTCCACTTCGCCTCCACTGTCGCCGATCGCCACTACGTGGTGGAGCACGGCCGTGTGGTGGACATGGTGGAAAACGACAAGATCGCGGAAAACGCGGCTCGTCTCGAAGCCTTTCTCGGCGTCTGACGCCGGGTTTCCGACAGCGAGAAAATCCGGTTCCAGCCGGAGGGAGGACACATCATGCGTCTTGCAGCCGTATTGCTGGCCGCCGCCAGCGTCGTCGTTGCCGCTGGCGCCGCCAAGGCCCAGGTTCCCGTCAAAATCGGCGTTCTCAATGACCAGTCGGGCCTCTACGCCGATCTCGGCGGCCAGGGCTCCGTGTGGGCCGCCAAGAAGGCGGTCGAGGACTTTGGCGCCGCCGCCAAGGGCCTCAAGGTGGACGTGATCTTCGCCGATCACCAGAACAAGGCCGACGTCGGCACCTCCATCGCCCGCCAGTGGTACGACGTGGACGGCGTGGACGTCATCCTGGACGTGCCGAATTCCGGCGTCGCGCTGGCGGTCAGCGGCGTGACCAAGGAAAAGAACAAGGTCTTCATCAATTCCGGCGCGGCCACTTCCGACCTCACCGGCAAGGCCTGCACGCCCAACACCGTGCACTGGACCTACGACACCTGGGCGCTGGCCAACGGCACCGGCAAGGCGATCGTGAAGACCGGCGGCGACACCTGGTTCTTCCTGACCGCCGACTATGCCTTCGGCCATGCGCTCGAGCGCGACACCTCGAAGGTGGTGGCGGAGAATGGCGGCAAGGTGGTCGGCTCCGTCAAGGTGCCGCTCAACAACGCCGACTTCTCCTCCTTCCTGCTGCAGGCGCAGTCGTCCAAGGCCAAGGTCATCGGCCTCGCCAATGCCGGCGGCGACACCATCAACTCCATCAAGCAGTCGGCGGAATACGGCATCGTCGAGGGCGGCCAGAAGCTCGCCGGCCTCCTCATCTTCCTCACCGACGTGCATTCGCTGGGGCTGAAGACCGCCCAGGGCCTGACCCTGACCGAAGCCTGGTACTGGGACCAGACCGACGCCAACCGCAAGTTCGCGGACGCCTTCGCCGCGGCCAACGGCGGCAAGCGTCCGACCATGGTGCAGGCGGGCGTCTACGCCGGCACGCTGCACTATCTGAAGGCGGTCGAGGCCCTGAAGTCTGCCAAGGACGGCGCCGCCGTTGTGGCCAAGATGAAGGAAATCCCCACCGACGACCCGCTGTTCGGCAAGGGCGAGGTGCGCGTCGACGGCCGCACCATTCATCCCATGTATCTCTATGAGGTGAAGAAGCCCTCCGAATCCAAGGGGCCGTGGGACTACTACACCCTGAAGGCGACCATCCCCGCCAACGAGGCGTTCCGTCCGCTCTCCGAGAGCGACTGCCCGCTCGTCAAGAAGGGCTGATCCAGAATCCGGATCGGGCGGGTCCTCAGGGCCCGCCCGATCCTTCTCCTCCGTGTCCGGTACCCCCAGTTCCGGTTGTCGCTTGCGGTTTCCGCCGTTTCCTCCTGACGAGACGGGTCTTCGATGTTCGAGCTCATCGGCATTCCCCCCCAGGCCCTGTTCGGGCAATTGCTCCTGGGTCTAATTAACGGCGCCTTCTACGCCATGCTGAGCCTCGGGCTCGCGGTGATTTTCGGCCTTTTGAACGTCATCAACTTCACCCACGGCGCGCAGTACATGATGGGCGCGTTCGGGGCGTGGATGCTGCTGAACTATGCCGGCATCCCCTTCTGGGGGGCGCTCGTGCTTTCGCCCATCATCGTGGCGATCATCGGCATGGTCATCGAGAGGACGCTGCTCAAACGGCTGTACCATCTCGATCATCTCTATGGCCTGCTGCTGACCTTCGGCCTCGCCCTCATCCTCGAGGGCCTGTTCCGGCGGCAGTACGGCTCCTCGGGCCTGCCGTACAACAACCCGCTCCCGGGTGGCACCAATCTCGGCTTCATGTTCCTGCCCAACTACCGCGCCTTCGTGGTGGTGGCCTCGCTGGTCGTCTGCCTCGCCACCTGGTTCGTGATCGAGCGCACCAAGCTCGGCTCCTACCTGCGCGCCGCCACCGAGCGGCCGGACCTGGTGCAGGCCTTCGGCATCGACGTGCCGCGTATGATCACGCTCACCTACGGCTTCGGCGTGGGCCTTGCGGCGCTCGCCGGCGTGCTTGCAGCCCCGGCCTATCAGGTGAGCCCCACCATGGGCTCGAACCTCATCATCGTGGTGTTCGCGGTGGTGGTGATCGGCGGCATGGGCTCGATCATGGGCGCCATCGTCACCGGCTTCGGCCTCGGCGTCGTGGAGGGCCTGACCAAGGTCTTCTATCCCGAGGCATCGTCCACCGTGATCTTCGTCATCATGGCCATCGTGCTCATGGTGAAGCCCGCCGGCCTGTTCGGCACGGCCAAGTGAGGGCTGCTACATGAGCTCCGCAACCCATCCCGCCTCCGCCCCCGCCACCTCCGGCGCCGGCTCCAACGTCATGCTCCTGTTCGCCGTCGCCGCGGTGGCGGTGCTACTTGTGGCGCCGTTCGGCGTCTATCCCGTGTTCCTGATGAAGGTGATGTGCTTCGCGCTGTTCGCGTGCGCCTTCAACCTGCTGCTGGGCTACACGGGCCTCCTGTCGTTCGGCCACGCCATGTTCTTCGGCGGGTCGGCCTACATCTGCGCCCACACCACCAAGGTGCTGGGCTTCACCCCCGAGCTTGCCATTCTCTCCGGCGTCGCCTTCTCGGTGGTGCTGGGCTTCCTCGCGGGGCTGCTGTCCATCCGCCGGCAGGGCATCTACTTCGCCATGGTCACGCTGGCTCTGGCGCAGATGTTCTTCTTCTTCTGCCTGCAGGCGAAGTTCACCGGCGGCGAGGATGGCCTTCAGGCGGTGCCGCGCCGGCCGCTGTTCGGCGTCATCGACATCAGCCAGGACATCCACCTCTACTACTTCGTGCTGGCGATCTTCCTGTTCGGCTTCTTCGTCATCTACCGCACCATCCATTCGCCCTTCGGGCAGGTGCTGAAGGCGATCCGCGAGAACGAGCCGCGCGCCATCTCGCTCGGCTACCGGGCCAACCAGTACAAGCTGCTTGCCTTCGTGCTCTCGGCGGCGCTGGCGGGTCTCGCCGGCTCCACCAAGGTGCTGGTGTTCCAGCTCGCCTCGCTCACCGACGTCGCCTGGCAGATGTCGGGCGAGGTGGTGCTGATGACGCTGGTGGGCGGCATGGGCACCGTGCTCGGCCCTGTGGTTGGCGCGGCGGTGATCGTGACCATGCAGAACTATCTCGCCGGTCTCGGCGAGTGGGTGCTGGTGATCCAGGGCGTCATCTTCGTGCTCGCCGTCTCGCTGTTCCGCCGCGGCTTCGTCGGCGAGGTCATCGCGATCTGGCAGCAGATGAAGGCCCGCAAGGCCAACAGCTAGGCCGTCAGTCGCCGGCCCCGGGGCCGGCCCGACATCCTCCCACCCCGCGGGCGCCCGTCGCTCGCGGGGTTTTTCATTTCAGGGCCCGCTCCCGTCAGCGGCGGCGCACGGTATCCATGGCGAACACGGCGAGGCCGGCGGCCAGCCCCCACACCGGGGCGCCGAGGCCGAGGGCACTGATTCCCGACGCCGTGGTGGCGAAGGTCACGATGGCGGCGGTGCGGTCCTTGTCCACGCTGAGCGCCGCGGTGAGTGAGCCGGTGAGGGGAGCGATCAACGCCAGCCCCGCGATGGTCGCGACCAGCGCCGGTGGCAGCGCCGCGAACACCGCGACCAGGGAGGCCCCCGCCGCGGCCAGCAGCAGATAGAACAGGGCATAGACCGGCCCCGCCTTCCATCGCGCCCGCGGGTCCGGGTCGCAGTCCGGCCCCGTGCACAAGGCGGCGGTGATGGCGGCGAGATTCGAGGCATGGGCACCGAACGGCGCGGTGAGCACCGAAGCGATGCCGGTGGTGGCGAGGATGGAGCGCACGGGCGGCACGTAGCCGCTGGCGGTGAGCACGGCGAAGCCGGGCAGATTCTGTGACGCCATGGTCACGAGGAACAGCGGCAACGCGATGCTGAGGAGCACGCCGCCGTCGAATTCCGGCGTCACCCACACCAGCGCCGACAGCTCCGGCGCGGGCATCGGTCCCACCACGCCCAGCCCGAGGGCCGCGCCGATGCCGGCGACGAGCGCCGCCGGCACGGACCAGCTCGGCGCCAGCCGGCGGGTGAGGAAGAAGGCGGCCACGACAGGCAGCACCAGCAGCGGGCTCTTCACCGCATGTTCGGCCAGCGCCGTGACGAAGCGCACCAGCACGCCCGCCAGCATCGCCGCCGCCACCGCCACGGGAATGCGGGCCACCAGCGTGCCGAGCGGCTTCACCGCGGCGCAAGCCACCATGAGGAGCCCAGCCACCAGGAAGGCCCCCACCGCCCGCTCCATGCCGATCCCCGCCCCGAAGGCAGCCAGCAGGGCCGCGCCCGGCGTGGACCAGGCGGTGATGATGGGCAGGCGGTGGCGGATGGACAGAAAAGCGCTCGATCCCGCGATCGCGAGACAGAGCGCCGCCACCCAGGACGACGCCTGCGCTGGGCTCGCGCCCACTGCCGCGGCGGCGGAGAGAATGAGGGCGAGGGTCCCGCCGAAGCCCACGAGGGCGGCGACGAAGGCCGACACGATGGCGGAGACCGGCACGCTCAACTCCTCGCGGATATCTATCGGAAGGCCTCAGCCGGCAGGCTCAGGGGGCCTGAGCCGACAGGACCGGGACGAGCGCCGCCAGCGTCTGCCGCCGTGCCACCAGTCCGAGGGATTCGGGGGAGGCCATGTCGAGGGAGGTGTAGCGCACGAACACGGCGGTGTGGCCGTCCTTCCTCGCGAAGCCCACGAACCAGCCGAACGGGCGCGACCGGTCGATGCGTCCGTCCGGGAAGCGCCCGAAGCCGGAGCCGGTCTTGCCGAAAGTGAGCCAGCCGGCGGGCTGCTCGTCGATGGCCATGATGCGGATGGTCTCGTCGACCGCGTCGGCCGAAACCGGCAGCTGGCCCTTCAGCATGCGGCGCAGGAAGTCGATCTGCTCGCGCGGGGAGATGACGAGGGAGGAGGAGATCCAGTAGCGCTTGCCGGGCTCCGCCTCGCCCTTCACCCCGCCCATGTTCTCGTTGCCGTAAGTGAAGACCTTGAGATAGTGGGCCATCCGCTCGCCGCCGAGCTCGGCGGCCAGTACCTCGGAATACCAGACCACCGAGTTCTTCATCCAGGAGCGGGGCGTCTGCGGCCCGCGCGTGACCTCCCGCTCGAGGTCGGCACCGGGCGGGGGCTCGTAGACAGGCTTGCTGTCGCTCTTGAGGATGCCGGCGTCGTAGCCCATCAGCGCCAGAACCACCTTGAAGGTGGAGTTGGGTGGATGCCGCGCGGCGCACAGCCCCTGCTTCGCCAGTACCCGGCCGCTGTCGAGATCGGTGACGAGCAGGCAGTCCTCGGCCGCGGCCGCCGGGCGCATCGCGAGGAGCGCCGGGGCCAAAACGAGGGACAGGGTGAGGGCGAGGCGGGCGAGGGGCGTTGCCGCCCCGGAGCGCATCCGCCCCATCAGGAGGCCTTGGCCGGCTTGTCCACCAGGCGGGGTGCGTAGGTGTGCTCCTTGGCCGGGAAGGTGCGGGCGCGCACTTCCTCGGCATAGGTCGCCACCGCCGTCTCGATGGCCGGGCCGAGGTTCGCGTACTTCTTCACGAACTTCGGCACCCGGTCGCCGAGGCCCAGCATGTCCTCCAGCACCAGGATCTGCCCGTCGCAGGCCGGCGAGCCGCCGATGCCGATGGTGGGGCAGGGGACTTCCTCGGTGATGCGGCGGGCGAGCGGCTCGGCGATGGCCTCCAGCACGATGGAGAAGGCGCCGGCCTCGGCGATGGCGCGGGCGTCGTCGAGGATGATGGAGGCCTCGGCATCGTCGCGGCCGCGCGCCTTGAACGAGCCGAGCGTGTTGATGGCCTGCGGGGTGAGGCCCACATGGCCCATCACCGGCACGCCGCGATCCACCAGGAAGCGCACGGTCTCGGCCATGCGGCGCCCGCCTTCGAGCTTCACCGCGCCTGCGCCGGTCTCCTTGAGCACGCGGGCGGCGGTGTGGAAGGCTTCGGTCGGGCTCGCCTCGTAGCTGCCGAAGGGCAGGTCCACCACGATGAGCGCGCGCTGCGTGCCGCGCACCACCGCGCGGCCGTGGACGATCATCATCTCCACGGTGACGGGGACGGTGGTCTCCAGCCCGTGCATCACCATGCCGAGGCTGTCGCCGACGAGGATCAGGTCCACGTGGCGGTCGAGCAGGCGCGCCGTATGCGCGTGGTAGGAGGTGAGCGACACGATGGGCTCTCCCCCCTTGCGGGCCTGGATCTCGGGCGCGGTGACGCGGCGGGCGTCGGCCTGAATGGACATGGCGTTCCTCTTGGCTTGGCCGCCGTCTTGGCTGCGGCCGGGGTCGTTCGCGGCTCCGGCGGGAGCCGTCCTCACCTGTACGTTGTTCTTGTTCCCCTGCGGCGTTGGCCGCTTCTACATCACCGGCACGCCGACGACGTAGGGATGGAATAGGTAGGCGAGGGCGAGATAGAGCACCAGCCCCCCGCCCACCACCAGCGCGTCGCCGGCCCAGTTCTTCGGCGCCACCGGGGCCGGCAGGTCGCGCCGCTTCAGCGAGATGCGGTCGAACACCGCCCAGGCCAGCACCGCGCCGAACAGCACGATGGAGGCGAGGTCACCATTGGCGAGCAGATGCGCCACCGCCCACGTCTTCACGCCCACCAGCATGGGGTGCTTGAGCCAGGCCTTCACATGGCTCGGCACATAGGCGGCGACGATGGAAATGGCGGCGAACAGCATCAGGAGCAGCGTGAGGTGCCGCATCCCCACCGGCGGGTTCCACACCTGCATGGGGCCGGAGGCACGCCACAGCGCGTAGCCATAGGCCGTGAGAAGGAGGCCGGACGCCGCCAGCAGGGAATAGAAGCCCTTGTAGGGGCCTTCCCCCAATTGGGCGATGAGGCCGGCGCGCAGACCCCGGACAGTCGTCACCAGATGGATGCCAAGGAAGACCACGAGGCCGAGCAGCATCATCACCATGGGGCAGGTCTCCTTCAGGCGCGGACCCGAAACATCCGCCGCCGACGGGCGGACCTTAGTGGGGCTGGAGCCGGATGGAAACGGGGCACCGACGCCCGGCCGCCGGCATCGGCCAGATGTCCCTGCGGCAGCAACACCTTGCGCGCGGTTGCAAGCGTGGCACTATGGCTGACGGGAGGGTAACGGGCATGAGTCTACCGTTGGTTGTGCGGCCGCGTACCGGCCGGGCCGAGGCAAGGCGTCTGCCCGCGATGCGCCCGTCGCCGGCTTTCGGCAGATGGCTGGCGTCGCTTCTCCTCGCGGTCTCGCTCATATGGGTGCTGGCCTTTGCCGCGCCCGCCTCCGCCGGCACCGCGGCCGTGGTGGCGCGGATCGACCTGTCGCGGCAGAACATGACCGTGAGCGTGAACGGCATGCCGCAATATTCCTGGCCGGTCTCCACCGCCCGCCGCGGCTATGTCACGCCCACTGGCGCCTACCGGCCCCAGCGCATGTACCGCAGCTATTTCTCGCGCAAATATTACAACTCGCCCATGCCCTACTCGATCTTCTTCAACGGGGGCTACGCCATCCACGGCAGCTACGAGGTCAGCCGCCTCGGTGCGCCGGCCTCGCACGGCTGCGTGCGGCTGCACCCGTCCAATGCCGCGACGCTCTATTCCCTGGTGCAGACCTACGGGGCGGGAAACACGCTGATTCTCGTCACCCGCTGAGACCGCCGCTTTTCCGGCTCCTCGTCCGGCGCATGCGTGCCCTGCGGCGAATCCCTCGCAACAGGTCTTCTATTCGTCGCGCACCCATGGTATCGGCCACTGCCAACTCGTAGCGAGGTTCTTAAGCCCCTCGGCCAGCCCACGGCTGGGTCCAGGCTCAGTCCCTCGTTCCGGCCCCGATCCAGCGGTCGCGTTCCGCGCCGCCACCAGGAGTTGGCCATGACGACCCCCAATGGGACCGCGCATTCGTCCGCAATCGACAGCCGCTCGCGCTTCCGCGAGGCGCTGACGTTCGACGATGTGCTGCTGACGCCCGGCGCCTCCGAGGTGATGCCCGGTCAGGTGGAGATCACCACCCAGCTCACCAAGACCATCAGCCTCAACATGCCGATCATTTCCGCGGCCATGGACACGGTGACCGAATCGCGGCTCGCCATCGCCATGGCGCAGGCTGGCGGTATCGGCGTCATCCACCGCAATCTCTCGCCCGAGATGCAGGCCGAGCATGTGCGGCAGGTGAAGAAGTACGAATCGGGCATGGTGGTGAACCCCGTCACCATCCACCCCGACCAGACGCTCTCCGACGCGCTCGACCTGATGAAGCGCTATTCCATCTCCGGCATTCCGGTGGTGGAGCGGGGCACCGGCGGCATCGCCGGCCGTCTCGTCGGCATTCTAACCAACCGTGACGTGCGCTTCGCCCGCGATCCCGCCCAGCGCGTCGCCGAGCTGATGACCAAGGACCGGCTGGTCACCGTCCGCGAGGGCCAGGTGAACCAGGACGAGGCCAAGCGCCTGCTGCACCAGTACCGCATCGAGAAGCTGCTGGTGGTGGACGCGGACGATCGCTGCGTCGGCCTCATCACGGTGAAGGACATCGAGAAGGCGGTCGCTTACCCCAGCGCCGCCAAGGACGAGCAGGGCCGCCTGCGCGTCGCCGCCGCCACCACGGTGGGCGAGGACGGCTTCGAGCGTACCGAGCGCCTGATCGACGCCGGGGTGGACCTCGTGGTGGTGGACACCGCCCACGGCCATTCGCGCAAGGTGCTGGACCAGGTTTCTCGCATCAAGAAGCTCTCCAACCGCACCCAGATCCTCGCCGGCAACATCGCCACCTCGGACGGCGCCAAGGCGCTGATCGATGCGGGCGCGGATGCGGTGAAGGTGGGCATCGGCCCCGGCTCCATCTGCACCACCCGCATCGTCGCCGGCGTCGGCGTGCCCCAGCTCACCGCCGTGATGGACGCGGTGGAGGCGGCTCTCGCCACCGGAACGCCTGTCGTGGCGGACGGCGGCATCAAGTTCTCCGGCGATCTCGCCAAGGCGCTGGCGGCCGGCGCGTCCGCCGCCATGGTGGGCTCGCTGCTCGCCGGCACCGACGAGAGCCCGGGCGAGGTGTTCCTGTTCCAGGGCCGCTCGTACAAGTCGTACCGCGGCATGGGCTCGGTGGGCGCCATGGCCCGCGGCTCGGCCGATCGCTACTTCCAGGCCGAGGTGCGCGACACCCTGAAGCTGGTGCCGGAAGGCATCGAGGGCCAGGTGGCCTACAAGGGCCCGGTGGGTGCCGTGCTCCACCAGCTCGCCGGCGGCCTCCGGGCGGCCATGGGCTATGTGGGCGGCAGCAACCTGAAGGAGTTCCGCGAGCGCGCCCGCTTCGTGCGCATCTCCTCGGCCGGCCTGCGCGAGAGTCATGTGCACGACGTGACCATCACCCGCGAGAGCCCGAACTACCCGACCAGCGTCTGAAGCGGCCTGGGACTCGCACCGGCGCGGCTCAGCCCGTGCCGGTGTTGCCCCCGCGCATCCGGACCACGAATTCCACCAGGAAGGCCGTGGACCAGGCCACCATCATCGGACCGATGAGCGATTCGAAGCCGGCCACGGCCCGGAACGCCTTAGCGATGGTTACACCGTCAGGGCCGAGCGTGGTGTAGGTGGACAGGGAATAATAGATGGCGTCCCGCGGGTCGCCGATTGCGTCGAGCAGCACATAGGCGGCAGCCCAGATGCAGACTTCCGCGAGGTGCACGAGGCTGAGGCTGAGCACCGTCGCGCTGATGATGGCGGCCTCGACGAAGACGTGGTCGACGTAGACTTTTCCTCTGATGCGGTGCGTGAGGCGCCGACGGATGACCGTCAGCGCGATCGCATGGGTGACGACCGTCAGCATCGCCAGCACGACGCAGGTTGCGACCACCGCCAGAACCGCGCCCGAACCGATCGCCCCATGCATGTCCCAAGCCCACTCCCGCTTCAAAGGGAGCAGACCATATCACCAGTCAGCCGGCTGAACTCCCCCGCAATGGCGGGTGATCAGACGTTGCGGCGAGGATCCTTGGGCGGGGTCACGTCGATCATGCCGCTCTCGTCCGGCGTGCCGTAGGTGCGCGTCTCGCGCAGGTCGATGACCCGGAAGGAGAAGCCGCCGTCGCGCTTCATGCCGGGCGCACGCCCGGTGACGAGGGCATAGACGCCGCCGCCAATGACCAGGGCGGTGATGACGATGCCTGCCACCAGGATTAGGCCGCCCACGAGCGTGAAGAGGGCGAGTCCGACGAGACCCGCCACCACAAGGCCGGCGATGCCGCCGAAGATGTTCACGAGCTGTTTCATGACTGAAAGACTGCCGGCCAATTCAGGCGGAAATCCGTGCGGCCACGCCGGAGCACGGGCAACCTTTTCGTGACCGGGCAGGGGGCCGGGGCTGGGTGGGGACGGCGGATCAGTCCGCCGCACCCTCCTCATACTGCTCCAGCGCCGGCTCGCGGCCGATGAGGCGGGCGAGCTGGCGCAGGCGGTTCTGCACCCGCTCGTTGATGAGCGGCACCAGCTGTTTCGGCACGCTCAGCGCCAGTTGGTCGCCGCGCACCTTCAGCGGCATGCGGGGCAGGATGCCGGGCATGGCGGCGGACAGCACATAGGCCACCCGCATGGCTGCGCCGAGGATGCGGGCGCGATCCAGCATTCCGGTGGTGACAAGCTCCAGGATGCGGGTGTCGCTCTCGTCAGCCCCGAGGCCTACGTGGCGGAAATAGACCGACAGTGCCACATAGGCCCGGCCGGGATGATCGATGCCGGCGAAGGCGGCATGGGCGATCATGTTCAAGCTCTGCTCGCCGCGATAGTCGGGATGGGCGCGCCAGCCCACGTCTGCCAGCAGGCAGGCGGCGCGGCGCAGCCGGCGCTCCTCCTCCGCTTCTTCCAGCACGGGCGCCGACGCGAAGAAGCCGTCGGTCCACGCCACCAGCTCCTCGCCGTGCAGCGGCGAGCGGGAGCGCAGGACGTTCATCTCCGCGGCGGCGATGAGCAGCGGGTCGCCGGCGCGCTCGGCTTCCGGCAGCAGCGAATAGAGCAGGCCCTCGCGCACGCCGAGCGCCGAGATGACCACCTCGGACGGACGGCCCTGCCGCACGATGTTCTCCAGCACCAGCGCGCCATAGGCCAAAAGCGGGCGGCGCGCGTCGGAGATCACGTCGATATGGGCCAGCGCCTCGGTATCGGCGCGATGGACGATGCGGGTGAAATCCAGCGCCTCGCGGGCTGGTATCACGTAGCCGTGCATCACATGCAGCGGATAGCCCTTGGTGAACATGTGCAGGCGCGCCAGCGCCCGCCAGGTGCCGCCCACCGCATAGAAGGTACGGCCGGCGAGGCCTTCCAGAACCTGCGCCTCCGGGATGGTCTCGCGGACGATCTTCTCCGCCTTGCGCGTCGAACGGGAGGAGCGGTCCTGCAAGGCGAGGCCGCCCAGAGGCAGGGTCACGCCCGTGCCGACGCTGCCGGCCTTCACGTCCACCAGCTCCAGCGAGCCGCCGCCCAGGTCGCCGACGATGCCGTCCGGCGCATGGACGCCGGCGACGATGCCATAGGCCGCAAGTTCCGCCTCGCGCTTGCCGGTGAGCAGCTCAATGCGGGTGCCGCAGATGGCCTCGCACTCGGCGATGAAGGCGGGGCCGTTCTGCGCGTCGCGCGCCGCGGCGGTGGCGAGGGCATGGACTTCGCCCACCTGCATCGCGTCACAGAGCGCACGGAAACGCTTCAGCGCGGCGAAGGCGCGATCGACCGCATCCTGCGGGAGCCGGCCGGTGGAGAGTACCTCCCGGCCGAGCCCGCACAGGGCCTTCTCGTTGAAGACCGGCGTCAGGGCACGGTTGAGCCCCTCGTACACCACGAGGCGCACCGAGTTGGAGCCGATGTCGATGACGGCAACCGGCGCCCCCTGGGACAGCCGGCCGGGGGCATGCGTCAACTCAGCGCCCGCCTCCGCGGCGGACGAAGAGGCTGCGCGGCGAAGAATCCTTGAGAGACTTTCCACGTCCGGACAAGCTCGGATTTGTCATGAAATACTGATGGGCGTTGAACGGCTCCTCGCCCGGCGCCGGGACTATGCGTTCCGACGAGCCATCCGGCAAGACGCGCCAGCTCTGCTGGTTGTCGATAAGGTTCGCAACCATGATCTGGTCGAGCACCTGCTCGTGCACGGTCGGGTTGGTGATGGGGCACAGGGTCTCGACCCGGCGGTCGAGGTTGCGCGGCATCAGGTCGGCCGAGGAGATGTAGACGATGGCGCTCGGGCTCGGCAGGCCGTGGCCGCCGCCGAAGCAGTAGATGCGCGAGTGCTCCAGGAAGCGCCCGACGATGGACTTCACCCGGATGTTCTCGGAAAGCCCGGGGATGCCGGGCCGGAGGCAGCAGATGCCGCGGATGACGCAATCCACCTGAACGCCGGCGGCGCTGGCGGCATAGAGCGCGTCGATGATCTCGGGATCCACCAGCGAATTGCACTTCAGCCAGATGGCCGCCGGACGGCCCGCCCGGGCAAACTCGATCTCGTCCGCGATGTGCTTCATCAGCCGCGGCTTGAGGAAGGAGGGCGACACGGCCATGGCGTCGAGTTCACCTGGCGTCGCATAGCCGGTGATGAAGTTGAAGATGCGCGCCACGTCCTGGGCGATCACCGGATCGGCGGTGAAGAAGGAGAGGTCGGTGTAGATACGTGCGGTAATGGGGTGGTAGTTGCCGGTGCCAACATGCACGTAGGTGGCGAGCTGGGAGCCTTCCCGGCGCACCGCCATGGAGAGCTTGCCGTGGGTCTTCAGCTCGATGAAGCCGAATACCACCTGCACGCCGGCGCGCTCCAGGTCGCGGGCCCAGCGGATGTTGGCTTCCTCGTCGAAGCGCGCCTTCAGCTCCACCAGCGCGGTCACCGACTTGCCGGCCTCGGCCGCTTCGGCCAGCGCCTTCACGATGGGGCTGTCGGAGGAGGTGCGGTAGAGGGTCTGCTTGATGGCGACGACGTTGGGGTCGCGGGCGGCCTGACGCAGAAACTGAACCACCACGTCAAAGGATTCATAAGGGTGGTGAACCAGAATGTCCTTCTCGCGAATAGCGAGAAAGCAGTCTCCGCCGTGGTCGCGGATGCGCTCGGGAAATCGGGCGTTGTAGGCTTGGAATTTCAGGTCCGGCCGGTCCACCGAGACGAGCTGTGAGAATTCGTTCAGCGCCTGCACGCCGTCCACCACGAAAATCTCGTCGTCGTTCACGCCGAGTTCGCGGGCGACGAAATTGCGCAGCTCCTCCGGCATGGCGGCGTCGGCCTCCATGCGGATCACCTCGCCGTAGCGGCGCTGCTTGAGGGCGGTCTCGAACAGGCGGACGAGGTCTTCGGCCTCTTCCTCGATTTCGAGATCGCTGTCGCGGATGACGCGGAACACGCCCTGTCCCTTCACCGCATAGCCGGGGAAGAGGCGCGCGATGAACAGGCCGATCATCTGCTCGAGCGTCATGAAACGCAGCGTGCCGGTGCCCTGATCCGGCAGGCGGATGAAGCGGTCGACCTTGGCCGGGATGCGGATGAGCGCGTTCATGCCCCGCCCGTCCGACTGGCGCACCAGCTGGAGGGCCAGCGAGAAGCCCAGATTGGGAATGAACGGGAAGGGGTGGGCCGGATCGATGGCGAGCGGGGTCAGGACCGGGAAGACGTGGTTGAGGAAGTGCCGCTCCAGCACCTCCATGTCCTCGGGCGTCCCATCCCCGCCATCCACCAGCACGATGCCGGCGGCGGCAAGGTCGCGCCTCAGTTCGCGCCAGCGCGCCTGCTGGTCGGAGATCAGCTGTGCGGCGGCGGCGAGGATGGTGGTGAGCTGCTCGGAAGGGGTGAGGCCATCCGGGCTCTGGGTCTGCACGCCCTCGCGCACCTGCTCCTTCAGGCCGGCGACGCGGACCATGAAGAATTCATCGAGGTTGTTGGCGGAGATGGAGAGGAAGCGCAACTGCTCCAGCAGGGGATGATTGCGGTTCTCCGCTTCCTCCAGCACGCGGCGGTTGAAGCCGAGCCAGGAAATCTCGCGATTGATGAACCGCTGCGGCGACTGCGCGAGCGGGCTTTCCACTTCGGAGACGATTTCGGTGTCGGAGAGAGCCACAGCCTCGTTCATGCCCATTCGCTCCCGTCGCTCCCTCATGCCTCATTGGCGGAAACCGGCCGGACCATGGCCGGCTTGCATGACCACTCTATGACATTGCGCCGGCCTTGCGCGTTCCTCAATCGTCCGCGTCCGGATCGGTCCCGGCGGAGGCCTCGTCCGCCAGATCGCCGGCCGCCAGCACCTGGGCTGCCAGCGCGCGGGTCACCGGCCGCCGGGCGGCCAGCGCGGCCTGGTCGAGCGCCTCGACGATGCGTTGGGCCCCCGCCACCGAGCGCGGGATGCGCAGCAACAGATATTGCACGGTCGCCTCGTCCACCGCGAGCTGCCGGTCTGCAAACAGCTTCACCAGCACGGCCGCCAGCAGGGAATCGTCCGCCGGGGCGATCTCGAACACCGGGATGGCGCGCAGCCGGGAGGCGAGGTCGGCCGTGGCGAGAGGGAAGCCGGAGGGCGGCGTGCGCGCCGTCATCAGGAGATAGGACTGCTGCTCGCGGGCGAGATTGAGCAGGTGGAACAAAGCCGGCTCGCTGAAGGTCGCCGGGTCGAGGTCCTCCAGCACCAGCGCGTCGCGGGCGAGGGCCGCCGGCACAGCCTCGCGCACGAGGTCGCGGGCAGCCATCGTCAGGGCGCCCGACCGCTCGGCGAAGATGGCGGCGAGGTGGCTCTTGCCCGCGCCTTCCGGGCCGACGAGGCAGGCGACACGCGACGGCCAGTCGGGAAAGGCGTCGATCAAGGCGAGCGCCGCCGCGTTGCCGGGCGCGGCGAGGAAGTCGTCGCGGCGCAGCGCCGGCTGGTTCGGCAGGTCGAGGGCAAGCTGGCGCGGCGGTTCTGCCGGGGGGCGGGGCATAGGGTCAGCGCGCCTCCGCCGGCGGATCATCGTCCGCCGCGCCCTGGTAGAGCGAGGATTGCATGTAGCGGGCGATGGCGAAGTGCACCAGAACGCCCGCCACCGCCGTCAGCGGCACAGCCAGCAGCAGGCCGACGAAGCCGAACAGGTAGCCGAAGGCGAACAGGGCAAACATCAGCCACACCGGATGCACGCCGATGCTGTCGCCCACCAGTTTCGGCGAGAGCACATAGCCCTCGATGGTCTGGCCGGCGACGAAGATGGCGAGCACGGTGCCGATCATGCTCCAGTCCGGGAAGAACTGGACGATGGCGACGCCCATGGCCAGCACGAAGCCGGTCAGCGAACCCACATAGGGGATGAAGGTGATGACCCCGGACACGATGCCGATCAGCAGGCCGAAGTTCAGCCCCACCATGGAGAGGGAGACGGCATAGAAACCGCCGAGCAGCAGGCAGACCATGGCCTGGCCGCGCACGAAGCCGGCCACCGCGCTGTCCATGGCGAGGGCGAGGCTCCTCACCACCGGGCGGTGCGGCACGGGCACCAGCCGGTCCACCAGCCCGACCATCTCATTCCAGTCGCACAGGATGTAGAACACAACCACCGGCGTCACCACCAGCAGCGCGAACAGCGAGATCAGCGCCTGCCCGCCGGACCAGACCGACGAGAGCAGGCTCAGCACATGGCTGACCCCCTGGGTCATCAGGTCGGAGATGGAGCGCTGCATGTCCGGCAGCCGGTCGCCGACGATGCCGCTCAGCCATTCCCGGTTCTCTTCGGTCAGAAGGCCCTGCAGGCGCGTCACGTAGGACGGCAGGCGCTGGATGAACTCGAACAGCTGGGACGACAGGATGGGCAGCGCCAGCAGGAAGAACAGCATCACCAGCAGCAGCATGATCCCCACCACCACGAGGGCGGAGAGGGCGCGGGCGACGCCGATGCGCTCGAGGCGCGCGACCACCGGATTGAGGAAGTAGGCGAGCACGATGCCCGCCACGAACGGCAGGAGGATGCCGGAAAGCAGCCACAGGACGAAGGCGGTGAGCAGCAGTGCGCCCACCCAGAAGCGGGCCTGGATGCGCACGGAGGTCCCCTCCATCCCGGAATGGATCGGCACGGGCATGCGCGGAAGCCGGGCAAACGCGGCACCGCGACGCGCCGGCGACGTGGGGTCGCTGCGGAGTTCCGGCATGCGGGTGCGGTCGCCGTCCATCACCTTGCGCCTTTCAACCAGCCGCCCGAAGGGGCGCCGATCCTGAACCGTAGCCCCTCAGCTTGCCATATGGCGCGTCCATGCGGCGAGATAGGCAGCGGCGGAAAGGCCCGTCAAGAGGCCGACAAGCACGAGCCCCAGATCGTACAGGCCGGGCACCGTCACCCCGAAGCCGGCGCTCGCCAGCACAAGGGCGGCGAAGCTGATCTGCGCCGCCGTGTTCACCTTGGAAATGAGAAGCGGGCTGATCGTCACCGGCTTGGCCATCACCAGCGACAGCACCACCGCGCCGATGATCATGACATCCCGCGACACCACGGCGATGGCGACCCAGCGGGGGATGAGGCCAACCACCGCCAGCGTCACGTAGATGGAGATGAGCAGCGCCTTGTCCGCCACCGGGTCCAGATAGGAGCCGAGCTCCGTCTGCATCTGGAAACGCTTGGCGATGAAGCCGTCGAGCGCATCCGAGATTCCGGCGGCGAGGAACAGCCAGAAGGCAAGGAGCGGCTCGCCGGAGGCGATGGCCCACACCACGGCCGGCACCAGGAAGATGCGCAGCAAGGTGATGATGTTGGGGATGCTCAAGGCTCTTCCGCCACCCTGATAGCGTTGAAAGGCCGGTCGAATGAGAGGGGGCGCGGTGCTCCGCGCCGTCCTCAGCCGCTGATGCGCTCGATTTCCGCGCCGCAGCGCGACAGCTTCTCTTCCAGTTTCTCGAAGCCGCGATCGAGGTGGTAGACGCGCTGCACCATGGTCTCGCCCTCGGCGGCGAGGCCGGCAATGACCAGGGACACCGAGGCGCGCAGGTCGGTGGCCATCACCGGGGCGCCGGTCAGGCGCTCGACACCCTCCACCACGGCAGTGTCGCCGTCGAGCTGAATGCGGGCGCCGAGACGGGCCAGCTCCTGCACGTGCATGAAGCGGTTCTCGAAAATGGTCTCGGTGATGCGCGAGCGCCCCTTGGCCTTGGTCATCAGGGCCATGAGCTGGGCCTGGAGGTCGGTCGGGAAGCCGGGGTAGGGGGCGGTGGAGACCTCCACCGGCAGGATTCCGGCGCCGTTGCGACGCACGCGGATGCCCTCGTTGGTGGCGTCGATCTCCGCGCCGGCGTGGCGCAGGGTCTCAAGCGCGTCCTCCAGCAGGTCCGGGCGGGCGCCGGCCAGCATCACGTCGCCACCGGTCATGGCGGTGGCCATGGCATAGGTGCCGGTCTCGATGCGGTCGGGCAGCACCGCATGGCGGGCGGCCTTGAGGCGCGGCACGCCCTCGATGCGGATGGTGGAGGTGCCGGCCCCCTCGATGCGCGCGCCCATCTTGATGAGGCAGTCGGCGACATCGACGACCTCGGGCTCGCGCGCGGCGTTCTCGATCACGCTCTCGCCGCGGGCGAGGGCGGCGGCCATCAGCGCGGTGTGGGTCGCACCCACCGACACCTTCGGGAAGACGATGCGGGCGCCGGTGAGCCCGCGCGGCGCCTTGGCCAGCACGTAGCCGGCGTCGATCTCGATGTCGGCACCGAGGGCACGCAGGGCGTCGAGGTGGAAATCCACCGGCCGCGTGCCGATGGCGCAGCCGCCGGGCAGGGAGACCTTGGCGACGCCCATGCGGGCGAGGAGCGGCCCCACCACCCAGAACGAAGCGCGCATCTTCGACACCAGCTCGTAGGGAGCAATGGTGTCCACGATGACGCGGGCGTCGATCTCCAGCGTCTGGCCGGCATAGGGGTCGTCCCCGTTGCGCTTGCCGTTGGTGGTGATATCCACGCCGTGATTGCCGAGGATGCGCTGCAGCAGCGCCACGTCCGCGAGCCGCGGGACGTTCTCGAGAATCAGCTTCTCCTCGGTCAGGAGGCTGGCAATCATCAGCGGCAGGGCTGCGTTCTTCGCGCCCGAGATGGGGATGGTGCCCTTCAGCTCGTTGCCGCCGACGATGCGAATCTTGTCCATGCCGTCCTGTCCTTGCCTTGCGGGCGGCGCCCCCCTGAGCCGGCCGTAAGCGGATGTAAGAGAGAAGCTCTAGCCCGCCTCGCCGTCCGGCACAATCGCGGGCTTCCCCTCGGGCGGGGCGCTGCTACCACCCGTTGCGGGATTTCCACCGGAAGCCTCGGGCGAGGCATTTTCCTCCTGCGGCGCGCGCCGGGCGCGCGCCTGCGCCTTGCGGCGCTGGAGATTGGCGCGCAATGCAGCGGCGAGGCGATCCGATCGATCCGTGTCAGAAGCCATGATGTTCCCCTTTCGTCCCAATAGAGGCGCGGGCGGACCGGCGCAAGGGCACCCTTTCTCCTTACCTTTGCGTGCATTGCTGGCCTTGCCGCAGGGAGTATGCTAACGAGCCCAATTGCTGGGCCGGGGGCACGCGGGCGTTCAGGCGCTCCACCATCCGCGCGCGGCGCGAGGACGGGCCGACGCGATCTCGTCTCCTTCGCGACGGAGGGGGGCTGGGCACGGCGGAAAAAAGGCATTATGCCCTCCTCCAGCCGCCGAACGGCAACGGGATTATCCGAACAACCGAGGGTTCGATCTATGAGTGACATCGCCGAGCGGGTGAAGAAGATTGTCGCGGAGCATCTGGGGGTTGAACCCGAGAAGGTCACGGAGAGCGCCTCCTTCATCGACGATCTCGGCGCGGACAGCCTCGACACCGTGGAACTCGTGATGGCCTTCGAGGAGGCCTTCAACTGCGAGATCCCGGACGATGCCGCCGAGACCATCCTGACTGTGGGCGACGCGATCAAGTTCCTGGAAAAGAACGCGGCTTGATCCATTCGCGTGTCCATCTGGCGGTCGCGTGGCGCTCGGCGCCCGCGGCCGTTGTTGCACCGGGCCGCGCGCCAGGCGCGCTGTTCGCCCGCCTCTCGGAGTTTTTCCCATGAGACGTGTTGTCGTCACCGGCCTCGGCATGGTGACGCCGCTCGCCTGCGGCGTCGAGCCGACCTGGCGGCGGCTTCTTGCCGGCGAAAGCGGTGTCAAGACGATCAGCCACTTCGAGGTCTCCGACCTCGCGTGCAAGATCGCAGCGAACATCCCGCGCGGCGACGGGTCCGACGGCACCTACAATCCCGACCAGTGGATGGAGCCGAAGGAACAGCGCAAGGTCGATGAATTCATCGTCTTTGCCATGGCTGCGGCCACCCAGGCCCTGGACGACGCCGGCTGGCATCCCACGTCCTACGAGGACCAGATCACCTCGGGCGTGCTGATCGGCTCCGGCATCGGCGGCATCGAGGGCATCGCGGATGCCTCCCTGCTGCTGAAGGATCGCGGCCCGCGCCGCATCTCTCCCTTCTTCATTCCCGGCCGGCTCATCAACCTTGCCGGCGGCTACGTCTCCATCGCCCACGGCCTCAAGGGGCCGAACCACGCGGTGGTCACGGCCTGCTCCACCGGCGCCCATGCCATCGGCGACGCCGGACGCCTGATCGCCCTCGGCGATGCGGATGTGATGGTGGCGGGCGGGACCGAATCGCCCATCAACCGGCTCGCCATCGCCGGCTTCGCCGCGTGCAAGGCGCTCTGCACCGCCTTCAACGAGGATCCGACCCACGCCTCGCGCCCCTACGACAAGGACCGTGACGGTTTCGTCATGGGCGAGGGCGCCGGTGTCGTGGTGCTGGAAGAGCTTGAGCATGCGAAGGCCCGCGGCGCCAAGATCTACGCCGAGCTTGTCGGCTACGGCCTGTCGGGCGATGCGTTCCACATCACCGCCCCGTCCATGGACGGCGACGGCGCCTATCGCTGCATGTCGGCGGCGCTGAAGCGCGCGGGGATGACGGCGGACGACGTCGACTACATCAACGCCCACGGCACCTCCACCATGGCCGACGAGATCGAGCTCAAGGCGGTGGAGCGGCTGCTCGGCAACGCGGCGGCCAAGACCGCCATGTCGTCGACCAAGTCGTCCATCGGTCATCTGCTCGGGGCCGCGGGGTCGGTGGAGGCGATCTTCTCCATCCTCGCCATCCGCGACCAGATCGCCCCGGCGACGCTGAATCTCGACAATCCGTCGGTGGAGACGCCGATCGATCTCGTGCCGCTGACGCCCAAGCCGCGCAAGATCGACGCCGTTCTCTCCAATTCCTTCGGCTTCGGCGGCACCAACGCGTCGCTCGTCTTCCGCCGCTACGCCGCCTGATGCGGCCCGACGGCCGGGCTCGCGCCCGGCCGCACGACGCTGGGACAGCCTGCCCCCGTCACGCCCGAATGTCCCTTTAGCAAGCCGCCAAAAGGTGGCTGACTGCCCCGCCGACACGGTGGGAGCCTTCGCCGACGACAAGGGAGCCCGGGATGGCCCAGTCCAACGACGGATCATCGACGCGCGAGGAGCCGGCGGAGGCCGGGGGCACGGCAGCCCCGACGCCGGCATCTTCCGAGCCTGCCGCTGCGCAATCTCACGTCGGCGCCGGTGAGGAATCGCCGCTTCTGCTCAAGGGGCAGATCCGTCCGCCCGCGCCCCCGAGCGCCGCCGGTGTGTCCGCTCCGCCGCGTCCGCCCGCCGCTCCTCCGATGCCGACCGGTCCTGCCCGCAGTTCGAAGCCGGGCAAGGCGCCGCCGCGCCGGCCTCCGCCCAAACCGCCGAGGCCGTCGCGCAGCGCGCGGCATCCGGCCGTGACCATCGGCAGCGGCATCTTCACCTTCCTGCTGTTCGTCTTCGTCGCGGTGGGGCTCGCCGGCTGGTATGGCCAGCGCGCCTTCACCGAGCCGGGCCCGCTGACCACCGAGAAGGTAGTGAACATTCCGCGCGGCGCCGGCGTGCGCGACATGGCCGAAATTCTGGAACGCGAGGGCGTAATCCAGAGCTGGGTGCTGTTCGTTGCCGGGCAGAAACTCGCTAGGCCGGATGCCTCGCTGAAGGCGGGCGAATACGTGTTCAAGCCGGGCCAGTCGGTGGCGAGCATCATCGACACCATCGCCTCCGGCAAGGTGGTGCTCCACCAGGTGACCATCCCCGAGGGGCTGACCAGCCAGCAGGTGGTCAAGCGGCTGATGGACAATGACCTGCTCACCGGCACGCCCGCCGTGCCGCAGGAGGGCACGCTCCTGCCCGAGACCTACCGCATCCATCGCGGCATGACCCGGGATGCGGTGCTGCAGGAGATGGCGGACGCGCAGAAGAAGCTGCTCGCGACCATCTGGGCCAAGCGCGCGCCGGACGTGCCGCTCAAGAGCCCGCAGGAACTCGTCACCCTCGCCTCCATCGTGGAGAAGGAGACCGGCAAGGACGACGAGCGTCCCAAGGTCGCCGCGGTGTTCGTCAACCGCCTGACGAAAAAGATGCGGCTGCAGTCCGACCCGACCATCATCTACGGTATCGTCGGCGGCAGGGGCTCGCTCGGGCGTCCGATCTCACGCACCGACATCGCCACGGCGACCGCCTACAACACCTATGCCATCGACGGTTTGCCGCCCGGCCCCATCTGCAATCCGGGCAAGGACGCGCTGATGGCGGCGGCCAACCCGCCGAAGACGAAGGATCTGTTCTTCGTCGCGGACGGCACCGGCGGACACGCCTTCGCCGAGACCTTGGCGGACCACAACAAGAACGTCGCCCGCTGGCGGGCGATCGAGCAGGGCGCAGCCCCGGCGCAGGGCGGACAGCCGCCTGCCGCGCCGGCCGCCACACCTCCGGCCGCACCCGGCCGCTAAAAGACACGGAGACGGCAATGGCCGCGGGACCGATCATCAAGCGCGCAGCCGTCTCGGCCGGAAAGGTTGAGCCGAGGACGCCGCTTGCCAGCATGACCGGCTTCGCCCGCGTCTCCGGTTCGCACGGGCCGTGGCGCTTCGGCTGGGAGGTGCGCTCGGTGAACGGCAAGGGCCTCGACCTGCGCCTGCGCCTGCCGCCCGGCTTCGAGTCGCTGGAATCGGACGTGCGCAGCCGCACCGGGCAGGTGCTCTCGCGCGGCTCCGTCGCCGCCAACCTCACCGCGACCCGCGAGGGCGAGGCCTCCACCGTCCGCGTCAACCAGGGCGCGCTCGAGGCGCTCTACCGCGCCATGGCCGAAAGCGCGCGCCGTCTTGGCGCCGCTGCGCCGACCCTTGATTCGCTTTTGGCCGTGAAGGGCATGGTGGAGATCACCGAGGCCGAGGACAGCGAGGAAGAGCGCCGCGCCCTTATGGCCGCGGTGCTGGACGCCTTCGACCGGGCGCTGGCCGAACTCGGCACCATGCGCGAGCGGGAAGGCAGCGCCCTCAATTCCATCCTGACCGAGCGGCTCGATACCATCACCGGCCTCGTCTCCCGCGCCGAGCGCCTGCCAGAGCGTTCGGTCGAGGCGGTGAAGGCGCGCATCGCCGATCATGTCCGGGTGCTGATGGAGGCCGCTTCCCTCGATCCCGAGCGGCTCCACCAGGAGGCCATTCTCGCCGTCACCAAGGCCGACGTCCGCGAGGAACTCGACCGCCTCGTCGCCCACATTGCCGCTGCGCGCGACCTGATGGCCGCCGGCGGGCCAGTCGGGCGGCGGCTTGATTTCCTCGCCCAGGAGTTCAACCGCGAGGCGAACACCCTGTGCTCGAAGTCCAATTCCGTGGCGCTCACGCAGATCGGGCTTGACCTCAAGCTGCTCGTGGACCAGTTCCGCGAGCAGATCCAGAACCTAGAGTGAAGTCCGCCGCGATGCCCAATTCCGCCTCATCTTCCGTGTCGTCGCACTTCGCGCTGCCGGGCTGGAAGCCGGGCGCCGGGGTGCTCGCCCGCCGCGGACTGATGCTGGTGCTCTCCTCGCCGTCGGGCGCGGGCAAGACCACCCTGTCCCGTCTGCTGCTGAAGAGCGATGACCGCATCACCATGTCGGTCTCGGTGACGACCCGCGCACCGCGGCCGGGCGAGGAACACGGCAAGGATTATTTCTTCGTCGATCGCGACACCTTCCACCGCATGCGCGACGAAGGCGAACTGCTGGAGCACGCCACGGTGTTCGAGAACCTCTACGGCACCCCGCGCGGGGCCGTGGAACAGGCGCTCTCCGCCGGGCGGGATGTGCTGTTCGACATCGACTGGCAGGGCACCCAGCAATTGGGTGAGAGCGCACAGCAGGATCTGGTGAAGGTCTTCATCCTGCCGCCGTCCGCCGCCGACCTCGAGCAGCGGCTGAGGTCGCGGGCTCAGGATTCGGAGGAGGTCGTGCACCAGCGCATGGCCAAGGCCTCGGACGAGATCAGCCACTACACCGAATACGACTACATCATCATCAATCACGACGTGGAAGACAGCCTCACCAAGCTCACAGCCATCCTCCAGGCGGAGCGGCTGAAGCGGCGGCGGCTCACCGGGCTTTCCAGCTTCGTGAAGGGCCTGCGCGACCACCTCTGAGGCGCGCCGGTCGGGTAGCGGCTATTTCTGCACCGCCACCACCTTTCCCCTGTCCACGGCGAGAGCGAGCTGCCCGGCCTTGAGCGCGAGGGCGTGCACGCCGAACAGCTCCCGCCGCCAGCCCTTCAGAGCCGGCACGTCGGCCTCGTCGCTCACCGCGATGCGCTCCAGATCCTCGGTCGTCGCGATCACCTTGGCGGCGACGGCGTTCTGCTCCGCCGTCATGCGCAGCAGCACCTTCAGCAGTTCGACCGTGGCGCTGGCACCGTTGGGCAGGGGTTTGTCTCGCTCGATGCGCGGCAGGGTCTTGGGATCGCGCGCGACACCGCGCTTCACCGCTTCCAGCACCGCCTCGCCGTAGCGCGAGCGTTCGAACCCCTTGGGCAGGGACCGCAGCTCCGCCAGGCGCTCCGGGGTCTGCGGCTGCTGCACGGCGATCTCGCCGATCACTTCGTCCTTGATGACGCGGCCGCGCGGCAGATCGCGGGTCTGGGCCTCGCGCTCGCGCCAGGCGGCGACTTCCACCAGCACCGCCAGCTCGCGCGGCTTGCGCACGCGGGACTTGAGCCGTTCCCATGCCTGTTCGGGATGCTGCTCGTAGGTGGCGGGGGAGGTTAGGACGTGCATCTCCTCGCCCACCCACTCGCCGCGGCCGCGGGCGTCCAGATCCGCCGTGAGCTTGATGTAGATGTCCCGCAGATGGGTGACATCGGCGATGGCGTAGGTGATTTGCGCCTGGCTCAGCGGCCGGCGCGACCAGTCGGTGAAGCGGGAGGACTTGTCGAGGCTGTGGCCGACGGTGCGCTGGACCAACTGGTCATAGGAGATGCTGTCTCCGTATCCCAGCACCATGGCCGCCACCTGGGTATCGAACACCGGGTGGGGAATCAGCCGCGCCTGATGCCAGATGATCTCGATATCCTGCCGCCCGGCATGGAACACCTTCATCACCCGCTCATTGCCCATGAGCCGGTAGAAGGGGGCGAGATCCAGCCCTTCCGAGAGCGCATCGATGAGGATGGCCTCGTCGGGGGATGCAACCTGCACCACGCACAACTTCGGCCAGAAGGTGCTTTCCCGCAGGAATTCGGTGTCGACGGTGACGAAGGGGTGTCGCGCAAGACGCTCGCAGGCAGCTGCCAGCGCCTCGGTCGAGGTGATGGGGTCCATCCGTCAAACATACCCACGCCGACGCGTTCGGCAAAGGGAATGTGGCGTGATCTTGTCGGAAAGACGTCAGGCGGCTGAGGCGCGGGCGCGGCGGAGGGCTTCCTCTGCGGAGCCCGGACGGCCCAGCAGATAGCCTTGAAGATGCGAGCAGCCCTCGGCCGTGAGCAGCCGCCGCTGGCCCTCGGTCTCAACACCTTCAGCCGTGCAGCGCAGCCCGAGCGTGCGGGCGAGGCCGACGATGGCGCGCACGATGGCGAGGCTCTGCGGCGAGGTCTCCACCTGTTCGATGAAGGAGCGATCGACCTTGATACGGCCGATGCTGAGCGTTCTGAGGTATCCCAGGGAGGAGTAGCCGGTGCCGAAATCATCGAGCGCGACGGTGATTCCCTCCTCGCTGAACTGCTCCAGCGTCGCCCGCACCATGGGCCCCTCATGCAGCAGGGTGCTTTCGGTGATCTCCACCTCCAGCCGGGAGGGGGCGAGACCCGAGCTTTCCAGCGCACTGCGCACCTGCCGGAAGGCTTCCGCTCCCCGGAACTGGATGGGCGAGAGGTTGACCGAGACGAATAGGCCCTCTGGCCAGGCGGTGGCCGCGACGCAGGCCTCTGTGAGGACCCAGGCGCCGAGCGGCAGGATGAGCCCGGTCTCCTCGGCGACCGGGATGAAGTCCGAGGGGCTGACCAGCCCGCGCTCGGGATGCCGCCAGCGCAGCAGCGCCTCGAACCCGGCGATGCGGCCTGATTCGGCTTCCACGATGGGCTGGTAGACCAGGAAGAACTGGCGTTCTCGCCACGCGGTCTGGAGATCCACCTCCATCTCGCGGCGCTCGCGCACCAGACGCTCCATCTCCTCGACGAAGACACGGGCGATGCCGCGGCCGTCGGTCTTGGCGCGGTAGAGGGCGAGGTCCGCGTTCTTGAGCAATTGAGCGACCCCGGTCCCGTCCCGCGGCGACATCACGATGCCGACGCTGCAGCCGCTGATGATCCGGTGGAGCCCGATGTGGAGCGGCGTGCGCAGCGCCTCGATCAGACGCTGCGCAAATTCCGCTGCTTCTGTCTCGTGCGTCAGCCCCGCCAGAACGACGGCGAACTCGTCGCCCCCGAGGCGGGCTGAGAAATCGTCCGGGCCGAGCATGGCGCGGATGCGTTCGGCGATCTCGGTCAGCAGGGTGTCGCCGGCGTCGTGGCCGAGGGTGTCGTTGACGGCCTTGAAATAATCGAGGTCGAGATAGAGCAGGGCGAAGGGCGTTCCGCCGCCTCGCGCATTCAGGAGTGCGGCCAGACGCTCGGCGAAGGCGAGGCGGTTGGGCAGGCCGGTCAGCATGTCGATCCGTGCCATGGCATGCTGGGTCACGGCGAAGGCCCGCTCATCCCGCAGATGTCGGCCGAGGCCCCAGCCGGCCAGACCGATGGTGAGGCAAAGCAGCACGGAGGCGACGATCAGCGGCGTCGCGCGCTGCCACATGAGGGTATCCAGAGCGGCGACGCTGTCGCTCACCACCACGGCCACCGGCAGATCGCCCACGGGGTGGACCGCAGCAATGCGCGCCTTTTCATCCAGCGTTCCGGCGGGGAGCTGGGTCATCTGGCCGCTGCCGAACACCGCCGTCGCGGTTCGCGCACGAACGGCGGAATCGCGCGGGGAGAGGCCGGCAGAGCCGGGATAGCGGGCGAGCAGCGCACCGTCGGAACGGATCAGCGCGATCATGCCGTCGCGTCCAAGCCGGATGCCGCCGTAGAAGCGCTCGAAATACGCTTGCTCCATGGCGCCCAGCACCAGGCCCAGGAAGCGGCCCGAACTGTTCGCGAAGCGCTTGGCGAGATAGATGGTGACGGAGCCGCTCCCGCGGTTCGGGACCGGCTCGCTCACGAAGATGTCCGGTCCCTTCATCCCTTCGAGGGCCAGGAAATAGTCGCGGTCGGACACGTTGACCTTGGGAATCGGCCAATAGCGCGAAAAATTGAGGAGCTGGCCGGTCTGATCGATGACGGTGATGGCATCGATGAAGGGCAGCCCGGAAATCTTCTCCCGCAACCGGGAATGGACGTCTTCCGTCGACATGGCGTCCACGAGCTGGGCCTGTGTCTCGATGTCCCTTTCCCGCGCATGGGCGATAAGGTCGTCCTGGATAAGGCCCACGCTCTGGAACGCACGGGCGGTCTGCTCCGACAGCGTCACGGCAAGGTTTTCGAGCTCACGGGCGCGATCGGCGGCCCCATCGTGCCACAGGTTCGTCACGAGGAGACTGGTGGCGGCGATCACGCAGCCGACCAGGGCCGCGGCGATCAGGGCCAGCCACAGAGGCCCGTGCAGGGCTGGTCCCGCCACGTCCTGCGACCCGGTCTCACGCCCATTCGGCGTCTCCATGCCGGCCTCGCTCTCTGTCACGCCCGCACCCGCACGACCCATCGATTAAGACACGGCAGAACCGAGCCTACATCCTTCGCGCATGGCTGAACAAGACTGCGCGCTTGACACGGGCGGGATCGCATGCACCTTCGCCCCGCCTTAGACGCGGACTTTCGAGCCGTGGCGCGCGGTGACGCGGCGCCCGGCGCGCAAGCGGCGCCTCGGGCGTCCGGTGCGCGCCAATGGCCTGCGCGCGGGCGTCCGGGCTGCAGGGCCTGATCGCCCCGTGTCTTCCCCGTTCAGCCTTGAAAGGGCGACCCCATGCATCGTTACCGCTCACATACCTGCGGCGCGCTTTCGACCGCCGAGGTGGGCCAGATCGTCCGCCTGTCCGGCTGGTGCCACCGCATCCGCGACCACGGCGGCGTGCTTTTTATCGACCTGCGCGACCATTACGGCCTCACCCAGGTGGTGGTGGACCCCGATAGCGCGGCCTTCAAGGACGCCGAGAAGGCGCGCTCCGAGTGGGTCATCCGCATCGACGGCAAGGTGCGCCTGCGCCCCGAAGGCACGGAGAACGCGGACCTCACGACAGGTGCCATCGAGGTCTATGCCACGGACCTCGAAGTGCTGGGCCCGGCGGCCGAGCTGCCGCTGCCGGTGTTCGGCGATGTGGAATACCCGGAAGAGACGCGGCTCAAGTACCGCTTCCTCGACCTGCGCCGCGAGAAGCTCCACCGCAACATCATGACCCGCGGCGCCATCATCGACGCCATGCGCCGGCGCATGAAGGATCAGGGCTTCTTCGAATTCCAGACGCCCATCCTCACGGCCTCCTCGCCGGAAGGCGCGCGCGACTTCCTCGTGCCCTCGCGCCTCCATCCCGGCAAGTTCTACGCGCTGCCGCAGGCGCCGCAGCAGTACAAGCAGCTCATCATGATGAGCGGCTTCGACCGCTACTTCCAGATCGCACCCTGCTTCCGCGACGAGGACCCGCGCGCCGACCGCCTGCCCGGCGAGTTCTACCAGCTCGACCTGGAGATGAGCTTCGTCGAGCAGGAAGACGTGTTCGCCGCCATGGAGCCGGTCATCACCGGCGTGTTCGAGGAGTTCGCCGGCGGAAAGCCGGTGACCAAGAACTGGCCGCGCATTCCCTATGCGGAAGCCCTGCGCAAGTACGGCACCGACAAGCCGGACCTGCGCAACCCGCTGGTCATGCAGAACGTGTCGGACCATTTCCGCGGCTCGGGCTTCAAGGTGTTCGCCCGCATGCTGGAGGTGGAGAAGAACGAGGTGTGGGCCATCCCGGGCCCCGGCGGCGGCTCGCGCGCCTTCTGCGACCGCATGAACAGCTGGGCGCAGGGCGAGGGCCAGCCGGGCCTCGGCTACATCATGTGGCGCGAAGGCGGGGAGGGCGCCGGCCCGCTCGCCAACAACATCGGCCCCGAGCGCACCGAGGCGATCCGCGAACAGCTCGGCCTCAAGGCCGGCGACGCCGCCTTCTTCGTGGCGGGCGATCCGGAAAAGTTCGTGAAGTTCGCCGGCCTTGCCCGCACCCGCGTCGGCGAGGAGCTGAACCTCGTCGACAAGGACCGCTTCGAGCTGGCCTGGATCGTGGACTTCCCCTTCTACGAATATTCGGAGGAGGAGAAGAAGGTGGACTTCTCCCACAACCCCTTCTCCATGCCGCAGGGCGGGCTGGAAGCGCTGAACACGCAGGACCCGCTGACCATCAAGGCGTTCCAGTACGACATCGCCTGCAACGGCTACGAGATCGCCTCTGGCGGCATCCGCAACCATCGCCCCGAGGCCATGGTGAAGGCGTTCGAGCTGGCCGGCTATGACGAGGCGACCGTGGTGGAGCGGTTCGGCGGCATGTATCGGGCCTTCCAGTATGGCGCGCCGCCTCACGGCGGCATGGCGGCGGGCGTGGACCGCATCGTCATGCTCCTGTGCGGCACCACCAACCTGCGCGAAATCTCCATCTTCCCCATGAACCAGCAAGCGCTCGACCTGCTCATGGGCGCCCCGAACGAGGCGAGCCCGAAGCAGTTGCGCGAACTCCACATCCGGTCTGCGCCGCAGCAGAAGTGATGCGGTCCCCCAGTTGGGGGAGAAGCGCGGCCGCGCCGAAGCCGATATAGATCCTCTCCGGGACATCACCGCGGGACGAAACCGCGGGCGCTCCCGGGAGGATGCAGATGCGGTTCGCCTATCCAATGCTCTTGGCCGCGGCCCTCGCGGTCCAGATTCTCGCCTTCCCCGCCGGCGCCGCAGCTGACGAGGCTTCGGACAAGGCCGCGCTGGCGCGGCAGGTGGTCGACTTCGCGGTCGTGCCGGGCCTGGAGAAGCATTTCGGCCGGATGATCGGCCAGGCCGCCGAGAAGATCCCGGCTGACAAGCGGGATGCCGCGCGTGACGTGCTCACGAAGGAGTCTGCCAGCATCCGCGAGGATCTCGTGGGGGTCTTCGTGGGCTATTATGCGGATGCCTACACCCTGGCCGAACTCAAGGAACTGGCCGACTTCTACGGCAGCCCCCTCGGCCTGAAGATGGTGCGGGTCCAGGAAAACCCGCCGGAAGCCGTCAACATGGCCGTTCAGCAGCAGATCGTGAAGCTGGTGGCGTTCCTGAGCGCGGCCACCGGCGCCCCCCGGTGAGGGGCGCCGGGTTCTGAACCCGGCGCTTTCATCGCGCGCCTGAGCGCCCTCAGGGCGCCGTGGCGGTCGCCTCGAAGGTGAAGGTCTCCAGCATAACGGTCGGGTCGCCGGAGGAGACGAGGGCGATCAGCGGCACGAAGCCCTTCGGCTTTGCCGTCACCTTCAGCGTGCCCGGATTGCGCAGGAACGACACCAAAGCGGCACCCACCGGCGCCATCTCGGGCATGCCCTCCTCCATTTCGGCCGCGAAGCTCTCGGCCAGCGCCACGACCTGCTCGCGATAGTCCGCCTCGCTCACCCCGGCCGCCTTGGCGAACTGGGCGTACATGAGCTTGGCGAGCCCGAGGTCCGTCAGCGTTACCGTCACCGGCCCGGCACCGATCGCCGGCAGTTCGTTGACGAAGCCGCCGGCGTCGGCGAAGGCCGACTGCGGCACATCGGAAAGCTTGGTCTCGATGATGACCCGGAAGGCGTCCTTCACCTCGGTGGTGATGGGCGCCAGCGTGAGCGTGCTCTCGTTGACGTCGTAAAATGCCTTGGCGCCGAGCGAGACGGTCGCCCGCTTCATGCCTGCGTTCATGAGATAGATGAAGGGCTCGCCATCCTCCGGCCGGATCGGGCCCGAGACGTCGGTCAGCGCGAAGTCCACGTAGGATGGCAGCACCCCCAGCGATCCGCCCCAGGACAGGGAGAAATTGCCGATCTTCACCGGCTCGTCCTTCGCGTCCCCCTCGCCATAAGGCACTTCCAGATTCTTGATCTCGATGCCCGAGATCACCCGGAACAACACCAGCGCCGTGGTGGGGGAGGGGTTCTGCGCTTCGGCGGCGAGCGCCGCGAGCTGGTTGAAATCGAGCTGGCGCACGGCGATGCGGCCGATCTTGCCGGTGCCGCCCTCGGGCGTCTTGCCGTCCGCCCGTTCCAGCACGAACCCGTCGAGCACGCCGTTGGCGAGGCCGTCCATGCGGATCAGCCCGACACGCCCCGTCTCGCCCTTCTCCGAGGTGTAGGCTTCCGTGACCGCGACAGTGGTGAAGGAGATGCCGCCGATGGTATCGCGCACCAGCTCGGCGGCGCGGCGGCTGTCCTCGACGGACGGATTGGCCGGCGGCTTCGTCACCAGAGCCTGGAACTTGGCGAGCCGCCCGGCATCGAAGGCCGAGGGGCGGATGGCGAAATTCTCCATCAGCATGGAGGCGCCGCCCTGGGTGGGGCCGCCGTCCTGGGAGATGACGTAAGGGCCGGTGACCACCTTGCCATAGATGCGCCCGTAGGCGTCGGCTGCCTTGCCGGCGGGGCCGCCCGGCTGGGTCATCAGCAGCAGCGGCGCGGTGTCGATCTGCGCCGCGACCAGTCCCTCGATGCGCAGGTTGAACTTACCCGGCGCGGCCTGCCCATCGGCGGGCGCCGCGGCCGGCAGCACATAGGAGGCGGTCGAGCGGTCGATGATGAGGCTGCGGATCGCCCCGGCATTGATGCCCTCGGCGGCGAGATTGGTGTAGGTGGCCTCCATGGGCGGAGCACCGGCCGGCACCATCCGCACGCGCGCCTCGGGGATGGTCACCTTGGCGGCGGTCGTCGCCGCCAACTGGCGCAGGGCCACCCGCAAGGCGCCATAGGCGCCGCCACCCTCGCCAGCCGCGATCAGGGTCATGGGACCGTTGTAGCGGTCGATCATCACCTGCGGCAGGCTGTAGGTGACCATCCCGCCTTGTGCGGAATCGCCGGTGAGCGTCACCTCCACGCCGTCGAGGTCGAGGGCTTCGAGCGTCACCCGCCGGTCGATGGGCTTCTCGCTGCCCCGCGCGACGAGGCGCGCGATCTTCACGGCCGCTGTGCCATCGGCCGAGGCGATGGCGATGCCCGAGACCGTGACGGCGCGGTCGGCGGGGTCGAAGCCGGCATCCGTGAAGGACGCCTTGCTGCCCGCCGCGCGGATGCCGGCAAACGCCTGGTCCACTTCCGACCGCACCTTGGCCCGCGACCAGGCGGCGAAGCCGAACCAGCCGCCCGCCCCCAGCACGGCGACGATACCGATCGCAACGGCAACCTTCGTCCCGATTCCGCGCCCCGCCTTCCCCTCGGTCATATCCATTCCTTCCAGGCATCCGCCCGCATCATACCCGCAGACTCGCCGCCAAAAGGGCGAATCGCAGGCGCCCAAATTGCGAGCGCGCATCAGACACGCCCAAGATCGCGGCACCTGCGCCCCTCAGACCCGCCATGCGTGCGCAACATAACCTAATTTGTGCGGTCGCCCGTGACATAAGCATGCGTGGCCGCTAGGTTGCCGGCCGATTTTCCGCGGCGATCGTTATTCACGAAGGGGGAGGCGTATGGCGTCCAACATTTCCGAGGATCTGCGTTCGGGCGCACTTTATTACCATCGCACGCCGCGGCCGGGAAAACTTGAGATCCAGGCCACCAAGCCCCTCGGCAATCAGCGCGATCTGGCGCTCGCCTATTCGCCCGGCGTCGCCGCCGCGTGCGAGGCCATCGCCGCCGATCCGCTGCAGGCTGCCGAGCTGACCATCCGTTCGAATCTCGTGGGCGTCGTCTCCAACGGCACCGCCGTGCTCGGCCTCGGCAATATCGGCCCCCTCGCCGGCAAGCCGGTCATGGAAGGCAAGGCCGTCCTGTTCAAGAAGTTCGCCGGCATCGACGTGTTCGACATCGAGATCGATGCCCTGACCGTCGAGCGCATGGTGGACGTGGTGAGCGCGCTCGAACCCACCTTCGGCGGCATCAATCTCGAGGATATCAAAGCGCCCGAGTGCTTCGAGGTGGAAGCCCAGCTGCGCCAGCGCATGAAGATCCCGGTCTTCCACGACGACCAGCACGGCACCGCCATCATCGTCGCGGCTGCGGTGCGCAACGCGCTGGAGATCGGCAACCGCAAGATCGAGGATCTGAAGATCGTCACCTCGGGCGCCGGCGCCGCCGCGCTCGCCTGCCTCGGCCTTCTCGTCACCATCGGCGCGAAGAAGGAGAACATCTGGGTCACCGACATCGAGGGCGTGGTCTATGACGGCCGCAACACCCTCATGGATCCCTACAAGGAGATCTATGCCCAGAAGACCGACAAGCGCACCCTCGACGAGGTGATCGAGGGCGCGCACATCTTCCTCGGCCTCTCCGCCGGCGGCGTGCTGAAGCCGGAGATGGTGAAGAAGATGGCGGACAAGCCGCTCATCCTCGCCCTTGCCAATCCCATGCCCGAGATCATGCCCGAGGCTGCCCGCGAGGCGCGCCCGGATGCCATGATCTGCACCGGCCGGTCGGACTTCCCGAACCAGGTCAACAACGTCCTGTGCTTCCCCTACATCTTCCGCGGCGCGCTGGATGTGGGCGCCACCGACATCAACGCCGAGATGAAGATGGCGGCGGTGGAAGCCCTTGCCGCGCTCGCCCGCGAGACGCCGTCGGACGTGGTGGCCCGCGCCTATGGCGGCGAGACCCGCTCCTTCGGCTCCGATTCGCTCATCCCCTCGCCGTTCGACCCGCGCCTCATCCTGCGCATCGCGCCGGCGGTGGCGAAGGCGGCCATGGACACCGGCGTCGCGACGCGTCCCATCACCGACATGGACGCCTATATCGACCGGCTGGACACCTTCGTGTTCCGCTCCGGCTTCATCATGCGTCCGCTGTTCGCCAAGGCGAAGCAGTCCATCAAGCGCGTGATCTATGCCGAAGGCGAGGACGAGCGCGTGCTGCGCGCCGTGCAGGCGGTGGTCGAGGAAGGCATCGCCCGGCCCATCATCGTCGCCCGCCCGAGCGTGGTGGATACCCGCCTGAAGCGCTTCGGCCTTTCCATCCAGCCCGGCCGCGACTTCGACCTCATCAATCCCGAGGACGATCCGCGCTACCGCGACTACGTGCGCGATTACGTCGAGGTGGCCGGCCGCCGCGGCGTGACGCCCGACGCCGCCCGCACGCTGGTTCGCACCCATCCCACCGTGATCGCGGCGCTGGCCGTCCATCGCGGCGAGGCGGATGCGATGCTTTGCGGCATCGAGGGCCGTTTCGTGCGCCACCTCCGGCAGGTACGCGACATCATCGGCCTCGCCCCCGGAGTCAAGGAGCTGGCGGCGCTCTCGCTGCTCATCACCTCCAAGGGCAATTTCTTCATCTGCGACACGCAGATCCAGACCGAGCCCACCGCCGCCGACCTCGCCGAGATGACGGTGCTGGCCGCCGCGCACGTCCGCCGCTTCGGTCTGGAGCCGCGGGTGGCGCTGCTCTCGCACTCCAATTTCGGCAGCCACGAGACGCTCTCGGCCAAGCGCGTCCGCTCCGCCCTCTCCATCATCCGCGAGCGCGATCCGAACCTTCAGGTCGACGGAGAAATGCAGGCGGATGCGGCACTTGTGGAAGATATCCGCAAGAAGTCCTTCCCCCATTCCGGGCTGTCCGGGGTGGCCAACGTGCTGGTGATGCCGGACCTCGACGCGGCCGACATCGCCTTCAACATGATCAAGGTGTTGGGCGATGCCCTGCCGGTCGGTCCCATCCTCATGGGCACCGCCAAGCCGGCCCACATCCTCGGCCCGTCGGTGACGACCCGCGGCGTGGTCAACATGACCGCCGTGGCCGTGGCCGAGGCGCAGACGGACTGACAAGCCTCTGAAAAGACGGACCTTTCCTCCTCCCCGCGCGGGAGGGGGAAAGGGCCTCGGCGAGGCGCTTCAGCGCGACGGCGGGGGGCCGAGGATGCCTGCCGTATAGCGCTCGATCAGGGCGCTGAAGGGGGTGCCGTCGGGCAGGGTCAGCACCGCCCGGTGGCTCAGCACGAAGGCCGGCAGGGGCAGCACAGCACCGGGGGCGGGCTTGAAGCCGGTCTCATCAGCCGGCATCCACAGCACTGTGGAATCGAGGGTCTTGCGCCGGAAATCGAGCGGTTTCACCACCTTGCCGAACGGGGTATCGGTGGTGTCCAGCACCTGGTTCATGTCGGGTGTCAGTTTTTCCGGCAGATAAAAGTTATCCGCCTCCGACAAAACCGTGGGTCCGCACACCAACCGCACCCGGCGATGCCGCACCGGCGTGTCGGGTCCGGCGCCGAGCAGAGCGCGCACCTCCGGGGGGGCGGCGCCCTCCCGCTCGTAGACCCGCTCGGCCACCACCTTGGACGGATCGGAGATGCCCCGGGTGGCGCACCAGCGCTCCAGGGTGGCGGTGGCGCTCGGATGGGCGAGGAGGTCGGCGTTCAGCGCCTCCACCAGCTCCTGCGCCTGCTGGCGGGCGGAGGCGGTGTCCGGCCACTGGGCCTCCAGCGCGTGGGCCGGCACCATCAGGCAGGCGGCCAGCATCAGCGGCACCAGCAGCGGCAGGCCGGACGGGAAGCCGGGCGGAAACATGGGATCGCGCACCCTCCAGAGCGACGCGCCAGCGCGCCACCCCTCTCCATACCGCAGCGCGAAGCCGCTTTCCATGGCGGCCGTTGCCGCCGACCCGGCCCACCCGCCAGCTGAGACAGCAGCACGCACCATGCGGCCGATCTGTACGTGCCCAAACGGACATGCATGACGTATAATGTCCTTGGTATGATCCTTGTCCCCGACCAGCTCGCTGCCCTCTACGACGCCACGCAAGTGCTGGTGGCGGCTTATGATTCCTTCGATCGGCTGCGCTATGCCAACGCCGCCTTCCGCTCCGCCTTCTTCCTGGCGCCGGGCGAGGAGGTGACCTGGGCGGAGATCATGCGCCGCAACCATGCCGAGCGGCGGGGCACCGTCATCACCGCCCCCGATTTCGACGCCTGGCTGGTCTCCACCTCCTCGCGCCGCGGCAAGGTGCCCTACCGGGCGTTCGAGACCGACCTTTACGACGGCCGCTGGCTGCTGATGACGGAGGGCGTCTCCGCCTCGGGATGGATGCTCTGCATCGCCAGCGACATCACCGCCTTGAGGGAGGACGGGCGGGATGTGCGGCAGGCCCGCGACCGCGCCATCAAGGAAGCGCAGACCGACGATCTCACCGGCATCGCCAACCGCCGCTTCATCACCGCGCGGGTGGACGACATGCTGTCGCCCGGCGCCCTGGGCGGGGCGCTGTGCGTGCTCGACCTCGACAATTTCAAATATATCAACGACCTGGTCGGTCACCTCGCGGGCGATGCGGTGCTGCGCGACTTCGCCGCCCGCATCAACGGCCTCATCCGCCGCAAGGATTGCTTCGGCCGCATCGGCGGCGAGGAGTTCGTGCTGGTGCTGCCGCAGACCTCGGCGGAGGAGGCGGTGCTCATCGTCGAGCGGATGCTCTCGCTGGTGCGCCAGTCGCGGCCGCTGCCGCAATGGCCGGACTTCGCCTACACCTTCTCCGCCGGCATCGCCACGGGCGGGCCGGGCACCACCTTCACCGATCTCTACGGCCGCGCCGACCGCGCGCTCTACATGGCCAAGATGAGCGGCCGCAACCGCATCCAGGTGGATGGCGAGGCGCCGCCCGCGGTCATGGCGGCACGGGGCTAGGGTAGGGGACGGGCGCCCGCCGTCGTCTCACCCGAAAGCAGGAGGCAGGTGCTACAAAACCACTGCCCGTCGTCCCTCCAGTTACGGTATGCTCGGCCGGGCCATGTTCGACATCCGTGACTTCGGAAACGCGGGCGCCGAAGACGGCGTGCCCGGCCTCCTGACCCGCCTCCGCACCCTCTACGAGGCGACGCCGCTGCTTGTCGGTCTTTACGATCACACCGACCGGCTGCGCTACACCAACCCGGCCTACCGTGCCACCTTCGGGCTTTCGGAGGGCGATTTCCCCACCTGGGAGGAAATGGTCCGGCGCAGCCATGCGTCGGGGCACGGCATCAACATTACGGCTGATGATTTCGAGACCTGGCTCGCCTCCGCCAAGTCGCGCCGCGGCAAGGTGCGCTTCCGCAGCTTCGAGAGCGATCTCAGGGATGGCCGCTGGCTGCTGGTGAACGAGACCATGGACGCGGACGGCTGGATGCTCACCGTGGGGGTGGACGTCACCGCCTTCCGCGTCGACACGCGCGACATCCGGCAGGCTCGCGACCATGCGCTGCGCGCCGCCCACACGGACGAGCTGACCGGCGTCGCCAACCGCCGCTTCGCCATCCACCGCGCCAACGAGATGATGGCGCCGCACGGCCCCGGCGGCACGCTCTGCGTCATCGATCTCGACAATTTCAAGCATGTGAACGACCGCTTCGGCCACCAGACCGGCGACGTGCTGCTGCGCGCCTTCTGCGCCCTGATGGCCGGCGCCATCCGCCGCTCCGACTGCTTCGGCCGGGTGGGCGGCGAGGAATTCGTGCTGGTGCTGCCGCAGACCGACCTCGCGGAGGCCGAGCACCGCGTCGCCGACCTCCTCGCCCGCGTCCGCGCCTCCCGCCCGCTGCCGGATGTCCCCGATTTCACCTACACCTTCTCCGCCGGCCTCACCTTCACACCCCCCGGCGACACCTTCTCCGACGCCTACGGCCGCGCCGACCGCGCGCTCTATCTGGCGAAGCTGGCTGGGCGGGATCGTGTGATGCTGGGGTGAGGGGAAGGTTTTTTAGGATTTTAGTCCTTGACAGCGGTGCGCTGCCTGGGTATCTTTTCCCCATGTTCGAGAGGTGTGCCTGACGGCCGATGCCGGGGCGACGAACCGCCCTCGACCATCGTGATTTCTCACAGACCGTCATGGCCGGGCTTGTCCCGGCCATCCACGTCGTGGGGCCGGGTGCCCGTTCAGGGCCATCGTCCCGTCGGCCCGACGTGGATGCCCGGCACGAGGCCGGGCATGACGGCGGCGCGGTGGCGCGGTCGTCCTGCCGAACCGGCGCCCGCGCCTCTTCCTTTCCTCTTCATTCCAGAGGTCCAGCCATGGAGCAGCCTCACGGCAGCGCCGTGCCGTCCGCGCGTCCGGCGCGGGGGGCGCTGGCGCGGCGGCTTTATCTGGAGGGGGCCAGCATGGCGGAGATCCGCCGGCAGACCGGCCTCTCCAGCGCCGGCGTCTATTACTGGATCGACCGCGAGATGGGGCCGGACGGTACCTTCCTCTTCAATCCCGTGCCGCGCCGCACCGCCCACCCCGTGGGCGGCCAGCCGGCGAAGGCGCGCGCCGCCAGAGGCCCCGCAAACGCCCCCGCGAACGCCTCCGGCAAGCCGGACCGGCGCGGCCTGCTCAAGCGGCTATGGCGGGCGGCGGAACGGCAGATCAACGAGATCGAGGACCGCCTCGCCCGCGTCGCCGACCCCTCCGAGGCGCCGCGCCCCGAACCCGAGAAGGACGCCCGGGCGCTGGCCGTGCTGGCGCGGACTTTGCGCGAATTGACCGCGCTTGAGGCCGAGGCGAAGAAACGGCGCAAGGCGAAGGACCAAGATGGAACCGTCCGCGACCTCGACACCTTCCGCCGCGAGCTTGCGCGCCGCCTTGAGCGCCTGCGCGAAGGAGGAGACGGCCCAGGCGTTTCTTGAAAGCCTGCCCGAGGAAGACGCCGGCCGCCTCCTCGCCGACTGGGCCCTGTGGGCGCGGCCGGACCAGCTTCCGCCGGCGGAAGCCCAGGGCGGCGGGGCGTGGTCCACCTGGCTGGTGCTGGGCGGGCGCGGGGCCGGCAAGACGCGGGCGGGCGCCGAATGGGTGCGCGGCCTCGCCACCGGTACGGCCCCCTTCGCGGTGGCGCCGGTGAGCCCCATCGCGCTCATCGCCGAGACCATGGCCGATGTGCGCGAGGTGATGGTGGAGGGCGTCTCCGGCGTCCTCGCCGTCCATCCGCGCGGCGAGCGTCCGCGCTGGGAGCCCACCCGCCGCCGCCTCGTCTGGCCCAATGGCGCGGTGGCGCAGGGGTTTTCGGCGGAGGACCCGGAAAGCCTGCGCGGCCCGCAATTCGCCGCCGCCTGGCTGGACGAACTGGCCAAGTGGAAGCGGGGCGAGGCCACCTTCGACATGCTGCAATTCGCGCTGCGCCTCGGCACCCAACCCCGCCAGATGGTGACGACCACGCCGCGCCCCACCGCGCTGCTGCGCCGTCTCCTCGCCGATCCCGCAACGGCGGTGAGCCGGGCGAAGACGGCGGACAATGCCTTCCACCTCGCCCCCACCTTCCTCGGGCAGGTGATGTCCCGCTACGGCGGCACCCGCCTCGGCCGGCAGGAGCTGGATGGCGAGATCATCGAGGACCGGTCCGACGCGCTGTTCTCCCGCCCCCAGCTAGAGGCGCTGCGCGAGGCCGAGGCCCCGCCGCTCGCCCGTATCGTCGTGGCGGTGGACCCGCCCGCCTCCTCCCGCGCCGGCGCCGATTCCTGCGGCCTCGTGGCGGCGGGCGTGGATGCGGCGGGGGTGGTGCATGTGCTGGCGGATGCCACCGAGCAGGGCCTGCGCCCGGCGCAATGGGCGGCCAAGGCGGTAGCGCTGTTCCATCGCTTCGCCGCCGATCGCATCGTCGCCGAGGTGAACCAGGGCGGCGAGATGGTGCGCGCCGTCATCGCCGAGGTCGACCCCGCCGTGCCGGTGGAGCAGGTGCGCGCCACGCGCGGCAAATTCCTGCGCGCCGAGCCGGTGGCCGCCCTCTACGAACAGGCCCGCGTCCGCCACGCCGGCGCCTTCCCGGAGCTGGAGGACGAAATGTGCGACTTCGGCACGGACGGCCTCTCCTCCGGCCGCTCGCCCGACCGGCTCGACGCGCTGGTGTGGGCGGTGACCGCGCTGGCGCTCGGCCCGAAGGCCGGCGCGCCACGGGTGCGGGGGCTGTGACGTTCCCCGGACAAGCGACGGCGCAGCCGGAGCGCTGATCCGGGGTCCAGCGCAAGAGTTCCCGCGCAGCGGGGCAAAGCCTGAGGATGGCGGGGTTAGGAAGCGCCTTCGGCGGCGCCTTGTGCTGGGTCCCGGCTCGCGTTCCGCTGGAGCTGCACGCGTCCGGGACGCGAGAGTGGCGCCTCGCCCCTTGCGTGGCATCCAGAATACGTCCATCATGTGCCTACAAATGAGGCTGCATGACAGCGTTGTGTGCAGACATTTGCCTTCCCTTGGCCCTCTCTGCCCCGTCTGGAGCCATGAGACATCATTGGAAAGCATTTTTCGCACGTCATGAGCCCCATTGCGGCTCCGTCCAGGTCGGGCTGAAGTCCGGCGCGGGCGGCATGCTGGGCATGGGCCTTGTCGGTGGCGCCGCGGCCTTCACCAGCCTTCCGCTGCTCATCGCGCCGTTCGGTGCGAGCGCGGTGCTGCTGTTCGGCCATCCCTCCTCGCCTCTGGCGCAGCCGGCCAATGTCATCGGCGGCTATGCCCTGTCGGTCACGGTGGGCATCGTCTTCGCCTTGCTGTTTCCCGGTGCCTGGTGGGCGGCGGCGCTGGGGGTGGGCCTCGCCATCCTCGCCATGCTGCTGCTGCGCGTGTCGCATCCGCCCGCCGGCGCCGTGCCGGTGCTGATGGCGGCCTCGCCCATCGATCCGTTCGAACTGTCCGGCATCGTGATTGCCGGTGCCGTCTGCCTCGTGGCGGTGGCGAGCCTCTACCACCGGCTGCCGCCGCGCCATCACGAATATCCGCGTCGGGCGGGCTAAAGCCCTGTCGCCGCGCCGGCTGAGGCCGGTCGCCGTTCCGCACGCTTTAACGCCGGCCGCCGCGCCGGCGCATCCTGTGGCCTGCAGCCGGCTCGCCGGTTTGCACCCTCCGGCCGCTCCTTGATCCGCACCTCCCGCAGAAGCCCCGATCTGCTGGAATGAGCGGCCTCAGGGGGCGGCCGTTTTCATTTCGGAGCCCCCTCATGCTGGCCAGCCTGCTTGCCCCCTTCCGCCGCGCGCCCGAGGAGGCCAAGGCGAGCCGCACCGGCCGCCTCATCGCCCTTCTCTCCGCCGGCCGGCCGCGCTGGACGCCGCGCAACTACGCTTCGCTGGCCCGTGAGGGCTATGCCCGCAACGCCATCGCCTATCGCGCCGTTCGGCTCATCGGCGAGGCGGCGGCCACCGTGCCTCTGGTGCTCACCGTGAACGGGCGGGAGCACGACACCCACCCTTTCCTCGACCTGCTCGCCCGGCCCAACCCGCGCCTCACCCGCGCGGCGCTGTTCGAGGCCATCGGCTGCCACCTGCTGGTGGCCGGCAATGCCTATGTGGAGGCGGTGGCCCTGGAGGGCGCGGTGCGCGAGCTGCATCTGCTGCGGCCGGACCGCGTGCGCGTGGTGCCGGGGCCGGACGGCTGGCCCGAGGCGTTCGACTACACCCTGGGCGCCGAGACGGTGCGCATTTCGCAGGACACGCTGGTGCCCGGCGCCGACGTGCCGCCCATCCTGCACCTGTCTTCCTTCAACCCGCTGGACGACCACTACGGCTTCGCCCCTTTGGAGGCGGCGGCGCAGGCGCTCGATCTCCACAATGCGGCGAGCGCCTGGAACAAGGCGCTCATCGACAACGCGGCCCGGCCCTCCGGCGCCCTCGTCTATGGCGGCACCGGCGCGCTCACCGAGGAGCAGTTCGAGCGGCTGAAGGGCGAGCTGGAAGCCTCCTTCCAGGGCGCGGTGAATGCCGGCCGGCCGCTGCTGCTGGAAGGCGGGCTGGACTGGCGCCCGCTCTCCCTCTCGCCCAAGGACATGGACTTCGAAGCCGCCCGCAATTCCGCCGCGCGGGAGATCGCGCTGGCCGTGGGCGTGCCGCCCATGCTGCTGGGCATTCCCGGCGACAACACCTATGCCAACTACGCCGAAGCCAACCGCGCCCTGTGGCGCCAGAGCGTGGTGCCGCTGGTGCGCCGCGTCTGCGACGCCCTCGCTCTCTGGCTCGCCCCGGCCTTCGGCGGCGGCCTGAGCCTGGTGCCGGACCTCGACCAGATCGAGGCGCTTGCCGCCGAGCGCTCGGAGCTGTGGGCGCGCGTGGGGGCGGCGGACTTTCTCACCGACGCTGAGAAGCGGGCGGCGGTGGGGTATGATGAGAGCGGACGGTCGCGGGGATGAGCGGCGTGAGCATAGGGACGGCGTGGGACTATCTGTTCAATCCCATCTCTTTGCTTTGCAGCTTCCGCTTCCAGAGTTCCTCTGCGGCTATGATCTCCGCTGTGCTTGCCGACGAGCCTGCAACTTCGAGTATAGAAATACGATAATCGGAAAGCTCCCGGCTCTTGAGGGCAATGTTGCCGCCATGGCCGTTCTGGACATAGAAGTCCCACCTGCCGACAAAGCCGTCCGCACCAGATGCCGACCCCACATATTGCTCTCGCGTGCGCGGGCATGTGAGAAGATAGACGCCTCTGGCATTCCTGAGGATTGCGCGCCACGATTCAGGAAGCTGAGAGACCTGCGAAAGCTGAGTTTGAAACCGCAGGAACCCAGGGAATTCCTCTTCGCGAAAAACGCGCCGCAGCTCGAGGACCTGCTTATCTCGTGTGTGAGCATACTGGACCCAGCTGCGTTGTCCTGTGGACCAATCAATGATCAAGCGCCCCACCATGTCGCTCAAATAGCTGGTGGACGTGAGCTGGTAGGTATCGACCGTTCCGGGCTCATCGAACTTGTTTTGCGACTGGGGCCAAGGCAGCCGCTCCCGATTAAGACCGAGATGGATTGCGCTCCAAATCCCCACAAAGAGCGTGTCGTCATTCGGGGTTGCTACGAACGCAGCCCAGTATCTGCCGCTCAAGGTTGTTCTCTTTGAAGGGGACTGCATGGCTTGATAGGCCATGAAGTCGTCGGGTGCGTTCAGCCAAAGGTGATAAGGGCTGCGCCCGGGATCCGCGCGGTTGTCCTTGTGGCGCAGAAGCCGGACGTCAGCTGGATCTAGCCCAGCCTGCCTAAGGACAGAATTGAAAATGATCGGCATCCACCAAGGATGCCATCCCTCCGAACGTAGGGGCAAGGTGCTGGCGGCAATCGCGAGCACCTTGCCTGCGCTACGCAAAAGAGCCCCCCATGGACACCCTCATCCGCACCTTCGCCGAGCGGGGCGATCTCGCGCATCTGGCGCTGCTCCTGTGGGCGCTGGCGGCCACCGCCGGCCTGTGGCGGACGCTGACCGAGCTTGCCCGCGCCAATGCGCGGATGGACGCGCTGGTGCGCGAGCTGGCCCGCTTCAACGCGCGGTTCGACGACCTCTCCTGACCTGCCAACACATTCCCGGAGACACCCATGCGATCGCCATTCCAGAAGGCGTCCCCGCCGCGCATCCGCGCGCTCACCGGCGGCCCCAAAACCAAGGCCCGCGCCCCTGCGCCCGCCGCCCCGGCGGGCACCGTCTTCCGCGAGTTCGTGGCCACGCTGGAGCGGCTGGAGAAGAGCCGCCGCCGCAAGAAGCCCAGCACGCCCGGCGGGGGTGCGTGAGCCATGCCCGCGCGTGTTTCCCCGGCCGCGTCTGACCTTCAGGCCGACGGCTACGCGATCGAAGGCTATGCGTGCCTGTTCGACGTCCCCGACCTCGGCCGCGACCTCATCGAGCGCGGCGCCTTCTCGGCGAGCCTCGCCCGCCAGGGCGCGGGCGGCGTGCGCATGCTCTACCAGCACGATCCGGCCGAGCCCATCGGCGTGTGGACCGACCTGATCGAGGACGGGCGCGGCCTCTATGCGCGCGGCCGTCTCTCGCCCTTCGTCGCCCGCGCGCGGGAGGTGGCGGCGCTGATCCGCGACGGGGCGCTCGACGGTCTTTCCATCGGCTTCAAGGCGGTGACGGCCCGCACCGATCCACGCACCCGCCTGCGCCGCATCGCCCGCATCGATCTGTGGGAGGTGTCGGTCGTCACCTTTCCCATGCAGCCTGACGCCCGGATCCGGCGCCCGGCCCCTTCGCCGGCCGCGATGCTCACCGCCGCCGCCGCCCGCCTGCGCGCCGCCGCCGGCGCCTGATCCCTCTTCAACGGAAGGTTTTTCCCATGTCGCTGAACATTGGTGCCCATGAGGGCTTGCCCGAAACCCGAGGCGCTCGCGAGGGCGCGCCTGAGACCAAGGTGGCCGGTGCCGAGCAGCGCATCGCCGTCGCCGATTTCCTGTCCGCCTTCGAGGCCTACAAGGAGACCAACGACGCGCGCCTCGCGCAGATGGAGCGCCGCGGCGCCGACGTGCTGACCACCGAGCAGCTGACCCGCATCGATGCGGCCCTCGACGCCCATCAGGCGCGGCTCGATGCCCTTGCCACCAAGGCCCGCCGCCCGGCGCTGGGCGCCGCGCCGGAGCGCACGGCCGATGCCTCCCAGCACGGTTCCGCCTTCGACACCTATGCCCGCCACGGCGAGGCCGGTGGCCTGAAGGCGCTGGAGGCGAAGGCGCTTTCCGCCGGCTCTGGCGCGGACGGCGGCTATCTCGTGCCCTACGAGGCGGAGCAGGAGATCGGCCGGCGCCTCGCCGCGCTCTCGCCCATCCGCGCGCTCGCCTCGGTGCGGGTGATCGGCGCCGGCACTTATCGCAAGCCCTTCATGACGTCTGGTCCCGCCTCCGGCTGGGCGGCGGAGACCGCCGCGCGGCCGCAGACCGACAGCCCGGTGCTGGCCGAACTCGCCTTCCCCGCCATGGAGCTTTACGCCATGCCGGCGGCGACGCAGGCGCTGCTGGACGATGCGCAGGTGAACATCGAGGAGTGGCTGGCGCAGGAGGTGGACGCCGCCTTCGCCGAGCAGGAGGGCACCGCCTTCGTCACCGGCGACGGCGTCGCCAAGCCCAAGGGCTTCCTCGCCTACACCAAGGTCGCCGACAGCGCCTGGGCCTGGGACAAGGTGGGCTACGTGGCGACCGGCGCGGCGGGCGGCTTCCCCTCCGCGACGCCGGCCGATCCACTCATCGATCTCGTCTATGCGCTGAAGGGCGGCTATCGCCAGAACGCCACCTTCGTCATGAACCGCAAGACCCAAGGCGCCGTGCGCAAGCTGAAGGACGAGAACGGCAACTACCTCTGGTCGCCCCCCGCGGGGGTGGGCCAGCCGGCGAGCCTCCTCGGCTTCCCGGTGGCCGAGAGCGAGGCCATGCCCGACATGGCGGCCGACGCCTTCGCCATCGCCTTCGGCGACTTCCGCCGCTTCTACCTGGTGGTGGACCGCGCCGGGGTGCGGGTGCTGCGCGATCCCTATTCCGCCAAGCCCTATGTGCTGTTCTACACCACCAAGCGCGTGGGCGGCGGCGTGCAGAACTTCGAGGCCGCCAAGCTGCTGAAGTTCGCGGCGAGCTGAGCCTGTTCCCCGGACCAGCGACGGCGTAAGCCGGAGCGCCGATCCGGGGGGCAGCGCAAATCCCCCGCGCAGCGGACAATGCCGAGGGCGTTCGGAATGGAAGCGCCTTCGGCGGTTTCTTGCGCTGGGCCCCTGTGTGTTGGGGATGTGTCAGGATGGGAGCGGGCGGGAGATCGTTGGGCCCCAGGTCTTGAAGACCGTGAGCCGGCACGGATCCCCGCCCGCTTGAACACACCCAGCCTGAA
>NZ_JAMJXC010000001.1 GCF_023571765.1 Xanthobacter aminoxidans | reverse complement strand
CTGTCGATCAGCACCTGGGCGGGAGGACCTCCTGCGCTGGCGAGAGCATGGAAGAGGTCTGTCCAGATCCCCTTGGCAGCCCATCGGACAAAGCGGTTGTAGAGCGTCTTGCGCGGCCCATATTCGGGCGGCGCGTCGATCCATCGGCCGCCCGATTTCAGGACATGCACGATGCCGCTGATCACCCGCCGGTCATCGACACGCGGCTTGCCGCGCGTGTCCCTGGGCAGATACGGCTCAAGCCGCGCAAACTGCGCATCCGTGAGCCAGAAACGGTCTCCGCTCATCATCAGATCCTCCACGGACTGATGAATCACAACATGCTGCGAAGGCCAATTATTTTATGGGTCCGAGCCCTAGGCCGGTGTGCCGCAGCAGCGAGGCGATAGATGTCCGCCGGCCCCTGCGATCCGTTGGGATTGATCGAACAAGCCTTTTCACGCGCATTCCACTCACCGCTTGATAGGAAACAGGATCGGCCATCCGTGACGGAGTGGACCGAATGCTCGAAATTCAGGTCAGCTTGCCGGTCACCCGCGACTTGGGCGTGGGAGGGTCTATGATGGCAGAAAGGGGACGCGACGATTGCCTTCGGCGCCAGACATGGCACATCAGTCGCGCAGGAATCTTGATGCGCACACGTGCAGCCAATCGCTCTCTTGGGTGCTTTTTTGTTGAGCTATCGCTCAGTTTGAGTGCTGGTGCCAGGGATGTGAAAGCCCTGGTCGGCGGCTGCCGGTAACATGGCATCGCCTGTCGCTCGCCGCTGGTGGAGAGCGAGCGCAGCCCAGCATGTCAGGCATTGTATCTCTATCCCTTTGTCACTCATTGGCTCGGAGAGCCATCGAGCATGGCGGCAATGGAAAAATTCGTCACCTAATTAGTCTAGGTTACGGTTCATAAAATCTGCTTGTCCAGAAAATTTAAGCAACTTTCAGAAACTATCTCTGGATATATTGGGTTGCGGTCGGATCGATATTATAATCAATTGGTGTAAGGCCTCGACACCTCACGCTAGGCCGTGTGGACGGATTGCGGTGGGTTTAGGCAGAGGGGATTCCCTTCTGCCCCTTTCGGTGATTCATAGCGGGTCGGCTTTTGGCGAGATCGACCATGCTGACGCGGATGACGGACGAGGATTGGGCGCTGGCGCTGGAGGTGTTCCGCGCCTGCCGTTCACGGCGCGGCGACAAGGGTCGCGACGATCGCAAGTTCCTCGAAGCCATGCACTATTTCACTGTGCACAACATCACCTGGCGGGCACTGCCTGCCGAGTTCGGCGCGTGGAATAGCGTCTGGAAACGGTTCTGGCGGCTACGTCAGGCCGGCGTGTTCGAGCTTTACTTCGAAACCCTGGCCTCGCTGAGCCGCACGGCCCATCTGGTCCAGATGTTCGATTCCACCGTGGTGCGCGCCCACGTCTCCGCCGCCGGAGCAAAAGGGGGCAGGACGGCCAAGCCCTCGGCCGTTCGCGCGGCGGCTTCTCCACCAAGATCCACCTCAAGAGCGACTTCGACGGCCTGCCGATCGCCTTCCACCTGACCGGCGGGGAAGCCGGCGACAGTCCGCTCTTCAAGCTGCTGCTGGATCTGGGTCCCGATGTCACGCCGCGCGCGGCGCTCGCCGACAAGGGCTATGACGCCAAGGCCAACCGGGCCATCGCCCGGGCGCGCGGCATCGCGTCCGCCATCCCTTTCAAATCCAACGCGAAGGAGCGCCCAGCCTTCTTCCCGAAGGCGCTTTACAGGGGGCGCGCCCGCATCGAGCAGTGCTTCGGAAAGCTCAAGCGCTTCAAGCGCGTCGCCCTGCGCTGCGAGAAGACCGAATGCGGCTTCGCCGCCATCGTCGCTCTCGCCTTCAGCTTCATCCTCATCCTCATCCTCATCCTCATCCTCATCCTCATCAAAATCCGTCCACACAACCTAATATGGCGCAGTGGCACTCCACAAACCGATTACACATGAATTGCGCAAGATGGTCAATTAATTTCCAATTCGGTGCCAATTATAAACGATAAGATATAGTATTATTATATGAAGATCTGGCCATTAATATGGCAGCGATCGGCAGTGTGTCGTGGAACTTATAGTCTATCGTGGTCAGGTATATGTTTTTTTCTCCACCGCCGCCGCGCAGAACTTGAAGTCCGGCACGCGGGTGGTGGGATCCAGTCGGTTCACCGTCAGTTCGTTCGCAGCCGCCTCGAAGAAGGACATGGCCATCCACACGACGCCCGGCCGCACCGCCCGATCGGGCATAGCGGCGAGATGCACCATCCCGCGGCGCGTGCGTACCTCCACTTCCCCTCCGACGGTCACGCCCAGCCGGGCGAGGTCGTCAGGATGCATGTGGGCCTGCGGCTCCGGGCTCAGGGCCTCCAGCACCGGCGAGCGGCGGGTCATGGTGCCCGTGTGCCAGTGTTCGCGCAGGCGGCCGGTCATCAGGATGAAGGGATAGTCGGCGTCCGTCATCTCGTCCGCACCACTCGCGTCGAGAGGCACGATGGCGGCCTTGGCCCCGCGGGGAAAATCATCGCCGAACAGGCTCTCGCCGGCGCCGGCTGGGCGCAAGGGGTAGCGCGCATGGTCGTCTTGGACCATCATCCGCCAGCTGAAGCCGGCAAGGGTGGGCAGTTCCTGCGCCATGTCCTCGAACAGGCTCTCCACAGTCAGATTTGCCCACGATAGGCCGAGGCGCGCGCCGATGTCGCGAATGATGCGCCAGTCCGGTCGCGCGCCGCCGGGCAGGGGCAGCGCCGGTGCGATGCGTTGCACCAGTCGGTCGGTATTGGTCACGGTACCCGCCCGCTCCGCCAGCGCCGCTGCGGGCAGGATCACATCGGCGAAGGCCGCGGTCTCGGTGGGGAAGATATCCTGCACCACCAGATGCTCCAGGCAGGCCAGCCCGGCGCGGGTGACGGCGAGGTCCGGGTTGGCCATGGCCGGGTTGCCACCCACCACATAGAGCCCGCGCACCGCCCCTCGACGGGCCGCATCGAACATTTCCACCACCGTGTGACCTGCCTGCGCAAGCGGCCGGTAGCCGGGGAGATAGTTGGGCAACAGGCCGGCGTCGCAGGAGCCCTGCACGTTGTTCTGCCCGCGCAGGGGATGGAGGCCCGCGCCGGGACGACCCACCTGCCCGCACACGAGAGCGAGGGCGATGACGGCCCGGATGTTGTCCGCGCCGAAGGCGTGCTGCGAGGCACCCATGCCCCAGAAGGTCATGGCCGCGCGCGTCCCGGCGAACAGGCGGGCGGCGGCCACGATGTCCTGCGCCGGAACGCCCGTGAGGCCGGCCGCCATCTCCGGCGTGAAAGGTGCGACCCGCGCGCGCAGCGCCTCGAAGCCCTCCAGCCGCCCAGAGACGAAATCCCGGTCGTGGAGCCCCTCCTCAATCACCACGCGCGTCATGGCGGAGAGCAGGGCCACATCCGTCCCCGGGGCCGTCCTGAGGTGATGGGTGGCGAACCGCGACAGGGCCTGAATGCCGGGATCCACCAGGATGAGCTTCGTCCCACGCCGAAAGGCATTCTTCATGAAGGAGGCGGCCACCGGATGGTTGCTGTCCGGGTTGCTGCCCACCATCAGCACCACCTCGGCGCAGGCGATCTCCTCGATGGGGGCGGTCACGGCGGCGAAGCCGGTGGCCTCCGCCAGCGGCGGCACCGAGGCGCACAAGCGTGTGCAGTGGTCAACATGGGGGGTGCCCAAGCCCATGCGTGCGAGTTTCTGCAGGAGATAGGCATCTTCGTTCGAACCCTTTGCCGACCCTAGCACCGCCAGAGATCCGGGGCCGTGCGCCGCGCGCAACCGGGCGAAGCCACGAGCGGCGGTGTCCAGCGCCTCGTCCCAGTCAACGGGACGGAACAGGTCCAGCACCGCGGCGCCGCGCAGGGCGAGGGCCGGATCCTTGGGCGCATCCGCCCGGCGCACCAGGGGCACGGTGAGGCGATCCGGATGCCTCAGGTAGGAAAAGCCGAAGCGGCCCTTGACACACAACCGACCGCGGTTCGCCGGGCCGTCGGCACCTTCCGCCCACGCCACCTCGTCGTCGACCATATGCAGGGTGACCCGGCAGCCGACGCTGCAGAAGGGGCAGACCGTTTCGCCCTTGGCCGTCACCGCGGTCCGTCCACCGGCCCGCTCCAGCGCCTTGGGCGCCAGCGCGCCGGTGGGGCAGAGCTGGGCGCATTCCCCGCAGGAGGCGCAGTTGCTCTCCCCCATGGCCATCCCGGCATCGAATGTCACGTGGATGCCGTCGCCTCGCCCGGCGAGGGCGATGACCCCATTCACCTGCACGTCACGGCATCCCGCCCGGCACTTGCCGCAGCGGATGCACGCCTCCGGGTCGAGGACAATGGCGGGGTGGCTGGCATCCGCGGGACGGCCTGCCGCCCGGTGGCCGAAGCGATCGGGATCGGCTCCGGTGCGCGCGACGAGATCGAGGAACGGCGTGTCGGGGTGGCGCGCCTTCGCCGCGGCGCTCATCTCGGAGGCGAGCAGGCTGACCGCGAGCCGCCGCACCCGCGCGGCGCGCGGCGTGTCGGTGCGCACGGCGAGTCCGGTCCGGACCCTGTGGCGGCAGGCAGGAACCAACTCGGCTTCGCCCTCCACCTCCACCAGGCAGGTGCGACAGCTGCCCATGGGCGCGAAGCCATCGCGCGTAGAAGCGCACAGGTGAGGTAGGTCGAGTCCGGCGGCGGTGGCCGCCTGCAGCAGGCTCTGCCCGTCCTGCGCGGCAACGGGCTGGCCGTCGATGGTGAAGTTGATGAGGCTCATGCGCTAACACCGCGGCCGGGGATGGACAGCCGCCCGAGGAAGCGGCCCGCATTGCGCCCGAGCGCGCACAGGGAGGCTTCGCCCATGACCGCTGCGAGGTCTTCGAGAAGATGCTGATCCAGCGGGCCCGGCGCAGCCAGGGCGCGCGAGGCGTGCGCGGTGCCGATGCGGCAGGGCCCACACTGGCCACAGCTCTCCCGTGCCAGATAGGCCGCCATGCGGGCGGCAATGGCGCGCGGCTCGTCTGTCGCGCCGAACACGATCGCCCCGCCCGTGCCGAGGCGCAGCCCTTCGTCCAGCAGATCGGCAAGCGGCCTGTAGCAGTCTGCGGCGCTCACCAGCGCCCCCGCCGATCCGCCGATCACCATGCCGCCGAGGGCATGGCCGTCCTGCATTCCACCGGCGATCTCCACCAGGTCGGCGAGGCGCAACAGACCGCGCATCGGCTTCGGCCCCGGTGCGCACACCCGGCCCGAGACGCTGAACAGCCGAACCTCGGGATCCAGGAGGGCCGAGGCAGGCGAGCCCAGCGTGCCGCCCCACGCTGCAGTGACGCGATAGAAGGTCTCCACGTTGTGCAGCAAGGTGGGCCGGCCGAGATAGCCGCAGGCGGTGGGAAAGGGCGGGCGCTCGACAGGGCGGGCCGGGCGTCCCTCGAGGCTCGCGATGAGCGCCGTTTCCTCGCCGCAGATGAAAGCACCACCGCTGCGCCGCAGCTCCAGGGCGAGGCCCTCCGCGAGGCCGGCCCCCGCCACCTCCATCAGCGCTTGACGCAGGATGGCGTGGATGGGGACGTAGTCGTCGCGCACGTAGAGGAACACCTGGTCCGCGCCTATCACCCGCGCGGCCACCAGGGCCGCCTCGATCACGCCGTGCGGGTCGTTCTCCAGGATGAAGCGGTCCTTGAAGATGGCAAGCTCGCCCTCGTCGCCGTTCACGATGACCACCGGCGTGCCGCCGGCAGCGATCACCTGCCGCCACTTCTCCGCCACCGGGAAGCCGACGCCCGCCCGCCCCACCGCCTGGTGCACCGACAGCCGCTCCAACATCTGCGCCGCCGCGCCGGGATCGGCCATGATGCGGCCGAGCTGCCCGTAGCCCCCTGCCGCCCGGTAGGCCGCGAAGGAGCGCGGAACGGGTTCGGGGCGGGGCCCGTCACAACGGTTGCGGCACACTCCGGCGCCGAGCGCGCCGTGCAGCAGGCCGCACACCAGATCGCCGCAGCCGTCGGCGGCATAGGGCGTGGTGGCGGCGTAGTTCACCGCCGGAAATGCGGTGGCCACCTCGTATGCCTCGGAGGGGAACAGGCGCAGGCGCTCGGCCAGCGCCAGAAGCCCGGCCTGAGAGATGCCGATCCCGCCCTTGGCGTCGCGGACCTCCAGCAGGATTTCCAGAAGCCGGCCGCGATCATCGCCGCGGGCAAGCACGGTGGCGATCGCGGCCCATTCTGCGGTGTCAGCGGGCGTCGCGGTCTCAGGAACGGGCGGCACGATACAGGTCCTCCCGCAGGCCGGGGGTGAAGGCGGCCGCCGGGCCGTCGAAGAACAGGCGCCCCTGGCGCAGGGCGATGATGCGGTCGGCGTAGCGCACGGCGAGATCCACCTGATGCAGGCTGCACAACACCGAGAAGCCGCGCTCCCGCGCCGCCCGCTGCAGGATCTGCAGCACGTTCTCGGAGGATTCCGGATCGAGGCTGGATATGGGCTCGTCGGCGAGGATCAGTTCCGCCTGCTGGGCGAAGGCGCGGGCGATGGCGACCCGCTGCTGCTGCCCGCCGGAAAGACGCTCCGCGCGCTGATAGGCTTGGTCCATGAGGCCCACGCTGTCGAGGCAGGCGAGCGCCAATTGCCGGTCCCGCGCGCGGAAGCGGCGCAGCAGCACCCGCCACAGGGGCGTCGTCGCGAGCCGGGCCGCCAGCACGTTGTCGATGGCGCTGAAGCGCTTTACCAGATTGAACTGCTGAAACACGAACCCCACCTCCCGGCGCAGCGCCTCAAGGGCAGCGGGCTTCAGGGCAGTCACCTCGGTGCCGCGGATGGTGACGCTTCCGGCATCCGGCTCCACCAGGCGGGTCAGGCAGCGGAACAGGGTGGACTTGCCGCACCCGGAGGGGCCGAGCAGCACCACGAACTGGCCGGCAGGCACGGTGCAGGAGACGCGATCCAGCACCACGCGACCGTCGAACGCCTTGCTCAGGTCGCGCACGACGATTGCGGCACCCTCCTCCTCGCCCAGGGAACGGTCGTGCGGCAGATGCGCAGGGGCGATGCTCTTCATCGGTCAACTCCCATGGGCCGCTCAGGCGCGGCTTTCGCCTTCGAAAAGGCGCGTCGGCGTGCCGGCGCGGGTGGCGGCGGTCTCGGGGCTCAGCACGAGACGGCGCAAGTGGGCGCTCAGGGTGTCGATGGCGATCACCATGGCGAGGATGACGCCCAGCACGGTGGCCAACTTAGGAAAGTCGAGCAGGTCGATGGAGTCCTTCAGCGTCTGGCCGATGCCGCCGGCACCGACGATGCCCAGCACCGTGGAGGCGCGCACGTTGAACTCCCAGATGTAGAGGGTGACGGCGACGATGTTCGGCCACACGTCCGGCAGGAGGGCGTAGCGGAACGCGCGCACCGGGCCGGCACCGGTGAGCTCCAACGCCTCCACCGGGCCGCGATCGGCCGGCTCGATCACCTCAGTGAGCAGCTTGCCGAGGGCGCCCACCATGTTGAACATGACGGCCAGCACGCCAGTGAAAGGGCCGAACCCCACCGCCGCCACGAAGATGAGGGCGAATACCAGGATCTCGGTGCCGCGCAGCACCCCGAACACCGCCCGCACCAAACGATAGACCAGAAGATTCGGCGTGGTGTTGCGCGCGGCAAGCGGCACCAGTGGGATGCACACGAGAAGGGCGCCGATGGTGCCCACCGTGGCCATGGCGAGGGTCTGGAATGCGTCGCGCAGCACCCGGTCGATATCCCGTACGTCCGGCGGAAACATCTGCTGGAACCAGGAGGCGATCTTCGGCAGCCCGTCCACGAGCTTCGCCAGGTCCACCTTCGCCGCCGCGAAGCACATCCCGAGGAACAGGGTCACGGCGAGGAAGACGAGCCCCCGCCGCAGATTGTGCCACGTTAGTAGCGACCGGGCCGGCTCGACGTAGCGTGTCTCCTCGAAGCTTGCGATGGTCATGGACGGTCTCCCCTGGCTCGGCGCGCTATGAAACGGACGCCCGGCTTCATGCCGGGCGCGACGTGGCCGGTGCCCGAAGGCACCGGCCCGCGCGGATCAGGACTTCAGCTTGCCGGTGACGCGGCCGGCTTCCTCTATGATGCCGTAATCGGCATGGGTGGCTGGCACGAAGCCGTTGTAGCCGCTGCCCATGAGCGCCTGCGCCTTGTCCTCCGGGAGGGAGACGAGAATGTCGCGGATCTTCGTCTTCAACGCCGGGTCGAAGCCCTTGGGCACACAGATTGCGTCATTGGGCAGTTCCTGGGAGGTCCAGTAGACGACCACCTTGGCCGGATCCATCTCGCCGGCCTCGATCATGCCGTTGCGGCCGCGGTCCATGTCGGAACCGAGGTCGATGAGGCCCTGCTGGATCATGGACACGTTGTTGCCGAAGGTGGCCCCCTCGCGCAGTTGGAAGAAGTCGCGCGGATCGATGCCGCTCTTCACCAGGAAGGCGTAGGGGATGAGCCAGCCGGAGGTGTTGCCCTGGTCGCTTAGGGACAGCTTCATGCCCCTGGCATCCTTTGGAAACTCCTTGATGGGGAGATCCGGCCGCCCCTCGATGATGGCGTGGTAGAACGGCTTGCCGCGATACTTGGCGGTGGCGATCACCTCGGTGCCGGCGTGCTGGTTGGCCAGCACGTAGCCCCACGGGCCGAGCCAGCCCACATCCACGTGGCCGTTGCTCATGGCCACCGAGATGGCAGCCCAGCTCTCCGGGCTGACCAACTCGTAGGTGGCGCCGAGTTCGCCCGCCAGATAGCGGAACACCGGTTCAAATTCCTTGATGGTGATGGCGGGAGTTGGCCGCAGGGGGGCGATGGCGAAGCGCAGGTGGAGCTTGCCGTCGCGCATCTGCTGGCCGTGCGCGGCACCGGAAACGAGGGGAAGCGAGAGCGCGGAGGCGGCAAGCGCCCCGAAGCGACGACGCGTGATCATGTCGACCTCATGGGTTTATGGCGTGCGCGCCGAGACGGCCCGCCGGCGGGGCTGCCGCACGATGCAACTCCGTGGGCGCCTTCTTGGCGGCAGATAGATTACATATCTCAATGAAAAATAGACAACAATTGCATTTCATTTTGATGACGCTGGCGGCGAAGAGGGCGCGCGGATGCGATTTTATCCATATGTTTCCGACACAATATGAATGAGCTCACCAACGTGCGGGAAATGCCAATTAAATATGAAGTTGCAACATACATTCGTTTAATGCATACATTCCGGTGCAAGGGATGGAGCGGCTGTGGCCGCACAAGGGCGGGGGCATGCGCATGCTGAATCTGTCTCAGGTTCAGACCTTTCTGGCGGTCATCGATGAGGGCGGCATCCAGTCGGCAGCGGAGCGCCTTGCCTGCTCGCAGCCGGCCGTCTCGCAGCAGTTGCGCAAGCTCGAGGAGTTCGTCGGCGTGCCCCTCGTGGTGCGCAACCGCAGCCGCGCGGTCCCCACCCGTGACGGCGAGTTGTTCCTGCCGAAGGCCCGCTCCCTCATAGCCAGCGCCGACCGTGCCCGCGCCGTCGTCTCCGATCGCCGCCTGGTGGTGCATGCCAGCGGCAACGTAGGAGTCTATCTTGCGCCGCGCCTCATCGCCGTGTTCGAGCGCGACCTGGATCGGCCCGGCACGGTGGACCTCGTCATCACCACCAACCGCCATGCGGTGGACGCCCTCATCGCCGGCGAGGCGGACATCGCTCTCACCGAATGGAGCGAGGACCACCCGGCCGTGGAATGGCAGGGCTGGCGCCGAGAGAAGTTGGTGGTGATTGCCGGCCCCGACCATCCGCTCGCGAAGGAGCGCTGCATTCCGCGCCAGGCACTGCTCGACCATCCCATCATCGGCGGCGAGCCCGGCACCGGCACCGGCCGGGCGCTCGCCGGCATGTTCGGGCCCGATGCTGGGCGCCTGCGCGTGGCACGCCAACTCGGCAGCACCGCCGCCGTGAAGGAGGCGGTCAAGGCCGGGCTCGGCCTTTCCGTGGTGTTCGCCTATTCCGTGGCCGAGGAGGTGAAGGCCGGCACGCTCACCATGCTGGAACTGGAGGAGGCCGACATCTTCAAGACCTTGTTCATCGGCCTCGGCCGCGAAAGCCCGCAATCCTCCATGGCCCGGCGCTTCGCCACCTTCTGCCTCGCCTCCGCTTGATCCCACTCCTGCCGCAAGAGACATCCATGGCTCGCAAGACCCTCGTCACCAACTGGGTCCACCCCGAGGTGCTAGATCTGCTTTCCACCCGCGGTGCGGTAGAGGCCAACACCACCCGCGAGCCGTGGCCGCGCGCGGAACTCCTGCGCCGCGCGCGCGACGCCGACGCCATCCTGGCCTTCATGACGGACCACGTGGATGGCGCCTTCCTCGAAGCCTGCCCGGATCTGAAGGTCGTCGCCTGCGCCCTGAAGGGAGCAGACAATTTCGACATGGAGGCGTGCCGGGCGCGCGGCGTCGACGTGACCATCGTGCCCGACCTGCTCACCGCGCCCACCGCAGAACTCGCCGTCGGCCTCATGATCGCCCTCGGCCGCAATCTGCTCGCCGGCGACCGGCTGATCCGCCAGCACCCGTTCGCCGGCTGGCGGCCGGTACTCTACGGCATGGGGCTCGATGGGGCGGAGGTGGGCATCGTGGGCATGGGTGCCGTGGGCCAGGCCATCGCCCACCGCGTGCGGCCATTCCGCTGCCGCATCTCCTATTGCGACGCGCACCCGCTTTCTCCCGCCGCGGAGGATGCGCAGGGGCTCCTGCGGCGCGATCTGGCAGAGTTGCTGGCACGCAGTGACTATCTGGTGTTGGCGCTGCCATTGAACGCGGAGTCGCGCCACCTGATCGATGCGGCGGCGATCGCGGCCATGAAGCCGGGCGCGCTCCTCATCAACCCCGCCCGCGGATCGCTGGTGGACGAGGCGGCGGTCGCCAACGCCCTAGAGGCGAACCATCTCGGCGGGTATGCGGCCGACGTGTTCGAGACGGAGGACTGGGCCCGGCCTGATCGGCCCGCCGGCGTCGAGCCGCGACTGCTCTCTCATGCCCGCACGGTTCTGACCCCCCACATTGGCTCGGCGGTCGACAGCGTGCGGCGGGACATCGCCCTCGCCGCCGCTCGCAACATCCTGCGCCATCTGGACGGATTGCAGCGGGAGCCACCTTCGCACGATCGCTCTGCCGCCTGACACGGCCCGTCGGTGGCCATCAAGCAATACCAGCGCGACAGCAGCCTTCAAAGCATCATCATGACCAATGCGGAAATTGCGATCGCATCTTCAATCACCTCTTCAGCCGGGCCTTGCGCGAGGTGCGCGAAACCTCGAGCCCGTGATGTGCGTCGCCGTTGCGCGGCGTTGCCGCGCGATGACGGGTGGCGCTGCGATATGTGATGTCTCCGCGCCGCCCGCCATCGGTCATACCCTGCCATGCCGATCCTGCGCGGTGATGGGATTCATGCCGTAGCTTCATGCTCGAACGCCTGCTTTCCCTTGTCGGCCCAGAGCGCCAACGCCTTGTCGCGTTCATCGCTTTGGAGCTTGTCGGCCGCCCAGAGCAGGGCGCCGTAGATGATGGCGCGATCATCGCAGGTCAGGTCCACGATCCCGGCTTTGACGACGAGACCGCCGAGTTCGATCAGATGCCGCGTGCGTTGGCGGCGTTCGACCTGCCAGGTTCGCATATCATGCCGCGCTCGTGCTGCCTGATGCCGGTTGCGCACCGTCCGGTTGCGGTTGAGCGCCGCCCGCGTCGCGGTCAGATGCCGATGCAGATCGCCGCGCCCGGCTTTGAAAGAACGCGGCCCCGCGCTTGGCCCACGCCTCCCTCTTTCCGGCGTCCTTGGTTTCGGCCAGCACGATCAGCGCGCCCGCCAGTTCGTCGACGGTGAGCGCGTCGGCTCCGGTCAAGATCACCAGTTCGCCGAGTTGCTGCACCTTGCGCGTTTTAAGTTCCCGCGCCTTGTCCTCCAGCGCCTTCAGTTCAGCGCCATAGTCCCGTGGTTTCCGCATCGTCGTCTCCATAAGCAATGGATGGAGCGATGATAGTTTCGTGTCGGCCGGAATGCTGTAAGGTTGCCGGGACGGCCTGGAACGGCGCGGACCGTCCCGAGAAATTCATTTCGAGGGCGCGCTTATACGTCGTTCCGACGTGCGCTTGGGAGCAGTATCTGGTCGGTCGCCATGGCGATCTACCATTTCTCCGTTCAGGTCATCGGACGCGCGGCGGGCCGCAGCGTGGTGGCTGCCGCCGCCTACCGCTCGGCCTCGCGGTTGCGCGACGACCGGCTGGGCCGCGATCAGGACTTTTCCGCCAAGCGCGGCGTCGTCCATTCCGAGGTCATGCTGCCGGAGAACGCACCGGAGGAATGGAACGACCGCGAAAAGCTTTGGAACGATGTCGAGGCGTTCGAGAAAAGGAAGGACGCCCAGCTTTGCCGCGAGGTGGAGTTCGCCCTTCCGCGTGAGATGACGGAGCGCCAAGGCGTCGAACTGGCCCGCGATTTTGCCCAAGCCGAATTTGTCGATCAGGGCATGATCGCCGATGTGAACGTGCATTGGGATATCGGCGAAGACGGAATGCCGAAACCCCATGCCCATGTCATGCTGACCATGCGCAGCGTGGACGACAACGGGTTCGGCCAGAAGGTGCGGGAGTGGAACCGCACCGAGCTGGTCGAACGTTGGCGCGAACGCTGGGCCGATCACGTCAACGAGCGTCTTGCCGAACTCGACATCGACGCGCGGATCGACCACCGCAGCCTTGAGGCGCAGGGCATCGGTCTTGAGCCGCAGACCAAGATCGGCGCACCGGCGCAGCGCATCGAGGCTACCGGGATCGAGGCCGACCGCGCCGAGGATCACCGGCGCATCGCCCGCGAGAACGGCGCGCGCATCATCCAGAACCCGAACATCGCCCTGGACGCGATCACCCAGCAGCAATCGACCTTTACACGGCGCGACATGGCGATGTTCGCGCACCGGCACAGCGATGGCATCGACCAGTTCAACGAGGTCATGGGCGCGATGCGCGGCGCGCCCGATCTTGTCGAACTCGGCAAGGACGATGTTGGGCAGGACCGCTTCACCAGCCGCGGCATGATCGAGGCCGAACAGCGCCTGCATCGCGCCACCGCGATGATGGCCGAGCGCGAACGCCATGAGGTGAATGACAGGGGCCGAGAAGCCGCGTTGGCGCGCGCGGCGGATCGCGGGCTGACCCTTTCCGGCGAGCAGACCGAGGCGCTGGCGCATGTCACGGACGGGCGCGACCTTGGGATTGTCGTCGGCTATGCCGGGACGGGGAAGAGCGCGATGCTGGGTGTGGCGCGCGAAGCCTGGGAAGCGGCGGGCTATGAGGTTCGCGGCGCGGCGCTCTCCGGCATCGCCGCCGAGAGTCTGGAAGGCGGATCGGGCATCGCCTCGCGCACCATCGCCAGCCTGGAGCATCGCTGGTCGCAGGGCCGCGACATGCTCACCAGCCGCGACGTGCTTGTCATCGACGAGGCCGGGATGGTCGGCACGCGGCAGTTGGAGCGCGTGCTGTCCCATGCCGCCGAGGCCGGCGCGAAGGTGGTGCTGGTCGGCGATCCGGAACAGCTTCAATCCATCGAGGCGGGCGCGGCGTTCCGCTCGATCCACGAACGCCACGGCGGCGCGGAGATCAGCGAGGTTCGCCGCCAGCATGAGGACTGGCAGCGTGAGGCGACCCGCGACCTCGCCAGCGGCCGGACGGGCGAAGCCCTGAACGCCTACCGCGCCCGCGACATGGTGCATGAGGCTGGAACGCGGGAAGAAGCGCGGCGTGACCTGATCGACCGCTGGGACCGTGACCGGCAGGCCAGCCCAGACGCAACCCGTATCATCCTCACCCACACCAATGCTGACGTGCGGGAATTGAACGAGGCGGCCCGCGAACGGGTGCGCGATGCAGGCGAGCTTGGCGCGGATGTGCATATCGCCGCCGAACGCGGCGTGCGGAATTTCGCCACCGGCGACCGCATTATGTTCCTGCAAAACGAGCGCAGCCTTGGCGTGAAGAACGGCACGCTCGGCACCATTGAGCAGGTCAGCGGGCAGAGCATGACCGTCCGCGCCGACGATGGGCGCAATGTCACGTTCGACCTGAAGGGCTACAACAAGATCGACCACGGCTATGCCGCCACGATCCACAAGGCGCAGGGCATGACCGTGGACCGCGCCCATGTGCTGGCGACGCCCGGCATGGACCGCCATGGCAGCTATGTCGCCCTGTCAAGACACCGCGACGGCATGGACCTGCATTACGGCCACGACGACTTCGCCAGCCGGGACCGGCTTATCAACACCCTGTCGCGCGACCGCGCCAAGGACATGGCAGCGGATTACCAGCGGATCGACCCGGCCCAGGATTACGCCGAGCGGCGCGGCATCACCTTCCGCGAGCACGTCGAGCGTGTTGTGGAGATCGCCCGCCGAGTTCCCGAGAAGGTGCGCGGCATCTTCGACGACTTGCGCCTGCCCGCCGCAGACGGACAGGGGCCGGAAAGGAAGGTGGAGGAAGACCCGGAGGCGGCGTTACGCCGGGCGCGTGGGCGGGCGCTCGTCCGTCATGCCCGCGCCGTCGATGCGATCTTCGCGGCGCAGGATCAGGGCGGCGAGGCCAGACCTGATCAGGTCAGGGAATTGCAGGAGGCGCGCCAGCGGTTCGAGGAGGTGCGCCCCCACGGCTCGCATGACGCCGAAGCGGCCTACAAGAAAAACCCGCAGCTTGCGGCGGAGGCGGCGTCAGGTGACGCCCGGCGCGCGATCCACGCCCTGCAACTGGAAACCGAGTTGCGCACCGATCCCGGCCTGCGAGCCGACCGTTTCGTGGAGCGCTGGCAGAAACTCCACCGGGCCAGCGACCAACGCTATGCGGCGGGCGACTATGCAGGTCACAGGGCGGCGCGGGCGGCGATGGGGAACATGGCGCAGAGCCTCGAACGCGACCCGCAGATGGAATCCCTGCTCGCCAACCGCAAACGCGAACTCGGCATCTCATTCGATTCGGGAATGGGCGTCGCCCGTGACCTCACCCTCACGTTCGGGCTTGGCCGGGGCCGGGGTCTCGGGCTGTAAACCGTCCTATTTACCGCCCCCTCTGCGCCACGGCCCTACGACGGCTAAATCCCTATTGCACAACAATAAACCCTTGCCTTTGCCTCTCCTGGCAGTCCCACGAAAAGCCAGCAGGAGGCAGCCCAGCCATGCGCCAGCCAGATCGTATCATCCGCATGAACACCGTCCGCGACCGCACCGGCCTGTCCCGGTCCACCATCTACCGCAAGATCGCCGAGGGTACGTTCCCGCCCCAGATCAAGATCAGCATCAACGGCGCGGGCTGGCGGGAATCCGACATCGACCGTTGGGTCGCCAACCCCGTGGCGTGGCGGCCCGGAAGCGGGCGCGGCCGCGATGGCGTCTGATCGCGGAGCGCGCTCCCGCGCCCGGCGCGTCAGGCCGCCCACAGCGTCGGAGCAGCTTGAGGCGCTGCTGGGATACCATGTTCCCATGGGCCGACCGCCCAAACACGACCTGTCCATCTGGACCGTCACCGACGATTGGCCGCGCCCCGTTCCGGTCACAGAGGCTGAGATCGAGGTGTTCGAGCAATGGTTCGGCGACCTGTTCGATGAACTATTCTGTTCCGGCGGCTGATGCTTCAGGCGTCGAAATCGACGTTGAAATCTGCCCTCCGACAGACTACTTGTAGTCACAAGTGTCTACATATGTGAGGGCGCAACATGCTGACCATCAACCTCAGAGACGCCAAGGCTGGATTTTCGAGCCTGGTCGATGAAGCCGTCAAAGGAGAAATCGTGACCATCACCCGTCATGGCAAACCCGTTGCGGCCCTGGTCTCGGTTGAGGCGGCGGAGATCGCGCGCAAAGCGCTCGAACGTAAACGGGCGGGCCTTGTCAGTTATCTCAGGACGTTCCCAGGCGGAGAGTTCCCGCGCAACCGCAAACCATCGCGGGATGTCGAGCTTTGAGCGGCTTCCTTCTCGACACCAACGTCGTCTCCATGCTCGCGCCGTCGAAGGCGGAAGCATCCACTGACTTCCTCACCTGGCTGGACCGTATGGACGCCGATGGTCGGCTATTTCTGTCGGTCGTTTCTATCCACGAGATCGAGAAGGGAATCGCGCTCCTCGACCACAAGGGGGCGACGACGAAAGCCGCGAGCCTGCAAGCATGGCTCAGTGGTCTCGTCTCCACATACGATGACAAGATCATTGGCTTCGACGCGCAGGCCGCCGCAATCGGCGGGCGGCTGGAGGCGAAGGCGCTTGCGGCCGGTCACGACCCCGGAATGGCCGATGCCGTGATTGCCGGTATCGCCGCAGCGCATGAACTCGTCATCGTCACCCGAAACACGAAGCATTTCCTTCCGTTCGGCGTCGCCGTGTTGTCGCCTGACGAGGCGGCTGCACAAGGAGGCCCGGCATGACCGCTTCCACAATCCCTCTGCGTGCCGCCCTTTATCTTCGGGTTTCGACGGCGCGGCAGGCCGAGCATGACGTTTCCATCCCCGACCAGAAGCGGCAGGGCGAAGCCTACTGCGCCTCACGCGGCTATCAGCTTGTCGAAACCTATGTGGAGCCAGGCGCATCCGCCACCAACGACCGCCGCCCCGAGTTCCAGCGCATGATCGAGGCGGGGACCAGCAAGCCCGCGCCATTCGATGTCGTCGTAGTCCATTCGTTCAGCCGCTTCTTCCGCGATCACTTCGAACTGGAGTTCTATGTCCGCAAGCTGGCGAAGAACGGCGTCAAGCTGGTTTCGATCACTCAGGAAATGGGGGACGACCCCATGCACGTCATGATGCGCCAGATCATGGCTTTGTTCGATGAATACCAGTCGAAGGAAAACGCCAAGCACGTCATGCGCGCCTTAAAGGAGAACGCCCGGCAAGGCTTCTGGAACGGCGCGCTCCCACCTATCGGCTACCGGGTTGTCGCCGCCGAGCAGCGCGGGGCCAAGGTCAAGAAGAAGCTCGAAATCGATCCGCTGCACGCCGACACGGTACGGCTGATCTATCGGCTTGCGCTGGAAGGTGACGGCACCACCGGCCAGATGGGCGTCAAGAACATCGTCTCCTATCTCAACAGCCGCCGCATCTTCACCCGCGACGGCGGGCGCTGGGGCATCGGTCAGGTTCACCGCATCCTGACCCGTCGCACCTATATGGGCGAGCATGAGTTCAACAAGCGCAGCAAGACCAAGGAACTGAAACCCGTCAGCGAGATCGTCACGGTTCCGGTGCCGCCGATCATCGACCGCGAGACGTTCGACACCGTGCAGGCGCTCTTGAAGGCCCGCAACCCCAAGCTCATCCCTTCCGCCGTTATCAGCGGCCCGACCATGCTCACCGGCCTGATCCACTGCGCCAAGTGCGGCGGCGCCATGACCATCCGCACCGGCAAGGGCGGGCGTTATCGTTACTATGCCTGCTCCATGAAGGCGCGGCAGGGACCGACCGCCTGCGAGGGCATGGCTGTGCCGATGGACAAGCTGGACAATCTTGTCGCCGATCACCTTGAAAGCCAGCTTCTCCAGCCCGAGCGGTTGGAAGCCATCCTCGCCAGTGTTCTCGACCGCAGGCAGGAGCAATCCCAGCGCCGCCGCGAGCACATCGCCGAACTGAACAAGCGTGCTACCGAATCGGAACTGCGCCTGAAACGCCTCTACGATGCCATTGAGGCGGGCGTGGCCGACATCGACGATCCGGCGCTCAAGGACCGCATCGACGGCCTCAAGGCCATCCGCGATCAGGCCAAGGCCGACGCCGAGCGCGCCCAGGCCATGCTCGACAGCTCCGGCTCCAAGGCCGTCACCCCGCAAATGGTCCGCACCTTCGCCAAGACAGCCCGCCAGCGCATCCGCCTCGAAGGCGGCGGCTACCGCCGCGACCACCTGCGCGCGCTAGCCCAGCGTGTCGAGGTCGCGGACGGCGAGGTTCGGATCATGGGATCGAAGACCCAGCTGCTTCAGGCGCTGGTGTCGGGCGGCGGCGTAAGCGCAGTGCCCACTCAGGGACTGAAGTGGCGGAGAGAGAGGGATTCGAACCCTCGATACGGTTTCCCGTATACACGCGTTCCAGGCGTGCGCCTTCAACCACTCGGCCACCTCTCCAGCCGCATGCGCATGGCGCACGCAGAACTTCACTCAGGGATGGCCGCCGAAGGCGATCTGTGCGCCTTCAATCTCTCGGCCACCTCTTCAGCCACATGCACCGAGGCACACGCGGAACATGGGGGCTACGATCTTGTGGCGGGCTGGTTGAAGGCCCGCAATCCTGTCGCCCCTGTTTCCAGCCATCGCCGCAGGGGCGGGGCCGGGTCTCGCCGGTCGTCTCCAAGATGGCTCGGGGAAGGGAGCGTGCCGCGAAGGCGTCGCATCCAGGCGAGGCGGCGGAATATAGCGGCTCGGCCTTGGTTGGCAAGCCGGAATCTCCGCCTTGCCAACAGGTCGCATTCCTCGCCCCGCGGCGCCGGCACGCCACCGGGGAAACCCCTCCGCAGCCCCTCCCCGGCCAGCCCCGCCTCAGTCGCGCAGGAGGTCGTTGATGGAGGTCTTGGAGCGGGTCTGCGCGTCCACGCGCTTCACGATCACCGCGCAATAAAGCGAGGGGCCGGGCGTGCCGTCGGGCAGCGGCTTGCCGGGGAGCGCGCCGGGCACCACCACCGAATAGGCCGGCACCTCGCCGATGAACACCTCGCCCGTTTGTCGGTCGATGATCTTGGTGGAGGCTGAGATGAACACGCCCATGGAGAGCACGGAGCCGCGGCGCACCACCACGCCCTCCACCACTTCGGAGCGGGCGCCGATGAAGCAGTCGTCCTCGATGATGACAGGGCCGGCCTGGAGCGGCTCCAGCACGCCGCCGATGCCGACGCCGCCGGAGAGATGCACGTTCTTGCCGATCTGCGCGCAGGAGCCGACGGTGGCCCAGGTGTCCACCATGGTGCCCTCGCCCACATGGGCGCCGAGGTTCACGAAGGAGGGCATCAGCACCACATTGGGGGCGATAAAGGCGGAGCGGCGCACGATGGCGCCGGGCACGGCGCGGAAGCCGGCGGCGCGGAACTCGGCCTCGCCCCAGGTGGCGAACTTGGAGGGCACCTTGTCCCACCAGTGGGCGCCGCCGGGACCGCCGGGAATGGCTTCCATGTCGTTGAGGCGGAAGGAGAGCAGCACGGCTTTCTTGAGCCACTGGTTCACCGTCCAGGCGCCGTTGGCGCCCTGCTCGGCCACGCGGGCGGCGCCGCTGTCGAGGAGGGTCAGGGCCTCGTTCACCGCGTCGCGCACGGTGCCGGTGGTGGAAAAGCCGATCTCGGCGCGCTTCTCGAAGGCGTCGTCGATGATGGTGGAAAGCTCGGCAAGGCGGGCGGCGTCGGCCATCGGGTCCTCCAGTTGGGCGGCATCGGGGGCCGCGTCCAGCGCGCCCCGGCTCAGGTCAGGAAAAAGGGATCAGGCGCGTTCCTTGACGGCCACGAACTTCAGCTTGGGGTATTCCTCGATGGCGCGGTCCAGCACCCACTGACTGCGGGCGAGATAGACCGGCGCCTCGTCGCGATCACGCGCGGTGGAGGAGCGGTTGAGTTCCAGGAAACGCTCCACCTCGGCCCGCTCGCCGACGATCCAGCGGGCGGTGACGAAGGAGGTGGTCTCGTAGCGGATGGGCACGCCGTATTCCTTCTCCAGCCGCGCTGCGAGCACGTCGAGCTGGAGGGTGCCCACCACGCCGACGATAGGCGCGGGATCGGAGACGGGCTTCAAGACTTGCACCACGCCCTCTTCCGCCATGTCCTGCAGCGCCTTTTGCAGCTGCTTGGCCTTCATGGGATCGGAGAGCAGCACGCGGCGCAGGATTTCCGGGGCGAAGTCCGGCAGACCCTCGAACTTGATGCTCTCGCCCTCGGAGAGGGTGTCGCCCACCCGCAGCATGCCGTGGTTGGGAATGCCGATGATGTCGCCGGCCACCGCCTCGTCCACCGTCTCGCGCTCCTGGGCGAAGAAGAAGATGGGGTTGGCGATGGCCATGTTGCGCTTCTCGCGCGGATTGAACAGCTTCATGCCGCGCTTGAAGCGGCCGGAGCACAGGCGCACGAAGGCCACGCGGTCCCGATGGTTCGGGTCCATGTTGGCCTGCACCTTGAAGACGAAGCCGGAGACGAGATCCTCCGCCGGCTCCACGGTGCGGTCGCCGGCGGCGGAGCGCGGCAGCGGGCTGGGGCCGACGGAGCCGAGGCCGAACAGCAGTTCGGCGACGCCCGCCTCCTTCAGCGCCGAGCCGAAATAGACCGGCGAGAGATGGCCCTCGCGGAAGGCGGCGAGATCGAACGGCGGCAGCACACCCAAAGCCAGCGTCAGGCTTTCCACCGCCTCGTTGAGGATGCGCTCCTCCACGCCGTCGAGGCCGATCAGATCCTCCGGCGTCTCGAACGGCACCTCGCGCACCAGCGGGCCGCCGCGCTCGGTGGCGAGCAGGGCGCGCTTGTTGGCGATGTCGATGAGGCCGCGGAAATCCACGCCCATGCCGATGGGCCAGGTGAGCGGGGTGAGATCGAGGGCGAGGGTGGAGGAGACCTCATCCATCAGCGCGATGGGGTCAAGGCTTTCCCGGTCCACCTTGTTGACGAAGGTGAAGATGGGAATGTCGCGCAGGCGGCAGACCTCGAACAGCTTGCGGGTCTGGCTCTCGATGCCCTTGGCGGCGTCGATCACCATCACCGCCGCGTCTACGGCCGAGAGGGTGCGGTAGGTGTCTTCCGAGAAGTCCGAGTGGCCGGGCGTGTCGAGCAGGTTGAAGACGATGCCGTCGCGCTCGAACGTCATCACCGAGGAGGTGACGGAAATGCCGCGCTGCTGCTCGATCTCCATCCAGTCGGACCGGGTGCGGCGGCGCTCGCCGCGCGCCTTCACGTGACCGGCCATGCGGATGGCGCCGGAGGCAAGCAGCAGCTTTTCCGTCAGCGTGGTCTTGCCGGCGTCCGGGTGGGAGATGATGGCGAAGGTGCGCCGGCGGGCAAAATCGGGCAGGTCCGCGAGGGCGGCGTTGGGCGTCTGGTCGAGCATGGGCGCCTTATAAGGGCAAATCGCGCGCCATGAAATGCCGTGTTGAAACGGCATCGGGGCGCGGCGCCGCGCACCGCACCCCGATCCCGCAAGGATGGCCCCGGCTGGGCCGGCACCTCAGAACTTGTAGACGATGCCGCCGTTCACATAGGCGCTGGACACCTGATCCTGGCCGAGCTGTTCACCCACGGTGAAATTGCACGACAGGCCGTTGGCCGCCTCCACCGTGAGGCCCGCCGCGAGGTTGGTCCACGCGCGGCCGGGCTGGTAGACCGGCATGGCGAAGGTGACGGGGGCGGTGAGAAGGCCGGCGGTGACGGAGCGGTCCTGGTTCAGGAAGTCGTAGTTCCAGCTCGCCTGCACATTGGGACGGATGGTGACGCCGGACACCACGAAGGCATAGCTCGCCTGCCCGCCGAGGGTCACATAGAACAGTTCGCGCAGCTGGTTGCCGAACGACATGGCGCTGGAATTGCCGGCGGTCTCCGCATAGCCGTCCACCGTCGCCTGCTGGTAGGTGAGCTGCGCCAGCGGCGTGAGCGTCGCCTGGCCGAAGGTGAAGTCGTAGCCGGTGGCGAGGCGGGCGCCGTAATAGATGCCGCTGGTATTGCCCATGTCGGTGCGCAGCGCCGCGCCGAGCGCGAACTGGCGCTGGATCGAGTTGTAGTCGATGGAGCCCATGGTGCCGGAGAGCTGGGCGAAGGCGCCGCCGAAGCGGGCGTTGGCGTAGATCGTGCCGTTGAACATGTCGGCGTCGTAGCCGCCGCTCAGCGCGCTGAAGTTGTAGCTGCCGCTGGCATAGCTCAGCAGGGCGCCGACGCTGATGCCGTTGCCGAAGCCGTATTCCAGGCCCACATAGCCGGCCGTGGCGCTGCCGTCCGAGCCGGAATGGTCGCGGGTCGGGTCGAGGCTGTAGGTGCTGTAATCGATGTTGGTATAGAGCTGGAAGCCCTTGGGTGTGCCCGTGCCGATGCGTGTGTCGAGGGTGCGGTAGATGCCGCGGCCTACATAGATCGGGCTTTCCGCCAGCATGCCGATGAGGCCGGGCGCATCGATGATGGACTCGATGTATTCCGCCAGCAGCGCATGGCCCGCGGGGGTCGGATGCACGATGTCGGCGAAGAGGTAGTCGTTCTGGGCATTCGGCGCCACGAGGGTGTTGGCGGTGCAGGTGAGCGAGAACAGCTGCGTGCACGCCTTGCTGGTCACATTGGTGAAGCCGTACATGGCCGGATTGGCGATGACCTCGTTCAGCAGCGCAAAATCATCCACGAAGATGATGTTCGAGCCGCCGAGCCGGCGAAGGTCCTGGTTGAGGGTGGTGTTGTAGGTGGTGACGGCCTCGGAGAAGAAGGCGGCGTCGCCGAGGATGCCGGTGACGGGTGCCTTGGAGATGTCAGGCAGATTCGGAACGATGATGTAGCGGGCTCCGGCGCGGGACAGAGTGGCGATATTGGCTACATGCTGGTCGGCGGCGGTGGCCACGTTGGCGATGGCCTGCTCCTTGGTCTCGGCCCCGCCGTTCCACAGGATTGCCTGGCTGAACACGTCGTTGGCGCCCGCCCACATGGAATAAAGCGCGTTGGGGTTGGCCACGCCGCCGGTGGACGCAAGGTAGGTCTGGAGCTGCTGCGTCTCGCCGAGGGTGTTGCTCGGATAGACGACGCACTTGGGAATGTTGTAGCCCGAATCCACGCAGGCGCCGCCCTGGGCGTAATTGGTGCCGCCCACCACCGTGCTGGTGCCACTCACCGTGTCGATGGCGAGATAGGGCGAGACGTCGATCCCGTAATGCTCGCCCACCCGCATGTCCCAGACCTGGCCGGGGTTCACCGTGAACCGCACCGACTGGAGCTGGCCGTCGACGACCACGTAATAGGTTCCCGCGTCGCTCAGGCTGTCGCCGAACACGTAGAAGTTCGAGAATTCGTGCGCCTGGGCGGTCTCCAGGGCACCGAACGAGACGGATGAAAGCAAAGCGGCAAGGGCAATCGACGAACGCGAAATCATGCTGTTTCCCCCCAAGGCAGCCCCTTGGAAGGGCGATGGTCCCCTGCCAGACTGTGAGAGGATACCGCCCGATCCCGCCGCAAAAGGACCACGGCCAAGATCGTGTTTCCACCGGGCAGAGCTTCCGCTTGTTCAATTTCGGCGATGTGATGCCGTACCGACACACCTCCCCCATCGGAAGGCCGTCGACGCGCAGGCTCAGCCGGCGAAAGCCTGAGCCGCGCTCAGGACGGGTAGAGCCGCCCCATCTTCTCCACCGTCTCCCGGATGCGCGCCCGCAGCTCCGGCGGCTCCAGCACCTCCGCCTCGGTGCCGAAGCGCATCAGCTCGCTGGATGCTTCCCACAAAGAGCCGACGCGCAGGGTGACCACCCGATGGCCGTCGGCGTCCGGCTCCCCCACCACCATGCCGGCCCGCGAGACGGCGGAGGTGACATGCTCCAGCAGGCGCAGGCCGACGGGCGAGAGGCGCACCGTCGCCCGGTTCGGATACATCTCCTCTTCCAGCCGCCGCGTGCTCTCGCCCCACCAGGCGGCGAGGTCGAAGCCGGGCGGCGGCTCGAATCGCTCGGTCAGCGGCTCCAGCTCCCGGATGCGGCTGATGCGATAGGTCCGCACGCTGGCGTCCACAGCGCCGACGAGGTACCAGGCGCCGCTTTTCAGCACCATGCCCAAGGGCGCGACGCGCCGGCGCTTCTCGACCCACCACGATTGGTAGCGGATCTCGATGACATGCTGCTCCCACGCCGCCGCCGCGACGGCCTGGAGGAAGGGCGGTTCTTCCGCCGCATGGAACCAGCCGGGCGCATCGAGGTGGAAGCGTGTGCGCATCAGGGCGGCGGCGCTGCGCAGGTTGGCGGGCAGGCCCGCCGTGACCTTGGTCTGCGCCGCCGCGAGCACAGCGCCGAGGCCCAGCGCAGTGGCCGCCCCGCCGAGGCCAGAGAGGAACAGGGCCTGCGCCTCCTGCGCGGAAAGCCCGTTCAGCCGCGTGCGATAGCCCTCCAGCAGCCGGTAGCCGCCGCCCGCCCCGCGCTCGGCATAGACCGGCACGCCCGCCGCGCTCAAAGCGTCGATGTCGCGATAGATGGTGCGCAGCGACACCTCGCACTCCTCCGCGAGAGCCTGGGCGGTGACCGCCCCGCGGGCCTGGAGCACCATGAGGATCGACAGGAGACGGCTGGCGCGCATGGAAAGAGTGCTAGCAAACCTGACAGAAGGTGTCAGCCTTGGCCGGTTAGAGGGGTGTCGTCACACGTGCTGACGACAGGAGCCTCCATGACCGCCGACGACACCGTCACCCTCTTCTTCTCGCCCAACACACGCGCCTCCTGCGCGCTCACCCTGCTGGAGGAGCTGGGCGCGCCCTATCGCCTCCATGTGCTGAACATGAAGGCCGGCGAGCAGCGCCAGCCGCCCTATCTCGCCATCAATCCCATGGGGAAGGTGCCGGCCATCCTGCACCGGGTAGAGCTGGTCACCGAGCAGGTGGCGATCTTCATCCATCTCGCCGATGCCTTCCCCAAGGCCGGCTTCGCGCCGGCCTTGGGCGCGCCGGGTCGTGGGCCGTACCTGCGCTGGCTGGTCTACTACGCGGCCTGCTACGAGCCCGCCCTCGCGGACCGCGCGCTGAAGCGCGACCCCGGCCCGGCCTCCATGTCGCCCTATGGCGATTTCGACACCATGCTCGACACCGTGTCGCGCGAACTGGCCTCGAAGCCCTATCTGCTGGGCGACCGCTGCACGGCGGTCGACATTCTCTGGGGCAATGCCTTCCACTGGGGCGTGATGTTCAAGCTTGTGCCGGAGACGCCCGTGATCGCCGATTATGTCAGGCGCATCACCGGCCGGCCGGCGGCGCTCAAGGTGGCGGAACTGGACGCACGGCTTGCCGCCGAGCATCAGGCGGCGGTGGACGCCGCAACGCCGGGCTGAGCGGCCGGCTCCCTCCCCTGCGAAAGGCGCCTTTGCAAAAGGGCGGAAATCGCTCCAGAACGGACTGCAAGAACAGCCGGGCATCGCATCGGACGGTGGCGGCGCGAGCGACAAGGGCGGGAGGAACGCATGGATCACAGGACGGACCACAGACGCGTCGCGGGGTCCGCGCCGCAAGCGCTCCGCCGCCCCCTCCGCAAGGCCGCCCTCGCTGCGGCGCTGCTCCTGGCCGGAGCGGCGCCGGCGCTGGCGTTGATGTCGCCGCAGGTCTACGCGTCCGCCCGCGACGGGGCGAAGAGCGTCATCGTGCTGGAGGTGGAAGCGGTCACCATCACGCCGCGCGCGTTCGGCACCTGCGGGGTGACGGGAACGGTGAAGCTGGTGGAGCGCGGCATGGCCTATTCGGTCGGGCAGAAGGTGACGCTCGACATCCCCTGCGCCCGCCCCAACGCTTTGCCGCCGCTGGGGGGCACCATCTACCAGGAGACCGACAGGCTCCAGACCTCCAAGTTCGGCCGCGCCTATCTCGACGCCGACGGCAAGCTGGTGCTCTCACAATATGAGCGGCTGGAGGCGCTGCCCTGAGGGGGAGCTTCAGCCATCAGAGCCACCGTCATGACCGGGCTTGTCCCGGTCATCCACGTGGATGGTCCGGGAATACCTATCCGACCGACAGCGCCCGTGGCCCGACGTGGATGGCCGGGACAAGCCCGGCCATGACGCACCGTTTGAGGGAGCGTAGGCAGTCGGCTCAGTCGCCCTGGCCGGGCCGTATCTCTCTCAGTCGCCCTGGCCGGGCTCCGGGGAGAACAGCTCTTCCTTGCCGGGCTTGCCGTCCCATTCCTTGGCGTCGGCGGGGGCGTCGCGCTTCAGGGTGATGTTGGGCCAGGTCTTGGCGTATTCGGCGTTGAGCGCGAGCCACTTCTCCAGCCCCGGCTCGGCATCCGGCTTGATGGCCTCGGCCGGGCATTCCGGCTCGCAGACGCCGCAGTCGATGCACTCGTCGGGGTGGATGACGAGCATGTTCTCGCCCTCGTAGAAACAGTCCACCGGGCACACGGACACGCAATCCATGTATTTGCAGCGGATGCAGTTCTCGGTGACGACGTAGGTCATGGGCAATCCCTTTCGAGGGGCTCGGGTAGCGCAGGCGCACGCGCCACGCAAGCGGCGGCAGGACGCAGGCCGTTAAAACTGCGCGTGCCGCAGCCCCTAAATCCCGTCACGCTTCTGTTATTTCTTCGAAAAGCGCGAGGGCGGATGTAGCATCTCCCCGGCGTTCCGCAAAGGCGACCACGCGCAACACCCGCACCTGCCGGTCGAGGGCGATGGTGAGCACCTGCCCCGCCCGCACCATTTGGCCGGGGCTGGTCACCCGCGCGCCGTCGAGCCGCACATGGCCCGAGCGCACCAGATCGGCGGCGTCCTCACGGGCGCGCACCACGCGGGCATGCCAGATCCAGCGGTCGAGCCTCTGCCGCTCCGCTGGATCCGCCACGGATCAGCTGCCCTTCTTCTCCGCCTCCAGCCGTGCCTTGAGCGCGGCGAGGGCGGCAAACGGGCTGTCGGGGTCCGCCGGCTTCTCGCGGCGGCGCTCCTGATGGGCGGGGCGGTTGTCCGCCCGCTGCTCGGGACGCGGACCGCGATGCTCGCGGTTGCCCTCGTTCTCGCGCGGACCACGGAACGGCGGACGATCGCCGCGCGGCGGACGCGGCGCGCGCTCGCCCTCGGGTGCACCGGCCTCGGCGGGGGCGTGCTCGGGACGGCGGTGGGGCGGACGGCCATCGCGGCGCTCGCCGCGGCCGCCACCCTTCTCGCCACCGCGCTCGCCGCGATCACCGCCGGGACGATCGCCGAAGCGGCGGCCTTCGCCGGCCGGACGCTCGCGACGCGGCGCGCCGGGCGGACGGCCGGGACGCCACACCTCGATCATCTCGGGCTCGGCGGGAGCGGCATCGGCAGCAGCAGCCTCGGCCACCACGGCGACGCCTTCCACCGCCTCGGGACCACTGGGTGCGGCGGGCGCCTCCACCTCGGCCGCGACTTCGGCGACGGTAGGATCGCCGGATACCTCGACCGCCTCGGCGGCGGCCTCGGCCTCGGCCGCGTCGGCCAGAACCACGTCAGCGGGGGTTTCCTCGACGGGCACATCCTCGGCGGGGGCCTCAATGAGCACCTCGTCCGCCGATTCGGCCGGCGCGTCGGCATCCTCGCCGACGGGCTCGTCCGCAGGCGCGGGCGCTTCCGCCGGGGCGTCGAACAGGAGATCCGCCTCGATGGCGCCTTCCGGCAGCGGGGCGAGTTCCGCAGGGGCCGCTTCCGGCGCGGCGGCGGGGGCCTCGGCCTCCGGCGGCGGCGGGGGGCGGCGCTCCATGCGATAGCCCAGCGACTTCAGGATGGAGGCGAAATCCTCCCCCGAGCAGCCGGCCAGCGAGGTCATGCCCACGGTGACGGTGAAGCCACGGCCGTCCACCGCCCCGGCCGGCTTGGGGCCGGGGGAGTTGGGCCGCCACGCCAGCGCCGGACGAATGAGGTCGGCGAGGCGCTCCAGAATGTCCACGCGCACCGCGCGCTCGCCGCACACGCGGAAGCCGACGGCGCGATACAGACCCTTCTGCACCTCGTGGTCCACGGGGATGGAGGTGCGGCCCGAAGCGGCGAGGTGCGGCAGCTCGTCGAGGCCCTTCTGGGCGAGGCCGCCGTGCTTCAGCGCGTAAAGCTCCGCCGCCAGCGCGCGCGGGGCGGGCTTCAGCAGGGCCGGCAGATAGATGTGATGGGCGCCGAAGCGCACGCCGTGGCCTCGCAGCGTGGCGCGGGCGGCCTGATCCAGCCCCTTCACCTCGTCGGCGACGCGGGCGCGCTCCAGCACGCCGAGGCTCTCGACGATCTGGAAGGCGATGCCGCGGGCGATGCCGGTGATGTCCTCGGCGGTGCCGAGCTTGGTGAGCGCGCCGAGCAGCTTCTCGATATGGGCGGCCACCCACAGGGTGAGGCGCGCCTCCACCTGGTCGCGGGCCGGGCCGGTGAGGTGCTCGTCGGCGATGATCTTGAAGCGCGGCTTCAGCACTTCCTCGCCGGGGATGAGCTTGGCCACCGCCTCGCCCGTCCAGCGGATGGTGCCGTCGAAGGTGAGGACGAACGCCTCGTCCACCGCCTGCGACAGGCGCTGGGCGCGCTGCTCGATTTCGCCGGCCAGAGCCTGCTGGGCGGCGGCGCGCAATGCCTTCGCCTCCTCGCCACCGGCCGCGGCTGCGGGGTCGGGGGCGAACTGGAAGCCGTGGAGGTGGCCGATGACGTGGCCTTCGACGGTAACGTCACCGGTCTTGCTGATTTCAGTTTCGAGCATCGTGTTCTCTCGCAGGCGCCGCATGAGCACGCTGGTCCGCCGATCCACGAAACGCTGGGCTAGCCTTTCGTGCAACGCATCCGACAGCTTGTCCTCGACCCCTCTCGTGACGCCTTGCCAGTGCTCCGGATCCCTGAGCCAGTCGGGCCGGTTCGCAACGAAGGTGAGGGTCCTCACCTGCGCAATCCGGTTCGACAACGTGTCGATGTCGCCTTCTGCGCGATCGGTCAAGGCGATTTGACGCGCGAACCACTCATCGGGGATGCGACCACCCCCCTTTATGTGCCCGAAAAGGGTGCCCACCAGCTCCGCATGGGCGCCCGGAGAGACCTTGCGATAGTCCGGCACCTGGCAGGCATCCCACAGCCGTTCCACGTCGGCGGCGCCGTCCAGACGGCCCGTCACCTCCATGTCCCGGCTCATGATTTCAAGCACCGCAACGTCATCGGCGGTGGGCGCGCGGGCCAGCCCCTCCTCCTTCGGCAGGCGCGAAAGGGAGGCGAGGAGCGCGGTGGGCGACTGGAAATCCGCGACGGCGTTGCGCCATTGCAACACCTTCGCAGTGTCGAACACATGCTCCTCCAGCCGGGAGACCAGTTCCTCCTCAAGCGGTGGACAACGTCCCGTCGTGCCGAACGTGCCGTCTCGCGTCGCGCGGCCGGCGCGCCCGGCGATCTGCGCCATCTCGGAGGGGTTGAGCTTGCGATACTGCCAGCCGTCGAACTTGCGGTCCGAGGCGAAGGCCACATGGTCCACGTCGAGATTGAGGCCCATGCCGATGGCGTCGGTGGCGACGAGATAGTCCACGTCGCCGGACTGGTAGAGCTCCACCTGGGCGTTGCGGGTGCGCGGCGAGAGCGCGCCCATCACCACCGCCGCCCCGCCCCGCTGGCGGCGGATGAATTCGGCGATGGAATAGACCTCGTCCGCCGAGAAGGCGACGATGGCCGAGCGGCGCGGCAGGCGGGAAATCTTGCGCTCACCGGCGAAGGTGAGGGTGGAGAGGCGCGGACGCACCACCACGTTCACACCGGGAATGAGCTTTTCCACAAGCGGGCGCATGGTGGCCGAGCCCAGCAGCAGCGTCTCGTGCCGGCCGCGCCGGTTCAGGATGCGGTCGGTGAAGACGTGGCCGCGATCGAGGTCCGTGGCGAGCTGTATCTCGTCGATGGCGACGAAGGCCACGTCGAGATCGCGCGGCATGGCCTCCACGGTGGAGACCCAGTAGCGCGGGCCGGCCCCGTGGCGCCCCTTGGGCTTGATCTTTTCCTCGCCGGTGATGAGGGCGACGTTCTCCGCGCCCACCCGATCGACGATGCGCTGGTAGACCTCGCGCGCGAGCAGGCGCAGCGGCAGGCCGATGATGCCGCTCTCATGGCCGAGCATCCGCTCGATGGCGAGGTGGGTCTTGCCCGTATTGGTCGGGCCAAGGACCGCGCTCACCCCCCGCGCCCTCAGATTGCGCGGCAGCACGGCCCATCGGGTGACGTCGTCCATCGGCTCAGGCGCAATCCACGTAAAGGAGGGGTGTCCTGTATCATATCGGGACGCGACGGCCATGGCGAAAGGGGGCCGGCGGACATTCGCGGAACGGGAGGGGGCCGAATCAGGTGAGGGGCGAGGTTCACGGGGTGTTCTCGGTGCCGCGAGCAGACGTCCACCCTCACCCGTCTCGCGGCGGAGCCGCGATCCACCCTCTCCCGCAAGGGGAGAGGGGAAGCCCTGGGCCGAGGTATGTCCTGCTGACCCCAGACCCTTGACATCATGCGCCTTTTCCTTCCCATGGAGGTAGGGCGGCGCGGGCTGGCGCGCTAGGGGGCGGGAGGCGGACGGTGTTTCTGAAATGGGCTGAACTTTCCTCACCGGCACTCGCAGCGCTGGACAAGACCCGCATGGTCGCCGTCCTGCCCGTCGCCGCCGTGGAGCAGCATGGCCCGCATCTGCCGCTGGGCACCGACCTGTTCATCGCCGAGGGCTATGTGGAGCGCATCGCCTTCATGGTGCCGCGCGAGGTGGACGCGGTGTTCCTGCCCGTGCAGGCAGTGGGCAAGTCCGACGAGCACATCTCGTTCGCCGGCACGCTCACGCTTTCGCCCGCCACCGCCATCGCCGCCTGGGTGGAGCTGGGCCGCAGCCTCGCCCGCGCCGGGGTGCGCCGCCTCGTGCTCATGAACACCCATGGCGGCAACGTGCCGGTGATCGATCTCGTCGCCCGCACGCTGCGGGTGGACCACAAGATGCTGGCCGTCACCTGCTCCATGCACCGCTTCGGCTACCCCGTGGGCCTGTTCACCGATCATGAGCGGGCGCACGGCATCCATGGCGGGGAGATCGAGACCTCGCTGATGCTCGCCTTCCGCCCCGAGCTGGTGGACATGAGCCACGCCGGGCCGTTCCCGCCCTATTCCATCGCCATGGAAACCGAATTCCAGCGCCTGCGCGCCAACCACCCCGTCGGCTTCGGCTGGCTGGCGGAGGATTTGAGCCCCGACGGCGCCATGGGCGACGCCACCCACGCCACCGCACTGAAGGGCGAGGCCGCCTTCGAATACGGCTCCCGCGCCTTCGTGGAGCTGCTGAGGGACGTGGCGGCGTTCGACCTGGCGCGGCTGGAGCCGCATGCGTGAGGGTGGTGATGTGCGGACACGGTCCCTGAGACCCGCGCCCCACTCGCCGCCCCTCACCGCCGTCATGGCCGGACTTGTCCCGGCCATCCACGTGGGTCGGCCGGGAATACCTTCCGGGCCAGCGTCCTATCGGCCCGACGTGGATGCCCGGGACAAGCCCGGGCATGACGCTGCAATTAGCCCCCCTACTCCCGCTCCGCCGCCGCGATCAGCTCCGGCAGCCGCGCGCGGTTGAGCGCCAGCCACTGCAAGGCGAGGATGAGGAAGGCGTTGATGCAGCGCCCCTCGGCGATGGCGGCAAGGGCTTCATCCACCGGCAAAGCGAAGGGCCGGGTGGTCTCCGTCTCCGCCGCCGATCCCGCCCGCTCCGGCAGGCGGGAGGCATCGAGGATGCCGAGATAGAGGCGGGCATATTCGTCCGTGAGGCCCGGCGTCGGGGTGAAGGCGAGCATGGGCACGAGGGCGCGGGGCGCGACGCCTGCCTCCTCCTCGCACTCCCGCCGGGCGGCGGCCTCGGGATCTTCCCCCTTTTCCACCATGCCGGCGACGATCTCGATGAGGTCGCCCCTTCCATCGGCCAGATGCGCCGCGAGGCGGAACTGGCGGATCAGCACCACCAGATCCCGCTCCGGGTCATAACCCAGCACGCCCACCACCTGCCCGCCGCGCACGATGTCGCGCACCTGATGGTCGCTGGTGCCGTCCGCATGGTGCAGCACGAGGCGGTAGCGCTCATAGGGGCGAAAGCCTTTGGCCAGCAGTTCCGGGCCTTCCACGTCCACCCGCGCGGGGCGATCTTCCATTTGCGTCACTGGCGCACCACGCCGTGGCCGGTGGCGTCGAGATTGAAGGCGGCCGCGAACAAGGCGCGGGTGTAGTCCTCCTTCGGGTGCTCGAACACGTCGTGCGCCGGCCCCTCCTCCACCATCTTGCCGTTGCGCATGACGAGGATGCGGCTCGCCAGCGCCGAGACCACGCGCAGATCGTGGGAGATGAACATGAAGGTGAGGTCGCGCTTCTTCTGGAGCGCGCGCAGCAGATCGACGATCTGCGCCTGCACGATCATGTCGAGCGCGCTGGTCGGCTCGTCCAGCACCACGAAGGAGGGCTCCAGCGCCATGGCGCGGGCGATGGAGATGCGCTGGCGCTGGCCGCCGGAGAATTCGTGCGGATAGCGGTGCCGCGTCTCGGGATCGAGCCCCACGTCGGCGAGCGCCGCCACCACTCGCGCCTCGCGCTGATCGGCGGTCAGTTGGCGCTGGTGCACCAGCAACCCCTCCTCCACGATTTCCGCCACCGACATGCGCGGCGAGAGCGCGCCGAAGGGGTCCTGGAACACGATCTGGAGGTCCGAGCGCAGCGGCCGCATGGCCTTGAAGCTGAGCCCGTCGATGGGCTTGCCGAGGAAGGCGATGGGCCCGGTGCTGGAGATGAGCCGCAGCAGCGCGAGGCCGAGCGTGGTCTTTCCCGAGCCGCTCTCCCCCACAACGCCCAAAGTCTCGCCCCGGCGGATGGCGACGGACACCCCGTCCACCGCCTTCACATGGCCCACCGTCTTGCGCAGGATGCCGCGCTTGATGGGGAAATAGACCTTGAGGTCGTTCGCCTCCACCACCAAGGGGGCATCGGGGGCGATGGGGGCCGGGTCCGGCTTCGGCTCGGCCTTGAGCAGCGCCTGGGTGTAGGCGTGCTTCGGGTGGAGGAAGGTCTCCTCCGCCCCGCCCTGCTCCACGATCTCGCCCTTCTGCATCACACACACCCGGTCGGCGATCTTGCGCACGATGCCGAGGTCATGGGTGATGAACAGCATGGCCATGCCGAGCCGGGCCTGAAGCTCTTTCAAGAGCTTCAGGATCTGCGCCTGCACGGTCACGTCGAGCGCCGTGGTGGGCTCGTCGGCAATCAGCAGGTCCGGCTCGTTGGCCAGCGCCATGGCGATCATCACGCGCTGGCGCTGGCCGCCGGACAATTGGTGCGGATAGGCGGAAAGCCGCTCCTCGGGCTGGGGGATGCCCACCTCGGCGAGCAGTTCCAGCGTGCGGGCGCGGGCGGCATGGGCCGACATGCCACGATGGAGGATCAGCATCTCCCCCACCTGCCGCTCGATGCTGTGGAGCGGGTTCAGCGAGCTCATGGGCTCCTGGAACACCATGGTGATGTTGTTGCCGCGGATGCCGCGCAATTCCCGCTCCGACACCGTGAGCAGGTCGCGCCCCTTGAACAGGATCTCGCCCGAGGGGTGGCTCGCCGTGGGATAGGGCAGCAGCTTCAGCACCGACAGCGCCGTGACCGACTTGCCGGAGCCGGATTCACCGACCAGCGCCAGCGTCTCGCCCTTGGCGAGGTCGAACGACACAGTCTTCACCGCCAGCGCCGGCGGCGCGCCATCGCCACGGCGGAAGGCGACGGAGAGGTCGCGGACGGAAAGGAGGGGTTCAGCGGTCATGCGAGGCGACCTTCTGGAGGAGCGCGCGGACGTTTTCTTCGGTCGGTTCGAGCCTTTGGAAGCTGCCCTGAGACTTGATCCGCTGGTCTGCAGAGAGGAACGCGCTGCATTTCATTCCGCGGGCGGTGGCAATATGGATCGCATCGGGAAGTTTCAGCGTCTTGTCTTGCGAACGCAAAACACCAGCGTCGTGAAGAACGCCCCGGAACACAGGAACGACCTCGACCCTGGGGCCGGAAATGGTCCAGTTATCGTAAACCCGGACGAGATCATGCCGTCCCAACAAGTAAGGCTTCACAATCAGCTCGCTGTATGTGAGTTCGCTGGTCACTAACGGCGGCTCGGCCTCGTCCCACCCGGCGAGCAGCAGTGACGTCAGGGCGTCCGATACCGGTCCACGCTTCTCAATCGCCGTTATGAAAACGTTCGTATCGAGGTAGATGCGGAACGCCATGCGCAATCAATCGTCCTCGTCACGCAAGGCTCGAATCCGCTCTACGGGATCGTCCGGAATGGGATCAGCCTTACGAGCCTCCTCCAACAGATGCAGGAGCTTCTCTTTGGAAGGCGGCTCGCTCTCCTCCACCGTGACGGTCACCGTCCGGCCCGCAGGCAGCCCATCCCGCAAATCCGCGGGGAGCTTTTCGACGGGATATCTCTGGCGCACGATCTTGTTCATCTCGATCACCTTTCCCCGTCCATTCTACCAGACTCGCCCCTCACCCGAACGTCTTGCGCGGATCGAAGGCGTCGCGCACCGCCTCGCCGATGAAGATGAGGAGGCTCAGCATCACCGCCACGGTGAAGAAGCCGGTGAGGCCGAGCCAGGGGGCCTGGATGTTGTTCTTGCCCTGGGAGAGCAGTTCGCCCAGCGAGGGCGAGCCGGGGGGCAGGCCGAAGCCGAGGAAGTCCAGCGCCGTCAACGTCATCACCGAAGACGACAGGATGAAGGGCAGCATGGTCAGCGTCGCCACCATGGCGTTGGGCAGCATGTGCCGCGTCATGATGGTGAGGTTGCCCACCCCCAGCGCCCGCGCCGCCTGCACATATTCGAAATTGCGCGCGCGCAGGAACTCGGCGCGCACCAGCCCCACCAGCGACACCCATGAGAAGAGCAAGAGGATGCCCAGCAGCACCCAGAAGCCGGGCACCAGCACCGAGGAGATGATGAGCAGCAGGTAGAGCGAGGGAATGGCCGTCCAGATCTCGATGAAGCGCTGGAACAGGAGGTCCACCCAGCCGCCGAAATAGCCCTGCACCGCGCCCGCCCCCACGCCCACCACGGACGAGACGATGGTCAGCGCGAGGCCGAACAGCACGGAGATGCGGAAGCCGTAGATGAGGCGGGCCACCACGTCGCGGCCCTGATCGTCCGTGCCGAGCCAGTTCATTTCGAGGCCGGCGCAGCCGGACACGCCCTTCTTCTCGGCTGCCGCCTTGCACTGGGCCTCGGTGAGCATCCAGGTGGGCGGCGAGGGCGCGGGGGTGGGCAGGTCCAGATTGTGGGTGGAGTATGAGAAGCGGATGAAGGGCCACACCATCCAGCCGCCCTTCTCCGCGATCAGCTTCTGGAGGAAGGGGTCGCGATAGTCCGCATCCGTCTCGAAATCGCCGCCGAACGCGGTCTCGGGATAGGCCTTCACGACGGGGAAGTAATAGCCGCCGTCATAGGAGACGAGGATGGGCTTGTCGTTGGCGATGAACTCGGCGCCGAGGCTGAGCACGAACAGCACCATGAAGACCACGAACGACCAGTAGCCGCGCCCGTTGCCACGGAAGTTCGCCAGCCGCCGCCGGTTCAGCGGCGAGAGGGCGAAGCGGCTCTTGGGCTTGGTCTCGCCGGGCGGCGGCAGTGGGCCGTGGGCGGTGTCGCGAGCGGCGGGCACGTCGGTGGGCGCGCCGGGCTGGAGCACGGGGACGGCATCCATGGCTCAGACCTCCCGCGTCTCGAAGTCGATCCGGGGATCGACCAGCATGTAGGTGAGGTCCGAGATGAGGCCGACGATGAGCCCCGCCAGCGAGAAGATGTAGAGGGTGGCGAACACGACGGGATAATCGCGGTTGAGCACGCTTTCGAAGCCCAGCAGGCCGAGGCCGTCCAGCGAGAAGATGGTCTCGATCAAGAGCGAGCCGGAGAAGAAGGCGGCGATGAAGGCGCTGGGGAAGCCGGCGATGACGATCAGCATGGCATTCCTGAACACATGGCCGTAGAGCACTCGGCTCTCGGACAGCCCCTTCATGCGCGCCGTGGTCACGTACTGCTTGCGGATCTCTTCCAGGAACGAGTTCTTGGTGAGCAGCGTCATGGTGGCGAAGGCGCCGAGCACCATGGAGGTGAGCGGCAGCACGAGGTGCCAGGCATAGTCGGCGATGCGCTCGGGCCAGCTCATCTGCCAGAAATTCTCGGAGGTGAGGCCGCGCAGCGGGAACAGATCGAGGAAGGAGCCCCCCGCGAACAGGATGATGAGCAGGATGGCGAACAGGAAGGACGGGATGGCATAGCCGACGATGATGACCGCCGAGGTCCACACATCGAAGCGCGAGCCGTCGCGCATGGCCTTGCCGATGCCGAGCGGGATGGAGATGAGATAGGTGATGAGCGTCATCCACAGGCCGAGGGAGATGGAGACCGGCATCTTCTCGCCGATCAGCTCCAGCACCGAGATGTCGCGAAAGTAGGACTTGCCGAAGTTGAAGGTGGCATAGTCCGTGATCATCTTCAGGAAGCGCTCGTGGGGCGGCTTGTCGAAGCCGAACTGCTTCTCCAGCTCCTTGATGAAGGCCGGGTCGAGGCCCTGCGCGCCGCGATACTTGGACGACATCTCCGCCGCCGCCCCCGCCTGCGCCGCCGCGCCCGCCCCGCTGAAGTCGCTGCCGCCGCCGGAGACGCGCGAGGTGGCGGAGACGTCCTCGCCGGTCAATTGCGCGATCACGCGCTCCACCGGCCCGCCGGGGGCGAACTGGATGACCACGAACGACACCAGCATGATGCCGAGAATGGTCGGCACCATGAGGGCGATGCGGCGGACAATGTAAGCGAGCATCAGGTGTCCCGTTGCGGCACTTCGGTTCAGGCTAGACCATATTGGCGGGAAAAGGTTGCCGCTTCACATGAAGATTCATCCATATGGCACCGCCCCTCAGCCGCCCCGGGCGGGATCAAGGCCGGTGCTCCACCAGGTGTCGAGCACGCCCAGCTCGTAGCGCGGCTTCACCGCCGGGCGTGCGAACTGGTTCCAGTAGGCGATGCGGTTCTGGCCGGAATACCACTGGGGAATCCAGTAGCGGCCGGACCGCAGCACCCGGTCCAGCGCCCGGCAGGCGGTGACGAGGGCGGCCGCGTCGGGGGCGGCCAGCGCCGCGTTGATGAGGCCGTCCACCGCCGGGTCGGCGATACCAGCCACGTTGTAGGAGCCGCGCGTGCGCGCCGCCTCGGTGGAGAAATAGGCGCGCAGCTCGTCCCCGGGATAGGGCGCGAAGCTGTAGCGGCGCACCACGAGGTCGAAGTCGAAATTCTGCAGCCGCTGCTGGAACTGGGCCGGGTCCACGATGCGGAAGGTGGCCTCGATGCCCACCTTCTTCAGATGGCCGATGAAGCGGGCGGTGTGGCGCTCCAGGCCGCCGTCATCGTCGAGGAACTCCATGGTGAAGGCCTCGCCCTTGGCATCCACCAGCTTGCCCTGCTGCACGCTGTAGCCCGCCTCCTTGAGGAGGTTGAGGGCCTGCCGGCGCAGGTTGCGGTCCTCGCCGGAGCCGTCGGACTGGGGCGGCACGTAGGGTTCGCCGAACACCTCCTCCGGCAGGCGGTCGCGGTAGGGGTCGAGCAGCTTCAGCTCCGCCGGCGAGGGCAGGCCCTGCGCCATCATCTCCGAATTCTGGAAGAAGGAGACGGTGCGGGTGTAGCTGTCGTACATCAGGTTCTTGCGGGTCCAGTCGAAATCGAACAGGAGCCCGACGGCCTCGCGCACGCGGCGATCGAAGAATTTCGGACGGCGGGTGTTGAGAAACCAGCCCTGCACGCCGGAGAAGCTCTCGTCCGGCAGCGTCTCCACCTTCACCCGCCCCTCGCGCACGGCGGGGAAATCGTAGCCGGTGGCCCATTCGCGCGCGGTGAACTCCTCGCGGAAGAGATAGACCTTGGCCTTGAAGCCTTCGAGGCCCGCCACCCGGTCGCGGAAATATTCGTAGCGCACCTGATCGAAGTTGAAGCGCCCCTTCATGACAGGCAGGTCGCGACCCCAATAGGTGGGCACGCGGTTGTACTCGATGTAGCGCCCCTGCTCGAAGCGGCCGATGCGGTACGGCCCCGAGCCCATGGGCACCTCCAGCGACGACTGGCCGAACGGGTGCTTGGCCAGAAACGCCTTGGAGAAGATGGGCAGGCCCGCCACCGTCAGCGGCACGTCGCGCGCGCGGCCCGGCTTGAAGCGGAACACCACCTCGTTCGGCCCGTCCGCCTCGATGGCGGTGACGTCGCGCAGGGCCATGCGGATGGTCTCGTAGCCCTCCGCCTTGAAGGCCTCGAAGGTGGCCACCACGTCCGCGGAGGTCAGCGGCGTGCCGTCGTGGAAACGCGCCTCGCGCCTGAGCTTGAAGCGGTACGTCAGCCCCTCGTCCGAAATCACCACGGACGAGGCCAGTCGCCCGTACATGGCGCTCTTCTCGTCGCCGGCGGCGGCCATCAGGGTATCGTAGATCAGCTCGATGCCCTGCGCGCCGTTGCCCCGCTGGTTGTAGGGGTTCAGCGTGTCGAAGGTGGTGAGCGACTGGTTGTAATAGGTGGTGCGGCCGAGCTGGGAGAAGGGCCCGCCCTTGGGCGCATCCGGGTTCACATAGTCGAAATGGGTGAAGTTCGGCGGATATCTCAGGTCGCCGAAGAAGGAGAGGCCGTGCCGCTCCACCGCGGCGGCGGACGTGCCGCCCTCCCCTGCCGCGGACTCCGCCGCCGAGGGGGCGGGCGAAGCGCCTTGCGCCCGCGCCAGAGCGGGCACCAGCAGGGCGCAGGACGACGCCAGCAGCGCGCGGCGCGTGAGGCTCATTTGCCCGCTCCCGCGCCGGTCTTCGACGCCTTGGCCGGATCGAACCACCAGATGTCGGGGAAGGCGAAGGAATAGGTGGGCAGTTGCGCCGGATGGGCGAAGCGGTCCCACCGCGCCGTGCGGGTATAGTTCAGCCCCCAGGCGGGGATGACGTATTCGTTCCACAGCAGCACGCGGTCGAGGGCGTGGGTGGCGGCCACGAGGTCAGCGCGGTCGGTGGCGTAGATCACCTTCTCGATCAGCGCGTCCACCGCCGGGTCCTTGATGCCGGCGAGGTTGCGCGAGCCCTCCCGGTCGGCGGCCTCCGAGCCCCAGAATTCGCGCTGCTCGTTGCCCGGCGAGAGCGACTGGCCCCAGCCGGAGACGATGATGTCGTAATCGCGCGAGCGCACGCGGTTGATGTATTGCGAGGTGTCCACCATGCGGATCGACACCTCGATGCCGAGGCGTTCCAGCGCCGGGCGGTAGAACACCGCCACCCGCTCCATGGCCGGGCTGGAGAGCAGGAACTCGATGGTGAAGGGCTCGCCCTTGGCGTTCACCAGCTTGCGGTTCTTCACCTCGTAGCCGGCCTCCTTGAACAGCCGCGCCGCCTCGCGCAGGTTCGCCCGCCGCGCCTCCTCCGATCCGCTTTCGGGATTGGTGTAGGCGGTGGTGAACACCTGCGGCGGCACCTTGTCCTTCAACGAGTTGAGGATCTCCAGCTCGCGGCCCTGCGGCAGGCCGGAGGAGGCAAGCTCGGTACCGGAGAAGAAGGAACTGGTGCGCTTGTACTGGCCGAAGAACAGGGTGTGGTTCATGCCCTCGAAATCGAGCGCGTAATTCAGTGCGCGGCGCACGCGCGGGTCCTTGAACTTGTCGCGGCGCAGGTTGGGAATGAAGGCCTGCATGACGCCGGACGAGCGGTTCTCGAACATCTCCAGCACCACGCGGCCATCGGCGCGGGCGGGGAAGTCATAGGCGGTCGCCCAGTTCTTGGCCGAGGATTCCACGCGGAAATCATACTGGTCGGCCTTGAAGGCTTCGAGCATCACCGTGTCGTCGCGGAAATACTCGTAGCGCATCTCGTCGAAATTATCCTTTCCGACGTTCACATTGAGATCCTTCGCCCAATAGTCCTTCACCCGCTCGTAGGTGATGGAGCGGCCGGCGATGAAGCTCTTGATGCGATAGGCGCCCGAGCCCAGCGGCACCTCCAGCGTGCCCTGCGCGATATCGCGCGGCTTGCCGTTCGCGTCCGTGCCGGTCCACCAGTGCCTGGGCAGGATGGTGAGCTGGCCGACGATCTGCGGCAGCTCGCGGTTGCCGGCCTGGTCGAAGGTGAAGGTCACATCTCGCTCGCCGGTCTTCTCGGCCTTGGTGACGTGGCTGTAATAGAAGCGCTGGTTGGGGTTGTTCTTCGTCAGCGCCTCGAAGGAGAACACCACGTCCTCGGGGGTGATGGGCTTGCCGTCATGCCAGCGCGCGTCGGCGCGGATGCGATAGGTGACGGAGGAGAAATCCGCCGGGTAGCTCACCCCTTCCGCGATCAGCCCGTACTCGCTCGCCACCTCGTCGGAGGCGGCGACCATGAGCGTGTCGTAGATCAGATTGATGCCCGCCGCGGGCGTGCCGCGCGGAACCACGAAATTGAAGGTGTCGAACGTGCCGTCCTCGGCGAGGCGCAGCAGGCCGCCCTTGGGTGCGGCGGGATTCACATATTTGAAATGGGGAAAGCCGGCGGGATAGGCGGGCTCGCCCATCAGCGACAGGCCGTGCCTGAACACGGGTGCTGCGGGCGTGGCCGCCGGCGCGGCGGTGGTGGTGGACGAGGGTGCGGCCGGGTCCGGCGCCGGTTTCGCGTCCTCCGCGCTGCGGCCGGGCGCCGCGAAGGCAAGGCTCAGCGCGGCGGCGAGGGCAAGGCGGCGGGCGAGGGACGCAAGCATCGGCAACTCCGGTTGGATCGCGCTTTGATCCGGGAATAGCCGATTATGGCACCCGCCGCGACGGCAGAAACATGGCGGCGACAAGGGGGAGAGGCAGGCGCGAGGACGGGGTGGAGCGGACGGCGACGCTGGGGAAGCCTTGAGGCGACAGGATCAGCGGGCTGGGTGAGCGCGGCGGCGCGCAAGGCTGCCGGCGCGAGCGGGATGACAATGGCGTGAAACGGCACGGGGGCGGCGCAGGCTGGTGGCTTCCCCATTCACCACCGTCATCGCCCGGCTCGTCCGGGCGATCCACGGTAGGGCCGGGTCGCGCCCTCGATCATCGCGCAAGTGGAACAGTGGATCGCCCGGACGAGCCGGGCGATGACAAAGGGACAATCCGGAGCGGACAACCTGCGGTGAGACGAGCGCATCGCCTTCTCCTGACCGTCAGAACGCCCTCTTCCGCAGAGGGAGAGGGGAGGTCGGACGATGACGACAGGAGGCAACAGCGCCGAGCCGCCGAACGCGGCGCGTCTTTCGGCGGCTTGCCGCCCCAAAAGAAAAAGCCCTCCCCCGCAGGCGGGAGAGGGCTTCATCGTCAGAGCAGGATCAGGCCGGAGCAGGCGCCCCGAGCCCAGCCCTCAGATCACTTGTGACCGGCGGGCGCCGCAGCGGGGGCGGCGGCAGGAGCCGCTGCCGGGGCCGCAGCCGCTGCGGTGGGCAGGGGCTTGGGATCGTGGGACAGCGAGTTCAGGTACGCGATCAGGTCCGCGCGCTCAGCTTCCTTGCCGATGCCGGCGAAGGCCATGGCGGTGCCGGGCACGGCGGCCTTGGGATTGGTGAGGAAGGTGTTGAGCGCCAGCGGGGTCCAGTCGCCGCCCTTGGCCTTCATGGCCGCGGAATAGGCAAAGCCCGAGGCGGAAGCCACCGGACGACCGACGATGCCGTAGAGGTCGGGGCCGACCTTGGCGCCGGCGCCTTCCTGGAAGTTATGGCAGGCGGCGCACTTCTTGGCCGCGGCCGCACCCTTCTCGATGGAAGCGGTGGCGAAGAGCTGCTCGATCGGAACCTCGGCCGCCGCCTTGGGCGCGCCGGCAGCGGCTGCGCCTTCCTGCACCGCGATCTCGAAGCCGGGCTTGGCCGGCGCCTCGGGGGTGAACAGGATTTCGGACACGATCCCGAGGCCGAGGGTCAGCGTGAGCGTGCCCAGAACTGCACCCGCGATCTTGTTCAATTCAAAACTGTCCATCGGCGCTACGCCCCTCGGAGGTCCTGTGTCCCACCGGGCGCTGCACCGAAACGGCGCGCTGCCCGGCCCCAAGCATGTCGATGAATGGCGCGCGGGGGAGCCCCACGAACCGTCGGCGACACTAAGCACTTTGAACCGGTCGAAGCAACCCGTATAAGGCGCGCCCCAATGCCACTCCCCGCGTCTGTCCCGGAGCGGCCTTCCGGACCCCGCCGAGGACCCCCGCCCATGCCGGCCGACACCCCTTCCCCCGCCCCAGCCCCCACCGGGCATCCGGCCGGGCGCGTGCTCGTGCTCATCCCCGCCCGCATGGCCGCGACGCGCCTGCCCGGCAAGCCGCTCGCCGACGTGGGCGGCCGCCCCATGATCGTCGAGGTGGCGCGGCGCGCGGTCGCAGCCGGCATCGGCCGGGTGGCGGTCGCCACCGACGCCCCGGAGATCGCCGCCGCCGTGACTGCCGCCGGCCTCGAGGCGGTGATGACGCGGGCGGACCACCCCTCCGGCTCGGATCGCATTTTCGAGGCGCTCACCGCCCTCGATCCGGCGGGCGAGGTGGAGATCGTGGTCAATGTGCAGGGCGACCTGCCGACGATTCTACCGAACACCATCCGAACGGCACTGATTCCCCTACTGGCAACCTCGGCTGACATCGCGACATTGGCCGCCGAAATCACCCTGGCCGAGGAGCGCACCGACCCGAACGTGGTGAAGGTGGTGGGCTCGCCGCTGGCGCCGGGGCTGCTGCGCGCACTCTATTTCACCCGCGCCACGGCCCCCTATGGAGAAGGGCCATTATACCACCACATCGGCCTCTACGCCTATCGCCGGGCGGCCCTGGAACGCTTCGTCTCCCTGCCGCCTTCCCCCCTGGAGAGAAGAGAAAAACTCGAACAGTTGCGGGCACTTGAGGCCGGCATGCGGATCGACGTGGCGGTGGTTGACGTGGTGCCGCTGGGGGTCGATACCCCGTCCCATCTGGAAAGGGCACGGGCCCTTCTCGCGCAGGAAAAATGAGCATGCCCATGAGCCGACGTATCACGTTCCAGGGCGAGCCCGGTGCCAACTCCCACATCGCCTGCCGCGAGGTCTTCCCCGACTTCGAAGCCGTCCCCTGCCCCACCTTCGAGGACGCGTTCGCCGCCGTGGAGAACGGGGCGGCGGCTTACGCCATGATTCCCATAGAGAATTCGGTAGCGGGGCGGGTCGCGGACATCCATCATCTGATGCCGCAGTCGAGCCTTTCCATCGTCGGCGAGTACTTCTTGCCCCTCTCCCACCAGCTCATGGCGGTGAAGGGCGCGACCCTCTCCACGCTGAAGACCGTGCAGAGCCACGTGATGGCGCTGGGCCAGTGCCGCAAGGCCATCCGCACCCTGTCGCTGACGCCGATTATCGGCGCAGATACAGCAGGTTCCGCCCGTGAGATCGCCGAGGCGAACGACGTGACCCGCGCCGCCATCGCCTCCCGCCTGGCGGCGGACATCTACGGCCTCGATATCCTCGCCGAGAACATCGAGGACGAAGCCCACAACACCACCCGCTTCATCATCCTCAGCCGTGGTGCCGACTGGGCTCCGGCAGGGCGCGGGCCGGTCATTACCACCTTCGTCTTCCGCGTCCGCAACGTCCCGGCGGCGCTCTACAAGGCCATGGGCGGCTTCGCCACCAACGGGGTGAACATGACCAAGCTGGAGTCCTACCAGCTCGACGGCCAGTTCACCGCCACCCAGTTCTATGCCGATGTGGAAGGCCATCCGGACGACCGCTCCGTGAAGCTGGCGCTGGAAGAATTGGCCTTTTTCTCCAGAGAGATGCGGATCCTGGGCGTCTATCCCGCGCATCCCTACCGGGCGCGATTCGGGGACTCAGATCCGGCGATCTGAGCCTCGCCCGGAAGCCCGCGGCGCCTGAGCGAAGGCATCATCCCAGCCCGCGGCGGTGCCGGAGCGAAGGCAACGCCTAATGATCGAACCGCACCATGATGCGGGCGCGACCGGCGGTGCGGCCGAAGCTCACGTGGTCGGACAGATGGGTGAGCATATAGGCGGCGAAGGAAGCCTGCTCCTGGGCGTCGCCCAGAAGCGCTTCCGGTGAGGGCCGCTCCTTCGGGGCCTCCATGACGATACCGTCATAGACGACCGAGACATCGAGGTGGCTTTCGTCGAACCGTGCGCGCAGCTCGATGGGACCTTCGGCGATGCCGCTGTCGGCCACCAGTTCGAGCGCCTGGGCCACCGTGGGGATGGCGGCGGCGATCACATCGCGCCGGGCACCCCAGTTATCCCCCTGATTTTCAAGGAAATCCCGCACGAAGGGGAAGGCGTGCGCGCCCTCCGGCACTTGCTCCACCGCCTCCTGCGCGATGCCGATGCGGAACAGCAGGTTGAGCATGATGGCGCTGAGCGCGCCGACCGTGAGGGGCGTCGAGAACAAGGGCTGCAGCATCAACGGAAGCTGGCGGGTGATGGGCAAAAGCGCCACCGAAAGCCCGGCCAGCACCGAGAGCCCGACCACGAACACCCGCCGCTCGCTGAGGCGGCGCGAGGTCACGAGGTCCATGCCCGCCACCACCAGATAGGCCGAGGTGTAGAGCAGGATGCCGCCGATCACCGGCGAGGGAATGAGGGTGAGCGCCACGATCGCCTTGGGCACGAAGGCGATGGCGAAGATCATGATGCCGGCGGTGAAGCCGATGACGCGCGCCGTGGACTGGGTGGCGAAGGCGAGGCCGACCGAGGAAGACGAGAGCCCCGACTGGAAGCCGGAGGTGAGCCCGTTCAGGATGTTGCCGATGCCGCAGGCCGTCACCGCCCGTTGCGCCGCCGGCATGTGGGCGCGGCGCCAGTCGGCATCGTTCATCTTTTCCAGCGACACGGTAACGGAGAGCACGTCCACAAGGTTCATGACCACCAGCAAAGCCATCAGCGGAAACAGCGCCGGGGCGAACTGGAAGGACGGCAGCGTCAGGGTCGGCAAGGCGAGGAGCGGCGCCGCGGCAATGGCTTCAGGTGCTTCAGGGCGTCCGGCCCCGAGCGAGAGGGCGACGATCCAGCCGATGCTCGCCCCCGCGAACACCGCGAACAGCTTCAGCCGCCGCGGCGCGAACACGGTGATGGCGACGATGATGCCCACCGTCGCGAGGCTGGAGAGAACGGCGTTCTCCTCCACCATGGGGCCATGGTCGAGCCCGAGCGCCCGCCTGAGCGCCGGGCTCGCGAGCGACACGCCGAGCATGCTCACCGCCACGCCGCACACTTCCGGCGGCAGCAGCACGCGGAGCGGCCGCACCAGCCGGGCGATGAACAGTTGCGCGATGCCGACGAGGAGCGTCGTCGTCGCCATAAGGCCCAGCCCGCCGAGCGCCAGCGCCTGCACCGCCAGCGGGATCGCTCCGGGCGCGGGGATGTGCACGGCGAGATAGCCCGAGCCGAAGCGGGTGCGCATGCACTGGATGATGGTGGCGACGCCGATGCTCATGGCGCAGGCCGAGACCATGGCGGAGATCTGGTCGGCGGGCAGCTTGGCCTCGGTGGCGGCGAGCACCGGATAGATCAGGAAGGTCACGGCCAGCATGGCGTGCTGGGCGGCGAGCGGGATCAGCGCAGCGGGCGGCACATGGTCATCCAGCCCGTAGACAAGGGAGGGCGGCCGGCGCCCGGTCCGCGTGCCGCGGCGGGAATCAGGAAAGAAACGGTCGAGCAGATGCGTCAGACGGGCAAGGCGCGCCGGGCGTGGAGCACCATCGGGCGCCGCCGGTTCAAGCATGCCCGCCCTCGATGAAACTGCGGATCAGATGGTGCGCGATGGCGACGGGCGGCGGCACGAACAGCCCGTCGGGATGGGTGCGGGTGAGCATCAGCGTCACCTCATCCCGGCCGAACCAGCGGGCATCCTCCAGTTCATTGCGGTCGATGACGAGGTCCTCGCTCGTCGCCTGCGCGATACATCCGATCATCAGCGACATGGGAAAGGGCCACGGCTGGGTCGCGAAGTAGCGAACCTCCCCCGTCCGGACGCCCGCCTCCTCCAAAGTCTCGCGGCGCACGGCGTCCTCGATGGTCTCGCCGGGTTCCACGAAGCCGGCGAGGGTCGACCACATGCCGGGGGCGAAATGGGGCTGCCGGCCGAGCAGGCAGCGGTCGCCGCGGGCGGTGAGCATGATGACGACAGGATCGGTGCGCGGGAAATGCTGGGCGCCGCAGGAGGGGCAATCCCGCCGCCAGCCGGCATCCACGATGCGCGAGGCGGCGCCGCAATTGGCGCAGAAGCCGTGCCGCGTATGCCAGGCGCGCAACGCCTTGCCGCAGGCGACGGGCCCGAGGTGATGCGGTGCGATTAGGCCGCTGACGGCGATGGTGCGCAGGTCGGGGACCGTGAGCCCCTCGCCCTCCAGTGCCTCCCTAAGGGCAGGATCGAACCCCTTGGCGAATCGCGGCGCGCCGTCGCTCTCGATGCCCAGAAACAGGGGCTCACCGCGCCCGCGCGCTTCGGCTTCCGCCCGGTCGAACAGAGGATCGAAGACCGGGCCGGCGCCCTTCAGCGCGACCAATTCCCCGCCGAGAAGGTAGAAGCGGGCGGCCGGATGATCCAGGAGATCGGCGGCGCCGGCACGCAGGTGGCAGGCGCGGTCAAGCGGGCTGTCCACATAACCAAGGGTCGGCCAGACGCCGAGATCGGGGCGGGAAATGAAGGACATGGACCAGACGACCCCGGCAGGCGGCAGGCTGCGAATTGATGGCGACCGTCGCACGCAGCCGGAGCCGAGGCAAGGCTATCCCACCGGCAAGGCTTGGCTGTGCACACTGAGCCGCCCGCGCAGGGCATCGAGGCGGGATTGGCGCTCCAGATCGCCCATCGGCTCGCGGGTGCCGGCACCGAACACCACACCCGGCCAGGCCGCATCGCCGGGATTGCGGGCGATGATATGCACGTGGAGCTGCGGTACCATGTTGCCCAGTGCCGCGATGTTCAGCTTGGCGCAGGCCGTGATGTCCTTCAGCGCCCGCGAGACGAGGGCGACCTCCTCCATCAGCCTCAGGCGATCCTCGGCGTCGAGGTCGAAAATCTCGGACATGGCCGCCCGGCGTGGCGTGAGGGAAACCCAGAAGAAGCGCCGGTCCTCCACCAGCCGCACATGACACAACGGCAGGTCCCCCACGGCCGGTCCATCCGCGGCGAGGCGGGGGTCGAGCGCGAAGGCGTCTTCGGTCATGGGCGGGGCTCCGGTGGGACAGACGGTTGATGCCTGTGCCCTCCCCGCGCCGCAAGCAGGTTTTCCGGCTTTGCGCAGAGCGGTTGCCCCGGCCCGCCGTAGCCGCTATGGAGGCGCCCCAACAGCTGCGCGACCTCGAAAACCCCGCGCGCAAGGACTTAAGGGATGTTCCGCTCGGCCACCTCCGCACCCCAGGCATCGCGTGCCCGGCTCAGCCGGCGAAAATGATGCGGAGCTGAAGCCGGCCGCCGTGATCGGCGCCGCACGCGTGCAACCCCAAGGATATCTGGCGAAGAAAGGCACGAGCGATGGCTCGGCTTGTCATGAAGTTCGGCGGCACATCGGTCGCCAATATCGAGCGCATCCGCAACGTGGCGCGCCACGTCAAGCGCGAGGTGGAGGCCGGCTACAAGGTGGCCGTCGTGGTCTCCGCCATGTCCGGCAAGACCAACGAACTGGTCGCTTGGTGCAAGGATGCCTCCTCGCTCTACGACGCGCGCGAATATGACGCGGTGGTGGCCTCCGGCGAGCAGGTGACCAGCGGCCTGCTGGCCATCGCGCTGCAGGAAATGGGCGTTTCCGCCCGGTCCTGGCAGGGGTGGCAGATCCCCATTTCCACCGACGACGCCCACGGCTCCGCCCGCATCATGGACATCGACGCCGACCGTCTGGCCACCTCCATCGAGGGCGGCGAGGTGGCGGTGATCGCCGGCTTCCAGGGCATCCACCTGCCCACGGGGCGGATCACGACGCTCGGCCGCGGCGGCTCGGACACCTCGGCGGTGGCGGTAGCCGCGGCGCTGAAGGCCGAGCGGTGCGACATCTATACCGACGTGGACGGCGTCTACACGACCGACCCGCGCGTGGTGCCCAAGGCCCGCCGCCTCGACCGCATCGCCTTCGAGGAAATGCTGGAAATGGCCTCGCTCGGCGCCAAGGTGCTGCAGGTGCGCTCGGTGGAGCTCGCCATGGTGCATAATGTGCGCACCTTCGTGCGCTCGAGCCTTGTGGACCCCGACGCGCCGGAGATGCGCGAGGTCGAGAAGGCCGGAACGCTCATCTGCGACGAGGAGGAAATCGTGGCAAGCCAGATGGAATCGCAGGTGGTCACGGGCATCGCCTTTTCCAAGGACGAGGCCCAGGTCTCCATCCGCCGCGTCGCCGACAAGCCCGGCATCGCCGCCGCCGTGTTCGGCCCGCTGGCGGACGCGCACATCAATGTGGACATGATCGTCCAGAACGTGTCCGCGGACGGCTATACCGACATCACCTTCACCGTCCCCACGGCCGATTTCGAGCGCGCCAAGGCGGTGATCGAGCGGGCCCGCGACTCCATCGCCTTCCAGGCGATCGAAGGCGCCGGGGACGTGACCAAGGTGTCGGTCATCGGCATCGGCATGCGCTCCCACGCCGGCGTCGCCGCCAAGGCGTTCGAGGCGCTGGCGGGCCGCGGTATCAACATCCGCGCCATCACCACGTCGGAGATCAAGATCTCCTTCCTGATAGATGCGGCCTATACCGAACTTGCGGTCCGGACTCTCCATTCGCTATACGGGCTGGACAGCTGAGGGCGGAACCGTTGACGGTAGCCCTGCGGGGGCGCGCCATCCGTTGGATAGCCTCGCGGGGTTACTGAACCCGCTCATTTTTAAGGATGCGGCCGATGCGTGGCGCGCTCGGCGGTCCGCGCGTGCTGCTCCGGCGTCTCCGTGAGGTGATGGCGGAGCCGGTCAGCGCGCAGGACCGCCTCGACAAGATCGTTGTGCTGATCGCCGCCAACATGGTGGCGGAAGTCTGCTCGGTCTACGTGCTGCGCGTCGATCAGACCCTTGAGCTGTACGCTACGGAAGGCCTGAACCGGGATGCGGTTCATCTGACCGTCATGAGCGTGGATGAGGGCCTCGTCGGCCATGTGGCGCGCGAGGCCGAATCGCTCGCCTTGCTGGACGCCCAGTCCCACCCCGAATTCTCCTACCGTCCGGAGACGGGCGAAGAGATCTACAACTCCTTCCTCGGCGTGCCGATCCTGCGCGGCGGCAACACGCTGGGCGTGCTGGTGGTGCAGAATCGCGCCCGCCGCACCTATACGGAAGAGGAGATCGAGGCCCTTCAGACCACCGCCATGGTGCTGGCGGAGATGATCGCCTCGGGCGAACTCACGGCGCTGGCCAAGCCGGGCGCCGAACCCGCCGTGCGCCGGCCGCTGCATCTCAAGGGCGTCGCCCTCGCCGACGGGCTTGGCCTTGGCCATGTGGTGCTGCACGAGCCGCGCATCCGGGTGACCAACGTCATCGCCGACGACGTGGTGAAGGAAACCGCCCGGCTCGATGCCGCCATCGGCAAGCTGCGCCACTCCATCGACCTGATGCTGGAGGACGACGGCCTCTCCAAGGCCGGCGAGCATCGCGACATCCTCGAAGCCTACCGCATGTTCGCCCACGACCGGGGCTGGATGCACAAGATGCGCGAGGCCGTCCTCTCCGGCCTCACCGCCGAGGGCGCGGTGGAACGGGTGCAGTCGGATACCCGCGCCCGCATGATGCGCGCCTCCGACCCCTATCTGCGCGAGCGCCTGCACGACCTCGACGACCTCGCCAACCGGCTCCTGCGCGAGCTGACCGGGCGGTCTCGCGGCATGGAGCGGGAGGCGCTGCCCGAGAACGCCATCCTCGTCGCCCGCAACATGAGCCCGGCGGCGCTGCTGGATTACGATCGCACCAGCATTCGCGGCCTCGTGCTGGAGGAAGGCGGAACCACCAGCCACGTCACCATCGTCGCCCGCGCCCTCGGCATCGCCGCCGTGGGACAGGTGGAGAATGCCGCCGGCCTCGCCGACCAGGGCGATCCGGTCATCGTCGACGGCCAGAACGGCGAGGTCCATCTACGCCCGCCCGGCGACGTCGAGGAGGCCTATGCCGAGAAGGTGCGCTTCCGCGCCCGCCGGCAGGCCCAGTATGCCGCGCTCCGCACCCGCCCCTCCGTGACGAAGGACGGCGTGCATGTGGACCTGAACCTCAATGCCGGCCTGCTGGTGGACCTGCCCCACATCGCCGAGACTGGCGCGGCGGGCATCGGCCTGTTCCGCACCGAGCTTCAGTTCATGATCGCGTCGGCCTTCCCGCGCATCTCCGAACAGCTGAAGCTCTACCGCGCCGTGCTGGACGCCGCAGGCGACCGCCCGGTCACCTTCCGCACCCTCGATATCGGCGGCGACAAGGTGCTGCCCTACATGCGGACGGTGGAGGAGGAGAATCCGGCCCTCGGCTGGCGTGCCATCCGCCTCGGGCTGGATCGGCCGGGCCTGCTGCGCAGCCAGATGCGTGCCCTGCTGCGCGCCGGCGCGGGGCGTGAGCTGCGCGTGATGTTCCCCATGGTCGCCGCGGTGGATGAATTCGACCGGGCCCGGGCCATGGTGGAGCGGGAGCTGACTCACCTGCGCCGTCACGGCCACGCCCTGCCGGATCGGGTCCAGGTGGGCGCCATGGTGGAAGTGCCGTCCCTGCTCTTCCAGCTGGACGAGATCCTGTCGCGCGCCGATTTCCTCTCGGTGGGCTCCAATGACCTCGTGCAGTTCCTCTATGCGGCCGACCGCGCCAACGTGCGGGTCGCCGACCGCTTCGATCCGCTCTCCCCCCCGGCCCTTCGGGCCTTCCGGCTGGTGGCGGAGGCGGGCCTCCGCCATGGCAAGCCCGTGACGTTGTGCGGCGAACTGGCCTCCCGGCCGCTGGAGGCGGTGGCCCTCGCCGCCCTGGGCTACCGCTCCCTGTCGGTCTCCCCGGCGGCCATGGGGCCGGTCAAGGCGATGCTGCTCGAGACCGACGTCTCCGCCGCCCGCAAGGTGCTGCTGCCCTTGCTCGAGGACCGTACCGGCACGGCCGATCCGCGTGCCATGCTGACCAAGTTCGCGCGGGACTGCGGCCTGCCGCTCTAGCGGGCGCCCTTCCGCGCCTCTGCTCTTGCCCTTTTCTCTTGCCCCTTTTCCCCAAACCGTCCGGATCCGTCAGCCCCTTATGAACACCCTGCCCCTCGCCAAACTCGACCAGCTGGTCGCCCGGCATGCCGAGATCGAGGCCGCCCTGTCGCATGGGGCGGAGGGGGAGGAGTTTGTCCGCCTCGGCCGCGAGTTCTCGGATCTCTCCCCCGTGGTGGAGCAGGTGCTGGCGCTGCGCGGCGCGGAACGCGATCTGGAGGGCGCCCGGGAGCTGCTCGCCGATTCGGCCGGCGACCCGGAGATGCGCACCCTGGCCGAGGCCGAGGTGGAGCGGCTGGATACGCGGATCGCCGAGCTGACCACCGCCGTGCGCCTCGCGCTCCTGCCCAAGGACGCCATGGACGAGCGCGGCATCATTCTGGAGGTGCGCGCCGGCACCGGCGGCGACGAGGCGGCGCTGTTCGCGGGCGACCTTTACCGCATGTATACGCGCTATGCCGCCGACAAAGGCTGGAGCGTGGAGGTGCTGTCCGAGAGCGAGGGCACCATGGGCGGCTACAAGGAAATCGTCGCCGCCGTCCACGGCAAGGGCGCCTATGCCCGGCTGAAGTTCGAGAGCGGTGTCCATCGAGTCCAGCGGGTGCCGGCCACCGAGGCGGGCGGGCGCATCCATACCTCCGCCGCCACTGTCGCCGTCCTGCCGGAGGCGGAGGATGTGGACGTGGACATCAACGAATCCGACCTCCGGATCGACGTGTTCCGGGCCCAGGGCGCCGGCGGCCAGCATGTGAACAAGACCGAATCGGCGGTGCGCATCACCCACATCCCCACCAACACGGTGGTGGCGGTGCAGGACGAGCGCTCCCAGCATCGCAACAAGGCCCGCGCCATGGCGCTGCTGCGCTCCCGCCTGCTGGACGAGGAGCGCCAGCGCAAGGAGGCCGGCCGCGCCGCTGACCGCAAGGGGCAGGTCGGCTCCGGCGACCGTTCCGAGCGGATCCGCACCTACAATTTCCCGCAGGGGCGCGTGACCGACCATCGCATCAACCTCACCCTCTACAAGCTGGAGGAGGTGATCGCCGGCACCGCGCTCGACGACATCATCGAACCGCTGCTGACCGAGCACCAGGCCGCCCTGCTCGCAGCCGCCGAGGAGGCCTGAGCCGTGCCTGGCCCCGGCGACACGCCCGCGGCCGACCTGACCATCGCCCAGTTGCGCCGGCTGATGACCGCCCGCCTCGCCGCCGGCGGCGTGGAGACGCCGGAGCTGGATGCACGGCTGCTGCTGGCCCATGCCCTCGGATGCCCGACGGGCGAGCTTCTCAGCCACGGCGCCGCCCCTGCCGCGCCCGACATCCTCGCCGCCACCGAGGCGCTCCTCGCCCGGCGGCTCGCGGGGGAGCCTGTGGCCCGCATCTTCGGCCACAAGGAGTTCTGGAGCCTCACTTTCCGCCTTTCGCCGGACACGCTGGTGCCGCGACCGGACACGGAGACGGTGGTGGAGGCGGCGCTGTCCCTTTTTCCCGACCGCGCCGCGCCGCTGCGCATCCTCGACCTCGGCACGGGTACGGGCGCCATCCTCGCGGCCCTGCTTTCGGAGCGGCCGTCCGCAACAGGCATCGCCGTGGACCGCTCGGAGAACGCGGCCCGGACGGCCCGGGACAACCTCGAAGCGAACGGCCTCGCCGACCGCGCGTCTGTTCTTGTCGGCGACTGGGGCACCGCACTTGCCGGCGGCTTCGACCTCGTGGTCTCCAACCCGCCCTACATCACCGAGGATGAGATGGCGGGACTTGCAGTCGACGTGCGCCTCCACGATCCCCGGCTGGCGCTGGTTGCGGGGGCCGACGGGCTGGCTGCCTATCGCATCATCGCCGCCGATCTGACGCGCCTGCTGAAGCCCGGCGGCGCGGCTGTTCTCGAACTCGGCGCGGGGCAGGAACCCGCCGTCGCCGCCCTCGTTCAGGCGGCAGGGCTTGGGCTTCTCGGCCCGGCGCGCGCCGACCTCGGAGGCATCCCGCGCGCCCTTTGCGCCCGGCGGCCCGGCGCCGCACACCCACCGGCCGATGAAAAAAGGCTTGGAACCTTTGAGGGAAATGGCTAGTGTCAGTCGCAGGAATCGAACCGGAGCATTGGTCCAGAGGGCTGATGCGGGCTTCCGAAATCTCAAACGGATGTTTCGGTCGCTGGGGATGCGAGAGCGTGGAGCGCGCGATGGCGCTGCTCATGCGAGCGTCCCGCGGTTGGATCGTTTCACGGTGCTGAATACGCGCGGCCCACGGAATGTCGGTGACATCTTAGGCGGTGGCATCTTGGGTGATGTCGTCTTCGGCGATGTCGTCTTGGGGGTGCGGCATCTCGTGTATTGGCGCCCGTGCTGGGGGGCACGGAACGGGGCTCGATGATCGGACTGATCCTGACTTCTTGACGACTTTCGCTTTGGTCCAGCGCGGACGCCGGCGCAGGCGGCTTCCGCGGATCTGACGGTCTTGTCCTGCGGACGGAGCAGCGTTCCACGGCACCCATTCCAATGGGGTGGAGTTCCGAAGGTTCGTTTCATGAGACGCGCGCCGCCGGAGCGGGAAGCCCGGCGGGATATGCGGATTGTACCGGCGCGATGCGGCCGGGCGCAGACGGCGGCGTGAACGCCGGGCGAGTAGAGATCGATCCATATGAGAAATGGTCAGCAGAAGCGCATGCGCGGCCGCAACAACAACCGGCGCAGCTCAAACCCTTTGACGCGGGTGTATGAGTCGAACGGCCCGGATGTGAAGGTGCGCGGGACAGCCCACCACATTGCGGAAAAGTATCAGCAGCTCGCCCGCGACGCCCAGTCCTCCGGCGACCACGTGGCGGCTGAGAACTATTTCCAGCATGCGGAACACTATCTTCGCCTCATCGCCTCGCTGCAGGGCCAGTTTGCCCCGGTGAACGGCTTCGGCCGCGACGAGGAAGGCGACGACGAGGACATGGACGACATGTCCTCCCTCGACGCCCCTCAGCCCTACGGCCGCAACGAGCAGCCCTATGGCCGCGGCGAGCAACCCTACCAGTCGCGCGAAAATCGGGATGATCGGGGTCAGCGCGAAGATCGCGGCCAACGTGAAGATCGGGGCTACCGGGATGACCGGGGTCAGCGGGATGATCGTGGTCAGCGGGATGACCGTGGCCAGCGCGACAATCGGCAGGGCAATTTCCGTCGCAATCGGGATGACGACGAGAGCTACCAGCCGCGCGAGGCCCGCGACAATCGCGAGAATCGGGACCCCCGCGAACAGCGCGAACCCCGGGAGCAGCGCGAGCCCCGCGACCAGAGGGAACAACGTGACCCGCGGGAACAGCGCGAGCCGAGAGAACAGCGCGAGCCGCGCGAGTTCCGCCGCCGCAACCGCGACGACAATGGCGAAGGCTTCGTGCCCCGCGCGGCCCGCGCGCCCCGCAGCGACGATGGCGATCAGCCGCGTCCGCATCGCGCGCCGCGCAATGAGGAGGTCGAGCAGCCCCGTCCGCCGCGCGCGCCCCGCGTCGAGGAGCAGGATCTCGGCCTGCCGTCCTTCATCACCGGCGCACCGGCCGTTCCCAAGGAGCGCCCCGAACCCAAGGCCGAGGTGAAGAGCGAGCCGAAGGCGGAGCCCCGCGAACCCAAGGCGGAGCCGAAAGCCGAACCGAAGGCCGTGGCCAAGGCGGAGAAGGCTGAGCCCAAGGCGGCTGCGGAAACGCCCCGCGAGGAGGGTGCAGAGGTCGCCGAGGGCGCAGACGCCCCGCGTCCGCGTCGCCGCCGCTTCCGCACCCGGGCCGGCGAGGGAGCCGAGGCTGCCGCCGAGGCCCCTGCGCCCGAGCAGCCGGCACTGTTCAACGAATAGGCCTGCATTCCTCGACCGAAACAAAAAACCCCGCCGGTCGCCCGGCGGGGTTTTTCTTTGGCCAAGCGGCGGAGGGCCGGCTCAGCTTTCCTTGAAGCCGTAATCGGGGATGCCCTGCTCGTTGCCGTAATATTTGTAGGGCAGGAATTTGCCGGACATGGTGATCTGCACCCGGTCGCCCTTGGGGTTCGGCTCGCGCACCATCTCCATGTTGAAGTCGATGGCGGACATGATGCCGTCGCCGAACTCCTCCTCGATCAGCGCCTTCCAGGCCGGGCCGTTGACCATCACCAGCTCGTAGAAGCGGTAGATCAGCGGATCGGTGGGGGGCATGGGCGTGCCGGCGCCGCGCATGGGCACCTCGTTCAGCATCCGCTCTTCCACCTCGGAAAGACCGAACAGATCCGCGGCCTTCTTCGCCAGCGGCTTCACCAGCTTCATCTGGCCCAGCAGCGCGCCGACGACGAGCACCGGCGACATGCCGCCGATCTCGTCGCAGATGTATTTCCAGGTCCAACCCTTCTCGCGCTTGATGTCGAGAAGCTTCTCGGTCAGTTGCTCGCGCTTCATCTTCTTATGGTCTCCGCTTGAGTTCGGTCGAAGGTCCGTCAGTCCCGCGCATGGGCGATGGCGGGGAAGGGAATGGTGTTGGCCGGCGCCGGCTCGGGCTTCGGCTGGCGGCCGAGACGCACCACGGGCGGGTGGCGGCGGTCGTAGCCGGCCGGCATCTCGGTCTTGAAGGTCCGGCTGCGGGAGACGAGGAAGTCCACCAGGTGGTTGCGCACCGCGTAGTAATCCTCTTCGCGATGGATGCTGTCGCGGGCGCGCTCCATGGGCAGCGGGTTCTCGACCACCTCGGCGATCATCGCCTCCGGACCATTGGTCATCAGGACGATCTTGTCGGCGAGGTAGATGGCCTCGTCCACGTCGTGGGTGATCATGACGACCGTCTGACCGGTGGACTTGCAGATGCGGCGCACCTCGTCCTGCAATGTGCCGCGGGTGAGCGCGTCGAGCGCGGAGAAGGGCTCGTCCATGAGCAGTATCTTCGGCTCGATGGACAGCGCGCGGGCGATGCCCACGCGCTGGCGCATGCCGCCGGAGAGTTCGGCCGGTCGCTTCAGCTCGTTGCCCTTGAGGCCGACGAGATCGATGAAGCGGCGCGCCCGCGCCTCCACCTCCGCCCGACCCGCCTTGCGCCAGCGGGAAGAGACGGCATAGCCCACATTGCCGATGACGCTCTTCCAGGGGAGCAGCGCATGGCCCTGGAAGATCACCGCGCGGTCGAGGCTCGGGCCGGAAATGGCCTGCCCGTCCACCACCACCACGCCGTCCGAAGGCTCCTCAAGCCCGGCGAGGATATTGAGCACGCTCGTCTTGCCGCAGCCGGAATGGCCGATGATGCAGACGAACTCGCCCCGCGCCACGGGAAGCCAGAGATCCTCGAAGATGGTGGTGGAGCCGCCACCCGCCGCCGGATAGCGCCGGGCGATGCCCTCGATGGAGATGAATTTGGGATCGCTCTCGGTCCTGGGGTTCGCCATGGCCCTCACTCCGGAAACGTCACGCGCTTCTGCAGGCGCGCGAGAATGAGGTCGAGCGCCATGCCGACGACGCCGATGAGCAGGATCCCCACGATCACATTGGCGATGGAGAGGTTGTTCCACTCGTTCCAGACGAAGTAGCCGATGCCGGTTCCGCCCACGAGCATCTCCGCCGCCACGATAACCAGCCAGGCGATGCCGATGGAGATGCGCATGCCGGTGAGGATGGTGGGCGCCGCCGCCGGCAGGATCACGGTGAAGGCGCGCCGCCACGGCCCCACCTCCAGCGTGCGCGCCACGTTCAGCCACTCCTTGCGCACCGCCCCGACACCGAAGGCGGTGTTGATGAGCATGGGCCAGACCGAGCAGATGAAGATGACGAAGATGGCCGAGAGGGAGGAATCCTTGATGGTGTAGAGGGCGAGCGGCATCCAGGCCAAGGGCGAGATGGGCTTGAGCACCTGGATGAAGGGATCGAGCGCCCGGTAGGCCAGCGGCGACATGCCGATGAGGAAGCCGATGGGCACCGCCACCAGCACCGCCAATCCATAGCCGATGAACACACGGCCGATGGAATAGAGGAGCTGGAGGCCGAGGCCCTTGTCGTTGGGGCCGTTGTCGTAGAACGGCCGCTTCAGGTTGTCCCAGAGCTTGCCCGCCACATCGAGCGGCCCGGGCATGGCGGACTTGGCGCCCTCCGTGGCGATGCCCATCAGCTTGGCATATTCGGGATCGAGCGCCGGCCCCGAACTCGCGCTCGGGGTGACGGCGATCTGCCATAGCGCGCAGAAGGCGACGAACATCAGCACCGAGAGGAGGCCGGCGCGCACGCCGAGGCTCTTCATCCCCTCAGCTCCGCTTGATGGCGAAGGAATTGACGTATTCGGCGGGCTTTGCGGGATCGAACACCTTCCCCATCACCGAGAACGACTTCATCGTGGTGGCGGGCGGGGTGAGGCCCATCTCCTTCATCACCTTCGCGGCGTCGGTGGCGAGGAAGACCTCGTTGGCGACCTTGGTGTAGTCCACGTCACCCTTCACCTGCCCCCAGCGCTTCATCTGGGTCAGCATCCACACTGCGAAGGAATCCCACGGGAAAGGATCGAAATCGACGCGCTTGGGGTCGTCCTTGATGTTGCCGAGCCCGTCCGCATACTTGCCCACCAGCACCTGCTCCAGCACGATCGGCGGCGCGTTAAGATAGGCGGCCGGCGCGATGGCCTCGGCGATGGCCTTGCGGTTCTCGGCCTTGGAGGCATAGCCGGTGGCATCCACGATGGCCCGCAGCAGTGCCGCGTAAGTATTCGGCATGGTGGAGATGAATTCCTTGCTGGCCGCGAAGGAACAGCAGGGGTGCCCGTCCCACATGGTCTTGGACAAGGAGTGGATGAAGCCGACGCCGTCGAACACCGCGCGCTGGGCCACGTTGTCCGGGGCGAGGAAGCCGTCGATGTTCTCTGCCCTGAGGTTCGCCACCATCTCCGGCGGCGGCACCACGCGCAGCTGAACGTCGGTATCCGGATCGATGCCGTTCTCGGCCAGCAGGTAGCGCAGCAGATAGTTGTGCATGGAGAAGTCGTAGGGAATGGCGAGCTTCATCCCCTTCCACGACTTCACATCCATCTTGTCCTTGTGCTTGATGCCCAGCGTGAAGGACTGGCCGTTGATATTCTCGATGGCCGCCGCGACGAACGGGATCGGGTTCGAGCCAAGCCCCTGCGAGATGGCCAGCGGCATGGGCGCCAGCATGTGGGCGGCGTCGTATTCCTTGTTGATGGTCTTGTCGCGCACCACCGCCCAGCCGGCGGTCTTCACCACCTCCACGTTCAGGCCGTGCTTGGTGTAGAAGCCCATGGGATGGGCCATGATGATCGGCGTGGCGCAGGTGATGGGGATGAAGCCCACCTTGAGGTCCGTCTTCTCCGGCTTGCCGGTCTGGGCGAAGGCTTCGGTGGCGACATCCAGCGGGAAGAAGGTGGCGAGGGCTGCCGCCGCGGTGGAGGTGCCCACGGCCTTGAGGAAGGCGCGGCGCTTCAGGTCGTTCGGGAACAGCGCCCGCATGAGGCCGGAGGCGACCACCTCCTTGTAGCGCGCCTCATCGGAGAGCGTCGCCGCCCGCTCCGCCGCCGCATGTTCCTCCGCGCTCGCGTGCCGCCCGCACAGGCAGCGGCGCAGCGTGGACTTCAGCGAGAACGGGTTGGAAAACATCGACATCAGGGCTCTCCGTGAGGGCTTGCGATGGACCGGACGAACGTGACGCTGGGATAGGGCAATGCCCGTGCCACGCTCACCCGGGAACGGGGACGGGCGGCGGGGTGGCGAGCGCCTTGCGCGCCAGCATGTGGCTTTTCGGATCGTTGACGGAGGCGACCGCGACGAGGCGATCCCCCGCGAAGTACCTGACGCAGAAGCGTCCGGCGGCGACGTCGCCCTCGCATTCGGTGCGGTCGTGCCCGTCGAGAAGGCCGACGATCTGCAGCTTCACATCATACTGATCGGACCAGAACCAGGGGACCGGATCGTATGCAACTGTCCCACCGCTGATTGCTTTTGCGGCAACCTTGGCCTGATCGATCGCATTCTGCACGGATTCGAGGCGAACCCGCCGGCCGTAGAGCTTGCTTGGGAAATTGGCCACATCTCCGGCAGCGTAGATGTCGGGCACGCTGGTGCGGGTCGCCTCGTCCACCCGGATGCCGTTCTCCATGACGAGGCCGGCATCGGCGGCAATTTCGCCATTGGGCACCGCGCCCACGGCGGAGAGCACGAGATCGGCCGGCAGCACCCGTCCGTCGGCGAGTTCCACGCCCGTCACGCCATCCGTGCCCAGAATGCGGGCGACGCCGGTGCCGGTGAGGATGGTGATGCCGTGGCCCTCGTGCAGGTCACGCGCGAAATCGGAGATGGTGGTGCAGGCGACGCGGGCGAGAAGACGCGGTGCGCCTTCCACCACGGTGACATCGAGCCCCAGCGTCTTCGCCTTGGCCGCCGTCTCCAGCCCGATATAGCCGCCCCCGATAATCACCAGCCGCGCGCCCGCAAGCGCAGCGGCGCGGAAGTGCTTCACATCGTCGATGCTGCGGATGGAAAACACGCCCGGCAGTTCCGCCCCCGGCACAGGCAGCGCGCGGGCGCGGGTGCCGGTGGCGATCAGCAGCGCGCCGTAGGCGAGGCGGGTGCCATCGAAAAGCTCCACCTCCTTGCCCACAGGCAAGATGCGGGCGACGAGGGTGGAGAGGCGCATCTCGGCGCCCGCATCGGCGTAGAAGGCGGGCGCCTTCAGCTCCAGCCGATCTTCGGTCATCTCGCCGCCGAGATAGGCCTTGGAGAGCGGCGGGCGCTGGTAGGGCAGATAGGGCTCGTCGCCGATGACGATGATGGGCTTGCCATAGCCCTCGGCCTTGAGGGAGGTGACGGCCTGCGCCGCCGCCTGCCCGGCCCCAATGATGACGAGCGGCGCGCTCACGACAGATGCTCCTGCGCCACCGGTTCCTGCGCGACGCCCAGCGCGGCGGCGACGAACAGCAGCCGGTCCTGGCCGAAATACATCTCGCCGTTCACGAAATAGGTGGGCGAGCCGAACACGCCCGCCTCGATGGCTGCGGCGGTGTTGCGCGCGATCTTGTCGGCCGCCTCCACGCTGTCGGAGAGGGTGGCGAGCTTCTCACCATCCAGCCCCACCTCATTGGCGAGGCGGACGAGACTGTCCCGCTCGGAAATCTGGATGTCCCGCGCCCACACGGCGGAGAGGCAGGCGCCGATGAGGTCGGCGGGGTCGATGCCCTCGATCTGCGCCGCCGCGATGAGACGACACGCGGGAAGCGTATCCGTGGGCCAGAACTTCGGCTCGGTATTGATGGAGATGCCGCGCACCTTGGCCCAACGCACGATGTCCTGCTTACGATAGGCGTTGCGCTGGGGCGACTGCTTCGCCGGGGCGGTGGACCCGCCCTCGGCGAAGACCTTCAGGATGTCGACGGGACGCCACAGAATGTCGGCGCCCGCCGCGCGCGCGATCTCGCGCAGGCGGCCGTGCCCCAGATAGGCATAGCCGGACTGGGGGCTGAAATAGCAGATGATCTCGGGCACGGCGGGGCTCCTTTGGCTCGGTTCAGCCGAGGGCCGCGGCCGGGTGCCCCTCCTCGATGGGCAGGGACGGATCGCGCGACCACTCGTTCCAGGAGCCAAAATACATCTTCACGTCCTTCACCCCCGCCTCTTTCAGCGCGAGGAAGGTGTTGGAGGCCCGCGCCCCTTTGAAGCAGTAGAGATAGACGGGGGTTTCGGGCGAAATGCCCACGGTGGCGCACTCGGCGAGGATCTCGGCGGACGACTTGAAGCGCGGCCCCTCGGCGGTCGGCTTCATCATGCGGTACCACTCGATCCATTTGGCGCCGGGGATCCGCCCCTTGCGGGGGCAGAAGTCCTTGCCATAGGGCGACGAGCTTTCGCCGATCCACTCGTCCACGTCCCGCACGTCGAGCTTGGCGACGGCCGGGTCTTCCACCGCCTTCAGCATGGCGGCGGCGTCGATGATGAGTTCCCCGGCCGCCGGGTCCACCGGGAAAGTGGTGGCCTTGGGCTCGGGCACGTCGGTGGAGACGGGAAGGCTAGCGGCCGTCCAGGCGGCGAACCCGCCATGCAGCACCTTCACCTTGGGATAGCCGAGGAAGGTGAGCAGGAAATAGCCGCGGCAGGACTGGCCGAAGCCGGAATTCATGGACTGCTCGTAGATCACCGCCGTCTCGGTGCCGGAGAGGCCGGCCTTGCCGAAGGCATCGGCGAACTTCTGCCGAAGCTCGGCGTAGCCCTCGGGGGTCGAGGTGGCGAGGAAGGTGAAGATCTCGTGCAGGTTCACCGCCCCGGGAATGTGGCCGGCGGCGTAGCTCGCGGGGTCACGGGTATCGATGACGACGGTGGGTTCAGACAGGATGAGGGTCGAAAGATCGGACGGCGAAATCAGGATTGCGCTCATGGTGATCCCCTCTTGCGGGTCGGGAGGACACTCTTTCGGAAGGCACCGGGGGCTTTTGCCCCTCATGTTTTGAAACGGGCGGCCGGCCTCAGGCCGGCATCTGGTCCAGCATCAGCTTCAGCTGCTTGGTGGCCGGCGTGACGATGGCGACGAAATAGGCCTCGCGCAGGCGCCGCTGGCAGCGGGAGGCGCGCACATAGCCGCGGGCGCCGCAATGGAGCATGGCGTTGTGGGCGGCTTCGACGCTCTTCTCGCCGGCGAGCAGGCGGGCGGAGACGACGCGGCGCCAGTAGTCCGGGCTCTCGTCGAACGGCGTTTCGGCGAGGGCGTTCACCTCCGCTTCCATGGCCGCCAGCGTCTCGCAAAGCTGGTCGGGCTGGACGTCGAGATAGCGGTTCACGTGACCGAGGGGCTCCTCCACCTCGCGCATCATGGCGATGCAGTCACGGATGAGGCCGAAGGCCATGCCGGCCTGCAGCAGGATGAAGCCGGCCCGCATCTTCTTCACGAACGACATGGCATCGTGGGCCAGCACCATCTCGTCGGGGATGAACAGGTCGCGCACCTGCACGGCGTAGGTGCCGGTGCCGTCCATGCCGAGGAACGGCTCGCAGGGCTTCAGCGTCACGGCCGGCTCGGCGCAGTCGATGATCGCCATGACAGGCGCGGCGCCGTCCACGGCGAAGATGCAGCCGAAGAAATGGTCGGGGCCGAGGTTGGACACCCAGGGCAGAATGCCCTTCACCTTGTAACCGCCCTCCACCCGCGTGCCCTTCAGCTTCAGCGCCTCGATGCCGAAGAAGGACTTCATGGGATTGGACAAAGCGGTCCCGCCGAGCACGTGACCCGTGGCGACGGCGGCGAGATATTTGGCGCGGGGCGCCTCATTCTCGGAATTGATGAGGTACCAGACCAGCGTGTTCTGACACCAGGCCATGAAGCCCGTGGCGGCGCAGACCTCGGACATGCGCGACATGCCCTCGATGGCATTGCTCAGCCGGTGGCCCTGCGACAGATGCAGGCGGAAGGCTCCGGCGTCGGCGAAGCGATGCAGCAGCGTTGCGGGATAGGTGCCCTCGTCGATGGCCCGCGCCCAGGCGGACAGATCGGTCCGCGCGATCTTGCCGATCTCGTCGAGGGCGATGCCGGCATCGAGATCGACCGCAGCAGGGTCATGCGGCGACAAGGCAGTGACGGCGACGTGCGACACAGGCAGCGACATGGCGATCCTCAACGGGAAGAGGGCGGGAGCCTGCCCGGCCGTTGCCGGGCAGGGATGCGGCCGAAAGCGGCCGGTCGGTCGGCGCCGGTCAGCCCAGCGCCACCTCCAGGTTCACCGGACGCACGAAGGTGTTGGCCACGGGCGACCACTTGGTGACGTGGGAGATGAGCGCCTCGACCTCCTCCTTCGGCACGCCGTCGCACTCCATGTCGACCTTCACGCGCACGTCGGTGAAGCCGACCGGCTTCTCGCTGACGTCGCCCGTACCCCACACGGCGGTGATGTTGAGGTCGCCCTCGAGCTGCAGCTCCAGCTTGCGGACGGTCCAGCCGCGATGCACCGCATTGGCGTGGAGGCCGACGGCGAGGCAGGAGCCGAGCGCGGCCAGCGACGCTTCGGAGGGGTTCGGCGCCGTGTCGTCGCCGAGCAGGCCCGGGGGCTCGTCAACGATGTAGGGCTCGAGATTGCGGATGTAGTTCGCGTGGCGGAAGCGGCCTTCGGCGACGGTCTTGCACTTCAGGGTTTTGATGACCTTGGGGTCCGCCTTGCCGGCCGCGATCAGCTTGGCGAGGCCTTCCTTGTCGATGGGCGCAAGGCAGCCCGTGGTCGCTTCTGGCGCGAGGCAGCCGGTCAGTGCGGTCTGGGGCGCAGTCATCAGGATCTCCTTGGGTCGTGTAGACAGACCGGTCTGTCTTATGCACGCACCATGCCAGATCCACCGAGGGAAGAGACGGACTGGAGGAGACCTGCGATTCCTTATGAGAAATAAGGAGCTGTGGGAAAAGTGGACGCGGCTTGTCCGGCACGGTTCGTGCCTGTAGAAAACAGACAGGTCTGTCTGAGTGCACGCGAAAGCAGCACATTGGTGAGAAGCGATGCAGCAAACGAAGGCAAGCCGCCCCAAGGCCAATCCCCACGCCGCCCCGGACGCGGGCGAGGCGGAGCCGAAGGCCCGCGAGCGCATCCTTCAGGCCGCGACGCGCCTGTTCTGCCAGCACGGCATCAATGCGGTGGGCGTGGACGCTGTGGTTGCCGAGGCGGCAACGGCCAAGGCGACCCTCTACAAGTCGTTCGGCTCCAAGGAGCGGCTGGTGGAGGCAGTGCTGGAGCGCGAGGGCGCGGCGTGGCGCGACTGGTTTCTCGGCGAACTGCTGAAAGGCGAGGCAACCGCACAGGTGCGCCTGCGCCGCATCTTCCCCGTGCTCCGCGAATGGTTCGGCGACGCCCGCTTCTTCGGCTGCCCCTTCATCAATGCGGTGGCCGAACACGACAAGGCGGACGACCGGATGCGCCAGATCGCCCTCGCCCACAAGAAGGTGGTGCTGGAAACCATCACCCGCCTCGCCGCCGAGGCCGGAGCGCGCGATCCCAACGGGGCGGCCCACCAATTGGGTGTCCTGATCGACGGCGCCATCGTCGCCGCCATGATCACCAAGGACGCCAACGTCGCCCTGCTGGCGGGTCAAACCGCAGACCTGCTGCTGTCCGGCATGGCGGCCGAAGCGGCCTGACGGACGCCCCTTCGCCTTCCCGCTCACGCTCCATGCGTCCAGAGCGGGAGACGGCTTGCTCCCCCTGCGAAATGCGCAGTCTCCCGCGCTTGACGCTCTGCCCCACGGCGTCCGAAAACGCGGTAACAGCATCGGGAGGAAAAGATGCAGATCCGCGCCGCCGTCCTGCGCACGTCTCCGGTCAACAAGCCCTATGCGGACACGCGCCCGCTCTCCATTGAAACGGTTCAGCTCGCGCCGCCCCAGGCCGGCGAGGTGCTCATCAAGGTGGCGGCGGCGGGGCTGTGCCATTCTGATCTGTCCGTCATCAACGGCGACCGGCCGCGCCAGCTTCCCATGGTGCTCGGCCACGAGGCGGCGGGCGTGGTGGTGGAGACCGGTCCGGGCGTGGACGATCTCAGCGCCGGCGACCATGTGGTGATGAGCTTCGTGCCCACCTGCGGCACCTGCCCGTCCTGCATGGAAGGCCGCGCCCAGTTGTGCGGACCGGGACAGGCGGCGAACGGTGCCGGCACCTTGCTCGGCGGCGGTCGGCGGCTGACATGCGATGACGGTACCGAAGCCTACCATTTGTGCGGCATCGCCGGTTACGGCGAGTATGCGGTGGTCTCGCGCCGCTCCATCATCAAGATCGACAAGGAGATGTCGCTCATCGACGCCGCCCTGTTCGGCTGCGCGGTGATGACCGGCGTCGGCACGGTGGTGAACACCGCCGGCGTGCGGCCGGGCCAGAGCGTCGCCGTGGTCGGCCTCGGCGGCGTCGGCCTCTCGGCGGTGATGGGCGCGGTGGCGGCGGGTGCCGACCAGATCGTCGCCCTCGACCTTTCCCCCCAGAAGCTCGACCTCGCCCGCCAGATCGGCGCCACCGACACCTTCCTCGCCAGCGATCCGGACATTGTGGAGGCGGTGAAGGAGGCGACCCGCGGCGGCGTGGACCACGCCATCGAGATGGCCGGCTCTGCGCCCGCCTTCGAGCTGGCCTACAAGATCACCCGCCGGGGCGGCACCACCACCACGGGCGGCCTCGCCAATCCCAACGCTCGTATCTCGCTGCCGCCGGTGCACCTCGTCGCCGAGGAGCGCACCATCAAGGGCAGCTACATGGGCAGCTGCGTGCCCCCGCGCGACATCCCGCGCTTCATGGCGCTCTACAAGCGCGGCAAGCTGCCGGTGAACCGCCTGCTCTCCTCCACCGGGCCGCTCGACACCATCAACGAGAATTTCGACCGCCTCGACCGTGGCGAAGTGGTACGGCACGTCATCGTCTACTGAGGCCGGGAAGGACGCGCATCGGGGCCGCGGCGGCGCGGCCCCTTCCCTTCCCCGGTGGATCGCCTAATCTGCCGCGGGTTCCCGAGGAGAAGTCATGCGCGTCGCCATCCGTCTCGCCGCCGTTGCCGCGCTGGCCATCGCCGTTTCCGGCTGCGACAAGTGCGGCAACTGGTTCGGCCAGGGCACGCCGGTGGGCAAGCCCGGCGCCTGTCAGTCCGCGACGCCGCGCTGATACCCCCTTTTACCGCGCCGCTTCCTTGCATCGGCGGGGCTCCGCCGCTATAAGCGCGCCTTCGCTTTCGGCATGCGCCCCCCTGGAGGCGTGCCGCAGGGCGAAATCGCGCGTCCATACGGATGCGGCGATGGAAACTCGAAATCAGGACAAGTGCCATGACTGCCATCAAGGAACTGAAGGCTGTGGCGCGCCCGCGGGCCGGCAAGGGGGCCGCCCGTGCCGAGCGCCGCGCCGGGCGTGTGCCCGCCGTGATCTACGGCGAGAAGCAGGACCCCATCACGATCTCGCTCGACTTCATCGAGATCAACAAGATCATCTATGCCGGCCACTTCCTCACCACCCTGTTCGAGGTGGACGTGGACGGCACCAAGCACCGCGTCATCCCGCGTGACTACCAGCTGGACGTGGTGAAGGACTTCCCCGTTCACGTGGACTTCCTGCGCGTCTCCAAGGGCGCGACCGTGACGGTGGAAGTGCCTGTGCACTTCGTGAAGCAGGAGGCCTCCCCGGCGCTCAAGTCCGGCGGCACCCTGAACGTGGTCGCCCACACCGTCGAGCTGGAATGCCCGGCCGAATCCATCCCGGAAGCCATCGAGGTCGACCTCACCGGCGCCGCCTATGGTGACGCGTTCCACCTGTCCTCCCAGAAGCTCCCCGCGGGCGTGACCTGGGTCGGCCAGGGCGACGACACCCTCGCCACCATCGTCGCCCCCGTGGGCGGCGAAGAGGAGCCGGCGGCGGAAGAGCCCAAGGCCTGAGCGGATCGCTGACCATCCCGGGCGCCGCGCTTTCCTGAAGCCGCGGCGCCCCGTTTTCCGGGCCGGAGATCCGCCTCATGTTCCTGTTCGCAGGGCTCGGCAATCCCGGCCCGAAATATGCCGGCAACCGGCACAATGTCGGCTTCATGGCGCTCGACACCATCTGCCGCCGCCATCGCCTCGGCCCGCTGCGCCGCCGCTTCCAGTCCGCGGCCGCCGAAGGCGAGATTGCCGGCGAGAAGGTCATCGCGCTCTTTCCCGAGACCTTCATGAACGAGAGCGGCCGGGCCGTCGCCGAGGCCCAGCGCTTCTACAAGATCCCCCTCGACCACATCTTCGTCTTCCACGACGAGCTGGACCTGCCCCCCGCCAAGGTGCGGATCAAGAAGGGCGGCGGCAATGCCGGCCACAACGGGCTGCGGTCGATCACCGCCCAGTGCGGCAACGACTACTGGCGCATCCGCCTCGGCATCGGCCATCCCGGGGACAAGGCGCTTGTGCATGCCTATGTGCTCAACGACTTCGCCAAGTCCGAAAAGGGCTGGGTGGATGCCGTGAGCGACGCCTGCGCCGATTTCGCCGAACTGCTGGTGAAGCAGCGCCCCGACGAATTCCAGAACCGCACCCACCTCTTTCTCGAAGCCCAGGGCTTCGGCGAGCAGAAAAGGGTCGGCGAGAAGGGCTGAGGCCGCGCCTAGGCCCATGCGCCCCTGGCCGGGCGGGTTGCGCACCCGAGGCCCGAGGGGCTATGCGATCCCCAACGGCCGCAGCGCGGCCTGATCCTTATCTCCATCCTGCAGCCGCACCGGCGGGCGGGTGCAACTCCTGAGCGGTCCATGGGCTTCAAATGCGGCATCGTCGGGCTTCCCAACGTGGGCAAGTCCACCCTCTTCAACGCGCTCACCCAGACGGCGGCGGCGCAGGCGGCGAACTATCCGTTCTGCACCATCGAGCCGAACGTGGGTGACGTGGCGGTGCCCGATCCGCGCCTCGATACGCTGGCGGAGATCGCCGGCTCGGGCGCCATCATCCCCACCCGCCTCACCTTCGTGGACATTGCCGGCCTGGTGCGCGGCGCCTCCAAGGGCGAGGGGCTCGGCAACCAGTTCCTCGCCAACATCCGCGAGTGCGATGCCATCGCCCATGTGGTGCGCTGCTTCGAGGATGGGGACGTGACCCATGTGGAAGGCAAGATCGCCCCGGTCAACGACATCGAGACCATCGAGACCGAGCTGATGCTCGCCGATCTCGAGAGCCTGGAAAAGCGCCTCACGGCGCTGGAGAAGAAGGCCAAGGGCGGCACCGACAAGGAGGCCAAGGAAACCCTCGACCTCGTCATGCGCGCCCTGGTCCTGCTGCGCGAGGGCAAGCCCGCCCGCCTCGCCGAGGTGAAGCCGGAGGAGCGCAAGCTCTTCAACCAGCTCGGCCTGCTCTCCGCCAAGCCCGTGCTTTACGTGTGCAACGTCGAGGAAGGCTCGGCCAAGGAGGGCAATGCCCTCTCGGCGGAAGTGTTCAAGCGCGCCGCCGAGGAAGGCGCCAAGGCCGTTGTCGTCTCGGCCAAGATCGAGAGCGAGATCGCGGTGCTGCCCCCGGACGAGCAGAAGGAATATCTGGAGGCCATCGATCTCGACGAGCCGGGCCTCAACCGCGTCATCCGCGCCGGCTACGAATTGCTCCAGCTCCTCACCTACTTCACCGTGGGTCCGAAGGAGGCGCGCGCCTGGACCATCACCGCGGGCACCAAGGCCCCCGCGGCGGCGGGCGTGATCCATACGGATTTCGAAAAGGGCTTCATCCGCGCCGAGACCGTCGCCTTCGATGACTACGTGAAGTTCAAGGGCGAGGCCGGCGCCCGCGAGGGCGGCCGCTTCCGCCTGGAAGGCAAGGACTACGTGGTCGCCGACGGCGACGTGCTGCACTTCCGCTTCGCCAACTGAGGCTCCGTGATGGTCGGGGCCGGGCCGCAGTTACTCGGCCGCTTCACCTTCACGGCGGAGGAGATCGTGCGCTTCGCCCGCGCCTACGATCCCCAGCCCTTCCATGTGGATGCGGAGGCGGCCGCCGCCTCCCCCTTCGGCACCCTCATCGCCTCGGGCTGGCACACGGTCTCAACATGGATGGGCCTGTTCGTGCGCGCCCATGGCGCGGCGGTTGAAGCCCTGCCCCCCGACCACGCGGCGGTGATCGCACCTGTCGGCGTCGGCTTCGGTCTCATCGACCTCAAATGGCTCGCCCCGGTCCGCGTCCGCGACACCATTACCTTCTTCACCGAAATCCTCGACGCCCGCCCCAGCACCAGCCGCCCCGGCTGGACCATCTACCACCGCACCGGCAGCGCCCGGCGGGAGGATGGGACCGAGGTGATGCGCTTCGAGCTGAGGCATCTGGCGCCGGACGCGCGAGAGTCGCGCCACTGTTAGCACGCTGCAGTTGCACATCGGAATATATTCCTATATCGTCTCCTTCGGATTGACGGAGGAGAGCGGCTGTGTCGCAGACAGATGCAGAATTGGATGCCCTCGACCGATTGCGCCGCCTCACGCGGCGGCTGAACCTCGACGTCGCAGCATGGCGACTCAAGCTCGCATTGAAGGGCAGCTATGATCCCAGCCAGCCGCGTATCCCCAGCGGCCAGCCGGGTGGCGGGAGATGGGCCGGAGGCAGCGACGGCAGCACCGGGCCCAAACCCACCGGTGCGGAGCGACGTGTGTCGATGGCGGCGCGGCGCATTTCGCCCGCGGCAGAAGCGGAATGCGAACGCTTGAACAAGAGAGACACGGCGTACTGCACGGCCATCAAGAATCCAGCATGCCACGGTCAAGCATCCCTGCGATATGCTTTCTGTTTAGCCGGAAAACCGATTCCTCCTCTCCCATTCTGAGAGAATAAAAATGTTAATTCTGACTCACACGCTTTATCTCAATCGCCCTGAAGGCGAAATTCCGATCGCAATCCGTATTTACAGGCCAGAACCCAAGGACGGCTGCTGGGCCTGCACTTTCGAAATCGACTGGCCGGAGGGCACCAAGACCATGTCCGGCGCCGGCCTAGATGCATTGCAGGCGCTGGTGATATCTTTGCAGATGATCGGAATCCAGATCTATACGAGCACCTATCATCACGATGGAGCCCTTCGCGCCTACGACAACGAAGAGGGCTATGGCTTTCCCGTCGCCCGAAACGTCCGCGACCTATTGGTCGGCGCTGACAAGATTTATTTATAATCCCGATTGATATACCCCCGTACGAAACCGCGTTTAGATGCAAGGGACGATTTTTGGAAATCTATAATGCTTATTATGACCCATATTCTACATCTCAATGGACCATCGGGCGATGTTCCCATCGAAATCCGCCTGTATCAGCCTCACCTGACGGATGGGTCATGGACATGCAGTTTCGAAATCGACTGGCCCGAGAGCCGAATGGTTCGCTATGGCGTGGGCGAAGATGCGCTGCAGGCACTGGTCATCACGCTGCAGATGATCGGCGCCCAGATCTACACGAGCCCGTATCATGAGGACGGCAGTTTGCGCGCCTACGACAAGGAGGACGGCTACGGCTTCCCGGTCCCGAACAACCTGCGTGACCTGCTCATCGGCGTCGACAAGATAAGCTTCTGATTTCAGTCCCTCGCGGAGCCCCGCCATGGTGATCCTCACGCACACCCTTTTTATCAGGGGAGAGACCGGCGACACGCCGGTGGAGATTCGCCTTCACCAGCCCGAACACCTCGTGGAGGACTTCGGCGAGTCCTGGGGCTGCCGCTTCGAGATCGACTGGCCGGACCGCACCAAAAGCATGGTGGTTCACGGGGTGGATGCTTTGCAGGCGCTCATTCTGGCCATGAAGTGCGTCGGCGTGAACCTCTATGTGTCCGAGTATCACGACGACGGCGTGCTCTATTCACCCGGTCGCGAAGGCGGTTATGGGTTTCCGGTCACCCAGAATATCCGTGACGTTCTGGTGGGGAGCGACAAGGCCACCTTCTAGAGCACGCGCCGATCAGCTTGCGTCGCAAGCTGATCGGACAACGCGTTCTCACTCCTTAAATTAGAGGGCGATTCACCGATCAAATTGATTCAATTTAATCGGATCGTGCTCTGGCCTGATGCGCCGATATCCCCACGCCCAGCTTGACGTTTGCGTCATCCTCGCCTTCCATCGGCCTCCAACGACAGGGAGGCCGCCTTGCCCGACATCTTCTTCGAAGATTTCATCATCGGTGAGGTGAAGACGTTCGGCTCGCACAAGGTGACGGAGGAGGAGATCCTCGCCTTCGCCCGCGAGTTCGATCCCCAGCCCATGCATCTCGATGCGGCGGCGGGCAAGGTGTCCCTGCTCGGCGGGCTGGCGGCTTCCGGCTGGCATTCGTGCGCCATCATGATGCGGCTCGTCTGCGACGGCTTCCTCCTGCGCACCGCCAGCATGGGCTCGCCCGGCGTTCCCGAGAACAAGTGGCTCGCCCCCGTCTTCCCCGACGATGTGCTCACGCTCCGCCGCACGGTGCTGGAGAGCCGCACCTCCAGGAGCAATCCGGACATGGGGCTCGTGACCTTCCGCTTCGAGCTTCTGAAGGCCGACAAGAGCGCGGCGTTGGATCAGACCTGCGTGGTCATGGTCGGCCGCCGCAACCCGGGAGCGCGCCTCGCATGATGTATTTCGAGGAGGTCGAGGCGGGCGCCACCGCCGCGCTGGGCAACCACACCTTCACCGAGGCGGAGATGCTGGCCTTCGCCCGTCTCTATGATCCCCAGCCGTTCCATGTGGATCCGGAGGCGGCGCGCCGCAGTCCGTTCGGCGCGCTGGTCGCGTCCGGCTGGCACACGGCCGCCATGTGGATGAAGTGCTTCGTCGCCTCCAACATGGCGCTGCCCAAGGAAGCCTCGAAGCCCGGCGAGGAAGGCGTGCCGGGCGGCGGCTCCTTCGGCCCAGCCTCCGGCTTCACCAAGCTGCGCTGGCTGAAGCCGGTCTATGCGGGAGATACCATCTCGTTCGCCACCGAGGTGCGGGACAAGATCAACATCAAGTCCCGCCCCCAATGGGGCTTCCTGCGCACCTACAATACAGGAACGAACCAGCACGGGGATCTGGTCATCGATTTCGAAAGCACCGTGCTGATGCGGCGCCGCCCCTGAGCCGCCCTACCCTTCGAGTTCCTCTTTCAGGATTTCGAGGCGCAGCCATTCCTCTTCCGCTGCATCGAGGGCCGCCTGCGTCTCGGCCAGCGCCGCCGAGGCCTTGTCGAAGCGCGCCGGGTCGCGGGCATAAAGCGCAGGGTCGGCGATCTCGGCGGCGAGCTTCTCCAGCTTGGCGCGCAGGTCGTCCATGGTCTTGGGCAGCGTCTTCAGCGCGTGCTGCTCATGGAAGGAGAGCCGCCGCTTCGCCCCGGCGGCAGCCGCCCCTTTGCCGGCCTCGGGCTTCGGCTCGCCCGCCTTGGCCTTCGACGCGGGCGCGCCCTTGTCCCGTGCCTCCACGCCCCGGCCGCGCTGGGACAGCATGTCCGAATAGCCGCCAGCATATTCGCGGAACATCCCGTCCCCCTCCGCCATGATGACGCTGGAGACGGTACGGTCCAGGAAGTCACGATCGTGGCTGACAAGGATGACGGTGCCGGGATAGTCGGCCACCATCTCCTGCAGAAGATCGAGGGTTTCGAGGTCGAGGTCGTTGGTGGGCTCGTCCAGCACCAGCACGTTGGAGGGCAGCGCCAGCGCGCGCGCCAGCATCAGCCGGCCGCGCTCGCCGCCGGAGAGCACGGAGAGCGGGGCATTGGCCTGCTCGGGGGTGAAGAGGAAGTCCTTCAGATAGCCCATCACATGCTTGGGCACGCCGCCCACCTGCACCTGGTCCGAGCCGCCGCCGGTGAGGGCATCGCGCAGGGTGGTGCCGGGATCGAGCGCCGCGCGCTTCTGGTCGAGGCTGGCGACTTCCAGATTGGTGCCGAGCTTCACCGTGCCCGAATCGGGGGCAAGCTCGCCGGTGAGCAGCTTGATGAGCGTGGTCTTGCCGGCGCCGTTGGGGCCGATGATGCCGATGCGGTCGCCACGCAGGATGCGGGTGGAGAAATCCTTCACCACCTCCCGCGCGCCGAAGGCCTTGGCGATGTGCTTCGCTTCGATGACGAGCTTGCCGGACGCCTCCGCCTCGCTCACCGCCAGCTTGACGTTGCCGACCGCGCGGCGCTCATCGCGGCGGTCCTTGCGCATGGAATGCAGCAGGCCCAGCCGGCGCACATTGCGCTTGCGGCGGGCGGTGACGCCGTAGCGCAACCAGTCCAGCTCCGCGACGATCTTGCGGTCGAGCTTGTGGCGCTCGGTCTCTTCCTGTTCCAGCACCTCGTCGCGCCAGGCTTCGAACGCGCCGAAGCCCTGCTCCAGCCGCCGGGTCTGGCCGCGGTCGAGCCAGACGGTGGCGCGCGAGAGGGTTTCGAGGAAGCGCCGGTCATGGCTGATGAGCACCATGGCCGACTTGAGCCCCTTCAGCTCGCTTTCCAGCCATTCGATGGCCGGCAGATCGAGATGGTTGGTGGGCTCGTCCAGCATCAGCACGTCCGGCTCCGGCGCGATCACGCGCGCCAGAGCGGCCCGGCGGGCCTCGCCGCCGGAGAGGTGAGCGGGGTCTTCCTGTCCTGTCAGGCCCAGCTCGGTGAGGAGATATTGGGCGCGATAGGCATCGTCGCCCGGTCCGAGCCCGGCTTCCACATAGGCGAGCGTCGTCGCATAGCCGGAAAAGTCCGGCTCCTGCTGGAGATAGCGCACGGTGGTGCCGGGCTGGAAAAAGCGCGTGCCGGAGTCCGGTTCGACCAGCCCCGCCGCCACCTTCAGCAGCGTGGACTTGCCCGAGCCGTTGCGACCGACGAGGCACACCCGCTCGCCCGCCGACACGGAAAGCTCCGCGCCGTCGAGCAGAGGGGTGGCGCCGAAGCGCAGATGGATGTCCTGGAGGAGAACGAGCGGAGGAGCCATGGGGCCGGATTAAAGCCCTTGGGTCCGGAACGCAAAGGCCGTTCGCGCGGAACGCCGCTTTGCGCCGCCCGTCTCACAGGACAAAGAGATGTGCGGGGCGCCACGCCTCACGCGGGCGACGCACACATCTCGCAAGCCATCAATGTACGGTGGAAGTCGGATTCAGCTTCGACATCTGGTCCTTGAGAACCAGCTTCTTGCGCTTCAGCTCTGCGACACGAAGAGGATCCGATGCGGGGCTGTTCATTTCGCGGTTGAGCTCCTGCTCGATGGCCGCGTGACGCCGCTTCAGTTCCTGAAGGTGCGACTGGATGGACATTCTTAGCCACTCCCTGTCTGCAACACGACATCAGTCTGTCACGGAGCCGGCGAAGAGTCGACCGCCTTTCCGCCACCTCCGGCGACCTCCCATCTTGCGGCGCGGCATACCCGTGCCATAGTCATTCCAAATGGGGCGAGCGGGCGGCGGACCTGCGCGCCGGTGACAGGACCGGGCATGACGAGCGACGAGGAACGGGATCTCAAGGTCCACCTGGAACGCCTGAAGCAGGAGCATCGGGATCTCGATGCGGCGATCGAGGCGCTGACCAGCGTGTCGGGATCGGACATCCTGCAGATCCAGCGGCTCAAGAAGCGCAAGCTGCAGCTGAAGGACCGCATCGGCCAGATCGAGGACGAATTGTTCCCCGACATCATCGCCTGAGAGCGCGCGAGAAACGCGCGAGGCCGGCCCTCCTGAGGAGGGTCCGGGGCGCGGAGGCCGGGCGTGCCCGGCATCCGTCAGTCGGTAAGAAGGATCAGAGCTGGGCGAGCAGCGCGGTGGCGCCGGAGGCGTCGGCCTTGGAGGGCACGTCCTCCACGTTGAGCGTCTTCACCACGCCGTCCTCGACCACCATCGAATAGCGCTTGGAGCGCACGCCGAGGCCGGCGGCCGAGCCGTCGAAGGTGAGGTCGAGCGCGGCCGCGAAGGACGCGTCGGGGTCCGCCAGGAACGCGATCTTGCCGTCGGAACCGGAGGCCTTTTCCCAGGCACCCATGACGAAGGGATCGTTCACCGACACTACGGCGATGGCATCCACGCCCTTCGCCTTGATGGCGTCGGCCTCGTGCACATAGCCGGGCAGGTGGTTCTTGTGGCAGGTGGGGGTGAAGGCACCCGGCACCGCGAACAGCACCACCTTCTTGCCCTTGAAGATTTCGTCGGTGGTCTTCGGCACGGGGCCGTCCTCGGTGGGAACACGGAAGGTGGCGTTGGGCAGTTTGTCGCCGACCGAAATGGGCATCGTCTTCTCCACAGTCTTGGGCGTTTGCGCCCGCGCCGACAATACGGGCTTTTGACCGGGAGAAAAGCGCTGGCTGCGGGCCGGAGCGGCCCAGCTCAGCGTGGCGGCAGCTTCGGGACAGGCACCGTTGTCACGATCGCCTTCGTGCCGTCCACGAGGGTCAGGGTGAGCGGCGTGCCGGACGGATCGGTGCCGGCGGGAATGCCGTCGAGGGGCAGATCGAACCGGGCGGCACCGTCCGGCAGCATGGTCTTCTGTGGCAGCGGCAGGGCCCAGCGGTCCGGCCCCTCGGCGAACAGATCCGCCTTGGGATTCTGGGCCCTGACCTCGATCACGAGACGCGGCGGCTCGGCGCTCGCGTCCAGTTCGACCTTCTGCACCGAGGTCGGCTCGGCAACGCCCAGCGGACGTTCCACCGGCAGGGCCGCGCGGGCAGCCAAGATACGGGACGCCTCGGCGCCGGCGTCGCCGCCAAGCGCGATGGAGAGGTCGGCGCGGGCTGGCATGCACAGGGCCTCGCACACCGCGAAATCGAACGCGAGGGCGAGCCGCGCCGGCTTGTCCTTGTCCTTCAGCTCCACCTTCAGGGGGAACAGGACCGCCCCCTTGTAGCCGATGGAAAAGCCCCCGCCCCCGTCGGCGAAGCGCTTGGGCGCGGGCCATTCCATCTCCACCCGGGCGATGTTCTCCGAACCGCTCCAGTCCAGCGTCGGCGGCACGCCACTGTCGCCGGGATAGCGCCAGTAGGTCTTCCAGCCGGGGGCGAGCTTCAGCTCGATGCCCGCATCCGCCGTCGTGCCGGAGACGGCGCCCGCCATCAGGACCACATCCGCGCCAGGCACCTTCACCGGAGGCGCACTCGCAGCCCATGCGGCCGGCGAGAGAGCGGCAAACATGGCGCCGGCGAGAAGTGCGCGGGCGAACACGCCACGAGACGACAACAGGAATGCGGGCCGAACCGCCGGCCAAGCGCCCAGGGCGCGCTGAGGGGTCGATGTCATGGGCCTAGCGGGTACCCGCTCGCGGCTTCGCCGCAAAGCCCTTCCGCTCACCAATCGCGTGCACAAGCGTGTGACCCGCCGCGGGACTCGCAGCCTTGCGACGAGGCTTCGCGGCGACCTGCGATGCAATCCGCATTTCCAAGACGCCCGAACGGCGGTACCCTTTCTCCATGACTGCGAGCCAGAACCATACGATCGAAGGCGGAGGGTCGGGTTTCCTCGATGGGCAGATGCTCATCGCCATGCCGACCATGCGCGACGAGCAGTTCGCCCGCACCCTCGTCTACATGTGCGCCCACTCTCCGGAAGGAGCGATGGGCATCGTGGTGAACCAGCCGGCGAGCCATATCGACTTCACCGACCTCCTCGTCCAGCTGGACGTGGTTCCCGCCGCCGAGCGCATACTGCTGCCGAAGAGCGCGGGCACCGTCAAAGTGCTGCGCGGCGGGCCGGTGGAGACGGGACGCGGTTTCGTGCTGCATTCGGCGGATTATTTCGTCGAGAATTCCACGCTGACCATCGATGACGGCATCTGCCTCACCGCGACGCTGGATATCCTGAAGGCCATTGCCGGCGGCCGCGGACCGCGCAGCGCGGTGCTGGCACTCGGCTATGCCGGCTGGGCGCCGGGCCAGCTCGAGACGGAGATTCAGGCCAACGGCTGGCTGAACTGCCCGGCCGACCCGGACCTCATCTTCGGCGCAGGGGTGGAGACGAAATACGATAGTGCCCTGCGCAAGCTCGGCATCGTGCCCGGCATGCTCTCCAGCGACGCCGGCCACGCCTGAGCGTCGCTTCGCTCAGGCGCCGCGCGGGCTTGGGATGTTGCTTCGCTCAGGCGCCGTACGGCGGCGAAAGACTCAGTAGCTGTCGCCCCAGCGGCGCGGGCGGTAGAAGGTGTGCACGCCGATCTTGTCCAGCTTGCGCATCTCCCGCACCCAGCTCGGATGCACCCAGTAGGCGTGATAGTGCGTGGCGCGGCCGATGGAGGCGAGCCATAGCCTTCCGTCCAGCATGTCGGCGGCGATTTCCTTGGCCTGCACCCACATGTCCGGCTCGCGCACCACGTCCGGCACGTCGTCGCAGGCGAAGGTGAACTGGCAGGCGAGGTGCTTGTGGGCGTTCTGGTAGACCGCGCCGCACACATCCGCCGGGTAGTAGCCGGAGAACACGCGGTTCACGATGACCTGCGCCACCGCGATCTGGCCGCGCTTGGGCTCGCCGCGGCTTTCGAAATAGATGGCTTCCGCCAGGCACTTCTGGGCCCGCGCCAGCTTCTCGCCGCCGAGCTCCAGCCGCTGCGCGGGCGAGGGCCAGATGCCGTCGCTGGGCGGTGTCTCCAGCTCCACGGTGCTGTCCGGTGAGACCAGGGTCGCCTCGCCCTCGGCGTGCGGCGCCGGATGGGGCACATAGCCGTGCTCAGCGAGCGCGGCATACTGGAAGGCAAGGGCCGGAAACAGCACCGGATCGCGGCTGAACACCGCCACCGGATCCTGATGCGGCACCGGGCCGACGAGCGTGGTGCCGCCGCCGAACTCCCCGAGGGCCTCCTCCGGCGCGTCCTCGCGCGCCAGCGTCTCGGCCGCACGGCGAGCCTGCTCCAGACCGGCGGGAACGTCCTCCGCCGCGGCAACGCGGGCGGCGTCCTGGATCAGCGGCAGTTCCAGAAGGATGTCGAGGGCCAATTCCAGATAGGCGCCCGACAGGTCGAGGTGGCGCGGAGGCTCGACCGTCTCGCGATCCGAGAGCACCAGCGGCGGGGGAAAGGCGAAGGCGTCGTCATCCGTCGTATCGGAGGAAGACTGGGTGGAAGACGCGAGGGCGGGCGAGACGAGGTCCGACGGCTCCGGCCCGGTGCCGATCTCGTCCCGCGCCCCATTCAGCACCGGCTGGCCCGCGATTGCGGCAACCGCGGCGGCGCGCGCACTGTCTTCGGAGACCGGCGCGAGGGAGGCTGTGACGATGGTGCCGGGTGCGACAACACGGCGCGCCGGCTTCACGACCTCGGCGATGGCCTCCTTCGGAATCTCCGGCAGGCCGGTACCGACCGGCTGCGGCAGATCGAGCGTGGCGAGCTTCAACGCCCGCGCGGAGCCCGGCCAGAGGCCGAGACCTGAACCCGACGCTACGCCTTTCGGCGCCCGACCCGATACGTCGTCAGCCCCCGCCCCGCAAGGCGTTGCGACGATGAAGGCGGTGGCGACGAGAAGCGGCGACAAAGCCCGACCGGCCCTCGGCCATCGATCCCGACAAATTCCCATACGCCAGCCCTTGCCGAGACTTCATGTCCCCAATAGGGCGCCGGACCGTTGCCGGCCGGCGACACGCAAGAGCATTGTCCGATCAGTCTTGCCTGGAGGTTAATTTCAGCGCCAGCTCCGCTTCGCGGGCGAACGGGCCCTGCCCCCGCAGCTGGAATTTGCGCGCCCGTGCAAGGCCATGGGTGCCGAAGCGGACCCGAACCGCCTCCTCCACCCACTTGTCTTCCTGCGTCGCGCGCTGGGCTGCGCGCCGGTCTCCCGTGTCGAGAAACGCGCCGTGCGCCGCGACCGCCGCCTCGAAGGCGTCGAGCCCCTCCCCCGTCGCCGCCGACAGGCGGATCACAGGAACCGTCCACCCGGCGGAGGCGGAGCCGGCGAGCGACAGTGCTCCCGCCACCTCGGAGGCGGCGCGGCGGGCAACCTCGGTCATGTCGGCCTTGGTGACGACGATGATGTCGGGCAGTTCCATCACGCCCGCCTTCATGAACTGAAGGCTGTCGCCCGACGCCGGCTGGATGCACAGCACCACCGTGTCGGCGACAAGGGAGATGTCCGCCTCCGACTGGCCGACGCCCACGGTCTCGACGATCACCAGATCATAGACCGCACGCAGCAGGACCACGGCAGCGACCGAATCATCCGAAAGCCCGCCGAGCCGGTCGCGCGCCGCCATGGAGCGCACGAACACGCCGCGGTCGTCGGGGTCGGTCTTCATGCGGGCCCGGTCGCCGAGCAGCGCGCCACCCGTGCGCCGCGACGAGGGGTCCACCGCCAACACGGCCACGGTGCGGCCGGCCGCACGGGCGCGGCGGACCAGCGCGTTGGTCAGGGTCGATTTGCCCACGCCGGGCGGGCCAGTGAGGCCCAGCACCTCGGCCTTGCCGGCGCGGGCCGCGGCATCGAGCAGCGCCACGAGGTCGGGCTGTCCGCGGGCCGTCTCCACCAGCGCCAGCGCGCGCGCGACGGCGCGTTTGCCGCCGGCGGCCACGGTGGCGAGATCAGGCACGGCGGAGGTGCGCGGGCGGTCTGGGGCGTCGGCGGAAGCGGGCTCGGGCGGCATGGCGCCAATCTAGCTGCCGCAGTGCGGGAGGCAACTCACCGCGTTTCCGCGCCAACGGAAAAAGGCGCCGGCAAAAGCCGGCGCCTCTCCCACTGATCGGATCCGTGCGGGGGAACGGAACCGATCAACAGCCCTGAAAACGAGGATCAGCCGCAGTAGCCGCGCGACACCTTGACCACGTTGCCGTTGGTCTGGCGCAGGTAGCAGCGGCCGTTGTTGCCCCAGAAATAATAGGCGCGGCGCTGGTCCTGCTGGTTGCCGATGATGGCACCGGTGGTGCCGCCGATGAGCGCGCCGGCCGCGACGCCACCGGCATTGCCCGTGACAGCGCCGCCGATCAGCGCGCCGGCCGTGCCGCCGATGAGCGCACCGCCCACCGTGTTGTTCTGGGCGCTGGCGGTGACGGCCGAGCCTGCGAGGACGGCGGCGGCCAGGGTGAAGGCAGTGAAAGCGCCGAGCGCGGCATTACGGGTCGACATCTTGATCCTTTCCGCATCCGCCGGGCATCAACCCGCGGCGTGCTGCGATGGCACCTGATTTAGCAAAGGCCACATGAACGCCAGATGAGCGGAGCGTTCGGGCATCGTGCAGCTTCGTTCATGGTTCTGGACCGGGCAAGCTGCGCCGTAAAGACCCACTTCCGTTGCGTGTCCCTTCCACGACAAGGGAACACCTCTTGCATCAGCAAGGCGCTCCGGTGCAGGCTCGCGCCCCCGGGACAAACCGGCTCACAGCTCGTGTTCAGGACAGGTCAATGAGTGAACGCAACCCCTTCGGCGGGACCATCAGCCACCTCTCCCCGTCGGAGGTCCGTCAGGGACTCGCCGATGGCAGCATCCTTCTCGTGGACGTGCGGGAGCCGAACGAGATTCAGGCCGAGCGCATTCCCGGCGCGGTCAATTTCCCGCTGAGCACGTGGAATCCCGCTGCCCTGCCGGACCCGGCCGGCAAGCGCCTCGTCTTCTCCTGCCGCTCGGGCCAGCGCTCGCAGCAGGCCGCCGCAGCGGCGCAGAAGGCAGGCCTTGCCTATGAGGAGCACATGAAGGGCGGCATCATGGGTTGGCGCGAAGCCGGCTTCGACGTCGAGCGCGGCTGAAGCGCAGGCGCCCGAGGCGGTGCTCCGGCCAGACCGGGCACCATTCTTTCGGCGTGGCGCATGACGCCCGTTTTCGCCGATCCCCCTCCGGGCGAACCGGAGGGGCCGATGGTCAGAACGGCAGCGCAGCCGCTCAGGCGGTCGCGGCGTCGAGTTCGGCGATGATGGCCTTGCCCATCGCCTCAGTGCCGATGGTCTCCATGCCCGGCGCGGCGATGTCGCCGGTGCGCTTGCCGGAAGCGAGCACGCCCGCGATGGCCTGCTCGATGCGATCCGCCACCGCGCCCTCGTTGAACGAATAGCGCAGCGCCATGGCCAGCGAGCCGATCATGGCGATGGGGTTGGCAATGCCCTTGCCGGCGATGTCGGGGGCGGAGCCGTGCACGGGCTCGTAGAGCGCCGCGCGCTTGCCGGTGGCCGCATCCACAGCGCCGAGCGAGGCTGAGGGCAGCATACCGAGCGAGCCGGTCGCCATGGCAGCGAGATCGGAGAGGATGTCGCCGAACAGATTGTCGGTGACGATCACGTCATACTGCTTGGGCCAGCGCACCAGCTGCATGGCCAGCGAATCCGCCAGCGCATGCTCTAGCTCCACATCCTTGTAGGCGCGGGCGTGGAGGTCGGTCACCACCTGCTTCCAGAGCACGCCGGAGCGCATCACGTTGTGCTTCTCGGCGGACGTCACCTTGTTGCGGCGGGTGCGGGCCAGCTCAAAGGCCACGGCGGCGATGCGCTCGATCTCGTAGGTGTCATAGACCTGCGTATCGATGGCGCGCTTCTGGCCGTTGCCGAGATCGGTGATGGTCTTGGGCTCGCCGAAATAGACGCCACCGGTCAGCTCTCGCACGATGAGGAGGTCGAGCCCCTCCACCACCTCGCGCTTGAGCGAGGAGGCATCCGCCAGCGCCGGGTAGCAGATGGCGGGGCGCAGGTTGGCGAACAGCTGGAGATCCTTGCGCAGCCGCAGCAGGCCCGCCTCGGGGCGCGCCTCATAGGGCACGTCCGCCCACTTGGGGCCGCCCACCGCGCCGAGCAGGATGGCGTCGGCGCCCTTGGCGCGCACCATGGCGTCCTCGGAGATGGCGACGCCGTGCGCGTCATAGGCACAGCCGCCGACCAGATCCTCCTCGATGGCGAAGGAGGCGAGGCCCGCCTGCTCCAGCCACTTCGCCACCCGTTTCACCTCGGCCATGACTTCAGGGCCGATGCCGTCGCCGGCGAGAAGAAGGAGCTTGTGGGTGGCCATGGGTGGATTCCTCGGGTCTTGATTTACGCTGCGGCATCGCGCCGTTTTTGGGTCGCCCTGAGGGCGGCGGCTCGGCGCGGAGTGCTAGGGCCTCAAAGGGCCGATGGCAAGGAGGAACACGCCGGCCTGCGGTATTCAGGCCCCTTTCACGAAGGCCGCGAAGGCCGCCGCATAATCCTTGTGCCAGCGCGACAGCGGCGGGCGGTTCTCGATGATATCGCCGGCTGCCCAGGCGATGCGCTTCTCGTCGAGCGCGCGGGGCACGTCATTGTCCGGGCAGAGGATGTAGAAATCGCCGGCCTCCAGCTTCTCCAGCAGGAAGTCCACGGTCTGCTGAGCGGTCCAGGCCCCCGCCGGCTTCTCGGTCCGCCCGCCCGCCGCCAGCGGGGTGAAGACGAAGCCCGGAATGAACAGCCGCGCCGAGATCCGGCAGTCCGGCGTGTTGCGCAATTCGTGTTCCAGCGCCTCGGTGAAGGCCTTCACGCCGGCCTTGGACACGTTGTAGGCCGGATCGCCCGGCGGGGTGGTGATGCCCTGCTTCGAGCCGGTGTTGACGATCAGCCCCGGCCGTCCCCGCGCGATCATCTTCGGCCCGAACGCGCGGCAGCCGTGGATGATGCCCATGAGGTTGACGCCCAGCACCTTCTCCCAATTGCCGAAGGGGCCGAAGATGGCGCTGCCCGGCTGCACGCCGGCATTGTTCATGAGGAGGTCCGTGCCGCCGAAGCGCCCGGCGACGATCTCCTCCAGCCGCTCCATATCCTCGGGCCGACTGACATCTGTAGCGACGGCGAGCACATCCGCGGCCCCGCCCTCCGCCACGGACGCCACCTGCGCGGCAGCCGCATCGAGCTTTTCGCCCGGCAGATCGGCGATGGCCACCTTCAGCCCGCGGGCGGCGAGCTTTTCCGCTGCGGCAAGGCCGATGCCGGACGCGCCGCCCGTGATGACGGCGACGGCGCCGGAGGACAGCGCGGGATGGGTCATGGCGGTTCTCCGTTCAGATTCGCGCGTTCAACGCCGTGTGGCGACGAAGGCTCCGCCGACGATGAGCGCGCAGGCCACCGCCAGCGAGAGGGACGGCGCCGAGAAGCCGGTCGCAACCAGCAGCAGCGTAGAGAGCACCGGCGCCGCATAGGAAGCGACGCCCAGAAGGCGCACGTCGCCGCGCTTCATGCCGATGTCCCAGGTGTAGAAGGCGAGCCCCACCGGGCCGATGCCGAGCAGCACCACCGCCGTCCACTCCCCGGCCGAGGCGGGCCACACGGTCTCCTCCCACGCGAGGTGGCAGAGGGCGGCCAGCACCGCCGTGGCGAGGCAGAAGCCGGCCACCGCCTGCGTCGGCACATCGGCGAAATGGCGCGAGGCCACCGAATAGGACGACCAGATGAAGGCGCAGGCGAACGCCGCGAGATAGCCGGGCAGAAAGCGCATCTCGATGCCGGAGAAGCCGCCCTTGCCGGCGAGCAGCACCACGGTGCCGGCAAAGCCCATCAGCGCGCCGACCACATGCACGCGCCTGAGGCCGCCGCCGGGCAGGAAGGCGGAGAGCAGCACGATCAGCAGCGGCCAGAGATAGGCGATCAGCCCTGCCTCTGCCGCCGGGGCCAGCTTCAGGGCGGTGAAATAGAGGAAGTGGTAGCCGAACAGCCCGCCCACGCCGTGGAGATAGGCGAGCGGCCGCTGCTTCAGCACGCCGAGCCCCGGCCCGGCCAGCGCCGCCCCCAGCCCCACCGCACCGCCGATGCCGAAGGTGAGCGCTGTCAGCAGGAAGGGCGGCACCTTCCCCGTCGCCGCCGTGAAGAAGGCGAGCGTCGCCCACAGCAGGATGGCGAGGAAGCCGATGCGGGTAGCCGTAGCGGATGACATCGGGCGATCAGGGGCCGAGAAGGTCGATCAGCGCCGGGATCAGCGGTTCGTCGGCGGGCGGCATGGGAATGTCGCGGAGGCGTCCGGGCCGGAGCCATTGCAGCGCCTGATGTTCCTTCTTCTGGATCACGCCCTCCCAGCGGCGGCAGATCCAGAGCGGCATCAGGAGGTGGAAGGTCTCGTAGGGATAGCTGGCGAAAGTGAGAGGCGCGAGGCACGCCTCCTTCACCGTGATGCCCAGTTCCTCATCGAGCTCGCGGATGAGCGTCTGCTCCGGCCGCTCGCCGGGCTCGACCTTGCCGCCGGGAAACTCCCAGAGGCCCGCCAGCGCCTTGCCCTCCGGCCGCTGCGCCACCAGCACGCGGCCGTCGCCGTCAATGAGGGCGCAGGCGGCGACGAGGGTGATCTTCACGAGCGATAATCCCCGTTGATCGCCACGTATTCCTTGGTGAGGTCGCAGGTGAGCACCCGGTCTGTGCCGCGGCCGAGGCCGAGGTCGACGGTGAGGTCGATCACGTCGTTCTTCATGTAGGCCGAGACCTCGGCCTCGTCATAGTCGGGATCGCGGGCGCCCTCGTGGGCGACGCGGATGTCGCCGAAGGAGATGGAGAGCAGGTCCCGGTCGGCGGGCTCGCCGGCCTTGCCCACCGCCATCACCACACGGCCCCAGTTGGCGTCCTCGCCGGCCACCGCCGTCTTCACCAGCGGCGAGTTGGCGATGGACATGGCTATGCGCCGCGCCGACTTGTTGGAGACCGCGCCCGTCACGGTGATGCGCACCAGCTTGCGGGCGCCCTCGCCGTCGCGGGCCACCTGCTCGGCGAGGTCGGCGAGCAGCTCGGTGAGCGCGCGCTTGAACGCCTTCAGCGCGGGATCGTCGATGTTCTTCACCGTCTTCGCGCCACGCTCCTTGGCGACGCCAGTGGCGAACAGGAGGAGCGTGTCGGAGGTGGAGGTGTCGCCGTCGATGGTGACGGCGTTGAAGGTGGTCTTCACGCCCTTGGAGAGCAGCTTCTGCAGCACGTCGGCGGCGATCGGCGCATCGGTGAAGACGAAGGAGAGCATGGTCGCCATGTCGGGGGCGATCATGCCCGCGCCCTTGGCGATGCCGTTGATGGTCACCGGCACGTCGCCCAGCAGCACGGTGGCGGTGGCGAGCTTGGGGAAGGTGTCGGTGGTCATGATGGCGCGCGCGGCATCAAGCCACGGCCAGTCCACCAATTGACCGGCGGCTTCGGTCAGCGCCGCTTCGAACTTGGTGGCCTCCAGCGGCTCGCCGATGACGCCGGTGGAGGCGAGGAACACTTCCGTGGGCTTGCAGCCGAACGCCTGGGCGGCGAGGTCGGCGGTGAGGCTGGTCGCCTCCCGGCCCTTCATGCCGGTGAAGGCGTTGGCATTGCCGGAATTCACCACCAGCGCCCGCGCCTTGCCCTTCTTCAGCAGATCGCGGCACCATTCCACCGGGGCGGAGGGGCAGAGCGAGCGGGTGGTGACGCCGGCCACCGTCGTGCCGGGCTCGAACGCCATGGCCAGAACGTCGGTGCGGCCCTTGTATCGGATGCCCGCCGCCACCGTGGTGAAGGTGACGCCCGGCACAGGCTTGAGCTCGGGCACGGACTTCGGCGCGAGGGGAGACACGGTGGTCGACATGGGCAGTCCCCGTTGATGGCGCGCAACCTGTGCCGCAGCTTCAGCCGATAGGCAAGGGCGCTGGCGGCCGCATCCGCAACGGTGCCGGCAAAGAAACCGGCACCGGCCGAGACTTTCGCCGCCTTAGACCTGGGCGCCGAGGGCCGCAAGCGCCGCCTTGGCCACGTCCACGTCCTCGCTGCCCTTGCCCGACCCCACACCGATGCCGCCGACACACACGCCGTCGATGATGATGGGGAAGCCGCCTTCCAGATTGGTGAGTCGGCCACCGGAGGCGATGGCGAGCTTCAGCTCCAGCGCCGGATCGAGCCGGCTCGTGGGCTGGCGGTGGGAGGCGGCGCTGATGGCCTTGGAGAGGGAGGTCTCGCGCGACAGCAGCTTCGCCCCGTCCATGCGCACGAAGGCGAGGAGGTTGCCCCCGTCATCCACGATGGTGATGTTCTGCGGCACGGCCATCTCCTCCGCCCGCGCCACGGCGGCGGCGAGCGCGACCAAAGCGCCGGCATGGGTGAGCTTCGCGGCGGGGCGGGTCAGCGGCTTGTGCTCGGTCATCATGGCTCCTTTCAGCGGGTAATCCAGTCGGCGGCGGGACGGCCCAGCAGTTCGGCGAGGCGGGCCAGCATGGCGTCGCACTGGGCCAGCTCATCCCGCCCCACCCACTCGTCGGCCTTGTGGGCGCGGGCGATGTCGCCGGGGCCGCAGACGAGGGTCGGAATACCGGCGTCGGAATAGAGCCCCGCCTCGGTGCCGAAGGCGATGGTGCCGGGCGGACCATTGTCGCCGCACAGACGCGCCACCGCGGCGGCCTCGGCACTGCCGGCCGCAGTGGCGAGGGCAGGATAGGAGGAGAGCTCCTCCACCACCAGATCCGCCTCCTCCGCCTCTGCCCTGAGGGCGGCGCGCGCCTCCGCCACCAGCGCCCCAATGCGGCGCAGGATGGCAGGGGTGTCGGCACCCGGGATGCTGCGCAGCTCGAATTCCATCACCGCCTTGTCCGGCACCACGTTCAGCGCCCCGCCGCCATGCAGCGAGCCGATATGCAGCGTCGCATAGGGCGGATCGAAGGCCTCGTCCCGCGTGCCGTGGCGCAAATCGTCGGCGAGGTCGGCGAGGCGGGCGGCGAGACGGGCGAGTGCCGTCACCGCATTGGCCGCGCGGTGCGGCAAGGCGGAATGGCCGGTGCGGCCGTCGGCAGTGACGCGCCAGCCGGTCTTGCCCTTGTGGGCGCGCTTCACCTTCATGCCCGTGGGCTCGCCGACGATGCACAGGAGCGGCGGCGCCGGAAGGGCGGCCAGAAGCGCCACCAGATCGCCCGCGCCCTTGCAGCCGATCTCCTCGTCATAGGAGAGCGCCACATGCACCGGCGTCTCCAGCGCAGCGGCGGCGAAGGCGGGCAGCGCGGCGAGGACGCAGGCGACGAAGCCCTTCATGTCCGACGTACCGCGCCCGTAGAGGCGATCTCCCCGCGCGGTCAAGGCGAAGGGATCGCTGGTCCAGGGCTGGCCCTCCACCGCCACCACGTCCGTATGGGCCGAGAGCACCACGCCCGGCCGCGCATCGGGGCCGATGGAGAGGAGCAGCGCGGTGCGGTCCCCCGCCGCATTGGGCAGATGGCGCACGCGGGCGAACGGCGCGGCGATTTCGGCGATGCGCGCGACGATTTCGGAGTTTTCCGTATTCGCTACCGAAGGAACGGAAATGATTTTTTCAAGTATTTCTTCCGTCGATACTTGCATTTTCAGGCCATCATCTCTAGAAAATCACCGAAAAGGAGACGGGAATGACCTATTCCATCGCCGCCCGCTGCCCCGAGACGGGCGCCTTCGGCATCGCCATCACCTCGTCCAGCATCTGCGTTGCCAGTCGCTGCGCGTGGGTGAGCCCGCTTGGGCTCGTCACCACGCAGAACGTCACCGACCCGGCCCTCGGCCCGGCCGGCCTTGCTCTGCTGCGGCAGGGGCTCGGCGCCGGGGGCGTGCTGTCCACGCTGCTCGCCGGCACGCCGGAGCCCGCTTTCCGGCAGGCCAGCGTCATCGACCGCTACGGGCAGGTCGCGTGGCACTCGGGGGTCGAGGCCCTGCCCATCGCCGCGGCGGCGCAAGGCCCCGGCTGCATCGCGCTCGGAAACCTCTTGGTGAACGACGGCGTCCCCGCCGCCATGCGCGATGCCTTCCTCGCGGCCGAGGGGCTGCCACTCGCCGAGCGCCTCATGCGTGGGCTGGAGGCCGGGCTTGCTGCCGGTGGCGAGACGGGGGACGAGCACGCGGCGGGCCTGCACGTTGCACGCACCTATGACTGGCCCGTGGTGGACCTGCGCGTGGACTGGCAGGAGGACCCCATCGGCGCGCTGCGCAGCCTGTGGGATCGCTATGCGCTGGAGCAGCCGGCCTTCGAAAGCCGCGCGCGCAACCCCTCCTCCGCCCCGGCCTTCTGACCGCGAACCCGGCGCGCCGGACCAGACCCGGCGCGCCGCAATGTCAGGCGACATCGGACGCGAACGCCACCGCATCGGCGGGCGAGAAATCGAGCGAGACGCGGGTGCCCGCCGGCCAGCGCGTGGAGGCGCCGTGCCCCGGCACGCGCACCGTGACGCGGCCACCGCGCGCGGCTGCGACGTCCACCAGCACGTCCACGTGTGAGCCTTGATAGACGTGGGTCGCCACCGTGCCGGAGACCAGCCCCTCCCCTTCCGCGATGCGCACTGCATCGGGCCGCACGTAGAGGTCGACGGCCGCGCCCGGAGCAATCCCCTCCAGCGTATCCGCACTGACGCTGAGCCGCCCTTCGGCGATCAGCACCGTGGCGGTCTCGCCGATGCGCCGCTCCAGCCGGCCCGGCAGCACGTTCACATCGCCGACAAAGGACGCGACGAACGGGTCCAGCGGCCGGCGATAGATCTCGTCCGGCGTGCCCACCTGGCGGATGCGCCCCTGCGACATGACGGCGATGCGGTCCGACATGGACAGCGCCTCGCTCTGGTCGTGGGTGACGAAGATGGTGGTGACACCGAGCCGGCGCTGGATTTCCTTCAGCTCCACCTGCATGGCGCCGCGCAAATTCTTGTCGAGGGCGGAGAACGGCTCGTCCAGCAGCAGCACCTTGGGCCGGATCACCAGCGCGCGGGCCAGCGCCACGCGCTGCTGCTGGCCGCCGGAGAGCTGGCGCGGCTTGCGCTCGCCGAAGCCGTCGAGCTTCACCAGCGCCAGCGCCTCGGCGACGCGCGTCTCGATCTCGCGCTTCGCCACGCCGCGCATCCGGAGGCCATAGCCCACGTTCTTCGCGACATTCATGTGCGGGAACAAAGCGTAGTTCTGGAAGACGACGCCGATCTCGCGATCATAGGGCGCGGTCTCGGTCATCAGCCGTCCGCCGACGAAGATCTCGCCGCCGTCCGCCTCGAGAAACCCGGCGATCAGGTTGAGCAGCGTGGTCTTGCCGCAGCCGGACGGTCCGAGCAGCGTCATGAACTCGCCGTCGGCGATCTTCAGCCACGCCTCGTGCAGAGCGGTGGCATCGCCGAAGCGCTTGGTGACGCCGTCGATCTGGACGCCGGCGACGCGCGCGGCAGCGTCCGCGACAGGCGCGGAGACGGCGGGGGAGACAGGCTCCCGGGGATCGATGCGTTCAGCGGACATGCTCAACGTTCAGAACCTTTCCGAGGCCAAGGAAGGCGTTGGCGATGGTGAGAAGCAGCGCCGTGACCACGATGTAGATGACGGACAGCGCCGCGAGCGTCGGATCGGCGTATTCGCGGACGTAATTGTACATGGCCACCGGCAGCGTCTGCGTCGCCTGGGCGGTGACGAACAGCGAGGCGGTGAACTCGTTGAAGGACAGGATGGCCGCGAACAGCCAGCCCGAGAACAGGCCGGGGATGAGAAGAGGCAGCGTCACGGTGAACAGTGCCCGTCCAGGCCGCGCCCCGAGGCTCGCAGCGGCGAGTTCCAGCCGGCTGTCGAGATTGCGCAGCGAGACATAGACCGAGCGCATCACGAAGGGCAGCACCAGCACCACGTGGCAGACGATGACGAGGGCGAAGGTACGCGTGGCGTGGATCTGCGCCGCGAGGATGAGGAAGCCGAGGCCGATGGTGAAATGCGGGATCACCAGCGGCGAGGTCAGCACCGCCTCCAGCGCCATCTTGCCCCGGAAGCTGTAGCGATCGAGGGCGAAGGCGAAACCGGCGCCCACCACGAGCGCGATGGACGAGGCGAAGGCGGTGATGATGAGGCCGTTGCGAAAACCCTCGGAGAAGTCCCGATAGGAGAAGGCCCGCGCGAACCAGCGCGTGGACCAGGCCTGCGGCGGGAAGGAGAGGATGGCGCGATCGTTGAAGGCCGAGATGCCCACCACCACCGCCGGCAGGATGATGAAGGCCACCACCAGCCACACCACGGTCCAGCCGGCGATGGCGAGAAGCCGCTCGCCGGCCTTGGCGGAGATGAGACGCTTGCGCGGATCGGACATCAGTGGGCTCCGATCTTTTCCAGCGGCTTGATGGCCTGCTTCGCCATGGCGAGCACCGCGAAGGTGAGCGCGAGGCCGGTGACGGAGAGAGCCGCCGCGAAGGGGAAATTGAAGGAGGCGAAACCGAGCTGGTAGACCAGCGTCGAGATCATGCTCACCTTGCCGCCCCCAATCATCTGCGGCGTGGCGAAGGCGGAAAACGTCCAGGCGAAGGCGGTGGAAACGCCCGCCACCACGCCGGGCATGGAAAGAGGCAGCATCACGGTGAGGAAGGCCTTCACTGGCCCCGCGCCGAGGGAGGTCGCGGCCTTCTCGTAATCGCGATCGATGTGGGAGAGCGCGGCCGAGAGCATGATGACCATCACCGGCAGCGTCACATGAACGAGGGCGGTGACGACGCCGAAGGTGGTGAACATCATCTGGATCGGCCGGTCGATGATCCCGAGACCCTTCAGCACCGAATTGATGAAGCCGGTGTTGCCCAGCACGATGATCCAGGAATAGGTGCGCACCACCTCGCCGAGGAAGAGCGGCGTGACTGCGGTAATCAGCAGGAAGGATTTCAGCGCCACGTTCCGCGTCCGCACCAGCGCGAAGGCGAGCGGATACGCCACCACCAAAGTAATGAGCGCGGTGAGGAGGCAGATCCACACGGTCTGGATGAACACCTGCGCATAGAGCGGGCGCAGCAGCGCGAAGAAATTGTCCAGCGTGAGCCCGCCCGGATTGAGCGAGCCCGGCACGTAGGCACGGAAGGCATATTGCAGGATCGCCGCGAGCGCCGCCGCGGAGGCGATGGCCGCCAGCGTCGCGGGGGCGACGAACAGGGCGAGGAAGGGGCGCTTGTTCACGGCTCTCGCTCTTGGTTCTGTGGGAAGCCCCGGCGGAGGCAGGGAAGATGACAGGGGACCCATCTTCCCTGCCCGCCGCGCTACGGAGCCGCTTCCGGGTCAGGGCAGTCTAACGGAAGCGGCTGTCCGCCTCACCCGTCGATCACTCGCCGATCACTCACTTGGCGATCATGTTTTCCGAAAACCACTTGCGCCACTCGGCGGTCTTCTCCGCGCGGAGCTTGTGGTCGATGATGATGGTCTCCTTGTCCCACTGCTCGGCAGTGGTGAAGACGCCGGGAAGCTTCGCGGTCTCGGGGCTCACCTTGGCGCCGAGCACGGTGGGCGAGCCCTTCTTCAGCTCGGCGATCTTGCCCTGCACCTCGGGATCGAGCGCGGTGTTGATGAACTTCTCCGCCAGCTCGCGGTTCTTGGAGCCCTTCATGATGGCCATGGTGTCGATGCCCAGCACGCCGCCCTCCTTCGGGATGACGAGCTTGATCGGGACGCCCTGCGCGATCATGTAATAGGCGTTCATGGACAGCATGATCTGCACCGGCGTCTCGCCGGTGGCGATGAGCTGCTGGGAGTTCGCGTCGTTGGTGTAGAAGGCCTTGAAATTGGGCTTCAGCGCCAGGAGCTTCTGCTCACCCTTCTGCCAGTCCGCCGGCGAGCCGCCCGCCAGCAGGGCCGAAACGGCGATGATGTGGCTCGGGTCGAAATCAGGCGCCGCCAGCATCCCCTTCAGCTCGGGATTCCAGAGGTCTCCCCAGGAGGAGAAGGTGATGTTCTTCGGGGTCAGGTCCGGCCGGTAGCCGATGGTGTAGACATAGGCCCAGGCGCCGATGTGGTAGGGGCTCACCTTGGCCTGCGGCACCAGCTTCGACGCATTCGGGATCTTCGAGAGATCGAGGGTCTCGAACAGATCGTCATTGGCGTAGAGCCAGCCCACATGGGCGGTGGTGAAGGTGATGTCGCTCTCCGGCGAGCCCTTGGCGAGCTTCGCCTTGTTCAGCCGGTCGATGGTGCCGCCGGTGATGTATTCCACCTCGACGCCGGTATCCTTGGTGAATTTCGAGGCGATGGCCTCGGCGATGAGGTCGCGGAAGCTGCCGCCCCACGTGCTCACCACCAGTTTTTCCGCCGCGCTCGCCGGGCCCGCCACGAAGGCGGCCAGCGCGAGCCCGAGGGCAACGATCTTGCCGTTCATCCGTCTCTCCTCTGGATCCGCCTTCTGGCGGTTTCTTTTCGTGTGACCGCGAAGGTCGCCGATACGTAAATCTACGTAATTCGGATGACGATGGAAGCAAAAAATGCCTGTGAGTGGCGATTTTTATTTTGGAAATCAATATTTTATCGAAACAACACAAATATTCCCCGCGCCATTTGCGGCGCGAGGAAAACCGGACGCGGCGTGCCGCTGCAACGCGTGGCGACGCCTCAGGCGCGCTCGGACGGGATCTCGGCGATGATGTCGATTTCCATCAGATATTCGGGCTTGGCGAGCCCCTGCACGATGATGCCGGTGGAGACCGGGAAGACGCCCTTCAGCCACTGGCCCACCACGCGATAGACCGGCTCGCGATAGGCCCGGTCCGTGATGTAGATGACGATCTTCACCACGTCCTCAAGCTTGGCGCCGGCCTCTTCCAGCAGCACCTTGGCGCAGGCCATGGCATTCTCGGTCTGCGCCGCGGCATCACCCACGCCGACGATGTTGCCGTCGAGGTCCATGGCCGTCTGGCCGCGGAGATAGACGGTGTTGCCGGCGCGGACCGCCATGCACACGTCGTTGTCGAGCTTCTGCTCAGGATAGGCTTCCTTCGTGTTGAAGGGGCGGATGCGGGTATGGGTCGGCACGGTTCTTTGCCTCATGCAGCGGTCAGGCGCCGGTAGGCGCGGTTGGCGTAAAGCAGCGGCTCGGCCTCGTCCTCAAGACCATGGACGGCGGTCACGGCGCCGACGACGATGCGGTGGGTGCCGTAGGCGTGATGGGTGGCGAGCCGGCAGTCGAAGCTCATGAGCGCGCCGTCGAGCACCGGCGCGCCGCTCGCCGCCGCCCGCCAGTCCGCGCAGGCGAACTTGTCGTCGCGAAACTGCGGCACCTGCCCCGCGAAGGTGTCGGAGACGTGCGACTGATGGTGCGCCAGCACGTTGGCGACGAACACACCGTTGGCCTCGATCACCTTCAGCGCGTTGCTCTGCTCGTGGATGCAGAGGATGACCGAAGGCGGCTCCATGCACAGCGAGGCCAGCGAGGAAACGGTGAGTCCCGCCCGCCCGGCCGGGCCGTCGGTGGCGATCACCGCGACACCCGACGCCATGCGCCGCATGGCGTCACGAAACAGGCCCGCATCCACGGAGGAGATGTCGCCGGCCGCGCTCATTTCAGCGAGCCTTTGACATTGTCCGAAAGGCCCGCGGTCTTGCGCACGAAGTCGAGGGGTCCGGAAAAATCGAAGCTCTTGTAGACCGCCGCGAGGTGGTTGAAGTGCGGCGCCTGCGCGAACTGCACGAAGGCGAGGCGGTGGCCGGCATAGTCGGAGGACACGAGATCGCGGGCGAAGGCAAGCAGCTTGCGCCGGTCCTCGGACTCCCAATTGTCGTTGAGCGTATAGAACTTCTTCAGCCACTCGGCGGTGCCCTCGGCCTCGAAGGCGGCAACATTGGGCGTGACGCAGATCTGGCCGCCGATCAGCTCGCGGGTGGCATGCATCATGGTTGGCAGCTGCGAGCAGGCGAGCACGCGGCCGGCATAGAGAATGGACTGGTTGGGCATCAGCAGGCCCGCCGGACTCTTCTCGGCGAGGGCGATGGAAGCGGTGAGGTGGGCGTTGATGCCCTCGCGATAGACCGCGAGATCCGCCAGCTTCTCCTGCACCGATTGCAGCTTGTCGAGGCCGGTCTGCTTGGCGTTCCACAAGGCCGCGCCGATCATCATGTCGGCCACGTAGAGCAGGCGCAGGACATAGGGATAGGCGGAGTAGCGGTGCAGCGTGCCGCGCACAAACTGGGCCGCCTTGGTGTAGCGATAGAAGAAGACGTCTTCCCAGGGGATCAGCACGTCATCGAACACCACCAGCGTATCCACCTCGTCATAGCGGTTGGCGAGGGGATAATCCTTTGGGTCCGAGCGGCCGGCGAAGGAGGAGCGGCAGATGTGCTTCACGCCCGGCGCCCCCATCTTCACGATGCAGCCCAGCGCGTAGTCGCTTTCCTTCTCGTCCGTCCAGGCGCCCACGGTGGGCTTGAGATAGGCCTGGTCGGCATAGGCGGCGGCGGTCTCGTATTTGGCGCCGCGGATGATGATGCCGGCGTCCGTCTCCTTGGTGACATGCACCATCATGTCCGGATCGCGCTCGGAGATGTGGCGGGAGCGGTCGCCCTTGGGATCGGTGTTGGCGGAGACGTGGAAGGGATCTTCCTCCACCACGCGCTTGATGTGGTTGTCGATGTTGGCGGCGAAGCGCGGATCGATCTCCGCCAGCATGTCGCGCCCATCCTGCAGCGACCACATCTCGCCGATGGTCTCGTCGCCGACGCGGGTGACGACGCCGCCCACGTCCTTCAGCAGGATGTCGACGCCCTTGCGCTTGGCGTCCCAGTGCGCGGTCTCCGTCGGCGGCTGGTGGAAGACGGAATGCACCGCATTCTCCTCCACATAGGTCAGCGCCGGGGCGGTCGCCTCCTCGTGGTGGAGGTCGTACATGCGCGCCTTGATATCGACGATGGGCTTGAAAGCGGGATGGGTGGTGACGTCGGCCACGCGCTCGCCGTCGATCCAGATCTCGCGGCCGTCGCGCAGGCCTTCCTTGTACGCGGCACCGGTCCTGATCATCACGCCTGCTCCCGAATTGGTCATGCCCACGATTGGAGCAAGAGTGGGCGAGGCCGCGGGATCGATAAAATATTTTATCTTTGGCGAAAAGATTGGCTTTTCTGATCCAGATCAATGCGCGACACTGACGGCTCACCGGAGCCCCGCCCGTGACCAAGCCGACCCCTGCCGGCGCGCCCCTGCGTCCGTGCCATTGCCACGCCCTCGCCTGCGGGGAACGGGCGAAATGAACGTGTCGCTCAGGGCGCTCAAATATGTCGTGGCCGCTGCGGATCTCGGCAACGTCACGGAAGCCGCGCGCCAGCTCAACGTCTCCCAGCCGTCGATTTCCGCCGCCATCGCCCAGACCGAGGCGGAACTCCGCATCCCGCTGTTCATCCGCCATCATGCGCGCGGCATCTCGCTGACACCCGCCGGCCAGCGTTATGTGAACGAGGCCCGGCATCTCCTTGCCCACGCGCGTGATTTCGCCCAGAGCGCGCAGGCGCTGGGAGATACGCTGCGGGGCGAGATTTCGCTGGGTTGCTTCCTCACCATCGCCCCGCGCTTCATGCCAGCCCTGCTGGCCCGTTTCGCGGAGGTGCAGCCCGGCATCACGGTGAAGCTGGAGGAAGGCGACCAGAAGGAGATCTTCGACGGCATCCTCTCCGGCCGGCTGGAGATCGCCGTGTCCTATGGCTATGCGGTGCCTGAGGATTTTTCCGGCGAACTCCTCATCGACCTGCCGCCGCTCCTCGTGCTCGCCGCCGACCATCCCTTGGCGCGCAAGCCCGTGGTTTCGCTGAAGGACGTGGCCGACGAGCCCTTCCTGCTCTACGACCTGCCCCACACGCGCGACTATTTCTTCTCGCTGTTCGATTCCTGCGGCATCACCCCGCGCATCGCCTACCGCTCACGCTCCTACGAGCTGATCCGCGGCCTCGTCGGCCAGAAGCGCGGCTACACGCTGCACAATGCCTCGCCACGCACGACCATGGCCTATGACGGCAGCCGGGTGGCCGTGCGGCCGCTGAAGGAGCAGCTGGCGCCGGTGCGCGTCATGCGGCTGTCGCTCCGCCGCCAGCCCATGCGGCCGGCGGTGGAGGTGTTCGCCCGCTTCCTCGCCGACGCCTTCTCGCCCGGCGGCATGTTCGCGCCGGGCTCGATCGCGCCAGATATGGACTAGAGGCCGTCAGCCGCCGATCTTCTTGCCGGCGGTCCAGCAATCCTGCACCGCGCCGATGGCCTGGCCGGCATCGGTCATGTCCCAGTCGAAGGACTTGCCGGCGATCTTGAGCGAGACACGGCCCCCCTGCCGCAGGGCATTGAGCACGTCGTCCGTGATGAACACCCGCTCGCGCACGCCCGCCTGGCTGGCCACCAGTTCCACCGGCTGCGACGCCTTGCCGATCTCCAGCGATCCCGAGACCTTGCTGCCCGGCTTCAGGCTGAGGTCCGGGAAGGCGATGGCCCACTTGCCGTTGGGATAATAGAGCAGACCGACGATGCCGCCGTTGGTCTTGGTGACGCCCCGGCACAGGAAGAACTTGCCGTCGTCCAGCACGGTCTCGACCTTCCACTGGCCGAACGCGCGGAACTGGGTGTTGGTCTGCTTGCCCGCCTCGGCTGCCCCTGCGGCCATGACCGCCGCCGCCACGATCGCGATTCCCCAGAAACGCATGTCATTCCCCTGAGCATCTGCCCGCCACGCCAAACCGGCACGCCGGAGCCTGGCCGCAGCCAGACCCGGTGCAATTCACCCGCTAAATTTGCCCGCATCGTGTCGGGGGCGGCGTTCGTCCGACGTCCTTACAGCATCGAGCCGATCCGCCCCAGGGAGAGTGACATGCGTGTGATGGTGATCGTGAAGGCGACCGCGGACAGTGAAGCCGGGCTGATGCCCTCCCCGGACCTGCTGGAGGCCATGGGCCGGTTCAACGAGGAACTGGCCAAGGCCGGCATCATGCGCGATGGCGCCGGGCTCAAGCCCTCCAAGCTCGGCAAGCGCATCGGCTTCGACGGTGCCTCCCGCATCGTCATGGACGGTCCGTTCGCCGAGACCAAGGAGCTGATCGCCGGTTACTGGCTGTGGGAGGTCAGGGACATGGAGGAGGCGGTCGCCTGGGTGAAGCGCTGCCCCAATCCCATGCCCGGCCCGAGCGAGATCGAGATCCGCCCGCTCTACGAAATGGAGGATTTCGGTGACGCCGCGACCGAGCAGTCACTGGCGCCGCACGAGCGGGCGCGGGAGATTCTCGCGGGGCGGGACGGGGCTCAGTAGCCCCGCGCCGGGTCCACCCGGTTCTGCACCTCCTCGCCCGCCTCCACCCGCCGGATGTTCTCGGCGATCTGGGCGGAAGCGCTGGCGGGGATGGCGATGGAGGCGAGGTGCGGCGTCACCAGCACATTCTCCATACCCCAGAGCGGGCTTTCGGCCGGCAACGGTTCCACCTCGAACACGTCGAGCGTGGCCTCCGAAATGGCGCCGGAGCGCAGCGCCGCGATCAACGCCGCCTCATCCACCACCGGCCCGCGGGCGACGTTGATGAACTTCGCCCCTTTGGGCAGCAGAGCGAGGCGCCCGGCATCGAGAAGATGGCGCGTCTCGCCGGTGAGCGGCAGCATCACCACGAGGATGTCCGCCTCGGCGAGGAAACCCGGCAGCGCGCCGGCCCCATGGCAGGTCTCCACGCCTTCGAGCTGCTTCGGTGAGCGGGACCAGCCGCGCACGTCGAAGCCGTGCCGCACCAGCTCCAGCGCGGCCGTGGATCCGAGTTCGCCGAGCCCGAGCACGCCGACGCGGATCTCCCCCGCCGTACGCGGATGCACATAATGCCAGCGCCCCTCCCGCTGCGCCCGCTCGAAGGTCGGGATCTCGCGGGCATGGCGCAGCACGCAGAACAGCACGAAGGACGCCATCATCTGCGACATGTTCGGGTCGGAGAGGCGGGTGATGGGCACGTCGGGAAGATCATCCCGGGCGACCAGCGCATCCACGCCCGCGCCGAGATTGATGACCAGCCCGAGGTTGGGAAAGCGCGCGAAGAACCCCTGCGGCGGCTTCCAGACGAGGGCGTAGCGCACATCCGCGGAATCGCCGTCCACGGCACCGGTCGCCACATCTGCGATCCGCACATCGAGGCCCGGCACCGCCGCCTGAAGCGCGGCCTTCCATTCCACGGGATCATCGAAGGCGCTGTAGAACACCAACGCCCCGCGCGAAGTCGCTGTCACTTGCCACCCTCCTTGCGCTCGCCGGCGAGCTTCGCCGCGGCGCCGATGGCAAGCTCGTAGCCCAGCGCGCCGAGCCCTGCCACCACGCCGGTTGCGGCCTTCGACACGAAGGAGTGGTGCCGGAAGGGTTCGCGCTTCCAGATGTTGCTCATGTGGGTCTCGATGATCGGCCCGTCGAAGGCGAGCAGCGCATCGAGGATGGCGATGGACGTGTAGGTGAGGCCGGCCGCGTTGATGACGATGGCATCCGCCTTCAGCCGCGCCTCCTGGATCCAGTCCACGATCTCGCCCTCGTGGTTCGACTGCCGGAAGTCCAGCGCCACGCCAAGCCCGGCGGCATGGGCGAGGCAGCGCCCGCGGATGGCCGGGAAGCTCTCGCGCCCGTACGTGCCGGAGGGATCGAGGCCGTAGAGGTTGGCGTTGGGTCCGTTGAGAAAGAAGATCGTCAGGGCCAAGGGGGTCGTCCTGCTGCGAGAAAGAGGCCGCAACCGTCGCGCCGGAGGGGGCGTCCTGCCAATCGGAAGATGAAATGAGCGGGATCGGCTTTTTTGATGGACCGTATTCGGGAACCGAAGCGCGGCTACGGCGTTTTCAGGCTGCACCTTGGAATGGGCAACAAAAATGACATTTGGGGAAGCCCAGCCGATGGCGGAGCCGGTTCCTCTCACCGTGCTGCTGGTCGAGGATGACGCGCTCGTGCGCATGGTGACAGCCTCGGAGTTGCGTTCCGCCGGATTGCTGGTGATCGAGGCCGTCTCGGCCGAGGAGGCGCATGAGGCCATCATCGCCGGCCTGCATGTGGATGTCGTGTTCTCCGACGTGCACACCGAGGGCGCGCTGGACGGCTATCAGTTTGCCCTGCTGCTCAAGACCGAGCGTCCGCATCTGCCGGTGATCCTCACCTCGGGCCAGTTCGACCGTTCCGTTGCCGCCGTGGTCGCGCCCTTCCTCGCCAAGCCCTACCGGGTCGAGAGCGTGCTGCAGATCATCCAGGCCCAGCTTCAGGGGAAAGCAGGTTCGTAAAACACGATCGAGGAAAGGCGACCGATGAACGACAACCGTCCGAGCGAACTCCCGCCCGTCGTGCTCGTGGTCGAGTCCGACATTCTCGTGCGCCACGTGATCGCGGAGTATCTGCGCACCTGCGGCTATGAGGTGCTGGAAGCCGCGACGGGTGCCGAGGCCGAGATCATCCTGGAAGTCGAGGCCGAGCGGGTCGAAGTGGTGCTGGCCGATGCGTCCGCCACCGGTGATCGCGAGGGCTTCGCTTTGTCCCAGTGGCTGCGCGAGGCACACCCGAAGATCGACGTGATCCTCGCCGGCTCCACCGCCATGGCGGCCGCCCACGCCACCAATCTCTGCGAAGACGGGCCGGGGGTCGACAAGCCTTACCAGCCCCAGCAGATCGTCAACCGCATCAAGTGGCTGAAGTCGCGCCGCGACAAGGCGCGCTGATCCAGCCGGCCACAGTGCTGAAACGAAAACGGGCGGCCCAGGGCCGCCCGTTTTCTTTTGTGTCCTGCACTCACTCCGCCGGAGCGGGATGGGACGGCGGCGGCGCTTCCGCCTCGCGGCGGCGGCCGAGGGACGCGATCCACTGGGCGAAGACGTAGAACACCGGGGTGAAGACGAGGCCGAACAGCGTCACGCCGATCATGCCCGAGAACACCGCCGTGCCCAGCGCCTGCCGCAGCTCCGCGCCCGCGCCGGTGGCCCACACCAGCGGCACGACGCCGAGGATGAAGGCGAGCGAGGTCATGATGATGGGGCGCAGACGCAGCCGTGCCGCCTCCACCGCCGCCTCGCGCCGGCCGTGTCCCTGATCCTGCAATTGCTTGGCGAATTCCACGATGAGGATCGCGTTCTTCGCCGCGAGGCCGATGAGCACGATGAAGCCCACCTGGGTCAGGATGTTGTTGTCCTGCCCCCTCAGGATCACGCCGATCAGCGCCGCGACAAGGCACATGGGCACGATGAGGATGACCGCCAGAGGCAGTGTCAGGCTCTCATACTGCGCCGCCAGCACCAGGAACACGAACACCACGCCGAGAGCAAAGGCGAAGATGGCCGTGTTTCCGGCCCGCTGCTGCTGGTACGCAAGCGCCGTCCACTCATAGGAGAAGCCCTGCGGCAGCACCTTGGCGGCCAGCTCCTGCATGATCTGGATGGCCTGCCCCTGCGAGTAGCCGGGGGCCGGGGAGCCGTCGAGCTCGGCAGTGGGGTAGAGATTGTAGCGCGGCACGCGGTAGGGGCCGGAAATGTCGCGCACGGTGGTGAAGGAGCCGAGCGGCACGGTCTCCCCGTTGGCGGCGCGCACCCGGATGGAGAGCACGTCCTTGGGATCGAGTCGGAACGGCGCATCGGCCTGCACCTGCACCCGGAAGGTGCGGCCGAACAGGTTGAAGTCGTTGACGTAGGACGAGCCGATATAGGTCTGGAGCGCCGAGAACACGTCGGCGATGTTGATCTTCAGCAGCTGGGCCTTCTGCCGGTCGATGTCGAGGAAGAGCTGCGGCGTCGAGGTCTCGAACAAAGAGTAGACCTGCATCAGCCCCGGCGTCTGCGCCGCCGCGCCCATCATGGCATAGGTGGCATTGCGCAAGGCGAGGAGGCCGGCGCCGGAGCGGTCCTCCAGCATCATGCGGAAGCCGCCGGCATTGCCGATGCCCTGCACGGGCGGCGGCTGCACCACGATCATCTGCGCTTCCTGGATGGACGCCACCTTGCCGAACAGCACCTTCTGGATGGCTGCCGCTGTCTGCTCGGGGTGCCCCGCGCGCGAGGTGAACGGATCGAGGATCACGAACATGGCGCCGGCGTTGGGCGCATTGGTGAAGGTGGCGCCGGAAAAGCCGGCGATGTTGACGATGTGGCCGACGCCGGGCGTGCCGAGCACGAGGTTGCCGGCGCGCTTCATCACATCTTCCGTGCGCTGCATGGAGGCGCCGGGCGGCAACTGGGCGACGACGATGAGATAGCCGCGGTCCTGCTGCGGGATGAAGCCCTGCGGCGTGGTCGCGAACAGCCAGCCACCGAAGCCGACGATGCCGGCATAGACGATGAGCACGAGGGCGACGAACCGCACGAGGCGGGCCGTCATCCAGGCATAGCCGTTGCCGACCTTCTCGAAGCCGCGATTGAACAGGCCGAAGAAGCCGACGATGGGCCGGGCATACCAGGCTGGCTTCTCGTGCTTGGAGCGGTGCGGCTTCAGCAGCAGCGCGCACATGGCCGGCGAGAGCGTCAGCGACACGAGCAGCGAGATCAGCGTCGAGCCGGCGATGGTCAGCGCGAACTGCCGGTAGAACTCGCCCGAGATGCCGGTGATGAAGGCGGTGGGCACGAACACCGACGACAGCACGAGGGAGATGGCGACCAGCGCCCCGCCCACCTCGTCCATGGTCTTGTAGGCGGCATCGCGCGGGGAGAGTCCCGCCTCGATGTTGCGCTCCACGTTCTCCACCACGACGATGGCGTCATCCACCACGATGCCGATGGCGAGCACCAGTCCGAACAGCGACAGGTTGTTCAGCGAGAAGCCGAACAGGGCCATGACGAAGAAGGTGCCGATGAGCGAGATCGGGATGGCGAGGATGGGGATGATCGCCGCCCGCCACGTCTGCAGGAACAGGATCACCACCAGCACCACCAGCACGATGGCCTCGCCGATGGTGTGCACCACGGCATCCACCGACTGCTGGATGAACTCGGTGGGGTTGTAATAGATCGCGTACTTCAGGCCGGCCGGAAAGCTCTTGCCGATGCGGGCCATCTCCGCCACCACCGCATTGCCGGTGGCGAGCGCGTTCGAGCCCGGCCGCTGGAAGATGCCGAGGTTAATGGAGATGTCCTTGTCGAGGAACGACGTGGACGCATAGTCCTGCGCCGCGATCTCGACCCGGCCCACATCCTTCAGCCGCACCAGCGCCTGATCGGTCTGCTTGATGACGATGTCGGCGAACGCCTGCGGGTCGGTCAGTCGGCCGAGGGTCCGCACGGCGATCTGGAACGCCCGCTGGTTCGGCACCGGCGGCTGGTTCAGGATGCCTGAGGCCACCTGGACGTTCTGCGCCTTCAGCGCCTGCACCACGTCGGTGGTGGTGAGGTTCAGCGCGGACAGGCGATCGGGATCGAGCCAGATCTGCATCGCATATTCGCGCGAGCCGAACACGGTGATGGAGCCGACGCCGTCGATGCGCGACAGCACGTCCTTCACCTCGATATTGGCGAAGTTCGAGATGAACAGCGGATCGCGCGAGCCATCCGGCGAATAGAGGCTGACCACCAGCAGGAGGTCGGGCGAGGCCTTCGCCGTCACCACGCCCACCTGCTGCACCTCGGCCGGCAGGCGCGGGGCGGCGATGGCGACGCGGTTCTGCACCTGCACCTGGGCGATGTCGAGATTGGTGCCGATGTCGAAGGTGACGGAGATGGAGAAGCGACCGTCCGCCGTCGAGTTCGACGACAGGTAGATCATCTTCTCGACACCGTTGATCTGCTGCTCGATGGGCGCGACCACGGTCTCCGCGACGATCTCGGCCGAGGCGCCGGGATACTGGCCCGTCACCGTGATGACGGGCGGGGCAATGTCCGGATACTGGGCCACCGGCAGGCGCAGGTAGGAAACCGCGCCGAGGATGATGACCACCACCGACACCACCGAGGCGAAGATGGGGCGGTCAATGAAGAAGTGGGAAAAGCGCATGGTTCCGCCTCCTCACTTGGAGGCGGCGGAGGAGGAACCGGCAGGCGCGCCCGGGGCCCCGGCCGCCGGCGCAGCACCGGCAACCTGCGGCGTAACCGTCACGCCGGGCCGCACGCGCATCAGGCCATTCACCACCACCTTGTCGTCCGGGGAAAGGCCCTCGCGGATCACCCGCATGTCGCCCTGGAGCGGACCGAGGGTGACGAACTTCTGGCTGACCTTGTTCTCGGTGCCGACCACGTATACGAACTTCTTCACCTGCTCGGTGCCGATGGCCACATCCGGCACCACCAGCGCCTGATAAGGGTCCGAGGACTGGAGCCTGAGGCGCGCGAACATGCCGGGGCGGAACAGGCCATCCTTGTTGTCGAACACGGCGCGGCCCCGGATGGTACCGGTCTCGCGGTCGACGACGTTGTTGAGGAAGTCGAGCTTGCCCTTGTGGACGAAGTCCTTGTCGTCGATCAGCTTGAGGAAGACGGGCTCGCCCTTGAAGTCGGTACCGCCCTTGCGGCGGGTCAGGCGCAGCAGCGAAGCCTCGTCGATGGTGAACTCGAAGCGGATCGGATCGGTGGAGACGATCACGGCCAGAAGCGTGGGCGTGGCGCCCGTGCCGCCGGTGACATAGTTGCCGACCGACACCCGGCGGTCGCCGATCTGGCCCGACACCGGCGCCTTCACCTCGGTGAAGCCGAGATCGAGCTGGGCGGAGCGCACCTGCGCTTCCTGCGACTGCACGATGGCGGCGGCGGTGCGCTCGGCCTGGGTGCGCTGGTCGAAGGCCTGCTTGGAAATGGCGTTGGAGGTCTTGTCCTCCAGCAGCGTGCGGGCGCGCTCGAGGTCCGCCTTGGTGAAGTCGAGGTTCGCCTTGGCCTGGGCGAGATTGGCCTGGGCCTGATCCACCGCGATCTTGAACGGGCGCTGGTCGATGGTGAAGAGCACGTCGCCCTCCTTCACCATCTGGCCGTCGGTGAAGCCGATCTTGTCCAGATAGCCGGAGACGCGGGCGCGCACGTTCACTTCATCGATGGCGACGAAGCGGCCGACATATTCATCGGTGTCGGTGACGTTCGCGGACGTCGGGGAAGCCACCGTCACCTGGGGCGGCGGGGGCGCACCCTGCTGCTGCGCGGTAGGCTGGCCGCAGCCGGCGAGCGCCAGCGCAAGTGCGAGCACCGGAACGGCCGCAGCGGCCGAAACGAGATGGCTGGGGAGGGCAAGACGCGGGGCAGGCGACATGGGCATCCGGCTCCTGGACGGACGGGTGTCCGCACTTGTTCTTTTCGGAGAAGGTTCGGCACCTCCCGCAACCGATGAGCCGAGACCGGAAAATCGGCGGATCGATAGCACAGCGCGGGTGCGATGCAAAAGGGCAGATTTCCCGAACGTCGATTTTGGAGCGCTTCCGGGCTTCAGACCACGGGCGGCAGGGGCGGAGGTGCCCGCCGTCCGATCACGCCGGCGATGAAGCCCCTGCCCAGCAGCAGCCACAGCCCGGCGAGGTAGGCGGCGCCTCCCCCCAGCACCACCAGCGCCAGCATCAGCTCGTCGCGAGCGCCCATGCCGATGGGAAGGATCGCCGATGCCGCGGCCTGCGCCCCGACGAGCGCGGCGCCCACCACCACGAGCAGGCCCACGAGCCGAACCAGATGCCCGCCGAGGGCCGCATCGCCCACCGGATAGCCCCGCCGCACGGCGAACAGCACGAGCAGGCCCACATTGATCCAGCCGCCCACCGCCGTGGCGAAGGCGAGGCCCACCTGGGCGAAGCTGCCCATGAGCGCGAACTTGAGCGCCACATTGAGCGTCACCGCGCTGAGGGAAGCGATCATCGGCGTCTTGGTGTCGCCGCGGGCGTTGAACGGGGCGATGAAGGCGCGCACCACCACGAAGGCGAGAAGGCCGACGCCATAGGCCCGCAAGGTGGCCGCGGCATCGGCCGCATCCGCCGCAGTGAAGGCGCCGCGGGCGAACAGCGCCCGCATGGTCAGATCCGGCACGAGAAGCGCGGCGGCGACAAAGGGGATGGCCAAAAGCGCCGCCAGCTCGATGGAGCGCGCCTGGGCATGGGCCGCCCCGGCATCGTCCTTCGCCGCGAGGCGCCGGGACATTTCCGGCAGCAATACGGTGCCGACGGCGATGCCGACCACGCCGATGGGCAGCTGGTTGATCCGGTCCGCATAATAGAGCGCCGAGAGCGCGCCCACCGGCAGGAAGGTGGCGATGATGGTGTCGGCGAAGAGGGCGATCTGCACCCCGGCCGAGCCGATGATGGCCGGCCCCAGCGCCTTGAGGAACTGCCGCGTGCCCGGATCGAGCTTCGGCTTGGCGAAGCGCAGCCCGATGCCGTGCCGCTCCGCATCCACACCGACGACGAACAGCTGCGCCACACCCGAAATCAGCACGCCCCACGCCGCCGCATGGCCGGCCGTGGGGAACAGCGCGGCGCAGAGCAGGGTGCTCACCATGCACACGTTGAGCAGGATGGGAGCGGCGGCCGCCACGGCGAAGCGGTCGGAGGCATTGAGCGCGCCCGTCACCAGCGTCGCGATGGAGATGAGCGCCAGATAGGGAAAGGTGATGCGGGTGAGCGTGACCGCGAGGTCGAAACGTTGGCCGTCCTCCGCGAGGCCCGGTGCCAGAAGCGAGACGAATTGCGGCGTGAAGCCCAGCGCCAGCGCCAGCAGCACGATGTGCACCAGCGTCATGGCGGTGAGGATTTCATCGGCGAACCCGCGCGCCACCGGCACCCCGTCCTGCTCCCGGAGCCGGGCATAGGTGGGCACGAAGGCGGCGTTGAAGGCCCCCTCGGCGAAGATCGCGCGGAAATGGTTCGGCAGGCGGAAGGCGATGAGAAAGGCGTCGGCCACCGGCCCGGCGCCGAGCACCGCCGCCATCACCACGTCACGGATGAAGCCGGCGAGGCGGGAGAGCAGCGTCAGGCCGCCGACGGAGAGGATGTTGCGGAACATGGGATGCGGGCGGCCGGCGGTCTGGCGAAAGGGTGGCCGGACCCTAATGGCCCGCGCGCGGCAAGGAAAGCCTTACACCGCCGCCGCGCCCCAGCGCGGCAAGGAAAGCCTCAGCCGTCCGCCTTCGCCTCGCCTCCGGCCGGAAAGGTGAGCCGGTCGTAAAGCTCAGCCATGGAGAGGCCCGCCTCGATGTCCGGCAGGTCGAAGCCGCCGTCGAGCCCCTGGACCTCCTCAAGCTCCCAGCCTGCGGCTCCGCGCCGCCAGAGCAAAGCGTGGGGCACGTCCGGCTCCACGAGCAGGATGTAGGAGAGGCCGGGAACAGATTTGTATTCCTCGAGCTTGCGCACGAGGTCGATGCCGCGCGTGGAGGGGGAGAGCACTTCCACCACCAAGCGAGGGTCGGCGAGTTGCTGTGAACGATCATCCAGCTTTCCACAGCTGACGCTGACGTCCGGCCGCCGCACATTCCCATTGGGCACCACGACGGCGAGGTCATCGGTGGAGGCGCGGCAGGGCGAGCCCCTCAATTTCGCATGCAACGTTGCGAGGATGTTGACCAGCACGAGGTCGTGCCGCTGGCTCGCCCCCGTCATCGCGCGCACCAGAATCCCGTCCACCAGTTCGTAGCGCACGCCCTCCTCGCCGCGATAGGCGAAGAATTCGGCGATGCTCATGGGCGGGAAGGCGCGGGCTCGGTTCGACATGAGAAGCTCCCGCGCCAAGCCTAGCACGAAAGCGCCCGCCCCTCACCCGCCGAGGCGGGCCTTCAGCTTGAACGGGGCCATGCCCTCACGGGCAAGTTCATCGGCGCGCTCGTTCTCGGCGTGGCCGGCGTGGCCCTTCACCCAGTGCCAGCGGATCTCGTGGCGCTTGAGCGCCTCGTCGAGGCGCTCCCACAGGTCCTGGTTTTTCACCGGCTTCTTGTCGGCGGTGCGCCAGCCGTTGCGCTTCCAGCCGTGCATCCACTTGGTGACGCCGTTCTTCAGATATTCGCTGTCCGTGTGCAGATCGACGGTGCACGGCTCCTTCAGCGCCTCAAGGGCGGAAATGGCGCCCATCAGCTCCATGCGGTTGTTGGTGGTCAGCCCCTCGCCGCCGCAGAGCGGCTTCTCGTGGGCGCCGAAGCGGAGCAGCGCGCCCCAGCCGCCGGGGCCGGGATTGCCGGAGCAGGCCCCGTCGGTGAAGATCTCCACGGACTTCATGCGGCGAGACCATAATCCTGCGCCCGCTCCACCGCCTGGTGAAAGCGCAGCTTCTTCAGATATTCCAGCGGGTCCTTGGGCCGCACCAGCGCCCCCTCCGGCACGTTCAGCCAGTCCACAAGGCGCGTCAGCAGGAACCGCAGCGCCGCACCGCGCGCAAGGCGCGGCAGGGCCGCCTTTTCGCCCTCCGAGAGGGGCCGCACGGCCTCATAGCCCGCCAGCAACGCCCGCCCCTTGGTGACGTTGTAGGCCCCGTCCGCCTCGAAGCACCAGGCGTTCAGACAGATAGCGACGTCGTAGGCGAGGAAGTCCGTGCAGGCGAAATAGAAGTCGATGATCCCCGAGAGCTGGTCGTCGAGGAAGAAGGCGTTGTCGGGGAAGAGATCGGCATGGATCACGCCCGAGGGCAGGTCCTGCGGCCAGTTCGCCTCCAGCACGGCAAGCTCGGCCGCGACCGCATCGGACAGGCCCGGAGCCACCGTGTCGGCCGCGGCGCCGGCCGCCTCGAACAGCGGCCGCCAGCCGGCGACGGAGAGCGCATTGGTCCGCTTCAGCGCAAAATCCGCTCCGGCGAGATGCAGCTGGGCGAGGCCCCGCCCAAGCTCGGCGCAATGGTGGGCCGTGGGCCTGCGCACCGAAACGCCCGGCAGGAACGTGACCATCGCCGCCGGCCGCCCCGCCACTTCCGCGAGGATGGCGCCGGAGCGTGCCGCCACCGGCTCGGGGCAGGAGAGCCCCCGCGCGGCGAGGTGCTGCATGAGGCCGACGAAGAACGGCAAATCTTCCCGCTTCACCCGCTTCTCGTAGAGGGTGAGGATGAAGCTGCCGGTCGTCGTCTGGACCAGGAAGTTGGAGTTTTCCACCCCTTCGGCGATGCCGTGGAAGGAAGTGAGGGAGCCGATGTCGTAGCCCGAGAGGAAAGCCTCGAGCTCGGCCGGCGCCACATCCGTATAGACCGCCACGCTCTACTCCGCCGCCGCATCCGGCCGCAGCACGCGCGGCAAGGGGAAAAACACGTCCTCTTCGGTGGAGGTCACGGTCTCCACGCGCACGTCGTAGCGCGCGGCGAAGGCGTCGATGATCTCCTCCACCAGCACTTCCGGGGCCGAGGCCCCTGCGGTGACGCCAAGGCTGGAAAGCCCTGAGAACACCGACCAGTCGATGTCCGACGCCCGCTGCACCAGAGCGGCACGCGGGCAGCCCGCCCGCTCCGCCGCCTCGCGCAGACGCTGGGAATTGGAGGAATTGGGTGCACCCACCACGATCAGCGCGTCCACCTTCGGCGCGATGGCCTTCACGGCCTCCTGCCGGTTGGTGGTGGCGTAGCAGATGTCTTCCTTGTGCGGCTCGGAGAGCTTGGGGAAGCGCCGCCGCAGGATGGCCACCATCTCCGCCGTGTCGTCGAGCGACAGGGTGGTCTGCGTCACATAGGCGAGGTTATCGGCATCCGGTGGCGATACCCGCTCGGCCTCCTCGGCCGTCTCGATCAGGGTGAAGGCGCCGTCCGGCAGCTGGCCGATGGTTCCGACCACCTCGGGATGGCCCTTGTGGCCGATGAGGAGGATGTGCCGGCCACGCTTGAAATGGACCTGCGCCTCGCGATGCACCTTGGTGACGAGCGGACAGGTGGCGTCGATGGCGAAGAGGTTGCGGCCGGCGGCCGCCTCCGGCACCGACTTCGGCACGCCATGGGCCGAGAAGATGACTGGCGCAGTGGTATCCGGCACCTCATCCAGCTCCTCGACGAAGATGGCGCCCTTCCGCTTCAGGTCTTCCACCACATACTTGTTGTGCACGATCTCGTGCCGCACATAGACCGGCGCGCCGTAGAGCTTGAGCGCCTGCTCCACGGCATCGATGGCGCGCACGACGCCGGCGCAGAAGCCGCGCGGCGCCGCGAGCAGGATTTTCAGCGCGGGCCTTTCGGCGGGCGCGGCACGGTCGGGCACGATCGGAGTGTCGGACATGGCGCGAATTGGCGACCTCCTTGGGCCGGTGTCAAGCTTCAGCGGCGATTTCGGGGCCGACGGCGCTGCGGGAATTGCAACTTGTGCCCGGCCCGCTTATGTTGGTGCCATCCCGGACATATGCGATGCATTCCGCGGTCCGCCCCGAAAGGTGGGGTGGCCAGGCGAAGACGCATATGCCCGACCCATTCTTTTCATGACCGGCGCGTCTCACCCCGACGGGCCCGATAGACCAACAAGCCGAAGAGGCCGTCATGTCGAACGTACCTTTGATGCCCAAGGCCACAGCCGTCTGGCTCGTGGACAATACGGCGCTCTCCTTCGAGCAGATCGGCGACTTCTGCAAGCTGCACCCGCTTGAGGTGAAGGGCATCGCCGACGGCGAGGTGGCGCAGGGAATCAAGGGGCTCGACCCCATCTCCACCGGCCAGCTCTCCCGCGACGAGATCACCCTCGCCGAGAAGGACGCCAACCGCCGCCTGCGCCTGCTGGACCCCAAGGTGCGCCTGCCCGAGCAGAAGAAGCGCCGCGGTCCGCGCTACACCCCGGTGTCGCGCCGCCACGACCGGCCCAACGCCATCCTCTGGCTGCTGCGCAACCATGCCGAGCTGAAGGACGCGCAGATCATCCGCCTCGTCGGCACCACCAAGTCGACAATCCAGTCCATCCGCGACCGCACGCACTGGAACTCGCCCCAGCTTTCCCCCATGGACCCGGTGACGCTCGGCCTGTGCAGCCAGATCGACCTCGACCTGGAAGTGCAGCGCGCCGCCAAGGACCGTCCGGCCACCGCCGGCCATGAGGACCGCGGCGCCACCCTGCTGCCGGCGGACGTCACCACCGGTCACGACGAGCACGAGGACGAGCCGCCGAAGGGCCGCACGAGCCTCGACCTCGAGACCGTGTTCGCCAAGCTCGGCGGCTCGAAGAAGAACGAGGCCGAGGACGACGAGGACTGACCTCCGGTCGCCGGCCCATTGCTGCAAATGAAAATGCCCCGGCCATGGCCGGGGCATTTTTGTTTCAGGACCGTCCGGGCTGGAGCGCCCTCAGTGGGCCATCAGCACCGGCACGGTCATGGTGTTGAGGATTTCCCGGGTCACGCCGCCGACGATCATCTCGCGCAGGCGCGAATGATTGTAGCCGCCCATCACCACGAGGTCGGCGCCCTGATCGGAAACCTCGTTGAGGATGGCCGAGGCCACGGACTCGCCCGAGCCCACCGGCAGCTTGCGCACGGTGGCGGAAAGGCCATGGCGCGACAGATGGCGCGCCACCTCGACGCCGGCGGTGTCATCGTCGTCCGCGTGGGTGACGACCCGGAAGATCTCCACCACCTTGGTCCGGTGCAGCAGAGGCAGCGCTTCGGCGAGGGCACGCGCGGCCGGCCGGCTGCCGTCCCAGGCCACCACGGCTCGCTCGGCGGTGAAGGGCTTGGTCTGCACGTAGGGCACGATGAGAACCGCGCGGCCGGACTCCATCAGCACCGTCTCGGAAATCACTTCCTCCGGTCCGGGCCGGTCCGGATCGGGCTGGGCGACGACCGTGAGGTCATACAGCCGCGCCAGCTCGGCGAAGCTGTTGGCCGCGACGCCGAGCGAGGCGGAGAGGCTGCGCACCTCGTGCGACAGCCCCGCGGCCGCGGCAGAGGCGGAGAAGCGGGCGGCGGCCTTTTCGGCGGCGGCCTGATTCTCCAGCACCTGGGCATCGATGAAGTCGGTCGGCAGGGCGCCCATGTAGAAGGGCGGAACGTCGATCTCATACGCCACCGACAGGCCCGTAAGATGGGCACCGAAGCTGGCGGCAAGGCTCGCCGCGTAGTCGCAGGCGACGTCCGTCTCGACCCCTTGGGCGAGATTGACCAGAATGTCGCGAATCATATGGGAAGGCCCCCGTTCGGCCGTTTGAACGACGCGACCTTACCCTAAACTCGCCCAAAGTCTCGGGTCTTGATGTGGAGCAATCGGCTCCGGTCTTCGGGGTCGCACGCATGCGGCGGAAAATGACCGGAACAGCCGAACACCCCCCTGAAATGACGACGCGGCCGCCCTGGGGGAAGGCGGCCGCGCCAATGGCACGATCAATTGGGGGGGATGATCGCGCTGACTTGAAAACGCTGGTTCCGCCGTTGGGTTCCATGCATTCCAAAAAAATTATGCGCAATTGTCCGCAGCCCCGGCTAGATGCGGTCTCCATCCCCGGCGCGGGATCGACGGTAGTATCATGACACCAGACTTAAGCATCGTCATACCGCTATACAACGAGGCCGCCGGCCTTCCCGGTTTCCACGATCGCGTGACGGCCATCGCCTCGGCTGAGGCGGCGCGGCGCGGGATGCGGGTGGAGATCGTCTATGTGGACGACGGCAGCCGCGACGGCTCCGCGGCCGTGGCGGCCTCCCTCCCGGCGGATCGGGCGGACGTGCAGGTGGTGGCGCTGAGCCGCAACTACGGCAAGGAAGCCGCCCTCATGGCGGGCCACGACCATGCCCGCGGCGATGCGGTGATGTTCATGGACGGCGACGGCCAGCACCCGCCCGAGATGATCCCGACCTTCATCGGCCTGTGGAAGGACGAGGGCTGGGACGTGGCCTATGCGGTGAAGGCCGATCGGTCCGACGAGGCGGCGAGCCGGCGCATTTTCGTGCGCACCTTCTACAAGCTGCTGAATTTCGGGGCCACCGCCCGCATTCCAGAGGACGCGGCCGATTTCCGCATCCTCTCGCCGCGCGCTGCTGCGGCCCTGCGGCGGATGCCCGAGCGCAACCGCTTCTTCAAGGGCCTGACGAGCTGGATCGGCTTCCGGCAGGTGGCCGTGCCCTATCGCCCGGCGCCCCGCGCCCACGGCTCCACCTCGTTCAACTTCCTGCGGCTGCTCGGCCTGTCCATGGAGGCGCTGACCTCCTTTTCGCCGGCCCCGCTCCGGCTGGCCGCCTTGTTCGGCGCCTCGCTCGCGGGCCTTGCATTGCTCTATGGCAGCTGGATCGTGGTGGAGCGCCTCGTCTGGGGCATCCCCCTGCCCGGCTATCCCTCCATCGTCGTGGGCCTGATGGTGATCGGGGGCACGCAATTGCTGGTGATGGGGCTGATGGGCGAGTACATCGCCCGCATCCTGTCGGAGATCAAGGCGCGGCCGGTCTATTACGTGGCCGACCACGTCTTCAACCGGGCGCCCGAGGCGGAACTGAACGTGCCGGCGCACGGCCAAGCGCACGGACACGCCCAGGTGATCTCCCATCCGGCGGTGCTCGCCTCGCGGGGCGACCAGTGAAGCGCGTCATCCTCTGCGCCGACGACTACGCCATCTCTCCCGGCGTATCCGAGGCCATCGCGGCGCTGATCGCCGACCGGCGCATCAACGCCACCTCGGTGATGACCGTGTTCGACGGTCTCGGTCCCGCCGCGCGGGCGCTGGACGATGCGGCGGCCGACACTGGCGCCAGCATCGGCCTGCATGTCACCCTCACCGGAGCCTTCGCGCCGCTGACGCCCGGCATGGCCGAGCCGTCAGGCTCCCTCCCCGCCTTGCCCCGCCTGCTGCTCTCGGCCCTGTCGCGCCGGCTCGACGCGAAGGCCGTCGCGGCGGAGGTGGAGGCGCAGTTCGCCGCCTTCCACGACGCCTTCGGCCGCCCGCCCGACCATGTGGACGGCCACCAGCACGTCCATGTGCTGCCGGTGATCCGCACGGCGGTGATCGCCGCCACCGCCCGCCATGCCCCCCGCGCCTTCCTGCGGGATGTGACCCCGGCGCGCGGCGCCCTCAACGGCCTCGACCTCAAGGGCCGGCTGATCGGCGCCTTCTCCACCGGCTTCGCCCGCGATGCGGCGCGGGCGGGGCTTGCCACCAACCGCGGCTTCGGCGGCGCCTACGACTTTTCCGGCGACCATGATTTCGCGACGCTGCTCGGCCATTTCCTCGCCGGCGTGCCGGATGGCGGACTGGTGATGGTGCATCCCGGCCGGGTGGATGACCCGCTCGTCGCCCGCGATCCCCTCACCCATCAGCGGGAAGTGGAATACGGCGTGCTGCGCGGGCCGCAATGGCGCGACATCCTTGACGGCGCCGACGTGAGCCTCGCCTTGCCGGACCTTGCCACTCGAAAAGCCGCCTGAACGAAAAAGGCGCCCGCGAGGGGCGCCTTTCCGAACCGGCTTTTGCGCACAGCGATCAGGCGAGGCCGACCTCGAACTTCGCCTCGGTCTTGGCCTTCACCTCGTCGAGGGTCACGCCCGGCGCCAGTTCCTTGAGCACCAGCGTGCCGCCGCGCTTGGTGAACTCGAACACCGCGAGGTCGGTGATCACGAAGTCGGTCACGTGGGTGCCCGTGAGGGGCAGCGTGCAGCGCGTCACCAGCTTGGGCGCGCCGGACTTCTCCACATGCTCCATGAGCACGATGACTTCCTTGGCGCCGGCCACGAGGTCCATGGCGCCGCCCATGCCCTTCACCATCTTGCCGGGCACCATCCAGTTGGCGATGTCGCCTTCCTCGGACACCTGCATGGAGCCGAGGATGGAGAGGTCCATGTGCCCGCCGCGGATCATGGCGAACGAATCGGCGCTGGAGAAATAGGAGGTGTCGGGCACCTCGGTCACGGTCTGCTTGCCGGCGTTGATGAGGTCGGGATCCTCCTCGCCCTCATAGGGGAAGGGGCCGATGCCGAGCATGCCGTTCTCGCTCTGGAAGCTCACGGTCATGCCGGGCGGCAGGGCGTTGGCGACCAGGGTGGGGATGCCGATGCCGAGGTTCACGTAGAAGCCGTCGCGGATCTGCTGGGCGGCGCGGGCCGCCATCTGCTCACGGGTCCAGGCCATCACTTCACCTCTTCGCGCTTGCGGGTGGTCACCTTCTCGATGCGCTTCTCGGCGCCGACCTCGACCACGATGCGGTCCACATAGATGCCGGGGGTGTGGATGTTCTCGGGATCGAGCTCGCCGACCTCCACCAGTTCCTCCACCTCGACCACGGTGATCTTGCCGGCGGTGGCCATCATCGGATTGAAGTTCCGCGCGGTCTTCCGGTAGATCAGGTTGCCTTCCTTGTCGGCCTTCCACGCCTTGATGATGGAGAGGTCTGCGACGAGGCCGGTCTCGAGCACGTAATGCTGGCCGTTGAACTCGCGGGTCGGCTTGCCCTCGGCGATGATCGTGCCGTAGCCGGTCTTGGTGTAGAAGCCGGCGATACCGGCGCCGCCGGCGCGGATGCGCTCGGCCAGCGTGCCCTGCGGGTTGAATTCCAGCTCGAGGTCGCCGGCGAGATAGAGCTGCTCGAACAGCTTGTTCTCACCCACGTAGGACGAGATCATCTTCTTGATCTGGCCGTTGGCGAGCAGGATGCCGAGGCCGAAATCGTCCACGCCGCAATTGTTGGACACCACGGTCAGGTGCTTGGGCCCGAGGTCGCGGATGGCCGCGATCAGGTTTTCGGCGATGCCGCACAGGCCGAAGCCGCCCGCCATGATCGTCATGCCGTCGGAAACGATGCCCTCAAGGGCACTCTTCGCGTCCGGATACACCTTGTGTCGCATCACTTCCTCCTGGGCGCTCCCTGGGGCGCTGGCACCGAGATGAACTTATTGGGACATGGGGCGAAGCGGAAGCGGGTCCGCTGCGCAATCATGAGCACCTGCGGAATCAGAGCGAAGACACCAGGTGGCCGCCATCGACCGCCAGCGTCGTGCCCGTCACGTAGGCGGAGGCATCGGAACTCAGGAACAGGAGCGGGCCCTCCAGATCGGCGAGGGCGCCGAGCCGCCGGGTGGGGATGCGCCGCACCAGCGCCTGCCCCGCCTCGGTGGCGAAGAAGTCGCGGTTGAGGTCGGTCTCCACATAGCCCGGACACAGGGCGTTGGCGCGGATGGAGTGGCGCGCCCACTCCAGCGCCATGGACTTCGTAAGCTGCACCAGCGCCGCCTTGGACGCGGCATAGGCGGCCACCTGCCCGGCGACGCGCAGCCCGAGGATGGAGGCGACATTGATGATGGAGCCGCCGGTCTTCGCCTTGGCCATGGCCCGTGCCGCCGCCTGGGCGACGAGGAAGGAGCCCTTGAGGTTGGTGTCGATGATGCGGCCGAAATCCTCGGCCGTCTCATCCATCAGCGGCGTGGTGCCGGTGACGCCGGCGTTGTTCACGAGGATGTCGAGCCCCCCGAAAGCCTCGACGGTTGCGGCAACCGCCGCGGCGGCGGACGCCGGATCGGTCACGTCCAGGGCGACGGCGATGGCCGTGCCGCCGGCAGCCTTGATCTCATCGGCGAGGGCGGCACAGGCCTCGGCCCGGCGCGCCGCGAGCGCGACCTTGGCGCCAGAGGCCGCAAGCCGGCCCGCAAAATACGCTCCAAGACCACCGGACGCCCCCGTCACCAACGCGGAGCGCCCGTCCAACGAGACGCGGAAATCCATGAAATTCTTCCCGGTAGCGTTTCTCTCACCTGCGCAGCGACCGTTTGCCGGTTCTTGAAAAGCGAGCGTCCGTTTTCATAGACGCGGCCCGTGCTGCGGCGCAAGTGTCGCAGTGCAGAACGTGTGCGAGAGAGGGCGGCGGGACCTACTCCCGCCAGCGGTCCGCGGCCGCGTCGTCGCTGGCCTTGGCCTCGACCCACCCCCCGGAACGGGCGGCACTGATCGGCTCCTCCTTCTTCCAGAAGGGGGCGCTGGTCTTCAGCCAGTCCATCAGGAATTCGGCGGCGGCGAAGGCGGCGGCGCGGTGGGACGAGGCGGTGGCGACGAACACGATGGGGTCGCCCGGCTCCAGACGCCCGTGCCGATGGACCACGATGGCGCCGGTGAGCGGCCAGCGGTGGCGGGCTTCCTCCACGTGGCGCTCGATCTCCTCTTCCGCCATGCCGGGATAATGCTCCAGCGTTAGCGCGGCGAGACCTGCGCCATCCGGGCCGGCATCGGCGCGGCAGAGGCCGGTGAAGGTCACGATGGCACCCACATCCGTGCGTCCGACGGCGAGCGCGGCGCTTTCCGCCACGGCGTCGAACGGCTCGCGCTGGATGCGGACGGCGAACATGAGCCTCAGCCCCCGGTCATGGGCGGAAAGAACGCCACTTCCCGCGCGCCGGAGATGGCGGAATCCGGCTTCACATGGCGGCGGTCGATGGCGGCGCGCACCACGGCGGGGTTGTCGAAGGCGTGCGCGTGGGCCTCGTCCTGCGATGCCAGCCAGCGGGCGAGGTCGGCGACGGTCACAACCTCGGCAGGAGGGGCAACCTCCTCCTCCGCAAGGCCGACGCGCTCGCGCAGCCAGGCGAAATAGAGCACCTTCACCGCTCGTCCTCCACCAGATGGCGGGCGCCGGCGCGGAAATAATCATAGCCGGTGTAGAGCGTGAGCACGGCCGAGATCCACAGCAGCGTCAGGCCGACGAGCATAACGCCCGGCAGAACAGCCTCGCCGGCCGTGCCGGTGATGAGCACGCCCACGGCGACGAGTTGCAGGGTCGTCTTCCACTTGGCGAGGCGGGAGACCGGGACCGACACCCGAAGCTCGGCCAGGAACTCGCGCAGGCCGGAGACGAGGATCTCCCGGCACAGGATGACAATGGCCGCCCAGAGCGACCAGCCGCGGATGGTGCCATCCGACGCCAGCATCAGCAGGCAGGTGGAGACGAGCAGCTTGTCGGCGATGGGATCGAGCATCCGCCCGATGGCCGATTGCTGGGACCAGGCGCGGGCGAGGTAGCCGTCGAAGAAGTCGGTGATGGCTGCCGCCACATAGATGAACAAGGCGACCCAGCGCAGCCACACGCCGCCGGCCAGGATGTCCGACCAGAACAGGCTCGCGGCCACCAGCGGCACCGCCACGCAGCGCGAATAGGTGAGGATGTTCGGCAGCGACAGGGCATGCCCGCGGGAACGCCGCTCGGTCGCGGGCGGGGCATCGGATCGTGTCGCTGCGTCGGACATGGGCACCACTTCAGAAAGCACGGCCGCGATGGTGGCCATCGCGCCGGCCGTCGTTCCTATTTAGGCCGGGCGGGCGGCCGGCGAAAGCCTTGAGGGCTTTTCATGATGAAGGCCGCTCGTGGAAATAATCATACACCGCCTTGGCCGTACCGGCATTGATGCCCGCCACCTGCTCCAGATCGGCCAGCGAGGCGCGCTCGATGGCCTTCAGCGTGCCGAAATGGCGCAGCAGGGCGCGCTTGCGTGTCGGCCCCACCCCCGGAATGGCCTGAAGCCCGGCTTCCGTGATGTCCTTCTTGCGCCGCGCCCGGTGCGAGCCGATGGCGAAGCGGTGCGCCTCGTCCCGCAGCCGCTGGATATAATAGAGCACCGGATCGCGCGGCTCCATGCGGAACGGCGTGCGGCCGGGCAGGAAGAACTGCTCGCGCCCCGCCTCGCGGTCCAGCCCCTTGGCGATGCCCACGAGCGGCACGTCGGTGATGCCCAGTTCCTCCAGAACCTTCCGCGCGGCATTGAGCTGGCCGAGGCCGCCGTCAATCAGCACGAGGTCGGGCCACGGCGAGGCGCCGGTGGCGTCCGGCAGGGCGTCGGGCTCGTCTTCCATCTCGAGCTCGGCCGGTGTTGTGGCGGAGGGGTCTTCCCCCCTCACCCCACCCCTCTCCCGCAAGGGGAGAGGGGGGCCGGCCGATTTGTCGGTCCCTGCGGCGGCCTCAATCGGCGCCGGACGGCCCTCGGCGTCCCCGCCCAGCACAACGGGGGCTCCCTCTCCCCTTGCGGGAGAATGCGGGGGTGAAGGGGGCGCGGCCTCGGGAACCGGCGCCACCTCCCGCGGCGCCTCCTTCAGCAGGCGGGCGAAACGGCGCGTCAGCACCTCGCGCATCATGCCGAAGTCGTCGCCGGGCACGAGATCGGCCGACTTGATGTTGAACTTGCGGTATTGCGACTTCCGGAACCCCTCCGGGCCGGCCACGATCATGCCGCCCACCGCATTGGTGCCCATGATGTGGGAATTGTCGTAGACCTCGATGCGTTGGGGCGGCGCCTTGAGGCCGAAAGTGGCGGCGACGCCTTCCAGCAGCTTCGCCTGCGTCGCGCTTTCGGCGAGCGTGCGGGCCAGCGCCTCGCGCGCGTTTTGCAAGGCGTGGTCCACGAGGTCGCGCTTCTCCCCGCGCTGGGGCACGGCGATCTCGACCTTGTAGCCGGCCTTCTCGGACAAGGCCTCGACCAGAAGCTCCTGCTCCTCCACCTTGTGGGACAGCAGGAGAAGGCGCGGACAGGGCTTGTCCTCGTAGAACTGGGCAAGGAAGGCGCCGAGCACCTCGGCTTCGGTGAGCGAGCGGTCGGCGCGGGGATAATAGGCGCGGTTGCCCCAATTCTGGCCGGTGCGGAAGAAGAACACCTCCACGCAGGTGGCGCCGCCCTGCTGGTGGCAGGCGAACACGTCCGCCTCCTCCACCCCGCGCGGATTGATGCCCTGCGACCCCTGCACGGCGGAGAGCGCGGCAAGACGATCCCGCAGGCGCGCGGCGCGCTCGAATTCCAGTTCCTCGGCCGCCTGCTCCATCTCCTTCGCCAGTTCCTCCTTGATGGCGCGCGAGCGGCCGGAGAGGAAGGCGCGGGCCTCGCGCACCAGCTCGGCATAGTCCTGATGGCTCACCTCGCCGGTGCAGGGGCCGGCGCAGCGCTTGATCTGGAAGAGAAGGCAGGGCCGCGTGCGATTCTCGTAATAGCTGTCGGAGCACGAGCGCAGCAAAAAGGCCCGCTCCAGCGCGTTGATGGTGCGGTCCACCGCCCAGACGCTGGCGAACGGGCCGTAATAGTCCCCCGGCCGGTTGCGCGCGCCGCGATGCTTGGCGATCTGCGGCGAGGCGTGATCGGCGGTGATGAGGATGTAGGGGAAGGACTTGTCATCCCTCAACAGCACGTTGAAGCGCGGCTTCAGCTGCTTGATGAGGTTCGCCTCCAGCAGCAGCGCCTCGGGCTCGGTGCGGGTGGAGACGAACTCCATCTGCGCCGTCCCGGCGATCATGCGGGCGATGCGGTTGGTGTGGCCCACGGGGCGCGTATAGCTGAGCACGCGCTTCTTGATGCTCTTGGCCTTGCCCACATAGAGCACGGTGCCGTCCGCCGCGATCATGCGGTAGACGCCCGGCCCGTTGGGCGCGTGCTTCACCGCGCGGATGATGGCGGCGCGGCCGGTGGCCAGGCTTTCCTCGCCCGGCAGGGTCTCGTCCGCGGGCTCGAGCTCGAGAAGCACGGCCTCTTCCGTCTCTTCCACCGTCCCCTCACCCACTCCCGGCGGCAAGGCTTCGCCCGGCGCGTCGCCATCGGCGCGGGCAAGGGCAATCTCGGGCGGGTCGGCAGGTCGGCGGCGGGTCATGGATGCGTATGTAATGCGCCCGGCGCCCGGAGGGAACGGCGCACCCGGCCGCTCATTTTCACCGGGCGTCAACCATAGCGGCATTCGCTTCTTTTGCCGGGCCGCGCGCCAGCTCCGCACAAGGCCAAAAATCCACATTCAACGCAAAGTCATAGATAGTTACTACGTCATCAACCATGTGCGCGAACGACAGCAACCGCAGAGAAATAGGCAAGTTTCACCTGCGAGGGTGCGCGGAAGGCCGGATGCCAACCGGCCGCCCCCTCTCGGAGGATGATCCATGCGTATCCGTCTGCTTGCTTCCGCCGCTGCGCTGGCGGGCTTCGCTCTCGCCGCGCCGGTTGAGGCGGCCGACCTTGGCTATCCCGCGCCTTACGTGCAGCCGGTGGCAGCCTTCACATGGACCGGCTTCTATCTGGGCGCCAACGCCGGCTACGGCTGGGGCTCCTCGTCGTTCAGCAGCCCCAGCGGCTTCCTCGGCGGCTTCCAGGCCGGCTACAATTTCCAGTTCGGCAGCCCCTTCGTGCTCGGCATCGAGACGGATTTCGACTTCGCGGGCATGTCGGCCGGCGCTTACAGCCTCAACAATCTCGGCACCGTGCGCGCCCGCCTCGGCTATTCGTTCGACCGCGTGCTCATCTATGGCACCGGCGGCTTCGCTTATGGGCAGGGCAGCGCGAATTTCTTCAGCCTGACCTCCTCCTCGACCCAGACCGGCTGGACGTTGGGTCTTGGTGCGGAGGTAGGATTTGACCGAAACTGGTCCGCAAAGCTTGAATACCTTTATGTAGACTTGGGGAGCGCCACGTTCCCCACTGCAGTCGGTCCGGTCACTACTGGCTTCGACGCAAATATTCTTAGAGCCGGTGTGAATTATCGATTCTGAGGAGAGACGTAACGCAACGAAAAGAAATGCGGCAAAACATGGGAACAATCCCAAATCTGCCGCGTTTACGCGCCAATGTGTCGCGGAGATTAAAGAAAGTTAGGAAAAGGCCACATCTCTGCCCGGTTTGATTTTTCGGGTGTGGCCCGATCGCTACAGACGGCACCGGTCAGGAGCTGTAAGAAAGAACCACCCGACGGCGACCTCCTCAGGGAGCAGCCGGCGAAACCACAAAGGTAGATACTCATGTTGAAGCGTGCACTTCTGGGCGCCACCGCCCTGGTTCTCCTCGCCGGCACCGCCTCTGCGGCCGACCTGGCCACCCGCTATCCGGTGAAGGCCGCCCCGATCCCCGTGCAGGTCTTCTCCTGGACCGGCTTCTACATCGGCGGCAACGTGGGCTGGGGCTGGGCTGACAACACCTACGACTACACCCCCTTCGCTTCGCCCACCTACAGCTACAGCCCCGGCACCTCCAACGGCTTCACCGGCGGTCTGCAGCTCGGCTACAACTACCAGTTCGCCAACAACGTCGTGCTCGGCGTCGAGACGGACTTCAACTGGGCCGACATCAACACCAGCGGCGTGCTGTTCGGCGGCCCGCTCGGCGGCGGCGTGATCGACCAGAAGGTTGACTACTTCGGCACCATCCGCGCCCGCCTCGGCTACGCGATGGACCGCTTCCTGCCGTACATCACCGGCGGCGCGGCCTATGCCAACACCAAGTACACCGACCCCTTCGGCTTCTCCGACAGCAACCTGAAGTGGGGCTGGACCGCCGGCGCCGGCGTCGAGTACGCCATCACCAACAACTGGACGATCAAGGCCGAGTACCTGTACCTCGGCTTCGACAACAGCAAGACCAACTACGTCAACGGCGATCAGCTGTCCGTCGGCAGCAACATCCAGACCGCCCGCCTCGGTGTGAACTACAAGTTCTGATCCGAAGCACCCCCTTGCATTGGGCCCCCGGCATCGCCGGGGGCCTTTTGCTTTGGGCGGTCCATTCAGACATCCGTCCGCAGCGGCACCTTCTTCTCGCAGCCGCGTTCGTCGCGGACCGCGAATCGGTAGGCGCCCGCGCTGTCGCGGGTGACCTCGTAGGTGAGCCGGCCGGTGATGCGGTTCTCCCTGTCGAAGGTCAGTACCTTCGGCCGCAGCGCCACGATCTCCCCTTCCGGCACATAGACCGAATTGCAGATGATGACCTCGTCGCCCGGCTGGCAGGTACGCGCCGCCGCGCCATTGAGGATGCAGCAGCGTGATCCGCGCTCGCCGAGGATGACGTAAGTGGAGATGCGGGCGCCGGAATTGCGGTTCCAGATCTCCACGAATTCCAGCGGCAGGATGCCGGCTTCCTCGCAATGCTCGGGATCGAGCGTGATGGAGCCGTGATAATTGAGGTCGGCCCCGGTCACGGTCAGTCCGTGCAGCTTGCCAGCGACGATCTTGCGCATGCCCCTGTCCCCTCCTCCCGCAGTCTGGTCCCGGCGGGTGATAGGCCGGCCCATCGCCGGAGGGAATAGGACACGGCCATCCCCCGGCGCCGGACCGCGCGGTAACACGGGGATGCAATTCTTGAACGGGGCCAGGGGCCGGATTTGACCCACTGCCTCGCCTTCTCAACTATGATCGTGCTAGAGCGCGCAATCGTTGAACGGCAGAAGAGGGCTGAAATGGCTCATCCGGCAGCGCCCGATCAGGAGCGCGCCTCGAACCGTCCGGTACGCATCGGCGTCACGGGCATCGGCATCATGGGATCGAATCACGCCCGCGTGCTGGCCGAACTCCCCGGCGCGGAACTGGTGGCGGTGGCGGATCCCGACCAGGCACAGGCCCAGCGGGTCGCCAATTTTCTCGGCTGCAAGGCGGTGGGCGACCACCGCGAACTCCTCGCCCTCGGCCTCGACGCCGTCGTGGTGGCAGCGCCCACCCACCTGCACCACTCCATTGCCCTCGACGTGATCGCCGCCGGCTGCTCGGTGCTGGTGGAGAAGCCCGTCGCGTCCACCACCGAGGAAGGCCGCGAGATCGTGGCCGCCGCCCACGACAAGGGCGTCACCCTGATGATCGGCCACGTGGAGCGGTTCAACCCGGCGGTGCGCGCCATCAAGGACGCCATCCGCGACGAGAACCTGCTCTCCATCGCCATCACCCGCGTCGGCCCCTTCCCGCCGCGCATGTCCAATGTGGGCGTGGTGATCGACCTCGCGGTGCACGACATCGACCTGATCCGCTGGTTCACCGGCTCGGACATCCTGGAAGTGCAGCCGCAGACCCGCGCCGCCATCGCCGAGCGCGAGGACATCGCTTTGCTCCAGTTCCGCACCGCCACCGGGGCGCTGGCGCATATCAACACCAACTGGCTGACGCCCTTCAAGGCGCGCACGGTCCACGTCGCCACCTCCAAGAAATACGTCATCGGCGATCTGCTTACCCGTCAGGTGACCGAGCATTTCGACTATCGCCCCGACGGCTCCTATTCCACCCGGCACCTGCCGGTGGCCTATGCCGAGCCGCTGCGCGCGGAGCTGGAGAACTTCCTCTCCGCCGTGCGCACCGGCCGTCCGCCGGAAGTGACCGGCGAGGAGGGCGTGGCGAGCCTGGAGATCGCCATGGCGTGCCTGCCCGGTGCCGCTGCCTCGTCGCGAGGCTCCGCCACCAAGCGCCGCGCGGTGGGCTGAGCCTGCTGCTGAACGCGCGCCGCGCCGGCCCCTGGCCGGCGGGCGGGTGCGCGCCTGCGAAACGCCCGACGACCGGGCCTTCTGAAACGGACCAGAGATGACCTCTCCCGCGTCGGGCGCCAGCGCCCCCATCGCCTTCATCGACCTTGCCGCCCAGCGCGCCCGCATCGGCCGGCGCGTGGATGATGCGGTGCAGGCGGTGCTCGCCTCCTGCCGCTTCATCAACGGCCCGGAAGTGACGGAATTCGAGCAGAAGCTCGCCGCCTTCGCCGGGGCGAAATACGCCGTCTCCTGCTCCAGCGGCACGGATGCGCTGGCCCTGCTGCTGATGGCCTGGGGCGTGAAGGCGGGCGACGCCGTGTTCTGCCCGGCCTTCACCTTCTGCGCCACCGCCGAGGTGGTACCGTGGGTGGGCGCCACCCCTGTCTTCGTGGACGTGAAGGAAGACACCTTCAACATGGACCCGGAGAGCCTGGAGCGGGCGATCCAGGTGGCCATCGAGCAGGGCCTCGACCCGCGCGTGGTGATCCCGGTGGACCTGTTCGGCCAGCCGGCGGACTATGACGCCATCCTGCCGATCGCCGAGAAGTACGGCCTGAAAGTGCTCTGCGACACCGCGCAGGGCTTCGGCGGCACCTGGAACAACCGGCGCACCGGCTCCATCGGCGATGCCACCGCCACCTCCTTCTTCCCCGCCAAGCCGCTGGGCGCCTATGGCGACGGCGGCGCGATCCTCACCGACAACGAGGAACTGGTGACCATCCTCAAGAGCCTGCGCGAGCACGGCCAGGGCGTCGACAAGTACCAGAACGTGCGCATCGGCATGACGGCGCGCCTCGACACCATCCAAGCCGCCGTGCTGCTCGAAAAGCTCGCCATCTTCGAGGAGGAGATCGCGGCGCGCGAGAAGGTGGCGCGGCGCTACAATGAACTCCTCAAGGACGTGGCCGGCGTGCCGGTGGTCGATCCGCGGGCGACGTCGGTGTGGGCGCAGTACACCATCAGGCTCGCCCCCGGCGTGCGCGACGGCCTCGCCGAGAAGCTGAAGGCCGAGGGCGTGCCCACCGCCGTCTACTACCGCCTGCCCATGCACCTCCAGCCGGCCTATCGCCACTACCCCTCCGCCGGCGCCATCCTGCCGGTGTGCGAGGCGCTGGCGGAGGAGGTCATCTCCCTGCCCATGCACGCCTATCTCGACGAGGCGACGCAGGACCGCATCGTCGACGCGGTGAAGCGGGCGCTGGCGGCCTGAAAACGCAGGACGGACCCATAAAAAGGGCCGCGGGAGACGATCTCCCGCGGCCCTTTCTTTTTCAGGCCGGAATGAAACCGGCCGCGCCTCACTTCCCGCGCTTGAAGGTGTTCCAGGTCTTGGTGATGACCCGCTGCACCGGCGGCTCGTTGGTGGTGACGATGAAGAGGCGGTCGAACACCTCCTTCGTCGGATAGATGGACGGGTTATCCATGATATCCTTGTCGATGAACTTCTGCGAGGCGAGGTTGCCGTTCGCGTAGGAAATGAAGTTCGAGTTCTTCGCCGCCACCTCGGGCCTCATCATGTAGTTGATGAAGGTGAGGGCATTGTCGATGTTCTTCGCATCCTTGGGGATGGCGAAGTTGTCGAACCACATGAGCGCGCCTTCCTTCGGCAGCGCATAATCCACGTTCACCAGCTTCTTCTTGGTCTTCTTCGCCGCCTCCTGGGCGCGGGTCCTGGCCTGGTAGATGTCGCCGGACCAGCCGAGGGCGATACAGATGTCGCCGCGGGCAAGAGCGTTGATGTAGCCCGAGGAATCGAACTTCTTGATGTAGGGCCGGACCGTCATGAGCAGAGTGCCGGCCTTGGCGATGTCGTCCGGATTCTTGGAATTGGGATCAAGACCCAGATACTTCATCGCGGTGGGGATCACCTCCTCCGGGCCGTCGAGGAAGTAGACGCCGCAGTCCTTCAGCTTGGAGAGGATCTCCGGCTTGAACATGATGTCCCAGGTGTTGAGTGGGATGTCGCCGAGGCGCTCCTTCACCTTGTCCACGTTGTAGCCGATGCCGGTGGTGCCCCACATGTAGTTGACGGCGTGATCGTTGCCGGGGTCATACACGGCGAGGCGCTTCGTGACCTCGGGCCAGGCGTACTGCAGGTTCGGGATCTTGGACTTGTCGAGGGGGATGAACACGCCCGCCTTGATCTGCCGCTGCAGGAAGGAGCCGGACGGCACCACAACGTCGTAGCCGGTCTTGCCCGCCAGCAGCTTCGTCTCCAGCACCTCGTTGCTGTCGAAGACGTCGTAGCGGACCTTGATGCCGGTTTCCTTGGTGAAATCTTCCAGCACGGTCGGATCGATATAGTCCGACCAGTTGAAGACGTTGACGACCTTTTCCTGGGCCGTCGCCACGCCGGTAAGGCCGAGCGTGGCCACGACGACTGCAGCTAGCGTTTGGCGAAGCATCCGCCGTTCTCCTCTTGCGCGGGGCGGGCTTATCCTGCCGTCCCCGGTGGTGGAAGGCTATTGCGTTGCGGCACAACGCTCAACAGGAAACGGCCACGCCGCAGCGCTCAGAGGTAGGTGTCGTATTCCAGCGGTAGAATCTGCCGGGTAAAGGCGGCAAGCTCCTCCTGCTTCATCACGCCATAGATGCGGCGATAGTCCTCACCGAAGGCGCGGGCGATGAAATCGGATGCAAAGAACCGCCGCACCGCCTCCTCCATGGAGGGGGAAAGGCGCTCGGCCGCGTGCTCGTAGGCATTGCCCGAGAGCGGCGCAGGCGGCTCGATCTCCCGTTCCAGACCCTCCAGCATGCCGGCGAGAATGCCGGCGAGGACGAGATGGGGATGGGCTTCTGCCCCGGCGATGCGATGCTCCAGCCGGCGGGCGGCGGGCGGTCCGTTGGGCACGCGCACGGCCACCGAGCGGTTGTCATAGCCCCAGCTGATGGAGACCGGCGCATAGGAGCCCGGCACCAGGCGGCGATAGCCGTTGTAGCTGGGCACGAACAACAGCGTTGAGTCCGCCATGGTGGCGAGGAGCCCCCCGGCGGCATGGCGCAGGGCCCGGTCGCCCACGCCATCGGGCTTGGCGAAGACATTGCCGCCGCCCGTCTCCATCAGGCTCACATGGACATGCATGCCGTTGCCGGCGAAGTCCACGAGGGGTTTGGCCATGAAGCTGGCGCGCAGGCCGTGGCGCCGTGCGACACCGTCGATGAGCCGGCGCAGCAATATGGCGTCGTCCGCCGCCGCGAGCGCATCCACGCGGTGGTAGAGATTGACCTCGAACTGGCCGGGCGCCGCCTCGGAGATCACCGTATCCGCCGGCAGGCCCTGCTGCTCGCAGGCGGCGCGCATGTCGTGGAGCACCGGCGCGAAGGCGTCGAGGTCCGACATGGAATACATGTTCTGCCGCGCCTGCCCGGTGGCGGGGAACACCGGTTCCGGCGGCGCGCCGGGCACGTCGGACGGCTTCAGCAGATAGAATTCCAGCTCGAAGGCGACGCAGGGGGCAAGGCCCCGCGCGGTGAAGCGGTCCACGATGCCGGCAAGCTGCTGGCGCGGATCGAGCTTCCACGGCGCGCCCTTGGCCGAGCCGTCGGGCTCATGCATGGTGATGAGCACCTGCGCGGTGGGCCGCGGCGCCCAGGGCACGGGCTTCAGCGTGCCCGCCACCGGCCAGCACAGGCCGTCCTTGTCGCCGGTCTCCAGGTGGATCTCGGTGGCCTCCACCTCGCAACCCCAAATATCGAGGCCGAAGATGGAGAGCGGGATGGCCACCCCGTCCTTCCAGATCTTGGTGATGGACCGGCCGGGGATCCATTTGCCGCGCAGCACCGCGGACGTGTCGGGCAGAAGCACTTCCACCACCTCCGGCTCGCCGTAGGTGGAAAGATAGGCCGCGACCTCGTCGGCAGGCTCTGCTGTGGCAGAGGCCTCGTCGGGTCGGCGGCCGGGGAGTGTGACCGGCATGATACTCCGTCTTCAAAAAAGCGACGTTCAAGCCGCATCCAAGCGCTAACGCGGGGAACCTTCAAGCGAGTCCGCACTTATCACACCTTGAGCGGGCGCGGATTGATCCCGTAGAGGTTTCTTGTTACCGCGCCGCCAGAGAGGCGGGACGAAATGGGACAATGGGCGGCTCGCGCCCTCGGTGAGGCGGCTTCCGCGCGCGGCACGGTTAAGGCCCGCTCGGCCACGTTCGGCCGGCGGGCGCATTGGCGCGCGCGCCTTCCCATTCCGCCCGTTGGTACCCCGTCATGACGGCCACCCTCAGCGAAACCGCCCCGCGCCCCTGGCAACGCCGCTTCGCGACACCGGGCCCGACGCTGCTCCTGCTGCTCGGCTTCGCCATCCTCGTCGCCATCAGCGCGTCTTCAATCTCCCTCATCCACCGCGCGCGGTCGGATGCGGAGAGCGTCGCCCATACGCTTCAGGTGATGAACGCCGTTTCCCAATTGCAGGTCCTCATCCGCCGTACGGAAAGTGCCGAACGCGGCTACCTGATCACCGGACGCGAGGGTTTCGCCCGCTTCTATGAGCAATCAAAGGCCCAGACCGGGCCGACGCTCGAACAGATCGGCGCCCTCACCGCAGATAATCCCGAGCAGCAGCAACGCGTGGCGGAGGCCCGCACCCTGATCGCCGAACGCCTTGCCTCCTACGAGCGGTCCATGGCGCTCAGGACCGCGGGCGATCTGGAGAGCGCCACCGCCGACCTCCGGGCCGATCGCACCGAGGGCGCCATGACCCGCCTCGGTACGCTGCTGGTGGAGATGAAGGCGGCGGAGACCGAGCTGCTCGACAAGCGGACCGACGCCTCCCACGACAGCACGGTCTGGCTCACCGTGGTGAGCCTCGCCGGCCTCGCCGTGGTGCTGGTCCTCGGCGCCCTCGCCCTCACCCTCAATCGCCGCCAGGTCGGCGCCTTGCAGGCGGCGCAGCGCGAGCTGGAGGCCGCCAACCAGGGGTTGGAGAAGCGCGTCGCCGAGCGCACCGCCGACCTCAAGGAAGCCAACGACGAGATCCAGAGCTTCGCCTACATCGTCAGCCACGATCTGCGCTCGCCGCTGGTCAACATCATGGGCTTCACCAGCGAGATCGAGGCCATGCGCGGCGACCTGTTCGAACGCCTCGCCCAGCTGAGGGCGCAGGCGGGCGAGGCGCCGGAGGCCGATGCGCAGATCGCCGCCGACTTCGAGGAGGCCCTCGGCTTCATCAAGACGTCCATCACCCGGATGGACCGGCTCATCCACGCCATCCTCGCCTTGTCGCGGGAAGGCCGGAAGGAATTCGTGCCGGTGGACGTGGACATGGGCCAATTGTTCGCGAACCTGCGGGACAGCATGACCCACCAGCTTCACGAGGCCGGCGGCGAGATCGCCATCAAGCGCCTGCCGGTGATCCAGTCCGACCGGCTGGCGCTGGAGCAGATCTTCACCAACCTCCTCGACAACGCCTTCAAATACCGGCGGGACGACGTGCCGCTCCGGGTGGAAGTGAGCGCGGTGGATACGCCCGGCTTCGTCACCTTCGTGATCGCGGACAACGGCCGGGGCATCGATCCCAAGGATCGCGGCCGGGTGTTCGAGCTGTTCCGCCGCTCGGGCCGGCAAGACCGCCCCGGCGAAGGCATCGGCCTGGCCCATGTGCGCGCGCTGGTGCGACGCATGGGTGGCCTCATCTCCCTCGATTCCAAGCTGGGCGAAGGCTCCACCTTCAAGGTGACGGTGCCGCGCCGCCTGCCCACGGAGACCGGAAAGAAGGACCATGGTTGAGCACGTCACCATCATCATGATCGAGGACGATGAGGGCCATGCGCGCCTCATCGAGAAGAACATCCGGCGCGCCGGCGTGAACAACGAGATCGTCGCCTTCAGGGACGGCACCAGCGCCGTCAACTTCCTGTTCGGCGCCGATGGCAGCGGGCGGGAGAGCAGCGGGCGCGCGCTCCTCGTGCTGCTCGACCTCAATCTGCCCGACATGACCGGCGTGGAGATCCTCGGCCGCATCAAGCAGAACGAGCATCTCAAGCGCTCGCCGGTGGTGGTGCTCACCACCACCGACGACAAGGTGGAAATCCAGCGCTGCTATGACCTCGGCGCCAATGTCTATGTGACGAAGCCGGTCAATTACGAGAATTTCGCCAACGCGATCCGGCAGCTTGGCCTGTTCTTTTCCGTCATCCAGGTGCCGGAGACCGACTGATGGAATGCGCCGTGTCCGACCCTCTGGCAACCCAACTGGACGCGGCATCCGCTCCGCCGCCGCCGCTGCGCGTGCTCTATGTGGACGACGACCCCGCCCTCGGGCGGCTGGTGCAGCGCCAGCTCGGCCGGCTCGGGTTCGAGGTGGTTCCGGCCTTCTCGGGCGAAGACGGACTGGCCCGGCTCGGCACCGAGCGGTTCGACGTGGTCGCCCTCGACCACTACATGCCCGGACAGGACGGCATGACCACCCTGCGCGCCATCCGCGCCCTCGAAAACGCCCCGCCGGTGGTCTACGTCACCGGCGCGCAGGACGGGCGCCTCGCCGTCGCCGCGCTCAAGGCGGGCGCGGCCGACTATGTGGTGAAGGAGGTGCAGGCCGACTTCATCGAACTGCTGCGCGCCGCGTTCGTGCTGGCGGTGGAGCAGGTGCGCATGCGCCGCGCCCACGAGGCGGCGGAGGCCGAGATCCGCGCCGCCCGCGACCGGTTCGAGGCGCTGGCCGCCGAGCGGGCGCTGCTGCTGCGCGAGATGAACCACCGCGTCGGCAACTCGCTGCAGATCATCGTCTCGCTGCTCAACGTGCAGGCCGGCGCCACCGATGAGCCCCGGGTGAAGGAAGCGCTGAATTCCGCCCGCAACCGCGTCTCCGCCGTCGCACAGGTGCACCGGCGCCTCTACACCTCCGACCAGATCGCAACCGTTGCGCTCGACCAGTATATCGGCTCGCTGCTGGACGACCTTCAGGTGTCGGCGCACCGCGAGCACGGCGGCATCACCCTCACCTATGATGCGGACCCCATCCACATTGACCCCGATCGTGGCGTGGCCCTGGGCATCATCGCCACCGAACTCGTCATCAATGCCATGAAATACGCCTATCCCGACGGCGAGGGGCCGGTGCGGGTGAAGCTGAAGCGCATGGGCGACCGGCTCGACTTCACCGTGGAAGACGACGGCGCCGGTATCTCCCCGGAAAAGCCCGCGAAGTCCACGGGCCTCGGCAACCGCATCGTCAAGGCCATGTCCATGAAGCTCGGCTGCGAGCCGACATTCGACCCGCGCGATCGCGGCACCTGCGTGCGCCTCACCTTCCGCCTCGCCGATCCCGCCAAGGCGTGAGGCGCGGCCTTCGATGTGATTAGCCGTCATCCCCCGGCTCGTCCGGGGGATCCACCTCTCCGCTTGTCCGGATTGCCGGAAAGCCGTCCCGGCCCGACCGTGGATCGCCCGCACAAGGCGGGCGATGACAGCAGTGAGGACGTTGCCCGCAGACTTTTCAGATGCGGGGAACGATGATGAGCCGCTCCACCGGCTTGCCGCCGAGGAGATGCTCGGTGACGATCTCGTCGATGTCCTCGGGGGTCTTGGGCGTGTACCAGATGCCCTGGGGATAGACGACCATGATCGGCCCCGCCTGACAGAAGCTCAGGCAGCCGGCGGAGGTCATGGCGATGTCGCGGCGGCCGGAGGCTTCCAGCTTCTTGCCCAGACGCTCCCACAAGGGCTGCGCACCGTTGGCCCCGCAGGAGCCGCGCGGATGCATCGGCGGCCGCTGGGTGAAGCAGCAGAAGACGTGGTGGGTGTAGACCTGCGGGATATCGAGGACTTCGACTTCGGCGGCTTCGGACATGACGGCTCGCGGCTCGGTGGGCGTTCCCTGGAGCCATTCAAATTGCATGCCGTCCCATCAAAGCCATCGGAAAGCTTCGGCCGTTCAAGGGAATAGCAGATGCAGAAACGCCGGCGCCCCCGAGGGACGCCGGCGCGAATTGCCGGACTGGCGGGAATGCGACACGCCCCGAGCCCCGCGCCCCGCGCCCCGCGCCCGACGCGTCACACGGTCATTTGCCCACGAACAGGCTGTCGAGCTTGCCGCCGGAAGCGAAATGGGTGGCCTGCACCTTCTCCCACCCGCCGAACACGTCCTCCACCTTCACGAGGCGGATGGGCGGGAACTGGCCCTTGAATTCCTCGACCACCTTGGGGTCCACCACCCGGTGGAAGGCCTTGGCCGCCACCGTCTGCCCGGCCGGAGAATAGAGGAACTCGAGATAGGCCGTGGCGGAGGCGCGGGAGCCGCGCTTGTCCACCACCTTGTCCACCACCGCCACCGGGAACTCGGCGAGAAGGCTCACGGATGGCACGACCGTGAGGAGCTTCTTGTCGGGATAGAGCCCCTCGATGGTGCGGGTCTCGGCCTCGAAGGTCACCAGCACGTCGCCGGTGTCACGCTCCACGAAGGTGGTGGTGGCCGCACGGCCGCCGGTGTCGAACACCGGGACGTTGGCAAGCAGCTTCTTCACGAAGGCATCCGCCTTGGCGGCGTCACCCTTGTTCTGCTCCAGCGCATAGGCATAGGCGGCAAGATAGGTGTAGCGCGCATTGCCCGAGGTCTTGGGGTTCGGGAAGATCACCTTCACGTCGTCACGGACGAGGTCGGACCAGTCCTTGATGTTCTTCGGGTTGCCCGCGCGCACGAGGAAGGCCGGGAAGGAATAATAGGGCGAGGCGGAATTGGGGAATTTCTTCGCCCAGTCCTTGGCCACATAGCCGGCCTTGGCGAGCGTATCCACGTCGATCACCTGGTTGAAGGTGACCACGTCCGCCTCCAGCCCCTCGATGACCGCGCGGGCCTGCCGCGAGGAGCCGGCGTGGCTCTGGTTCACCGTCAGCTGCTGGCCGGTCTTCTCCTTCCAGAACGGGATGAACTCGGCATTGATGGCCGTGAACAGCTCACGGGAGATGTCGTAGGAGACGTTCAGCAGCGTGTTCGGCCCCTGCTGGGCCAGCGACGGCGCGGCGCCGAACGGGGCCGCGGCCGCGCCGGCGAGCGCGGTGGCGAGGAGGGCGCGGCGGGTGATCATGGAACGTGCTCCCGATTTCACATTTCACAAATGATGAAATGTTATATTCACATGCACCATGTCTAGCATGTGAAATCGGGACTGTGAACCTCCCGGCGCGCCCGCCGCCCAGAAACTTTCCCCATGGGAATAGGAAAGGCCCGCGAACAGGTCGCGGGCCTTCAGAAATCGCGGGCGGATCAGACGTCCGGCGTCAGAGATTCAGCATCGCCATGGCGGCCTCGGGATAGCGGGTGCCGGCCACGGCCTCGGGTGCGAAGAGCGCGTCGAGGGTGGCGACCTCCTCCGGCGAGAGGCGGATGCGGGTCGCAGCCACGTTCTCCTCCAGATACTTCTGCCGCCGCGTCCCGGGGATCGGGATCACGTTGTCCTGCTTGTTGAGGATCCAGGCCAAAGCGATCTGCGCACTGGTCGCCCCCTTCCCTGCGGCGAAGTCCTTGAGCGCCTCCACCAGCGTGAGGTTGGCCTTGAGCGCATCGCCGCTGAAGCGGGGATTGGCGCGGCGGAAATCGTCGGCGGCGAGCGTGTCGGGGCTCGTCACCGCACCGGTCAGGAAGGAGCGGCCGAGCGGGGAATAGGCGACGAAGGCGACGCCAAGCTCGCGGCAGGCCGCCAGCATGTCCTCTTCGGGATCACGGCTCCACAGGGAGTATTCGATCTGCACCGCGGAGATGGGATGCACCGCGTGTGCCTTGCGCAGCGTCGCCACCGAGCATTCGGAGAGGCCGAGGAAGCGCACCTTGCCGGCCTCCACCAGCCCCTTCATGGCGCCCACCGTCTCCTCGATGGGTGTCTTGGGGTCCACGCGATGCTGGTAATAGAGGTCGATGGTGTCGATGCCGAGCCGTTCGAGGCTGGCGTCGCAGGCGGAGCGCACATAGTCCGGCGTGCCGGAGACGCCGAGGCGCTCGCCATTGGGGCCGCGCACATTGCCGAACTTGGTGGCGAGGATGATCCTGTCGCGCCGCCCTTTCAGGAAGCGGCCGAGCAGGCGCTCGTTGTGGCCGACGCCGTACATGTCGGCCGTGTCGAAGAAATTTATGCCGAGGTCGAGAGCGGCTGCTAGGGTCGCGAGCGACTGTTCGTCGTCGCTCGGCCCATAGAATTCAGACATGCCCATGCAGCCGAGACCGATGGCGGACACGGACAGACCCGAGCGACCGAGGGAGCGATGGTCCATGGGGGACCTCATATGAAGGGGAAAGAAGGGTACAGCCAGGCGGACCCGCGCTGGCCATGAATGTAAACTACACCGTATAGTGTACTTATGTCAAGCGACAGTCCCTCCCCTCCGCCCGTGCCGGGCGCCGCGACCGATTTCGCACCGGCTGACGCCCGCACGGGGCGCGACCGCCGCACCACCGTGCCGCGCATCCGCGCCGCCGCGCGCCGGCTGTTTCTGGAGCGCGGCTATGAGGGCACCTCCATGGACGCCGTCGCAGCGGCCGCCCCCGTTTCCAAGCGCACGCTCTACCAGCACTTTCCCGGCAAGGCCGAGCTGTTCGCCGCGGTCATCGACGACGCATGGTCCCACTTCACCCGCGCGCCCATGCTGCCCGGCGACACCGCCGGCGATCCCCGAGCGGTATTGCGCGCCTATGTGGGGCGTCTCACCGAGCATTGGGAGCGGCCGGACGTTGTGCCGCTGCTGCGGCTGGTGATCGCCGAGGCGCCGCGCTTTCCCGAACTGTCGCAAGCCTATTTCGCCGTGGGCAAGGAGCCGGCGCTGAAGGGCCTCGGCGCCTATTTCGCCACCCTCGCCGGGGAAGGCCGCCTCGCCACCAGCGATCCGCAGCTGGCGGCGGCGCAATTCCTGGGGGCCATCAAGGAGCCGTTGTTCTGGCCGCGGGTGCTCGGCGTGCCGGTGGCGTTCGATGCCTCCGCCGCGGTGGAGCGGGCCATCGACGGGGTGCTGAAGGACCGCTGAGGGCGGGGCATTTCGCCCCTTCCCTTGCCCCTTGGGCGCCCCCCTGCTAAGAGCCGCGCCATCCGCGGGATGCTCGCGGCATTCCTTTTCCATGAACAGACAGGACGGTCCCCCATGGCGATCGAGCGCACTTTCTCGATCATCAAGCCCGACGCCACGCGTCGGAACCTCACCGGCGCCATCAATGCCGTCATCGAGAATGCAGGCCTCAAGATCGTGGCCCAGAAGCGCATCCGCATGACGCGCGAGGAGGCCGAGACCTTCTACGCCGTCCACAAGGAGCGCCCCTTCTTCGGCGACCTCGTGGCCTTCATGACCTCCGGCCCGGTGGTGGTGCAGGTTCTCGAAGGCGAGAACGCCGTCGCCAAGTACCGCGAAGTGATGGGCGCCACCAACCCGGCGAACGCCGCCGAGGGCACCATCCGCAAGCTGTTCGCCGAGTCCATCGAGGCGAATTCCGCCCACGGCTCCGACAGCACCGACAATGCGAAGGTGGAGATCGCCCAGTTCTTCTCCGGCAATGAAATCGTCGGCTGAACTGGTATTTGATTAGGATTCCGCGGCGCGCGATCGAATTTGTGCGCCGCGGCGTCCGGTTTTTGTTGAGCGTTCCCTTCCGGCAGAATAACGTAGCGTCAAAATCCAAAATACGGCGCACCAGACGCAGAATACAATCTGGCGGTGACGCTGACGCTCTAATGGCCCGGGGTAGGGATCATGTCGCTCGATTCACCAGTGCTCTGGCTGGCACTGCTGCAGATCATATGGATCAACGTCCTGTTGTCCGGCGACAACGCGGTGGTGATTGCCCTCGCCTGCCGCTCATTGCCGGAGAAGGTGCGCCGCACGGGCATCATCCTCGGCGCCGGCGTGGCCGTCGGCCTGCGCATCATCTTCACCGGCATCGTCGCGACACTTCTGGCCCTGCCGTGGCTGAAGCTCGTGGGCTCGCTCGCCCTCATGTGGATCGCGGTGGATCTCGCCAGCCCCGACGAGGGCGGCGAAGAGGCCATTCAATCCAGCGACAACCTCTGGAAGGCCGTGGGCACGGTGGCGGTGGCCGACATCGTCATGAGCCTCGACAACGTGGTGGCCGTGGCCGCCATCGCCGACGGCAACTGGTTCCTGCTGGTCTTCGGCCTCGCCATCTCCATTCCGCTCATCATCGCCGGCTCGTCGCTGGTGATGGCCCTCATCAACCGCTTCCCGCTGCTGGTCTGGGCCGGCGCGGCGCTGCTCGGCTGGGTGGCCGGCGACATGCTGCTCGGCGATGTGGCCATCATCGAGCGCCTGGGCGAAGAGACCACCCATCACCTCCACCGCATCGTTTCGGCTGGAGGCGCCGCGCTTGTGGTCGGCCTCGCGCTGGCCCTGCGCTGGTACAAGGGTCGGCGCGCGCACGCCCACGACGACCTCGCAGTCTGAGACGATCGAGACGAAAGGGGCCGCATCCGGCCCCTTTTTTCTGCCCTTTAATTGACGTAACGGAAGATCTGCTGCGTCATCAACATGACGCAACGTAATAATAACTGCGGCGCGCCCAAACCCGAGGGCCCCGCCCGCATCACCCGCCTGCACCCCATGGAGTGGACGATGGATTTCACCGCGCCGACCTTCTGGGTCGCCCTTCTGCAGATCATCTGGATCGACCTGCTCCTGTCCGGCGACAATGCGGTGGTGATCGCGCTGGCCTGCCGCTCGCTGCCGGCGAAACAGCGCAAATGGGGCATCCTGCTCGGGGCTGGCGCGGCGGTGGGCCTGCGCATCCTGTTCGCGCTGGCGGTGTCCTACCTGCTCGGCGTGCCGTTCCTGAAGGTGGTGGGCGGGCTCCTGCTGTTCTGGATCGCCATCAAGCTCGTCACCGACAACGGCGGCGATGCCCACGAGGTGGCCGCTTCGGACAGCCTGTGGAAGGCGGTGCGAACCATCGCCATCGCCGACGCGGTCATGAGCCTCGACAATGTGGTGGCCATCGCCGCCGCCGCCCGCGGGCATTGGGAATTGTTCGTGTTCGGCCTGCTGCTGACCATCCCGCTCATCATCTTCGGCTCGCAGTTGCTGCTCTCGCTGCTCACACGCTTCCCGATCCTCATCTGGGCTGGCGCGGCGCTGCTCGGCTGGATCGCGGGGGAGATGCTGGTGGGCGACGTGATGGCGCTCAGCTACCTGCAGCACATCAACCCGGCGCTGGTGAAGGTGGCGGAGGACGGGCTCCACCCGGCCGCCCTGCCCCATTATGTGGCCAGCACCATCGGAGCGCTCTTCGTGCTGGGGCTCGGCTACGTCCTGCGCAACCGGGAGCGCGACCGCGCCGCCGAGGCCGGGCACGGCGCCTGAGCCTCTCCTAACGTAAGACCTGAAAAGGGGGCGACGGAACGCGTCGCCCCCTTTATTGTCTCGGGGCCATGAACGTCCATGCCCCGACCGTTTCGCACACCGCCCACAGCCCGGTTGCGACCCACCCGTCCGTCTGTCCCCATGACTGCCCGTCCGTCTGCGCCCTGAAGGTGGACGTGATGGCCGACGGCCGCATCGGCCGGGTGCATGGCTCCAAGGATCAGCGCTATACCGCCGGCGTCATCTGCGCGAAGGTCGCCCGCTATGCCGAGCGGGCGAACCACCCGGACCGCCTGACCCGTCCCCTGCTGCGCACCGGCCCCAAGGGCTCGGGCCAGTTCACCCGCATTTCGTGGGACGAGGCGCTGGACCGGGTGGCCGAAGGCCTCCTGAAGGCCGAGCGCGAGCACGGCGCCGAGTCCGTCTGGCCGTACTATTATGCCGGCACCATGGGCCTCGTGATGCGCGACGGCATCAACCGGTTGACCCATGTGAAGCGCTATTCGCGCTTCTTCGCGTCCATCTGCGTCAATCCCGCCTGGAGCGGCTACATGGCCGGCGCCGGCCAAATCTCCGGCGTGGACCCGAGCGAGATGGCCTCTTCCGGCCTCATCACCCTGTGGGGCACCAATGCGGTGTCCACGCAGGTCAACGTGATGACCCATGCCATCCACGCCCGGAAGAAGCACGGCGCCAAGATCGCGGTGGTGGATGTCTATCGGACGCCCACCATGGAGCAGGCGGACATTCCCCTCCTCATCCGCCCCGGCACCGACGGGGCGCTGGCCTGCGCGGTGATGCACGTGCTCTTCCGCGACGGCCTCGCCGACCGCGCCTATCTGGAGCGCTACGCCCGCGACGCTGCCGCGCTGGAGACGCATCTCGCCACCCGCACGCCCGAATGGGCCTCCGCGCTCTGCGGCCTGCCGGTCGATGAAATCGAGGCCTATGCGCGGCTCGTGGGCACGACGCCCGCCTCCTATTTCCGCATCGGCTATGGCTTCTCCCGCAGCCGCAATGGCGCGGTGAACATGCACTCGGTGGCGTCCATCCCGGTGGTGGCCGGAAGCTGGCAGCATCTCGGCGGCGGCGCGCTGCACTCCATGTCCGGCACCTATGGCTGGCGCAAGAAGATGATCGAGGGGCTGGACCGACTCGATCCCACCGTGCGCGCCCTCGACCAGTCCCGCATCGGCCCCATCCTGATGGGCGAGGAAGATGCGCTGGCGGGCGGCGGCAAGGTGGCGGCGCTGTTCATCCAGAACACCAATCCGGTCGCCGTCGCCCCCGAGCAGGACAAGGTGAAGCGCGGCTTCGCGCGGGACGACCTGTTCGTCGCGGTCCACGAGCAGTTCATGACCGATACGGCGAAGATGGCGGACATCGTGCTGCCCGCCACCATGTTCACCGAGCATGACGACATCTACGGCGCGGGCGGCCATCCCCACATCCAGATCGGCACCAAGCTGGTCGAGCCGCCGGGCGAGTGCCGCACCAACCACGACGTGATCTGCGCTCTGGCCTCACGCCTCGGCGCCGAGCACCCCGGCTTCGCCATGACCGCCCGCGAGCTGATCGACTGGACCCTGCGCGAGAGCGGTCGCGGTCCGGTGGAAGCGCTGGAGGACGCCCGCTTCATGGACGTGGGCCAAGACTTCCGCGCCGCCCATTTCCTCGACGGTTTCGCCCACCGCGACAAGCGCTTCCACCTCGCGGTGGACTGGGCGAACCTCGCATTCCCCGCGCCCGGCAAGTTCGGCCCGGTGGCGGACATGCCGGCCCTGCCCGACCATTGGGCGGTGATCGAGGAGGCGGATGCAGCCCATCCCTTCCGGCTCGTCACCGCGCCGGCCCGCAACTTCCTCAACTCCTCCTTCACCGAGACCCCCACCTCGCAGGAGAAGGAGGGCGCGCCTTCCCTGCTGGTCCATCCGGATGACGCAGCGGCGCTGGGTGTGGCCGAGGACGATCTGGTGGCGGTGGAGAACCCGCGCGGGCGAGTGGAACTGCGCGTCCGCCTGTTCGACGGGCTGCGGCGCGGTGTCGTGGTCTCCGAGCAGATCCAGCCGGCCGGTGCCCATCGCGGCGGGCACGGCATCAATACGCTGACAGGCGCCGATCCGGTGGCACCGGTGGGCGGCGCGGCCTTTCATGACAACAAGGTGCGGGTGGTGAAGGTCGGGGTTTAGAGGAAGGAAACGGCTTGCGGGATCGCCGGAGCTATTGGACCGGTAGTCTGCTGAGGTCACGGGCGGCGTCGCACCGGTTCACGCCCGGCATTGGCGCGAATGCACGCCCCTCGGGGCCGGCGAGGGCGAACCAGCGGTCCTTCAGGGCCGGTACTGCGTGGCCTTTCTCGTCCACTTCGGTGAGTGGAGAGCCGTAGACATAAGCTGCGCCCGAGAAGCCGTAATGATAGAGCGTGCCGGTCAGGATGCAGCGCGCCCGTGAGGCGAGGCTGGCATCCGGCATGATCCGAACGAAGGTTGCGGCTACGTTCGTCGACAGTCGGTATCGCGCCAATCCACATCCGTTCGGCAGCGCTTCCCGATCCACAATGTAATTGTCTTCCGGCAAGAACGCCTTTGCGGCACTCTTCAATTCGTCGTCAGACGACGAAACGAAAAATGACATTTTCCTCACAGATTGGTCGTGCGCTGGCGGAGCGTCTGCATCGGCGACGTACTGAATTGAACGACCGGGGACATATCTCACCTGAATCTTCTGATCCAGATATTGAAGAACGATCAGAGGAGGACGGCTGCTGTTGACCGTGGCATTTATGGAACCATCGGGATTGAGCGCCCGGTTGAAGGTGAGGATGTCGCTCAGGCTGGCCACGTCGCCTATGATGTTCGCGGAGATCGGGGTTACGGACGCGTCGCGGTAGACGCCGCCGTATGTGACCCGCCCAACCTGGCGATCGTCTGAATTCTGGAGATCAGGAGAGTCGCAATTCCCGAACCGGGCTTGAAGGTAGGCCCGCCTCCAGCCGGACAGTGCGCCTTCTTCATCGCAAACGCAGGAGGAAGGGGCCTCAGCCCGCCCGGCAGCCGGAGCGAGGAGCGCCAGCAGAATGATCGCCCAGCTCCCGCGCCCCATTCGACCTCACACCCCTGGCGAAACCAGCGGCGGCAGACCGCCCTTGGCGCCGGTGATCTCCACCCGCTCGTCGGCGACCTTCAGCCGGCCGGCGGCCAGAAGCTCCAGCCCCTTGGGGTAGATCACGTGCTCCTGCGCCAGCACGCGAGCGGCGAGGACGTCCGGCGTGTCGTCGGCTTCCACCGGCACGGCCGCCTGGAGAATGATCGGCCCCTCGTCCATCTCGGCGCGCACGAAATGAACGGTGCAGCCGTGGAACCGCACCCCCGCCTCCAGCGCCCGCTCGTGGGTGTGCAGGCCCTTGAAGCTCGGCAGGAGCGAAGGGTGGACGTTGATCATCCGGTTGCGCCAGCGCTCCACCAGCCAGGGGGTGAGCAGGCGCATAAAGCCGGCGAGGCAGACGATCTCGATGCCCTCGGCCTTCAGATAGGCGTCGAGGGCCGCGTCGAAGGCGAGGCGGTCGGAATAGCCCTTGTGCGACAGCACGAGGGTCGGCACGCCGTGCTCCTTGGCGAAGTCGAGGCCGGCGGCGTCCTCGCGGTTGGAAAGGACCAGCGCGATCTCGGCCGGAAAATCCGGCGCCTCGGCGGCCTTCACCAAAGCCGCCATGTTGGAGCCGCGACCGGAGATGAGGATCGCGGTGCGTTTCGGCGCCGCCTCGCTCATGACGCGAACCCGAAGTCGGCGGCCCCGTCATAGACCACATGGGCCGCGCCGGCGCCGGGCTCGATGACGCCGAGGCGGATCACTGTCTCGCCCGCGGCGGCGAAGGCGTCGGCCACCTCTTCCTCGCGCTCCACCGGCACCACCACGGCCATGCCGACGCCGCAGTTGAAGGCGCGCAGCATCTCTTCCGGCGCCACCGCGCCGACGCTGGCCAGCCAGCGGAAGACCGGGGGGACGATGAGGTTGGAGAGGTCGATGCGGGCGATGGTCCCGGCCGGCAGCACGCGCGGCAGGTTCTCGGTGATGCCGCCGCCGGTGACATGGGCGAGGGCCTTCACCGCGCCGGTCGCGCGGATGACGGAGAGTACGCTCTTCACATAGAGCCGGGTCGGCGTGAGGAGCGCGGTGCCGAGGTTCTGACCCTTGTTGAAGGGCGCCTCGTCGGTCCAGGCGAGGCCGGAACGCTCGACGATGCGGCGCACCAGCGAATAGCCGTTGGAATGCACGCCGTCCGAGGCGAGGCCGAGGATCACGTCGCCCGGGCCAACATCCTTGCGCGGCAAAAGCTCGGTGCGCTCGACGGCGCCGAGGGAGAAGCCGGCGAGGTCATAGTCGCCGTCGCGGTACATGCCCGGCATCTCGGCCGTCTCGCCGCCGATGAGGGCGCAGCCGGCTGCCTTGCAGGCCCGCGCGATGCCCGCGACGATATGGGCGCCCACATCCGGCGCGAGGCGGCCGGTGGCGAAATAATCGAGGAACAGCAGCGGCTCGGCGCCCTGCACCACGAGGTCGTTGACGCACATGGCCACGAGGTCGATGCCGATGGTGTCGTGCACGCCGGTATCGATGGCGATCTTGAGCTTGGTGCCCACGCCGTCGGTGGTGGCGATGAGGAGGGGATCGGCGAATCCCGCCGCCTTCAGGTCGAACACGCCGCCGAAGCCGCCGATGTCCGCGTCGGCGCCCGGCCGGGCGGTGGCCTTCACCAGCGGCTTGATGAGATCGACCAGCCGGTTGCCCGCATCGATGTCCACGCCCGCGTCGCGGTAGGAAAGTCCGTCCTGAGCCATAGGATCCCCGTCTTTGCGCGGGGCTTAGCCGCGAACGCGGGTCAAAGCAAGGCAGAGCGCCGGTCTTCGCCGTCTTGCACAGCCGGGCGGCAGGCCCGGACCATGGCGGCGACCTGCTCCACGTCGTCGCGGAACGGCAACGTGCGCCGCCAGACGAGGCCGATGGTGCGCGACGGAGCGGGATCGGGAAAGCGCAGCAGCCGCACGCGCGGGATGCGCCCGCCCTCTGATGCTACGAACATCTGCGGCAGCAGCGTCACGCCCTGCCCGTTGGCGACCAGTTGAGCCAGCGTGGACAGGCTGGAGGCGCCGAAGCGCCGCAGCTGGCGGGCATCCACCTTGCGGCAGACGTTGAGCGCCTGGTCGCGGAAGCAGTGGCCGTCCTCCAGCAGCAGGAGGTCGGCGGCGAGGATGTCCTCGGCGGCCGCGGTCTCGCCCGGAAAATCCGCCGAACTTTCGGGAACGGCGAGCAGGAACGGGTCCTCGAACAGCGCCTTGGTCTCCAGCGCCGGGTGCTCCACCGGGAGGGAAAGGATGACGAGGTCGAGGTCGCCATGGGCGAGGTCGTTCACCAATTGCTCGGTCTGGCTCTCCCGCAGCGCGATCTCGACGCCCGGCCAGCGGCCCGCCATCTCCGGCAGCAGGCGCGGCAGGAGATAGGGCGCGATGGAGGGGATGACGCCGAGCCGCATCCGCCCTTCCAGCAGGCGCCCGCGATCGCGGATGGTGCGCTCCATGTCCGCGAGGGCCGCGAGCACGCCGCGGGCGCGGGAGGCCGCCTCCTCCCCCACCGGCGTCAGCCGCACACCGCTGCGCCCCCGCTCGACGAGGCGCACGCCGAGCGCCTCCTCCATCTCGCGGATCTGCATGGAAAGGGCCGGCTGGGTGACGGCGCATTCCTCCGCCGCACGGCCGAAATGACGGTGGCGGGCGAGGGCGTCAAAGTAGCGGAGCTGACGGGTGGAGAGCACGTGATAAGATTACCTTATCAAAAACTCAATGCAATCTGATTTGTGCTTATTCCAACTCACGGCCATCCTGCGCTCCGGATGATCCGCAGCCGTCACGGCGCGAATCCAAGCAGGGAGCCCTTCATGACGCGACCCACCCTCACCACCACCGCCGGCAATCCCATCGCCGACAACCAGAATTCGCTCACCGCCGGTCCGCACGGTCCGGTGCTGATGCAGGACTACCAGCTCCTGGAGAAGCTCGCCCACCAGAACCGCGAGCGCATTCCCGAGCGCGTGGTGCACGCCAAGGGCTGGGGCGCCCATGGGACGCTGACCATCACCGGCGACATCTCGAAATACACCAAGGCGAAGGCCCTCCAGCCCGGCGCGCAGACGCCGATGATCGCCCGCTTCTCCACGGTGGCCGGCGAACTCGGCGCGGCGGATGCCGAGCGCGACGTGCGCGGCTTCGCGCTGAAGTTCTACACCCCCGAGGGCAACTGGGACCTCGTGGGCAACAACACCCCGGTCTTCTTCGTCCGCGACGCCTACAAGTTCCCGGACTTCATCCACACCCAGAAGCGCCACCCCAAGACCAATCTGCGCTCTCCCACCGCCATGTGGGACTTCTGGTCCCTCTCCCCGGAAAGCCTGCACCAGGTGACGATCCTGTTCTCCGACCGCGGCCTGCCCGTGGGCGTCAGGAACATGAACGGCTACGGCTCGCACACCTATTCCTTCATCAACGAGGCGGGCGAGCGCTTCTGGGTGAAGTTCCACTTCAAGACCCTGCAGGGCCACAAGCACTGGACCAATGGCGAGGCCACCGAGGTGGTGGGCCGCACCCGCGAATCCACGCAGGAGGATCTGTTCACCGCCATCGAGCGCGGCGAATTTCCCAAGTGGAAGGTGCAGGTGCAGGTGATGCCGGAGATGGATGCGGAGAAGACCTCCTACAATCCCTTCGACCTCACCAAGGTGTGGCCGCACGGCGAGTATCCGCCCATCGACATCGGCGTCATGGAGCTGAACCGCAATCCGGAGAACTATTTCAACGAGATCGAGCAGGCGGCCTTCTCGCCGTCCAACATCGTGCCCGGCATCTCCTTCTCGCCGGACAAGATGCTGCAGGCCCGCATCTTCTCCTATGCGGACGCCCACCGTTATCGCCTGGGCACGCATTACGAGCACCTGCCGGTGAACGCCGCCAAGTGCCCGGTGCATCACTACCACAAGGACGGCGCCATGCGGTTCTTCCCGCAGATGACCGGGAATACCGACGCCTATTACGAGCCCAACTCGTTCAACGGCGCCGCCGAGGATGCCAAATATGCCGAGCCGCCGCTGAAGATCTCGGGCGATGCCGAGCGCTACAGCCACCGCATCGGCAATGACGACTTCTCCCAGCCGCGCGCCCTGTTCGAGCTGTTCGATGCCGGCCAGCGCCAGCGGCTCTTCAGCAACCTCGCGGCGGCCATGTACGGCATTCCGCAGGAGATCGCCGACCGGCAGATCGCCCTCTTCACCAAGGTCCACCCGGAGTACGGGGCGGGCGTGAAGGCGGCGCTGGAGCACGAGACCCGGACCAAGGCGGCGGAGACGGCCCAGCAGCAGAAGAACCCAGCGGGCCCTGTCGCCGCCGAGTGACGTGATCCCGGAGCGGGGGGTTGCCGGGAGCCCCGACCCGGCAAACGGAAAGGGGGCGCGCCTTGCCGGCGCGCCCCCTTTTTATGCGTCCTGCCGACGGAGCCTCAGTCCTCGAGCACCTTCAGCTTGAACAGAAGGCCGGCGAGATAGGCGCCCACCAGCGGCACCACGATGAACAGCCAGAGCTGGGAGATGGCCTTGCCGCCCGCGAACAGGGCCGGGCCGATGGAGCGGGCGGGGTTCACCGACACGCCGGTGACGGGGATGAAGACGATGTGGATCATCACCAGCGACAGGCCGATGGCGAGACCGGCCGCCTGGGTGATGCCGGCCTTGGAGGTGGAGCCGAGGATCACCACCAGGAACACGAAGGTGCCCACCAGCTCGGCGAGGATCGCGGCGCCGAGGCCGTAGCCGCCGATATAGCCCTCGCCCCAGCCGTTCTGGCCGAGACCGGCGGTCTTCACATCGAAGCCGGCCAGCTTGCCGGAAGCGATCATGAACAGGATGGCGGCGCCGGCGATGCCGCCCAGGATCTGGGCGATCCAGTATTTCGGCACTTCGGAGGTGGGGATGCGGCCGGCCGCCCAGACGCCGATGGTGACGGCGGGATTGATGTGGCAGCCGGATACATGGCCGATGCCGTAGGCCATGGAGGTCACGGCAAGGCCGAAGGCGAAGGCGATGGCGAGCATCCCGATGGGCGCGGAGCCGTAGCCGGTGAGCACGGCGGAGCCGCAGCCGAAAAGGACGAGTACCGCGGTTCCGATGAACTCGGCGACGTATTTGTTCATTGCCCAGTCTCCCCCGCGCGCCTCCGCCCGTCGCGACCGGGCAGTTGGCACGCATCCAGCACAGGTTCAGGGGCCGAATTCACCGCCAAGGCCGATCGAAACCGGGCGGATCCGGCTCCCCCGCGGCGCATTGAAGGCGCGCCGCAGCCCAAGCGAACTCCGGCTAACGGCAGAGATCAAGACTGGAATTTCAAATCGGAGCCGCCCCCGCCCACCTTTTTGACGTGCGGCGACGCAGCATCGCGTGCCGCGCTCGCGAAAAGATGAACGGAAGGTAAAGGCCCGTGTCGGCACGGGTTCAGCCCCGGCGTCGTACAAGCAGGATGAAAACATCCTCCATTGAGGGGACGACCTGCCTCGGTCCGGCGTTCTAAGCCGGCCACGCGACGTCGAACAAAGAGCTGCCCCGGACCCTGCCATGAAGACCTCATCCCTGATCGCGGCTGCCGCCACCACCTTCATCGCCATCGCCGCCTGGGGTGGCGGCGACCTCGTGCGTGCCTTCCCCGGCGATGCCGCTCCCGCCATGGCGAAGGCGGACCAGCCTGCGGCACGCAACGTCGCCTACCAGTGGCGCGACTATTGGGATCGCGGCGGGGCAGACGCTGCGACGCGGGCCTGCCCGGCGCGCAAGGCCATCAGCCTGTCGTGGCAGGGGCCGCGCCTCTCTTGGCAGCGCAGCTGCGCCCGGGCTGGCTGAGCTTGATGCCTCGCGCGCCACGGCCGGGCGGAGCAACCCGCAGGCGCCGCGCGGCCACGCTGACGTTCGACTGCGAACATGGTAGGTGTGCGCGCCCCGGTGTTTCGGGAGGGAGGGAGTTCATGAAGCGACTTTGGAGCGGCGCCTCAGCCGCCGCGCTGGTTGCAGCGGCGATGCTGTGGACCGCGACGGCCGACGCCCAGCAACCCCAGTCGACACCTCAGGCGCAGGCCCAGCCCGGAGCCACGCCCTCCGCGCCGCCGACCTGGCCGCGCGTCTATGACCTGCCCGACAATCAGGTCCTCCAGCTCTACCAGCCGCAGATCGACGTGTGGACCGGCGACACCATGTCCGGCCGCGCCGCCGTCGCCATCGGCGTCAAGACGGGGACGCCGACCTACGGCATGGTGAAGTTCACCACCCGCGTCGCCATCGACAAGCCGGCCGGCCTCGTCCATTTCGCCACCTTCACCATCGATGGCGTGCAGGTGCCCACCGAGCCGGCCAAGGCGAGCGAAATCCGCTCCGCCCTCCAGACCCGCCTGCCGCCCGACGGCATGACCGTGCCGCTCGACCAGCTCCAGGCGAGCTATGCGGTGAACCAGGAACTGGCCAAGGTCCAGACCCAGCCGGTGGACAACACTCCGCCGCAGATCCTGTTCGCCACCACGACCACGATCCTCGTCCCGGTCGCCGGCGAGCCGGTGCTGCGCCCGATCAAGGGCGTCAGCGGCTTCCAGCGGGTCGTCAACACCCGCCCGCTGCTGCTGAAGGACGATGCCGGCACCTATCATCTGGAAGCCGCCGGCCACTGGTACGAGACGCCGAACCTCGGCGGCACCTGGATCGTAACCCCTCAGGTCTCCGATGCCCTCGCCTCCGCCGGCAAGGCCGCCATCGCCGAGACCCCGGCCGATCCGCTGCTCAACAACGACAAGAAGCCCATCAACCCGGCCCCGGCCATCATCGCCGTCACCAAGCCGTCCGAGCTGATCCAGACCGACGGCCAGCCGCAGATGCTCCCGGTCGCGGGCACCAACCTGCTCACCATGAACAATGCCGATCATGCGGTGTTCATGGAGACCACCTCCAATTCCTATTACGTCCTGATCTCGGGCCGCTGGTTCAAGGCGCCCGACCTCAAGGGGCCGTGGGCCTTCGTCGCCAGCAACGCGCTGCCCAAGGACTTCTCGAAGATCTCGCCGAACGATCCGAAGGCCAACGTGCTGGTCTCCGTCGCGGGCACGCCGCAGGCGAAGGAAGCGGCCATCGCCGCCACCATCCCGCAGACCGCAACCGTGAAGCGCAGCGTGGAGCTGAAGGTCGCCTATGAGGGCGCGCCCAAGTTCGAGCCCATCAGTGGCACCGCGCTCGCCTATGCGGTGAACACCGCAACGCCGGTGATCCGCCTCGCCCCCGACCGCTTCTATGCGGTCAACAACGGCGCCTGGTTCGCGGCCGTCGATCCCGCCGGCCCCTGGCGGGTCGCCGATGTGGTGCCGGACGTGATCTACACCATCCCGGTGTCCTCGCCGATGCACTACGTCACCTACGTCCGCATCTACGGCTCGACGCCGGACGCGGTGGTGGTGGGCTATACCCCCGGCTACATGGGCGTCGTCGTCTCCCCCGGCGGCACGGTGGTCTACGGCACCGGATACAATTGCGTCGGCTATGTGGGCTTTGCCGACTGGTATTCCTGCCCGGTCACCTACGGCGTCGGCGCTGGCTTCGCGCTGGGCCTCGACACCGGCTTCGCCTTCGGCTTCGCCGCCGGCTGGGGCTGGGGCGCGGCGGTCTATCCCTATTGGGGTCCCTACTGGCATCCCTATGGCCCCTATGGGCCTTACGGACCCTACGGCCCGTGGGGCGGCCACTGGGGCTACACCAACCTGAACCAGACCAACCTCTATGGCCGCTGGGGCGGCGCCGCGACCGTCAACCACGCCTGGGGCACCACCTGGAACGGCACCGACTGGTCAGGCCGCGACTGGCACGGCACCACGGCCAACGGCACCAACTTCGCCGGCCGCTCGGCCGCCGCGTTCAATCCCTATTCCGGCAACTACGCCGCCGGACGGGAGAACGCCCGCTACAACCCCACCACCGGCGCCCGCGGCGAAAGCCGCGCCGGGGTGGAAGGCAACGCCTATACCGGCAATGCCGCCGCCGGGCGTGAATCCGCCGGCGCCAACCCCACCACCGGCACCTATCACGCCTCCCAGACCGGCGTGACCGACAACCACGGCAACGTGAACGTCAACAGCCGCGGCGTCGCCGGCAATGCCAAGACCGGCAATGCGGTGGCCTGGGACAACGGCCATGTGGCGGTGGACCACGACGGCAACGTCTACCAGCACAATGACAATGGCAGCTGGAGCCAGCACACCACCTCCGGCTGGCAGAACACCACCCGCGACACCTCCAGCCTCGATCACGAGGAGCAGGCCCGCTCCTATAGCAATCGGCGGGTGTCGAGCTACGGCGGCGACGGCTTCGGCGGCGACGCCTATGGCCGTGGCGACAGCTTCGGCTCCGGCGGCTTCGACCGCGACTTCGGCGGCTTCGGCGGCGGCGATCGCTTCGGCGGCGGCGGCAGCTGGGGCGGTGGAGACCACTTTGGCGGAGGCTTCGGCGGTGGTCGTGGCTTCGGCGGCGGGTTTGGCGGCGGCTTCGGCCGGCGCTGATCCCACCCCATCGCACAGAACAGGAAAGGCCGGGCTCGCGCCCGGCCTTTTCGTTTCTGCGCCGTTCGAGATCAGGCCGCCCGGCGGGCCTCGAAGCTTTCGCCGGCCAGCAGGCGCTGCACCCGGCTCGGGCGGAACTCCTCCGGCACGGCACACAGGCCAAGGCGCACGCACAGCCGGCCGAGGCGCGGATCGGCGGTGGCCATGGTGAAGGGAATGGCGAGCACGTAGCCCGCCAGCACTGGCGCCGCCCACAGCGCCAGCACCGGCTGCACCGCCAGCAGCGCGGCAAGAACGGCGAGGCCGAACACCGTCTGCGGCCAGAACGCCCGGGCCGCATGGGCGAAGTCCACCCCGTGGCCATCGCGCGCCTGCGCGCGCCACGAGGCCCGCACCCGGCCGAGCAGCAGGCGGACCATCTCCAGCGTCACCGCCATGGCGGTGATGGCGCTGAGCAGGAAGGAGAACACCAGCTCCACCGCCACCGAGCCGGCAAAGCGCAGCGCGCCGCCATAACGGGCGACGCCGCCCGAGGTCAGCAAAACGTCGGCGACACCGGCGAGCTTGGGCAGGAGCGCCATCGCCATCATGCCGGCGTAGAGCGCCAGAGCGAGCGCGGCGGGATAGGCCGGCCCTGCCTCCGCCGCCGCCATCGGCAGCAGCGCCAGAAGCGCCGGATGGGCCGGCACCGTCACGAACATCAGGATGGCCCAGACGAGCTGGAACCGGCTCATGGGCTGGAGGCTCCTTGCGAGGCCCGGCACCGTCAGCAGGCGCAGATACTGGAGATTGCCGAGGCACCAGCGCAGATCGCGGCCGACGAAATCGGTGGCCGCGGGCGGGTTCTCCTCATAGCTCTCGCTCTCCACCGGCAGCACGCGCACCTCGTAGCCGGCGCGACGCATGAGCACCGCTTCCACCTGATCGTGGGAGAGCACGGGCCCGCCGAATGGCGCGCCGCCGGGAAGCTCGGGCAGATGGCAGGCGTCGCGGAAGGGGGCGACGCGGATCACCGCATTGTGCCCCCAGAACGGCCCGCAATCCCCCGCCCACCAGCTCGCGCCGAGGGTGTAGCTGCGCATGCCGTGGCGCATGCCGAACTGGAAGATGCGCCCGAACGCGCTCTGGGAGGGGAGCCCCACCACGAGGCTCTGCAGGATGCCGAGGCGCGGATAGGCCGCCATCAGGCGCACCATGGAGAGGATGGTGTCCGCCCCCATCAGGCTGTCGGCATCGAGCGGCAGCATGAAGTCGTAGCGATCGCCCGCATCCGTGCAGAAGGCGCGGATGTTGCCGGCCTTGAACCCGACATTGTCGGCCCGGCGGCGGTAGAAGATGCGGGACGGCCCCTCCTGCGCCCGCCACGCCGCCACCAGTGCCTCCTCGGCGGCGGCGATCTCCGGCCGCGAGGTGTCGCTGAGCACATGGAAATCGAAGGCGCCGCCGTGGCCGGTGAGATCGAGGTCGGCCTTCACCGCCTTCAGCCGCGCCAGCGCCCGCGACGGGTCCTCATTGCGCACGGTGAGGAGGATGGCGGTGCGCGCCGTGATCGGCCCCTCGGGCAGAGGCGGGGCGAGAAACGGCGCGGCCGCCTCGATGCCCCGGCGCCGCCCGTGCAGCAGATAGAGCCCCACCGCCGCATTCCAGAAGCCGATGGAATTCCACGGCGTGATGGCGAGCGCGCAGATCAGCAGCAGCCCATCCACCAGCGAGAAGCCGTCATGGGCGCCCAACGCCACCATGCCCGCGAGGACGAGGCCCACCGTCGCGAGATTTGCGACCAGCATGAACAGACGGCGCCGCCGGAGCGTTGAGAGCGGCTGGATCAAGGCCGGCGTCAGCGTGGCCGACGCGTGTGCGGGTTTTTCTGGAAGCGTGGACAGTGGACCGGACCTTGAAGACATGCATAGCTCCCTGGGTGCCGGCGGCCCGCGGCGACGAAACCCCAAGCGTATACGAGAGCCAAAGCATGGCCGTTCATCCTGCGTCAACTTGCCACGCTTCGGTTTTCGCCCGCGCCCTCTGGTACGTCGCGCCCGGCGTCAGCGAGCTGAGGCCCGGCGTGTTGCCGGCGGTGGACGAGGCGACCGCACAGGTGCGCACCGAATACAGCGCCATCAGCCGCGGCACCGAGCGGCTGGTGGCCGCCGGGCTCGCCGATCCCGTCCACCGCAAGCGCATGCGCGCGCCGTTGCAGGAGGGCGAGTTCCCGTTTCCGGTGAAGTACGGCTATTGCGCCGTCGGCGCGGTGGAAGTGGGGCCGCCCGAGCTTCTCGGCCGCCGCGTCTTCTCCCTCGCGCCCCATCAGGAGCGCTTTGTGGCGCTCACCGAGATGCTGACCCCGGTGCCCGATGCCGTGCCGGCGCGGCGCGCCACCCTCGCCGCCAACATGGAGACGGCCCTCAACGCGGTGTGGGACGGCGGCGCCGGTCCCGGAGACCGCATCGTGGTGGTGGGCGCGGGGCTCGTCGGCCTGCTGGTCACCTATCTCTGCGGCCGCCTGCCCGGCGCGGAGGTGACGGTGGTGGACACCGATCCCGCCCGCGCGGCGGTGGCCGCGACGTTCGGCGCCGGTTTCCTGCCCGCCGAGCCCGGCCCGACCGATCTCGATGCCGATCTCGTCTTCCACACCTCCGGCTCCTCGGCGGGCCTCAACACCTGCCTCGCCTGCTGCGGCGACGAGGGCCGCGTGATCGAGATGAGCTGGTATGGCGACCGTCCGGTGGACGTGGCGCTGGGCGGCGGCTTCCATCACAAGCGGCTCGCCATTCTCTCCTCGCAGGTGGGGGCCGTGAGCCCGGCCCGCCGCCCGCGCTGGAGCCGGCGCCGCCGCCTGCTCAAGGCGCTGGACCTCCTCGCCGACGACCGGCTCGATGCGCTCATCACCGAGGAGGTCGCCTTCAATGATCTGCCGGCCCGGCTGCCGCGTATTCTCGCAGCCGGTGCGGAAGGGATCGCCACCGTCGTCAAATACGGCTGAAGCCGGACCACCGGACAGAAAGGACATTCCATGTATGCGGTAGAGGTGCGGGACCACATCATGATCGCCCATTCCTTCCGGGGCGACCTGTTCGGCCCGGCGCAGGCGCTGCACGGGGCGACCTTCGTGGTGGATGTGGCCTTCTATCGCGAGGACCTCACCGAAGAGGGCGTGGTGGTGGACATCGCCCGCGCCCACGAGGCGCTGAAGGGCGTGCTCGGTCCGCTCAACTACAAGAACCTCGATGAGGTGCCCGCCTTCGCCGGCCGCAACACCACAACCGAGGTGCTGGCCCGCCACGTGTTCGACCACATGGCCGCCGCTGCCCGCGCGGGCGATCTTGGCACCGGGGGCGACGGCATCGTGCGCATCCGGGTGTCTCTGCACGAATCCCACGTCGCCCGTGCCTGGTACGAGGCCGATATCGGCCCCGCCGCGTGAGCGCTCCCGCGCGGCCGGCGGTGGCGCTGGTCCATCCCGGTGCCATCGACACCCCCAGCGGCGGCTATGCCTATGACCGGCGCATCCTCGCCGGTCTCAAGGCGCAGGGTTTCGATGCGACGCCGCTCTCGCTCAAGGGCAGCTTCCCCTGTCCCACGGCGGACGAGATCGGGGCGGCTCTGGCCGCTCTTGCCGCGACGCCTTCCGGCACCGTGCTGCTGGCCGATGGCCTCGCCCTCGGCGCCCTGCCGGGCGAGGCCCTGCGGCGGCTGGGCCGACCCGTGGTGGCGCTGGTACATCATCCCCTCGCGCTGGAGACCGGCCTTCCGGAGGAGGTCGCGGCCCGTCTGCTGGAAAGCGAGGCGGGGGCGCTTGCCGCCGCCGCCGCCGTCATCGCCGTCAGCCCGGAGACGCGGCGGATGCTGGTGGAGCGCTATGGCGTGCCGCCGGAGAAGATCACCCTCGCCTTGCCCGGCACCGCCCCCGCGGCGCGCGTGCCGGCGGACGGCCACCCGCCGCACCTGATCGCGGTGGGGTCGCTGACGCCCCGCAAGGGCTATGGCGTGCTGCTCGACGCCCTCGACGGCCTCACGGATCTCGACTGGACGCTGACCATCGTCGGCAGCCCGGATTTCGAGCCGGAGACGGCGCGGGAGATCGCCGCGCGCGCGGCCGGGTTCGGCCCCCGCATCCGCCTCGCCGGCGCGCTCCATGTGGCGGCGCTGGATAAGGCCTATGCCGCCGCCGACATCTTCGTCCATCCCTCCTTCTATGAGGGCTACGGCATGGTACTGGCCGAGGCGCTGCGGCGCGGCTTGCCGGTCATCTGCACCACCGGCGGCGCGGCGGGCGAGACCGTTCCCGACGGGGCCGGCCTGAAGGTGCCGCCCGGCGATGCGAACGCCCTCGCCGCGGCGCTGCGCGCGCTGCTCATCGATCCCGCGCGGCGGCGGGCGATGGCCGATGCCGCCTTCGCCGCCGGCACCGCCCTGCCCGACTGGTCCGACACCGTCGCCGTGATCGGCCGGGTTCTGATGGAGGTCGCCGACCGATGAGCGAATGGGCCCCCGCCCCTGCCGCGACGTTCTCCGCCGACTGGCTCGCCCTGCGGGAGGCCGCCGACCATCGCGCCCGATCGGCGGCGCTGGAGGCGAAGCTGGCCGCCCGGCTGTCGTCCCACACGGAGCAGCGCATCGTCGATCTCGGCGCCGGTTCCGGCTCCAACCTCCGCGCCCTCGCGCCGAAGCTCGGACCGCGCCAGCACTGGATATTGGTGGACCACGACGACACCCTCGCCGAGGCCGCCCGGACCGCCTTTCGCACCTTCGCGGACGGCTCGCGGGAGGACGGCGGAACGCTGGTGCTCGATCTCGCGGGCAAGGAGGTGACGGTGGAATTCGCTTTGCGCGACATCGCCGCCGATCCAGCCGCGCCGCTGGCCTTCCAGCCCCATCTCGTCACCGCCTCGGCCTTCTACGATCTCGTGTCGGCGGACTGGTGCCAACGCTTCGCGGCAGCGTTCGCCGGCACCGGCGTGGTGCTCCATGCGGCGCTGACGTGCGACGGCCGGGATGCGTGGTCGCCACCGCATCCGGCGGATGCGGAAATCGCGGACGCCTTCCGCGCCCATCAGGGCACCGACAAGGGCTTCGGCGCCGCCGCAGGTGCGGAGGCCGCCACCATCCTTGGCGAGGCCCTTGGGGCGGCGGGCTACGCCATCGAGACGGCAGACAGCCCGTGGCGGCTCGGTGCCGGCGACAGTCAGCTGATCGCCGAGCTGGCGAAAGGCACCGCGCAGGCGGCGGTGGAGAGCGGGCGCTTATCGGCAGAAGTCGCAGCCGATTGGCATCGGGCGCGGGCGATGGCGCAGGGCTGCGTCATCGGCCATGTGGACCTGCTGGCGGTGCCCCGCGACTAGTCCTCAGCTGCAGTTCGTGACCTGGTTGGAGCAGATGCCGCGCCACCAACCGCGCTTGCCATCCCGGCTCTTGGTCAGCGCCCAGTTGGCCGAGCAGGCGTAGAGGCGCTCCAGCGTGCCGTCGATGGGCAGATTGCCGGAGGGGTCGGCCGCGTCATCGCCGGGCGGGATGTCTTTGGAATCGACGTTCGGCGCCTGATGCAGGCGCATGACAGGCATCTGCGTGTTGGCATAGGCGCCGCCCGCCTTGTCCGCCGGAATCCAGCCGGCGCCCTTGTAGGTCTTCGGGTATGAGCGCGGCGGCGGATCATCGTAAGGCGCGCCGGGCGGGGTGGCGTTGCGGATGCGGAACCAGCCGTCCTTGTAGCCGGTGATCTCGAACTCCGCGTGCCAGCTGTCGTCCTCGCCCTGCCCGGACTCGGGCGTATGGCGCGGCGGGGCGAGGGTGCCCACCACCTTCGCCGTGGCCGAAGGCGCGGCGCGCACGGCAAGGCCCTTGCGGCTGGTGTCTATGGACCATGCCTTGATCTGGCAGGGCTCGACACCCGGCTCCGCCTTCTGCTTCACCAGACCGGCGAGGATATCCGCCTGCTCCTCCGCGAAGGGATCGTCCCCGGCCGGGTCCTGAGGGGTGCGCGGGCGTACGGTGGCGGAGACGACGCGGCGGGCCTCCCCCTCCGGTGCCAGCGTCACCTCCAGCACCTGCCCGGGCGCGAAGGCGCTGCCCGGCGTTTTGGGATCGTCCGCGCCAGCGGGAAAGACGGCGATCAGCGCCGTCTGCCCCATCTCCCCCGTGCGCAGAACGCGGCCGGCCACCAGCGTCTTCGGCAGCTGCGCCGTGGCGGCGGCGACCCACGCCGGGTCTTCCGCGCGGGCCGCGCCCGCCAGCACAGGCACGGCAAGCGCGAGGAGGAGGAGGCGCCTCATTGGGGGGCGATGATCTTCAGCGGGGTGGTGTAGGGCTCGACCCGCAGGCTGTCATTGCCGAGGATGCTCACGCGCGCCACCGGCGCCTGCTCCAGCGCCCCGTCGGCGGCCTTGCGCACCGCATAGCGCCAGAGCGTCACCTCGCCCTTCCCCTTCAGCGCCTTACCGATGGCGGTGACATCGCTGCCGCCGAGGGCCGCCACATCCTGCGGCGAGAGGCCGACGACGATCTCGTCCTTCACCGTGACGATCTTGAACAGCGGCGTCGTTTCCGCAGCAAAAGCCGCTCCGGAGAGGGCCAGAAGCGTCCCTGCGGCCAGCGAGAGGGAGAAGAGGCGTCGGGAAGACAGGGTCATTGCGGCGATCCTCGGGATGGCGCACGGCGGCGCTCAAGGCCGACATTTCCCGAGGAACGGCGGATTCGCAACCGCCGCGTGCCGAAACGGCAGCGGGGCGGCAGAGAGCTACCGCACAGGCGCGAAAGACCTCATTCCAGCCCGGCGATCGCCCGCGCAAAGTCCCGCGCCGCGAACGGCTGGAGGTCGTCCTGCCCCTCGCCCACACCGATCAGATGGATGGGCAGCTTGTGCTTCGCCGCGATGGCCACGAGGATGCCGCCGCGCGCCGTGCCGTCGAGCTTGGTCATGACGAGGCCGGTGACGCCGGCGATGCGCGCGAACGCCTCCACCTGCGAAAGCGCGTTCTGGCCCACGGTGGCGTCGAGCACGAGGAGCACCGCGTGCGGGGCGGTGGGCTCCTGCTTCCTGATGACCCGCACCACCTTTTCCAGCTCGGCCATCAGCTCGGCGCGGTTCTGCAGGCGGCCGGCGGTGTCGATCATCAATATGTCGGCGTTCTGGGCGCGCGCCTCGGTGATGGCGTCATGGGCGACGCCCGCCGCATCGGCCCCCTGCTCGCGAGCGATGACGGTGGCGCCGGTGCGTTCTCCCCACACCTTCAGCTGCTCGATGGCGGCGGCGCGGAAGGTGTCGCCGGCGGCGAGCACCACCTTGCGGCCCTCGGCGCGCCACTGGGAGGCGAGCTTGCCGATGGTGGTGGTCTTGCCCGATCCGTTGACGCCGACCATCAGCAGGATGAACGGCTTGTGCGCGGTGTCCACCACCAGCGGCGTCGCCACCGGGGCGAGGATGCGCTCCACCTCGGCGGCGATGAGGCTCTTCACCTCCTCGGCCGAGATCATCTTGTCGTGCCGGCCGCGCCCCACGTCCTCGACGATGCGCATGGAGGTCTCGACGCCGAGGTCGGCGCGGATCAGCACCTCCTCCAGCTCCTCCAGCGTCGCCGCATCGAGCTTGCGCTTGGAAACAAGGTCGGTGATGCCCTGCCCAAGGCTGGAGGCGGTGCGGGCAAGGCCCGAGGCGAGGCGGCTCCAGAAGCCCTTGCGCGGCTCCGGGGCCGGAGCGGGAGCGACGGGTTCGGGCGACGGCGGGGGAAGATCGGGCGGAGGAGCTTCGGGCGCGACGGCCGGGGTCGGCTCAGGAGCGGGAATTTCGACCGGCTCAGGCTCAGCCGCTGTGACGGGCTCCGGCGCAGCCTCGGCAAGCGCCTCGGGTTCGGCGGGCTCAAGCGCGGGTGCTTCGACGGGCGACGCGGCGACGGGCTCCGGCACCGGCGGCGCGGCAGGCTCCGCCGCAGCGCTCTCCACCGAGGTCGGCAGCGGTACATCCGGCGCAACAAGCGCGGGCGCGGCTTCCGCCGTGTCGGGAACAGGCGCGTCGGGCGGCGGCGCAACCGGCGTTTCGGCCGCCGGCTCGCCCTTCAGCCAGCCCCAGAAGCCGCGCTTCTTCTTGTCGTTTCCGCCGTCCTGCTGGCTCATGCCCAAGATCCCATAAAATGTGTCACGCCGCGATGAGCCGCGCGCCGTCGTGCCCGGCGATCCTCAGATCGGCGAGGCTGCCGCGCACGGCTGCGCCCGAGAGGCGCACCGGGGTGAAATGTTCGGTATGTCCGCGCCCGCCGGCTTCCACCAGCACGGTGCGGCGGCGGCCGACTTCGGCCGACAGGTGCCGGCGCAGCAGCCCTGCCCCGGTCTCGCGCAGCCGCGCCGCGCGCTCGGCCACCAGCGCCGGGGCGAGTTGCGGCATGCGGGCCGCCGCCGTGCCCGGCCGGGCGGAAAAGGGGAAGGCGTGGAGGAAGGCGAGGCCCGCCTCCTCCGCGAAATCGCGCGTGGCGCGGGCCTGCGCCTCGGTCTCGGTGGGAAAGCCGGCGATGATGTCGGCGCCCAGCACCACGTCCGGCCGCGCCTGTCGCAGCGCCGCGATGAAGGCCAGCGCATCGGCGCGGCTGTGGCGGCGCTTCATGCGCTTCAGGATGAGGTCGTCGCCGGACTGGAGGGAGAGGTGCAGATGCGGCATCAGCCGCTCTTCCTCGGCGAGGGCGCGCATCAGCTCGGCATCCGCCTCCACCGCGTCGATGGAGGAGAGGCGCAGCCGCTTCAGCTCCGGCACGCCGGCGAGCACCGCCCGCACCAGCCGCCCGAGGGTCGGCGCGCCCGGAAGGTCGGCGCCATAGGCGGTGAGGTCGACACCGGTCAGCACCACCTCGCCATGGCCGCTTGCGACGAGCCGCGCCACCTGCGCCACCACCGCGCCCATGGGCACGCTGCGCGAGGGGCCGCGCCCAAATGGGATGATGCAGAAGGTGCAGCGGTGGTCGCAGCCGTTCTGCACCTCCACGAAGGCACGGGTATGCCCCTCGAACCGGTCGGCGAGATGGGGCGTCGCCTCGCGCACGGCGGAAATGTCCTGGACCTGCACCTTCTGCTCGGCGCTGATGCCGAAATCGAGGCGGGAAGCGAGCATCTGGCGGGCGCCCGCCCACGTCTCGACGCCGGTCTTGGCGGCATTGCCGAGCACGAGGTCCACCTCCTCCATGGCCGCGAAGGTGGCGGGCTCGGTCTGCGCGGCACAGCCAGTTACGACGACCCGGAGCGCGGGATCGCGCCGCCGGGCACGGCGGATGGCCTGCCGCGCCTGCCGAACGGCCTCAGCCGTCACGGCGCAGGTATTCACCACCAAGGCGCGATCGAGCCCCGCGGCCGCGGCGGCGCGGGCGATACCGTCACCTTCCAGCGCATTCAGGCGACAGCCGAAATTGACCACCTCGACGCCGGCTTGCACGCCCGGTCCCTCCGCCATCAGGCGGCCTCCCCCAGCATGGCAGGGGTGAGGGTGCCGGCGAACTCGTGCTCCACGGGGCCGGTCATCAGCACGTGGCCGTCGCTCTCGCGCCATTCGATCTCCAGCGGCCCGCCGGGCAGCGTCACCGTGACGGCCCGACCGGTGCGGCCCGTGCGAACGGCGGCGACGCCGGTGGCGCAGGCGGCGGTGCCGCAGGCCCGCGTGCGGCCGGCGCCGCGTTCCCACACATGCAGCAGGATGCGATCCGGCGCGGTGAGGCTGGCGAAGGAGATGTTGGCGCGCTCGGGGAAGAGCGGATGGTGCTCCAGCGCGGCGCCGAGGCCTTCCACATCCATGGCGTCCGCGTCGGGGACGAAGAAAATGGCGTGGGGGTTGCCCATGCTCACCATCACCGCCGGCCCGAGAGTCTCGAAGCCGGGCACGAGAATGGAAGCGGTATCGCCCACGTCTTGAGCCAGCGGAATGTCGCGCCAGCCGAGGCGGGGGGCGCCCATGTCCACCTTCACCTGCCCGTCCGGGCGCACGGTGCAGTCGAGCAGCCCCGCCTCGCTCTCGAACAGAACGTGGGGCGTGCCGGTGCGCTCGGCCTCCAGCGCGGCGATGCAGCGGGTGCCGTTGCCGCAGGCGGCGGAAAGCGAGCCGTCATTGTTGAGGATGCGCACGAAGGCGGCGGTGTCGGCGCGGCGCGGGGGATAGAGCACCATGGCCTGGTCGAACGGCAGGACCGAGGGCCGCGCCAGCGCCCGCGCGGCGGCGGGCGGCACCTCCACCGGATCGGCGCGCAGGTCGAGGACGAGGATCTCGTTGCCGAGACCGTTCATCTTCACGAAGGGGCGGTGGCTGAGCGGGTTCACGGGCGTCCGGGCTGTCCGACAAGGTCTTTGCCCTATATGGCGCCGTTCCGTCCATCACACCACCCCCGCGCCGCCCGCAAGGCGCCGCAATCACGCCGAACTGCGCCATGAGAACATGCTAGACAGAGTGCGTCGCGGCCCTTCGGCCCGCGGGAGGATGGACGATGACGGGCGTTTGGGGGACGAGGCTCGGACGGGCGGCAGTTGTTTTCGGGCTCATGATGGCGCTGGCGGCTCCCGCGGTCGCGCAGGCGCCGAAGGATGCGCCGCAGAAGGATGCTCCGCAGAAGGGGCAGGACACGCTGACCCCGCCGCCGGTGGTGGACCCGAAGAAGGTGGAGACGACGCCCGTCACACCCGGCGCGCCCGCCGCATCCACCTTTGCGCCGGACGAACTGACGCTGCCGCCCGTGCCGGTGCTGACGCTCTCGGGCTCGTCCTCGTGGGAAGACGCCTATGACAAGCTGGTGGAGGCCGTCCGCAAGGCCGACACCGAGCTGAAGCGGCTGGGCCTGACGCGGGCCGGCCAAGTGTTCGTCATGTACACCACCAGCGACGACCGCGGCTTCGACTATGAGGTGCAGGTGCCGTTCTCGGGCACCACGACGCAGAAGCCGGCGGAGCCCATGAAGCTCGGCGGCTCCTTCGCGGGCAAGGTTCTACGGTTCGTCCATACCGGCTCGTTCGGCGACATGGACAACACCTACGAGCAGATCGCCAATTATCTCGACGAAAAGAACGTCGAGCAGAACGACCTCTATATCGAGCGTTACCGCACCGACCTCCTGACCGCCTCCCCGGAGGCCCTTGAGATCGAAATCCTCGTGCCCCTGCCCTGAGCAGACACCCCGAGAAAATAGAGCAACATCAAGGAACGACGGCGCCCGCGGATCTAACCTAGGGTCAAAGCGCCGCCACAAGGAGGGCCGCATGGGTGGCATATCCGTAAGAAACTGCGTCAAGGGGCGGACGGGAAACCTCTCGCGCATCGCACTCGCGGCGGTGTTCGGCTGGTCCACCATCTATCCCGCCCTCGCCCAGACCCCGCCTCCCGGCCCGCAGGGCGCCCAGGGCTATCCGCAGGGGGCGCCTCCGGCCGTCCAGCCCGGCGCCGTCCCGCCGCCGCAGGGCCAGCCGCTGCCGCCGCCCCAGCCGGGCGATCAGGTGCAGCCGGCCTATTCGCTCAGCGAGCTCGAATATCTGCTCGGCCCGGTGGCGCTTTATCCGGACCCGCTGCTCGCCATCCTGTTCCCGGCGACCCTGTTCCCGGAACAATTGGTGGAAGCCTACAACTGGATCGTCGCCAATCCCGGCCTCGTGCAGGAGCGCAACTTCACGGCGGTGGATGCCTTCAACTGGGATTCCTCGGTGAAGGCGCTGGTGCGCTTTCCGGACGTGGTCACGCTCCTCCATGAGCACATGGAATGGTCGGAATCCCTCGGCCTCGCTTTCTCGACCCAGCCGCAGGACGTCTCCAACACCATCCAGATGCTGCGCGCCAAGGCGCAGGCCGTCGGCAATCTGCAGACGACGCCGCAGCAGGTGGTGACGACGCAGGAAGTCCCCGCCAGCAGCGGCGGCAGCGGCCCCGCGCGCACCATCTATATCCAGCCGGCCGATCCCGAGCGGATCTACGTGCCGGCCTATGACAGCTCGGAGGTGTTCACCACCTTCGCCACCGGTGCGCTCGCGTTCGGCGCCGGCGTGCTGGTCGGCTCCTACTGGAACAACAACTGGGGCTGGAACAACCGGCCGTGGAATTCGGTGTGGGTCGTGCCGCCGCGCTGGGTGCGCCCGCCCTACTGGGGTCCGGGCTGGGGTGGCCGTCCGCCGGCATGGGGTCCGGGACCGTGGGTTCCCGGCCGTCCCGGCTTCCCGCCGCCGGTCCGTCCCGGCTGGCCGGGTGGCCCCGGAGGTCCCGGTCGTCCGGGCTGGCCCGGTGGTCCTGGTGGTCCTGGTGGCCCCGGCGGTCCCGGTTGGCCGGGTGGACCGGGTGGTCCCGGTCGTCCTGGCTGGCCTGGCGGACCTGGAGGACCTGGTGGTCCCGGTGGACCCGGCCGTCCCGGAATGCCCGGCTATCCGGGTGGACCGGGCGTCGGTCCCGGCCGGCCCGGTATGCCGCTTGTTCCCGGAGCCCCCGGCCGTCCCGGCTATCCCGGTGGTCCGGGCCGTCCCGGCACGCCCGGCTATCCCGGCGGACCCGGCGTCGGACCCGGCCGGCCCGGTATGCCGCTTGTTCCCGGAGCCCCCGGCCGTCCGGGCTATCCCGGTGGTCCGGGCCGTCCCGGCACGCCCGGCTATCCCGGTGGACCCGGCGTTGGTCCCGGCCGTCCCGGTATGCCCGTCGTTCCCGGCACGCCTGGCCGTCCGGGCTATCCCGGGGCGGGACCGGGTCGTCCCGGCTATCCCGGCACACCCGGCGTCGGCCCCGGCCGTCCCGGTCGCCCCGGCATGCCCGGCAATATCCCCGGCCAGCCCGGCGGCCCCGGTGTGGGTCCGGGCCGTCCCGGATATCCCGGCACTCCCGGCGTCGGACCCGGTCGTCCGGGCCGTCCCGGCCAGCCCGGTGTTCCGGGCGCGGGACCGAACCGTCCCGGTTATCCGAATGCCGGCCCGAACCGGCCCGGCTATCCGAACGCGGGTCCCAACCGGCCCAACCGGCCGTCGGTGCAGCCGAACCGGCCGGCCAACCGTCCCGCCAACGTGCGGCCGCAGAACCGGCCGCAGCAGGTTCGCCCGCAGCAGCGACCCCAGCAGATGCGACCCCAGCAAAGGCCGCAGCAGATGCGCCCGCAACAGCGGCCCCAGCAGATGCGGCCTCAGCAACGGCCGCAGCAGATGAGGCCCCAGCAGATGCGTCCGCAGCAGCGGGCCATGCCGCAGCAGCGGGCGGCGCCGCAGAACCGCCCGCGGCCCGGCCAGCGCTGAGCCCAGACATTCCGCCCGGCTTCGGCCGGGCGGTTTGTTTCAGCGCCGCCGAAGACGGGGCAGAGCCCTTTCCTTCGGCGCGCGAATCTCCTTCACTGGAAGCGTTGGGCCCGCGGTTGCGCCGCGGTTCCTCGTGAGACCGGCCCCGTTCCGCCGGCCATCGCGGAGGGTTCAATGCCGCGACTGTTCACCGCCATCGAGATCCCCCCCGAGGTGGGGCTCGACCTCTCCATGCTGCGAGGCGGGCTGTCCGGCGCACGCTGGATCGATTCCGAGAACTATCACGTCACCCTGCGCTTCATCGGCGATGTGGACGACGCCACCGGCCGCGACATCATGCTGATGCTCGGGCAGGTGCGCCGCCCCGCCTTCGATATCGCGCTGGACGGGCTGGACCAGTTCGGCGGCCACAAGCCGCGCGCAGTGTTCGCGGCGGTGAAGGCGAATGCGGCGCTCATGGAGTTGCAGGCCGAGCAGGAGCGCATCATGCAGCGGCTCGGCCTCGGTGCCGAGCGCAACTACAAGCCCCACGTCACCCTCGCCCGGCTGCGCGACGCGTCCTCGCGGCAGGTGGCAGATTACCTTGCCGCGCGCGGCTCCTTCCGCACCCCGCCGTTCCACGTGCCGCGCTTCGTGCTGTTCTCCTCGCGGGATTCGGTGGGCGGCGGCCCCTACCTCGTCGAAGCGGCCTACCCTCTCCTGTAGGGCGCCCCTCTGTAGGACGACCCGCCTCTTGCAGCGCTGTGCGCGGTCCCCATTTCATTGGCATGACCACGCACACGCTGAACTCCGACGATTTCGACCGCCTCTCGGGCGCCGAGCGGGACAAGGCCGCGCAAGACGAGGCCAGCGTCCGCAAGGGCTTCTGGAAGAAGATGCGCGGCGCCGCCCGCCACGTCCCCTTCGCCGAGGACGCGGTTGCGAGCTATTACGCCGCCTTCGACCGCGAGACGCCGCTGCGCGTGCGGGCGACGCTGCTCGGCGCGCTGGCCTATTTCGTCCTGCCGTTCGACATCGCGCCGGATTTCCTGCCGCTCGTGGGCTTCGGCGACGATGCGGCCGTGCTCATGGGCGCGCTGAAGCTGCTCTCCGGCCATGTGAAGCCCGAGCATTATGAAGCGGCCAAGGCAGCCCTCGATCCCGACCATCAGGTGAGCGGGGAGGAAGGCCGCCCGGCCTGAGCTTCAGTCCGCCACGGTCAGCACCACCTTGCCCTTCACCCGGCGACCGGAAATCTCGCCGAGGGCCTCGGCGCAGTGTTCCAGCGGGAAGGTCTTGTCCACGTGCGCGGAGATGCGCCCGTCGCGGGCATAGCCCATCAGTTCGGCCACCGCGTCGCGCAGCCAGCCGGGATTGGCCCGGGCATGGGCACCGAAGGCGACGCCGCGCATGTCGCAATTCTTCACCAGCAGCAGGTTGAGCGGGATCTTCGGGATTTCGCCCGCGGCGAAGCCCACCACCAGGAAGCGGCCGAGTGAGCCCAGCGCACGCAGGGCCTGCTCCGCCATGTCGCCGCCCACGGGGTCGTAGATCACGTCCAGCCCCTTCTCGCCGCCGAACGCCTTGAGCGCGGCCTTGAGGTCGCCGGAGGCATAGTCGAAGCCTTCGTCCGCGCCATGCTCCAGGGCGAAGCGCACCTTCTCCGGCGAGGAGGCGCAAGCGATGATGCGGGCGCCAAGCACCCGGCCGAGCTCCACCGCTGCCAGCCCGACCCCGCCCGAGGCACCGAGCACAGCGAGCCGCTCACCCGCCTTCAGTTCGCCGCGGTCGCGCAGGGCATAGAGCGCCGTGCCGTAGGTGACGATGAGGCCGGCAGCCTTCACGAGGTCGACGTCGTCCGGAACCTTGGCCAGGAATTGGGCCGGTGCCGCGACATACGCGCGCGCCGCGCCGTAGGTCTGATAGCCGCACACCCGATCGCCCACGGCAAAGCCGGTCACGCCCGCGCCCAGCGCCGCCACATGGCCGGCATATTCCGCGCCGGGGGAGAACGGCAGCTCGGGCTTCACCTGGTAGAGATCGCGGATGATGAGCGTGTCGAAGAAGTTGAGGCCGATGGCCGCGACCTTCACCAGAACCTCGCCGGGACCGGGCACCGGCTGCGGCAGGTCGCGAATCTCGAGGGTTTCGGGGGCACCATGGCGCGCGCACACCACCGCTTTCATGAACGCTCCTTCTCTCCCGCGTGACGGGACCGGATTACCAAAAATTAACCCAAACGGGCGGAAGCACGGGGTAAACACGCCCTTCCGCGACGGCACCGGCCCCTTACGATCCCTGCGCCTTGCGCTTCACCGAGCGGCCGGACAGTCTCGCAAAGTCCCATGGCGCAACGAATCGGGCGACTTCGCACGTCCGGCGCATTGAGCGGAGCCGAGCCTTTGGGTTAGGAAAACGCAAGACCACCCCGCCATTTTTTTGACCGCCTGCCTCGCTACCCGACAGCCGGCGGCCAGCCTGAAGTCCGATTGCCTTAAAGGGCCCCAGCGATTTAGGAGAAGCCATGACGCTTCCTCGTGTCCATCCTGCACTCCTGGGCGTGTTCCTCGCCTGCGCCGCAGCCGTCCCGGCCGTCGCGCAGGGTCAGCCTCAGTCGAAAGCGGTGGCGCAGTTCGGCGACTGGAGCGTCTACGTCTCCACCTCCAGTCCGAAGGTCTGCTACGCCATCTCCCAGCCGAAGACCCGCGCGCCCGAAGGGCTGAAGCGCGATCCGGCCTATTTCTTCATCTCCACCCGTCCCGGTGAGAACGTGAAGAACGAAGTGACCGTCACCATGGGCTTCCCCCTGAAGGAGGGCTCGGACGCCACCCTGACGGTCGGCAACGCGACGCTCCAGCTCTACACCAAGGATCAGGGCGCCTGGGTGCGCAACGTGGCGGACGAATCCAAGCTCGTGGAAGCCATGAAGCGCGGCAAGGACCTCACGGTCGCCTCCACCTCCCTGCGCGGCAACGTGACCACCGACAAATATTCGCTGGTCGGCCTCGGCCAGGCCATCGATCGGGTGGCGCAGGAGTGCAAGTGAACGACGTCGGCTGAACGCGTTCAGGTGATGCGGAAGGGACGGGCCAAGCCCGTCCCGGAAATCACCGTCCCGATCGTCACCGGCCGGGCAATCACCGCCCGGGAAGTTCCAGCACGGCGTTGGGGCTGAAGCGGTCGATGATGGCCGGCAGATGCTTGGCCAGGAGTTCCGGCAGCATCTCCGGCTGGAGGCCCAGCCCGTTCGCGATGGCGGTGAGAGGTTCGGCGCCAAGCGCGTTGACGATCTCGTCCGCGCTCACCGGCACGTTGGGGCCGGTGGACAGCCAGCTCTCCACCTCGTGGGCAAGCCCGGCCTCGTGCAGTTGCGCCAGCACGCCCTCGATGCTGCCGTAGGGCGTCTTCGCCAGTGCGCCATCGAGGATGCCGGGCAGCGCCGAGGCCATGGGGCCGCTGAGCAGCGTGTCGATGAGGGCGCCGGCGCCCTCCGGACCGGCGCGTCCGAGCATGTTGGAGAGCATACTGCCCGCCATCTGATCGAACAGGCCCATCCCCATCTCCTCCTGCTGCGCTGCACGATGCGGCGCACTTCGGGTTGGTGTACCGGATCGCCCGAGCGGTGTCGATCTGGCGTGGATCGGTCACGAATGCCTGATCGCCTGCGGCTCCGCGCCGCTGGGACGGCGTGTGACCTATGCACGACGATCGTCAGCCGCTAACGGCTCGCAGGTGATGATCCCACTCCCTCTGTTCACGGCCCTCGCCCTCATGACCGCCGTCGCGGCCCTCGCCGTGCTGTGGCCGCTGTCGCGCGCCCGCACCATGAAGGCGACACGGGAGGCGGACCTCGCGGTTTATCGCGACCAGCTGGCCGAGCTTGCCCGCGATGCCAAGTCCGGCCGCCTGCCCGTCGCCGAGGCGGAGGCCGCGCGCATCGAGGTCGCCCGGCGGATGCTGGCCGCCGACGCAGCGGCCGATGCCGCCTCCGCCGACCCTGCGGTCGCCGGCCGGCGCCGGCGCGCGGCAGCCATCGTGGCGCTGGTCTTCGTGCCGGTCTGTGCCGCCGCGCTCTATGCTTTCATGGGCTCGCCCGGAATCCCCGGCGCCCCCCTCGCCGAGCGCCTGTCGGCGGCGCCGGATCGCAGCGACGTCGCGATCCTGGTGCGCCGCGTGGAGGAGCACCTCCAGAAGAACCCCAATGACGGGCAGGGCTATGAGATCCTCGCCCCCATCTATCTGCGCCTTGGCCGGCCGGAGGATTCCGCCCGCGCCTACGGCGAAGCCATCCGCATCCTCGGCCCCACCGCCGAACGGCTGTCGGCACGGGGCGACGCGCTTGTCGTGGCGGCGGACGGCCTCGTCACCGCAGACGCCGCCAAGGCCTTCGCCGCCGCGCTCGCGCTGAACCCGGACGAGCCGCGCGCCGCCTATTTCCTCGGCCTCGCCGCCGAGCAGGACGGCCGGGCGCAGGATGCGGCGCGCATCTGGAGCGAGCTGCTTGCCCGCACGCCGGCTTCGGCCCCCTACCGGCCCGTGGTGGCGGAGGCGCTGGCCCGGGTCGGTGGCTCGGCTCCGCCCACGGCCACTTCCCCTGCGACACCGGGTCCCGGTGCCGCCGATGTCAATGCGGCCGCCCAAATGTCGCCGCAGGACCGGAACGCCATGATACGTGGCATGGTGGACCGTCTCGCCGCCCGGCTCGACAAGGAGCCGAACGACATCGACGGCTGGGAGCGGCTGATCCGCGCCTACGGCGTGCTCGGCGACAAGGACAAGGCGGACGCCGCGCTCAAGACGGCGCGCGCCGCCTTCAAGGACGATCCGGCGGCCCTCGCCCGTCTCGACGCGGCGGAGAAGGCCCTGCCGACAGGAGGAAAAGGATGACGCGCAAGCAGCGCAGGCTGATCCTCATCGGCGCCGGACTCGGCGTGCTCGCGCTCGCCGCCGGCCTCATCCTCTCGGCGCTCAACGACACCATCGTCTTCTTCCGCACCCCCACCGAGGTGGCGCAGAAGCAGGTGACGCCGGGTGCTCGCCTCAGACTCGGCGGGCTGGTGGAGACCGGCAGCGTGGTGAAGGCCGGCACGCTGACCACCTTCTCCATCACCGACGGCAACGCCGCGGTGAAGGTCGCCTATCAGGGCATCCTGCCGGACCTGTTCCGCGAGGGTCAGGGTGTGGTGGCCGAGGGCGCGTTGCAGCCGGACGGCCAGTTCAAGGCCGACAGCGTGCTTGCCAAGCACGACGAGAAATACATGCCCCGCGAGGTCGCCGACGCGCTGAAGCAGCAGGGTCTGTGGAAGGACGGCGCGCCCGCGCCGGGCGCAGCCTCCCCCTCCACCCGCCAGCCCGGGAGCTGAGGCATGATCGCCGAGATCGGACAATACGCCCTCGCCCTCGCCTTCGCCCTCGCCCTCGCGCAGGTGATCCTGCCCGGCTGGGGCGCGACGCGGGGCGATGCGGTGCTGATGGGGTCGGCAGGGCCGATCGCCCTCGCGCTGTTCGGCTTCGTCGCCTTTGCGTTCGGCGCGCTGGTGCAGCTCTACGTCACCTCCGATTTCACGGTGGTGAACGTGGTGGAGAATTCCCACTCCCAGATGCCGCTCATCTACCGCGTGACCTCCACCTGGGGGAATCACGAAGGTTCCATGCTGCTGTGGGTCTTCGTGCTCGCCATCTTTGGCGCGCTGGTGGTGGTGTTCGGTGCCAACCTGCCGGACCGGCTCAAGGCGCTGGTGCTGTCGGTGCAGGGCGCCGTGGCGTCGGCTTTCCTCTCCTTCATCCTGTTCACCTCCAACCCGTTCGCGCGGATCGTGCCGCCGCCGGCCGAGGGGCGCAGCCTCAATCCCATCCTTCAGGACCCCGGCCTCGCCATCCACCCGCCGCTGCTCTATCTCGGCTATGTGGGGCTCTCCATCTCCTTCTCCTTCGCCATCGCGGCGCTGATCGAGGGGCGGATCGACGCCGCCTGGGCGCGCTGGGTGCGTCCGTGGACGCTGGCGGCCTGGGTGTTCCTCACGCTGGGCATCGCGGTCGGCTCCTACTGGGCCTATTACGAGCTGGGCTGGGGCGGCTGGTGGTTCTGGGACCCGGTGGAAAACGCCTCCCTCATGCCGTGGCTCGCCGCGACCGCGCTCTTGCATTCCGCCGTGGTGATGGAGAAGCGCGACGCGCTGAAGGTGTGGACCATCCTCCTCGCCATCCTCGCCTTCTCGCTGTCGCTGGTCGGCACCTTCCTGGTGCGCTCGGGGGTGCTGACCTCCGTGCACGCCTTCGCCACCGATCCGGCGCGCGGCGTGTTCATCCTCGGCATCCTCACCTTCTTTATTGCCGGCGGGCTGGCGCTGTTCGCCTTCCGCGCCTCGGAGCTGAAGCAGGGCGGCCTCTTCGCGCCCATCTCGCGGGAGGGGGCGCTGGTGTTCAACAACCTGTTCCTCACCGCGGCAGCGGCGGCGGTGCTGGTGGGAACGCTCTATCCGCTGGCGCTTGAAGCCTTCACCGGCGCCAAGATCACGGTCGGCCCGCCCTACTTCAATCTGGTGTTCGGCGGACTGATGCTGCCCCTCATCTTCGCCATGCCGTTCGGCCCGCTGCTGGCCTGGAAGCGGGGCGACATCCTGGGCGCGGCGCAGCGGCTGATGCTCGCCGCCGGCCTCGCCATCGTGGCGGCAGTGGTGACGGCGGCCGCCACCACAGGCGGCCCGGTTCTGGCGCCGCTTGCGGTGGGCCTTGCCGCCTTCATCATGCTCGGCGCCCTGACCGACCTGGCCGAACGTGCCGGCCTCGGCCGGGTGGGGGCGAAGGTGGCTCTGGCCCGGCTCGCCGGCGTGCCCCGCTCCGCCTATGGCACGGCCATCGCCCATTTCGGCGTGGGCGTGTGCCTGCTCGGCATTGTCTGCGAGACCTCGTGGAGCCTTGAGAAGATCGCCGCGGTGAAGCTGGGCGACACCATCACCATCGGTTCGCGCACCCTCACCCTCGACCGGCTGGAAAACCGCACCGGGCCGAACTTCCGCGCCCGCACCGCCGTGTTCTCCATCCGCGACGGCGGCGTCCCGGAAGGCACCGTCGAAGCCTCCCGCCGCACCTTCGCCGCGCGGCAGATGGCAACCACCGAGGCGGGCCTGCGCACCTTCGGCTTCAGCCAGCTCTATGTGAGCATGGCCGAGGAAGCCGCCGACGGCCACGTCTCCGTCCGCGCCACCTTCAAGCCGTTCGTGACGCTGATCTGGCTCGGCGCGGTGGTGATGGCGCTGGGCGGCGTGCTCTCCCTCGCCGACCGGCGCCTGAGGGTCGGCGCCCCACGCCCGGCGGCGAAGAAGCAGCGGCAAGCCGTGGCGCCGGCGGAGTAGGCCGTGGCGCCACGCATACGGCTCGCGCAGCATGCCGAGGTGGTGATGCGCGAGCGCGATATCGCCTCCGCGTGGATCGAGCGAACCCTCGCCGCCCCGGACTGGGATGTGGAGGATCCGAACGATCCCAGGCTGCGGCGATCCTATGCCGCCATTGCCGAGCGCGGCGGCCGCATCCTGCGCGTAGTATATCGACCCGACGAGACGGACATCTTCGTTGTGACCGTCTTTTTCGACCGCGGAGCGCGACGGCCATGAAAGTGGACTACGATAAAGAGACGGACGCCATGTTCGTCCGCTTTGCCACGGGCGCCATCGTGGAGAGCGAGGAAGTCTCGCCCGGCATTGTCCTCGATTTCGATGCCGAAGGGCGGATCGTGGCCATGGAAGTGCTCGACGCGCGCAAGCGGCTTGCGCCCGGCGCCGTCCCCTCGGCGGCGGAGTGAGGGGCATGGCACAGAACACGCGCACGCGCCTCGCCTCCTTCCTCCTCCTGCTCTCCCTCAGCGCCCCGGCCTTCGCCGTGCAGCCGGACGAGGTGCTGGGCGATCCGGTGATGGAGAGCCGGGCGCGGACCATTTCGGCGGAACTGCGCTGCATGGTCTGCCAGAACCAGTCCATCGACGATTCCGACGCCCCGCTGGCCAAAGACCTGCGCATCATCGTGCGCGAGCGGCTGAAGGCGGGCGACAGCGACAGCCAGGTGCTGGACTTCATGGTGGCCCGCTACGGCGAGTTCGTGCTGCTCCGCCCGCGCATGTCCTGGCGCAACGCGCTTTTGTGGGGCGCGCCCATCCTTGTGCTGCTGCTGGGCGGCTTCGGCGCCATCCTCGCCATGCGCCGCCGCAGCGCCGCGCCCCCGGCGCCCCGCCTTTCGGCGGCCGAAGAGGCCCGGCTGAAGGCGTTGCTTGCCGAGGGCGACGGGGCCGGCCCGACCAAGCCCTGAGGCGGACGCGGGACGGCTCCCGCATTCTTCCCGTGGAAAGGTGGGCCGCGAGGGATTATGTGTGGCGGATGATGCCCACGCCCGAAACCATGCCTGAAGCCACGCTCACGCCTGAAACCGCCATGCCCGCCATGGCTCCCGAGGCCGCGCCGGCGCCTGCGCGCGCGTCCCTCGTCGGCCTCGACCGGGACAAGCTGGGCGATGCGCTCGACGCCATCGGCGTGAAGGGCTCGGAGCGGCGCATGCGCGTCAACCAGCTCTGGCACTGGATCTACCTGCGCGGCGCCCTGGATTTTTCGGAGATGACCAACGTCTCCAAGCACCTGCGCGCGCGGCTGGAGGAGGCCTACACCCTCGCCCGCCCCGAGATCGTGGCCGAGCAGGTCTCGCAGGACGGCACCCGAAAGTGGCTGCTGCGCTTCCCGGCCGATCATCCCGGCGAGCGGCCACACGACATCGAGACGGTCTATATCCCCGAGAGCGACCGCGGCACGCTGTGCGTCTCCTCGCAGGTGGGCTGCACGCTCAACTGCTCCTTCTGCCACACCGGCACCCAGCGCCTGGTGCGCAACCTCACCGCCGCCGAGATCGTGGCGCAGGTGATGGTGGCCCGTGACCGGCTGGGCGATTATCCCGGCCGCGAGCGTGCCGTCGGCCCCGGCCTGCCCACCGAGGGCGACCGGCTCGTCACCAACATCGTCTTCATGGGCATGGGCGAGCCGCTCTATGCTTATGACAGCGTGAAGGAAGCCATCGAGACCCTCTCGGACGGCGACGGCCTCGGCCTCGGCAAACGGCGCATCACCGTCTCCACCTCCGGCGTGGTGCCGGAGATCGAGCGGCTGGGCTCGGAAGTTGGCCCCATGCTTGCCATTTCCCTGCACGCGGTGCGCGACGATCTGCGCGACGTGCTGGTGCCCATCAACAAGAAATACCCCATCAGGGAGCTGATGGAGGCCTGCCGCACCTACCCGGCCGCCTCCAACGCCAAGCGCATCACCTTCGAATACGTGATGCTGAAGGGCGTGAACGACTCGCCCGCCGACGCCCGCGCGCTCGTGAAGCTGCTGGAAGGCGTGCCGGCCAAGATCAACCTCATCCCGTTCAATCCCTGGCCCGGCACGCAATATGAGTGCTCGGACTGGGAGACCATCGAGCGCTTCTCGGACATCGTGTTCCGCGCCGGCTATGCGAGCCCGGTGCGCACGCCGCGCGGGCGCGACATCCTCGCCGCCTGCGGCCAGCTCAAGAGCGAGAGCGAGAAGCTCACCGCCCGCGAGCGCCTTGCCTATCGCGCCATGATGGCCCAGGCAGAGGATTAGCCCCCGCCCCTTCCCGGAGACGCGTGCCATGCTCGACCATGTGGGGATCTCGGTGCGCGACGTGTCGCGCTCCCGCGCCTTCTACCTCGCGGCGCTCGCCCCCCTCGGCTACGGCATCCTCATGGAGGCGAGCCCGCCGGGCGGGCATACCTATATCGGTTTCGGCGTGATCGGCTCCGGCAAGCCGGACTTCTGGATCGGCGATGCGCCGGTCGCCACCGGGCACCTGCATCTGGCCTTCGCAGCCAAAGACCGCGCGGTAGTGGATGCCTTCTACGCCGCCGCCATGGCCGCCGGTGCGCGGGACAATGGCGCACCGGGCCTGCGCCCGCACTATCATCCCAATTATTACGGGGCCTTCGTGTTCGACCCGGACGGGCTGAACGTGGAAGCCGTTTGCCACATGCCCGAGACCGCCTGAACCCATGGACAACCTGGTCCGCCTGCTGCTGCGCTTCGTTCTGGTACCGCTCGGCTATTTCGCGTCGGTGATCGCCGGGGCGTGCGTGATCCTCATAGGCGAATGGCGCATCGGTACGCTGTTCACCGCCGACGATCCCAATGTACGGGCGTGGGGCATCATCATCGCCATCATCACCACGGTGGTGGTGCTGTTCCTGCTGCTGATGCTCATGTGGCTGGTGGCGGCGGTGGGCATCCTGTTCTCGGAGGCCTTCGCCATCCGCTCGTGGATGTTCCACGTGGCCAACGGCGTGGTCTCGGCCTGGATCGGCGCCCAGCTCTTCTCGCCCAGCGATGGCGCCCCGGCGGTGGCCGGCGATCCCTTCTACGTGGTGGCGGCGGGTCTTGCCGGCGGGCTCGCCTATTGGCTGGTGGCGGGCTCCACGGCGGGCTTCTTCAAGCCCATCCTGCGCTCCCCCGCCGAGCGGGCCGGCGCCCTTCCCCCGCCGCCGCACCGGCCGGACCTGTCGCCGCCGTCCCCTGAGTCGCCCCCCAGATGAGCCCCGCCGCCGACGATCCCGGTGCGGCCCGGCGCACGGGTCGTCTGGCGTTGGCCTATCTCGCGTCCGTCCTCGTCACCGTAAGCCTGCTGCCGCTCGTGGGCGCCGCCATGGACCGGATAGCGCCCGCGCCCGGCGCGTCCGAGGGGCTGGCGCTGTATTATGGCGTGGCGATCGCGTCCGCCGGCTTCGCCTATCTGCTGGTGGCCGTGTGCGGACTTGCGCCGGCGTTGGTGTGGATGGCCATCTCGGAGCGGAAAAGCCTGCGTCACCTGCTGGCTCATATGGCGGCCGGCGCGATCTGGGCCGCGGCAGGCTGGCTGGGCTTCTCCCTCGTCACCGATTCTCTCGGCGATCCGCTGCTGGCGCGGGTGACGATGGACCTTCTCATTGCCGGTGCCGGCGGCGGCCTTGCCTATTGGGCGGTGGCCGGGCGCAGCGCGGGCGGCGGCACGCCCCTTCCCTGAGGAGCGCACCCACGACGAAAAACCGCGGACGTTGCCGTCCGCGGTTCAAAACGTCTCGGAAAGCCGAAAGCTCAGGCCGCGGCAGCGGCCGCAACGGCCTTGGCGATCTGGCGCTTGAGGTCGAGGGCGACGGGAGACAGCTCCTCGTCGCGGGCCTTGGCGAGGAAGGCGTCGAGACCACCGCGGTGGTCCACGCTCTTCAGCGCATTGGCGCTGACGCGCAGGCGCACGGAACGCTTCAGCGTCTCGCTCTCCAGCGTCACGTTGCACAGGTTCGGCAGGAACCGGCGCTTGGTCTTGCGGTTCGAGTGGCTCACGAGGTTGCCGCTCTGAACCCCCTTGCCGGTCAGGTCACACCGCCGGGACATGGCGAAAGTCCTTTTTTCTTCGTATGGCGCGGGGAACGCGTCGGGGCCAGAAGACCCGCGTGCACTCACCCGCTCTATCGGGAAGCGGCTCGTATAGGGGGAGAGGGGGAGCCAGTCAAGGTGCGGAGCATATTGCGCCCGCCCGCCCCCTGCTGTGAGAATGACGTTACGGTCAGGCTCGACGGGGAACAAGGGTCGGGCTTCACGGCCGGGATGGGGGATTTCATGAAGTTCGGAAACTGGCTGTTCGCCGCCGCTCTGTCGACGGCGGGGATTTTCTGCGCGGGCGAGGTAAGCGCGCAGGGCAGGTTCATCGTCAACCAGCTCTCGGGCAAGTGCATCGATGTCTCGGGTGCACCCGGCGTCAAGAACGGCTCCCCGCTGATCCTTTATACCTGCGAGTTCTCCGCGCTGAACCCCAACGGGTCGCCCACCGACCAGATGTGGGAAATCCTGCCCCAGGGCTTCATCCGCAACGCCCTCTCCGGCAAGTGCATCGACGTGCCCGGCGCCCCCGGCATCAAGGCCGGCACGGCGCTGATCCTTTATGATTGCGAGATGTCGGGGCGGAACCCCAATGGCTCGACCACCGACCAGCAGTGGCAGTTCACCAAAGAGGGTCTGATCCGCCACAAGCTGTCCGGCCTGTGTCTCGATGTGCGCGGCACCCCAGCCACTGCCAACGGCGCGCCCCTCCAGCTCGCGCCGTGCGAGGTGGCCGGAGGGCCGTCCGACCAATACTGGCGCCTGAAGTAGCGCCCGCTTTCAGCCCGGCATCAGCACGCCCCTGCCCTTCTGCGCCGCCTCGGCGATGAAGTCGGCGGCCACGCGGATGCGGGCGAGGTCGCGCGTGTCGGCGTGGGTGAGGAGCCAGAAGGTGCGCGTGAGGCCCACCTCCGTGGGCAGGATGGGCACCAGCCCTTCCGGCCCCTCGCCTGCGAACAGGTCGGCCATGAAGCAGGGCAGCACGCACACGCCGGCACCCGCGCGCGTCGCCGTCATCTGGGCGACGAGGCTGGAGCTTTTCAGCCGCACCCTGAGGTCCTTGGCCACCAGCGGCACGTAATCCAGCTCGGGCGCATAGATCAGGTCGTCCACATAGCCGATGAAACGGTGGCGCTGGAGCGCGGCGCGGCTGTCGATGGCGCCATGCTTCTCCAGATAGGCGCGGGCGGCATAGAGGCCGAGCCGATAGTCCGTGAGCTTCCTCGCATGGAGCCGCCCCTCCTTCGGCCGGGACAGCGAGATGGCGATGTCCGCCTCGCGCTTCGACAGGGAGAACAAGCGCGGCATGGCGAGGAGCTGGATGTCCAGCTCCGGGTGCAGATCCGAAAGCGCCCCGATGCGCGGGGCGAGGAAGAAGGTGCCGAAGCCATCCGGCGCCCCGATCCGCACCGTGCCGGAGACGCCGAGGTCCGATCCGGCGATCTCGCCCTGCGCGGAAAGCGCCAGCGTCTCCATGCCTTCGGCGGCGGCGAGCAGGCGATCCCCGGCGGCGGTCAGCGCATAGCCATGGGGGCGCCGGTCGAACAGCTTCGCCCCCAGTGCCGTCTCCAGCGCGGCGATGCGCCGGCTTACGGTGGAGTGCTCCACCTTCAGCCGCGCCGCCGCCACCGTGAGCCGCCCGGCCCGCGCCACCGCGAGGAAGAAGGTGAGGTCGGACCACTCGAAATCGCCGCCGGGCATGGCTCTCAGGACTGTGAAAGGGCGCACATCAATGGTGCGGAGATTGCCGTAGCTGTGCACAAAAAGATAGGGCAGTGTGCCGGCCAACGAACGTCGTCCCAAAACGGCGTCCCTCGTCTGGAAACGTTTTTCCCAAGAAGGAACCGCATCATGCGCGAGATTGGCCATTTCATCGGCGGCAAGCACGTTGCCGGCACGTCCGGGCGCTTCGCCGACGTCTACCAGCCCATGACGGGCGATGTGGTCGGCCACGTGGCCCTCGCCTCCAAGGACGAGCTGAACGCCGCCGTAGCCAACGCCAAGGCCGCGCAGCCCGCCTGGGCCGCCACCAATCCCCAGCGCCGCGCCCGCGTGCTGATGAAGTTCCTGGAGCTGGTGCACCGCGACTACGACATGCTGGCGGATCTGCTCGCCCGCGAGCACGGCAAGACTGTTCCCGACGCCCGCGGCGACATCCAGCGCGGCCTTGAGGTGATCGAGTTCGCCATCGGCATCCCGCACCTGATGAAGGGCGATTTCTCCGACAGCGCCGGCCCGGGCATCGACATCTATTCCATGCGCCAGCCGCTGGGCGTGGTGGCCGGCATCACGCCGTTCAACTTCCCGGCCATGATCCCCATGTGGAAGTTCGGCCCGGCCATCGCCTGCGGTAACGCCTTCATCCTGAAGCCGTCCGAGCGCGATCCCGGCGTACCCATGCACCTCGCCGAGCTGATGCTGGAAGCCGGCCTGCCCCCCGGCATCCTCAATGTGGTGAACGGCGACAAGGAGGCCGTGGACGGCCTTCTCGACCATCCCGATGTCCACGCCATCGGCTTCGTCGGCTCGTCCAATATCGCCCAGTACATCTATGCCCGCGGCGCGGCCAACGGGAAGCGCATCCAGGGCTTCGGCGGCGCCAAGAACCACATGATCATCATGCCCGACGCGGACATGGACCAGGCCGTGGACGCCCTCATCGGCGCCGGCTACGGCTCCGCCGGCGAGCGCTGCATGGCCATCTCCGTGGCGGTTCCGGTGGGCCCCGAGGCGGCCGACAAGCTGCTGGAGAAGCTCGTTCCCCGTGTCGAGAACCTGAAGATCGGCCCGTCCACCGACGGCTCCGCCGACTTCGGCCCCCTCGTCACCCGCGAGGCGCTGGAGCGCGTGCGCGGCTATGTGGACCTCGGCGTCCAGGAGGGCGCAAAGCTGCTGGTGGATGGCCGCGGCTTCAAGATGCAGGGCTATGAGAACGGCTTCTACATGGGCGGCTGCCTGTTCGACCATGTGACCGCCGACATGCGCATCTACAAGGAAGAGATCTTCGGCCCCGTGCTCTCCGTGGTGCGCGCGCCGGACTACAAGGAGGCCCTGCGCCTTCCCACCGAGCATGAGTATGGCAACGGCGTCGCCATCTTCACCCGCGACGGCGATGCCGCCCGTGACTTCGCCTCCAAGGTGAACGTGGGCATGGTGGGCATCAACGTGCCGATCCCGGTGCCGCTCGCCTACCACACCTTCGGCGGCTGGAAGCGCTCCGGCTTCGGCGACCTGAACCAGCACGGCCCGGACGGCGTGCGCTTCTACACCAAGACCAAGACCGTGACCTCCCGCTGGCCCTCGGGCATCAAGGACGGCGCGGACTTCGTGATCCCCACCATGGGCTGACACGCCGGATCGGCCGCTCCGTCCTCAGGGCGGGGCGGCTCTGGCATCGGCGGGTCCGTCGGGCGCATATCTCGGCGGGCACTGGATGGCTCGCACGAAGGCGCCCCCTACATGTTCACGCTCTCCGAGGACCAGATCGCCATCCGGGACATGGCGCGCGATTTCGCCAATGAGCAGATCGCGCCCTATGCCGTGGAGTGGGACGAGAAGAAGCACTTCCCCGTCGAGCAGTTGCGCGCTGCCGCCGCGCTCGGCATGGGCGGCATCTATGTGCGGGAGGACGTGGGCGGCTCCGGCCTCACCCGCCTCGATGCGGCGCTCATCTTCGAGCAGCTCGCCACCGGCTGCCCCGGCACCTCGGCCTATCTCTCCATCCACAACATGTCGACCTGGATGATCGACCGCTTCGGCGACGACACCCAGCGCAGGCAATGGGTGCCGCGCCTCGCCTCGATGGAGCATTTCGCCTCCTACTGCCTCACCGAGCCCGGCGCGGGATCGGACGCGGCGGCGCTGAAGACGAAGGCGGTGCGGAACGGCGACCATTACATCGTCGACGGCCAGAAGCAGTTCATCTCCGGCGCCGGCTCCGCCGACATCTATGTGGTGATGGTGCGCACCGGCGGCGACGGGCCGAAGGGCATCTCCACCCTCGTCATCGAGGCGGGCGCGCCGGGCCTCTCCTTCGGCGCCAATGAGCGCAAGATGGGCTGGAACGTGCAGCCCACCCGCACCGTCACCTTCGAGGGCGTGCGCGTGCCGGTGGAGAACCGGCTGGGCGAGGAAGGCGAGGGCTTCAGGATCGCCATGGCCGGGCTCGACGGCGGCCGGCTGAACATCGGCGCCTGCTCGCTGGGCGGGGCGCAGGCGGCGTTGGAGAAGGCGCTGTCCTACATGCGCGAGCGCAAAGCGTTCGGAAAGCGCCTCGACGAGTTCCAGGCGCTGCAATTCCGGCTCGCCGACATGGCGACCGAGCTGGAATGCGCCCGCACCTTCCTGTGGCGCGCGGCGTCCGCGCTCGACGCCAAGGCGCCGGACGCGACGCAGCTCTGCGCCATGGCCAAGCGCATCGCCACCGATCGCGGCTTCGAGGTGGCCAACGACGCCCTGCAGATGCACGGCGGCTACGGCTACCTCGCCGACTACGGCATCGAGAAGATCGTGCGCGACCTCAGGGTCCACCAGATCCTCGAAGGCACCAACGAGATCATGCGCCTCATCGTCGCCCGCGCGCTGATCGCGCAGGGGAACTGAGGGCGCGTCTCACGTGCGGCGTCTCTCTCGCGGCGTCATGCCCGGGCTTGTCCCGGGCATCCACGTGGAGAGGCCGGGCGCCCCGTCTGCGGTCGTGCAGGCGGAACGACGTGGATGGCCGGGACAAGCCCGGCCATGACGGCGGCGAAAACCATCCATAGCTGCACCGGCGGCACCCAATTCGGGAGGAAACCATCATGGCCACCATCGCATTCATCGGCCTCGGCAACATGGGCGGGCCCATGGCCGCCAACCTCGTGAAGGCGGGTCACACCGTCACCGGCTTTGACCTCGTGCCCGCCGCGCTGGAGGCGGCGAAGGCCAAGGGCGTCGCCATCGCCGACAGCGCCAAGGCGGCGGTGGCGTCCGCCGATGCGGTCGTCACCATGCTGCCCTCCGGCAAGCATGTGGTGGGCGCCACCACCGGCGCGGACGGCCTGTTCGCGGCGGCGCGGCCCGGTACGCTGTTCATCGACAGCTCCACCATCGACGTCGCCTCCGCCCGCGCCTTCCACGAGGCGGCCAAGGCGGCGGGTCACGCGAGCGTGGATGCCCCCGTCTCCGGCGGCGTCGGCGGGGCGGAGGCGGGCACGCTGACCTTCATGGTGGGCGGCACGGACGAGGCGTTCGCGGCGGCAAAGCCCATCCTGGAGCTGATGGGCAAAAAGATCGTCCATTGCGGCGGCGCCGGCGCGGGTCAGGCGGCGAAGATCTGCAACAACATGATCCTCGGCATCTCGATGATCGCGGCCTCGGAAGCCTTCGTGCTGGCCGAGAAGCTGGGCCTCTCCCATCAGGCGCTGTTCGACGTGGCCTCCACGTCTTCCGGCCAGTGCTGGTCCATCAACACCTATTGCCCCGTGCCCGGCCCGGTGCCGACCAGCCCCGCCAATCGCAACTACCAGCCGGGATTTGCGGCGGCCCTGATGCTGAAGGACCTGAAGCTCTCGCAGGAAGCCGCGGAGACAGCCGGCGCCGCCACCGCGCTGGGGGCGGCGGCGACCGCCCTCTACACCGCCTTCGCGGCCGAGGGGAACGAGGGCAAGGATTTCTCCGGCATCATCGAGTGGATCCGCACGCGGGCGGACGAGACCTGAGCCCGAGCGATCGACGCACGGACATGAAAAAGGCCCGCCGCAGGATGCGCGCGGGCCTTTTTATTGGGCCGGAGACCTACCGCACCGGCAGCAGCGGCGGCCCGTAGACATTGGGCTCGCGCTGGGAGGGCTGCACCCACCAGAACAGGAGCACGAAGAAGCCGAACGGGACGAACAGGATCAGGAACCACCAGCCGGTGCGGCCGATATCGTGCAGCCGCCGCACGGCCACCGCCAGCGAGGGCAGGATCAGGCCGAGGTGGACGACGGTCGAAAGCCAGTTGGGTCCGGCAAAGAAATACCACGCGTCGATCTGGCCACCGCTGACCTGCGTCGCGGTGATGGACCCGGCGAGCAGCATGGTGCCGATGACGAAGGCCGCGATCTCCATCAGCAGGGTGAATACCCAGAACCACCAGAATTCGCTGCGGGGCGCCCGTCCCTGAAAGCCGGCATATTGGCTGAGGCAGCTGCGAACGGCTTGCGTGAATGTCATGGCCCCTCCTCGCGCGCCGAGACTCAAATCATCTCGCGCCTACACTCATGCCCAAATCATTTCTGATTGGCCACCTCGAACCGGTCCCATGCGTTCCCTCCTAGGACCAACAGGGCGCAAGCGCGAATGAAAGCGACGCTCGCCTCCAGCGAAGGCGGGTTGTTCGGGGCCGCGCATACCCCTGGAGCATGGCGAAAGTGATTGGCTGCCTGACGAACTCTCTTCCACTCTTGCCCATCAAGAGAGGGTACTCGCTTAAGTCTACGCCCATCGCCCACAATTTTTTCCATAATTTCCATAGTCTTATAGACATCAAACCAATTGTCGCTTCGATCCAAGTGTATAAAAAGATCGGAAACTAAATCGCTTTTCCCCGAAACACTAAGCCAATCCTGCAAAATCGAGGGTTGATCTCCGTTTTCAAAACCGCCTTCGCCGACCGTCCCCTCCGCCCTAAACCTAACTCTGCCGAGCGTTACGTTAAAATGCCCAGTGACAGCCGGCAATATGAACTCACGTCGCCCGTCCGCATGGAATCGAACAACGTTGCTGACTCCGACTGGCCTATAGTCACTGTGGAGTAACCGCGCCGCACCATTGATGTGCGAGACGATTCGCTGTGCGTCCGCGACGACATCGGAAACGCTCGTGAACTGGGCCCACCCCGAATGGCGCATGTGCGGATTCGGTTCTCCTCCGGAGGCGATATCCTCTATCCAGGGATCGAACGGAAAACGGAGGACACGCCGCAAGTCGTCGATGTCGAACGGCTCGCCCGTTAATTCTACCGCCCAGCCAGAGCTGCTCATGATGCCCCCAACTTGCTGACAAGTCCCAGTGGGGAAACTGGTGGATGGTAGCAGCGGGTGGATTTGAACCACCGACCTCCGGGTTATGAATCCGGCGCTCTCACCGACTGAGCTACGCTGCCACAACACATCCGACGCAAGTTGCGTCAGGAGACGCGCATATAGAGGCGGGGCCACGCGGGTGTCAAGAATCCCCGCGCGCCCTGTGAACAGAAGGCTTGTGGGCAGAAGTTGCGGCCGAAAGGCTCAGGCCGCCTTCTTCTTGATGCGCACCATCTTGAAGAAGCCCACGGGGAAGACGGGGGCGATGCTCACCACTTCCATGTCGGGATACTTGGCCGCCCAGTTGCGCAGGCGGCTCGCCTTGAAGGCGATGCTCCAGCCGATCTTCTTCACCAGCGGGGCGAGGGCCGCCTCCACATGCATGGTCGCGCCTTCATCGGCACCCAGCTTGGAGGCGATGACGATCTCGCCGCCCGGCCGCAGCACGCGGTACATCTCGTCCAGCGCGCCCTCGGGGTCGGGCACCAGCGTGATGACGAAAGGCACGGTGACGGCGTCGAAGCTGTGGTCGGCGAAGCCGAGCTTGCAGGCGTCCATGGCGCAGAGCAGGCCCACCTGCTTCAGGCCCCGCTCCACCTTCTTCTCCACCGCCTTCTGCAGCATGTGGAAGGACAGGTCGATGCCGGTGACGCGGCAGCCGGCGGGGTAATAGGGCAGCACCAGCCCGGTGCCGACGCCCACTTCCAGAATGTCAGGCCCACAGGCGGCGGCGGCAGCGGAGGTCTTGCGCTGGGCGTCCGCCAGCAGCTTCACATAGACCTTGTCGTAGATGGGCGCCCACTTGGCATAGGCCTTCTTCTGGCCTTCGAGATCGTACTGAACCGCCATTGTGCCGTCTCTCCCGCCCCAAGTCCCGAGGGCAACCCGTCCTCAGGCGACCTCTGCGACCGCCTTCGCCACCCGCTCCGCCTTCACGATGGTGCCGCCGCCCAGAAGGCGGGCACCGGCGCCGGGGGCATCGTAGAGCACGCAGGCCTGCCCCGGCGCAACGCCTTCCTCGCCGAGCGCGAGATGCACGGCCGGGGTGCCATCCGCCGTGCGGCCGAGGCGCGCCGGTACCGGGGGACGGGTGGACCGCACCTTCACATGAACTTCAGCCTCGGCATCCAGCGCCGCGGCGAAGGGGATGTCCCCCAGCCAGTTCACGTCGGCCATGGAGATGGCCCGCACCGCCAGCGCCTCGCGCGGGCCGACCCGCACCTCGCGCCGCGAGGCGTCGATGGAGATCACATAGAGCGGCTCGGGGCTGGCGATGCCGAGGCCCTTGCGCTGGCCGATGGTGTAATGGAGCACGCCCTTGTGGCGGCCGAGCACCCGGCCATCCAGATGCACGATGTCGCCCGCCTCGCCCGCTTCGGGCCGCAGGCGCTGCACCACCTCGGCATAGTCGCCGCCGGGCACGAAGCAGATGTCCTGGCTGTCGGGCTTCTCCGCCACCGGCAGGCCGAACTCGGCCGCGAGCGCCCGCACGTCCGCCTTCTGCATCTCGCCGAGGGGGAAGCGCAGCTTGTCGAGCTGGGCGGCCGTGGTGGCATAGAGGAAATAGGATTGGTCCCGCGCCTCTTCCGCCGCGCGGAACAGGGCGCGCCCGCCGCCGGGCAGCGCGCGGCTCGCCACGTAATGGCCGGTCGCGAGATAGCGCGCGCCCAGCTCCTCCGCCGTGGCGAGCAGGTCGCGGAACTTGACGGTGCGGTTGCAGTCCACGCAGGGAATGGGCGTGACGCCGGCCGCATAGCTTGCGGCGAAGCGGTCGATCACCTCCTCGCGGAAGCGGCTTTCGTAATCGAGCACGTAGTGGGGGATGCCCAGCGTGCGCGCCACTTCGCTGGCGTCATAGATGTCCTGCCCCGCGCAGCACGAGCCGGGCCGGTGCGCCGCCTCGCCATGGTCGTAGAGCTGGAGGGTGACGCCCACCACGTCATAGCCGGCGCGGGCCAAAAGGGCCGCCACCACGGACGAATCCACCCCGCCCGACATGGCCACCACGACGCGCGTCGCCGCGCGATCGGCACGGGCGGCGTCGGAAGCATCGAGGAGGAGGTCGTCAGTCATCTCGGTCGTCGGCTTTCGGCCGTGGGGTCGGAAGGAGGCGCGGCAGAACGTATGCCGCACCGTCGCCAAGTGCAAACAAGGTGCAAACGATTGGCATCTGAGCCACGCGAGCGCGGCGAAAAAACGGCCTTCCCGTCCGCGCCGCGGCGCCCCGTCACCCCCGCGCCACCCGGCGCGCCGGCTCCTCGTCCTCCACCGGCCCCTCGAACACCGAGACGAGGGCGCGGCGGATGGTGGACTGGCGGGCGGCGCCGGTGATCTTCGCGCCCATCAGGTCGGTGACGTAGAACACGTCCACCGCCCGTTCGCCGAAGGTGGCGACATGGGCCGAGGCGATGTTGAGGTTGAGCCGCGACAAAGTGTTGGTGAGGGCGAACAGCAGGCCCGGCCGGTCGAGGCCGGAGACCTCCACCACCGTGTGGCGGTTCGACCAGGAATTGTTCACCGTCACCTCGGGCTCCACCGTGAAGGTGCGGCGGCCCTTGGGCAGCTTCTTGGCCATCACCTCCGGCAGGCGCACCTCGCCGGTGAGCGCCTGCTCCACCGCTTCCCGGATGCGGTTGGCGCGGCGCAGTTCGTCCTCGTCATGGTCGAAGGCGCGGCGGATGGCGATGGTGTCCAGCGCCAGCCCGTCCGTGGTGGTGGAGATCTGTGCGTCCACGATGTTGGCGCCCGCCGCGGCGCAGGCGCCGGCGATGATGGACAGGAGCTTGGGATGGTCCGGCGCCAGCACGGTGAGCGTGGTGATGCCGCGGCCCGGCTCCAGCGACGCCTGGGTGGCGATGGAGCGGCCCGCCGTCTCCGCCTCGTCCACAAACCGGGCGTGGCGCAGCTTGGTCTCGAGGTCCACGCGCAGCCAGTAGGGCGGATAATGGCGCGCCACGTAGGCGGCGACCTTCTCGTCGTCCCAGTCGGAGAGGGCCGAGCGGAACTGCGACTGGGCGGCGGTGACGCGCTTGCCCCGGTCCACTTCCGAGAAGCCGCCGGTGAGCACCGGCTCGGTCTCGTAATAAAGCGTGCGCAGAAGCTGCGCCTTCCAGCCGTTCCAGGTGCCCGGCCCCACCGCCTTGATGTCGGCCGTGGTGAGGATGGTGAGCAGCTTCATGCGCTCCAGGTTCTGCACCACGGAGGCGAAATTCTCGATGGTCTTGCGGTCGGAGAGGTCGCGGGACTGGGCGACCGTGGACATGACGAGGTGCTGTTCCACCAGCCAGGCCACCGTCTCGGTCTCCACCGGAGACAGGCCGAAACGCGGGCAGAGCTTGCGGGCAATGCGGGCGCCGGCCACCGAATGGTCCTCCGGGCGACCCTTTGCAATGTCGTGCAGCAGCAGGGCGACATAGAGCAGGTTGCGGTTCTTCACCGTGCCCATCAGCTCGTTGGCGAGCCCGTTCTCCGGGTTCACCTTGCGCTCGATCTCCGAGAGGATGCCGATGCAGCGCAGGAGGTGCTCGTCCACCGTGTAGTGGTGGTACATGTTGAACTGCATCATGGCGACGATCTTGCCGAACTCCGGCAGGAACCGCCCCAGCACGCCCACCTCGTTCATCCGCCGCAGCACCGTCTCGGGCGCGTCCTTGGAGGTGACGATCTCCAGGAACAGGCGGTTCGCCTCCGGATTCTCGCGCACGCTCGCATCGATGAGGCCGAGGGAGCGGGCGGCGAGCTGGCTGGCGTCGGGATGCAGCGCCAGGTTGCGCTTGTCGGCCACGTGGAAGATGCGGATGAGGTTCACCGGGTCGCGGTTGAACGCCTCCGGGTCCGCCACGTTCAGGCGGTCATGGTCGAGGATGAAGTCCGTCGTGTCCTTCAGCGTGATGCGTCGGGAGCCGGCGCGGAAGCGCTCCACCATGCCCTTGAGGCCCGGCACCGGCTTCTCGTGGCGCTCCTCCAGCGCGGCGGAGAGGATGGCGGTGAGATCGCCCACATCCTTCGCCACGAGGAAATAGTGCTTCATGAAGCGTTCCACGTCCTTCTGGCCGGGATGCTCCGTATAGCCGAGGCGCAGCGCCATCTCCCGCTGCAGGTCGAAGGAGAGGCGGTCCTCGGCGCGGCCGGTGAGGAAGTGCAGGTGGCAGCGCACGGACCACAGGAAGTCCTCGCACTTCTTGAAGAGGTTCGCCTCCTCGCGGGTGAACACGCCCTTGGCGACGAGCTGGCTCGCGGTCTGCACCCGGTAGACGTATTTCGAGATCCAGAAGAGGGTGTGCAGATCCCTGAGGCCGCCCTTGCTCTCCTTGACGTTGGGCTCGACGAGGTAGCGCGACTGGCCGGAGCGGCGCAGGCGATCCTCGCGCTCGGCCATCTTGGCGGCGACGAATTCGGCGCCGGTGCCCTCGACCACTTCCTTGTCGAAGCGCTTCTCCAGATCCTCGAACAGCGCCTTGTCGCCGACGAGGAAGCGGGCTTCGAGAATGGAGGTGCGGATGGTGAAGTCGGCCCGGGCCTGCCGCAGGCATTCCTCGACCGAGCGGGTGGCGTGGCCCACCTTCAGCCCGAGATCCCAGAGGATGTAGAGCATGGCCTCGGCGACGCTCTCGCCCCAGGCCGTCTGCTTGTAGGGCAGCACGAACAGGATGTCGGTGTCGGAGCCCGGCGCCATCATGCCGCGGCCGTATCCACCCACCGCCACCACCGCCATGCGCTCGGAGCGGGAGGGATTGTCCACCGGATAGAGGAAGGTGGTGGCCACCTCATAGGCGCTGGAGATGACCGCATCCTGCAGCGCGGAGAGGCGCATGGCGCAGCAGCGGCCGCAGCCGTCTTCCAGCAGCAGGCGCTCGGCGGCGGCGCGGCCTTCCTGCATGCCCTTCTTGAGGCGTGCGACGACGGCGTTGCGCAAATCGAGGTCGCGGCCCTTGTGGGCGGAAGCGATTTCCCGGATCTCGGCCTTGAGGGCCTGGCCTTCGAAGGGTTCGCCGATGACGCGGTTGACCTTGGAGGAACGGACGGTGGGCATTGCTCGGCGATCTGGAGGCACGAAGGACAGGAGCCTTCATCTTTACCGCAATCAGCGCCCGGCCGCGAGCGGCGTTCATTGGTCGCTCTCGAATCGGCCGCAGCGGAACCTATATTTCTGTGATGGAACACATGCCGTACGGACAGCTTCGCGCTCAGGCCGCCCACACATTCCGCAAGGTGATGTACGGCGCAATGGCGCTGGGGATCGCGCTGGCGCCGGCCGGTGCCATGGCCGCGACGGGTGTGGGCACGCCCATCCTGGGCGGAGCGGCGGTCATTCCCCCGACCCAGCGGCCGGCACCGCGTCCCGTGGTGCGGCCGGCCCCGACCGTCCCGCGCGCGCCGACGGTCGTGACGCCCAGGCCGAAGCTACCGGCGCCGAAGCCGGTGGTGCCCGCAGACCCCACGCCCATCATCCAGCCCGCGCCATTCCGCAGCAACACGCCCATCGGCGCCCAGCCCGGCTCCGGCGCGCCGCTCGGCGTGCTGCCGGGCGGCCTCGCCACGCCGCTCGTGGGTCCGGCGCCGGCACCGAATACCTGCTGGTTCTACACGACGCCGGCGAAGACCGTGGGCTACTGGAGCAAGTGCCCGTAAGGCATCCGCCTGAAGACCTCCCGCGAAAACGCTTGCGGCGTAACGCTTCCTTGAGGTGAGGCGGGCACCATCTGCCGCAGCGGCTGATCTTCGCCCCATTTTGGTGGTGGAAGGAGCCGCGCGGCCCGAGAGCAGGCCGGCTATGCGACGGGAATTGGAATGACCGCACAGGGACGGGGGGACGGCATGAGGCGCGAGCCGCTCATGGAGCGGCCCGAATCCCTGTTCGACATCCGCCTCGACCCGCGCGACCGCTCCGCCGCACCGCCCCCGGAACCCCCGCGCCCCGCCCGCAAGCCGGCCGCGCGGCCCAAGGCCAAGGCGGAACCCGACATGCGTCCCGATCCCGCCCCGCGCCGCGGCCGCTCCGAGCCGCCGCCCCGCCGGCCCCGCCGTGGCGGAGGGGGGCGTCTTGTGTTCCGGCTGGTGAAATGGGGCTTCATCCTGGGCATGTGGGCGCTGCTCGCCCTCGCCGGCGTCATCGCCTACGAGGCGTCGAAGCTGCCGCCCATGCAGACGCTGATGATCCCCAAGCGTCCGCCCACCGTCACCGTGCAGGGGGCGGACGGCAAGACCATCGCCACACGCGGCGACATGGGTGGCGTGGCCGTGCCCATCGGCGAGTTGCCGCCCTATCTGCCCAAGGCGTTCGTCGCCATCGAGGACCAGCGCTTCTACAGCCATTTCGGCCTCGATCCCGAAGGCCTCGCGCGCGCCCTCGTCACCAACCTCACCTCCCGGCGCCTCCGGCAAGGCGGCTCGACGCTGACCCAGCAGCTCGCCAAGAACCTGTTCCTGACCCAGGAGCGCACGGCCTCGCGCAAGATGCAGGAGCTGGTGCTGGCCCTGTGGCTGGAGCACAAGTTCACCAAGGACCAGCTGCTCGACCTCTATCTCAACCGCGTCTATTTCGGCGCCGGCGCCTATGGCGTGGAAGCCGCCGCCCAGCGCTATTTCGGCAAGTCCGCCCGGCAGGTGACGCTGGCCGAGGCCGCCATGCTGGCCGGGCTCGTCAATTCGCCCTCGCGCCTCGCCCCGACCCGGAACCTGAAGGGCGCGCAGACCCGCGCCAACCTGGTCCTCGCGGCCATGCGCGACCAGAAGATGATCTCCGCCGACATGGCGAGCACCGCCCAGGCGCGCCCGGCGCAGCTCGCGCGCAGTGGCATGCCGGATTCCTCCGGCTACGTGGCCGACTGGGTGATGGACCAGCTGGATTCCGTGCTCGGCGACGGCGAACTGCCCGGCGACGTCACCGTGCGCACCACCATCGATCCCGCGCTCCAGAAGGCGGGCGAGGCGGCGCTGGAGGACACGCTGGCGAAATCCGGCACCAAATACGGCGTCGGCCAAGGCGCCATCGTGGTGCTCGACCCCGATGGCGGGGTGAAGGCGCTCATCGGCGGTCGCTCCTATGCGGACAGCCAGTACAACCGCGCCGTCACCGCCCGGCGGCAGCCGGGCTCGGCCTTCAAGCCCTTCATCTATCTCACCGCCGTCGAGCACGGCCTGACGCCGGAGAGCGTGCGCGAGGACGCGCCCATCCAGCTCAAGGGCTGGCGGCCGGAGAACTCGACCCGCGACTATCGCGGCCCGGTGACACTCACCACCGCGCTCGCGCTCTCCCTGAACACGGTGTCGGTGCGCCTCGTGCTGGAGTTCGGCCCCAAGGCCGTGGTGCAGACGGCCCACCGCATGGGCATCTCCTCGAACCTCGACCCCAACCCCTCCATCGCGCTCGGCACCTCCGAAGTGTCGGTGCTGGAGCTGGCGGGCGCCTATACGCCCTTTGCCAACGGGGGCCTCGGCGTCATGCCCCACGTCATCGACAGCGTGATCGGGCCGGACGGCAAGCCGCTCTACGAGCGCAACGTCACCGGCATGGGCCGCGTCGTCGCCTCCGAATATGTGGCGATGATGAACCACATGATGACCCAGACGCTGGCCACCGGCACCGCGCGCCGCGCCGACCTGCCGGGCTGGGAGGCGGCCGGCAAGACCGGCACCTCGCAGGATTACCGCGACGCGTGGTTCGTCGGCTACACCGCGAAATACGTGACGGCGGTCTGGCTCGGCAACGACGATTCCTCGCCCACCAAGAAGGCCTCCGGCGCCAACCTGCCGGTGGAGATCTGGAGCCGCGTGATGAAGGCGGCGCACCAGGGCGTGCCGGTGGCGGAGCTTCCGGGCGGCCTCAGATCCTACGGCTTCGGCGGCAACGGCTACGGCCAGCCGGGCGCCACCTACCTGCCGCCGGCCGACATGCCCGACGACCGTCCGTCGGCCGTGGTGGGCCAGATGCCGGCGCCCCCGCCCCAGCAGGAGCCGCCCATGACGCTGGACCGCTGGTTTGCAGAAACCTTCCTCGGCCAGGGCCGGCGGTAGCCGGAGGCGCGCGCCGCGCCACGAGCGCTCCCGCCTTGCGCCCGCCGTCCGGCTCTAGGATAAGGCGTCATGACCGAGACCCCTTCCCCCGCCGACGCCGATCCCTATCTCGAGCCCGGCCGCCTGCTGTTCGCCGGCGACTGGCAGTTCGTCTCCGCGGCACCCACCGTCGAGGTGCTGCCGCCCATGCAGGGCATGGAGATCGCGCTGGCAGGCCGCTCCAACGTGGGCAAGTCCTCCCTCGTCAATGCGCTGACCGGCCGCAAGGCGCTGGCGCGCACCTCGGTGACGCCTGGGCGCACGCAGGAATTGATCTTCTTTCGGGTGGGGCCGGAGCTGTGCCTTGTGGACATGCCCGGCTACGGCTTCGCCAAGGCGCCGAAGGAGAAGGTCGACGCCTGGACGCGCACCATCAAGGATTACCTGCGCGGCCGGGTGAACCTCGCCCGCGTCTTCGTGCTCATCGATTCCCGCCATGGCATCAAGCCGGTGGACGAGGAGATCCTCGACCTCCTCGACAAGGCGGCCGTCTCCTACGCCATCATCCTCACCAAGGTGGATCAGGTGAAGCCGAGCGCTTTGCCCTCGGTGATCGCCGGCGTGGAAGACAAGATCCGCCGGAGGCCGGCGGCCTATCCGAAGATCTTTCCCACCTCCAGCAACACCGGGCAGGGCTTCCCGGAGCTGCGCGCGGCGGTGGCGCAGCTTCTCGCCGAGCAGGGCTGAAGCCCGCGCGGCGCTTGAGCGTGATCTTGCGAAAACCGATTGGCCTCGGTCAAAGACCGAGGCCAAAAGGGCTCAGGCCAGCAGATCGGCAACCGTGAGCGCGATCACCAGCGTCGCCTTGTCGAGGTCGGAGAGCAGCAAATTCTCGTCCGCCCGGTGGCCGTTGGCCTCCTCGATGGTGTGCGGGCCGGCGCCGTAGAGCACCACGGGCACGCCGGCCTCGGCATAGAGGCGCGCGTCGGTGTAGAGCGGCACGCCGGTGGTCTTCACCTCCTCGCCGGTCACGGCCGAGGCGTTGCGGCAGATGACGCCGGCGAGGTGCATGGCCCTGTCGTCCGGCACCAGCGGGCGGGCGATGAGGATGCGCCGAACCTCGGCCTTGGCCTTCGAGCCCTCCAGCGCCTTGGCGATGACGCCACGCACCTCGGCCTCCACCTGTTCCGGGTTCTCGCCGGGCACGATGCGGCGGTCGAGGCGGAAGGTGACGCGATCGGGCACCACATTGGTGTTGATGCCGCCGGAGATGAGACCCACCGTAAGCTGCGGCGAGCCGATGCCGGGCACATCTGAGACTTTCGCCTGCAGCGTGTCGCGATAGGCGTAGAGCGCCGTCAGGATATGGGTCGCGCCCTCCAGCGCGTCGATGCCGGTGAAGGGCAGCGCGGCATGGGCCGACTTGCCGATCACCTCGACTTCGAGGTGCAGGCAGCCGTTGTGGGCCACCACGACGCCATAGGAGAAGCCGGCCGAGACGGCATAGTCCGGCTTGGTGAGGCCGGTTTCCAGAATCCAGCCCGGCCCCACCTCGCCGCCAATCTCCTCGTCATAGGTGAAGTGCAGTTCCACCGTGCCCTTGAGCGGCAGGCCGGAGCGCTTGAGGGCGTCGAGGGCGAAGGCATAGGTGGCGAAATCGGACTTGGAGACGGCGACGCCGCGGCCATACATGCGCCCGTCCACCACCTCGGCACCGTAGGGGTCCTTGGTCCAGCCCTCGCCGGGGGGCACCACGTCACCATGGGCGTTCAGCGCCACCACCGGGCCCGCGTCTCCCTCTGCACCGAAGCGGTGGCGGATGATGAGGTTGGTGGCCGTGACCATGCCCGCCGCCTTCACCCGGTCGGCCGGCACCGCATGGCGCTCCACCGTGTAGCCGAGGGCTTCCAGCAGCTCTGCGGCGCGCGCCGCATGGGGGGCGCAATCGCCGGGGGGATTGTCGGAAGGCACCTTCACCAGCTCCGCCAGGAACTGGCGCTGCGCTTCGGCGCGCTCGGCGATCAGGCTGCGGAGGGTGTCGGCGTCGGCGGTGGACATGACGTCTTCCTTGTTCTTGGGGCGGGCCGCAGCCCGCCGGTTCTCTCGTTTTAGGGTTCTAGGAGGATGCGGTCTATTTGCCGGAAGCCCATTCCTTCAACATGGCCCGATCCTCATCGGACAATTCGGTGATGTTGTTGGGCGGCATGGCGTGGCTCAAGCCGGCCTGGACGAGGATGAGCTTGCGGTTCTTGTAGATGGCCTCCTCCGTGTCGAGGAGGATGCCGCGCGGCGCGATGGCGAAGCCCTCATAGACCGGCTCGGCGGCGTGGCACATGGCGCAGCGGCCCATGACGATGTTCTGCACATCCACCGGCACGCCCACCGCCGGCCCGCTCTTCGCGAAGGCCGGAGAGACCAGCGGCGGCAGGCCCAGCGCCATGCGGCCGGCGGGGGTGGTGGTGGCCGAGATGAATATCGCGAGGATCAGGCACACGGCCGCCACCAGCCAGCACCACGCCTTGTCGCCGCGCCCGGCGTGCCGCTCATTGTAGAAATAGCGGATCACCGTTCCCGCCACGAGCGCCAGCGCCACGATGACGAAGGCGTAGGGCGTGGAATAGGTCAGCGGGTAATGGTTTGAGATCATCAGGAAGACGACGGGCAAAGTGAAGTAGTTGTTGTGCCCGGAGCGGAGCTTGGCGGTCTTGCCGTAATAGGGGTTCGGCACCTCGCCCGCCTTCAGCGCCGCCACCACCTTGTGCTGGTTGGGGATGATGACGAAGAAGACGTTGCCGCTCATGATGGTCGCCATCAGCGCGCCGGTATGGATGAAGGCCGCGCGGGGCGAGAACACCTGCTGGTACAGGAATGCCGCCAGCACCACGCCCGCGAACACGATGATGCCCACCACCAGCGGCTGGTCGCCGAGCTTCGAGCGGCAGAGCTGGTCATAGGCGATCCACCCCGCCGCAAGCCCGCCGAGACCGATGGCGACGGCGGTGACGGGCTTCAAATTCATCACCGCCGGATCGATCAAAAAGATCGAGGACTGGTAGTAATAGACCCAGATGAGCAGAAAGAAGCCGGTGATCCAGGTGGCATAGGACTGCCACTTGTGCCAGCCCAGCTCCTCGGGGAGAAAATCCGGCGCTACCAGATACTTCTTCACCTGGTAGAAGCCGCCGCCATGCACTTCCCACGCCTCCCCACCCTTGCCGGCGGGGATGTCGGGCGTCGCCTTCAGGCTGGCATCGAGGTGCATGAAGTAGAAGGACGCGCCGATCCACGCCATCCCGGCGATGATGTGCGTCCAGCGCAGCAGCAGGCTGCCGTACTCGTGGAGGATGGGTTCCATTGCCGTTTCAGATCCCGTGGCTGGAAGATGCGGGCGCATTGGCCCCTGTCACGCCCACGGACGGGGACCATTGGCCCCGGCCCGCGGCATCGGTATCGTTCTTGTGGCGTCGGGTGAGGGGTGACGAAGCGTGCTGGAGAACATGAAGGCCTTCGTCGCCTCGGTGGAGAGCGAGAGCTTCTCGGAGGCCGGGCGTCGGCTGCATTTGTCGGCCAACGTGGTCAGCCACCGCATCCAGATGCTGGAGAAGCACCTCGGCTGCCGGCTGTTCAACCGCACCACCCGGCGCATGAGCCTGACCGAGCAGGGGCGCGTCTATTACGAGGCGATCACCGAGGCCCTGCGCCTCATCGAGGCGGCGGAGAGCAACGTCTCGGAACTCGGCGCCCTGCCCCGCGGCGCGCTGCGCGTCACCGCCCCGCTCCATCTCGGCCGCCGGCTGGTGGCGCAGGTGGCGGCGCGCTACCAGGAGACCCATCCCGAGATCGACGTGCGCCTGCGCCTGTCGGAACATACCCTCGACCTCATCGCCGAATCCATCGACGTGGCGCTGCGCCTCGCCACCTTCGAGGATTCCAGCATGATCATGCGCAAGGTGGCGCAGGTCGAGCGCATTGTGTGCGCCGCACCCAGCTATCTGGAACGGGCCGGCGTGCCGCAGCGGCCGCAGGATCTGCTCACCCATCAATGCCTCCTCCTGCGGTTCGCGAGCCTTCGGGAATTGCGCTGGATGCTCACCGACGAGGGCCGGGACCTCGCCGTTCCCGTCACCGGCCATCTGGAGGCCGACGACGGCGACGTGCTCACCGTGTGGGCCGTCGAGGGTCGCGGCATCGTGGTGAAGCCGCGGTTCGAGGTGGCGGACGCCCTCGCGGACGGCCGCCTCGTGCCGCTGCTGGAGAAGAACCCGCCCCAGCCGGCGACGCTGGCGGTGCTCTACCCCGCCCGCCAGCTGGTGCCGCTGAAGGTGAAGGCCTTCGCCGACATGCTGGTGGATCAGGGCCGGCGCTACATCGCCCGCGAGCTGGCCAAGATCGGGGAGCGGCTGCCGGCCTGAGCCGGCCCGCGTCCCGATGGTTCCCCTGAAGCCCGCGCGGCGCCTGAGCGAAAGCAACGCCAAACACCCGCGCGGCGCCGGGCTCCGGCGGAAGCCGGAACCCGTCCTTGACCGGCTCAACTCGGGAACACCCGAGTTGAGTGCGTGGCCCACTCGACATCGGTCGCAGACCGATGTCGATGGCACCATCAGTGCGCCTCGGCCTGCTTGGCGGCGGCGACGATCTCCTCGGTGGAGGTCTTCTTCACGCCGTTGAAGAACACGTTGAGCGCCACGGCGACGATGGCGCAGAGCAGGATGCCGCTCTCCAGGAGCGGGTGCAGCTCATGCGGCAGCGCCTTGAAGAAGTTGGGCGACACCAGCGGGATCATGCCGAAGCCCACCGCGATGGCGACGATGAAGAGGTTGTTGCGGTTGGTCTTGAAATCGACGCCGGTGAGGATGCGCGCGCCGGTGGCGGCCACCATGCCGAACATCACGAGACCCGCGCCGCCCAGCACCACCTGCGGCACCGCCTCCACCAGCGCGGCCATCTTCGGCATCAGGCCGAGGCCGAGCATGATGACGCCGCCCGTCACCGTCACCCAGCGCGAGCGCACGCCGGTGACGCCGACGAGGCCCACGTTCTGCGAGAAGGAGGTGTAGGGGAAGGTATTGAAGATGCCGCCGAGCAGCGTGCCCACGCCATCGGCCCTGAGGCCGCGGGCCAGCGCCTTCTCGTCCACCGGCTTGCCGGTCATGTCGGAGAGGGCGAGGAACATGCCCAGCGACTCGATCATGACCACGATCATCACGATGCACATGGTGATGATGGGCACGAGGTGGAACGTGGGCATGCCGAAGTGGAACGGCAGGATGACGTCGAACCACGGCGCTGCCGCCACCTTCTCGAAGTGCATGATGCCGATGACCGAGGCGAGGATCGCGCCGGCGATGATGCCGAGCAGCACCGCCACATTGGCCACGAACCCTTTGCCGAAGCGGATGAAGGCGAGGATCACCAGCAGCACGAACAGGGCGATGCCGAGGCCCTGGAGCTGGGCGTAGTTGGGATTGGCGACCTGCACCACCTTGCCGTCGATGGTCTGGGTGAGGAAGGGAATGCCGCCGCCGGCCCAGTTGATGCCGACCCGCATCAGGGAGATGCCGATCACCATGATGATGGTGCCCGTCACCACCGGCGGGAACAGAGGCAGCAGGCGCGAGATGAAGGGCGCGACGACGATGCCGAAGATGCCGGCGGCGATGACCGAGCCATAGATGCCGAGGATGCCGATGGAGGGATCGTTGGCCATGGACAGCATCGGGCCGACCGAGGCGAAGGTGACGCCCATCATCACCGGCAGGCGGATGCCGACGCCGAGGAAGCCGAGGCATTGGGCCAGGGTCGCGAGACCGCAGGCGAACAGGTCGGCCGAGATCAGGAACGCCACCTGCTCCGGCGGCAGCTTGAGCGCGCGGCCGATGATGAGCGGCACCGCGACCGCGCCGGCATACATGACAAGGACATGCTGGAGGCCGAGCGCGGCGAGTTTCGGCGCCGGCAGGATTTCGTCTACGGGATGAACGGCTTGTGACATCTGGTTCCCCCAAAGGAAGAGCGGTCGAAATCAGGAAGGGCGTTCTTCAAATTTGTTGGCGACGGCAACGCTCCGGCGCGGCTCCGAACGGGCACTGCCCAACGCATCGGCATGCCTCATTGGAGATCAATTCCCGAGCCGGGGAAATACGTGTGGTAATCGAAATATCTTCCGATTTTTTTGGAAAATCGATCCACCCGGCGCGGGTTATGCTGCCGCGCAGCGGAGCGTTCGCCCGGCCGCCGGCCCTGCACCCGCAAGGCTTCCGCCGGGCGCGGCGCCAGAGAGTCAGGAAGGACGAGGAAACGATGGGGCGCCTGTCCACTCACGTGCTCGATACGGTCTCCGGCGGCCCGGCCGCCGATGTGGCGGTGGAACTTTACCGGCTGACGGCCGATGGCGGGCGCACCCTCGTCACCACCCGCCGCACCAATGCGGACGGCCGCACCGATGCCCCCCTGCTTGCGGGCGACGACTTCCTCCCCGGCACCTATGAGCTGGTCTTCCACATCGGCGCGCATTTCCGCGCCACCGGCGCCCCGGTGGCCGACCCGCCCTTCCTCGACGTGGTGCCCCTGCGCGTGACCCTCATCGAAGGGCACTATCACGTGCCGCTGCTCTGCTCCCCGTGGAGCTATTCCACCTATCGGGGGTCCTGAGCCCATGCCCGCTCCCTTCACCGGCCGCGACAATTCCGGCATCCCCACCGATCCCGTCACCGGCAAGCCCTATCCGCGCGATCTCGTGGGCTATGGCCGCAATCCGCCCCACCCCCATTGGCCGGGGGATGCGCGCATCGCCGTGCAGTTCGTGGTGAATTACGAGGAGGGCGGCGAAAACTCGGTGCTCCATGGCGACAATGCCTCGGAGGCCTTCCTCTCCGAGATCATCGGCGCCGTGCCCTGGCCCCGCCAGCGGCACATGAACATGGAGTCCGTCTACGAGTTCGGCGCCCGCGTCGGCATCTGGCGGCTGCTGCGGCTGTTCGGCGAGCGCAACATGCCGGCCACCGTCTATGGCGTCGCCACCGCCCTCGCCCGCAATCCCGATGCCGTCGCCGCCATGCAGGACGCCGGCTGGGAGCTGGCCAGCCACGGCTACAAGTGGATCGAATACAAGGACTTCACCCGCGACGCCGAGCGCGAGCACATCGAGGAGGCCGTGCGCCTGCACGCTGAGGTGACCGGTGCCCGCCCGCTCGGCTTCTACCAGGGCCGCTCCGCCGAGCACACGGTGCCCCTCCTGATGGAGGAAGGCGGCTTCCTCTATGTGGCCGACAGCTATGCGGACGAACTGCCCTACTGGATCTATGGGCCGCGCGGCCCGCAGCTCGTGGTGCCCTATACCCTCGATGCCAACGACATGCGCTTCTCCGTGGCCGCAGGCTTTTCCAACGGCACCGAATTCTTCGACTATCTGAAAGACAGCTTCGACCTGCTCTATGCCGAGGGCGCCACCGCCCCGCGCATGATGTCCATCGGCCTGCATCCGCGCCTGGCGGGACGGCCGGGCCGGGCGCAGGCGCTCGCCCGCTTTCTCGATTACATCGCCGGCCACGAGAAGGTGTGGGTAGCACGCCGCCTCGACATCGCCCGCCACTGGATCGCCCATCACCCGCCCGCCGGGGGATACCGGCCCACCTACATGCCGCGCGGCCTGTTCGTGGAGCGGTTCGGCGGCGTCTACGAGCATTCGCCCTGGATCGCGGAAGGCGCCTACGACAGTGGCCTCACCACCCGCGCCGACACTGCCGAGGGCCTCAACGAAGCCCTTGCCGCCGTGCTGCGCGCTGCGCCCCTTGAGAAGCAGATGGGGGTCATCCACGCCCATCCCGACCTTGCCGGCAAGCTTGCCGAGGCAAAGCTGCTGACCGCCGAGTCCGCCGCCGAGCAGGCCTCCGCCGGCCTCGACCAGCTCACGGCGGAGGAGAAGGCGCGCTTCACCGCGCTGAACGACGCCTACAAGGCGAAGTTCGGCTTCGTCTTCATCATGGCCATCCGCGGACGCAGCAAGGCCGACATCCTCGCCGCCTTCGAGCGCCGCCTCGCGCACGACCGCGACACCGAAGTTGCGGAGGCGCTGGCGCAGATCGAGCGCATCGCGCTGCTGCGCCTCTCCCAGATGCTGCCGGCCGCCCCCTGAACAAGGTCTCTTCCGTGCCCCGATCTGCCCCCGGCTCCGCCCCGCTCCCCTCCCCCCTCGACGGCGAGATCATCGTCTCCCGCCTGAAGGAACTCGCCGCCTGCACCGACGTGCCCGGCGAGATGACCCGCCTGACGCTGACCCCCGCCCACAAGAGGGCGGCGGCGCAGGTGTCGTTCTGGATGCGGGAGGCGGGGCTGGCGCAGGTCCATATGGACGCCACCGGCTCCATCGTCGGGCGCTACGCGGCGGACCGGGCCAATGCGAAAACCCTCGTCCTTGGCTCGCACATCGACACCGTGCGCAATGCCGGCATCTATGACGGCAATCTCGGCGTGCTCACCGCCATCGCCGCCGTGGAAGCGCTGAAGCAGCAGGGCATCCGCCTGCCCTTCGCCATCGAGGTCGCGGCCTTCGCCGACGAGGAGGGCGTGCGCTTCCTCTCCACCCTCACCTCCTCCAAGGCCATGGCCGGCATCTTCGATCCGAAGAGCCTGGAGGATGTGGACGCCCAGGGCATCTCCCGCATGGAGGCGCTGCGTTCGTTCGGGGCGCCGGTGGATCGCGTCGCCGACTGCCGGCGCGATCCCGCCGAGACGCTGGGCTATGTGGAAGTGCATATCGAGCAGGGGCCGGTGCTGGAGGCGGCGGGCGCGCCCCTCGGCATCGTCACCGGCATCGCCGGGGCCTCGCGCGGGCATGTGCGCATCCGGGGCGAGGCCGGCCATTCCGGCACGTTGCCCATGGCCATGCGCCATGACGCGCTCACCGCCGCCGCCGAGATGATCCTCGCCGTGGAGGCGCGCGGCCGCGCCGACGGCAAGGAGCTGGTCGCCACCGTGGGCACGCTCATCATCGCCGGCAGCGCGGTGAACGTGGTGCCCGGCGAGGTGCAGTTCTCCCTCGACGTGCGCGCCCTCTCGGACGACCTGCGCACCCGCGCCGTCGCCGACATCCGTGCCGCCGTGGCCGACATCGCGGCGCGGCGCGGGGTGAAGGCCAGCGTGGACATCGGCCACGAAGTGCCCGCCGCGCCCTGCCACGGCCCCCTCAAGGAGCGCATGGCCAAGGTGGTGGAGGGCCTGCAACTGCCCGTGGTGCGCCTGCCCTCGGGCGCCGGGCACGACGCCATGGTGTTTCGCGGCGTGATGCCCATGGCCATGCTGTTCGTCCGCTCGGAGAACGGCAGCCACAACCCCCGCGAATACGCCGCCCCCGCCGACATCGGCCTCGCGGCGGAAGCGCTCCATGCGTTCCTGCTGAAGACGGCCGAGGAGATGTGAGGGGCGGCGGGCGTCAGCCCTGTGCCAGGGCCAGCTCGCGCACCAGCCGCAGGAACAGATGGGGCCTGTCCGACTGGATCAGGATGTCGCCGTGGCGGCCGTCTAGTAGTGCCGCAAGGTCCGCCGCCGGGAGGTTGCGGGCGAGAACGCCATCGAGAAACGCCGCGAGCGTCCGGTGCTCCGTCGCGTCGAGGCCTTGCAGCGCGCGCACGATCAACTGGCGCTCGCCGTCCGCGCCGAGGTCCGGCGTAACCGGCGCGGCCCAAACCTCACTAAGGTTTCGGCGCCACATTCCCTGAAGAAAAGAGCGCCACCCCGGCGGGGCCGGAAGCGCCCGCCGCGTCCCTGCCGTCTTGCCGCGGCGTCCGGGATGGGGTGCCGCCGGCCGCCCCATCCGCCCCTCACCCGTCCGCCCGGCCGAGAACCTCCTCGGCGGTGAACTTGTAGGTGCGGCCGCAGAATTCGCAGGTCACGGTGACTTTGCCGTCGTCCTGGATCATCTCCCGCCGCTCCTCCGGCCCGAAGGAGGCGAGGACGCCGGAGACCTTCTCCCGCGAGCAGGAGCAGCGCGCGGCGATGGGCAGCGGATCGAACACGCGTACGCCGCGCTCGTGGAACAGCCGGTAGAGCAGCCGCTCGGAGGAGAGGTCGCGGTCGATCAGCTCCACGTCCTCCAGCGTGCCGACGAGGGAGCGGGCCTCCACCCAGGCGTCGTCCTCGTCCACCTTGTGCTCTTCCACGCCCTCGGGCGCATCGCCGGGGGAGAGGTCGGCCATGCGGGCGCGGGAGGCGTCCTGCGGCAGGAACTGGGCGAGCAGGCCGCCGGCCCGCCAAGAGGACTCCTTACCGCCCGGCTTCATCTCCTCGCCCACGGCGAGGCGCACGCGGGTCGGGATCTGCTCGGACTGGTGGAAATATTCGTGCGCCGCCGCCTCCAGCCCCGAGCCGTCGAGGGCGACCACGCCCTGATAGCGGTTGGTGCTGATGCCCTGGTCGATGGTCATGGCGAGATGGCCGCGCCCCAGCAGCGCCGCCGGCGAGGTCTCGTTGCGGCGCTCGGCCTCGGCCAGCGCATCGGCATCGTAGCGGGCATAGGCGCGGATCTTGTCCGGGCTCACGAAGTCGGCCACCACCATGTCCACCGGCCCGTCGGTCTGGGTCTGAAGGATGAAGCGGCCCTCGAACTTCAGCGAGGAGCCGAGCAGCACGGCGAGCGTCACCGCCTCCCCCACCACCCGCTTCACCGCGGGGGGATAGGCGTGATGGGCGAGCAGCGCATCGAGCGTGGGGCCGAGGCGCACCGTGCGGCCACGGATGTCGAGGGCATCCACCTGAAAGGCGGTGACGATGTCGTCCTGCGCGGCCTCGGATGCGGCGCGGGTGGCGGTGCGGGTGCGCTCGCCCTTCATGAATGGTCTCCGGACGTGCCGGACCCGCGTGCCCGCGCTCAATGCACAGCCAATGGGCCCCAAAGGTTTGGTCCCACACATATTCACGAGCCGGGCTGTTTCAACCCGGCTCGCAATGTCCCCGCTGCGGAAGGCTCAGCCACCCACCGCGTCGAAGCACCAGGCGAGCACGCCCTTCTGGGCGTGCAGGCGGTTCTCCGCCTCGTCGAACACCACGGACTGCGGACCGTCCATCACCACGTCCGTCACCTCCTCCCCGCGATGGGCGGGCAGGCAGTGCATGAAGATGGCATCCTTGTCCGCCCGCGCCATCAGGGCCGAATTGACCTGATAGGGCTTGAGGATGTTGTGACGGCGCTCGGCCTCCTTGTCGCCCATGGAGACCCAGGTGTCGGTGATGACGCAATCCACGCCCTCCACCGCCTCTTCCGGGTCGCGCATGAACTTCACCTTGGCCTTGGTGCGCTTCACGAAGTCCTTCAGCGCCTGACGCGGCGACAATTCCTTGGGCGTCGCCACCTTCAGGGTGAAGTCGAAGCGGTCGGCGGCATGAACCCACGAGGCCAGCACGTTGTTGGCGTCGCCCGTCCAGGCCACCGAGCGGCCGGTGATGGGGCCGCGATGCTCCTCGAAGGTCATCACGTCGGCCATCACCTGGCAGGGGTGGCTGATGCGGGTGAGGCCGTTGATGACCGGCACCGTGGCGTATTTCGCCAGCTCGGTCAGGTCGTCATGGTCCAGGATGCGGATCATGATGGCGTCGACGAAGCGCGACAGCACGCGGGCCGTGTCGGCGATGGTCTCGCCGCGGCCGAGCTGCATCTCCTGGCCCGTGAGCATGATGGTCTCGCCGCCCAGCTGGCGCATGGCGAGGTCGAACGACACGCGCGTGCGGGTGGACGGCTTGTCGAACACCATGGCCAGCGACTTGCCGGCGAGCGGCTTTTCCACCGGCTCCCCCGCCTTGCGGCGGGCCTTCAGATCCTTGGAAAAGTCCAGGACCCGGCGCAGTTCCTCGGCCGGGATCTCGGACAGATCGAGAAAATGACGCACCCCATTCCCCTTCATTCGGCCGCTCCCTTCACCGGATCGGCGGCGAGGCGCGCCTCGATGCGCCGGCAGGCGGCTTCGATCTTGTCGGCTGCGATGCCCACCTCTTCCTCGCTCACGGTGAGCGGGGGCAGCAGGCGGATGACGTTCTCGGCGGCGCCGGGCACCAGCATACCCTCCTCCCGCAGCGCGGCGATCAGCTCGGGCGCGGGTACGGCGGCCTTGATGCCGAGCAGCAGGCCCTGCCCGCGCACCTCGGCGATGACGGCCGGATGGGTGTCGCGCAATTCGGCGAGACGCTGCTGGAAGCGGCCGGCGACGCGGTTCACGCGGGGGAGGAAGTCCTCCTCCAGCACCACGTCCAGCACCGCATTGCCCACCGCCATGGCCAGCGGGTTGCCGCCATAGGTGGAGCCGTGGGTACCCACCGTCATGCCCTTGGCGGCTTCTTCGGTGGCAAGGCACGCCCCCATGGGGAAGCCGCCGCCGATGCCCTTGGCCACCGACATGATGTCCGGGGTGATGCCGGTCCACTCATGGGCGAACAGGCGTCCGGTGCGCCCGACACCGCTCTGCACCTCGTCCAGCACCAAGAGCAGGCCGTTCTCGTCGCACAGCTCGCGCAGGCCGGCGAGGAAGCCGGCCGGCGGCACGCGCACGCCGCCCTCGCCCTGCACCGGCTCCACCAGAATGGCGGCGGTCTCGGGTGTCACGGCGGCCCGGGCGGCGTCGAGATCGCCGAACGGCACCTGGTCGAAGCCCGGAAGGTCCGGGCCGAAGCCTTCGAGATATTTCGGGTTGCCGCCGGCGGCGATGGTCGCGAGCGTGCGGCCGTGGAAGGCGCCCTCGAAGGTGATGATGCGGTTCTTCTCGGGATGGCCGCTCACATATTGGTAGCGGCGCGCCATCTTGATGGCGCACTCCAGCGCTTCCGCACCGGAATTGGTGAAGAACATGGTGTCCGCGAAGGTCGCGGCCTTCAGCCGGTCGGCCAGCTTCTCGGCGCCGGGGATGCGGAACAGGTTGGACACATGCCACAGCTTCGTCGCCTGCTCGGAGAGCGCGGCGGCGAGATAGGGATTGGCGTGGCCCAGCACGTTCACGGCGATGCCGGCGGTGAAGTCAAGGAAACGTCGCCCGTCCGTCGTGACGAGCCAGCAGCCCTCTCCCCTCTCGAACTGGAGGTCGATGCGTGCGTAGGTCGGCAGAACGGGGGTGATCACACTATCCTCCTGGTGGACTTCGATGCAGGCTTCCTGGCCTTCGAGGTTGCACGGGTTTGCGAACAACGTGCGACAGCGGGGTTTCGGCCCAGCCGCGCGCACAAACTAAAAAAGGCCGCCCATGCGGGGGCGGCCCGACCGCGCGATTCTAATGAACACGCGCACGAGGTCAACCGATCGCCTGCCATGATGCGAATCGGGACCGCGACCGGCCGCCGCACAAGGGTAAACGAAGCCTTAAGGAGCTGGGGAAAACGCCCCGCGACCCCTTGCCGACTCTGTTGCAGGGACCGGCCATATTGTAGGTTCTTGAGGGTCAGCCACGAGATGTCGTGCGCAGGGGCATCAGGAACCCTCTTCCAGGAACCGCGATCCGGGTCCATCCGAGCGCTTTGCCGCGCACGGGAACGGGGAGGGAGTCCGCCTTGCGGAAATCACGATCCGGGACGCGCCCCAACCGGCGTTCCCGCCCATGGCTGAAGCGGCGCCGAGCGTTTCCGGCGCCCGCGGCGTTCTTGAGATGCTGCCGGTTGAAATGCGGCAAGTAGATGCGGCAAATGGAGAAGAGCGATGAGCTGGAATGACGAGCGCGTCGAACTCTTGAAAAAGCTCTGGAGCGAAGGCCTCTCCGCGAGCCAGATCGCGACCGAGCTTGGCGAGGTGACGCGCAATGCCGTCATCGGCAAGGTGCACCGCCTCGGCCTGTCCGGCCGAGCGAAGGCCGCCCCCGCCCCGGCGCGTCCCCGCGCCAGCGGAACGGCGCCGGCCAAGGCCGGTCCGATGAACGGGCCGATGGGCGCCCCCGCCGGTCGCCCCGACAACCAGGCGCGGCCGCAGCGGCCGACCACCATCGGCAACACCGCCCTCGCGGCCGATTTGGACGAGGCACCGGAAGAGGCACCGGCGCCCGCTCCCGTCATGAGCGACAACGTGGTGCCCATGACCCAGGGCTGCACCATCATGCAGCTCACCGAGAGCACCTGCCGCTGGCCGCTGGGCGAGCCGGGCACCGAGAGCTTCCACTTCTGCGGCGGCAAGGCCAATCCGGGCATGCCCTATTGCCAGACCCACGCCCGCATCGCCTACCAGCCGGTGCAGGACCGCCGCCGCGACCGCCGCCTCGCCTATCTCTGAGGCGGGGAGCGCCGGAAGAGGCCTCCGGCGCGACGAAGCGGTCGAAAACCTGATGTGCGGTGTCATCCCCCGGCTTGTCCGGGGGATCCACGTTTCCGCAAGTTCGGCCCAAGGATGAATGCGCTGGCCTGTCGGCCCGGTGGATGCCTCGGACAAGCCGGGGCATGACGGCTCAAGAACAACAGGTTCGTATGCGGCCGGACGTCCATGACGCCCAGGAAAAGCATGCCCCAAGGAAAAAGGGCCCGCCTCCGGCTGGAGGCGGGCCTTTTTTCGTTCAGGGGACGGCGGGAGGGCTCAGTCGTCCAGGCCCAGAGACGGCGCCGCGCGGCGCTCCAGCACGTCGCGGATGGCGGCGACCATCTCGCTCTCCTTCACCGCGAACTGGGCGGGGCGGGCGGCGCGGTATTCCGCATTGTCGGCGATGCCGGCGGCGATGCGGGCGCCTTCCACCAGATCCTTGATCTGGACCTCGCCGGCGTCCTTCTCGTTCGAGCCCTGGATGATGACGGCCGGGGCGCCGCGACGGTCGGCATATTTCATCTGCGCCTTCATGCCGGCGCCGCCGAGATACATCTCGGCGCGGATGCCGTTGGCGCGCAGCTCGGACACCATCTTCATGTAGTCGGCGATGCGGGCCGGCTCCTTGTCCATGGCCAGCACGACCACCGGGCCGACCTCGGCGTCCGCATCCATCTTGCCGAGGAAGGCGAGGGCCGCGAGCAGGCGGGAGACGCCGATGGAGAAACCGGTGGCCGGCACCTTCTCGCCCCGGAAGCGGGCGACGAGGCCGTCATAGCGCCCCCCGCCGGCCACCGAGCCGAAGCGCACGGGGCGGCCGGTCTCGTCGGTGATCTCGAAGGTCAGCTCTGCCTCGTAGACGGGGCCGGTGTAATATTCGAGGCCGCGCACCACAGAAGGGTCGATCTTCACCCGGTCCTGATAGCCGCCAGCGGCGAGCAGGGTGCGGATGTCGTTCAATTCCGCCATGCCTTCCTGGAAGGCGGCATTGCCGGCCAGCGCGGCGGCAAGCGCGACGTCGTCCAGCTCCACCTCGACGCCCACATCGGTGGCGCGCACGCCCTTGCCGGTGAGCATGGCCAGCACCACGGACGCCTGACGCTCATCGAGGCCCGCGCCCTTGGTGAAATCGCCGCTCTCGTCCTTGCGGCCGGGACCGAGCAGAAGCGCGACGCCCTCGGCGCCGAACTTGTCGAACTTGTCGATGGCCCGCAGCACGGTGAGGCGGCGGCCGGCGTTCTCGTCGCCGCCGAGGCCGATGGCCTCCATCACGCCGTCGAGGACCTTGCGGTTGTTCACCTTCACCACATAGGAGCCGCGCGGAATGCCCACCGCCTCCAGCGTGTCGGCGGCCATCATGCAGATCTCGGCATCCGCCGCGACGGAGGGGGCGCCCACCGTGTCGGCGTCGAACTGCATGAACTGGCGGAAGCGGCCGGGGCCGGGCTTCTCGTTGCGGAAGACGTAGCCCGCCCGGTAGGAGCGGTAGGGCTTGGGCAGCTGCTCGAAATGCTCGGCCACGTAGCGCGCCAGCGGCGCCGTGAGGTCGTAGCGCAGGGAGAGCCACTGTTCGTCGTCGTCCTGGAAGGAGAAGACGCCCTCGTTGGGCCGGTCGAGGTCGGGCAGGAACTTGCCGAGCGCGTCGGTATATTCGATGGCCGGGGTCTCCAGCGCCTCGAAGCCGTAGAGCGCATAGACGGCGCGGATCTTCTCCAGCATGGCGCGGGTGGCGGACAATTCCGCACCGGTGCGGTCGACAAGGCCGCGCGGGAGTCGCGCCTTCGGCTTGAATTCTTTGGCCATGATGCTTCGGGACCTGTGTCCCGCTCGGTCAATAAAGGGGTTGGGGCGTCTTAGAGGACGGGGCCGGTGACGGCAAGGTCGCTGGCCGGGAAGGGCCGGCAACCCGCGAAAAACCTGCCGCTCCGTTACCTCTGCCATGACAGCGCCGTGTTCTGCGCGCATCATGAAGTCGGGTCGCGGCAGCCGTCGCACTGGCCCTCATCCCAGACCTGTCGTCATGCTGCGCCCTAAGGCGTGTGGCGGCGCCATTGCAGCATGGAGGACACGCTTGCCCCACGACACGCCGCTCATTGCGACCCTCGTCGGGGCCTTCGTCCTCGCCTTCGTGCTCGGTGCCATCGCGCAGCGCCTCAAGCTGTCGCCGCTGGTGGGCTATCTCCTCGCCGGCGTGCTGGTGGGGCCGTTCACCCCCGGCTTCGTGGCCGACGAGCATCTGGCGCTGGAACTGGCGGAGATCGGCGTCATCCTCCTCATGTTCGGCGTCGGCCTGCACTTTTCCTTGTCCGATCTCCTCTCGGTGAAAGCCATCGCCATCCCCGGCGCCATCGTGCAGATCACGGCGGCGACCGTCATGGGCATGGGGCTCGCCTGGGCTCTGGGATGGAATCTCGGCGCCGGCCTCGTCTTCGGCATCGCCTTGTCCGTCGCCTCCACCGTCGTGCTTTTGCGCGCCTTGCAGGAGCGGCGGATGGTGGAGAGCGAGCAGGGGCGCATCGCGGTAGGCTGGCTCATCGTCGAGGACCTCGCCATGGTCCTCGCGCTGGTGCTGCTGCCCGCTTTGTCCGGCGCGCTCGGCGGACGGACCGTCACCACCGGCACCATCGACTGGCTGGGCCTCGGCGGCGACGTGTGGACCACCCTCGCCGTCACATTGGTCAAGGTCGCCGGCTTCGTGGTGCTGATGCTGGTGGTGGGCCGCCGCGTCATTCCCTGGATCATGCACTGGGTGGCGCACATCGGCTCGCGCGAGCTGTTCCGTCTGGCGGTGCTGGCCATCGCGCTGGGCGTGGCGTTCGGCTCGGCCAAGCTGTTCGGCGTCTCGTTCGCGCTCGGCGCCTTCTTCGCCGGCATGGTGCTGAGCGAGAGCCCCCTCTCCCACCGCGCCGCCGAGGAGACGCTGCCCCTGCGCGACGCCTTCGCCGTGCTGTTCTTCGTCTCGGTGGGCATGCTGGTGGACCCCTCCATCGTGGTGAAGAGCCCGGTCTCGCTGCTGGTGACGGTGCTGATCGTGCTGTTCGGCAAGTCGCTCGCCGCCTTCTTCATCGTGCGGGCGTTCGGCTACGGCAACTCCACCGCCCTCACCATCTCCGCCTCGCTGGCGCAGATCGGCGAATTCTCCTTCATCCTCGTGGCGCTGGGCGTGGACCTGCAATTGCTGCCGGCCGAGGGACGCGACCTGATCCTGGCCGCGGCGATCATCTCCATCCTCGCCAACCCCTTCTTCTTCCTGGTGCTGGACCGCTACCGCGCGCGCCACGCCCCGCTGCGGCCCGAAAAGGCAGCCCCTGCTGCCGCCGCGCCCGCCCCGGCGCCCCATCCCGCGCCCAAGCCTGTCCCGGCCCTGCCGGAAACCGCGCTCGCCAACCACACCGTGCTGGTCGGCTACGGCCGGGTCGGCCGCCTCGTCGCCGACGGGCTGAAGGCGGCGGGCACGCCCTTCCTCGTCATCGAGGACCAGGGCGACCGGCTGGAGGAGCTGAAGCGCCTGGACATCGAAGCGGTGAACGCCAACGCCGCCTCCGCGCCCGCCATCGCGGCGGCCAATGTCGCCGGGGCGCGCCGCATCATCCTCGCCATCCCGGACGGGTTCGAGGCCAGCAACGTGCTGAAGAAGGCGCGCCAGCTCAATCCCGCCATCGAGATCGTCGCCCGCGCCCATTCGGATGCGGAGGTGGAGCACCTGCGCCAGAGCGGGGCGAACTTCATCATCATGGGCGAGCGGGAGGTGGCGCGCGGCATGCTGGCGCACGTGCTGGAGACCTCCCAGAACGACATCGCCGGCGCGGCCGCCTCAGAGCAGGCGGTGGAAGGCGGAAACCGGGCCGGACCCTCGGTTTCCATGGACACCGCGGCCCCTGTTGACGCTGGGCCCGGTCTTGCGGAGCCGGCGGCTGCGGCGCAGAAAGAGACGCTGTAGCTCGACCTTTATTGCGAATAAGTTGCAATTGCAGGAAGGGTGCGGTAATTTTTGCGAATTGATCGCAACTAAGGCGGCCGCGCCCGTCACGACCGCCGGACCGGAGCATTCCCGTGCCCGACGCCTTTGTCCTGTCCCGCCGGCATTTTCCGGCGCTCGCCCTCGCCGCCGCGGCGGCGTTCTTCGTCTCGAACCCCGCCCGCGCGGCCGCGCCGTTCAAGGTGGTCACCACCTTCACCGTCATCGCCGACATGGCGAAGAACGTGGCGGGCGACGCCGCGCAGGTGGAGAGCATCACCAAGCCCGGCGCCGAGATCCATAATTACCAGCCCACCCCCGGCGACCTCATCAAGGCGCAGGGCGCGAACCTGATCCTGTGGAACGGGCTGAACCTGGAACTGTGGTTCGAGAAATTCTTCTCGCGCCTCAAGAACGTGCCGAGCGTGGTGGTGTCGCAGGGCGTCGAGCCCATGGGCATCACGGACGGCCCCTACAGCGGCAAGCCGAACCCCCACGCCTGGATGTCGCCCTCCGCCGCGCTGATCTACGTGGACAACATCCGCGACGCGCTGGTGAAGTACGATCCGGCCAACGCCGCGACCTACACGGCCAATGCTGCCGCCTACAAGGCGAAGATCACCGCCGCCATCGACCCCATCCGCGCCGAGCTGGAGAAAGTGCCGGCGGAGCAGCGCTGGCTCGTCACCAGCGAGGGCGCCTTCTCCTACCTCGCCCGCGACTTCGGGCTGAAGCCGCTCTATCTCTGGCCCATCAACGCCGACCAGCAGGGCACGCCCCAGCAGGTGCGCCGCGTGGTGGACCTGATGCGGAAGGACCACATCCCGGTCATCTTCTCGGAAAGCACCATCTCCGCCGAGCCGGCCAAGCAGGTGGCGCGGGAGACCGGCGCGCGCTACGGCGGCGTGCTCTATGTGGACTCCCTCTCCGACCCCTCCGGCCCGGTGCCCACCTATCTCGACCTCCTGAAGGTGACGAGCGGCACCATCGCCGCCGGGCTGACCGGGAGCGCCAAGCCATGAACGCCCCCCTTTCCCGCCAGAACCTCGCCGAGGCCGGCGCCGGCCTCCTCGTGGAGCACGTCACCGTCACCTATCGCAACGGCCACACCGCCCTGCGCGATGCGAGCTTCGCCATTCCCACCGGCACCATCACCGCGCTGGTGGGGGTGAACGGCTCGGGCAAGTCCACCCTGTTCAAGACCATCATGGGCTTCCTCAAGGCCGCGCGGGGCGAAGTGCGCATCTTGGGGCTGAGCGTGCCGGAGGCGCTGAAGCGCAACGTGGTCGCCTATGTGCCGCAGGCCGAAGAGGTGGACTGGACCTTCCCCGTCCTCGTCGAGGACGTCGTGATGATGGGCCGCTACGGCCACATGAACCTGCTGCGCATTCCCGGCGCCGCCGACCGTGCGGCGGTGGAGGCGGCGCTTGCCCGCGTCAACATGCTGGACTTCCGCAAGCGGCAGATCGGCGAGCTCTCCGGCGGGCAGAGGAAGCGCGTGTTCCTCGCCCGCGCGCTGGCGCAGGACGCCCGCGTGATCCTGCTGGACGAGCCTTTCACCGGCGTGGACGTGAAGACCGAGGACGCCATCATCGGCCTCCTGCGCGCGCTGCGCGATGAGGGGCGGGTGATGCTGGTCTCCACCCACAATCTCGGCTCGGTGCCGGAGTTCTGCGATCGCACCGTGCTGGTGAAGGGCACCGTGCTCGCCTACGGCCTCACCTCCGAGGTGTTCACACAAGCGAACCTCGAAAAGGCCTTCGGCGGCGTGCTGCGCCATTTCGTGCTGGACGAGACCCACGCCGCCACCCCCGGCACGCTGGGCGTACTCACCGACGACGAGCGCCCCCTCGTCCTCTACAAGGACCGCCCCGCCCAGAGCGGCACGGCGGGCTCGTCAGAGGGGATCGGGTGATGGGCGCACCCGGAACCGTCCTCGCGCCCCGGACAAGCGACCGCGCAGCGGGAGCGCTGAGCCGGGGCCCAGCGCAAGACTCCTGCGCAGCAGTCCCAATCCAGCGGCATTCGCCACAAGGCGCCTTCGGCACGTTCTTGCGCTGGATCCCGGCTCTCCCTCCGCGCCGCTCACGCGCCGCTGCGGTCGGCCGGGATACGGGCCGGCGCCGGGGGGCAACGCCATGACCCTCCTCCTCGAACCCTTCACCTATTCCTACATGGTCAACGCCATGTGGGTGTCGGCGCTGGTGGGTGCCGTGTGCGCCTTCCTCTCGGCCTTCCTGATGCTCAAGGGCTGGTCGCTGATCGGCGATGCCCTCTCCCATTCCATCGTGCCGGGCGTGGCGGGGGCCTACATGCTGGGGCTGCCCTTCTCGGTGGGGGCCTTCTTCGCCGGGGCGCTGGCGGCGGGGGCGATGCTGTTCCTTCAGGAGCGGACCAAGCTGAAGGAGGATGCGGTCATCGGCCTCATCTTCACCTCCTTCTTCGGGCTCGGCCTGTTCATGGTTTCGCTGTCGCCGACGTCTGTGAACGTGCAGACCATCGTGCTCGGCAATATCCTCGCCATCTCGCCCGCCGATACGCTGCAACTGGCCATCATCGGCTTCGTCTCGCTGGCCTTGCTGCTCGTCTTCTGGAAGGACCTGATGGTGACCTTCTTCGACGAGAGCCACGCCCGCTCCATCGGCCTGAAGCCCACCGCGCTCAAGGTGATGTTCTTCACGCTTCTCGCCGCCTCGACGGTCGCAGCCTTGCAGACGGTGGGCGCGTTCCTCGTCATCGCCATGGTGGTGACGCCGGGGGCGACCGCCTATCTCCTCACCGACCGCTTCCCCCGCCTCATCGCCCTGTCGGTGGCCATCGGCGCGACGACCTGCTTCGTCGGCGCCTATGCCTCCTATTTCCTCGATGGCGCGACGGGCGGCATCATCGTGGTGTTGCAGACGCTGATCTTCCTCCTCGCCTTCGTCTTCGCCCCCAAGCACGGCGTGCTGGCGGCGCGGCGGCAGGCGGCCGAGGCGCTGAAGGAGGGCGCGGCATGAGCCTTCTCGCCCCCTTCCAGTTCGATTTCATGCAGACCGCCCTCGTCATCGCCGCTCTGGTGGCGGTGCCCATGGCGCTGCTCTCCTGCTTTCTGGTGCTGAAGGGCTGGTCGCTGATGGGGGATGCCGTCTCCCACGCGGTGCTGCCGGGCGTTGTGCTGGCCTACATGGCCGGCCTGCCGCTGGCTTTCGGCGCCTTCGTGGCGGGTATGGTCTGCGCGCTCGGCACGGGCTATCTCAAGGCCAACAGCCGGGTGAAGGAAGACACGGTGATGGGCGTGGTCTTCTCCGGCATGTTCGGGCTGGGGCTGGTGCTCTACACCAAGATCCAGACCGACGTGCACCTCGACCACATCCTCTTCGGCGACATGCTGGGCGTGAGCTGGGGCGACATCGCCGAGAGCGCGATCATCGCCGGGCTCGTGACGCTCGTGCTGCTGGCCAAATGGCGCGACCTGCTGCTGAACGCCTTCGACCCCGCGCAGGCGAAAGCGGTGGGGCTTCACACCGGCCTCCTGCACTACGGCCTGCTAGTGATGCTTTCGCTGACAATCGTCGCGGCGCTCAAAGCCGTGGGCATCATCCTCGCCGTGGCGCTGCTCATCGCGCCGGGGGCCATCGCGTTTCTCGTGACGAAGCGGTTCGGCTGGATGCTGGTGACGGCGGTTCTGGTGGCCGTCTCCTGCTCGCTCGCCGGCGTCTACCTCTCCTTCTTCCTCGACTCGGCGCCCGCCCCGACCATCGTGCTGCTGATGACGGGCGTGTTCATCGCGGCGTTCGTGGGCGTGCGGGTGAAGGCGCGGCGGGTGGAGGCGGCGCCGGTCTTTACAATCGAAAATGAACCCAGCTGCGGAACAATAAGCGATTCTGAACGTCTCTAATCGCTGTCACATAAAAAACCAGCTTCCGTCAGTCTTCCGATGCGGTCCGCGCTCTTTGAAGCGCGATCTCCATGGCGGCGATCTCCGCGTCAGACAATTCATCGAATTGGCGACGTTTTGCCTGAGACAGCCGGCCGCCGTTCTGCAGCATGAGACGGATCAGGAGCGAGGCACGGCGGTCCGGCATGTCAACGATGTCCCGCACCGCCTCAAGCGCCCGATCGAAGACCGCAAGGAAGCCGAGTTCTTCCTTCAAATCGATGCGGACCGTATCGATGACCCGGTCATAGAGGTATTCGGCGAACCGCGTCGCATCGAAATAGCGGAAGAGAGACGCCGTGTCATTGCGGACGATGATCTCGCGCTCCGCCGTCCATCCCCAGTCGGTGAAGGCGAGAAGCGGTTGTGAGAAACTCTCAAGAACCTCGTCATAGCCGCGCTGGTCCCGGACGATCGCCGCCGATACCGGAAAGATCACGCCGCCGGGGGTAAACCCCGTCCGGCTCAGCACATGGTGGATCAAGAAACGGTGAATGCGCCCGTTGCCGTCCTCAAACGGATGGATGAAGACAAATGCGAAGGCTGTGACGGCCGCCGCGACCACCGGGTCCACGCCAGGACCCATGACACGCCTAGCAGCCTCCATCCATCCCCCCATCAGCAAGGGCACATCCTGCGGACGGGGGCAGATGAAATGGACGTCCTCGCGGAAGTCCACGGTCATCGAGCCGACGAAATTCTGGAAGTCGCGCCAGTCGCGCGCCGCATACCGCGGATCGACGATGGCGTTCTGGAGGTCCACGATCGCCGCCTTGCTACCGGCATCGAAGCTTGCTCCTCGGCGCAGAGCGGCGACGAAGCGTTCCGCACGCTGGGGGCTCGGGCTTTCACCCTCAATGGCGAATGATGATCGCGTTTCCTTCGTGTAGAGGTAGCTGACCGCACGGGCGAGCAAGGCAGGGTCGTAACTTGCCACCAGTTCCCGCGCCTCCTCATCAATGCGGAGCGCCATCCTCTCCGCAAGCCGGGACGTGCGGCGCACGATCGGGCAGAAGGCGGGCGTGCCGAGCAGATTGTCGGCCACGCGCTGGCGCGGCGAATTTCGCCGCGCCCCGGTGATGTGCTTGTCTTCATCCAGCGCGAACACGTAATTACCTGCCGTCGCGTCGGGCAGGTCCAGCCGACAGCCGAGAAAATGCTCGTAGAAAAACCAAGCGCGGCGCGCATAGGCTCCCGTCGGCTCGGCGCGGACCCAAGCCTCGATCGTCTCTGGCCCCATAGCAGCCATCGCGCCGACAAGGACGCGCAGGTCGAGAGGCTCGTAGCGCAGGGCAAAGCGCAAATTGGCAACGGGATCGTCACCCGTGGCGTAGGAGCGCGGATAAAACTCCGTCGTACGGTCGCCGGACGTTTCAGTGCGGCGCGCACCAGCCACGACATAGCTTTCTGTGCAGGGAGCCGGAACACGCACATCGAAAAACGCGCGCAACCACGCTTGGCCGATGCGTCGGCCAGCCAGCATTTCGTGGTTTTCGGCTTGGGCATCGCTCATGCAAAACGCCTTAACATGATGCGAATATGATTACAATTTTTGTATTCTGTACAAAAATGAATATTTTCTGCTCGACACTCATCGAGCGGCCCTGCCCTTGACGCCCCACCCCCTCAGGCGTAACCCCATCCGTGGGACACCTCCCCCCAACGGGAGGCGCCCATCTGTAAGGATGGACCACATGACGACGAATCCTGCTCCGGCCACGCGTCCGGAAAACCCCAATTTTTCCTCCGGCCCCTGCGCCAAGCGTCCCGGCTGGACGCTGGAAGGGCTTTCCGACGCCCCGCTCGGCCGCTCGCACCGTGCCAAGGTCGGCAAGGTGAAGCTGAAGGAAGCCATCGACCTCACTCGTGAGGTGCTGGAAGTCCCGGCCGACTACCGCATCGGCATCGTCCCCGCTTCCGATACCGGCGCCGTGGAAATGGTGCTGTGGTCCGTGCTCGGCGCGCGCCCGGTGGACATGCTGGCCTGGGAAAGCTTCGGCGAGGGCTGGGTGACGGATGTCGTCAAGCAGTTGAAGCTCACCGACGCCCGCGCGCTGACCGCCCCCTATGGCGAACTGCCGGACCTCAAGAGCGTCGATTTCACCCACGACGTGGTCTTCACCTGGAACGGCACCACCTCCGGCGTCATGGTGCCGGACGCGGACTGGATCCCGGCCGACCGCGAGGGCCTGACCATCTGCGACGCCACCTCGGCGGCGTTCGCGCAGAAGCTCGATTTCGCCAAGCTCGATGTGGTCACCTTCTCCTGGCAGAAGGTGCTCGGCGGCGAGGCGGCCCACGGCATGCTCATCCTCTCCCCCCGCGCGGTGGAGCGGCTGGAGAGCTACAAGCCCGCGTGGCCCCTGCCCAAGATCTTCCGCATGACCAAGGGCGGCAAGCTCATCGAAGGCATCTTCGAGGGCGAGACCATCAACACCCCGTCCATGCTGTGCGTCGAGGACTATCTCGATGCGCTCAAGTGGTCGAAGAACATCGGCGGCCTCTCGGCGCTGCAGGAGCGGTCCAACCGCAACTTCGAGGCCATCGCCCAGTGGGTGCACCGCACGGCGTGGGTGGATTTCCTCGCCACCGATCCGGTGACGCGCTCCAACACCTCGGTGTGCCTGAAGGTGGTGGATGCGGACGTGACCGCGCTCCCTGCCGACGCGCAGGCGGCCTTCGCCAAGGCCATCGCCTCGGGCCTCGAGAAGGGCGGCATCGCCTACGACATCGGCGCCTATCGCGATGCCCCTCCCGGCCTGCGGATCTGGTGTGGAGCGACCGTCGAACGCGCCGACGTGGAAGCCCTGACCCACTGGCTCGACTGGGCCTTCAACGAGGCGAAGTCCGCGCTGCCCAAGGCCGCGTGATTTCGGCCGCGTGATTTCGATCGGATGACTGCGGCGGCCTGCGCCGCCTCCTGAACATCGTCATGCCCGGGTTTGTCCCGGGCATCCACGTCGAGCCGCCGGCGCCACGGCCGAAGGTGCGCCCGGACCATCCACGTGGATGGCCGGGACAAGCCCGGCCATGACGGCTGCGCGCGCGGTTCGGCTCATCCGCACCATTCCGGAGCCCATCCCATGGCACCCCGCGTTCTCATCTCCGACAAGCTCTCCCCCGCCGCCATCCAGATCTTCAAGGACCGCGGCGTCGAGGTGGATTTCCAGCCCGACCTCGGCAAGGACAAGGACAAGCTGGCCGAGATCATCGGCAATTATGACGGCCTCGCCATCCGCTCGGCCACCAAGGTGACGCCGAAGATCCTGGAGAAGGCCAACCGCCTCAAGGTCATCGGCCGCGCCGGCATCGGCGTCGACAACGTGGACCTGCCGGCCGCGACCGCCAAGGGCGTGATCGTGATGAACACGCCGTTCGGCAATTCCATCACCACCGCCGAGCACGCCATCGCGATGATGTTCGCCCTCGCCCGCGAGATCCCGGCGGCGGATGCCTCCACCCAGGCCGGCAAGTGGGAGAAGAACCGCTTCATGGGCGTCGAGGTGACGGGCAAGACCCTCGGCATCATCGGCTGCGGCAACATCGGCTCCATCGTCGCCGAGCGCGGCGTGGGGCTGAAGATGAAGGTCATCGCCTTCGACCCCTTCCTCTCGCCCGAGCGCGCCCTCGACCTCGGCGTGGAGAAGGTGGAGCTGGACGACCTCCTCGCCCGCGCCGATTTCATCACGCTGCACACGCCCCTCACCGAGAAGACCAAGAACATCCTCTCGGCCGAGAATCTCGCCAAGACCAAGAAGGGCGTGCGCATCATCAATTGCGCCCGCGGCGGACTGGTGGACGAGGAGGCGCTGCGCGCGGCGCTCGACTCGAAGCACGTGGCCGGCGCCGCCTTCGACGTGTTCACCATCGAGCCGGCGGAGACCAACCCGCTGTTCGGCCATCCCAACGTGGTGTGCACGCCCCACCTCGGCGCCGCCACCACCGAGGCGCAGGAGAATGTCGCGCTGCAGGTCGCCGAGCAGATGAGCGACTATCTCCTCACCGGCGCCATCTCCAATGCGGTGAACTTCCCCTCCATCACCGCGGAAGAGGCGCCGAAGCTGAAGCCCTTCATCGAGCTGGCGGAAAAGCTCGGCTCGTTCGCCGGCCAGCTCACCGACACCGACATCAAGACCGTGCGCATCATCTATGAGGGCGCGGTTGCGGACCTGAAGGTGAAGGCGCTGACCTCTGCCGCCGTGGCCGGCCTGCTGCGCCCGGCGCTGGCCGACATCAACGTCGTCTCCGCCCCCTCCGTCGCCAAGGAGCGCGGCGTTGTCATCGAGGAGACCACCCGCGCCGCCACCGGCGACTATGAGAGCCTCATCACGGTGACGGTCGTGACGGAGCAGTTCGAGCGCTCGGTCTCCGGCACGGTGTTCGCGGACGGCCATCCGCGCATCGTCAACATCAAGGGCATCAAAGTGGATGCCGAGTTCGCCCCCGCCATGGTCTATGTGACCAACGAGGACAAGCCCGGCTTCATCGGCCGCTTCGCCGGCCTGCTCGGCGATGCGGGCATCAACATCGCCACCTTCGCCCTCGGCCGCGACCATGCGGGCGGCGATGCCATCGCGCTGGTGGCGGTGGATGGTGCGGTGCCCGCCGAGCTGCTCGCCAAGGTGCAGGCCCTGCCGCAGGTGAAGGCGGCCAAAGCCCTCGCGTTCTGAGGGCACTCGCCTTCTGAGCCTGACGCCGAAAAAGCAGAAGCCCCGTCCGGCCGGACGGGGCTTCTTTCGTTTCAGGCAGATCACGCCGCGTGCTTCACGTCCGTCCCGCCGCCGGTGCGCCAGAGGGAGAAGAGGATGCCTGCGGCGATCATGGCCACCGTCACGCCCAGCGAGATGGCCGGGTCCACCTTGCCGAAGAAGTGGCTCCAGAAGATCTTGCCGCCGATGAAGACGAGCACGCCGGCCAGCGCGTACTTCAGGTGCGAGAAGCGGTGGACCATGGCAGCCAGCGCGAAGTAGAGGGCGCGCAGGCCGAGGATGGCCATGATGTTGGCGGTGAACACGATGTAGGTGTCCGTGGTGATGGCGAAAATCGCCGGCACCGAATCCACCGCGAACACGAAGTCCGCGATATTGATGACCACGAGGGCGAGGAACAGCGGCGTCGCCCACAGCACGGCCTTGCCGGTGACCGGATGGGGCTGGCGCACGAAGAAGCGCTCGCCGTGCAGCTCGGGCGTCACCCGCATGCGCTTGGTGAGGAAGCGCAGCGCCTTGTTCTGCGAGATGTCCGTCTCGCCTTCGCTGGCGAACAGCATCTTGATGCCGGTGACGACAAGGAACGCGCCGAACAGCAGCAGCACCCAGTCATAGGACTGCACCAGCGCCGCACCCACGCCGATCATCAGCCCGCGCAGCACCAGCACGGCGATGATGCCCCACACCAGCGCCCGGTATTGATAGGCGCGGGGAATGGCGAAGTAGCTGAAGATCAGCGAGATGACGAAGACGTTGTCGATGGAGAGCGCCTTCTCGATGGCATAGCCGGTGAAGTATTGCATGCCGGCCTGCGTCCCCATGGAGGCCCAGATCCAGCCGCCGAACACGGCCGCGACCGCAATGTAGAAGACGGAGAGCCTGAGGCTTTCGGCGATGCCGATTTCCCGCGAGTCGCGGTGGAGCACGCCGAGGTCGAAGGCGAGCAAAGCGAAGACGATGGCGAGGAAGCCGAGCCAGAGCCAGAGCGGCTTGCCGGCGACATCGAGGAAGAGAAGAGTGATCAGCTGGTCCATGGCACGGTCCTGTCAGTGGCCTGCGGCGACCGCCCGAGAGGATCAGGGCGCCGGGCAGGAAACCGGATAGGAGGACCGACATGGCGGGCGGGCACGGACCCGGCCTGCCCCGGGCAGCTGGGACAGGCCGGGCCGCATCCGCGCCCGTCAGAGGGGCCCGGACCTCGCGTGTTGAGGGAATGGGGCCGGGCGCCCAAGGGCGCGCGGGAGTTTTGCGCACGGGCGTTAGGCGCGCGGGACGGGTGCCGCCTATCTCGCCGGCTTGAGAGGAATTTCGGCCCACCTCTTGCGGCGGACCACCACGACGCGGGCCATGTCGGCCCCCTCCCGGCGCAGATATTCGATCTGGTCGCGCAGGCGGAGCTTCATCTTCTTCAGCGCGAGCACGCGGGTGCGATCGGGCTCGGGCCGCGTCTGCTCGGAGGAAATCTCCTCCTCGATCAGGCTGTGGCGCGTCGTCAGCGATTTCATGAACTGGTCCACGACAACCTCCTTTCGATGGAGAAAGGATGGGGCCGGACGCTTGATAGCTCCAATCCATAGTCGCTATATTCATTATAGCTCTGGACTATGAAACCGCCATGCCCTTCCGGCCGCGCCATCGCCAGCTCGAATATGTGGTCGCCCTTGCCGAGACCGGGCACTTCGGCGCGGCGGCCAAGCGCTGCCACGTCTCCCAGCCGACGCTCTCCGTGCAGGTGGCCCTGCTGGAAGAGCAGCTCGGCACGCCGCTGTTCGACCGCACGCGCGGCCGCGTGATCCCCACCGCCGTCGGCGAGCGGATCATCGCCTCGGCCCGTGCCGTGCTTCAGGCGCTGGACGATATCGTCGCCACCGCCGCCACCGGGGCGGACAATCTCGGCGGACTGATCCGGCTGGGCGTCGCGCCCACCTTCGGGCCGTATTTCCTGCCCCACCTGTTGCCGGTGCTGCACCGGCGCTACCCCGGCCTCCAGATCTACATCCGCGAGGAGCGCCCCTCGGTGATCGAGCGGGAAGTGACAGCCGGCAATCTCGATTGCGGCCTCGGCCCGCAGCCTTTGTCCGGCTCGGTGCTCACCTTCCGCCGCCTGTGCCGGGAAGCCATCTATCTCGGCGCCGCCAAGGACCATCGCCTCGCGGACGGCGCCAGCGTGGAGATCGCCCAGCTCAAGGGCGAGCGGCTGCTGACCCTCGGGCGCGGCCATCAGCTGTTCGAGAGCGCGCGGACGCTCGCCGCCGCCTCCGGCGCCCAGGTGCGGGAGGATTACGAGGGCACCAGCCTCGATGCCCTGCGCCAGATGGTCATCATGGGCATGGGCCTGTCGCTCTTCCCCGAGCTTTACGCGCGCTCGGAATTCCGCGTGCAGGACCACATCGCCCTGCTCACGGTGGAAGGCTGGCCGGCGACGCGGGACATGGGCTTCTTCTGGCGCGCGGGCAACAACCGCGCCACCCATTTCGACCAGCTGGCGCGAGAGAGCGAGGGCACCTGCCGGGAGCTCGGCCTCGAACCCGGCTGACGGCCCCCCCCAACGGCGTGCGGCCCACCCGGGGGAAGCGGGCGGGCCGTCACCCCTCGCCCGGGCGGGGGCGGGGCGAGGCGGCGCGCGGCCTGGCGAACGGCCGCGCCTCCGTTTGGGGAGGAGGGATGGGAGCCGATCAGCGGCGCAGCAGGGCAGACACCTCGCGGCGCAGGCGATCGGCATAGCCCGCCACATGATCGGCGATTGACCGCACGCCCACCGCCGCGCGGCGGATGTCGGAGGCGGCATGGGAGACGCCGTCGATGCTTTCGCTGACGGCGCGCGAGGTGGACGACTGCTGCGCCATGGCCGCGGACAGCTCCACGAACAGGTCGCCGAGGTTGGAAATGCTGCGGGTGATGTCGGACACCGCCTCGACGGCGACGCCGCCGTCCTGCTGCACCTGCTCCACCTGATGGCGGATGTCCTGCGTCGCCTTGGCGGTCTGCAGAGCCAGCGCCTTCACCTCCTGCGCCACCACCGCGAAGCCCTTGCCCGCCTCGCCCACGCGTGCCGCCTCGATGGTGGCGTTGAGCGCGAGCAGATTGGTCTGGGCCGCGATCTTCTCGATCAGGGTGGTGACATTCCCGATGCGGCCGACGCTGGTGGCGAGGCTCTCCACCAGTTCGTTGGTGCGCACGGCGCGCTGGGTCGCTTCCTGCGACATGGTGGTGGCACGCTCGATCTGGTGCGAGATGCCGGTGAACGAGGCGGACATCTCCTGCGCCGCCGTTGACACGGCGGTGGACATCTCCTCGGTCCGCTCGGTGAGCTGGAGCAGTTCGGCGGAGGCCGATTGGCCGGCCTCGGAGGTCTGTGTCATCTCCTGGCCGACCGCGGTCACGCCCTCGGCGGTGGCGACGGCGGCCGTCACCACGTCCCAGGTCAGCATGGGGCCGTCATAGCTGCCATCGGCCTTGAAGATGGCCGAGACACGCAGGTCCAGCGTCTCCGGCCCCACCCGGATGCGCGCGTTGTGCGGCAGGTTCGCCGGATCGGCGAGGAGGCCGCGCTGGTGCGCGGGGTGCTTGTGGAACACGTCGATGGACGTGCCCAGCATCTGGTCGGCCTTGACCTTCAAATGGGAGTCGATGCGTCGCAGGGTGTCGATGCTGGTGCGGTTCAGATAGTCGATGACCAGCGTCTCGCGATCGCAGGTCATGATGTTCACCGGCATGTTCTCCATCATCTGCTGGAGCCGCTGCGTGCGGGCCTCTAGGGCGGCGCGGGCGGTGTCGGCGCGCAGCGTGACCATCACATGGGCGATGACGCCGTGCCGGTCCCGCAGGGCCGAGAGGATCACGGCCAGCGTCTCGCCGGCCACCGCGAGGGTCATCTCGCGCGGCAGGAGACCGGGCTCGGCGATATGGCGGCCGAGATCCGCCAGCGCCGGATGAAGCGCGCCGAGGGGCATCCCCTGAAGCCCCGCCGGGGATGCGGCGAGGCCCGAGGCGACGGCGTTCAGGAGTTCGATAGCCGCCGCATTGGCCTGCACCACGGCGAGGCCACGGCCCTCGCACAGCAGCACACCCCATGGCAGAGCCGCCATCAGCTGCGCCGCCATGCCGGTGGCCACCGTGCCGAATTCCCTGGCTGCCCTATCTCGCCCGGAATGCAGGGGCTCGGGCCTGGCCCGCAGCGCGCTTGCCGTCATGCTGTTCGTCCTGTCCTCGGCGGCGATGCCGCGCCGCTTCAGCGCCGCCCTGTGCAGCGCGCGATGCCAGCAAAGGGCTAGGCCGCGTAGCTTGCCCGAAGCTGGGGCGGGCCGACTGACGCTGCGTCGCCAACAGGACTTTCACGTTTGTGCGATGCACATGGCGGGCCGGGTGTGGCCCATGCGCCACCCCCCACCGGCGCGAAGATGCTAGATCAGGGAAATGGCTGGGTAGCCCCGCCCAAGGTTGGGCTTCAACCTTCGGGCGTTAACCTTAACGCCACCTTATCCGGCTTCAATGCAACGGAGCGCAGACAGGAAACTGAAGCGCGGCGTCGTGCGTTGTGTGCGTCGTAGGGTCTCGCATCGTCTGAGTGGTCAAAGCATGCCTCGGTTCCTGCCCCGGTTGTTCCCGAAGGTTCTGGTCAAGGCTTCCCGAGCTACGGCCGAAATGGTGAAGGGTGCCGACGTGCCCGTGATCGGCCGCCGCCTGTTCGTCATGGGCGCGCCGCTGGCGCTGGCCGCGTGCGTCACCAATCCGCCGCCGGCTCCGCTGAGCCGCGCGAACATGATGTACGGCCCGGTGGACGGCGAGCCCTTCCCGGTGGACGCGGTGGACCTCTCCGAAGTGGACCCCAAGTGGCTGCGGCAGGAGGTTCCGGCCCCCGCCGGCTACGCGCCCGGCACCATCGTGGTCGATATCAACGAGCGCTTCCTCTACCTCATCGGCCGCAACGGCACGGCGATCCGTTACGGCGTGGGCGTCGGCAAGCAGGGCTATTCGTTCCGCGGCTGGGCCACCATCAAGCGCAAGGAGAAGTGGCCCCACTGGACGCCCACCGCCAACATGGTGCGCCTCCAGCCCGCGCGTTATGGGCCCTACCAGGCCGGCCTGCCGGGCGGCGAGACCAATCCCCTCGGCCCGCGCGCGCTCTATCTCTATGACGGCGACCGCGACACCATGTTCCGCATCCACGGCACCATCGAGCCGTGGAGCATCGGCCAGCAGGTGTCCTCGGGCTGCATCCGCCTGCTCAACCAGGACATCATCGACCTCTACGAGCGTGTCCCGCTCGGCACCCGGGTCTATGTGAAGGGCTGAAGCCGCGGCACCTGAACGCCCGACGATTCCCGCCGTCGTCATCGCCCGCCTCGTGCGGGCGGTCCATTGTTGGGCACGAAGGGTGTCAGATCACTGAAAGGTGGACGAGCGGATGGCGCGGGGGGCCGGCACTGCCCTGCGAGAATGATTTGCTGCCCTACCCGCCCGCCGCCCGGGGCAGCAGGCGGTAGAGCTGGGCGGCGCCGTCGATGATCTGGAAGCGGTTGCGCGCCTGCGAGAATTCAAGGTTCTCGCGGGTCCCGATGCACAGGAAGCCGCCGCGCACGAGGCTCTGGGCGAAGCGTGCCAGCACCTTGTCCTGCAACGGCGTGGTGAAATAGATCAGCACGTTCCGGCACAGGATGAGATGGGCCTCGCAGAACACCCCGTCGGTGACGAGGTTGTGCTCAGCGAAGGTGACGTTGGCGGTGAGCTTCTGGTCGAGCTTCATCAGCTCGTAGCGGGCGTGGAAATAGTCCGAGAAGCTTCCCGCCCCGCCCGCCGCGCGATAGCGCCGGCCCGCCTCGCGCGCCTCCTGAAGGGGGTAGATTCCCTCCGCCGCGCGGTCGAGGGCGGCCTTCGAGATGTCGGTGGCGAAGATGCGGGTGCGCTCGTAGAGCCCCGCCTCGGTGAGCAGGATGGCGAGGGAATAGATCTCCTCCCCATGGGCGCAGCCGGCCTGCCAGATGTTGATCTCCGGATAGGAGGCGAGCAGCGGGAACACCCGCTCCTTCAGCGCCAGGAAGACGTGCGGATCGCGGAAGAACTCCGACACCGGCACCGAGAGGCCGGCGATGATGTCCGGCAGCCGCTCGGGCGCGTGCAGCATCCGGGTGGTGAGGTCCGAGACGGTGGCGGCGCCGAAGCCGGTGGCGAGGTTGCGCACCCGCCGCGTCAGGGAGGCCTTGCCATAGTCGCGGAAATCGTAGCCGTAGCGGCGGTATAGCGCCTCCACGAAGAGATCCACCTCGATGGTCTCCAGCGCCAGCGCATCCCGCGCCTCCGCGGCCGAACCCGGGGGCGGCGGATCGTCCGGCGCGTCGATGTCCCCCGTCATTGCGCGGCGAGCCAGGTGCGGATCATGGTCAGCAGCTTCGGCACGTCCACGGGCTTGGCGAGATAATCGCTGGCGCCGGCGGCGAGGCACTTCTCGCGGTCGTCCTTCATGGCCTTGGCGGTGAGGGCGATGACCGGCAGCTTGGCGAAGCGCGGCTGGGCGCGGATCTGCGCCATCGCCTCGTAGCCGTCCATCACCGGCATCATCACGTCCATCAGCACGATCTCGATATCCGGCTGCTCGTCGAGCTGCGCCAGCGCCTTGGCGCCGTCCTGCGCCAGCACCACGTTGACGCCGCGCGCGCGCAGCACCTTGGCGAGAGCGTAGATGTTGCGCATGTCGTCGTCGACCAGCAGCAGCTTGCGGCCTTCGAGATCCCCGTCCGGATTGGCCGCGAGCTGTTCCGGCTCGCGCTGCACCGAGTGGAGGAACAGCGACACCTCGTCCAGCAGACGCTCGGGCGAGAGGGCGCCCTTCACCACGATGGCGTCGGTGAAGGCGCGCAGCTTCATGCGCTCCTCGGTGGTGAGGTCGCGGCCCGAATAGACCACCACCGGCACATGCCTGCCGCCCCCGGCGAGGCGCTCGATCAGCTCGAAGCCGGACATGCCGGGCAGACCAAGATCGAGCACGATGCAGTCGAGATCGCCCTGCGCCACCACCTCCAGCGCCTCCTCGGCGCTCCCCGCCTCGACGATCTGCGCCTTCTCACGGGCGAGCAGGGTGCGCACCGCGTGGCGGGCGGCGGCGTCGTCGTCCACCACCAGCACGCGGCGGGGACGGTCTGCGGAATAATGGGTGAGGAGGCCGAGCGCCTCGGACAGCTGGTCCGCGCTCACCGGCTTGGTGAGGAAGCCCACGGCGCCGAGGTCGCGACCGCGCCGGCTCTCGTCCAGCGCCGAGACGAAATGCACCGGGATATGGCGGGTGGCGGGATCGGCCTTCAGCCGCTCGATCACCGTCCAGCCGTCGAGGCCGGGCAGCATCACGTCGAGCAGGATGCCGGTGGGCTTGTAGGTGCGGGCGAGGGCGAGGCCGCTGCCGCCGTCGCCGGCCGCCAGCGCCAGATAGCCCTTGCGCCGCACCAGCCCCACCAGCGTGCGGGCGAACACCGGATCGTCCTCCACCACCAGGATCACGGTGGCGCCGGGGGTGAGGCGGTCGCGGTCGTCCTCCACGCTCACCGCGGGAACGGGCGGCAGGCCGGAGAGCCCGGCCGCCTCGCGCTCCTGCCGGGTCGTGTCGAAGGCCACCTGCCGGGCATCCATCGCCGGCTGGGGCACGGGCGCGGGGATGGGCGCCGCCTCCCCGTCCTCGTCCGGCAACGGCTCGCCGACCGGAATCTCCAGGGTGAAGGTGGAGCCCTGCCCGAGCGCGCTTTCCACGGTCACGCTGCCCCCCAGCAGCCGGGCGAGGCGCTGGGTGATGGCGAGGCCGAGGCCGGTGCCGCCGAACTGGCGGCGGGTGGAGGCGTCCACCTGCTCGAACGCCTCGAAGATGGCGTCGAGCTTGTCCCCGGGAATGCCGATGCCGCTGTCGGCCACCGCCACCCTCAGGATCTTGCCCGCCTCGTCCTTCGAGAAGGTCACGGAGACCCGGCCCTGCATGGTGAACTTCAGCGCATTGCCGACGAGGTTGGTGAGGATCTGGTCGAGCTTGCCGGGATCGGTGAAGACCATGTCCGGCGCGTCGGCGACGGAGACCGCGAGGCGGAGCCTGCGCTCCTGCGCGAGACGCCGGAAGTTGCGCTCCAGCCGCTGCGCCACGCTCGCGATCTTCACCGGCTCGTGCACCACCTCCATCTTGCCGGCCTCGACCTTGGAGAGATCGAGGATGTCGTTGATGAGGCGCAGCAGGTTCGATCCGGACGAGTGGATGATGCTCGCCGCCTCCACCTGGTCGGCATCGAGATTGCCGGTGCGGTTCTCGGCGAGATCCTGGGAGAGGATGAGCAGGCTGTTGAGCGGCGTGCGCAGCTCGTGGGACATGTTGGCGAGGAACTGGGACTTGTACTCGTTGGCCCGCAGCAATTCCTCGGCCCGCGCCTCCATCTGCTGGTTCAGTGCCTCCAGCAGCTCCTTCTGCTCCGTCATCTCCTGCGAGGAGCGGCGCAGCACGTCGTTGGAGGCCTGCAGCTCGTCCGCCTGCACCCTCAGCTCCTCCTCGGAGGCGGCGAGGCGCAGCGAGCGCTCGTGCAGTTGCTCGTTGGTGGCGCGCAGCTCTTCCTGCTGGGTGCGCAGCTCCTCCTCGGCGACGCGCAGCTCCTGCGCCTGCTTCTGGCTCTGCTCCAGCAACTCGCGGGTGCGGGCGGCGCGGACGAGATTGTCGAGGGAGAGGGCGACGAGCGGCGCGACCTCGTGGAGCAGCCTGCGGGCGCGGTCCTCCAGCGGTGCGAGCAGCGCCAGCTCGATGACGCCGAGCAGGCGCTTCTTGAGCACCAGCGGCACCGCGACCACGGAGTGCGCCGACGCCTCCCCGGTGCCGGTGCGGATGCGCAGATGGTCGGCCGGCACGGGAGAGAGGACGATGGTCTTCCTCTCCAGGGCGCACTGGCCGACGAGCCCTTCGCCGATGCGCACGCGGGTGGACAGGTGCCGCCGCTCGGAAAACGCGTAGCTGCCGACCAGTTCCAGTGCCTCCGCGTCCGGCCCGGCCGCCTCGTCATGGGCGTAGAACACGCCGACACCCGCGCCGAGCAGCGGCGCAAGCTCGGTCAGCAGCACGTCGGCGAAGGCGCGCGGCTCCTCCTGCGCCTGGAGGCGGGCGGCGATGGTGTTGAGCCCGCTCTTCACCCAGTCGGTGTCGTGCGCCGCGATGGAGGTCGCCTTGAACACCCGGAGCGCGCGGGCCAGCGTGCCCACCTCGTCCTTGCGCTCGGCGTAGGGCACCTCGATGGTGTGGTCATGCTCGGCGAGGCGCGTCATCAGCTCGGCGAGGCGGCGCAGCGGGATGGCCATGAAAACCGCGCCGAGGAACACGCCCGCCACCGCGACCAACAGCGTCGCCACCAGCGCGATGACATCGATGGCGCCGACGATGGCCTCGGCCCGGTCGAGGTCGGCCTGGGCGCTGACGATCTCGGCGGATGCGGCGGCGCTCAGTTCATCGATGGCACCGATGATGCCGCGATTGCCCTCCTCGCTCGTTTCAGCGGCGAGGAAAACGCGCAGGGCCGCATCGATCGCGGCGGGGTCGCCCTTCTCCGCCGCCGCCAGCAGGGGCGCCGCCACCGCGTCGCTCCAGCGCCCGGCAATGCGCGAGGCCCGCTCGGCGAGGGGCAGGAGCGAGGGCTCGCCCGTCACCGCCGTCCGCAGGGCCGCAAGCTTCTCGCCGGTGAGCGCGGTCGACGCCGAAAGCCGGGCCTTGAGGCCGCGGGGATCGGCGAGCGCGGTGCGCATGCTCTCGAGCTGGCGGCGATTGAAGGCGCGCGTCGCCTCGGCCGCGAGCAGGCTGACCTGGCGGATCTCCTCCACCCGGGCTTCCTGCGTCTTCGCCATGCGGGCCGTCACCCAGTTGGCGCCGAGCAGCAGGGCGAACATGGAGATGAGGAGTCCGACGATCAGCCCGGCCTTGGCCTGCATGCCGAGATTGGCGAACCACGACCGTTCGGTCAGATTTTCCAGCATTCCCCGCGACCCCTTCCGACCCCGCCGCAGAATGCATAGGCGGGGGTGAAGAAGGATTGAAGAGGAAAATCAGGCCCGGCCGCCCGGCCGCCTCAGCGCTGGGCCATGCTCCGCCGCGCCGAGAGCGTCGCCAGCGCGATGCCGGAGATGACCAGCGCATAGCCCGCGAGGTGGTACCAGGCCATGGTCTCGCCGAGGAAGACGATGGCGAGCGCCGTGCCGAACACCGGCAGGAGGTGCAGGAACGGCGCCGCCGCATTCGCGCCCACCAGTTCCACCCCCCGGTTGAAGAACAGGTAGGCCACCAGCGACGGCCCGGTCATCACGTAGGCCAGGGTGAAGAAGGTCACATGGTCCAGCGGCAGCACCTGGCCGTGGAGATATTCCCAGAGCGCGAAGGGCGCGAGCAGCAGCGAGCCCAGCGCCATGATGACGGCGAGGAAGGACAGCGGCCCGAGCGGCGGCCGCTTGCGCAGGATCGCCGCGTAGAAGGCGTAGATCACCAGCGCGATGATGATGACCACGTCGCCGATATTGGGCTTGAGATGGAGGAAGGTGTCGAGGTCGCCGTGGCTGATGATGACCATCACGCCCACGAGGGACGTAATGACCCCTGCCGCCTGGCCGAGGCTGAGCTTTTCCCGGAACAGCACGAAGGTCCACACCGCCACCAGAAGCGGCGCCGTGGACTGCACCAAGAGGCCGTTCACCGCCTGCGTATATTGCAGGCCGTAGTAGCTCATGGCGTTGTAGCAGGCGATGCCGGTGGCCGCGAGCAGCACGAGGAACGGCAGGTTCCTGCGGATGATCGGCGCATCGCGGACGATCTGCTTCCAGGCGAACGGCAGCAGGATGAGCGTCGCGCCGATCCAGCGCACCATGGCAAGCGTGATGGGCGGGATGTGCCCGGCGATGTAGCGCCCCACCACGAGGTTGATGGCCCACAAAAGGGCCACCAGGGTCAGGAGCACATAGGGGGCATCGTAAAGCGCGAAACGGCTGGGGCGGACCGGAGTGGCGGACATGTCTTCTCCCGAGGCGCACCTGTGCGATGCGCCATGTGATGACCTGTTGGCCGGGAGTGCCGTCCGTCCCCTCTTATTGTAACGGCCTGCGGGCCCCTTCCTCTAACCCGAGGGGAGCCATGAGGGAAATCGAATTTCACTGTGTGAAGCATCACAATGGGTGATGACTCAGGCGGTGTCGTGAGATGTTTCGGCCGCGGCCGAAAGGTCAGCGGCCCAGCAGGCGGTTGAGGGTGCCGTCCTGGATCAGCTGGTAGCTGGTCGGGTTGTCGGCGCACAGGCCGGAGCCGCATTCCAGGATGGTGGAGACGCCGTTCGCCAGCGCCAGCAGCAGCACCAGCACGATCGCGGCGGTGCCGAGCAGCGGGCGATGAAGCGGCGCGCCTTCCGGCCGCCGCTCGAACTGGCCGTCGAACAGCAGCAGCACGGCCGAGCCGAGCACGCACACGCCGAACAGCACCAGCGCCCAGGCATAGAAGTGCAGGCCGAAGAAGGCATCGCCATAGGCGCCCTCGCCGGGGATGATGTGCAGCAGCGTCTGCCGGGTGGAGACCGCCCCGCCCGCCAGCGACGACAGGATCATGATGGCGTAGTGCGAGGGGCGCGGGCCGAACTTCACGTTCAGCGCCAGCCCGGCGGCGACGCAGACGAAGCCGGCCCGCTGCAAGAGGCAGAGCGGGCATGGCAGGTCATTGAACACGAGCTGATCGAAGAAGGCGGCGATGAGCACCGCCGACACGGCGAGGAGGCCGAGCGCGTTGAGCACCCGGAAGCGGTCCGCGAGGGTGAGGCCGGTGTCCATGGCGTCCCTCACAGCGCGATGTTGAGCGGATCGGTGACGTGCAGGCGGAACAGCACCAGCATGGTCGCCACCGAGAGCACCCAGAGCGCGAGCGCGGCCATGCGCTGGCCCATGAGCGTCGCCGCGAGGGCGAGGAACACGCCGAAGAACGGCAGCGACATCATGGCTTCGGCCCCCCGGCCCGCACCGGCGCGGATGTGCGATTCGATGCGGACCGAGGGTAGCTGAGCCCTGGCCCAGCGTCACGCTGCGGCGCGGAACTCCACCCCGTTGCCGGAGGGGTCGACGACCCGCAGCGCGCCGTCATCGGACGGCTGCGTCGCCACGCCCGCCGCGGCGAGGCGGGCGGCCAAGGCCGCGAAGGCATCGGCGGCCAGCGTCACGGTGAAATGGTCGAGCCCCACGGTTCCCGCCGCCGGCACCGGGGCGCCGCCCGACTGCCAGACGTTCAGCCCCACATGGTGGTGATAGCCATCCGCGCTCACGAACAGAGCGCCGGGATAGCGGGCCATGATGGAGAGCCCCACCGTGTCCACCCAGAATCGCTTCGCCGCGTCGAGGTCGTTCACCTTGAGATGGACGTGGCCCATGTCGGTGCCGGCCGGGGCGGGACCGCCCGCCGCCTTCGCCTCGCGGGCGAGGGCCTGGAGATCGAGCGGCAGGGTCTGCATGGCGATGGAGCCATCGGGCTGCGTCGGCCATTCCGCGCGCGGCAGGTCGCGATAAATCTCCACGCCGTTGCCGTCCGGGTCGTCCACATAGAGCGCCTCGCTCACCAGATGGTCCGAGCCGCCGAGGCGCAGGCCGGCCCCATGCAGCGCGAGCAGCCGCGCGGCGAGGCTGGCGCGGTCCGGCACGCGGAGCGCCATGTGGAACAGGCCGGGCGCCCGGCGCGGGGCCGGCGGGGCCGAAGGACGGGAAAGGATCTCCACCAGCGGCCTGCCACCCGCGCCGAGCACGGTCGCCTCGCCCTCGGCCAGTACCTCAAGGCCGAGAAGGTCGCGGTAGAAGGCGATCAGGCGGCCGGGGTCGGGGCTGGCGAGGCTGACGGCACCGAGCACGAGGTCGTGCGGCGCGGTCCCGGCGGACAGGTCGGTGGTGGGGGTGGAATGGGGGCCGGTCGAGCCGGCGGGGGCGGCGAAGGTCATGGTGAGGCTCCTTGGCGCCGGGCGGGGTCTGTGCCCTGCCCGGCTGGGCGTTGTCCCAAATATGGACACGGCCCACGCAAGGCGCCATTGCGCAGATGCAAGCAAAGGCTGGCGTCTCAGCCCTCGAACCACTCTTCCGAGACCTTGCGCAGCTTGCCGCGGCGCCATTCGTAGATCTGGGTGCAGCGCATGAAGCGCTCCGGGTTCGGCCGCGTGCAATAGGCCGAGTGGGAGAAGACGATCACCTGCGGCCGCCCGCCGCCCTTCGGCGCGATGACGTCGAAGCCCCGCGCGCCCCGGTCGAAGGCGCGGGTCCAGCGGCCGGGGCCGGTGGAGATGAAGAGGATGTGGCGGAAGCCGTCGGAGCCGATCCAGGGCGTGATGCCGCCGTCGCATTCCATGGCGTGGGTGTCGATGAGATAGTCCGGCCGGCCGTCCGGCGAGACGTTCACCACGTCAAAGACAGTCTTGGGGTTCCATTTGGGCGTTCCCTCTTCCGCCCGACAGGCCGCCTCCAGCTCCTTCACCGCCTTGGCCACCACCTTCGGCAGCCCGGCATAGGGATTGGAGGCGGGAGCCGCGGCCACGAGCGCGGGCGCGGTAGCGTCGGCTGAAGCGGGTGGGGGCGCGGCAGGTGGTGCAGCGGCGGGTGGAGGCGGCGCCTCGGCCGCCCATGCGATGCCGGTCGCGCCCAGCCCCATGGCCGCACAGAATGCCGCGACGAGAACCGTCCTCATGCTCGCCCCCATGCCGGGCCCCAGAGCCCGGACAGGGGACAATCTAGAACCGCGCGCCGCCGGATTGAACAGGCCGCGCCCGGTGCATCACGCGTGGATCACGCCGCCTTCTGGGCCTCGCGGTCCACGATGGTCACGATGTCCGCCATGATCCGGTTCAGCTCGAAATTCTTCGGCGTGTAGACGGCGGCGACGCCGAAGCCCTTGAGCTGGGCCTCGTCCTCCGGCGGGATGATGCCGCCCACCACCACCGGCACGTCGGAGAGGCCTTCCGCCCGCATCCGCTCCATCACGTCGCGCACCAGCGGCACGTGGGAGCCGGAGAGGATGGAGAGGCCCACCACGTGGACGCTCTCCTCCAGCGCGGCGTTGACGATCTCGGCCGGGGTCAGGCGGATGCCCTCGTAGACGACTTCCATGCCGCAATCGCGGGCGCGCACCGCGATCTGCTCGGCGCCGTTGGAATGGCCGTCGAGGCCGGGCTTGCCGACCAGGAACTTGATGCGGCGGCCGAGCTTCTCAGAGACCGCATCCACATTCTTGCGCACCTCCTCGAGGCCCTGCGTGTCCACGCGGGCGGCGCGGCCGACGCCGGTGGGGGCGCGGTATTCGCCGAACACCTCGCGCAGGCAGGTGCCCCACTCGCCCGTCGTCACGCCCGCCTTGGCGCAGACGATGGAGGGCTCCATGATGTTGCGGCCTTCCTGCGCCGCGCTCTTGAGGTCCGCCAGCGCCGCCTCAACGGCCTTCGCATCGCGGGCCTCGCGCCACGCCTGAAGCCGCGCGATCTGCTCGGCCTCGACGCCCTCCGGCACGGTGAGGATGGCGCCTTCGCCCGTGGTGAGCGGCGAGGGCTCGCTCTCGGTCCAGCGGTTGACGCCCACCACCACCTGATCGCCGCGCTCGATATTCTCGAGGCGCCGGGTGTTGGACTCCACCAGCTGCTGCTTCATGTAGGAATTCTCGATGGCCGCGACGGCGCCGCCCATGCCCTCGATGCGGGCCAGCTCCTCGCGCGCCTCGGCCTTCAGCTCCTCCACCTTCTTGGCGATCTCGGTGGAGCCGTCGAAGATGTCGCCGTATTCGAGAAGGTCGGTCTCGTAGGCCACCACCTGCTGCATGCGCAGCGACCATTGCTGGTCGAACGAGCGCGGCAGACCCAGCGCCTCGTTCCAGGCGGGGAGCTGCACCGCGCGGGCGCGGGCCTTCTTGGAGAGGGTGACGGCCAGCATCTCCAGGAGGATGCGGTAGACGTTGTTCTCGGGCTGCTGCTCGGTGAGGCCGAGGGAGTTCACCTGCACGCCGTAGCGGAACAGCTTCTGCTTGGCGTCGGTGATGCCGTAGCGGTTGACGCAGATCTCGTCCCAGAGGTCCACGAACGCGCGCATCTTGCACATCTCGGTGATGAACCGCATGCCCGCGTTCACGAAGAAGGAGATGCGCCCCACCACCTCGCCGAACACGGCGCCTTCCGCCTCGCCCGACTTCTTCACCGTGTCGAGGATGGCGATGGCGTTGGCCAGCGCGAAGGCCAGCTCCTGCACCGGCGTCGCCCCGGCTTCCTGCAAATGGTAGGAGCACACGTTCATCGGGTTCCACCGGGGCAGATGCTCGGTGGTGAAGATGATGGTGTCCTTGGTGAGCCGCATGGAGGGCGCAGGCGGGAACACATAGGTGCCGCGCGAGAGGTATTCCTTGATGATGTCGTTCTGCGTCGTGCCCTGGAGCCGGGTGCGGTCCGCGCCCTGCTCGTCGGCCGTGGCGATGTAGAGCGAGAGCAGCCACGCCGCGCAGGCGTTGATGGTCATGGAGGTATTCATCTCGGCGAGCGGGATGCCCTGGAACAGGGTGCGCATGTCGCCGAGGTGGGAGATGGGAACGCCGACCTTGCCCACTTCCCCGCGGGCGAGGGGATGGTCGCTGTCGTAGCCGGTCTGGGTCGGCAGATCGAAGGCGACGGAGAGGCCGGTCTGTCCCTTGGCGAGGTTGGAGCGATAGAGCTTGTTGGATTCCGCGGCGGTGGAATGCCCCGCGTAGGTGCGGAAGAGCCAGGGTTTGTCGCGGAGCACCATTTCCTAATCCCCATCCATCGCTTTTGGATATTTGCCGCGATTGTGCGTCGCAATGCGCGCGCCGTCGATGGGAAATTTTTCCAATACCGGAGGGCGGCGGCCCCGCGCAGGGCGCCCCGAATCGGGCGCCCGTCTCAACCGTCGCGCCGAACGCATTGATTGTATTTCTAAATAATTTCTCGTTTTGATTGCATTGATGCTAGCCTTCCACCCGTTTCGGATCCGGGGGGACTGGGGTGCGGCAGGTGGTGGTTCTCATGGCGGCGCTGGCGACCGCCGCATGCGCGAAATCGGCCGACAAGGTCTCGGCGGCCTATGTCTCGCCGATGCAGTTCCAGAGCTACAGCTGCCAGCAGCTCGCGCAGGAAGCCGAGCGCATATCGGCCCGCGCCATCGCCCTGACCGGAGCGCAGAACAACCGGGCGACCAGCGATGCGGTGGCGACCACCGTGGCCGTGGTCATCTTCTGGCCCGCCGCCTTTCTGGTCGGCGGCGACGATGCGCAGACCGCGGAACTGGCGCGGCTCAAGGGCGAGATGGACGCCATCGAGCAGGTCTCGATCCAGAAGAAATGCGGCATCTCCTTCCAGCGTGAGGACGCCCAGAAGGCCTCCTGAAACGCGCCGCGAAATCGCGCGCCCGCCCGGCCCATGCTGCCCCGGAACGATGGCGCAGCACGGGCCGACGGCGGGGCTTCGCGCTAGCGCTTCACCAGCGAGATGACGAACAGGAGGATCACCGCACCGATGGTCGCGGAGATGATCTGTCCGATCACGCCGCCCACGAGGATCACGCCGCCGAACAGGAAGCCGCCGATGATGGCGCCGACGATGCCCACGGCGATGTTGCCCACCAGGCCGAAGCCGTAGCCCTGGAAGAGCTGGCCCGCCAGGAAGCCGGCGACCGCCCCGACGATGATCATCCAGATGATGCCCATGAACTTCTCCCATGCCCTTGTGTCGGCGCCGGCCGTCCGGCGCGGAACACCGCCACTCTAGCGGGGCGCGCCGCCGCCGGAAACGCCAGCGCAGCCGGAAACGCCAGCCGGGAAACTCCAGCGGGGTCTTGGGCGTTCATTGTCCTGTGCCGCAGCGCCGCATGGCCGAATGTCGGGGTTGAGAATGACTATCGCCTTGGATTTTTTCTCTGCTACGCTGCATTGCGAGATAGGGACTTAACGACGCGACCGAACGGTCCACACCAGGAGAGGACGACAGCCATGGCCCAGACGGCAGCCGCCAATACGAACGAGGGACCGGTGAAGGACCTTTATGAGCTCGGCGAGATTCCGCCCCTTGGTCACGTGCCCGCCAACATGTACGCCTGGGCCATCCGCCGCGACCGCCACGGGCCGCCGGAGCAGTCGTTCCAGCTGGAGGTGGTGCCCACCTGGGAGCTGGGCGAGCAGGACGTGCTCGTGCTCGTGATGGCCGCGGGTGTGAACTACAACGGCATCTGGGCCGGCCTCGGCGAGCCGATCTCCGTGTTCGACGTGCACAAGGTGCCCTATCACATCGCCGGTTCCGATGCCTCGGGCATCGTCTGGGCGGTGGGCTCCAAGGTGAAGCGCTGGAAGGTGGGCGACGAGGTGGTCGTCCACTGCAACCAGGACGACGGGGACGACGAGGAGTGCAACGGCGGCGACCCGATGTTCTCCCCCTCCCAGCGCATCTGGGGCTATGAGACGCCGGACGGCTCCTTCGCCCAGTTCTGCCGGGTGCAGGCGCGCCAGCTGATGCCGCGCCCCAAGCACCTGACCTGGGAAGAGAGCGCCTGCTACACCCTCACCATGGCCACCGCCTACCGCATGCTGTTCGGCCATCCGCCCCATGATGTGAAGCCGGGCGACTATGTGCTGGTGTGGGGCGCCTCGGGCGGCCTCGGCGTGTTCGGCGTGCAGCTCGCCGCCGCCTCCGGCGCGCACGTCATCGGCGTCATCTCCGACGAGACCAAGCGCGACTACGTGCTCGGCCTCGGCGCCAAGGGCGTCATCAACCGCAAGGACTTCAAGTGCTGGGGCCAGCTGCCCAAGGTGAACTCGCCGGAATATGCGGACTGGCTCAAGGAAGCCCGCAAGTTCGGCAAGGCCATCTGGGACATCACCGGCAAGCGCGACGTGGACATCGTGTTCGAGCATCCCGGCGAGAGCACCTTCCCGGTGTCGACGCTGGTGGGCAAGCGCGGCGGCATGATCGTGTTCTGCGCCGGCACCACCGGCTTCAACATCACGTTTGACGCCCGCTATGTGTGGATGCGCCAGAAGCGCATCCAGGGCTCCCACTTCGCCCACCTCAAGCAGGCCTCCGCCGCCAACCAGTTCATCATCGACCGGCGCGTGGACCCCTGCATGTCGGAAGTGTTCCCGTGGGACCGCATCCCCGAGGCGCACACCAAGATGTGGAAGAACCAGCATGCCCCCGGCAACATGGCGGTGCTGGTGAACGCCCCCCGCACCGGCCTTCGGACCTTCGAGGACGTGCTCGAGGCCCTGCCGAAGAAGTGAGGCGCGCCCTTCCGCGCCATCAGGAACGATCTCAGGGCCGCGGCACGCCGCGGCCCTCTTCATTTGCAAAGGACAGCGCCGCGCCATCAAGCGGCCGCGGTGCCGCAGGCATCCCGGCCGTCTGCGCGGTCATCTCCACCGTCGCGAGGTCCGCCCCAGCCGCCACCACGCGGTTGCGACCGGCGCGCTTGGCGGCATAGAGACCGGCGTCGCCGCGCCGGAACAGGGTTTCGATGGTGGCGCGCTCTCCGGCCGCGATGCTGGCGCAGCCGATGGAGACGCTGCAATCGAGGTGCGACGTCGCCGGCGTGGTCAGCCCGCGCACCGCACGCCGCATCCGCTCTGCCACCACGATGGCCTCCGCTTCCGCCTCGGGCAGCAGCACCGCGAACTCCTCCCCGCCCACCCGGCCGAAGAGATCGTGGGCGCGCAGCGCGCGGTGCAGGCGCTCGGTGACGGCGGCGAGCACCTCGTCGCCGGCCGGATGGCCGAACGTGTCGTTCACGCGCTTGAAGTGGTCGATGTCCACCAGCAGCAGGCTGGCCGGTTCGCCGCGGCCCGCCGCCCGCGCCAGCCGCTCGCGCGCGGCCTCGAAGAAGGCACGGCGGTTGAGGATGCCGGTGAGGGAATCGATGGTCGCGGCGACCAGCAGGCGGCGGTCCACGTCTTCCTTCAGCAGCAGGAGGAAGCCGACCCCAGCACCCACGCAATAGCCGAACATCACCAGAAGCCCCAACGACAGCGCCGGCGGGGCATCGAACACCCCCATCCCGGCGCCGAAGCCGGCATAGGCCCGCATCAGGAAGGCGAGCGACACGAGCAGGTAGAAGCCGGCGATGATGCGCTGGAGGCGCGAGCCCTCCCCATCCCCTGCCAGTGCCGCGAACGCGATGCCGAACAGCGCGCTGATGATGATCGCGGCGTAGCCCACGTAAAGCCCCGGCGTGGTGGCTGCGAGGACGAAGACCACGCTGCCCAGCGTCGCGACGCCGAAGAGCAGCCGGGTGACGCCGCGCCGGTGCTCCCGCGTGTCGACAATGGTCGAGACCTCCAGCGCGAAACTGAAGAAAATGGTGACATTGGCCACATAGACCGAGACGAGGCTGGAGATGTCGCCGCGCAGGCTGATGAGGATGCAGGCAACACCGTGCAGCACCCGGGCGCACACGAAGCGGCGGATGAGCCGCTGCTTGGTCCCCGTTTCGCGATAGCCGAGCAGCAGCAGGCAGACCACGAAGTCCGCCAGGGACATGAGGCGGAAGAGGGTGCGCACATCAAGTGTGCTGAAGAACAGGACGGACAGGCTCATGACCCGTCCCCCCGGACGCCGAGCGCCGAGCGCGAAGGCCCGTCCCGCCGCAGTGCCGCCGCCGCTGCCTGCCCCAAGCCACTGGCCCCCTGCGCTGCCGATGCCCCCCGGCCCGGCATTGCTTTGACCAGTCTATACGCAGATCACCCCGCGGCAGAAGCCGGTGACGACCTCATATTTCAGCTCAACCCCTTCAGGCTGCAGGTTTCAGCGCCTGCAACTCCGCCGGCAGCGCATAGGCCCAGCCCGAGATGGAGCCGGCGCCGAGGCAGATCACATAGTCCCCCGGCTTCGCCAGCCCGGCGACGATGCCGGCCAGCTGCTCCGGCCCGTCCAGCGCCGTCACCGAGCGATGGCCGTGGGCGATGAGGCCCTGCACCAGATGGTCCCGGTCCGCGCCCTCGATGGGCGCCTCGCCGGCGGTGTAGACGGGCGCCACCACCACATGGTCGGCATCGTTGAAGCAGGTGCAGAATTCGTCGAACAGGGAGGCGAGGCGGCTGTAGCGGTGCGGCTGCACCACGGCGATCACCTGCCCCTCGCTCGCCGCGCGGGCGGCCTTGAGCACGGCGGCGATCTCCACCGGGTGGTGGCCGTAATCGTCGTACACGGTCACGCCGTTCCACTCGCCGGTGCGGGTGAAGCGGCGCTTCACGCCGCCGAACTGGGACAGAGCCTCGATGATCTTCTCGTCCGGCACCTTCAGCTCGTGGGCGACGGCGATGGCGGCGGTGGCGTTCAGCGCGTTGTGCTTGCCGGGCATGGGCAGGCGCAGGCCGCGGATCTCGTGCACGGTCTCGCCCGCGCGATTGCGGAACACCACGCCGAACTTGGTGACGCCGCCCTTCAGGTCCACGTCCACCAGGCGCACGTCGGCCTGCGGGTTCTCGCCATAGGTGATGACGCGCCGATCCTCGATGCGGCCCACCAGCGCCTGCACCACCGGATGGTCGATGCACATCACCGCGAAGCCGTAGAAGGGCACGTTCTCCACGAACGCCTTGAACGCCTCCTGCACCTTGTCGAAGGTCTTGAAGTGGTCGAGGTGCTCGGGGTCCACATTGGTGACGATGGCGACTTCCGTGGGCAGCTTCAGGAAGGTGCCGTCGCTCTCGTCCGCCTCCACCACCATCCAGTTGCCGTCGCCGAGGCGGGCGTTGGTGCCGTAGGCGTTGATGATGCCGCCATTGATGACGGTGGGGTCGAAGTTGCCGGCATCGAGCAGGGCCGCCACCAGCGAGGTGGTGGTGGTCTTGCCGTGGGTGCCGGCGATGGAGACGCAGCTCTTCAGCCGCATCAGCTCGGCCAGCATCTCGGCCCGGCGCACCACGGGCAGGCGCTTGGCCCGGGCGGCCATCAGTTCGGGATTGTCGCGCTTGATGGCGGAGGAAACCACCACCACGTCGGCGTCGTCCACGTTGGCGGCGGCGTGGCCGATCATCACCTTGATGCCGCGCTCGCGCAGGCGCTTCACGTTGGCGCTGTCGGCCACGTCCGAGCCCTGCACCTCGTAGCCGAGATTGTGCAGCACCTCGGCGATGCCGCTCATGCCGATGCCGCCGATGCCGACGAAGTGGATGGAGCCGAGGCCGGACGGCAGCTTCATGCGCTGTTTCCCCTGAAGGTTGCGACCGCGCCGCCGCCCGCCAGATGCCGGACGAGACCGCCCAGCCGCTCGGCGGCGTCAAGCACGCTCTGGCTTCTGGCCCGATCGGCCATCCGCGTCAATGATGCGGGTTCGGCGGCAAAGGTATTGAGTTCCAGCGCCAGCCGGTCCGGCTCGAATTCCACCTGCCGCAGCACCAGCGCCGCGCCCACCTCGGCGAGGGTGCGGGCGTTGGCGGCCTGATCCTGGTCCAGCGCATGGGGCAGCGGCACGAGGATGGAGGGCCGGCCCAGCGCGGCGAGTTCCGCCACCGTCCCCGCACCCGAGCGCGAGATGACGAGATGGGCGCGCGCCATGCGCGCCGGCAGATCGTCGAAGAAGGTCTTCACCTCGGCCCGGACGCCGAGCCGGGCATAGGTGTCCTGCACCCGTTGCAGATCCTCCTCCCGCGCCTGCTGGACGAGGACGAGGCGGCTCCGGAGATCGGCGCCGAGCCGCGCGATGGCCTCGGGCACCACATCGGACATCACCCGCGCGCCCTGGCTGCCGCCGAAGACCAGCACATGGAGGTCGCCACCGGGCACGGGCGGGTCATAGGGCGCCGCAGCAGCCGCGATGGCGGCGGGGCGCAGGGGATTGCCCGTCCACACCGCCTTGGCCTTCAGCGCGGGATCGGCATCCACCACGCTGGGAAAGCCGGTGGCGATGGCGGTGACGCGGCGCGCCAGCATCCGGTTGGCCCGGCCCATCACGCCGTTCGCCTCATGCACGATGCTCGGCACGCCGGAAAAGCTCGCCGCCAGCAGCGGCGGCACAGTCGGATAGCCGCCGAAGCCCACCACGGCCACCGGCTTCACCCGGCGCAGCAAGGCGAGGCTGGAGACGAAGCCGGAGGCGAGCGCAAAGCCGGTGCGGGCGAGCGAGATGGGGGAGCGCCCGCGCACCGTATCGGCCGGCAGAACGTGCAGCTCCCGCGCCGGGAAGTGCCCGGCATAGCGGGCGGCGCGGGCGTCGGTGGCGAGATCCACCGTGAAGCCCTGCCGGGTCAGCACGGCGGCCAGCGCCTCGGCCGGAAACAGGTGGCCGCCGGTGCCGCCGGCGGCGAGAAGGACGAGATCGGTCACATTATCCCCTCGGGCCACGGAGCGGCCGAAGCATCAGGCAGCGTGCCGCAGTGCCCCGGCAATGCGGCGGTTCCGCGTCCGCGCGCCGCGCGATCAGGCCGGATCGGGCATCGCGGCGGGCGGCGACACCGGGCGGGCGAGGCTCTCGCCCCGGCGCGGATCGGCGCCATGGCCCTCGCTGAGCCGCGCCAGCGCCGCGGCGCCGGGCCGCTTGCGCGAGAGGGCCAGCAGCATCCCCATGCCGAAGGCGATGGAGATGAGCGAGGAGCCGCCATAGGAGATGAAGGGCAGCGTCATGCCCTTGGCCGGCGCGATATGGACGTTCACCGCCATGTTGATGGAGGCCTGCAGGCTGAACAGCAGCGCAAGGCCGGTGATGGCGAAGCGGGTGAAGGGATCGCTCTCCTTCGAGGCGCGCGAGAGCGAGCGCAGCAGGATGAAGGCGAACAGGGCGAGGATGATGAGGCACAGGATGATGCCGAACTCCTCGCCCGCCACCGCGAACACGAAGTCGGTGTGGCCGTCCGGGAGCATCCGCTTCATGGTGCCCTCGCCCGGCCCGGTGCCGAACCAGCCGCCGCTCCTGAACGAGTTCAGCGCCGCGTCGATCTGGTAGGTGTCGCCGGAATCCGGATTGAGGAAGCGGTTGATGCGCTTCTGCACGTGGGACACGGTCATGTAGGCGATGAAGCCGCCGCCCGCGCCGACGCCCACCAGCCCCACCATCCAGATCCAGCGCAGGCCGGCGAGGAAGAACAGGGACGACCAGACGAGACAGATCAGCAGGCTCTGGCCGAAGTCCGGCTGCTTCACCAGCGGGCCGAGCACGCTGCCGAGCAGGAGGAAGGCGAACAGGGTCGCCGGCATTTCCGGCCGCTTGGTGCTTTCCGCGAACAGCCATGCGGCGAGGATGACGAAGGCCGGCTTGATGAATTCGGACGGCTGCACGGTGATGCCGGCGATGGTGAGCCAGCGCCGCGCGCCCTTCACCTCCGGCCCGAACACCAGCGTGGCCAGCAGCAGCACGAAGAACACGCCGAACACCACGACGCAGGTGCGCCGGATGGTGCGGGGCGACATGAAGGAGGTGGCGATCATCACCACCGCGGCGGGGAGGAGGAACAGCACCTGCCGGTTCACGAAGTGGAACGGGTCGGCGATGTTGAGGCGGGCGGCCACCGCCGGGCTGGCGGCGAGGCACAGGATGATGCCGATCACCATCAGCCCGCAGAGGCTTGCCAGCAGGGCGCGGTCCACCGTCCACCACCATTCGCTCAAGACGGTGCGGTCGGCGCGCGACATCATGGGACGCATACTCCGGGACGAGACATTTCCCGCACCATGCCCCCGCGTTGGTTGACGGCCGATTAAGGATCGTCGTCACGCTCCGGGGGCATCGCGGAACGGCGCCGGGCGCCCTATCTTTGCCTCGTGGCCAGAGCGAGCAAGGCGCGCAGCGCGACACCGTCCGGGGCATCCGCCCTTCCCGAGCCGTTCGCCGGCTGGTTCCGCACGCGGGGCTGGACGCCGCGGGCGCACCAGCTCGACCTCATCGCCGCCGCCGAGAGCGGACACTCGGTGCTGCTCATCGCGCCCACCGGCGCCGGCAAGACGCTGGCCGGCTTCCTGCCGACCCTGATCGAACTGAGCCGGCCGAAGGCGAAGATCCGCAAGGCCGCCGCCCCGGTGGCCGAAACCCCTGAAACAGACGCCGGCGCGGCCCCCGTGCCCTTCGCCCGCTGGCAGGCGGAGCGGCCGGCCTCGCCGCTGCACACGCTCTATATCTCGCCGCTGAAGGCGCTGGCGGTGGACATCGCCCGCAATCTGGAAGCCCCGGTCGAGGAGATGGGGCTCGACATCCGCGTGGAGACCCGCACCGGCGACACGCCCGCCTCGCGCCGCCAGCGCCAGCGGCGCGACCCGCCGCACATCCTCCTCACCACGCCGGAGCAGATCTCCCTGCTGCTCGCCTCCAAGGATGCGGAGCACCTCTTCTCAGGCCTGAAGCGCGTGGTGCTGGACGAACTGCACGCCCTCGTCACCTCCAAGCGCGGCGACCTGCTATCCCTCGCCCTCGCGCGGCTGCGCGCCATTGCCCCCGGCCTGCAATGCGTCGGCCTCTCCGCCACCGTGGCGGAGCCGGACGACCTCAGGCGCTATCTGGTGCCGCAAATCCACAACGAAGATGAGGATGCGGCCGAGCCCGCGCTCGCCGATCTGGTGATCGCGGCGGGCGGGGCGGCCCCCGACATCTCCATGCTGGAGAGCCGGGCGCGCATGCCGTGGGCGAGCCACACGGCCCAGCACGCCTTCGCGGAGATCTACGAGCTGATCGGCGCCAACAAGCTGTCCCTCGTCTTCGTGAACACCCGCTGGCAGGCCGAATTCCTGTTTCAGGAACTCTGGCGCATCAACGACCTCAACTATCCCATCGCCCTCCACCACGGCTCCCTCGCGGTGGAACAGCGGCGCCGGGTCGAGGCGGCCATGGCGGCGGGGAAACTGAAGGCCGTGGTGGCCACCTCCTCCCTCGACCTCGGCATCGACTGGGGCGATGTGGATCTCGTCATCAATGTGGGCGCGCCCAAGGGCGCCTCCCGCCTCATGCAGCGTATCGGCCGCGCCAACCACCGGCTGGACGAGCCCTCCCGCGCCGTGCTGGTCCCGGCCAACCGGTTCGAGGTGCTGGAATGCCGGGCCGCGCTGGAGGCGGTGAAGGCAGGCGCGCAGGACACCCCGCCCGAGCGGGAAGGCGCGTTCGACGTGCTGGCCCAGCACATCCTCGGCATGGCCTGCGCCGCGCCCTTCTCGGCTGATGCGCTCTATGGCGAGGTGCGCTCGGCCGCGCCCTATCGCGCCCTGTCACGCGAAGATTTCGACGCGGCGCTCGATTTCGTCGCCACCGGCGGCTACGCCCTGCGCGCCTATGAGCGCTACGCCAAGATCCGCCGCACCAGGGACGGGCTGTGGCGCGTCGCCAATCCCATGATCGCGCAAGGCTACCGGCTGAACGTGGGCACCATCGTGGAAGCCTCCATGCTGAAGGTGCGCCTCGTCTCGGCGCGCGGCGCAGCCAAGACCGGCGTTGCCGGGCGGGTGCGCTTCGGCGGGCGGCTTTTGGGCGAGGTGGAGGAATATTTCGTCGAGACGCTGGTGCCCGGCGACACCTTCGTCTTCGCGGGGGAGATCCTGCGCTACGAGGTGCTGGTGGAGGACGAGGTTTATGTCTCGCGCACCACCGCCACCGAGCCGAAGGTGCCGGCCTATGCGGGCGGCAAGTTCCCCCTCTCCACCTTCCTCGCCGCCGGGGTGCGGGCGCTGCTCTCCGCCCCCGAGCGCTGGGCCGCCCTGCCGCCGCAGGTGCGCGACTGGCTGGAATTGCAGAAGGCCAAGTCCCGCCTGCCCGGCCGGGACGATCTGCTGGTGGAGACCTTCGAGCGGTCGGGGCGCTATTACCTCGTCACCTACCCGTTCGAGGGCCGGCTCGCCCACCAGACGCTGGGCATGCTGCTGACGCGCCGGCTGGAGCGGGCGCGGCTGAAGCCGCTGGGCTTCGTCGCCAATGATTATGCCCTCGCCGTCTATGCCGCCGGCGACATGGGGGCCGCCATCAGCCAGAGGCGGCTGTCGCTGGACGACCTGTTCGACCAGGACATGCTGGGCGACGATCTGGAAGCGTGGCTGGCCGAGAGCGCGCTGATGAAGCGGACCTTCCGCCATTGCGCCGTCATCGCCGGGCTCATCGAGCGGCGGTTTCCGGGTAAGGAGAAGACCTCGCGCCAGGTCACGGTCTCCACCGACCTCATCTATGACGTGCTGCGCCGGCACGAGCCGGACCACCTGCTGCTGCGCGCGGCGCGGGCGGACGCGGCGACCGGGCTGCTGGACGTGAAGCGGCTGGGGGAAATGCTCGCGCGCATCCGCGGGCATGTGGTGCACCAGCCGCTGCCGCGCGTGTCGCCGCTGGCGGTGCCGGTGCTGCTGGAGATCGGACGGGAGAGCGTGGGCGGCGACGCCAACGAGGCGCTGCTCGCCGAGGCGGAGGAGGAACTGGTGCGGGCGGCGACGGAATGAGCGTCAGGCGCGCCGGGACCGTCAGGCCAGCCTTGCGCGGATCACCTTCCGCGAATCACCAATCCCCGCCTGCGGGCGTCAGGCCCGATGCGCTCAAGCACATGAAATTCCCTCGCGGCAAGCCTTTGCGGCACGCCACGTCCCGTCCCCGTGGCGCATTTCGCACCTGCGAAGACAAATCGGAGCTGTTGCATCCATGAGACGAGCAACTTTGAACCGGCTCCAACTTCATCACAATCGCGTGATCGACCAGGGCACAAAAGGCCCGCACAATCTTCCGCTGACTCAGAAGACCGCGCCCACGACCGTCGCGACCGAAGCGGCGCTGGCCTCGTGGGGGGCGAAAAACGCAGCGATACCAAGGATGGACACCAGAGCGCCCGTGACAGCAAGCTTGCGAAGCATGGCTTTACTCCCAGATCCCGTAAGATCCCGTTCTGCACCGACAACGATGCAGGGGGATTAAGAGTTCCTTAACCAAGTCACCCTGAACCCTTTTTGATGCTTGCGTTAACGAAGTGTTCAGGAAAGTCACGGGTCCGTGACGCCGGGCCCGCGGAAGTCACCGGACCGGCCACCCCGGCGACGACTTCAGCGGTTCGTGATGTTGCGCTGCAAAATAAAGTAACGCGGATGTAACCGGCAGGAGGGGAAGCATGTCGTTGAGCGGCGTACCGTCGAAGAGCCGATGGCACGATGTGGAGGCCCCCGGGCTGGAGGAACTGGAGCAGCTGGCGCAGGAGGCCTTCGCCGCCCTGCCGGACTCGTTCCGCGCCCTGTGCCAGGGCCTCGTCATCAAGGTGGAGGACTTTCCCACCGACGAGGTGCTGGACGAGCTTGGCGCCGAGACCCCGTTCGACCTGCTCGGCCTGTTCCACGGCATCGGCCGCGCGCAGGGCGGGGCGGTGGCCCAGACCGGGCAGATGCCCAACATGGTGTTCCTCTATCGCCGCCCCATCCTCGATTACTGGGCGGAGAACGAGGAAACCCTCGGCGATGTCGTCACCCACGTGCTGGTGCACGAGATCGGCCATCATTTCGGCCTCAGCGACGACGACATGGAGGCCATCGAGGACCGGGCCAATTGACCGCAGGCAAAACACTACCTTGGCACTGGACCCAGCGGCAGCGCTTTCTAGAATGACTCCAAAAAGGAGACCTCCATGCCTGTCGATCCTCGCATGACCCGTTACGGGCCGGCCCTGCGCGCCCTGCACTGGCTCACCGCCATCGCCGTCTTCACGGCATTCGGCGTGACCTACCTGGAACAGTTCTTCGCGCGGGGAACGCCGGCACGGGGCATGGTGTGGTGGGTCCACATCTCGGTTGGCCTCCTGCTCATCGCGCTGGTGGCGGTGCGCATTCCCGTGCGCATCTTCGGCCGCAATCCGCCGGCCTCGACGCAGATCAGCCGGCCGGTGGCCATCGCCTCGCACATCGTGCACGGGCTGCTCTATCTCGCGCTCATCGCCACGCTCGCGCTCGGCGTCTATCTCGCCTTCCTGCGCGGCAATGCGGTGTCCTTCTTCTCGCTCTTCACCATCCCCTCGCCCATCGCGGTGAACCGCGACCTGGGCAAGCAGGTGCAGGAGATCCACGAGCTGATGGCCAACGCCGTGATCGTGCTGGCCCTGCTGCACGCAGCGGCCGCCGTGCTCCATCACGTCGTGCTGAAGGACGACGTGCTGAAGCGCATGCTGCCGGAGCGCCTCGCCCCCTGACGCGCGCGCCGGCGGGGCCAAGGCGCTGTGCAAGGCGCGGCGTGCCTGTTATGGATGAACGTTACGGGCGCGCCCTGCGGGGTGCGTCCGGCGCGCCATAGACACGGGCTGCGCCGCCGGGTTTCAGCCACCGAGGCCCGGTACCCGAGACCCGGCAGACGGATAAGGCAGAAGGTCCCATGGAGAAGTTCACGGTCCTGGAGGGCGTCGCGGCGCCGATGAAGCTGGTCAATGTCGACACCGACATGATCATCCCCAAGCAGTATCTGAAGACGATCCAGCGCACCGGCCTCGGCAAGGGCCTGTTCTCCGAGATGCGCTATCTCGACGACGGCGCCGAGAACCCCGCGTTCGTGCTGAACCAGCCCGCCTACCGCTCTTCCAAGATCCTCGTCGCTGGCGACAATTTCGGCTGCGGCTCCTCGCGCGAGCACGCGCCGTGGGCGCTGCTGGACTTCGGCATCCGCTGCGTGATCTCCACGTCGTTCGCGGACATCTTCTACAACAACTGCTTCAAGAACGGCATTCTGCCCATCGTCGTCTCCAAGGACGACCTGGACAAGCTGTTCGACGACGCCGAGCGCGGCGCCAACGCCACCCTCACCATCGATCTGCCGGCCCAGGAAATCCGCGGCCCCGACGGCGGCGTGGTCAAGTTCGAGATCGACCCCTTCCGCAAGCGCTGCCTGGTCGAGGGTCTGGACGACATCGGCCTCACCCTCCAGAAGGCGCCGGCCATCGACCAGTACGAGACCACCAAGGGCGCCGAGCAGCCCTGGCTGTGACGCCGTGAACCGGCCGCGGCGCTGACGGGAAGGACGGGCGGGCGATGGAACCATCCCCCGACCCTTTCCCCCCGGGCGCGTTCACCCCGGGTATGCGGCCCGCAGCCCGCGCCATCGTCATCGGCGCGTCGGCGGGCGGGCCTCCCGCCCTCGGCCGGTTGCTCGCCGCGCTCGATCCGGAACCGGACGTCGGCATCGCATTGGTCAACCACGTGGGGGCGGACGGCCCGGACCTGCTGCCCGCCATCCTCGCCCGTCTTTCGGGGCGGGCCGTCATTCTCGCGCAGGAGCGGTGCCCCCTTGCGGGTGGCCTTGTCCATGTCGCCCCTAGCGGTTACCACTTGGAAGTGGGGCGGGACCGTTGTTTTTCACTCTCCGTGGACCCGCGGGTGTGCTATTCGCGTCCTGCAATTGACGTTCTGTTCGCCAGCGCCGCCGAGGCCTACGGTGACGCCCTGGCTGGAGTGGTCCTGACCGGCGCCAGCAGCGACGGGGCGGAGGGACTGAAGCGCATTCGCGAACTGGGAGGCCGTGCCTTCGTGCAGGAGCCGTCGGAAGCCGAGGTCGATACCATGCCGCTGGCCGCGCTTCAGCGCGCCGGCGCGGACCTCTGCGCCCCGCTGGCCGTCCTCGCCGAGGCGCTCACGGCGTTCGGCCGTAACCCGCGCGGAGACTTGAGCGGGCACTTGCGACCGAGGATGGCCGAATGAGCATGGCCGATCTGCCCAAGATTCTCGTCGTCGACGACGTGCGCGCCAACCTTGTCGGCATGCGCCGCCTGCTTGCCCCCGTGAAGGCCGAGATCTACGAGGCCCATTCCGGCAACGAGGCGCTGGCGCTCTGCCTCGACCACCGCTTCGCGCTCATCCTGCTCGATGTGCAGATGCCCGATATGGACGGGTTCGAGGTGGCCGCCCTCCTCAACAACGACCCGGCCACCTGCGACGTGCCCATCGTGTTCGTGACCGCGGCCTATCACGACGACATCAACCGGCTGAAGGGCTACACCTTCGGCGCGGTGGACTACATCGCCAAGCCCATCAACGACGCCGTGCTCCTCTCCAAGGTCACGGTCTTCCTCGACCTGCACATCTCCAAGCTGCGCCTCAAGGGCGCGCTGGAGGAGCTGGAGAAGCGCAACCGGCAGCTGGAGATCGAGATCGAGGAGCGCCGCCGGGTCGAGAAGCAGATCCGCCACATGGCGACCCACGATGCCCTGACCGGCCTCGGCAACCGCATCCTGTTCGTGGAGCACCTGACCCGCGCGCGCGCCCAGGCGCAGCGCCACGGGCGGGAATTCGCTTTGCTCTACATCGACATCGACGGCTTCAAGCAGGTCAACGACCGGCACGGCCACGGGGTGGGCGACAAGCTGCTGTGCGCCATCGCCAACCGGCTGCGCGGCAACCTGCGGCAGGAGGATTTCGCCGTCCGCCTGTCGGGCGACGAATTCGCTGTCATCATGGTGGACCTGGCCGAGGGCGATGCCGCCCACGCCCAGGGCCAGCGCCTGTGCGAGGTGCTGCGCGAGCCCTATATCGTCTCCTACAACGATCAGGCCTACACGGTCAGCGTCGGCGCCAGCATCGGCATCGCGCTCTATCCGCGCCACACCACCGACGAGACCGAGCTGATCCGCCTCGCGGATACGGCCATGTACGAGGTGAAGCAGCAGGGCAAGGACGGCGTGCGCCTCGCCATCGCCCGGCCGGTGGTGCAATCGGCCTGAGCCCCCCTGAAGGGGTGCGGGGTGCGGGCGCGGTGCGCCTTCGCAGCCCGGCGCGGCCGTGATATCCGGGACAGTGCGGGCGGATGGCTCCCCCGCGACCAGACCACGGCCCGCCCACCGCCCAGCCACCGCCTTTCGGGAGCTTCATGCCGAAGTCCGCCAGCCGATCCGTCGTCGTCGACCTCATCGCCGTGCTTGCGGCCGTGACCGGCGGCGAGCCGCGGGTGATGACGGTGGAGCATGGCTCGGCCCTGCCCTCCGGCCCGTTCGAGCTGGCGCACCGCTCCCTCCAGCAGGGCCTGCGCGACTGGGTGGAGCAGCGCACCCACCATCCGCTCGGCTATCTCGAGCAGCTCTACACCTTCGCCGACAAGGACCGCGCCGGGGCGGAGAGCGCCGCGCGCACCATCTCCATCTCCTATCTCGGCCTTGCCCGCGAGCAGGCAGCCACGGCCGGCGCCGCCGAGTGGCACGGCTGGTATGAGTACTTCCCGTGGGAGGACCACCGCGACGGGCCGCCGCCCGTCATCGCCACAACGCTCGCGCCAGCCCTCGTCGACTGGGCGGAGGCGGCCCCCTCGGTGGCCGAGCGCAGCCACCGCCGCCAGCGCGCCGCCCTCAGCTTCGGGCTCGACGGCGCGGCCTGGAACGAGGAGCTGACCCTCCAGCGCTACGAACTGCTCTTCGAGGCCGGCATCGTCGCGGAACGGCTGCGCCGCGAGGGGCACGCGGAGGCCGCGGGGGCCGGACGGGCCATGATCGCCGACCACCGGCGCATCCTCGCCACAGCGATTGCGCGGCTGCGCGCCAAGATCAAATACCGCCCGGTGGTGTTCGAGCTGATGCCGCCCACCTTCACTTTGCTCCAGCTGCAACGCTGCGTGGAGGCCATCGCCGGCCGGACGCTGCACAAGCAGAATTTTCGCCGGCTGATGGAGCAGCAGGAACTGGTGGAGGAAGCCGGCGGCGCCACCACCGAAACCCTTGGCCGGCCTGCAAAACTCTTCCGCTTCCGCCATGCGGTGGTGGAGGAGCGGGCCTTCGCCGGAACGAAATTGCCCCTCGCACGCTCTTGACAAGACTTATGCTCAGGATAAGCATATGCCCAACATATGCTCAAACTGAGTATAGACAATGGTCGCATCCACCCTTTCCGCCGCCCCCGTTTCTCCCACTCCGGATGCCCTCGCGGCGGCTTTCGCCCGCACGGCGCCGCTCTACGAGAAGGTCCGCCGGGTGGTGCCGCCCGCCGACTGGGCCTTCCTCGCCGAGGATGCGGAGGCGATCCTCCGGCTGAAGCGCGAGCGCAACGCCGTCATCCTCGCGCACAACTACCAGACGCCGGAAATCTTCCACTGCGTCGCCGACATCGTGGGCGACAGCCTGGCGCTGGCCCGCGAGGCCATGCGGGTGGATGCGGACGTGATCGTGCTGGCCGGCGTCTACTTCATGGCCGAGACGGCGAAGCTGCTGAACCCGGGCAAAACCGTCCTCATTCCCGATCAGGACGCCGGCTGCTCGCTGGCCGATTCCATCACCGCCGCCGACGTGCGCCTCATGCGCGCCGCCCATCCCGGCGTGCCGGTGATCGCCTATGTGAACACGTCCGCCGCCGTGAAGGCCGAGGTGGACGTGTGCTGCACCTCGGGCAATGCGGCGCGGGTGGTGAAGTCGTTCGGCGTGCCCAAGGTCATCATGCTGCCGGACCAGTATCTGGCGAAGAACGTCGCCGCCGAGACTGGCATCGACATCATCTCCTGGGCCGGCCAGTGCGAGGTGCACGAGCTGTTCACCGCCGCCGACGTGCGCGAGCTGCGCGCGGCCAATCCCGGCGTCACCGTGCTCGTCCACCCGGAATGCCCGCCGGAAGTGGTGGCGGAAGCCGATTTCGCCGGCTCCACCGCCGCCATGAGCGACTATGTGAGCGAGAAGCGCCCGCCCCGCGTGGTGCTGCTCACCGAATGCTCCATGGCCGACAATGTGGCGGTCCACTATCCCGACATCGACTTCGTGCGCCCCTGCAATCTCTGCCCGCACATGAAGAAGATCACGCTCCGCAATATCCGCGCCGCGCTGGAGAACAATCTCCACGAAGTCACCATCGACCCCGAGATCGCCGCGCGCGCCCGGGTCTCGGTCGAGCGGATGCTGGCGCTATGACCCACACGCCTTTAGAAGGCCGGCCCGTCATCGTCGGCGCCGGCATCGCCGGGCTCGCGGCCGCCCTCTTCCTCGCCCCCGAGCCGGTGGTGCTCGTCACCCGCGCGCCGCTCGGCACGGACGGCTCCAGCCCGCTGGCGCAGGGCGGCATCGCCGCCAGCGTCGGCGCGGACGACGATGACGCCCTCCACCTCGAAGACACCCTGGCGGCGGGCGACGGCCTTTGCGATGCCGAGGCCGCCCGCCGCATCCTCTCCGCCGGGCCGGAGGCCATCGCCGCACTTGAACGCCTCGGCGTGCGCTTCGACCGCGACGCGGCCGGCGGCCTGCTGCTTGGCCTCGAAGCCGCCCACAGCCGGCGCCGCATCGTCCATGCGGATGGCGACGGCACCGGGCGGGAACTGGTGCGCGCTATGTCGGAAGCCGAGCGGGCCTGCCCCTCCATCACGCTGGTCGAGGGTGAGGCGCGGCGCATCCTGATGCGCGATGGCGCAGTCTGCGGCCTGCTCGTGGCCACCGCCGAAGGCGCGCGGGTGCTCGCCACACGCCGCCTTGTGCTGGCGACGGGCGGGGTCGGCGCGCTCTACGAACACACCACCAATCCCGTCGCCTCCTGGGGCGTGGGCATCGCGCTGGCCGCCGAGGCCGGGGCGGAGCTGGCGGACCTGGAGTTCGTGCAGTTCCACCCCACCGCGCTGGCGACGCCCGCCCGCCCGCTCCCCCTCATCAGCGAGGCGGTGCGTGGCGAAGGCGCGCTCATCGTGGACGGCGCTGGCCGGCGCATTCTGGAGAACGTGCCGGGCAGAGAGCTGGCGCCGCGCGATGTGGTGGCCCGTGCCGTCTGGCGCGAAGTGGTGGCGGGGCGCGAGGTGTTCCTCGATGCCCGCGCCAGCCTCGGCGCGCGCTTCGCCACCCGCTTCCCGCAGGTGGCGGCCGGCTGCCGCGCCGCCGGCATCGATCCGGCCACCGACCTCGTGCCCATCCGCCCTGCCGCGCACTACCACATGGGCGGCATCGCGGTGGACGCGGCAGGCCGCAGCACCGTCCCCGGTCTCTGGGCGGCGGGCGAGTGCGCCGCCACGGGCCTGCACGGCGCCAACCGCCTCGCCTCCAACTCCCTGCTGGAAGCGGTGGTGTGCGGGCGGGAGGTGGCGCACAGCATCGCCGGGCAGGCGGCGGGGCGCGCGATCGCGCCCGCCCCGTCCGGCCTGCCCACGCCGGCCGATACGGCTCCGGCCCGCGCCATCGTCTCCCGCCTCGTCGGCGTCACCCGCGATGCGGAGGGGCTGACGACGGCGCTCGCCCGCCTGCTGCCGCTGGCCGAAGGCTCAGGCCCCGCCGCCGCCCCGGCCCGCGTCGGCCTGATGATGGCGGCCTCGGCCCTCGCCCGCACCGAAAGCCGCGGCGCCCATGCGCGCACGGATTTCCCCGCCACCGCGCCGGTCGCCCGGCGGTCACGCATCACCCTTCCCGCGGCGCTCGCCGCCGCCCGGCGCGTGCGCGTGCCGGACCTCGCCTTCGCCTAAAGCATTTTCGAGCGAAGTGGGTACCGGTTCGCGTGAAGAAAATGCGTCAACTCAATAACGTGGATCATTTCCCCGTTCCGCGAAACGGGGAAATGATCCCATCGAACGGAGCCGCCATGGCCGCCCTCGACCCGCTCCCCGAACTGATGGTGGAGCCCATCGTCCGCGCCGCGCTGCTGGAAGACCTCGGCCGCGCCGGGGACATCACCACCGATGCGGTGGTGCCGGCCGGACACGTCAGCCGCCTCGTGCTCGCCGCCCGTCAGGACGGCGTGGTGGCGGGCCTCGACTGCGCCCGCCTCGCCTTCCGGCTGCTGAATCCGGACGTGCGTTTCACCCCCATCGTAGCGGACGGATCGCGCGTGACGCCCGGTACCGTGCTGGCCGAGGTGGAAGGCCCCTCGCGCGCGCTCCTCACCGGCGAGCGCACAGGCCTCAACCTCACCTGCCGCCTCTCCGGCATCGCCACGGCGACCGCGTCGCTCGCGGATGCGGTGGCGGGCCACAAGGCGCAGATCGTCTGCACCCGCAAGACCTCGCCCGGCCTGCGGGCGCTGGAGAAATACGCCGTGCGCGCCGGCGGTGGCGCCAACCACCGCTTCGGCCTCGATGATGCGGTGCTGGTGAAGGACAACCACGTCGCCATCGCCGGCTCGGTGGCCGAGGCGGTCAGGCGCGTGCGCGCCCGCGCCGGTCACATGGTGAAGGTGGAGGTGGAGGTGGACACCCTCGCCCAGCTGGAAGAGCTGCTGACGCTCGGCGCCGATGCCGTGCTGCTCGACAACATGACCCCCGCCACCCTGACTGAGGCCGTGCGCATGGTGAACGGGCGGATGCTCACCGAGGCCTCGGGCCGGGTGAACCGCGAGACGGCGCCAGCCATCGCAGCGTCGGGCGTGGACCTCATCTCCGTGGGCTGGCTGACCCACAGCGCCCCCATCCTCGACATCGGCCTCGACTGGGTGGGCTGACGGGCGATCACAGCCGCACGCCACGCAGGCTCTGGGAGGGCGCCGCGCCGAAGGTGCGGCGGAAGTCGTGGGTGAAGTGCGCCTGGTCGGCAAAGCCGGCCGCATGAGCGGCGGCGGTGAAGCTGCTGCCGGCGGCGATCTCGCCGATGGCCCGCCGCATCCGCCCCCAGGCGCGATAGCGGCGGAACGGCACGCCCATCTCGGCGGTGAACAGGTGTTGCAGCCGCGAGGGGGAGAGCCCGACCTGCCGCGCGAGGGCGGCAAGCTCCGGCACGCGCTCCGCATCGGTCATCGCCGCCGCCACCCGCTGGATGCGGGGATCGAGCCCGGCACGGGCGCGCCGGCGGGAGACATCCACCACATCGGCCAGGGCCGCGCCGGCCCAGCCGGCCGCGTCCGGCGCCTCCCACAGTTCGCGCAGCAGCGGCAGCCCGCCCCCGCCGCCGAAGAGGGCGCCCTGCTCCTCCCGCGCATTGGCCACCAGAGGCGCCAACGCATGGGCGCCGTCCACGCTCGGCTCCAGATAGAAGACGGCGATGGGCTCGCCGCCCACATCCAGCTCATGCACCACCCCGGCCGGCACCAGCGCGGTGCGGCAGGCCTGCCAGCTACCGCCTTGGACCCTGAGCCCGAACGGGCCGTAGAGACCGGCGAGGAACACCGGGGCGCCGTGCTGGTGCGGGGCATTGTAGACGAGCGGCCCGGCGAAGAAGGTCCGGCCCGCATCCAGGAACCAGAGCGGCCCGAGGCCCTGCCCCGGCGCAGCACGTTCGTACAAGCGGGGCCGCGTGCCCATACCTAGGCTCCTCCCGCCGGCACTTCATCACATCGCCGCGGGCTGCACAAAGCCGCCCGCAGGGGGACCGCCATGCAGACGCCAACGCCCCGCGGCGCGCCCAGCCGCCGCGCCCTTCTCGCCGCCGCCATCGCCGCACCGGCGCTCCTGCGCACGGGGCGCGCGAGCGCCATGGCGCCCCAGCGCGGCGCCCTCCCCGTCACACCCTTCCGCTTCCGGCTGGGCGCGTTCGAGGTGACGACCGTGCTCGATGCCGCCGCCATGATCGACGGGCCGTGGCCCATCGTCGGGGAGGACCGGCCGGCGGCGGAGGTGGCGGCGCTCATGCAGGCCAGCCTGCTGCCGGAAAAGCGCTTCCGGCCCGGCTTCACCCCGACGCTGGTGAACACCGGGTCCCAGCTCCTGCTGTTCGATGCCGGCAATGGCGCGAACGGCTTCATCCCGAGGCCGAACGGGGGCTGGCTCACCCAACAGATCGCCGCCGCCGGCTATGCGCCCGAGCAGGTGGACGTGGTGGTGCTCTCCCACGCCCATGTGGACCATATCGGCGGGCTGGTGGAGGCGGGCAAGGAGATGTTTCCCAAGGCCCGCTACGTCATCGGCGATGCGGAATATGCCTACTGGGCCGCGCCCGAGCGCCTTTCAGCGGCGCCCGACAGCCTCGAACACGCCACCGCGCAGGTGTTCGCCGGCAACCTCGCCCCTTTCGCCGATCGCATCACCCGGGTGCGGCCGGGCGCCGAGATCGTGCCCGGCATCCATGCGGTGGAGGCCTTCGGGCACACGCCCGGCCATCTGGCCTTCCATGTGGAGAGCGGCGGCAAGCGGCTGCTGGTCTGGGGCGATTGCGCCCACCACGAAGTGGCGTCGCTGGCGCATCCCGAGTGGCACGCTCTGTTCGACATGGACAAGACGCAGGGCGCCGCCACCCGCAAGCGCATCTACGACATGGCCGCCACCGACCGCATCCCGGTGGTGGGCTATCACACGTCCTTCCCGTCGGTGGGCTATGTGGAGCGGCAGGGCGGCGCCTATCGCTGGCTGCCGCTCACCTACCAATTGGCGGAGTGAGCCCCGGATACGAAAACGGCCGGGCGATGAAGCCCGGCCGTCCGTGTTCAGGAAGGAAAGAGGCTCACGCCTTCGGCCAGTTCCGCACGTCCACGAAGTGGCCGGCGATGGCCGCCGCCGCCGCCATGGCGGGGGAGACGAGGTGGGTGCGGCCCTTGAAGCCCTGACGGCCCTCGAAATTGCGGTTCGAGGTGGAGGCGCAGCGCTCCTCGGGGGCGAGGCGGTCGGCATTCATGGCGAGGCACATGGAGCAGCCCGGCTCGCGCCACTCGAAGCCCGCCTCGATGAAGATCTTGTCCAGACCCTCGGCCTCGGCCTGCTCCTTCACGAGGCCGGAGCCCGGCACGACCATGGCGGAGACGTTCGGGTTCACCTTGTGGCCGCGGGCGATGGCCGCCGCCTGCCGCAGGTCCTCGATGCGCCCGTTGGTGCAAGAGCCGATGAAGGCCCGGTCGATGGTGATGTCCTGGATCTTCGTGCCCGCCGTGAGGCCCATGTAGCCCAGCGCGCGGATCTTGGCGGCGCGCTTGCCCTCGTCCTCGATGAGCGCCGGATCGGGCACGACGCCCTCGACGGACACCACGTCCTCGGGGCTGGTGCCCCAGGAGACGATGGGCGGCAGGTTGGCGCCGTCGAGATGGATCTCGGCGTCGAAATGCGCGCCCTCGTCCGAGCGCAGGGTCTGCCAGAAGCGGAGCGCGGCATCCCAGTCGGCGCCCTTGGGGGACTTCGGCCGGCCCTTGAGATACTCGAACGCCTTCTCGTCGGGGGCGACCATGCCGGCGCGGGCGCCGCCCTCGATGGACATGTTGCAGACGGTCATCCGCCCTTCCATGGAGAGGGAGGTGATGCCCTCGCCGGCATATTCGATGACGTAGCCCGTGCCGCCGGCGGTGCCGATGGTGCCGATGATGGCGAGCACCACGTCCTTGGCGCCGACGCCTTCGGGCAGCGGCCCGGAGACGGTGACGCGCATGTTCTTCGCCTTCTTCTGGATCAGCGTCTGGGTGGCGAGCACATGCTCCACCTCGGACGTGCCGATGCCGTGGGCGAGGGCGCCGAACGCGCCGTGGGTGGAGGTGTGGCTGTCGCCGCAGACGATGGTGGTGCCGGGCAAGGTGAAGCCCTGCTCGGGGCCGACCACGTGCACCACGCCCTGGCGCTTGTCGAAGCCGTCATAATATTCGACGCCGAATTCCTTGGTGTTCTCGGCGAGCGCGGCGATCTGCGCGACGCTCTCCGGGTCCGGGTTCGGCAAAGTGCGGTCGGTGGTGGGAACATTGTGGTCCACCACCGCGAGGGTCTTCTGCGGGGCGCGCACCTTGCGCCCCGTCATGCGCAGGCCCTCGAAGGCCTGCGGGCTCGTCACCTCGTGCACCAGGTGGCGGTCGATGTAGAGCAGGCAGGTGCCGTCATCCTGCCGGGAGACGACGTGGTCGTCGAAGATCTTGTCGTAGAGCGTCTTGGGGCCGTTGACCGGGGCGTTCATCGCATTGTGTCCTGAGGAGAGGCCGGCGCGCGTCGGTGCGGCCGGGCCGGTAACGATGGAGGGCGGTTGTCCGTCGCGCCGCGTGCGGGCGCGTCAAGGGCGGGCGTCAAAGCACCGAGGACGCCGCCGTGGTGAAGCGGCCGAAGAAGCGGCCGGGCAGGCGCACATGGTCGGGCACCGCCGCGAACTCCATCGTCGTGCGCGCGAAAGGGCCGGCCCCGCAATGGGCCGCCCGGTCGAGGCTGTGGCGATGGTCACGCGTCTGTCGCATGGGGCGGGTTTTTAGCAGTTCCACGCTGACGCGACAATCCGGCGCGCGCAGCTGTGAAACAGGACGGCCGGTCGCACACTGCCCTTGGCTTCGCCATCATCCTGGGCGAGGCGGTATACAGTCGCCGGCGGTGTCGAGGGGGAAGGAGTTTCGGGTGCAGTTCGTTTCCAATTTCCACGGGGTGCAGTTCCTCGATACCGTGGTGAGCCTTGCCGCCGCCTTCCTGTTCGGCACGCTGATCGGCGCCGAGCGGCAATATCGCCAGCGCACCGCCGGGCTTCGCACCAACGTGCTCGTGGCCGTGGGCTCCGCCGCCTTCGTCGATCTCGCCGCCAGCCTCGGCGGCCCGAGCGATGCCATGCGCGTCGCCGCCAACGTGGTGACGGGTGTCGGCTTTCTCGGCGCCGGCGTCATCATGAAGGAAGGCATGAACGTGCGCGGCCTCAACACGGCCGCGACGCTCTGGTGCTCGGCCGCCGTGGGCAGCTGCGCCGGAGCCGACCGCCTGGCCGAGGCGGCGCTCATCACCTTCATCATCATCGCCGGCAACACGGTGCTGCGCCCCGTCGCCCGCGCCATCGACCGCGCGCCCCTCGACGCCCGCCGCTCGGAAGTCAGCTACGAGGTGCGCCTCACGGTGGATTCCGCCGCCGCCGCCGATCTGCGCGACGTGCTCATCGACACGCTGGAGGGCGAGAAATATCTCGTCAGCGACGTGGACGAGGAGCCCGGCACCGACGGCGCCGTGGTGCTGGTGGCGAAGCTCGTGACCACCTCGGTGGTCCCCGCCGAACTGGACGCCATCACCGACCGTCTGGCGAAGCGGCCCCATGCCCGCCATGCCACATGGGAAAGCGTGACGGAGGAATAGCGCCCCCTTCGCCTTGCGGCAGGCAGGGCCGCCGGCTCGTCAGCCCGGCCCCCGCTCCCCCACCAGATGCGCGGCGGCGGAACCGGCCGCATAGAAGGCCGCCTGCGCCGCCCGCCAGCGCGGGACCGTCACCTCGCGTTCCGGCAGCGGCACCTCTTCCGGCCGGATGCGCCCCAGCACCAGATCGGCCAGCAGCCGACCGAACACCGTGCCCGGGCCGATGCCCCGGCCGTTGTAACCGCTGATGGAGACGACGTTGCGCGCGAGGCGCCGGAAGCGCGGCAGGGCGTCGTCGGTCATGCCGATGGTGCCGAACCAGCCGGCCTCGAACGGCGCCGGCGGCAGCTCCGGGAAGAGGCGGGCCAGCGCCCGCCGGGCATAGGCTTCATGCACCCCCGCCAGCCCGCCGAGCGCGCCGATGCTGCCGAACACCAGCCGCCCGGCCGCATCATAGCGCAGGGAGGTGAGCACCTGCTGGGTGTCCCAGATGCCCTGCCGGCCGGGCAGGATGCGCTGGCGAAGGGCGTCCGGCACCGGAGGGGTGGCGAAGTTGAAATAGGGCAGCGGCACCTGCTCGCGGGCGAGGCGCTCCCACGGCCCGAAGCTGTAGGCGTCAGTCGCGACGATGATCCAGTCCGCCACCAGCGTGCCCCCATCGGTGCGCAACACCCAGCCGCCGGCCCCCTCCTCCGCCGACCGCACCGGGCTTGCCGTATGGATCACCGCCCCCGCACCCATCGCCGCGCGGGCAAGGCCCCGGGCGTAAGCGAGGGGTTGGATGGTGCCGGCGCGGTCGTCCAGCAGCGCGCCACGATATCGGCCGCCGCCGATCATCGTGCGGGCCGCGTCGGCATCGAGCAGGTGAACCGGCGCACCGCGCGCCTGCCACTGGGCGGCACGGGCCTCGATCTCGGCCCGCCCGGCGCGACCGACCGCGCAATGCAGCGTGCCGTTGGGCGTCGCCTCGCAGCCGATGGCGTGGCGGGCGACGAGGGCGAACACCTCCGCCGGCGCCCCGCCGAGGAGGGAGAGCAGCCCCTCGCCCTTCTCGGCGCCGAGGGTGGCGACGATGTCGTCGGGCATGACCCAGAGCCCGGCATTGACGAGGCCCACATTGCGCCCCGCTCCGCCCGAGCCAATGCCGGCGGCCTCCAGCACCCTCACCCGCGCGCCCGCCCCGGCCAGCCGGAGCGCGGCGGCAAGGCCGGTATAACCGGCACCCACAACGGCCACATCGACCCGCGCGTCGCCACCCGCGTCACCCGCAAGCGGGGCGGTCTCCGGTGGCGGCGGGGCGGTCATCGCCCACAGGCCGTGGCTTTTCGGATCGGTGCCGGGGGCGGGAGGCATCTGCATGGCCTCTTTGTACAATATCGCCCGGCCACGGGAATGACCTTGCGTCCGCTGGGCGGCAACGAAGAATTAACCATCCCGGCCTCAGGATGGTCCGGGGTCCCCTCAGATTGAATGGAACCCGCCGCCAGTGCGTACCTCCCTCCCGCAAGGAGAATGAAGCGCCGGCTTAGTTGCCATTGAATCGGCACGGCGCATGCTCTTTGGGCGCACTTTTGTGTTTCCTGGGCTCCTTTGATATGAGGAGCGCCCAGTAGAGATTATTCGGAGCTGCGTGATGGCTAATCCGCGCGTCTATGTTTACCAGTTCGCCTCCGGCTCCCAGTGGGCGGCCGGCGACAGCGTGGAGGCGTATCTGCGCCGTCTTCTGGATGTGGACTTCGCCCAGTCGCTCCGCGCCGACCGCCTCGCGGCGGTGACCGCCTTCCTCGACGAAGCCTTCCAGCTGGCCCACACCATCGGCTGGAGCGGCAGCGCGCGGGACATCCCGCAGATGTTCTCCCTGCCCGGCATGCCGGCCGAGGAAGCGGTCCACATGATCGCCTGGGAGCAGGAAGACGGCGTGGCCTTCATCGCCTCGCCCTATCCGCTGCCGTGGCTCGACGCCAAGGCGTCCCGCACCACCGATTCCGACCGCGCGGTTCCGGTGGAGGCCGCCGCCGCCCCCGTCGCCCGCCCGGTGCAGCAGCCGCCGCTGGAAGTGGTCTCGGCCCAGGCCGAGGAAGCGGTGGAAGCCGCCCTCGACCCGTTCTCCGAATATGTGCGCCGCGAGGAGGCCGCCCGCCTCTCGCGTGAGCCCGCGCCCCTCGCCGAGGATCGCGACGCCGCCCGCCGCTTCTTCTGAGCGAACCGATCACCCGATCCGCGATGCGCGCCCCCCAAGGGCGCGCATCGTCGTTCCGGGGCCCCTCTTTCCAGTCTGGAACGATGCCAGAGCGCGCGTGCGCCTTGCTCCGGCCGCAACGCTTGGATAGATGATTCACGGTGTGGACCGCGGCGCAGCCTCTTCGACACAAGCCGGCGCGGTTGACCTTGCGTGATGTTCCGTGGTGCGTGGTGGCGTTTTCCCATCCTGATGGCCCCAAGGTGAATCCAGCGTCCGTCGCAATGCCGCGCGCCGTCCATGCGCGGGGCATCCGGCTTCGGGCATGTTCCAAGGCTGATCGGTCCGGTTCCATGCCGGATGCGGAGACCTGAATTTGCGGTCGTTTCTCGCCGGCGTCCTCGCTCTGCCCGTGGCGCTCCTCCTCCTGCTCTGTGCGCTCACCGGCAGCGCGCAGGCGATGGAGGCAATTGCGCTCCGGCTCGATGCCAAGGTGGTGGACCTGCTGCCGGCCGTCGAGCGCCAGACCACCGAGGACGGCCGCTACCAGATTTCCACCGCCCCTGACGCCGAGGGCGTGGTGCGCCGCATCGAGGTGCCGACCTCCGACGGGCGCAGCCATGGCGAGTGGATCGCCTTCGCCCTCACCAACAATACCGACGAGCAGGTGGACCGCCTCATCGTCGCGCCGCACTACCGCATGTCCGGCTCCGGCCTGTTCTGGCCCGATCTCGGCAACCGCCGCATCCTCTCCCTGACGCCCAGCCAGGGCTTCAAGCCGGAACGCCAGTCGGCGCCGGACGCGGACGTGTTCCTCATCACCCTGGACCCCGGCTCCACCGTCACCTTCGTGGTGGAACTCGGCTCGCCCAGCCTGCCGCAGCTGCAGCTGTGGGAGCCCGACGCCTACAAGGACCGGGTGAACGCCTTCACCCTCTACCACGGCATCGTCATCGGCATCGCCGGCCTGCTGGCGCTGTTCCTCACCATCCTGTTCGTGGTGAAGGGCTCGGTGATGTTCCCGGCCGCGGCGGCGCTGGCCTGGGCCGTGCTCGGCTATATCGGCCTCGACTTCGCCTTCTGGTCGAAGGTGTTCGGCCTCTCCCCCATCGCCGAGCAGTTCTGGCGGGCGGCGGGCGAGGCGATCCTCACCGCGACCTTGCTGGTCTTCCTGTTCGCCTATCTCAACCTCAACCGCTGGCATGTGCGCTACGTGCATGTGGCCGCCGGATGGCTGGTCTTCCTCGCCGCCCTCGTGGTGGTGGCGCTGCTCGATGCGCCGGTGGCGGCGGGCATCGCCCGCCTCTCGCTGCTGGCGGTGGCGGTGGCCGGCTTCGGCGTGGTGATCTGGCTGTCGCAGCACGGCTTCGACCGCGCGGTGCTCATCATCCCCACCTGGTCGCTGCTGGTGGTGTGGGTGCTGATGGCGGGGCTCACGGTCGCCGGCTACGTCACCAACGATCTCGCCGCCCCCGCGCTCTCGGGCGGCCTCGTGCTCATCGTCATGCTCATCGGCTTCACGGTGATGCAGCACGCCTTCGCCGGCATTGGCGGCATCCAGGGCTCCGCCTCGGAGCTGGAGCGCCGCGCGCTGGCGCTGGCCGGCTCCGGCCTCATCGTGTGGGACTGGGATGTGGACACCGACCGCATCTACACCTCCCCCGAGGCTGAGGAGGCGCTGGGCCTGAAGCGCCATTCGCTGGAGACCGAGGCCGCCGGCTGGCTGGAGGTGCTGCACCCCGCCGACCGCGACCGCTTCCGCGCCACGCTCGACGGCATCATCGACCAGCGCCGCGGCCGCATCGACCAGGACTTCCGCCTGCGCGCCATCGACGGCCACTATCTCACCTTCAACCTCAAGGCCCGCCCCGTGGTGGGCGCGGACGGCGAGGTGGTGCGCTGCATCGGCACCCTCACCGACGTGACCGGCGAGCGCATCGCCGCCGAGCGCCTGCTGCACGACGCGGTGCGCGACAACCTCACCGGCCTGCCCAACCGCGAACTCTTCCTCGATCGCCTGCACCAGGCCCTCGTCGCCGCCCGCCTCGACGACAAGGTGAAGCCGACGGTGATGGTGATCGACCTCGACCGCTTCAAGCAGCTCAACGTGCAGGTGGGCATGGCGGTGGCGGATTCCATCCTGCTCACCGTCGCCCGCCGCATGACGCGGCTTCTGAAGCCGCAGGACACTTTGGCCCGCATCTCCGGCGACCAGTTCGGCATCATCCTGATGTCCGAGCGCGACGCCGAGCGCATCACCACCTTCGCCGATACGCTCCGCCGCTCGCTGCGCGCGCCCATCGCCTTCGCCGACCGGGAGGTGTTCGTCACCGCCTCCATCGGCCTCGTCCTGTCCGGCCCGGATCAGGTGAAGCGCGACGAGGTGCTGAAAGACGCCGAGCTGGCCATGTATTACGCCAAGCGCATCGGCGGCGACCGCATCGAGGTGTTCCGCCCTGCCATGCGCCAGCAGAAGATCGACCGCGTGGTGCTGGAGCAGGAGCTGCGCGAGGCGCTGGAGAAGGAGCAGATCTCGGTCCGCTACCAGCCCATCGTGCGCCTCGGCGACCGGGCCATCGGCGGCTTCGAGGCGTATATGCGCTGGAACCACCCGCGCCTCGGCGAGCTTGCCGCCTCGGAATTCATCCTGCTGGCCGAGGAGACCGGGCTCATCCTCGACCTCGGCCTGTTCGTGCTCGACCGCGCGGCGCGCCAGCTCGGCCAGTGGCAGCGCCTCTTGCGCGTGGACCCGCCGCTGTTCATGCACGTCAACGTCTCGTCCCGGCAGCTGCTGCGGCACGATCTGATCCAGGACCTGAAATCGGTGCTCGCCCGCAACACGGTGGCGCCCGGCTCGCTGAAGCTGGAAGTCACCGAAGGGCTGGTGATGGAAAACCCGGAATATGCCGCCGTGGTCCTGGGCCGCATGCGCGAGCTGGGTGCCGGCCTGTGCCTCGATGATTTCGGCACCGGCTATTCCTCCCTCGCCTATCTCCAGCGCTTCCCGTTCGACAGCGTGAAGATCGACCCGCGTTTCGTGCGCTCGGTGGCCAAGGGGCCGTCCCGCGCCGCCCGGCCGGTGATCGTCGGCGCCATGATCGATCTGGCCCACGACCTGGGCATGGACGTGATGGCCGAAGGGCTGGAGAAGGAAGTGGAAGCCGCCGAGATGACCCGCTTCGGCTGCGAATACGGGCAGGGCGTGGTGTTCGGCGAGCCGCTCACCGCCGAGGAATGCCGCCACCTTATCGAGCCGGCGCCGGTGGACGCCCGCAAGAAGAAGACGGGCACGGCGGCGGAATAGGCCCGCTCAGGCGCCTGTCCGGATACCCCCGTCTCTGACGCGCCCGTTCCCTTACGCGCCCGGTTTGGCCCGCGTTCGGGCGCGTTTCACAGGCGCCTGTGCCCCTGTCTGGCTCCCCTTCGCGCCGCGCGGCCAGCGGGCTGGCCAGTTGACGATGTGGTCCACCAGCTCGAACAGGCCGAACTCGCTTTCCAGCCCCGCGACCCGTCCGTGTACCGAGATGCCCGCGCTGACCACCGTGTCCCGCGTGCCGGACACCAAAGGATGCCAGAACGGCAAGTCCTTGCCCTCGCGCACCAGCCGGTAGGCGCAGGTGGGCGGCAGCCAGCCGATGCTCTCCACCGCCTCGGGGGTGAGGCGCACGCAGTCTTCCACGATCTCGGACCGGTTGGGATAGTCGGCGCAGCGGCAGGAGCCGGCATCGAACAGGCGGCAGGCGACGTCCGTGTAGGCGACGGCGCCCGAATCCTCGTCCTCCAGCTTGACGAGGCAGCAGCGGCCGCAGCCGTCGCACAGGCTCTCCCATTCCTCCACCGTCATGGTGGCGAGGGTCTTGGTCCGCCAGAACGGCGCGGGGGTCTGCGCAGGCGCAGAGGTCGCGGCAGGCGCGGGCGCAATCTCGGCGGCGGGCCGGGGTCGGGCGGAGGGAGGCATGCCGCCCCTTTAGCACAGGGACGGCGGCAAGTCGCTCACACTCACTCCCGGTGAGACGCTCACTCGCCGCCGTAGCTCAGCAGCATCTGGTAGACGACGGGCTTGGCCGCCCGCATGTCCTTGTTGTCGGAGCGGAATTCCCGGTCGCCATCCACGTCGCCCTGATAGGCAGCGGGCGGCTCGAACCGGAGCTGCAGCCGGCAGCCGGTGGTTTTGGCGAGCCGGCCGCCGTCCCAGTCCAGCACCGAGCCGCCATAGTCCCAGCCGAAGCCGGAGAGGGTGAAGGGCTTGCCGTTCGCCGCCTCCACCTCGGCCAGCGTCGCGCCGATGCCGATGCCTTCGGCCGTGCGCCACGGGCCGGGGTTATGGACGATCACATCGCCCGGCCGCCGCCGCTTCTTCTCGTCGAGCCAGATGATCTCCACCCGGCGCGCGGAGTCGTCCGGGAACAGCACGGAGGCCTTCACCATCTCGCCCTCGGCGGCGGGCACGCTGCGGTACACCACATTGGCGCGCCCGAACGTACGGATCAGCGCCGCCTCGTCGGTGTCGGCCGCGAACGGGCCGGTGCAGGCGAACGGCGGCAGCGCCTCCGGGCCGGCGGCGGGGGCCAGCGACGGCACCAAAGCGATGGCGAACGGGAGAACGGCGATCAGCCGGCGGAGCATGTGGCGCGTCCCTTCAGCGTGCGGGTCTTTTCGGTGCCGTCCGCATCCACCGTGGTGAGGGTGAGGACATAGCGGCCGGCGAAACTCTCGGCGTCCTTGCCCCGGCTCCTGGTCTCGATCACCAGCTCGGCGGAGCCGGCCTTGGGATCGGGCAGGTCGCGATAGAGGTGAAGGCGCACCTCGTGGCCGTGGAACCAGTGGTGGACCAGCGCCTCGCCGTCCAGTTCCAGCTTGCCGAACGGAGCCGCACCCTTGCCCGCCGGCTTCACCTCCAGCTCGGCGCGGAAATTGTTGAAGCTGCCGCCCATGCCGTGGGAGAAGGCCGTCTGCGCGGCGAAGGACACCGCCGCATCGTCGATGCTGCAATCGAGCGTTCCGGTGGCGTGGGCCGCAGGCGCGCCGATGACCAGAGCGAGCGCGGCGAGGCCGAACGCATGCCCAACAGCCCCGCTCCGGCGGTGCGGCGCGGGAGATGGTCCCCTCGAAGATCCGGTCATGGCGAGGCCCCCAAGGCAGTTGCCGCAGGGAGCCTAGAGCATTTTCAAGCGAAGTGGATTCCGGTTCGCGTGAAGAAAATGCGCATCATCAAAAGCCTTGAGCAGGCGCAGGCCCGGCTGCAACGCGAGCAGGGCCGGCGCCCCGGCTTCAGCGCTTGCCGGCGGTGTAGCGATCGGCCAAAGCGAGGGCCAGAGCGAAGCCGCCGAAGGCGGTGATGATGACGGCGAGCCAGATGGCGGTCTGTGCAGGCATGGTTTCCCCCGAATGTTTATGGGGGAAAGCTAGGCAGCGCGCGGGCCGGGGACTTTGATCAAGATCAAGCCCGGCCGTTCACAGCATCCGCCGCCCGCCGGGCCGCGGGAGGGATCGCGCCTCCGGCGCATCGGGCGGGCCATCCTGCGTGTCGTCCTGCGCGTCTTCCTGGGCGCCATCCTGCGCATCGGCCTCCGGCGGCTCGCGATACTCCGGCTCGAGCTTCTGGTCCGGGGCCGGCGCGTCGGTGGCGAGGCCGTCGCGCCCTTCGGCCTTCGCCACGGCGACGAGGCCCTCGGCCCGGCTCAACAGGCTGTCGAGGCTCTCGCCCTGCCGCTGCTCGGCCACGCCGAAGCTGGCGGTGACGGTGGCGTGGGGCGGCAGCACGGAGAGACGTGCGAAGTCCAGCTCCGCGCGCAACCGGTCGGCGACGCGGGAGGCCCCGACGCGATTGGTGCGCGCCAGCAGGACCACGAACTCCTCCCCGTCCATGCGCGCCGCTGCATCGCGCGGCGAGGTCTCCTGCAGGATCAGGCGGCCGACCACGGAGAGCATCCGGTCGCCGGAGGTGGGGCCGAAATCCTCATTGATCTGCTTGAAGCGGTCCATGTCGAACGCGATGAGCGTCACCGGCCGCGCGCCGGGATCGGCGAGAATGTCCCGCGCCCGCTCCATGAAGTCGCGGCGGGTGCCGAGGCCGGTCAGGGCATCGGAGCGGCCCTCCCGGCGGATCTCGTCGATGGCGTCGGCGGCGATGGACCCGAGCAGGGCGAGGGCGAGCAGGAGGCCGCTGATGAGCAGGGAGAAGTTCAGCACCTGCCAGAACGGCGTCGCGCGGAACAAGGCGGCGAGATCCGCGGGGTCGGCGCCGTTCTCCCGCATCCGGTCGATCTCGAAGAGGTCGCCGGAGATCCGCATGGTGAGGCCGGTGCGGATAAAGAAGTGCAGGCCGAACAGCAGGAAGGTCCAGAACAGCAGCCGGTCGATGGGCCGCCGCCGCTCCAGGGCGACCATCTTGACCGCCGCGACCACGAACATGGTGCCGTAGCCGAGATTCTGCACATAGATGCGGGCGACCAGATCGCGGTCGAAATAGAAGAAATAGAACACCAGCGCGACGATGGCGCAGGCCATGACGAGCAGCAGCCGCCCCGACCCCGCACGGCCGAACCGCACCAGCACGCCTTCCACCAGGGTGAGCACGGCGAAGGTGTAGACGATGGCCGACACCACCGCGTTCGGGCCCGCCTCGCGGGGAAAGCCGGTGATCTGGATCAGCGCGGCCAGCGCATAGGCGCAGAAGGCGGACGCGAAATAGAGCCCGCAGCGGCGCTCGCGATCGTGCAGCCAGACCAGCAGGAACACGACGGCGATCAGCAGCGAGACGATAGGTCCGGCAAAAATATAAAGGCGTCCGTCCGACATGCTCCGCCCACCGACGCCGCCCGACATCGGACGCGCGATCTGGAGGCGGCACAGCCGCCCGCCACCCTAGGTCGCATCGGCCGCCCTGCGCCTACTTGGATGGTTCCCTCGAGGGAAAGTCAAGCCTGAGCCCGGCCATGCGCACAACACAACCTGCTGCAACGCAACAGGAAGTTGCCCTACCGGCGGTAGGCCCACAGGCGCAGCTCGTGCTTCAGCCGGCGGAAATCGTGGAAGGTGAAGGCGAGCAGCACCGTCGCGAGGACCGCCAGCGTGAGGGCGACGCCATTGGACCAGTCCAGCGCCGAGCGGGTGAAATCGTAGACGAGGTAGGCGAGGAACAGCGTCACCGCGAGGGCCGTTCCGTAATAGATGCGCGTATCCAGCCGGGCGATGAGGATGCCGACGCCCGTCCAGATGGCGAGCGCGATCAGGATGGCCCAGCCGAGGCCGAGGCCGAACTGCCGGGCGACGAAATGCCCGCCGACCCAGCACAGCAGCACCGAGGCGGCGAGCACCAGGATTCCCGCGCGCAGCCGGAAGATGTAGGAGCCCTTTGCTCCGGTCGGGGCGGTGGACATGATGCACCTCGGATCGGCGCCCGCGACACGGATGTGGCGGGATGACAGGGAACCACCCGGCCGCGTCAACGCTTGTGCCGGTCTGGAGGATGTCACGATGCGGCGAATGCGGGTCGTACTCAATGCCAAAGCGGGCACCGTCCACGACATGGGCCCCGACAAGGTGCGCGATATCGTCGATGGCGCGCTCACCCGGTCCGACCTCGACGTGGACGTGGTGGTGGCGGAAGGCGACGCCATGGCGGCCGCCATCGCCTCGGCCTCCCGCGACGGCTACGACACGGTGGTGGTGGGTGCCGGCGACGGCACCGTCTCCTATGCCGCCTCGGTGCTCGCCAACACCGACATGACCCTCGGCGTGCTGCCGCTCGGCACCATGAACCTCCTCGCCTACGACATCGGCCTGCCGCGCGACTTGATGGGCGCGCTGGAGGCGCTGCATGACGCAAAGCCCATGCGGGTGGATCTGGGCACCCTCAACGGCCGGCCCTTCCACGGCGTGTCCGGGGTGGGCTTCTTCAGCCAGATGGCCATGGCGCGGGAGCAGTTGCGCGACCGCGGCCGCGTCTTCGGCTGGTTCATGGCGCTGGGGCGGGCGGTGTTCCGCTCCGGGCGGATGTCGCTGGAGGTGGAGGTGGCGGGCGCCCGCGAATCCATCGACGCTTATGCCGCCCTCGTCACGGTGAACGCCTTCGACGCCTCCGGCTGGCACCGCTCGCGCCTCGACGGCGGGCAGCTGGAGGTGCTGGTGGCGGAGGATCGCGGCACCCTGGCGCGGCTGCGCACCGGGGCCGAGGTGCTGGTGGACGCCTGGCGCGGCGCGCCGGGCATCCATTCCTTTTCCGCCCGGCGCGTCACCATCCACGCCCGCCGCCGCCGCGCCTGGGTGGCGACCGACGGCGAGGTGACGCGCGAAACCCTGCCGCTGCGCTACGCCCTCGCCCCCGCCGCCCTCAGCCTTCTCGTCCCGCCCTCGGCCCTGCAATGGCAGGCGCACGAGCGCGAGGTCCACGAGCGCGATGACGTGACATAGGCGCGAGGTGCACGAGCGCGACGACGTGACCTGACACGCGTCAGGCCGGGAGGTCCTGCACCGGCTGGCCGCGGTAGCGGATGAGGAGGGGCACGGTGAGCGTCATGGGGTGGGCGATGCCGTGCTCCCACAGGCCATCCTCGCCCCAGCAATCGCCGTGGTCGCCGCACAGCACGATGGTGGCGCCGGCGAAGCGCTCCAGCAGCGGGGCGAGCTTGCGGTCCACATATTCGCAGCACAGGCGCTGGCGCTCGCGGCATTCGGCCGAGCGGTCCACCTTCTGGAACGGCAGGCAGGGATTGTCCGTGCGGTCCCACGGCGCGCCCTCGAAATAATAGGGCACGTGGGTCTCGCCCACGTTGAGGAACACGAACAGGTCGCGCCGCGTCTCCCGCGCCGCCTGCTTCTCGATGAAGGCGAGTTGGGTGGCGATGCCCTTGTCGCCGGTGAACAGGAACTGTTCGAAGCTGCCGGTGAGCTTCTTCGACACCGGCGTCTTGGGGTCGAACCAGCCCATGGCCGCCGCGCCGATGGTGGCGTAGCGGGCATTGCGGAAACCGTCCACGATGTCGGTGCCGCTCACCGAGAAGCCGGGCCGGGCATGGCCCGCCGCCCCGGCGCGATCCAGCCGGAAGAGCCGCGCGAACTTGGGGTTCAGGAACGGCGTCGCCAGTTCCGCCACGCCGGGCGTGAAGCCCGCGAACATGGCGGCGTGGGAGGCATAGGTGAAATGCGCCGGCGCCTGCGCCTTGTAGAGGGCGGAGACCGTCTTCATGGCCGGGGCATTGGCCGAAACGAAGGTATCGTAACGGCAGGAGTCGATCGTGATGAAGAGCACGCTGTCAGGGGTGACACGCATGGCCGGCGCGGCTCTCAGAAAGGGGTGGTTTCAGTTGCCGCCGTCATTGTTGGCCTCGCCGCATGTGTAGCCGACGAAGCAGCGGGGATTGTCCGTGGTGGGCATCCAGGCCGGAGAGGTGGTCTGGTCGTCCTGGCAATAGCGCTGGTCCAGCACGTAGCGCTGGGCGTTGCCGCCGCCGGTGGGGACGAGGATGAAGCCCTGCTGGCGCACCACCTGACGGACGCCGGAGCAGGTGGAGGGCGGCACGGGAACGGCCATGTAGCCTTCCGGCGGCGGCTGGTTCTGGCCGTAGATGGCGGTGCCGTCCACGGGCACCGGCAGCGGCCCCGCGCCGAGATCGGACGGCGGCGCCAGCGGATCGCCCTGGGCCAGCGCCAGAGAGGGCGCGATAACCAACGGTGCGAAAATCGCCGGCACGAGAACGGCCGCCATCAACATCCGTACGAACAGGACGCGTACCCCGCGCGCAACGGGTCGCGACGTTCCGGACTGGACAGAACGCATCACTTTTTCCCCTCAGTGCCGCCGGGGGAAGCCTGTAGCGCACCTTGCCTCCGCTGGCAAAGAGAACCGCGCGAAATCCGCACCGCAGCTCACTTTCCGCCCCGTTCAAGCTGCGTCGTCCCATTGTCATGGACGGTTTCCGGACTCTGCCGCACCGCACACGGGACGCAAGGCGCGGGTGGCGGCGTCCGGTACCATTAGCCGGCGGGGCTTTGCCCGTTATCCCCACAATCATCCACCGGGGAAAAATCGGCCCGCGCGCCGCTGGCGCAGGGGCATTCGCTCTTGCTACACCACCTTCCCAAAGCAAAAAATTGCCCAAACCCAAGAATTGCCCAACCAAGGGATTGCCGGCTTCATGCTCGATCTGTCGGACAAGGGCGACCTCGAACCCACCTATCGCCAGGCCCCGCACAATGTGGAGGCCGAGCAGGCGCTGCTGGGCGCCATCCTCGTCAACAACGAGGCCTTCTACCGCGTCTCCGACTTCCTTGAGCCGCGCCATTTCTACGAGCCCATCCACGCCCGCGTCTTCGAGCTGGCCTCGGCGCTGATCCGCGCCGGCAAGCTGGCGACGCCGGTCACCATCAAGACCTTCCTGCCCGCGGACCTGGACGTGGCCGGCCTCACCGGACCACAATACCTCGCCCGCCTCGCGGCGGAGGCGACCACCGTCATCAATTCCGAGGATTACGGTCGCACCATCTACGACCTCTCGGTGCGCCGCGACCTGATTCGCATCGGCGAGGAGATCGTCAACGAGGCCTACGACGCCCCGGTGGACGCCACCCCGCAGGACCAGATCGAGGAGGCGGAGAAGCGCCTCTACGAGATCGCCGAGACCGGGCGCTACGACGGCGGCTTCCAGCGCTTCGGCGAGGCGCTGCGCGAATCGGTGGACATGGCCTCCAAGGCCTTCCAGCGCGACGGCCACCTCTCCGGCATCGCCACCGCCCTCGACGACCTCGACCACCAGATGGGCGGCCTCCAGCCCTCGGACTTGGTGATCCTCGCCGGCCGACCGGCCATGGGCAAGACCTCGCTCGCCACCAACATCGCCTTCAACATCGCCGCCGCCTATCGCGGCGAGACCCGGCCGGACGGCTCCACCGAGACGGTGTCCGGCGGCGTGGTCGGCTTCTTCTCGCTGGAAATGTCGGCCGAGCAGCTCGCCACCCGTATCCTCGCCGAGCAGGCGGAGATCGCCTCCTACAAGATCCGCCGCGGCGACATCTCGGAAAGCGAGTTCTCCAAGCTCGCCGCCGCCGCCCAGACCATGCAGACCATCCCGCTCTATATCGACGACACCGGCGGCATCTCCATCGCCCAGTTGGTGGCGCGGGCGCGGCGGCTGAAGCGCCAGCGCGGGCTGGACTTCATGGTCATCGACTATCTCCAGCTGCTCTCCGGCTCGTCCAAGGCGTCGTCGCAGAACCGCGTGCAGGAAATCACCGAGATCACGACGGGCCTGAAAGCCCTGGCGAAGGAGCTGCAGGTGCCGGTCATGGCGCTGTCCCAGCTCTCGCGTCAGGTGGAAGCCCGCGACGACAAACGGCCGCAGCTTTCGGACCTGCGTGAATCCGGCTCCATCGAGCAGGACGCCGACGTCGTCATGTTCGTTTACCGGGAGGAGTATTATCTTAAGAGCAAGGAGCCGAAGCCCGGCACAGAGGAGTGGTTCAAGTGGGAGATCGAGATGAAGGCGGCCGAGAACACGGCCGAAATCATCATCGGAAAGCAGCGCCACGGCCCCACCGGGACGGTGAAGGTGCATTTCGAGCCGCAATTCACCCGCTTCTCCAACCTGGCGCGGGAGGACCACCTGCCGGATCGCCACTGACCGGCGAACCGCAGGCCCCCGAGGACCCCGCCGCCAGCGCTGCGGCAGCAGACCAGGCCGCGCGTGAGGCGCGCGAAGCCGGCGCCATCCTCACCGTCGATCTGTCCGCCATCGCCGACAACTGGCGCACCCTTGCCGCGCTCGCCGCCCCGGCCGAATGCGCGGCGGTGGTGAAGGCCAATGCCTACGGCCTCGGCATCGACCGCGTCGCCCCGGCCCTGTGGAAGGCGGGCGCCCGCACCTTCTTCGTCGCCCACTTCAAGGAAGCCCTCGAACTGCGCGCCCTGCTGCCCGAGGCGGTGATCTACGTGCTCAACGGCCTGTTGCCGGAGACCGCCGCCGACCATGCCGCGGCGCGCCTGCGGCCGGTGCTGGGCTCGGTGCCCGAGATCACCGAATGGAGCGACTTCTGCCGCGACCAGGGGGCGGACCTGCCCACCGCGCTCCATGTGGATACCGGCATGAACCGGCTCGGCCTCTCGGTGGACGAGGCGGTGCAGCTCGCCGGCACGCGCAGGATGCTCGGCTTCACGCCCAGCCTCGTCATGAGCCACCTCGCCTGCGCCGACACGCCCGGCCACGCCCTCACCGCCCGCCAGCGCGCGGTGTTCGCCGACGTGATTCGCCGCTTCCGGGGCGTGCCGGGCTCGCTGGCGAATTCCGCCGGTACCCTGCTGGGCCGCGATTTCCGCTTCGAGCTGGTGCGGCCGGGCATCTTCCTTTACGGCGGCGTCGCCATCACCGGCGTGCCGCCCCTGCGCCCCGTGGTGCGGCTGGAAGCGAAGATCATCCAGGTGTCGAGCGTCGCGGCCGGCGAGACCGTGGGCTATGGCGCCGCCGAGCGGCTGAAGCGGCCGAGCCGCCTCGCCACCGTCTCCATCGGCTATGCGGACGGGCTGTTCCGGGCCGCCGGCTCCTCCGACCTCGCCAAGGGGGTGGAGGCCATGGTCGCCGGCCGGCGCTGCCATCTCGTGGGCCGCGTCTCCATGGACCTCGCCACCCTCGACATCACCGACCTGCCCGAGGGCGCGGTGCAGCGGGGCGACGTGGCGGTCTTCCTCGGCGACGGCATCAGCGTGGACGACCTCGCCGCCCGCTCCGGCACCATCGGCTACGAGGTGCTCACCTCGCTGGGCACCCGCTACGCCCGCCGCTACATCGGCGGCTGAGGGGTGAAGGGCTTGGGGGCGAAGGGCTTGGGGGCGGCGGACTTGGGGGCGGCGGGCTCCCGTGCGGCCTGACTGGCCGCGGCCAGCTCCGCCGCATAGGTCTCCTCGAACCAGCCGATGCGCTTCTCGAAGGCGGGGCTCAGGCGCTGGTCCTCGGTGATCTGGCGGGCGACCTCCTGCTGGCCCTCGCACACCGCATTGTCCTCGGCCAGCACGCGGCGCGCATAGAAGGGCACGATGCGCGAAATCACCTTCTGCGCGAAGCGGTCGAAGACGCCGAGCAGCCCCGGCCGCGGCGGCGCGATGGGCCCCTCGATGAGCCAGCCCTCCAGCCGCGAGCGGTCATGGGCGAGCGGCGCATAGCGCAGCACCATCACCGCATAATAGGAGCGGCCGAGGAGATCGATGACGTGGAACTGGGACGCCCCGAAGGTGGGGAACAGGTTCACGATCAGATAGTCGCGGGCGCGGTAGGTGCCGGCCCGGCAATCGGCGAGCACGCCCCCCAGCGGGTCATCCCCCGGCTCGGTGGTATAGGCGCTGTGCCGGCCGAAGCGGGCATAGGTGACCTCCTTCGCCTTCAGATAGCCGTTGGCGCCGAAGGTGGAGGGGTGGACGGCGACGATGTGGTAGTCGTCCAGCGTCACGTGGGTGAGGAACTTCCAGTTCGCCGGCACCTCGCCGCCGAAGCGGGTGAAGGTGCGCCCGGGCGGGCAGAGCGCGGCGAGCATGGGCGCGGCATCGCCGAGGAAGTCCGCGAGGGATTCCCCCTCCGGATCGGGAAAGCGGCCGAACACGAGGCCGGCGAACGCCTCCACCTCGATGGGCTTCAGGTGCGCGTTGAGCTGCTTCGGCAGGCAGCCGTAGGCCTCGTCGCAGACCGGGATGCCCAGCGCCTGCCCCTCGGCATTGTAGCGCCAGTGGTGGAAGGCGCAGACCATGGCGCCCTTCCCGCTGCGCTCGCGGCGGATGGGGTGGAATCGGTGGGCGCACACATTCTCGAAGCCGCGCAGCCGGTCGCCGAAGCGCTGGATGAAGACCGAGCGCCCGCCGAGATCGGTGCGGAACCACTGGCCGTCCTGCGCCACCTCCGCGTCGAGGCAGAGGAAGGTCCACACCCGCCCCAGCGCCTGCTGCTCGGCGGTGAAGGCCGCGGGATCGGTGGCCGCGCGCACCCATTCGGCGGGCTGGCCAGCGGCCGGCGCGGGCCGGGCCGGCTCTTGCGGCGTGGGTGCGGAAGCAGGGCTGTCTCGGAACACGGGCGATCCCCTGACATGACGGAGAAGGGCAGCGCAGGCTGATTAGCAGAGGTGTTCCGTTCCCGCCATCTGGGGATGCGCCGCAGATACCGCGCAACCCCGGAGGCGAAGCCTGGAGCCTTGACCGGCCCACCGCGCGACCGATGGGGTATATAGAGAACATCGCCCGAGATTCGGGCCTCGTCCTCCAGACCCGGCCGGCCTGCCCGCGCCGAGGGTGATCTTCATGGCCCGGCGCGACACGTCCTTCATCTGCCAGTCCTGCGGGGCGGTCTACACGCGCTGGCAGGGCAAGTGCGAGGCGTGCGGCGGCTGGAACACCATTTCCGAGGAAGTCGCGGTCGCCGCCAGCGTGCCGGCGGCGCAGCGCTCCGGCCGCAAGGGCCGCGCGGTGGTGCTGGAGAGACTGGAGGGCACGGCCAAGCCCGCCCCGCGCCTCGTCTCCGGCATCGGCGAGCTGGACCGGGTGGCGGGCGGCGGCTTTGTGCCAGGCTCCATCCTGCTCATCGGCGGCGATCCCGGCATCGGCAAGTCCACTCTGCTGGTGCAGGCCTCGGCGGCCCTGGCCCAGCGCGGGCAGCGCGTCGTCTACGTCTCCGGCGAGGAGGCGGTGGACCAGGTGCGACTGCGCGCCCAGCGGCTGGGGCTGGAGAAAGCGGACGTGGGGCTCGCCGCCGAGACCAATGCGGAGAACATCATCGCCACCCTGTCGGGCGGCCCGCCCGTTCACATGGTCGTGATCGATTCCATCCAGACCATGTGGTCGGACAGCGTGGAGAGCGCGCCCGGAACGGTGACGCAGGTGCGCACCTCCGCCCAGTTGCTGGTGCGCTACGCCAAGCAGACCGGGGCCTGCGTCATCCTCGTCGGCCATGTCACCAAGGACGGGCAGATCGCCGGCCCGCGCGTGGTAGAGCACATGGTGGATGCCGTGTTCTCCTTCGAGGGCGACGGCGGCCACCAGTTCCGCATCCTGCGCGCCCAGAAGAACCGCTTCGGCCCCACCGACGAGATCGGCGTGTTCGAGATGACGGGGCGCGGCCTGTCCGAGGTGGCGAACCCCTCGGAACTCTTCCTCTCCAACCGCGACGCCGGGGCGCCGGGCACCGCGGTGTTCGCCGGCATGGAGGGCACGCGCCCGGTGCTGGTGGAGATCCAGGCGCTGGTCGCCCCCTCTTCGCTGGGCACGCCGCGCCGGGCGGTGGTGGGGTGGGACCCCAACCGCCTCTCCATGGTGCTGGCGGTGCTGGATGCCCGCTGCGGGGTGCGGCTCGGCGGGCACGACGTCTATCTCAACGTGGCGGGCGGGCTGAAGATCGGCGAGCCGGCGGCGGACCTCGCGGTGGCCGCCGCCCTCGTCTCCTCGCTGACCGGCGCGCCCCTGCCGGCGGATGCGGTGCATTTCGGCGAGGCGAGCCTCACCGGCGCGGTACGGCCGGTGGCGCAGGCGCAGGCGCGGCTGAAGGAGGCGGCGAAGCTCGGCTTCGCCAGCGCCGTCATCCCCGCCGGCGGCCTCGACGGGCTCGACCCGCCGGTCACGGTGCGGCCGGTTTCCTCCCTGGCGGAGCTGGTGGCGGGCATCGCGGCCAGCGCGCCCCGCCGGGCTCCGCGCGAGACGCGCGACACTGCCATGCGCGAAACGCGGGGCTCGAACGACCGCAATCCCCCGCAAAGGGCCGTCCAGCATGCGGATTGGGGCGACGACGAGGAAAGGTGACGCGGGCGGGCGCGCAAGCTATATCAGCCCCGCGGCTGGGCTCTCCGGGGGTGGGCGGGTCGCGCGCATGCGCGTCTGGCGGTGCGCCCATCACGGATCGATGCGCCGATGCCCATAACCTTGCTCGACATTATCGTTCTCTCTGTGATGCTGATTTCCGGCATCCTGGCGATGGTGCGCGGCTTTCTGCGGGAAGTCTTCTCCATCCTGTCCTGGGCTGTCGCGGCCGGCGTCACCGTCTATTTCTACAAGTCCGCTTTGCCTGTGGTGAAGCAATACATCTCGCAGGACTCGGCCGCTCTTGCGGTGACGGTGGCGTTGCTGTTCCTCGGCACACTGCTCATTGCCTCCATCGTCACCGCGCGCATCTCGGACCTGGTACTCGACAGCCGAATCGGCGCCCTCGACCGCACGCTGGGCTTCGCCTTCGGCCTCGCCCGCGGGCTGCTGCTGATGGTAATCGCGCTCTTGTTCTTCAACTGGCTGGTGCCGCCGGAGAAGCAGCCCCCGTGGGTCGCCAACGCAAAATCGCTCCCCGCCATCACGAAAGCGGGGGAGTGGCTGAAGGCGCAGTTGCCGGATGACCCTGAAAACACCATTTTGAACAAGTTGAAGAAGCCGCCCGCCGCTGAGGAGGGCGACACGCCTGCCGCCCCGGCCGCCCCGACGGGGGGACAGCGGTAGGTTTCTTTTTGGGGGCAGCAACTGACCGGCCGGCCGGCCGGGACATCCACGCGGGGGCGCTGAGCCTTCCGCGCTATGGGTGTTCCCGCTCCGACCTCCCGGCGCAAGCTCGCACGGCGCTGCCTGACCGGCCCGCGCGGAGGGTGCATGATGGACTTGGGATGTGACGGGCCGATCTCAGTGGCCGGCGGAGACTCCTTCCGCACGGATGGCGAACCCCTCGCGGGTGGTCGCGCCGATCTCGATCTCGACCTGAACGGCGATCGCCTCCGCGAGGAATGCGGCGTCTTCGGCATCTACAATCACCCCGAGGCCGCGGCGATCACCGCCATCGGCCTCCACGCCCTCCAGCATCGCGGACAGGAAGCCGCCGGCATCGTCTCCTATGACGGCCGCCGCTTCCATTCCGAGCGCCGCCTCGGCCTCGTGGGCGACGCCTTCTCCGACGCCGGAGTCATCGCCCGCCTGCCCGGCGACGCGGCGGTGGGCCATGTGCGCTACTCCACCACCGGCGAGACCCTGCTGCGCAACGTGCAGCCCCTGTTCGCCGAGCTGGATGCCGGCGGCTTCGCCGTGGGCCACAACGGCAACCTCACCAACGGCCTCACGCTCCGCCGCCAACTGGTGCGCGAGGGCGCCATCACCCAGTCCACCACGGACACCGAGGTGATCCTCCATCTCGTGGCGCGCTCCCGCAAGCCGCGCTTCATCGACCGCTTCATCGACGCCATCCGGGCGCTGGAAGGCGCCTATTCGCTGGTGGCGCTCACCAACAAGAAGCTCATCGGCGCCCGCGACCCCCTCGGCATCCGCCCGCTGGTGCTCGGCTCGCTGGACGGCTCCCCCATCCTCGCCTCCGAGACCTGCGCCCTCGACATCATCGGCGCGCGCTATGTGCGCGACATCGAGAACGGCGAGGTCATCGTGATCGACGAGGAGGGCGTGCAGTCCTTCAAGCCGTTCCCGGAGATGGCGGCGCGCCCCTGCATCTTCGAGTACATCTATTTCGCCCGGCCGGATTCCGTGGTGGGCGGGCGCTCCGTCTATCAGGTGCGCAAGAACATGGGCCGCGTGCTGGCCACCGAAAGCCCCGCCCATGCGGACGTGATCGTCCCGGTGCCGGATTCCGGCGTGCCGGCGGCCATCGGCTTCTCCCAGACCTCGGGCATCCCCTACGAGCTGGGCATCATCCGCAACCACTACGTCGGCCGCACCTTCATCCAGCCCACCCAGTCCATCCGCGACCAGGGCGTGCGCATGAAGCACTCCGCCAACCGCTCGGTGGTGGAGGGCAAGAGCATCGTCCTCGTGGATGACAGCCTCGTGCGCGGCACCACCTCGGTGAAGATCGTGCAGATGATGCGCGATGCCGGCGCCAAGGAGGTGCATTTCCGCATCGCCTCGCCGCCCATCACCCACCCCGATTATTACGGCATCGACACGCCGGACCGGGACAAGCTGCTCGCCGCCACCCACGATCTGGAAGGCATGCGCCGCTACATCGGCGCGGATTCGCTGGCTTTCCTCTCGGTGGATGGCGTCTACCGCGCCATGGGCTTCGAGGGCCGCGACCCGGTGAAGCCGCAGTTCACCGACCACTGCTTCACCGGCGACTATCCCACCCCGCTGACCGACCGCGCCGGCGCGGTGGCCCAGCAGCAGCTCTCGCTGCTCGCCGAAGCGAGCTGAGCGCGCAACGCCCTCCCGGATCGGGCGGGCGTCCCTCCCGACCACAGGACCCCGCATGACCGACCGGCCGCTTGCCGAAAAGATCGCCCTCGTCACCGGCGCCACGCGCGGCATCGGCGCCGCCACCGCGGTGGCGCTGGCGAAAGCCGGCGCGCATGTGGTGTGCGTCGGCCGCTCGGAAGGCGGGCTGCAGGAGGTGGACGACGCCATCCGCGCGGTGGGCGGGAGCGCCACGCTGGTGCCGCTGAACCTCAAGGATTCCGACGGCATCGACCGGCTCGGCGGCGCGCTCTACGAGCGCTACGGCCGGCTCGACATCTATGTGGCCAATGCCGGCGTGCTCGGCCCGCTTTCCCCGCTGGGCCACGTCTTCCCCAAGGACTGGGAGGACACGGTGGCGGTGAACCTCACCGCCAACTGGCGCTGCGTGCGCTCTTTCGATCCGCTGCTGAAGCTCTCGCCGGCGGGCCGGGCGGTGGTGGTCACCTCCGGCGCGGCGAGCAAGGCGCGCGCCTATTGGGGGCCCTACGCCATCACCAAGGCGGGGCTCGAGGTGATGGCCCGCACCTGGGCGGACGAGAGCGTGTCGGGCAATCTGAAGGTCAACCTCTTCAACCCCGGCCCCATCCGCACCCTGATGCGCGCCAAGGCCTTCCCCGGCGAAGACCCGTCCAGCCTGCCGGCGCCGGAAGAGGCAGCCGAGGCCATCCTGCCCCTGTGCCTGCCCACCTTCATGGAAACCGGCAAGCTCTACGACTTCCCGCAGAAGAAGCTGCTCAGCTTCCAGATGCCGGCGTAGGGGGGGGCTGGAGGGGCGATGCCTGTAAACTCAACCGCCGTCATGGCCGGGCTTGTCCCGGCCACCCACGTCGGGCCGACAGAATAACCCTCGAAAAGCCATTCCCGGCCGAACCACGTGGATGGCCGGGACAAGCCCGGCCACGACGATTGCACCCGGGATTCCTGCCGCCCGACCCAACCATGGATCGCCCCGCCATGACAGCTTGCGCCTCCCCTCTCCCCTCGCGGGAGAGGGGCCGTAGGTGAGGGGGGCCGCTTCCGCATTCAAGGCGTTGGGACAAGGGGAGACACACCCCTCACCCCAGCCCTCTCCCGCAAGGGGAGAGGGGGCAAGACGGCTCACGCCGCCGCCAGTTCTCCCGCCAGCGCCTTGCGGATCAGTTCGCGCGTCTCGGCCACGCCGTAGATGGCGACGAAGGAGCCGAAGCGGGGGCCGCGTTCCAGGCCCAGCAGCACCTGATAGAGCGTGTTGAACCACTCCACCGAGACGCCCGGCCGCTCGGGCGTGGCGCCCTTGGCCTTGAGGTCCTGGTAGCGCGGGATGGGGCGGGCCACGTCGTAGAGCACGGTCTGGATGTCGTCCGCGCTGGCGCCCGCCGGCAGCGCCGCGAGGGCCGCGTCGAGCTTTTCCAGGGCCTCGCGCTCCACCGCGTCGGGGGTGCGGAAGACCTTGTTGGGCTTCACGAAGTCATGGAAGTAGCGCACCGCATAGCCCACCAGCTCGTGCAGCTTGGGGTGCGTCTGGTCCGACACGCCGGGCACATGGCGCTTCAGGAAGCCCCACAGCACGCTCTCGTCCTCCGTGTTGGAGGCGGAGGCCAAGTTGAGGAGCATGGTGAAGCTCACCGGCATGTCCACATCAGGCGGGTTGCCGGCATGGATGTGATAGACCGGGTTGCCGAAGCGCAGCTTCCAGTCCTGCTGCGCATAGCGGGCGAGGAAGTTGAAATACTCGTCCACCGCCTTCGGGATCACGTCGAAGTGCAGCTTCTTCGCCGAGCGGGGCGACTGGAACATGTAGAGCGCGAGGCTCTCCGGGCTCGCATAGGTCAGCCACTCGTCGATGGTGAGACCGTTGCCCTTGGACTTGGAGATCTTCTGGCCCTTCTCGTCCAGGAACAGCTCATAGACGAAATGCTCCGGCGCGGTGCCGCCGAGGATCTGGCAGATCCTGTCGTAGATCGGCGCGTTGGTCTGGTGGTCCTTGCCGAACATCTCGAAATCGACGTCAAGCGCCGCCCAGCGGGCGCCGAAATCCGGCTTCCACTGCAGCTTCACCTTGCCGCCGGTGACGGGGAGCGTCAGCTCGGTGCCGTCCTCGTCGTCGAAGGTGATGGTGCCGGCCTTGGCGTCCACCTTCTTCAGCGGCACGTAGAGCACGCGGCCGGAGGTGGGCGAGATGGGCAGGAAGGGCGAATAGGTCGCCTGCCGCTCCTCACCGAGGGTGGGCAGCATGACGGCCATGATCTCGTCGTACTTCTCGGCAGCCTTCAGCAGCACGGCGTCCAGCTTGCCGGAGAAGTAGTATTCGGTGGCGCTGGCGAATTCGTAGTCGAAGCCGAAGGTGTCGAGGAAGCGCCGGAGCATGGCGTTGTTGTGCGCGCCGAAGCTCGGATAGTCGCCGCCGAACGGGTTCGGCACCTTGGTGAGCGGCATCTGGAGATAGGGCACGAGGGCGGCCGGGTCCGGCACGTTCTCGGGGATCTTGCGCATGCCGTCCATGTCGTCGGAGAAGCACAGGAGGCGCGTCTTCACCTTGTCTTCGGTGAGGATGCGGAAGGCGTGGCGCACCATGGTGGTGCGCGCCACCTCGCCGAAGGTGCCGATGTGCGGCAGGCCCGAGGGGCCGTAGCCGGTCTCGAACAGCACCTCCTCCTTGGGCCGCTTCTTCAGCCGCTCCACCAGCTTGCGCGCTTCCTCGAACGGCCAGGCGGTGGCCGTTTCCGCGACCGCCTTCAGCTCGGCGGCGAGCTGGGTGGGATCGACGGCGGCGGGCGAGGCTTCGGACGAGGACATGACAGGCTCCGGAAAAGGAGCGCGAACTTAGGAATGCAGCCGCCCGGCGTCAACGCGAAGGCGTGTGGCGGGCTCCCCCGCTCTTGCGTTGACGGCGGGCGGCAAACGCCTATGCTGCACCCGCGTTCCAGCTGCCCCGGCGAAAAGGGCGGAGGGAACGCAAGACATCGGACGATCCCTGCGGGAGAGACCGGCACCCTTGAGTTGAGGTGTGCCGGCGCCGAAGGCGCAACCGCCCCGGAACCGCTCAGGCACCAAGGGCCGCAGGGGGACGAAACTCTGGAAAGCAGCCGTGCTGCGCCTTGAAGGGCGCGGCTGGGCTCACCGAAGGAGTAAGCCGTGCCCTTCCACGAGGCGCGGTGAAATCTCTCAGGTCGGCAGACAGAGGGGGCGCCGCGCGGGCCGCGCAGGACCACCGGAAACGGGGTTCGGCAGGCCCGGAAATTGGCGCTGTTCGTCCCGGAGCCTCCATTGGCATCGTCCCCCGATTCGCATTCCCCCTCCGAGCCTCTGCTCGAAACCCCGCTCGCCGCCGCCCATGGCGCGCTCGGCGCGCGCATGGTCCCGTTCGCGGGCTACCTCATGCCGGTCCAGTATCCCGAGGGCATCCTCGCAGAGCACAATTGGACCCGCACCCATGCCGGCCTGTTCGACGTCTCCCACATGGGCCAGGCGCTGCTCGTCGGCCCGGACCACGAGACCACCGCGCGGGCGCTGGAAGCCCTTGCCCCGGCGGATTTCGTGAGCCTCGCCCCCGGCAAGCAGCGCTATTCGCAGCTGACGGCCGATGACGGCGGCATCCGCGACGACTTCATGGCCACCCGCCCGGCGGACCCTGCCGCTGACGGCACCCTGATCCTCGTGGTCAACGCCGCCTGCAAGGGCGCCGACTTCGCGCACATCGAGGCCAACCTGCCCAGCACCGTGAAGCTGGTGCAGCGCCCGGAGCGGGCCCTCCTCGCCCTTCAGGGTCCGGAGGCGGCCATGGTGATGGCGCGCCATTGCCCGGAGGCGGCGGACCTCGACTTTATGACCGCCTTGCCCCTCGCCTTCGACGGCGTGCCGGTGGAGGTCTCCCGCTCCGGCTATACCGGCGAGGACGGCTACGAAATCTCCGTCGCCGCCGAGGATGCCCCCGCGCTGTGGGCGGCGCTGCTGGCTGAGCCGGAGGTGAAAGCCATCGGCCTCGGCGCCCGCGACAGCCTGAGGCTGGAAGCCGGGCTCTGCCTCTATGGCCACGACATCAACCTCTCCACGTCCCCCATCGAGGCGGCACTCAACTGGTCCATCCAGAAGCGGCGGCGCCTTGAGGGCGGCTTTCCCGGCGCCGATCGCGTGCAGCGCGAGCTGGCGGAAGGCCCGGCGCGCGTGCGCGTCGGCCTGAAGCTGGAGGGCCGCGCGCCGGCCCGCGAGGGGGCGGAGATCGCCTCCAATGGCGAGATCGTCGGCCGCGTCACCTCGGGCGGCTTCGCCCCGACGCTGCAGGCGCCCATCGCCATGGGCTATGTGCCGCCGGCGCTGTCCGCGCCCGGCACCCGCCTCGACATATTGGTGCGCGGCAAGGCCCTGCCGGCCGTCGTCACCGCTCTTCCCTTCGTACCCACGCGCTATGCGCGCAAGCAGAAAACCGGGGGCTGACCATGACCGTGCGCTACACCAAGGACCACGAATACGTCCGCATCGACGGCGACGTGGCGGTGGTCGGCATCTCCGACTACGCCCAGGGCCAGCTCGGCGACGTGGTGTTCGTGGAACTGCCGGAGATCGGCAAGTCCGTCACCCGCGGCAAGGAAGCCGCCGTGGTGGAGAGCGTGAAGGCCGCCAGCGAGGTCTATGCCCCGATCTCCGGCGAGGTGGTGGAGGTGAATTCCGAGCTGGAAGGCGCCCCCGGCCTCGTCAACGAGGATGCCGAGGGCAAGGGCTGGTTCCTGAAGCTCAAGGTGACGAAGCCCGACGAACTGTCCGAGCTGATGGACGAGGCCGCCTACAAGGCCTTCGTCGACACCCTGTGAGGACCGGCATCATGCGCTATCTTCCCCTCACCACCGACGACCGCGCCGAGATGCTGGCGCGCATCGGCGTTCCCTCGGTGGACGATCTGTTCGCCGACATTCCGGCCGCCCAGCGCGCGCATGAGCTGCCGCGCCTGCCGCTCCACAAGAGCGAGATGGAAGTGGAGCGCGCGCTCTCCCGCCTCGCCGCGAAGAATGTGCCGGCGGGATCGGTGCCCTTCTTCGTCGGCGCGGGCGCCTATCGCCACCATGTGCCGGCGAGCGTGGACCATCTGATCCAGCGCTCGGAATTCCTCACCTCCTACACGCCGTACCAGCCGGAGATCGCGCAGGGCACCCTGCAATATCTCTTCGAGTTCCAGACGCAGGTGGCCGAGCTGACCGGCATGGAGGTGGCCAACGCCTCCATGTATGACGGCTCCACCGCCGCCGCCGAGGCGGTGCTGATGGCCCATCGCGTCACCAAGCGCCGCAAGGCGCTTTTGGCCGGCAACCTGCACCCGCACTATCGCGCGACCATCGAGACCGTCTCGCGCTATGCGGCGGACGAGGTGGTGGCGCTGGCGCCGGTGCCCAAGGGCGGGGAAGACATCATCGCCGCCATCGACGCCGGCTGCTCCTGCGTGGTGGTGCAGTCGCCGGACGTGTTCGGCAACATCGTGGACCTGAAGCCCATCGCGGAAGCCGCCCACAAGGCCGGCGCCCTGCTCATCGCCGTCTTCACCGAGGCGGTCAGCCTCGGCCTCATCGAGCCGCCGGGGGCGCAGGGCGCCGACATCGTGGCGGGCGAAGGCCAGTCCATCGGCAATGCGCTGAATTTCGGCGGCCCCTATGTGGGCCTGTTCGCCACAAGGCAGAAGTTCGTGCGGCAGATGCCGGGACGCCTTGCCGGCGAGACGGTGGATGCGGAAGGCCGGCGCGGCTTCGTGCTCACCCTCTCCACCCGCGAGCAGCACATCCGCCGGGAGAAGGCGACCTCCAACATCTGCACCAATTCGGGGCTCTGCGCGCTGGCCTTCACCATTCACATGAGCCTGCTCGGCAAGACCGGGCTCACGCGGCTGGCCCGGGCCAACCACGCGGCGGCCTGCGACCTCGCGGACCGGCTCGCCGCCGTGCCGGGGGTGAGCGTGCTCAACGACACTTTCTTCAACGAATTCACCCTGCGCGTGCCGGGCAAGGCTTCGGACGTGGTGGAAAAGCTCGCCGCCAAAGGCATCCTCGGCGGCGTCCCCTATTCCCGCCTCGCCCCCAAATCCGGGCTCGACGACTTGATCCTCGTCGCCGCCACCGAGACGACCACCGAGGACGACCGCGCCGCCTATGCGGCCGCGCTGAAGGAGGTGCTGTGATGAACCGCGAAGGCCGTGGCGCGACGACGCCGCACATCTTCAGGGGCACCAGCGCAGGCCCCGTCACCTTCACCGGCAACCGGGGGCTGGACCTTGAGGAAGGGCTGATCTTCGAGATCGGCCGCACCGAGGTGACGGGCGTGGACATTCCCGAGCCCGCCCCCTTCAAGGACCGGCTCGGCGGCCACGCGCGCACCGCGCCGCTGGAGCTGCCCGGCCTCTCCGAGCCCGAGGCCATGCGCCATTACGTGCGCCTCTCGCGCATGAATTATGGCATCGACAGCGGGCTATTCCCGCTGGGCTCCTGCACCATGAAGCACAACCCGCGCCTCAACGAGAAGATGGCGCGGCTGCCGGGCTTTGCCGACATCCACCCGCTCCAGCCCCTCTCCACCGTGAAGGGTGCGCTGGAGCTGATGGCGGAGCTGTCGCGCTACCTGCTCGAACTCACCGGCATGAAAGCCGTCGCCCTCACCCCCAAGGCGGGCGCCCACGGCGAACTCTGCGGCATGATGGCCATCAAGGCCGCCCATGCGGCACGCGGCGAGGCGCAGCGCAACGTGGTGCTGGTGCCCGAGAGCGCCCACGGCACCAACCCCGCCACCGCCGCCCTCATCGGCTATGAGGTGCGCTCCATCCCCGCCCGCGCCGACGGCACGGTGGACCCGGAGGCGGTGAAGGCCGCTTTGGGTCCGGAGGTGGCGGCCCTCATGCTCACCAATCCCAACACCTGCGGCCTGTTCGAGCGGGACGTGGTGGCCATCGCCGAGGCGGTGCACGGGGCCGGCGCCTATTTCTATTCGGACGGCGCCAATTTCAACGCCATCCTCGGCAAGGTGCGCATCGCCGACCTCGGGGTCGATGCCATGCACATCAATTTGCACAAGACCTTCTCCACCCCCCACGGCGGTGGCGGTCCGGGCGCGGGGCCGGTGGTGCTCTCCGAGGCCCTCGCCCCCTTCGCCCCGGTGCCGGCGCTGATCGCCACGGCCGATGGGCTGGTGCTGGTGGAGGACCAAGGTGCGGACGGGGCCGAACAGGCCCTCGGCCGCATGAGCGCCTTCCACGGCCAGATGGGCATGTTCGTCCGGGCGCTGAGCTGGATGCTCTCCCATGGGGCGGACGGGATGCGGCAGGCCTCCGAGGACGCCGTCCTCTCCGCCAATTACGTCCGCGCCTGCCTGATGGACGTGATGAGCGCCCCCTTCGCCGAACGCCCCGCCATGCACGAGGCCCTGTTCGACGACACCTGGCTGGCGGACACCGGCATCTCCACCCTCGACGTCGCCAAGGCGCTGATCGACGAGGGGTACCACCCCATGACGGTCTACTTCCCGCTGGTGGTCCACGGGGCGATGCTGATCGAGCCGACGGAGAGCGAATCAAAGGCCTCCCTCGACCTCTTCCTCGGTGCCCTGCGCGACCTCGCCATGGCCGCCAAAACGGGAGACAAGGAGCGCTTCCTCGGTGCCCCCCATTACGCCCCCCGCCGTCGTCTGGACGAGACCCGCGCCGCCCGCGCGCCGGTTTTGCGGTGGGTTCGGCCTGAACCGCTCCCGAACGCCGCCGAATAGGTGGGGTGAACGCACCTGACAGGGTGGTGTGAACCACCCTTTCGTCCGTGCCGGGAGGGGGTATGCTCAGGCATGTTCTCCCCCCTCCCCCTCCTGCGCCGCATGCGCCACGGCATGACTCTCGGTGTCCGGGTACTGGCCACCGACCCGGCCGGACGGCTGCTTTTGGTCCGACATACCTACGTGTCCGGCTGGCATTTTCCCGGCGGCGGGGTGGATCTGGGCGAGACAGCCGAACAGGCGGCCCGGCGCGAACTGCGCGAGGAAGCCAATGTGGAGGCCGAGGGGCCTCTGACGATTTCCGGCTTTTATTTCAACCCCTTGGTGGGTGGACGCGACCACGTTGTCCTGTACCGGACGGCGGCTCTGGTGATCGGTCCCCGGCCCGAGCGGAACCTCGAAATCGTCGCCGCCGATTTCTTCCCGCCCGACGATCTGCCTTCCGACACCAGCCCCGCCACCCTGCGCCGCATCGACGAATGGCAGGGCGCACCTCCCTCCGACCGCTGGTGAGGCGCCCTGTCACGGGCGATTGACCGGCGCGGATTGGATAAATACCGCCGCCCGCGCTATCGTGGCCGTTGACGTTTCATCCCAACCGGCGCGCCATGTCCGTCACCCTGTCCCAGGAAACTGAGGTTTCGCAACGGCTTGCACCGCACGCCGAGGGCGCGGCCGCGTCTGGACTGGGCATGGGCCGCGCCGGTCTCATCGGCCTCGGCGTGGCCTTGGCCATGCTCTGTGCGGGCGGGCTGGCGCTGTGGGCGCGCTACGGCGCGGCCGTGTTCTTCGATCTCCTGAGCGCCGGCTTTTCCGGCTGCCTCTGAGGCTTCCCCGACCGCCCCCAAGGCCTTGAAAACATGTCGCCACGCACGAAGATCATTGCCCTTTTCTCGGCCTTCGCCGCCGGCGCCCTCATCCTCGTCACCGCCGTCACCCTGTTCCTGCCGGAGCCGCCGCCGAAGGTGACGGGACAGGCGGCGGTGGGCGGGCCCTTCAGCCTCACCGACCAGAACGGGCAGCCGATCACCGAAGCCGCCCTCAAAGGCAAGCCAACGCTCATCTTTTTCGGCTTCACCCACTGCCCGGACGTGTGCCCGACCGCCCTGTTCGAGATGTCGGAAATATTCAACGCACTGGGGCCGGACGCGAGCAAGGCGCAGGCCTTCTTCGTCTCGGTGGACCCCGAGCGGGACACGCCGGACGTGCTCAAATCCTACGTTTCAAGCTTCTCGCCGCAGATCGTCGGACTGTCGGGCACACCGGAGGCCACCGAGCAGATCAAGCGGGAGTTCCGCGTCTATTCCCGCAAGGTCCCGCTGAAGGACGGCGACTACACCATGGACCACACCGCCGTGGTCTATCTCATGGACAAGGAAGGCAATTTCGTCGCCCCGTTCAACTCCAAACGCCCTCCGGCCGAGGCTGCGGCGGAGCTGAAGCGCTACTTCTGAGCCCCCCGCCGCCGCCGCGATGGGCGGCGCCGTGCTCGGTCTTCTGCCAGTGGTACGGCCTGCGGATCAGCTCGATCACCGCCCGCCACGCCGCAACCGACAGCAGCAGCCAGTAGAAGGGGATGCCCACGATCGTCCGCCAGCCCGGCCTCATGCCCCGCCGGCCGAGCCCGACGGTCATGGTCGCGGCCGCACCGGCATAGCCGGCGATGAGGGTGGTGTAGGTGAGCGCGCTCGTCACCACCTCCGCCATGTGGGTGCACGGCAGCCCGGCGACGCCGCGAACGATATCGGCGATGAACAGGGCAAGGCACAGCGGATGCACCAGCGCCGCCGCATAGGGCCCGGCCGTGAGCAGCACCAGCGCGAGCGTACCGCCCCGACCGAGATCGCGCACCAGCGCCCGCGGCCGGCGGCCGTGCACCAGCAGGGTCTGCGCCCAGCCCTTCAGCCAGCGGGTGCGCTGGCCGATCCAGGCGCGCCGCGTGACGGGCGCCTCCTCGAAGGTGGTGGAGGAAATGACCCGTGTCTGCCAGCCGGCACGGGCGAGACGGATGCCGAGATCGGCGTCCTCGGTGACGTTGTAGGGGTCCCATCCCCCCACCTGATCGAGCACGCGGCGGCGGAAATGGTTCGAGGTGCCCCCGAGCGGAATGGGCAGGCCGAGGGCGCTGAGCGCTGGCAGCAGAACATCGAACTGGCCGGCATATTCGGCGGCGAACTGGGCCGAGATCCAGCTGTCGCCGCCATTGTCGATGCACAGCCGCGCCTGCACGCAGCCCACCTTCGCCCCGCCCGCATGGAAGGCGGCGACGGCCCGGCGCAGCTGATCGGGCTCCGGCAGATCCTCGGCGTCATAGATCGCGACGATGCTGCCGCGGGCGAAGGGCAGTGCTGCTTCCAGCGCCTTGGGCTTGGTGCGGGGCCCAACCGGCGCGATCACCACCTCGGCCATGTGCGGCGGCAACTCGAGCGCGGCGATGGCTGCGCGGGTGGCATGGTCGTCCGCTTCGACCACGAGCTTGATGTCGAGCTTCTCGGGGGGATAGTCGAGCGCCGAGAGGGCGGCGACCAGCAGCGGCAGGCTCGCCGTCTCATGATAGAGCGGCACCAGGAGGGAATAGACCGGCAGGGACCGCGCATCGAGGGCCGGCACCGGCTCCTCAGGCGGCGCATAGAGGCAGCCGGCGAATCGCAGGGCGATCCAGGCCAGGAAGACGAGCGAAAGAGCCGCCTGAACGGCGAGAAGGCCCATTTCCGGCGCCAGCGCCAGCAGCAGCGCGAGCGGCAGGCCGATGGCGGCGGCCGCGAGCCCGACGATGCGGCCGGGCCGCAGTGTCGACGCCGATTTGAGCGGATCGGACAGGACGAGACGCGCCGTCGCGGCGGCGGCGAAGCTGGGCGCGCAAACCGCGTCGACGCGCCGGGCAAGCGCCGCCGGGCTGATCAATTCCACGCGCGAGGCAAGACCCGCATCCCGCTTCAGCCCCCGTCGAAGCCGCCGGACGATGCGGCCACGCGCCGCCATCACGAAGCGCGGGCGCCCACTGCCGGCCCCCAGCATGAGGGTGCCTGTGCGCAGCACGGCCTCCGCCATCGCCGGGTCGTCCGGCAGGTTCGCCAGGTTTGGCGCCCCAACGGGAAGACCGAGATCGCGGGCGAGGAGACGCGTGGCGGTTTCGTCATCAAGTACGCCCGAGGCGACCAGCACCTCGTCGACACCGACCCCGACGAGCCCGGCTCGCACGGCAGCCGCATGCAGTTCGTCGGCATCCACATGATCGCGATAGGGACGAAGCTCGGAGGCCAGCACGGTGCGCGGGAGGGATGCCGGCAGCGGGACGGCAGCGGCCACATCATTCTGAGCGCGGACCCGCTCGCGCCCAAGGTCGCGATGGTCCTCGCCCGCGTCATGGCTTACATGGCTTCGCCCCTTGCGGGCGGCACCGGCATCCCCCACCATGCCCCGACCCTCATGCAACCCTAGGGTAAGCCTGCCGCAATGCTTCCACCAGCCTCTTTCCTGAGCATCCGTGCGGGCCGCCGCACGCCCACGCTTCAGGCCGGCCTCAAAGCTCTGGTTCTGGCAACGGTAGCGTTGATGGCAGGAGCCGCGGGGGCCCAGCAGCCGCCGGCGGGACAGGCGAAGCCGGCGCAGGGCGGCCCCCCGCCTCTGGTGGAACGGGCCGACAAGATCGCCATCACGCCGGTCGTCGTGCCGAATTTCTGGAACGTGGAGCGCCGGCTCGAGCGCCCCGATGCCGCCAAGCTCCCGAAGGAGTTGCGCTTCGTCACGACGGACGATTACCCGCCCTTCAACTTCATCAATTCCACCGGAGCCCTTTCCGGCTTCAACATCGATCTGGCGCGGGCGATCTGCGCAGAACTTTCCGTCACCTGCAGCTTCCAGACCGCGGCGTTCGCCAATGTGGCGGACGTGGTGGACCAGGGCCGAGCGGAAGCGGCCATCGCCGGCCTCGTCGCAACCCCGGCGTCCCGGGCGACGCTGGATTTTTCCGAGCGTTACCTCGGCACGCCCGCCCGCTTCGTGGGCCGCAGCCAGGAGACGCTGGCGAAGGCGACGCCCGAAGAGGTGGCTTCCAAGAAGGTGGCCGTGGTGAGCCGCACCGCGCACGAAGCCTATCTGCGCTCCTTCTTCAACGAGGCCGCCATCCGCCCCTACCCCGACCTCAAGGCGGCGCAGGAGGCGCTGAAGGCCGGGCAGGTGGACCTTCTGTTCGGCGACGGCATCACCCTTGCGCTCTGGCTGAACGGCACCGACAGCGCCGGCTGCTGTCGCTTTGTCGGCGGTCCCTTCACCGAAAGCCGCTTCTTCGGGGACGGCTTTTCCGTGGCTGTGAAGGACGGCAACGATACCCTGCGCCACGCCATCGACTTCGCCCTCCAGCGCATCTGGGAGAAGGGCGTCTATACCGACCTCTATCTGCGCTGGTTCCCGGTCGGCTTCTACTGACTCGCGCCATCGGAAATGCCGGGCCGGCGCTCAAGAGCCGCCGGGCGGCTGGCCGGCGATAAGCCGTGCCGTGCGTTCGATCGCTGGCGCATCGTCGGCGAGGCGATCGGTCAAAAGGTGCAGCCAGTTGAAGCCGATATAGAGGCCGAGGAGGTCGTCGATCTCCGACGCACGGATTTCACTGCGGTCCGCTGCGCGCTCGAACATGTGGCGCAGGTCGCGGAGCCGGTCGGGCAGGAACTTGTCGCGCAGCGCCGAAAGGGCAGCCTCGGTCGTCTGGGCTTCGGCGATGAGTGCCCGGAAGATGCTGCCCGAGGGCGTGTCCCGCCAGAACCCCCACAAGGCACGGGTATAGGCGAGAAGATCGCTCCAGAGGGCGCCGGTATCGGGCAAGGCCATGTGGCTCGCCTTCTCCGCCGCGTAGACGTCAATCAGCAGGTCTGCCTTGGTCGCCCACCAGCGATAGATGGTCGGTTTACCGGCCCCGGCGCGCCGCGCCACCTCCTCGATGGAAAAGCCGGCATAGCCCCGTTCCGCGAGCAGCGCGCGCGCCGCCGTCAGAATGGCCGCCTCCGCATCCGGATTGCGCCGTGCGCCGATAGATGAGCGCCGACGATCGGCATGGCTGGTGTCGGGCATCTGAAGGCCTTCCGCAACTTTCCTCTTGCATAACGAAACGGGACGTATATATCAAACTGTATCGGAACGGATCGTTTCGTTTATATCAGTCCACGCCACGCTGCTTCGGGAGCTGATGCCATGAGCAGTTTCGCCATTCTCGCCCACCTCCGCTTTCTGGGACTGATGATGATCGGCGCCTATGCCCTCATCAACGCCATCCTGGCGCTCCTGTCGCCCCTCACCGCGGGATGGCCCATCTGGGCCTCCACGCTTCTCGCGGTTCCACCCATGGTGATGGGCATGGTGCACCTCGTGCTGCCCCTCGCACGGCGGCACCTCTCTCGTCCCGACGGCACGCGCGCGTGAGCCGAAACGAAAGAGCCGCCCCGTTCGCACGGGACGGCTCCTGCAGATCGACGCAGAGCGGAAGACAAGGCTTCGCGAAAGGGAAGGCTCAGTGCCGCGGCGCCGGCAGACCGAGCTGCGAGGACGGAGCCGGGCGAGCCGCCTCGGCCCGCTTGTGCTCGCGGCGGGCGGCGCGGGCCTCCCGACGATAACGGCCCTGCCGCGCCCAGGTGACAACCCCGCCGGCGATGACCCCGACGATCACCGCAGCGAAGATGATGGCGAACAGCGGCAGCGTCACCGACAAAGCGGGATGGTCCGGCGCGAACGGATCGAGGGAGAGGACGACCGGCTTTCGATTCGCAACCGCGAGCGCAATCGCAAGGATCGCCAGAGGCAGGCCGATGAGGATGGAGAGGAAGCGGCTCACGGGGCCTACTTTCCAGTGTTGAGACGCTCGCGCATCTCCTTGCCGGTCTTGAAATAGGGAACGGTCTTCTCGCTTACGTCCACCTGCTTGCCGGTGCGCGGGTTGCGGCCGACACGGGCGTCGCGCTTCTTCACCGAGAAGGCGCCGAAGCCGCGCAGTTCGACACGATCACCGCGCTCCAGCGCGGATGCGATCTGCTCCAGGATCGCGTTGACGATGTTCTCCACATCCCTCTGGTAGAGATGCGGATTGGCCTCGGCGATCTTCTGGACGAGCTCGGACTTGATCATGTTGGCCCCAGTTCCCTCGAAATCATCCGCCGAAAGCAAGCCAAAGCCCTGCATCCCTGACGGTGGGCGGCCGGACGTCCGGCGTTGTTATCGGTTTTGTCGGATGGTCGCCAAGCGCTTGTGAACGCAATCTTAACCCTAGCTCCGAGGGTGCCAGAGGGCCAACAGACCGTCAAGCTGACTGCGCTCCAGCGCGCCTTTCGCCGCATCCGTCAGGAGCGCCGCTGCCTGCGGGAAGCCGAGAGCGCTCACGACGCCGCGCGCGGCGCCCAGAAGCCAGCCGAACTCGTCGCCGACCTCCTTGGTGCGCCAGGTGCGGACCTTGAGCGCCTCGCTCACACCCTTCTCACGGGCGAGCCAGGCACGGGCGGTACGCTCGTCGCCGAGTTCATCCACCAGTTGGAGTTCGAGGCCCTGGTGACCGGTGAAAACGCGTCCGTCAGAGACGTTCGCGAGCTTGGCGTCGGAGAGCTTGCGGCGGTCGCCCACAAGATCCTTGAACCAAGCGTAGCTGTCCTTCACCAGCGAATCCACGGCGGCGCGCGCCTCCGGCGTCACCGGCGTGTAGGGGTTGGGCGAAGCCTTGAGCGGAGAGGACTTGATGTCCTCCATGGTCACGCCCACGGTCTTCAGAAGCTCGGTGAAGTTGGGAAACTGGTAGATCACGCCCACCGAGCCGACGAGCGCATTGCGGCGGGCCACGATGTGGTCGGCGCCCAGCGCCGCGATATAGGCGCCGGAGGCGGCGACGCCTTCCACGACGGCCACCACCGGCTTCTTGGCAGCGAGGCGGCGCAGCGCGTCGTACAATTGCTCGGAGCCCGTCACGGTGCCGCCGGGGCTGTCGATGGAGAGGATCACGGCGCTGGCGCGGGAGCGTCCGATCTCCTCCAGAAGCTCCACCCGCTCGCGATCGTTGCGAATGATACCGCCGATCATGATCCGCGCCACATGGGGCGAGGAGGCGGGAATATCGCGGCCGAGCAGGGCCGACACGCCCACCGCCACGGCGGCAACGACGCCGAGCACCCCGAGCACGCGCCAGAATGTGACCTTCCGCCGGAGGCGGCGGCGTTCGACGATCTGGTCGGCATCCAGCGACATGGTGCGCGTTCCTCGGCAGGCAGTCCCAAGCCCCACGCGGACTTAAGCAGGCGGCACGGCGTTGGCAAGCGTTCCCGCGTGGCGAACCTAACCCGCCAGCGCGGCGATCACGGCATTGAGGACCGGAAATCCAGCGGCGGTCACGCACAGCCGTCCGGCATTGAGCGCCACCAGCCCTTCCGCCTCCAGCGTGGCGAGGCGTTCCGGATCCACGCGGCCGCCGAGGCGGGCATGGCGGGCGAGGTCCAAGCCTTCCTTCAGGCGCAGGCCCATGAGCAGCATTTCGTCAGCCTGCTCGGCTGCCGACAGCGTCTCGTCGGAAATAATGCCGTGCCCGGCCGCCTCCACCCGCTTCAGCCACGCTTCCGGCGACCGCTCGGTGAAGGTGGCGTGGCGGATTTTGCCCGATACCAGACGCCCGTGGGCTCCGGCACCAATGCCGGCGTAAGTGCCATAGCGCCAGTAGACGAGATTGTGCCGCGCCTCGGCACCCGGCCGGGCATGGTTGGAAACCTCATAGGCGGGAAGGCCGGCCTGCGCCGTCACCTCCTGCGTCACGTCCCACAAGGCGCGGGACAGATCATCGTCGGGCAGGATAAGTTTGCCGGCACCGTACAGCCGCTCGAACGGCGTGCCTGGCTCGATGGTGAGCTGGTAGAGGGACAGGTGCTCGCAGCCTTCGGCGAGCGCGCGCCGCAGCTCAGCCGCCCAGGCTTCGGGCGTCTGGCGTGGACGGGCATAGATGAGATCGAAGGACACACGATCGAATGCACTGCGCGCGATGCCCACGGCAGCCAGCGCCTCGGCGACCGAGTGCATCCGCCCGAGCCCCTGAAGGTCCGCATCGTCCAGGGCCTGCACCCCGAGGGAGACGCGGTTGACGCCCGCAGCCCGATAGCCGTGGAACCGCTCCGCCTCCACGGAGGTCGGATTCGCCTCCAGCGTCACCTCGGCATCGGCGGTGAGCGGCCAGGCCTCGTTGATGGCCTCCAGGATCGCGCCGACGGTGGCGGGGGCCATGAGGGAAGGCGTGCCGCCGCCGAAGAAGACCGTCTCCGCGTTTCGCGGTCCCGACAGCGCCCGCATGTGGGCGATCTCCCGCCGGAAGGCCGCGATGTAGCGCGCCTCGTCCGGCGGCACGAGCCGGACGTGACTGTTGAAGTCGCAATAGGGGCACTTGGCCTTGCAGAACGGCCAATGCACATAGACACCGAAGCCGCCCTGCGTGTCCTCGATGCCGTCAACACCCTCGCCCCCGATCGGGAGAGGGCGTGCCGGAGGGTTCGCGGACGGAGCCTGATCCAAGATTGCGCTCACCCCTTCAGGCAAGCCTGCGAGAGCTTCAGGAAGGCGCGGGCACGGTGGGAAAGGCCGAAGCCCTTAGGGGGCATGCCGTGCTTCTCGTCGGCCGTCATCTCGGCGAAGGTCTTCACATGGCCCTCGGGGAGGAACATGGGGTCGTAGCCGAACCCCTTGGCGCCACGGGGCGGCCAAACGAGGGTGCCGTCCACGGTGCCCTCGAACTCCTCCAAATGCCCATCCGGCCAGGCGATGCAGAGCGCCGAGACGAAGCGGGCATGGCGCTGGCCGGGCTCTGTGGCGCCGACCTTCTGAAGTTCGGCCTCCACCTTCTCCATGGCCATCTCGAAATCGCGATCCGGACCGGCCCAGCGGGCGGTATGGATGCCCGGCGCCCCGCCGAGGGCATCGATCACGAGGCCGCTGTCGTCGGCAAACGCCGGAAGCTGGGCGGCGTTGGCCGCCGCCACAGCCTTCAGGCGGGCGTTTCCCTCAAAGGTGGTCTCGGTCTCCTCCGGCTCGGGCAGACCGAGCTCGCCGGCGGAGACGGCCTCCACCCCGTGAGGCTCCAGCAGCATCTTCATCTCGATGAGCTTGCCGGGATTGTGGGTGGCCACCACCAGCCGGCCGGTGAGCTGGCGCGCCATCAGCCGATCGCCAGCTTCTGGAGGGAGACGAGCTGATCCACGCCCGAGCGGGCCAGCGACAGCAGCGAGAGCAGTTCGTCCTGGGTGAAGGGCGTCTTCTCCGCCGTGCCCTGGATTTCCACGATGCCGCCAGTTCCGGTCATGACGAAATTGGCGTCCGTCTCGGCCACCGAATCCTCGGCATAATCGAGGTCGAGCACGGGCGTGCCTTCATAGATGCCGCAGGAGACCGCCGCCACGTGCTGCTTGAGCGGCATCTCCTTGATCATGGAGCGGGACTTCATCCAGCTCAGGCAATCATGAAGCGCGATCCAGGCGCCAGTGATGGAGGCGGTGCGGGTGCCGCCGTCGGCCTGGAGCACGTCGCAGTCGATGGTGATCTGCTTCTCGCCCATCGCCACGAGATCCGTGACCGAGCGGAGCGAACGCCCGATCAGGCGCTGGATCTCCTGGGTGCGGCCGGACTGCTTGCCGGTGGTGGATTCGCGTCGGGTGCGGTCGTGGGTGGCGCGGGGCAGCATGGAATATTCCGCCGTCACCCAGCCGCGTCCCTGGCCCTTCAGCCACGGCGGCAGGCGCTCCTCCAGCGTCGCGGAGACGAGAACGTGGGTGTCGCCGAACTTCACGAGGCAGGAGCCTTCCGCGTGGCGCATCACGCCCCGTTCAAAGGACACCGCGCGCATCTCGTCGGGGGCGCGCTTGCTGGGCCGCATAATGGATACCTCTTTGTGCGTCATGGGCGCTCCTTTTAGAGCGCCGCGCGCCGGGAGGAAAGCAAGGGTGGTAGGAGCCGCCGCGTGGCGCTTGAACCCGGCCCCGGCGAGGGACACATTAAAGCCAGCGAAATCCTTTGCTCCGAAGGCTGAACCCGTGGCGCTCGATCCGTTCCTGCCCCTCTCGACCGGCGGCCTCGCGCAGATCGACCAGCGTTCGCGCGAGATTTTCCGCCAGATCGTGGAGAGTTACCTCGCCACCGGTGAGCCGGTGGGCTCGCGCAACATTGCCCGCCTGATCCCCATGACCCTCTCCCCCGCCTCGGTCCGCAACGTGATGGCGGACCTGGAGGCGGCCGGGCTGATCTATGCCCCCCATACCAGCGCCGGGCGCCTGCCCACTGAGCGCGGCCTGCGCTTCTTCGTCGATGCGCTCATGGAGGTGGGCGACGTCAACGAGCGTGACCGGGCCAATATCGAAACGCAGGTGCTCGCCGCCGCCCGCACGACCACAGTGGAAGGCGTTCTGCAGGAAGCCTCCGCTTTGCTCTCGGGCCTCGCCCGCGGTGCCGGGGTCGTCACCGCCACCAAGACCGACCCCCGCCTTAAGCATGTGGAATTCGTGCCCCTGGAACCGGGCCGCGCCCTCGTCATCCTCGTATCGGAGGATGGGCAGGTGGAAAACCGCGCGCTCGCCCTTCCGCCCGGCTTGCCTACCTCCGCCCTCACCGAGGCCACCAATTTCCTCAATGCCCACATCCGTGGCCGCACCCTCTCCGACGCCCGTCAGGAGATGGAGAGCCTGCTCGCCGAGATCAACCGCGACCTCGACACCCTGACCGCGCGCGTGGTGGAGGCGGGGCTCGCTTCCTGGTCCGGCGACGGGCCGGGCGAGCGGACCCTCATTGTGCGCGGTCAGGCGAAGCTGCTGGAGGATCTCAGGGCGCTGGAGGATCTGGAGCGCATCCGCCTGCTGTTCGACGATCTCGAGACCAAGCGCGAGGTCTCCGAACTGCTCGGCCGGGCGGAGGAGGCGCAGGCGCTGCGCATCTTCATCGGCTCGGAGAACCGGCTGTTCTCCCTTTCCGGCTCCTCCACCATTGTCGCACCCTACCGCGATGGGCAGGGTCGCGTGCTGGGCGTGCTGGGTGTCATCGGCCCGACGCGGCTCAATTACGGCCGCATCGTCCCCATGGTGGACTTCACCGCCCGCCTCGTGAGCCGGGTGCTGGGCGCACCGGGTGCGGATGCTGCGTGAGGGATAAGGATCACCACGACTTGATTTTTCCCCCCATCGCCCCGATATGCGCCGGGACAATTGGCCTTTGCCCGGCGGCGTTGTGACCTCGGGCGAATCTCAAGGCAGGGGAAGTAACCGGATGAGCGAGCAGAAGCGCGCGCCCGAGACCGGCGGCGACGCAAGCGAAAACGGTGCCGCGCAGGGCAATGCGCAGGTGAACGAGGCGACCGCCGAGGCGGAAGCCACCGCCATGGCGGACGCCGCCATCGGCGACCCGGCGGGCGACAAGGCGCGCCTGGAAGCCGAGATCGCGAGCCTCAAGGACAAGTTCCTGCGCGCCTTCGCGGAGGCGGAGAACGTGCGCCGCCGCGCCGAGAAGGAAATCCAGGACGCCAAGACCTACGGCATCGCCTCCTTCGCCCGCGACGTGCTGAACGTGGCGGACGATCTCGCCCGAGCCCTCGGCTCGGTGGAGGCGGACGCAAAGGCGACCGCAGAAGGCAGTTTCAAGGCGCTGCTGGACGGACTGGAGCTGACAGAGCGCGGCCTCGTGAAGGCGCTGGAGAAGCACGGCATCCGCAAGATCGAGCCGAAGGGGGAGAAGTTCGATCCCAACCTTCATCAGGCCATGTTCGAGGTGCCGGACCCGAGCGTGCCGACCGGTACCGTGGTGCAGGTGGTGCAGGCCGGCTACGTCATCGGCGAGCGCGTTCTGCGGCCCGCCATGGTCGGTGTCGCCCGCGGTGGCCCGAAGGCTGAGGCGAACAAGGCCGCCGGCGCGGCCTGAATCAGGTTATCTGGAAGATCACATATCGTTGGAGGCGGCGACATCCCGCCTCCCGCGGTCGCTGCCGCCTGGGCCGCGACCCGATCCGATGAGGTCGGCAAGCGCATCGGCGATGACACGGCTGGTGTACGGCTTGGCCACCCGCGGCGCGTCGACGAATTCCGCCGGCATGCGCACGCTGCCAGTATAGCCCGAGCAGAAGATGAAGGGGATGCCGCGCTCGGCCAGGATCGCCGCGGCCGGATAGACCGGCTCGCCTGCAAGGTTCACGTCGAGGATCGCGGCGTCGATGCGTTCGGACGACGCGGCGGAGACCGCGGCGGCGAGGCTCGCGATCGGCCCGACCACGGTGTAGCCCAGCGACCTCAGATTGTCTTCGAGCCCCAGTGCCACGAGAAACTCGTCCTCAACGACGAGCACCCGCCTTCCCGACAAGATCATTCTTCAACGCCTTGGCTGACTGCATGTCCCCTCAGGGCCATGTCGGGGATCAACCAGCGGCCGGGGGAAAAGTTCCACGCGCCGCAGCAAGGTATTGAAAGAAAACCGGAAGGGCCGGAAACGGCCCTTCCGGGATCACGAGCGGAAGGTCAGTCCTTCGCGCGCTCCACGTAGGAAGCGTCGGCGGTCATGACGACAACGCGCGTGCCGGACGCGATGTGCGGCGGCACCATGGTGCGGACGCCGTTGGAGAGCATGGCGGGCTTGTAAGAGGAAGAGGCCGTCTGGCCCTTCACGGTCGGCTCGGTGTCCACGATCTCCAGCACCACGCGGGCCGGCAGCTCGATGGCGATCGGCACGCCATTGTGGGTGGAAAGCATGCATTCCATGCCTTCCTGGAGATAGACGGACTGGTCGCCCATGACATCCTTCGGCACGGTCACCTGATCATAGGTTTCCGGGTTCATGAAAGTGTAGCCGTCGGAATCCTCGTAGAGGAAGGTATGCGGGCGATCTTCCACGAAGGCGCGCTCCACCTGCTCGGTGGTGCGGTAGCGCTCGGAGATCTTCACGCCGTCGGAGATTCGGCGCATGTCGAGCTGCGTCACCGGCGTGCCCTTGCCAGGATGGATATTCTCGGCGGTGAGAACAACGTACAGCTTGTCGTCGATGTCGACCACGTTGCCCTTGCGCAGGGTGCTGGCGATAACCTTGACCACGTCGGCTCTTCCTTGACCTGATGCGCGGCGCCCGCGCCGATTGGAAAACGGTTGACGGCGGCGCCGTCTGGCTGGTTCGGCGCGCACCATAGCGATAATGGCGCGCAACGCCAGTCTTGCACTCGTCTTTCCGGCCCCGAGGCCCAGTGGCGGCGGGCAGTCCAGGTGGCCGCAACGAGGAACTTACGTCATGGCGGTATCGAACTCTTCGCTGGCGCCTCCCTCCCCGCCGTGGTGGCGGCCCGACGTTCACGCGGACCGCCGCCCCTTCCTGCTCGCGCGCGGGCGCATCGCCGCCGCCGTGCGCGCAGCCTTCGCGGAAGATGGTTTCATCGAGGTCGAGACGCCGGCGCTGCAGGTCTCGCCGGGCAACGAGACCCACCTTCACGCCTTCGGGACTGAGCTGATCGGCCCGGACGGGACAACTCACCGACTTTACCTGCGCACCTCACCCGAGTTCGCGGCCAAGAAGCTGCTCGCGGCCGGGGAGCCGAAGATCTTCGAGTTCGCCCGCGTGTTCCGCAATCGGGAGCGTGGCATGGCACACCATCCCGAGTTCACCATGCTGGAATGGTATCGCGCCGGTGCGCCCTACACGGCGATGATGGAGGATTGCGCCGCCCTCCTCGCCCGCGCCGCCGAGGCCGGCGGAGCCTCGGCCTTCCACTATCGCGGCAAGACCTGCGATCCCTTCGCCGCCCCGGAGCGCCTGACGCTCGTCGCGGCCTTCGCCCGCCATGCGGGGATGGACCTTGAGGCCCTTCTGCCGGCCGCGGGGGAAGCACCGGATGCCGCCGCCTTCGCCCGCGCCGCGACCGAGGCCGGCATCCGCACTGCGCCTGACGACACCTGGGGCGACGTGTTCTCGCGCGTGCTGGTGGAGAAGATCGAGCCTCATCTCGGCGTCGGCCGCCCCACCATCCTGACAGACTATCCCGTGAGCGAGGCGGCTCTCGCCCGGCCGAAGCCGGAGGATCCGCGCTTCGCCGAGCGGTTCGAGCTCTATTGCTGCGGGCTGGAACTCGCAAACGCCTTCGGCGAGCTGACGGACGCGGACGAGCAGCGCCGGCGCTTCGAAAAGGACATGGACGAGAAGGAACGGCTCTATGGGGAGCGCTATCCGCTCGACGAGGACTTCCTCGCGGCGCTGGCGCTCATGCCTCCGGCCAGCGGCTGTGCCCTCGGCTTCGACCGGCTCGCTTTGCTGGCAAGCGGAGCGAGGCGGATCGAGGACGTGCTGTGGGCGCCGGTCGCTGGACTTTAGATCAGCCTCGCGACCGCTCCGGCCCCAAGTCTCAGCAGAATCAGTTGATCTCGAACAGGGTCGAGAAGCCGGAGATGTCGAACACCTCACGGATCTGCGGCTGGAGCGAAGAGAGCGCGAGCTTGCGCTTCGCCCCGCGCATGGCCTTGCCAGCCACCAGCAGAGCCCGCAGACCGGAGGAGGACACATAGTCCACTCCGGCGAGGTTCACCACGATCCCCCCGTCGGTCATGGAGACGACCTCCATGAGGCTCGCCTCGAACGGCTTGGCATTGGGCGTGTCGAGACGCCCCGCCACCTTCAGCACCACGTCGCTTCCGACCTGCTCACGTTCGATGTGCATCGGCCCCTACTCGCTTGATGTCCGCCTCCGCGGCGGCCGGACGCTTCGGATTATCCTCATTCTCCGGCGTGCGCAACGCAATCGCGCTGCGGCGCACCAGCCAGATCGCCCTCTCGAACAGGCTGGTCGCCAGCAGCAGCTGCCGCGCATCCGCCCCCGCGTCGAGTGCCGTAGCGGCAAGCTGGCGGCGGATGCGGTTCAACATCTCTGATCGATCGCCGGAGAGCGCGATGATGAGGTCGAGATCATCGGCCGGCCCATCCGTGGCGTCGGCGAGGGACAAAGTGATCGCCCGTAACGATTCCGACAGGGCAAAGGCGAGCGGCGGCACCTCGTCGAAGCCCTCCACCACCTCGGTGAAGTCGTGCAGCGTGTCCTGAAGCGTGCGCACGTTCTCCACAAGCGCCTGGTGATGCAGGGCGATTTCCAGACTGTCGCGGGCGAGGCCGACCGCGACGAGCTCCGAAATAAACTGGTCCACGGCAAGGCCCACCGAGGCAGCGCCACGCCACAGAGCCAGCCGTTCGCCGGCGTCGCCGTTGTCCGTCTGGTCGAGGTCCGGCAGCAGGGTCGGCAGGAGCTTGATGAGCCGCAGGGTCTCGCTAACGGCGAGGTCAAGCGCCGTCGAGGGGTCCGCCAGCGCTTCGTCATGGATGAAGCGCGGGCGGGAGGCGCCGTCCTCCAGCGTGGGCGGGCTCATGGCGGCGGCGAACCTCTCGGAAAGCCCTCGCGCGAAAGCCACCGGGATCGCGCCCGCCACCTGAAGGGCGAGGAACAGAACCGACAGGGACATGGACGCCTTGTCGTTGCCCACGGCAGAGAGGGCCGAGAAGCCGTCGAAGCCAACCACCCCGCCAAGGCCGAAGAAGGCTCCGACGATGAGGCAGCCCACGGCCTTCACCAGCACATGGACATAGCAGAGCTGGCGGCCGGTCCCCTCCAGCCCGCCGGCCGAGAGAATGGCCGCAAACCCGGAACCAAGATTCGCGCCGAGCACGATGAAGACCGCATCGTGGAGGCCGAGGAGGCCCGCCTGCATCAGGGCCAGGACCAGAATCGTGGGCGTCGAGGACGACTGGCTGACGGCGGAAACCGCGAACCCGAGAAAGAAGCCGAGGAGCGGAGTCAGATGGTCGGCGAGGCTGCCCGCGACCGACGCAATGTCCAGCGCCCGCGGCGCCTGCTTGATGAAATCGAGGCCAAGCAGGGCCAGCGCGAGGCCGAAGGCGACGCCCATCCATTGCGCCATGCCGCGACGGCGGTCCAGCTTGAAATGGAAGGCGAGCCCGACGGTGCCGACGATGTAAAGCACGAGCAGGCGGAAATCGATTGCCGCCACGAACACCAGCGCAGACGTCCCCACATTGCCGCCGGCGACGACCGGAATGGCATCGCGCGTAGTGAAGGCACCGCCGCGCACGAGATTGCCGCTGATGACCGCGACGGCGTTGGAGGATTGCGTGGCCGCTCCCGCCAGCGTCCCGCACAGCAGCCCCATCACCGGGGAGCGCGTCGCCCGGCGCAGCAGTGCGCGCACCTTGCGGCCCGTGGCCTGCTGCAGGTGTGTGGCCATGGCCTTGAGGCCAACGAACAGAAGGCCGAGGCCGGCCAGAAGCTCGGCAATGACAAGCATCGATAAGAAAGACCCGACGGCACCAGAGGAAAGCCGCAGACGCGCTCAATGTTCCGCGGATGCTGCGGCACGGCTCCCCGAGCGGACATCATAGACCGCGGAGTGCGACACTCTTGTGAGCAACCTCACCCGGCCGCGTTGGCCACCAGCGTCAGCTGGTTTTCCTCACCTTCCCGGCTGTAGTCGAGCGTCTCGAGGAAATGCCGCATCAGCTGCACGCCGTGACCGCCGATCCGGGCGTCCTCGATGCTGTCGGGGACCACCGGCTCGGCGATGCTGGTGGGATCGAAGGGCACGCCGTTGTCGATCAGGCGCACCGCCACCCGGCCTTCTGGCAAGCGCCAGCATTCGATTCGGATGTGCGGTTGCCGGTCGGTGCCCGCAAAGCCGTAGGAGACGACGTTGGTCAGAGCCTCCTCGAGGCTCAGCTCCAGCGCGAAGCGGGTGGCATCCGGCCAGCCCTGTTCGTCAGCCAGCGTGCCGAGCCAGCCCGTGGCGTCGGTGATGTCGTCGATGCGCGCGCCCACATCGATGGTCGAGACAAGGGTTCCGGCCGCGGGCGTCGCCATGGGATCCGCCGTCAGGTTGCCGGGGAGATGCCCGCCGCCGCGAGCGCCTCGTCCCGCGTGGCGTGGATGCCGACGAGCTGATCGACCCCGGTGGAGCGCAGCACCTTCTCCACCTGAGGGTCACATGCGAAAAGCCCCATGATGCCCCCCTTGCGATGCAGCCCCTTGGCGCCCGCGAGCAGCAGGCGGATGCCGATGGAGGCCATGAACGGCGTGCCGGACAGGTCCACCACGAGCACGCGCGCGGCCTCGCAGGACGACTTGAACTCCGGCTCCACCGCCGCCGCGCCGGCGATGTCGAGCCGGCCTTCCAGGCGCACGAGGATGATGTCGGGGCCGAGGGGGGTCCTCTCGATCTTCATGGGGCCAGTATCTCTCTGGATCGGGATGCCCGCACCGCGTGGGCACAGATTCAGCAAACCATACGACAGTTTCGTGACGCGGAGCAGGGACCCCGGAAGGGCCTGCCCGCTGGGGGTGTCAGGCTTTTCGGGGGCGGGCGTACAGCACGCCGGCAGCGCCGGAATCGGTGCGGCAGCGGGCGTAGCCGTGCCAGCCCTCAGCGAAGAGCTCCTTCTGCCGCGCCGTGTCCAGCGGATCGACCAGAAGGGTCTCCTGCGGATCGAAGGTGGTGAAGTCGCGCACCATCACGTAGCGCGCATAGCCGCCGAAGAAGAGCTGGATGTCGTAGATGGGAAAGCCCTCGACGAGCAGGCTCGCCCAGCTCGGCGTGTTGACCGGCGCCGCTGTGGAAAACAGCACCATGTCCGCGGGCGCCGCATCGACCCGGGCAGCGATCAGCACCCGCTGCAGTCCACGGCCGCGATAGGCCGGATGCACCGAAGCCCCGGCCAGCCGGCCCACCGACAAGGCGGGATCGAGCCCGAGCAGGCGGTGCGGGCCGTCCTTGGGCGAATGATCGTGCTGAAGGATGCCGTAGGCGGCGAGCAACGGGCCGTCATAGAGCCCGATCACCAGGCCGCGGCCGCTGAGGATGCTTTCAAAGTACGAACGGTTTTCCGGCTTCACCACTTCCGGGCGAACCAGCGGCCCGATGGCCAGATGATGAAGGGTGTCGATCGCGTCGAGATCGCCCGGCCCGAGCATGCGCTGCGTCAGCGTAGAGGTCGGCGCGGCCTCGCGCAGGGCGTTCATCACGTGATTACTTCCGCATAATTGAGCATGGCGATGGGCGGGTAGACGCCGAGCTGCTTGGCCACGTTCATGTTGATGATGAGGGCGAAGCGCTTCAGCGTCTCGATCGGGATGTCCTGGGGCGGCACGTGCTGGACCAGGATCTCGGCCGCCTTGGAGGCGGCGAGCTGGCCCACCGAATAATAGCGGCTGACCAGCCCGACAAGCCCCAGCCCCTCGCGCAGGAAGAATTCCGTCGCGCCGAAGGTGGGAAGCCCCGCCGCCAGTGCCGCCGGGCCGACCCGGTCGAAGATGGTGGCAAGGAAGGTGTCGGCCGGCAGATAGAGCCATTCGGCGCCCTGCGCCTTCAGGTTCCTCACGAAATCCTCGACCCCGTCACCGGTCGGCTTGCTGCCCACCATGGTCAGGGGCTGGGCCAGAACCTCGGCACCGATGGTGGCGGAGAAGGCCTTCATCTCGTCGATGATGGCGACCGAGTTGCTCTCGTTCGGCGAATAGATCACGCCGACCTTCTTGAACGCCTTGTAGCTCTGCATGGCGCGCATCTGCACGTCAGTGGGCACCACGTGCACCGCGCCCGTCACGTTGCGCCCCGAAGAGGCGAGCGAAGGAGCGATCTTCACCTGTACCGGCGCCGCCACCAGGGCGAACACCACCGGGATATCGCGCACGAAACCGGCGGTGGACGGCGCGTCATAGGGACCGGCGACGCCGAGCGTCAACGGGGTGCCATAGGTGTAGATGAGGTTGGGCCGGAAGGTCGGCAGCACTTCCGCGAGGATCGGCTTCACCTTGCTCGCGTCCCGCTCCACGTCGCGGGTCATGAACTCGACCTTGATGTCGTTGGCCGCGAAGTAGTCGCGGAAGCCGCGCTCCACATCGGTATCACCGCGGAAGGTGAGCATCAGGACACGGAACGCCTCGCCACGGGCGGCAGGTGCAGGCGTGCCGGCCGGGCGCGGCTGGCCGTTGCCGCCATTGGTCTGGGCGAAGGCGCCGGGGACAGTGCCCACCAGCCCCGCAGCACCCGCGCCGAGGCCGAGTGCGAGGAGGGAACGGCGATCCATCAGGCGGAACTCCCTTCCGAGGCGGCCGCAGAGGATGGGCGGCGCGAATGATGGACGAAGACTCTGCGTCCAGATAGCGCAAATAGCATGGCTCCGGCTACCGCTACAGCGCCGAGGAAACCGGTCGCCGCCGCGAAGCCGAGCGTCGAAAGCAGGAAGCCGGCACTGGCGGGTCCGGCGGCGTTGCCGGACCGCTCCACCAGCCGGAACAGGCCGAGAACTCCGGCCGCCCGGCCCGCCCCCATGCTGGTGGCGGTATCCGCGACCAGCGCCGACTGGGACGCGATGGACATGGCCTGTCCCCAGCCCAGCGCCACCAGCGCAACGACGATCAGCGCCACGGAGGGATGGAGCAGCACGGCCAGGGCGCCGATGCCCGAAACCAGCCCACCCGCCACCACGAATCCGGCGCGGGCGCTGAAGCGATCGGCCAGGGCGGCGAAGAAGGGCACGCCGATCACCATGAGGACCGGATAGATCATCTGGAAGCGGCCAATGGCCGCGGAGGAGAAGCCCTCGCGCTGCAGTTCCAGCGGCACCAGCAGGAAGCACAAGGCGGCAAACAGGAATTTGGCGGGGAAGGCGCAGCCCAGGAGCAGGGACATCAGACCAGGTGCGCGGGCCGCGGCCTTGAGGTCGGCGAGCCCCACATTGGCCACGCTACGATGCCGCTCCGCGGCCGGCAGCGTCAGCCGCGCCACCAGAAGCGCCACGAGGGCGAGACCAGCCGAGGTCGCGAAGGCGACGCCCGGTCCCAGCCTGTCGGCGATGACGCCGCCGATGGGCGGCCCGCACAGGCTCGCCACCATGATGGCCCGCACGAACACGGCCAGAGCCGCGCTGCGGGCCGCGCCGGAGGACAGATCCACCACATGGCCCTGGGCGGAGACGAACACCAGCGCATAGCCCACCGCCGTGGCGACGCGGGCAGCGAGGAAGACGTCGTAATGCGGGCTGATCGCCGAGACCACGTAACCCGCCGCCGCCAGTGCCGCACCGGCAAGGAAGCCCGGACGCCGGCCGAGCCGCTCGGACAGGGAGGCGAACGGCACCTGGCACAGCGCCACCACCGCCATGAAGGCGACGATGGGCAGGCTCGCCGCCACATCGGGACCGAAGCCGGCCGGCACGCCGAGGGCCTGTGCGGCGCGCGGCAGGAAGGGGCGGGTGAGTTCTTCCGCCAGCATGAACAGGAACAGGGCCGGGCGCACCGCGATGGCGGCCTCGCTCTCGGCAGCCTGGACCCGGCCGAGGCCGGTGCGGACCTCGATCTCGTCGAGCCGGGCGAGGGCCTCGGCATCCCCCCTGCGCTCCGCCTCGGCGCGCAGGGAGAGATGGCGACCGGCGAGCGTTTCCACATGCCGGTCGATGGGAAGGATAAGGTCGCCGGCAGCCCCCGCACCGCCCTCCTGGCGGGAGAGCACGCCGCGCTTCAGCGCCTTGAGCCGCCGCTCCACCGCCACCAGCGATTCGAGGCCGCGGGTGCCAACGACGAGAGCCACCAGTTCCAGCGCCACCAGCAGCGCGACGATGCCGATGAAGGCGACATCGACGAGCACCGCACCCACCTGCTGGGACACGACGCTGGGATCGACCACGATCATGACGTCGCCCAGGCGGTGCCCGTCGGCATCCTCCACCGGCACGAAGACCCGTGGCGCGTCGCCGCCGGAAGAGACCGCGCCCGACCGCGCCAGTTCCTTGCCGCCCGCAGCGTTCAGGCTGATCTGGGTGAACTCGACGTTGGCCGCCCGCAGGTCATCGAAATAACGGTTCACCCCGACCAACCGGTCGAAAGGCACGCCGACCGCCGCGGCGCGCTGGACGAGGTCGGCGGCGGCCCGGCCGACCGAATTCGCCTTGGCGACGATCTCCGGTGCGATGGTGCGCTGGGCCGCCTGTTCCGCACCCCAGCCGATCACGGCCAGCGCCGAACAGAGGATGATGACGATGGCGATGGAGATCCCGCCGCGAAGACCGATCATGCGGCGCCCCCACCGGTGACGCCGGAGGCCGGCGGCCCGGCCGTGCGGTGCGCCTCTTCGACCGAGGCGAGCGCGGCGCGGGCGGCGGGCGGCCACAGATGCGGCTCCGCGGCGCGCCGGACCGCCCGCTGCAGCAGCGCTGCGAGAAGCAGGCCGATGACCAGCGTCGCCGCGCCGGCCCACAGGAGCGTGGGAAGGGCGATCCGCCTGAGGTCGGAGGCGAGCGTCGCTGCGCCATCGGTCAGGATCTTGGAATCATATCGAACCACGACGCGGCCGAGACTCTGGCCGATGTCGTTGCGCACCGGACGGGTCAGGCCGCGCTCGGTGTCCCGTGTCGTGTCCAGGCCGACGCGCCCGGGCTCGCTGGAGAACAGGACGATGCCATGCTCGTCTGTGAGGTCCATGGAGCGAATCGCGTCCTCCACGCGGGCCTCCCGCTCCAATACCGCGGTCAGCGTCTGCTGCGCGGGAAGGGCGATGCCGAGGGAAGCGGCCTTTTCAACCACGTCCACCACACGCTGGGCGGCGATACCACAGCGGGCCTCGATGACCCCGCGATGGGCATTGATGAGCGTCACGTAGGAGAAATAGGCGCCGAAGGCGACGCACGCGGCCGCGATCAACGCGAACACGATGATGAGCCCCAGTGTGGTCCGCCTCATGACCCTTCGCGCTCGACCCTTGGCGTCTCGACTTTCGCGCCGAACCCTTCGCGCCCTGCCCTATGGTCCGGCCCCGACCGCCCGACCTTCATGCCACGAAAAGCAAGCTGACAATGCAGGTTTTTTTGGTCGCAGGGGAGTTTTTTGTCTGGTTTGGCCGCGAGTGCGCGGTTAACGTCCGGGCCGTCCACCCCACCGAAGTTCCCCGCATGACTTTCGTAAGCCGGCTCATCCTGGTCGCCGTCGTATCCGTGACCGCTGCGGTGGTGGCGGTCGCGGTGATCGCGTTCTCGGCCAGCGATCGGGTGGGCGAGGAGATCGAGCGTGCCCGCGTCGCCAACCTGCTCGGCACGCTGCGCGCCTCCACCGAGGCGAACCTCTCCATCGGCCTGCTTCTGGACCAGATTTCCCTGCTGCAGCCGCGCATCGAGCGCGAGAAGGCGGGCGACCCCTCCATCCTCGCCATCGACATCTTTAATTCCGCGGGCCGCGCCATCTATTCCACCGACCGCAGCGTGATCGGCGAAGAGGTGAGCCCGGACTGGGTGAAGCGGCTGGGCGACGATAACCAATGGGCTGCGGCCGAGCGCGGCGACACTGTGTTCGGCACCCGCTTCGAGAACGACCTCGGTGTCGCCGGCGGCATCTCGGTCACGGTGTCGGACGAGGCGCGCAGTGCCCGCGCAGACCGGCTCGGCCTCGACCTTCTGATCCGCACGGGGGTGCTTTCGCTCGCCGCGTCCATCGCCGCCATCATTGCCGCCGTGGCGTTCGTCCACGTGCTGACGCGCCCGTTCGACCGGGTGGGAAAGGTGCTGCGGGGGGAAGGCGGGTCCACCGGCGACGATGGCGGCCTTGCGCCCCTTGCCGAGGCCACAGTGAAGAGCTGGCGCGATGCCGAGGCGCGGGTCGACCGGGGCCTTGGCCAGCTTGGAGCACTCGACGATGCGGCCTGAGATCGCCGAAAGCGGCCGCGCGCGCCTGGTCACCGGGCTGTTCGCCCTTATTCTCACACTCGTTCTCGGCGGCATCGCAGCGGCGGTGCTCGTCAACGGCTATCGCGCCCGGGTCGAGGAGAGTGCGCGGCGCGACGCGCTGGTGATCGGCACGTCGGTCGCCCGCACCCTCGCCCAGCAGTTCGAGAAGGCGGCACGCTTCGGCATCCCCCTGAAGCTGCTTCCCGGCGTGGAACAGCACCTCTCCGAGACATTGACCCGCACGCCCGGCCTGACCCAGATCGTGCTGCGCGGATCGGACGGTCGTGAGATCCGCAGCGCCATCGGTGAGCATTCCGGCACCGATTCGGTGAGCGCTCCCGTGGTGGTGGATGGCAATACGGTGGCGGCGGTGGAAGTCACCACAAATCCCGCCGCCCTCGCCACCTCCTTCGCCGACATCGGCCTCAAGGCAGCGATGGTGGTGACGGTCTGTGCGGCGCTGGCGGCGCTGGCCGCCGGCCTGCTGGTGGGCAATGCGCTCGAGCGTGCCCGCACCCGCCTCGCCAACGGCCTGGCCGAGGCGGTGAACGGCCAGTACGGCGAGCGCGACGTGATGATTCAACACCGCCGCCGTCAAGGTGCGCGGGGGGCGGTGGGTCGGGCCTTCCGGGAACTTGAGCACGGCAACCGCAGGGTGGCCGAACGCCGATCGGTATTCGAGGCCTATGCGGAGGAGCTTCTGGCGGTGGATTTCGACGGCGGGCTCAGGCCGGACGTGGAACGGGTCCGGCGCGAGGTGATGGCGCCGCCCGGCCGCGCCGACAAGGTGCGGGGGTCGTGATGCTGCTGCGGACCCGCATCACCCTCATCGTCGCCACCGGCTTCACCGTGCTCATGCTGGGCATCTGGGGTGCCACGGTGCTGCGCGACCGCGTCGCCCAGGCCCGCGAGGGCGAGCTGGCCATCGAGGGTCAGACCGTCCTCTGGCGCGAGATCGTCGCCTTCCAGACCGCCAATCTCGCCCGCATCCTCGAGCGCATCGACACCTCCTCGCCCTTCCGCATCGCGCTGAGCTTCTCGGACCGCCCGGGCATCGCCGCGGCGATCCGAGAGGTCGGCATCGATATCGACGACCCAGCCACCTATTTCGAGGTTGTGGCGGCCGACCGCGAGGTGGTGTTCAGCGACGGCACCACCAATGCCCGCTACATCCTCGACGCCGGCAGCCTCGACCGGGCGCTCAAGGGCGAGGTGCTCTCCGGGCTGCGGCAGATCAGCGGTTCGCAGGTGATCGTCATCACCACCCGCACGGTGGAACTGCCCGGCCGCGGCCGGGCCGTGCTGGTGCTCGGGCGCGATGCCGCGCTCGGCATGGAGCGCTTCGCCCGCGGCATCAGCGCCGCCACCACCCTCATCACCCTCCGCGGGCGGGTGGTCGCCAGCACCGATTTCCGCCTGTGGGAACGGGCCAAGGTCTCCATCACGCCGCGCCGCCCCACCGCCGAGCAATTGTTGCTGGACGGGCGCAACTACAACGTCACTTCCATTCCGATCGCGGACGTGAGCGGCAGCGCCGTGGGCGCGCTTGTGAGCCTGGAAGATACCACCCAGACGGTGCAGGCGACCGCCTTCATCCGCCAGTCGGCCGTGGCCGGCGCCATCGGCCTCGTGCTGCTCGGCGTCATCGGTCTCAATGTCTTCCTCTGGTACAGTTTCCGGCCTCTGGAATCGGCCATCGACGTGCTGCAGGCCCTGTCGCGCGGCGACACCTCGGTCACGGTGGGTCATGCCGGCAATGACGAGATCGGCCGTATCGCCGAGGCGGTGGTGGCACTGCGCGGCAACGTGCAGGCCCTGGCCGAGAGCCGGCGCCAGCGCGAGCGCGTGCGGCGGCGGCAGGAGGTGGTGATCTCCGGCGAGTTGCAGGCGCTTGCCGATGCCATCGACCCGACCGACCGGGAGGAGGTTCTGGCTCTCCTCGCCAAGGGCGAGGAGAACGAGAATGACGACGAGCTGAAGCGCGTCGCCCGCGTGCTCCACGATCTGTCGCGGCGCATCGTCGAGCAACACACCCGCCTCTCGTCCATGGTGGTGGAGCTGCGCGAGGCCCTCATCACCAAGACCAAGCTTGCCGGCCTACAGCAGGAGCTGGAGATTGCCCGTCAGGTGCAGCTCGCCATCCTGCCCAAGGAATTCCCGCCGGATGCGCGTGTCGCCGTGCATGGCCAGATGACGCCCGCGCGCGAGGTGGGCGGCGACTTCTACGACTACTTCATGGTCGACGACACCACGCTCGGCTTCGTGGTGGCGGACGTCTCCGGCAAGGGTGTGCCAGCCGCCCTGTTCATGGCCATCTCCCGCACCCTGCTGCGCTCGACCGCGCTGTTCGAGCGCTCTCCGGCGGGCTGTATCCGCCGCCTGAATGACCTGCTCGCGGTGGAAAACGAGCAGATGCTGTTCGTGACCGTGCTCTATGGCGTGGTGGACCTCTCCTCGGGGAAGGTCACTTATGTGAATGCCGGCCACAACCTGCCCTACCGCATCGCCCGTTCCGGCGAGGTCACCACCGTGCCCTCCACGGGCGGCATGGCGGTGGCAGTGCTGGAAGGCTTCGTCTACCAGCAGCACGAGTTGCACCTCGCCCCCGGCGACACGCTCTTCCTCTATACGGACGGCGTGACCGAGGCCTTCGACATCGACGAGCAGCCCTACGGCGAGGAACGTGTCGAGGAACTGCTGCGCGGCGGCGCCGCCGACTGGTCGGTGGCAGAGCTCAACGAGCGGGTGCTGGCGGCGGTGCACGTCTTCGAGCGTGGTGCGCCCCAGGCCGACGACATCACCTGCCTGACCCTGCGTTACTTCGGCGGCCACGGCCCGCGCCGCACACGCTGATCGTGCCCCCGTGTGACGCCTGATGCTTCGCCAGTGCGGGCGCACGGCAGAATATGCGTGCGTGCCGGGCGCCGAGGCGGTAAGCGTGCCCGGCAGGGTCTTGGAAACACGTGCCTGAAGCATCGAGGGAGCCAACCCTCACCGGAGGTCGACAGCTGACGCCTGAAAGCGCCGGCGCAACGGCCTCCCGCCGACCAGAGAGGGGGAAACGCAGCATCCGGGGCGGCGCAGCCGTGCCGGTCTGATCCCGGTGCCCCGCCGGGGACGGAGAGGATTGTCATGTCCATCGAAGCGCGCGCGGCCCGCTGGCCCGCGGCCGAGGTTTCCTCCATCGGCGCCGTCTGCAGCGCTCATTTCTGCAGCCATTTCCTCCAGCTCGCGCTCGCTCCGCTCTTCATCATGATGCGGGCCGACCTCCAGGTCTCCTTCATCGAGCTGGGACTCGTGCTGTCCGTCTTCTACCTGTTCTCGGGCGCCGGACAGGTGGCGGCCGGGGTGCTGGTGGACCGCTTCGGCGCCGATCGGCTGCTTCTGGCCGGCATCCTCACCCAAGGCGCCGCGACGGCCGCCATGGGATTTGCGCCCACCTATCTTCTGCTGCTGCCGCTGGCTGCGCTCGCCGGCCTGGGCAACTCGGTCTATCACCCGGCCGACCTCTCCATCCTCAGTCACAAGGTTGCGGCACCCCGGCTCGGGCGCGCCTTCGCCGCCCATGTGATCGCGGGGAGCATCGGCTTCGGCCTGTCGCCCATCGTGTCCGGCGCGATCGGCGCGCATTTCGGCTGGCGCACGGCGCTCATCGCCATGGGGCTGCTGGTGCTGCTGGTGGGGCTCCTGCTCGCCGTCTTCCGCGGGCCGCTGCGCGCGCCGGCGGGACGTGCAGCCCACGCGGCGGCCGGAGGGGCACCGCTGTCTTTCCTGCAGGTGCTGGCCATGCCCGTGGTGCTGATGGCCTTTCTCTATTTCACCCTCACCTCGGTGGCCCTTTCCGGCCTGCAGAGCTTCTCCATCGTCGCGCTGCAGGAGGGCTTCGGCGCGGCGGTGGCGCTGGCGACGCTGGCCGTGGCGCTGTTCCAAGTGGGCAACACCGCGGGCGTCGCCATCGGCGGGCATGTGGCGGACCGCTCCGCCCAGCATCACCAGATCGCCATGGGCGGCCTCGCCGCTGCTGCGCTGTTCGGTTTCCTCGCCGCCTGGCTTCAGACGGCGCCGGAGGTGACGGTGGGGCTGATCGCGCTGGTGGGTTTCTTCATGGGGCTCACCACCCCCTCGCGCGACGTGCTCGTGCGCACGGCGGCGCCGGCCGGCGCGACGGGCAAGGTGTTCGGCATCGTCTATTCGGGCTTCGACATCGGCTCACTGGTGGGGCCGCTGCTGTTCGGCCTGATGCTCGACCACCATCATCCGCGCATGGTGATTGCCGGCGCGGCTGCCGCCCTCGCCCTCGCGGTCGGCACCGCCTTCGCTGTGCGCCGCCGGCCGGACTAGGATCCAAGTCCCACAAGCCTGAGCGGTGACAAACCAGAAAACGGCGCGGCTCCTGAAGGGGCCGCGCCTTATGCGTCCCTCAATCCAGCAGCACCTTGCCGGGATTGGAAAGGCCGCGCGGATCCACGGCGCGCTTGATGGCGGCCATCAGTTCCAGCGCCACCTTGTCCTTGTACATGGGCAGTTCCTCGCGCTTGAGGATGCCGATGCCATGCTCCGCCGAGATGGAGCCGCCGAGCGAGGCCACGAGATCGTGGACGATGCGGTTGAACTCCTCCCAGGTGGCGAGGTAGGCCGCCTTGTCCATGCCCTCGGGCTGGCTGAGGTTGTAGTGGATGTTGCCATCGCCCATGTGGCCGAAGGCGCAGATCCGGATGCCCGGCATGTGCGCCTCGCACAGCCGGTTCGCCTCGGCGATGAAATACGGCACCTTCGACACCGGCACGGACACATCGTGCTTGATGGAGCCACCCTCGAACTTCTGCGCGTCGGACATGTCCTCGCGCAGCTTCCACAAGGCGTCGCACTGGGCTTCCGAGGAGCCCACCACCGCGTCCTCGATCTCACCCGCCTCGAACGCCGCCTCGAACGTGTCGAGGGCAAGCTGGGACAGGTCGTCGTTGGGACGGGTGGATGTGAGTTCCGCGAGCACGTACCAAGGATGCCGCTCCGCCAGCGCACGCACCGAGCCGGGCATGTGCTTGAGCACGATCTCCATGCCGAAGTCCGGCATGATCTCGAAGCCGGTCAGGCTGTCGCCGGCCGCATTGCGCAGGCGGCGGAACAGGGAGAGCGCGGTCTCGGGATCGGCAATGCCCAGCAGCGCCGTCGCCCGGGCGCGGGGCGCCGGGAACAGGCGCAGCACGGCAGCGGTGATGATGCCCAGCGTGCCTTCCGCGCCGATGAAGAGGTCCTTCAACGCGTAGCCGGTATTGTCCTTGCGCAGGCGCGAGAGGCCGTTCCAGATGCGCCCGTCCGGCAGCACCACCTCAAGGCCGAAGGCAAGTTCGCGCATGTTGCCGTAGCGAAGAACAGCCGTGCCACCGGCATTGGTGGAGAGGTTGCCGCCGATCTGGCAGGAGCCTTCCGAGCCGATGGAGAGCGGGAACAGGCAGCCCGCCCCCTCCGCCGCCTGCTGCACCTGGTACAGCGTGCAGCCGGCCTCGGCGACGACGGTGAGGTCCACCGGATCGAGGTCGCGGACGCGGTTCAGCCGGCGCAGCGAGAGCAGCAGCGCGCCGAACGGCACCTGCCCGCCGACGAGGCCCGTATTGCCGCCCTGCGGCACCACCGGCACGCCGGCCTCGGCGCAGGCGGCGACCACGAAGGCGACTTCCTCCGTGTTGGCGGGCTCGACCAGCGCAGGGGTCGTTCCCTGGTAGAGGCCCCGCCCCTCCACCAGATGGGGGGCGAGGTCGTGGGCGTCGGTGCGCACATGGGCTGCGCCGATACGGGCGGCGATGCGGTCCAGAAGGCCGGAGAGGCGGACGGCATCGAGAAGGATGGGTTGGGGGGCATGGCTCGACATGGGGGCGCAAGGTGCATCAGCCGCCGCCGCCGGGCAAGCATCCGATGGGCCGCGGGGGAGCGCGAAAGCGCCGCGCGGCGGATGGGGCGCGGGCCTTCCGCTTGGCAAAGCCGGACATAAGAGCTAGAGCCGCTGCCGCCGCCGCCAACCCGTTGAAGGCGCACTGCACCGGAGATCAGATGACCGACCGCGTCCTCGTCGCCCGCATCGGCGCCCCCCATGGCGTGAGGGGCGAGGTGCGGCTGTTCGTCTTCACCGAGGATCCGGCCACGATCCTCGATTACGATCCGCTCACCGACGCCACCGGCCGCACCCGCTATCGCATCACGGCGTTGCGCGCGGCCAAGGACCATTTCGTCGCCCGCCTTGCCCACGTCGCCGACCGCACCGCCGCCGAGGCGCTGACCAATGTGGACCTGTATGTCCCGCGCGAGGCATTGCCCCCGCCGGAGGACGAGGACACCTTCTATCATGCGGACCTGATCGGCCTCGCGGTGGAGGACGAGACCGGCGCGCGCATCGGCACCGTTGTCGCGCTGCACGATTTCGGCGCCGGCGACATCCTCGAATATGCCCCTGCCCTCCCCGGCATCCGGGCGAAGACGCTCATGGTGCCCTTCTCCCGCGACGCCGTGCCGGTGGTGGACGTGAAGGCGGGCCGGGTGGTCATCGCCGAAGCCTTCGTCGAGCGCCGCGACCCCGAGCCCGAGGCGGGCGAAGACAAGGGGGGCTGAGGCAGGCCGATTTGACTCCCGCCCCGCCCAGCGCCCATCTCACCCCATGACCTTCCGCGCCAGCGTCCTCACCCTTTATCCCGAGATGTTCCCCGGCCCGCTCGGCCATGCGCTCGCCGGCCGTGCGCTGACGAACGGGCTATGGAGCCTGGAGGCGGTGCAGATTCGCGACCACGCCCTCGACCGTCACCGCTCGGTGGACGACACCCCGGCGGGCGGGGGACCGGGCATGGTGATGCGGGCCGATGTGCTCGCCCGCGCCATCGACGCCGTCTCCCCGCCCGACGATCCCCGCCCCCGCCTGCTGATGACCCCGCGCGGCCGGCCGCTGACGCAGGCCCGCGTGCGGGAGCTGGCGGCGGGTCCGGGCGCGGTCATCCTCTGCGGGCGGTTCGAGGGGGTGGACGAGCGCATCGTCGCGGCGCGCGGCCTCGAGGAGGTCTGCGTGGGCGATGTGGTGCTCTCAGGCGGCGAGGCGGCGGCGCTCCTGCTGCTCGATGCCTGCGTGCGGCTCATCCCCGGCGTCATGGGCAAGGTGGAGAGCGGCACGGACGAGAGCTTCTCCCACGGCCTGCTGGAATATCCGCAATACACCCGGCCGCAGCTGTTCGAGGGGGCAGGCATCCCCGAGGTGCTGACCTCCGGAGATCATGCCCGCATCGCCCGTTGGCGGCAGGCCGAGGCGGAAGCCGTCACGCGCGCGCGGCGACCTGACCTTCTTGCCCCGGGCCTTCTTGCCCGGGCGCGTGACGGATCCACGACGGAAAGGGAATGACAGCGCCCCTTTTCTCCTGTATGGAGCCGCGTCCCTTAACTTAAAACGACACGACGTGGCGCCGGGGCGACATGCTCCGAAGCGGCACCAAGAGGTTGGCGACAATGAACATTATCCAGACGCTCGAAGCCGAGCAGGCGACCAAGCTCGCCGAGAAGCGGGCCATTCCCGAGTTCCAGCCCGGTGATACCGTGATTGTGAACGTGAAGGTGGTCGAAGGCGAGCGCACCCGCGTGCAGGCCTACGAGGGCGTGGTGATCGCCCGTTCCGGCGGTGGCCTGAACGAGAGCTTCACCGTCCGCAAGATTTCCTACGGCGAAGGCGTGGAGCGCGTGTTCCCGGTCTATTCGCCGCTGATCGATTCCATCAAGGTGGTCCGTCGCGGCAAGGTGCGTCGCGCCAAGCTCTATTACCTGCGCGACCGTCGTGGCAAGTCTGCCCGTATCGCCGAGCGTCAGGACCGCACGACCGACGCCAAGGGTGGCAAGAAGGCCAAGGGCGCCAAGGCTCCCGCCGCCGCCGAGTGAGGCGCGGACCCTTCTTCTGAGTGAAACGCGCCGTCGGCCCAGCCGGCGGCGCTTTTTTATGGGCTGAGCCGCTCCGGGCTCGCCCGAAGGCGCGCGATCAGCCCCTCGGGATCGGCCTCATAGGCCTGCCGCACCCGCTCAAGCGCCCCCGCTCCACCGCCGCGATGGCCGGCGCCGCCCACATGCAACCAGCCGTCCGCTAGCAGGAACGGCTCCATCTCGCCTGTTTCGGGATCCGTGAGATGCACCCGCCGACGGGTCGACATCCGAAGCCCGGCGAGGTCCAGGTGGCGGTAGAGCACGCTCCAGTTCTGCCCGCCGGTGTCGAGGGTGAGCGGCGTGTCGGTGCCAAAGTCGAGCGGCAGGGCCTTCACCGCCGCGGAATCGAAGACGCAATAGCCCGGCCACAGGTACCAGGCGCCATTGCCCTCCCCCTCCCGCACCATGCCATAGCAGGGCTGGCCCGCGAGCCGCGCCGCAAGGTCGGTCGGCTCCAGCGGGATCAGGTCGTGGTCGAGCAAGGCGAAGGCGCGCGGGGCGGCGGGCCGGATGAGGTTCGCATAGATCCAGTTCAGCGCCACGCCGTGGGAGCGGGAGCCGTTGCGCGCGCCGCGATAGGGCGTCGGCGGCAGGGGGCAGTAGATGAGCCCGCGCCGCGCGGACAGCGCCGCTATGGCGGTGCGGGCGGCGGGGGCCGTGGAATTGTCGCAGACGACCAGCGGCGTGCCGGGCAGGAAGCGCCCCATCGCATCAGCCAAGAAATCCACCGCCTGCGGCAGGTTGAAGGCCACCGTGAAGGCGACGACCGGCGCCCTCTCGGCGGCGATCCGCGCCACAACCTCGGCCTGCTCCGGCGTCCGGCGCCGGGCGTAGATGCGATCCACCACGACATTGCGGGCGCGGCGCAGCCGGTGGGCGAGCGGGGTCAGCACGAGCCATTCGGCGGGAGCGTAATCGGCAAGGTCGCGCATGGACGCCTTCAAGGGACCCGGCAGAGTGCCGGGCCGGGACAGGAACGAACTGGCGCGGATCGCCGCAGGCCGGCCTGGCGCCGCGCTCCGCCGCGGGCGTTCTAGAAGGACTTGGCGGGAAGGTCCATGCCGCCGGCCTGCTTCACGCCAAAGCATGGCGCGCCGGGAGACTTGACCGCACCGGCTCCAGAAGGTGAGGTATCATACGAGTCCGCCAGCCCCAGCGGACAGCCCCAGCCCGGACCCCCATGGCGAACGACCTCACCCTCAGGATCGTGATCGTCGACGAGAGCGACGTGCGCGCCGCCATCCTGGAGGAGGGTCTCAAGGAGGCGGGCTTCGAGACGGTGCTGCGCATCACCGGCCGCAACAACCTGCTGGAGCGCATCTACGCCATCGATCCGGACGTGATTCTGATCGACCTCGAAGATCCCTCCCGCGACACCATCGAGCAGATGTTCCAGGTGAGCCGCGAGGTGAAGCGACCGGTCGCCATGTTCGTGGACCAGACCGACTCGAAGACCATCGAGGACGCCATCGAGGCGGGCGTCGCCTCCTATGTGGTGGACGGGCTGAGGAAGGAGCGGGTGAAGCCGATCCTCGAAACCACCATCTCCCGCTTCCGCGCCTTCGCCCGCCTCAAGGCGGAGCTGGAGGAGGCGAAGACCCAGCTGGAAGAGCGCAAGGCCATCGACCGGGCCAAGATGCTGCTCATGAAGATGAAGGGCATCGACGAGGAGGCCGCCTACCACCTCCTGCGCCGCACCGCCATGAACGAAAAGAAGCGCATCGTCGACATCGCCCAATCCATCATCACCGCCGCGGAGCTTCTGCGATGAGACGCCTCGCCATCGGCTTCATTCCCCTGACCGACGCCGCCGTGCTGATCGCTGCAGCGGAGCGCGGCTTCGCCATGGCCGAGGGCATCGAGATCGACCTGCACAAGGAGGTCTCCTGGGCCAACATCCGTGACAAGGTGAACATCGGCCTCCTGGACGGCGCCCACATGCTGGGACCGCTCGCCATCGCCTCCTCGCTCGGCCTCGGCCATGTGCGGGTGCCGCTGGTGGTGCCGTTCGCGCTCAACCTGAATGGCAGCGCCATCACCATCGACAAGCACGTCTACGCGGCCATGGGCGAGGTGGGCGAAGACCTTTCAACGGCCCCCGGCGCAGCGCTGGCGCTGGGCAAGGTGGTGCGGCAGAGGAAGGCGGAGGGGCGTGACCCGCTGGTGTTCGCCGCGGTCTATTCCTTCTCCACCCACACCTATCTGATCCGCCATTTCCTCAAGGCCGGCGGGGTGGACCCGGACCGCGACGTGCGCCTCGTGGTGGTGCCGCCGCCCTTCATGGCGGAAAGCCTGCGCGGCGGGCTCATCCACGGTTTCTCGGTGGGCTCGCCTTGGAATTCGGTGGCGGTCGATTCAGACGTTGGCCGCATCGCGGTGCTCGGCGCCGAGCTGTTCGGCTGGGTGCCGGAGAAGGTGCTGGGCGTCCACGCCCGCTTCGCCAATGCCGAGCCGGAGGTGCTGCACCGCCTCGTACGCGCCCTCTACGCCGCGGCCCGCTGGTGCGAGGACCCGGCCAACCATGAGGACCTCGCCAAGCTGCTGGGGGAGCCGCGCCACCTCAACCTGCCAGCCGACATCCTCCGCCGCACGCTGGACGGCCGGCTCCACACCGCGCCGGGCGGGGTGCTCAGGTCCCATCCGGACTATCTGGTGCTCAACCGCGATGGCGCCAACCGGCCGGCGCCGGACCATGCGCTGTGGATGTATGCCCAGATCGTCGCTGCCGGCCAGGGCGAGTTCGCCGCCGACGCCGCGCGCGAGGCCATGGGGGTCTACCGGCCGGACATCTTCGATGCGGCGGTCGGCCCGGTCCCGGTGAAGCACCCGGAGCCCGACTGCGTCGGCACCCAGTTCGGCGAGATCTTCGATCAGGTCGCCTTTCTGAAGGGCTGAGGACCATCAAGCCCGCGCGGCGCTTGAGCGTGGCAACCAGCCCCGCGCAGCGCCTGAGCGGAGAAAAGGCTCAGTCCGCGTAAGGGTTGTCCTTCTCGCGCAGCGTCAGCCGGATCGGCACGCCGGGCAGATCGAAGGTCTCGCGGATGCCGTTCACCAGATAGCGGATATAGCTCTCCGGCACGGCATCGGTGCGCGAGCAGAACAGCACGAAGGACGGCGGGCGCGCCTTGGGCTGGGTCATGTAGCGCAGCTTGATCCGCCGCCCGGATACCGCCGGCGGCGGATGATTTTCCGTCACCTGCTGGAGGAAGCGGTTGAGCGGATTGGTGGCGACACGCTTGTTCCACACCTTGTGGGCGCTCGCGATGGCCGCCACCAGCTTGTCGAGACCATGACCCATGAGACCGGAGAGGGGGACGATAGGTACGCCCTTCACCTGCGGCAGCAGATGGTCGATCTCCTCGCGCAACCGGGTGGCGAGGCCGCCGCGGGGCACGAGGTCCGCCTTGTTGTAGCCGATGACGAGGGCCCGGCCCTCGCGCGCCACCAGATCGGCGATGCGCAGGTCCTGCTCCTCGAACGGGCGGGTGGCGTCGATGAGGATCACCACCACCTCGGCGAACTTCATGGCGCGCAGGGCGTCGGCGGCGGAGAGCTTCTCCAGCTTGTCGTCGATGCGCGAGCGCTTCCGGAGGCCTGCGGTATCGAACACCTCCAGCGGAATGCCGGCATAGGTGACGTTCACCGAGATGGAATCGCGGGTGATGCCGGCTTCGGGGCCGGTCAAAAGGCGATCCTCGCCGAGCAGCTTGTTGATGAGGGTGGACTTGCCGGCATTGGGCCGGCCGAGCACCGCCACCTTGATGGGCCGGCGCGGCTTCTCGGGCTCGACCTCCCCCTCGGCGGGGATCTCGTCCGCCTCGTCCTCTTCCTCTTCGTCCTCCTCCTCCAGCCGCGTCTGCTCGGGCAGGGCGTCGCAGATGGCGTCGTAGAGGTCGGAGAGGCCCTCGCCGTGCTCGGCGGAGAGCGGGATGGGATCGCCGAGGCCGAGGCCGAAGGCTTCCAGTGTCCCGGCCTCGCCGCCACGCCCCTCGCTCTTGTTGGCGACGAGGATGACCGGCTTGCCGGCCTTGCGCACGAGATCGGCAAAAGCGCGGTCGGTCGGGGTCAGCCCGATGCGGGCGTCGATCATGAAGAGGATGGCGTCGCAATCGCCGATGGCCGCCTCGGTCTGGGCGCGCATGCGCCCTTCCAAGCTCGCCGGGGTCGCCTCCTCGAGGCCAGCGGTGTCGACGATGCGGAAGGTGAGGTCGCCGAGCCGCCCTTCGCCCTCGCGGCGGTCGCGGGTGACGCCGGGGCGATCATCCACCAGCGCGAGCTTCTTGCCCACCAGGCGGTTGAACAGGGTGGACTTGCCGACGTTGGGACGCCCGACGATGGCCAGGGAAAAGGTCATGAAATGGGCTCGCGGCCGGCGGTCGGCTTCAGGTCTGAGGGATCATTGCTGCGGCTGGCCCTTCGGAGGGGTGGCCGGCAGATTGTCGATGGGGGCGTTGGCGTTGCTCGGCTGGCCGAGGCCGGTCGAATAGTCGACGCCGGGCACCCCGTTGGGGAACACGGGCGTGCGTGCGCCCGGCACCGGCGGCTTCTTCTGGTCGAACGGGTTGAGATTCTCCAGCGTCTCGCAGCCGGCGGCCGTCAAGGCGAGGCCGAGCGCGAGCGCGAGGCGCAGGCTGCGGGTGACAGGGCGTGCCATCATCAAGCTTGTCCTCCTCATGCGCGTCGCGGTCATGCGGCTCCTCACGGGGTTCACTGGGTCGGCGCGCTGCCGGCGGCCGCTTCACCCGCGGGGGCGGTGGCCGAGGCGGTGAGCCGCCGGATGAGCTCGGCCCGAGAGCGGACACCGGGCGGGGTCTCGCTGTCGGTGGTGATGTCGGTGGCGGTCTTGTTGGCGGCGGCAAGGTCACCGGCCTTCAGCTCGGCCAGCGCCAGCGTCTCGCGCGCCGAATGGCGCAGCGGGCCGGTGCCGTTGGCGATGCCGCCGATGCGCTGCTTCACTTCCGGCAGGCCGGCCGTATCGACCACCAGCAGGGCGGCGCGCACCAAAGCGAGGTCACGGGCGAGCGGCGGCACGGAATTGTCGGCGGCAATGGCATCGAAGGCGGCGATGCCGGCCGCCTTGTCGCGGGCGGTGGCGGCGGCAGCGGCGCGGAACAGAGCAAGGGTGCGATAGCCGGCCGGCCCGCTCTTGGCGATGGCGGCGAAGGCGGCCTCGGCCTCCTGCATCTTGCCGGCATCGAACAGGGCGACGGCGCTCTCATACGCCTCGCTGGCCTTCACCGCCTGCTCATGGCGCCAGTACTGGTAGCCGCTCCAGCCCGCAGCGGCGAGAATCACCAGCACGCACGCGGCGATGATCACGCCGCCGAAACGGTCCCAGAGCTTGCGCAGGCGATCGCGCCGGAGGTCTTCCTCGATCTCGTGAAAAATGTCGGTCATGAGCTGAGAGCTTCGGGATCCAGGACTTGGGGGTGGCCTGCCGAAGCAGGACCTTGCCGGCGACGCCGCACCGGGACGAGGGCGCGTAAAGTATCCATGCGGCCTCATCGTGGCAAACGGGCGTTTTTGAGGCGGCTCGGCCTTGGCATGAGGGACGCCCGGCGTAGGATACCCCCGCCCGTTGGGGCACCGGATCGGGAGTTATGGCCGTCACATCCCGCGCGAACCCGTCCCTCGCCGCCGCACAGTCATTTGAATACCGCCTCCAGCGCACGCCGGTGGGTGTGGTGCTGCTCGACACGGATCTGCGCATCCGCTCGGTCAATCCGGTGGCGCTGCGGCTGCTCGCGCCGGCGGGGCAGCGGCTCGCGGGTGTGGATATCCTCTCGCTCCATCCCAGCGAAGCGCGGGACAAGGTGGCTTTTCTCATCGAGCGCGCCCGCGCCTCGCAGGACGGCACCTCCTCCCTGGTGGTGACCACCGCCATGGGCACGCTGGTCGCCAAGGTCAGCCGGCTCGAGGCCGCACCGGACGCCCCGCCCGACGGTTTCTTGATGATGATCCACGCCTTGGTCGAGGCGCCCATGATGGGCCGCACCGCCGGGGCCGATCTGGAGGTGGAGGGGCTGGCGGTGGCGGGCGCGGAGGCCATGGCAGCCCTGTGCCCCCTCATGAAACTCCCGCTGGTGCGCGGCAAGGGCGATGTCATCAGCCTCATCGACGTGACCGAAGTCGCCTTCCTGGTGGCGCAGGGACACTATGCGGAGGCGCGCACCGCCACCTTCTCCGCCTTCTGCCCGCGGCCGCTCGCCGATCTGGAGCGCCGGCTCGATCCAGCGCAGTTCGTGCGCGTGCATCGGCGCTATCTCGTCAACATGCGCCACGTTCGCGCCGCCGCGCGTGAGGACGGCGGCTGGCATCTCGTCATGGCGGATGCCGGCGAGACACGGGTCCCGGTCAGCCGGGGCAAGGTGGAGGATATCCGGCGGCGGCTGGGGGTCTGAGGCGCGGCGCCGACCGCCGTTCGTGCAGCCCTGATGCCGTTCGTGCAGGACGCTTGTGGGCCGCGCCTTCGGCTTTGAAGCCGGCTCCCTTCACCGCCCATGGTCTCCTCGACGCGCTTCGGCGCCCGATGGAGGACGATGCATGACCGAAGCTGCCGCCGGCTTTCCCGCTTTGCCCTTCGCGCTCGAAGCGCCGGACCGCTACCTGACGTTCCAGGGGATCGATTTCGAAGGGAACATGAAAGTGGTGCTCACGCACCTGTTCCGCTACATCGACGACCCAGCCCATGGCAACGCCTTCTGGGACCGCTTCAAGGCCCGGCTGTCAGCCGCAGAGGCGGGCGGCGCCACCATCTGCGACAAGCTGCTGCTGCTCCATTCCCACGTCTATTACATGGTCGAGCTATTCGAGGAGCACGAGGACGAGGTCGCGCTGACCGACCTGAAAAGGCTGGAGGAAGAGTGCTTCTGATCGTCACCCGGCCTCGGGTGGCGGCGCGGGACGGAAGCCGGCCCGCTTCAGCCGCACGATGGCGAGATCCAGGGCGGAGAGGAATTCGGACCGGGCGCGCGGCGAAAACGGTTTCGGACCTCCGGTGACGGCGCCGGCCGAACGCAGCTCTTCCATCAGGTTCCGGGTGGCGAGTTGCATGCCGATGGAATTGGCGGTGAAGGGCCGCCCGTCCGGCGCGATCACTGAGGCCCCAGTGGCGACGCAGCGTGAGGCGAGCGGCACGTCAGCCGTCACCACCACGTCTCCGCGCGAGACGCGGGCGGCGATGAAGTCATCCGCCACATCGGGGCCGGAGGGCACGATGACCCGCTCCACCAAAGGATGGCGCGGCACCATGAGCGGCGCATTGGCCACCACCAGCACGCGGATGTGGTGGCGGAAGGCGACCTTGTACGCCTCCTCCTTCACCGGGCAGGCGTCGGCGTCGATATAAAGGGCAATGGGCTCTTCGCGGGGGGCGCTCATGCCTGACCCATGGCAGGCCGGCGGCGCGGCGGCAAGGTGGCCCGGCCCGCCTCATGCGGCGGGCGCGGGCTCCTCCGCCGGAGCATCGGCGGGCTGGGACGAGGCGCGGCGCTTGCGCCAGGGGATGGCGATGGTGGCGAGATTGTCCAGCATCCCGAGCAGCTTGCCGCCCTGCTCCAGCTCGCGGTCCAGCGCCGCCATGGTGGGCGCCAGGCCCGGATCCTCGTCCTTCAGCCAAGTATCGAGCACGCGGGCGAACAGAACAGCCAGCCCCTTGGCCCTGACGCTGCCGGACAGGCCCGCGCAATCGATGCCCGCCGCCGCCAGCATCCAGCGCTGCGACGCTTCGGAAAGCCGCAACAGAGTGAGTGCGAGGATCGGATCACGGCGGGCGGAGCGGGAGAGGCCGCGCACGGCCTCCCGGTGGGGCTCCAGCGCATCAAGGCGGCGCATGAGCACTTCGAACAGCCGCTCGCGCGGCCCCTCCCCCGCCAGATCGTCGCTGTCCGGACCGCCCTCGGCGAGCACCTGCCGATCGGTGGTTCGGAAGAAGGCGGCGAGGAGATCGTCGGTCGATGCGTACGAAGCGCGCATCTGCGCCAGCGGCACGCCGCAATGCGCGGCCACCTCGGACAGCGAGATGGCGCGAAACGGCTTCTCGGCCAAAAGATCCAGAAAGCTGCGCAGGCAGGCCCCGCGCGCGGTCTCCGCAGTCATGGCCCTACTCCTCGATAAGAGACGATGCCCTCAGCCGGCGAGTTCCTTGCCGCGCCGGGTGGCGGCGGCAACGGCTTCCACCATCAGGGGCGGAAAGCCGCGGCCTTCATCCATGAGAACGGCCAGCGCCGCCGCGGTCGTGCCGCCGGGCGAGGTCACGTTCTGGCGAAGCGTCGCGGCGGAAAGATCGGACTGGTCCATCAATGCACCCGCACCGGCCACAGTCGCCCGGGCGATGCGGGCCGAGAGGTCCGCCGGCAGACCGGCGGCCGCGCCCGCCTGCGCCATCACCTCGGCGAGAAGGAAAGCATAAGCGGGACCGGAGCCGGAGACGGCGGTCGCCGCGTCCATCAGCGCCTCGTCATCGATCCATTCGACGATGCCGATGGCGCCGAGCAGCGCGGCGGTAAGATCCTTCTGCGCCTGTGTCACGCCCGGCGAGGGTACCGCGACGCTCACGCCGCGACCGATGGCGGCGGGGGTGTTGGGAATGGAGCGGACGATCGCGGCATTCGCGCCGAAGATGTCGCCCATGAATGCCATGGTACGCCCGGCCATCACCGAGACGACAAGGGTTCCCGGCTTCACCAGCGAAGCGACCGCCGGCAGCGCCTGGGGGGCGACCTGCGGCTTCACCGCGAGAAGCAGGACCGACGGCGCCGCGATAGTGTCCAGCGCGGGATTGACCAAGACACCCTTGGCCGCGAGCGCCGACGCCGTTTCGGCCGTCAGGTTGGGATCGAGGACCACGGCCTTGTCCGCCGGGAGGCCCAGCTTGAGCCAGCCTTCCAGCATGGCCGAGCCCATCTTGCCACAGCCAAGCAGCACCACCGGACCAGACAGGGATTTCAGCACGCTCTCGCTCATGACCGCCTCTTGAACCGGACCGCTTTGCAGGCACGTCCGCGCCCGCGGGCCCCGCAGAGGACATCACATAGAGGAGGCTCACGCCCCGCGCCACATCGGCGGCGGGGATCGCACCCACAGCATGGACGCCAGAGGGCCGGCTGCCGCCGGCCCCCGGTGGCGCGGCTCAGGCCTCGCCGACAGTCTCGAACATGGCCGTGTCCATGGCCTCGCGGGCGGTCTTGCCGGCCCAGACCACGAACTGGAAGGCGGGATAATACCGCTCGACCGCATCGAGGGCGGCATCAAGGATGGCCTCGCACTGCCGGTCGGAGGCGGTGGCGCCGCCCGCCAGCACCAGCGCGTGGCGGAACATGATGACGCCTTCCTGGGACCACATGTCGAAATGGCCCAGCCACATCTGCTCGTTGACGAGGGCGAGGAGCTTCAGCACCTCGGGACGGCGCCCTTCCGGCACCTTGAAGTCGAAGGCGCAGGCCACGTGGAGCGCCTCGAGCTCGTCCATCCACTGGAACGAGACATGGCAGTCCGTCCAGCGGCTGGCGAGCGAGAGGGTGATCTCGTCCTCGTCGGAGCGCTCGAACGACCAGTCACGCAGAGCAGCGAGCTGCTCCACGAGATCAACGGGGTTCGCCGGCGCATCGGCTTCGATGTCGATGAGAGACATGGCCTCGACCTCGCGGTTTGAGGAACGCGGAGAGGGTCGAAAGCGGCACTCCGTGTGACAGGCCACGGGCAGACAGTAGCCAGGGCATGCGCAGGCGGCGTGCCGTTCGGAGGCTCGCCGTCAGGACATGTCCCGAAAGAGCGTGTCCTTCAAGAGAGCATCCTGGCGAGGCTGCGCCCCGTCGTATTCGAGCGCTACGACGAACCGGCTCCGAATCGCCACGAAAATCAGTATATCGCGGGTAAAGTTTTCCCCGCTACGACAGATTGTGTGTGCGCCACCCGTCCAGTGCCCTTTTGTCGCAGGGGCGGGATGTCGCCGAATATTCCGCTGCGGAAGGTGTCAGGCAGCTCCGCCGGGCACTTCGGTCTCCGGGCCGGTGGGGCCGGAAGCGGTGGGATGGGTGTGGATGCGCAGGTTCGCCTCCAGCACGGCGATGCGGGCGGAAAGGCGCTCATTCTCCATGCGGGCCTCGGCGACCATGTCCTTCACAGCCTCGAATTCCTCGCGCTTCACAAGGTCCATGTCGCGCAGGAAGCGCTCCATCTGCGACCGCATGACCGTCTCGGCCTCGCGGCGGACCCCCTGGGCCACGCCCGCGGCGTCGTTCACGAGACGCGCCATCTCGTCGAAAAGGCGGCCGGTGGTCTGGGTCATGGAAGTCTCCTGAGGCCAAGCAGCTGCGTGCCGTCACGGCGAAATCGATCCGGCAAGACCGGTGGGCCGAACATGGCGGCAGGGAGCGCAGGACGCAAGGGTGCAGCGCAACATTGCACGATTACCTCCCACGGCCGCTGCCGCCAGCCTTCCCGACTGTAGCCGATCCAGAATGGCTTACCCCACGCACCGTGCGGCTGGCGCTGGCGCGAAATGAGGAGCGCAGTCCTCGCCGTCGTGACGGCGCTTGAGAGTCCGCGCTTCCGCGACTTGCTCCTCAGGTTTCGTCCCGAGCCGTCACCTGACCCAAGGGAAAACATGACGCGGCCGTAGGCGCCCGCGCCGGCGGCTTGACGCGCTCCGGCCGGTCGCGGCACATGACGGCGCCGGTGCCGCCATACGGGGAAACGATGCCCACCCTCGCTTTGCCCTTCCCCGCCATCGATCCCGTGCTGATCCAGGTCGGCCCTTTGGCCATCCGCTGGTATGCGCTCGCCTACATCGCCGGCCTCGTCATCGGCTGGCTGCTGGCGCGACGGCTGGTCTCCCGCCCGGCTCTGTGGGGCGGCACCTCCCCGATGACCCCGCAGGATCTCGACGATGCCCTGTTCTGGGCGACGCTGGGTGTGATCCTCGGCGGCCGGCTGGGCTATGTGCTGTTCTACAATCCGGCCTTCTTCGCCCAGAACCCGGCGGACATCTTCGCGGTGTGGAAGGGCGGGATGTCGTTCCACGGCGGGCTGGCGGGCACGCTCCTCGCCCTCGTGCTGTTCGCCCGCTCCCGCGGCATCCCGGTCTTCTCGATGCTGGACGTCGCCGCCGTCGTGGCGCCCATCGGGCTGTTCTTCGGCCGCCTCGCCAATTTCATCAATGGGGAGCTGTGGGGCCGGCCGGCGGATGTGCCGTGGGCCATCGTCTTCCCCCACGGCGGGCCGCTGCCGCGCCATCCGAGCCAGCTCTACGAGGCGGGGCTTGAGGGCATCGTCCTCTTTCTCATCATGTTGCTGGTGGTGCGCAGCGGTGAGCTGAAGCGCCCCGGCGTCGCCGCGGGCATCTTCGGCATGGGCTACGGCATCGGCCGCATCATCGGCGAGTTCTTCCGCGAGCCGGACGTGCAGCTCGGCTATCTCGCCTTCGGCACCACCATGGGCATGTGGCTTTCGGTACCGCTGGTGCTGGCCGGGCTCGGGCTTCTCCTTTATGCGCTGAAGCGCAACCCGGCGCCGTGACCACGCCGCTCGAAGAGGAAATCCGGCTGCTGATCGGCGCCGAGGGCCCCATGCCCGTCAGCCGCTACATGGCGCTCTGCCTCGGCCATCCCCGGCACGGCTATTACGTGACACGTGATCCCCTCGGCGCGCGGGGCGACTTCACCACCGCCCCCGAGATCAGCCAGATGTTCGGCGAGCTGATTGGCCTGTGGGCGGTGGCCGCCTGGCAGCAGATGGGCATGCCCGACCCGTTCCGGCTGGTGGAGCTCGGCCCCGGCCGCGGTACCCTCATGGCCGATGCCCTGCGCGCGGCGCGCCTCGTTCCGGCGTTCGGCGCAGCGGCGCGCATCCATCTGGTGGAGACGAGCCCGGTGCTGCGCAAGGCGCAGGCGCGTGCGCTCGCGGCGCACGAGGAACGGACGGGCGAGCGGGTCTCATGGCACGCCCGGATCGAGGATGTGCCAGCCGGGCCGGCTATCGTCCTCGCCAACGAGTTCTTCGATGCTCTGCCGGTGGATCAGTATGAATGGACCGACGCGGGCTGGCATGAGCGCAAGGTCGGCGTCGGCGCCCAGGGACAACTCACCTTCGGCCTCGACACCGCCCCCTCCCGCATGGCGCCGGCCCTCGCCGCCCACCTGCCGCCGCCCGCGCCGGGCGCCGTGCTGGAAGTGATGGAGAGCGGCCCCGCGCGTGCGCTTGCCGGGCGCATCGCGGCCGAGGGGGGGATCGCCCTCGCCATCGATTACGGCCATGCCGGCGGCCATGGCGACACATTGCAAGCGCTCAAGGCCCACCGTTTCGCCGATCCCCTTGCCGATCCCGGCGAGGCCGATCTCACCGCCCATGTGGATTTCGCCCGCCTTGCCCTGTTGGGGCGGGAGGCCGGCCTGAAAGCGTTCGGGCCGCTGGAGCAGGGCGATTTCCTTGCCCGCCTCGGCCTTGCCGCGCGTGCCGACCGGCTGATGCGCGATGCGGCGCCCAATGCAGCGGCCGCCGTTGCCGCCGCAGAGCGCCGCCTCGCCGGAACGGGGGATGGCGAGATGGGGCGGCTGTTCAAGGTGCTCACGCTCGCCCATCCTCACCTTGGCACGCCGCCCGCGTTCGACCCGTCCGAGGAGTTCACGAGATGAAGATCGAGGCGCCCCTGCTCAGCGCCCTGCCCGGCATCCGCCATGCCTTCTTCACCCGGCGAGGCGGCGTCTCGCAGGGCATCTATAACAGCCTCAACGGCGGCACCGGTTCCAATGACGATCCCGCTGCCGTGGCGGAGAACCGTTCCCGCATGGCCGAGGCGCTGGGCGTTGCGCCCACGCATCTCCTCGCCTGCTGGCAGGTCCATTCCGCCGACGCGGTCGTGGCCACCGAGCCGTGGACCCGCGAGACCGCGCCCAAGGCCGATGCGGTCGTCACCGCGACGCCGGGCATCGCCGCCGCCATCTCCATCGCCGACTGCGGGCCGATCCTGTTCGCCGATCCCGGCGCGCGGGTGGTGGCCGCCGCCCATTCCGGGTGGAAGGGGGCGGTGGGCGGCATCGTCGCCGCGACCGTCGCCCGCATGGAAGAACTGGGCGCGCGGCGGGCCGACATCCGCGCCGTCATCGGGCCGCTGATCCGCCAGCCGAGCTACGAGGTGGGCGAGGAGTTCGTCGGACGTTTCCTCGCCGAGGACAAGGGCTTCGCCCGCTTCTTCGCCCCCGCCGACCGGGCGCATCATTCCCTGTTCGACCTGCCCGGCTTCATCCGTCTCAGGCTGGAGCAGGCGGGCGTGGGGCAGGTGGAGGACCTCGGCCTCGACACCTATACGGACGAAGAGCGTTTCTTCTCCTATCGCCGGACCACCCACCGCAAGGAGCCGGACTACGGCCGGCTGATGGCCGCCATCACCCTCGCCTGACGTCACGGAAATGCCGATGAAATCCTCCGATGCCGTCCTGCTCATCGTCCCCGGCTGGCAGGGCTCCGGTCCCGACCACTGGCAGAGCAGATGGGAGCGCAGCCTCTCCGCCGCCCGGCGGGTGATGCAGCCCGACTGGGACAGGCCTGACCCGAACGAATGGCCGCGCCGCCTCGCCGAGGCGGTAACGGTGGCGGACAAGCCGGTGGTGGTGATCGCCCATTCCCTCGGGGTGCCCACTCTCATCCATGCTGTGCCGCTGCTGCCGGCGGGCAAGGTGAGGGCGGCCTTCCTCGTTGCCCCGCCTGACCTCGATCGGGCGGACATCGACCCCGCCATCGCCGGCTTTGCCCCGGTGCCCACGGCGCCCCTGCCCTTCCCCTCCGTTCTGGTTGCGAGCCGGACTGATCCCTATTGCGACTACCGCCGCGCCGAAGGCTTCGCGCTCGACTGGGGCGCGGCCATCGTCGATGCAGGCGACGCGGGGCATATCAATGCCGAGGCAGGCTACGGACCGTGGCCGGAGGGTTCGGTGCGCCTGCTCGGCCTTCTCCAGTCGCTGGGCTGAGGCAGGACAAGGCTTAAGGAGCCATCAACCACATCACGCGGCCGGCGCTGCCCTAACGGGATTTCCTGCAGCCGTTAACCGCACCTTAACCGTTTTTCTGGACCCGCCCGCCATTTCCCGCTACCCCTTCGGCGACAAGCTCAACGCCGGGAACCGTCATGCGGGTATCAGAGGCAGTGGTTCAGGACGCAGCAGCCGAACACGCGGGCCTTTCCCGCGCCGCACGCCGCTTCATCTCCCCACTTCGCCTTGCCGGGCTGGCCCTGTGCCTCGCCCTCGGCGCCTGCCAGACCGACGGCTCCGGCATGGCGAGTTCCGGCGGTGGCGGCGCGGTCGCCTTCGACAGCATCGACGGGCCGCCCCAGGCCACCTTCGAAAAGCTTGTGGGCCAGCTCAATTCCGAGGCGGAGACGCGGCGCGTGGCGGTTGCCTCCCGCTCCAGCGGTGCCGCCTACCGGGTCAAGGGCTACCTCGCCATGCACGTCCAGAAGGGCAGCGCCACGGTGGCCTATGCCTGGGACGTCTACGACCGCAACCAGAACCGCGTCGCCCGGCTTTCCGGCGAAGAGCCGGCCGGCCGGGTGAAGGGCAAGGTTTCGGACGGCTGGGCCGCCTGCGACGACAAGGTGCTCGCCCGCATCGCCGACAAGTCCATGGCGAGCCTCGCCGAAACGCTCGGCGTCGGCGGCACGGCGCCCGCACCGGCTGCCACTGCCACCGCCGCCGCACCCGCGGCGCAGGACGAGAAGCCCGCGGCGGCCGAGCCCACGATCCGGCCCGACCCGGCCGGAGTGCCCGTGGCGGCCCTCGAAACGCCCGGCACAGCCCTCGGCTACGCCGCGAACTGACCGGACGACACGACATTCCGGCAACAGCCGCGACGGACGATGGCGTGGTCCTCTCTTCTGCCGTGTCGTGGCTCTTTACAACATTGTGACGGGCCGCCTATCAGAGCCGGACAAGTCTCGTTTCCGACCCTTCGATCAGGCCCGGTGCCGGGCGGAGCGTCCCAATGTCAGCGGAGAACGGTCCCATGAAGCTCGTCGCGGGCAATTCCAACCGCGCGCTCGCTGAAGCCATTGCCGCTTATCTGGCGACGCCGCTCACCAAGGCGGTGGTGCGCCGCTTCGCCGACATGGAGATCTTCGTCGAGATCCAGGAGAACGTGCGCGGACAGGACGTGTTCGTGGTGCAATCCACCTCGTTCCCGACCAACGACCACCTGATGGAGCTGCTCATCATCATTGATGCGCTGCGCCGCGCCTCCGCCAAGCGCATCACGGCGGTGCTGCCCTATTTCGGCTATGCCCGCCAGGACCGCAAACCCGGCCCGCGCACGCCCATCTCCGCCAAGCTGGTCGCCAACCTCATCACCCACGCCGGTGCCGACCGCGTGATGACGCTGGACCTGCACGCCGGGCAGATCCAGGGCTTCTTCGACATCCCCACCGACAACCTCTATTCCGCGCCCGTGATGGTGCGGGACATCAAGGAGCGGTTCGACACCTCCAACGTCATGGTGGTGTCGCCGGACGTGGGCGGCGTGGTCCGCGCCCGCGCGCTCGCCAAGCGCATTGACGCCCAGCTCGCCATCGTCGACAAGCGCCGCGAGCGGCCGGGCGAGAGCGAGGTGATGAACGTCATCGGCAATGTGGAAGGCCGCTCCTGCATCCTCGTCGACGACATCGTCGATTCCGGTGGAACGCTGGTGAACGCGGCGGATGCGCTGCTCGCTCGCGGCGCCAAGGAAGTCACCGCCTACATCACCCATGGCGTGCTTTCGGGCGGCGCGGTGGCGCGCGTCACCGCGTCCAAGCTCAAGGAACTGGTGATCACCGATTCCATCCTGCCCACCGAGGCCGTGCGGGTGGCGCGGAACATCCGCGTCGTCTCCATCGCCACCCTCATCGGCGAGGCCATCGCCCGCACCGCGCATGAGGAATCGGTCTCCAGCCTGTTCGACTGAAGCTTCGATTCAGTCCCGAGGAGAGGCGCCCGACCCGTTCGCCTCTCCTTCCACCTCGCCCTTGCGCTGCAGCCACAGCATGACGAGCCAGCAGGTGGAAGCCCAGGCGGCGCCGAGCGCCCAGCCGCCGACCACGTCGGTGGGCCAATGCACGCCGAGATAGATGCGGCTGATCCCGACGATGACGGTGATGACCACCGCCCCGCCCAGAAGGAACAGCTTCACCCGCGTGCGCTTCTGCGTGCGGGCGAGCAGGGCCGCGAGGGTCAGGTAGACCACTGCCGCGAGCATGGCATGTCCCGACGGGAAGCTCTGGGAATAGACCGACATGCCATGGGGCACGAGGTCCGGCCGGGGCCGGTCGAAGCCCCACTTCAGGCCTTGCGACAGGATGGTGCCGCCTGCCACCGACACCGCTACGAGCAGTGCCGCATGGCGCTTGCGGGTGAGGATGAGGAAGAAGATCACCGCCAGCGTCAGCAGGGTGAGCACGCTGGTACCGCCCAATGCGGTCAGGTCACGCATCATCTCCTCCACCCAGGGCGGACCGAGGGGGTCGGACGGATCAGCGGGATTGCGCAGTGCGAGGAGAATGCCGCGGTCGAGGCTGCCGGGCGCGCCTTCCGTCACCTCGTCGGCCACGACGAGGAAGAGATAGAAGGCGAAGGCAATGAAGCCGACCACGGCCAGAGTCGCCCGCTCCATGGTGCTCACCGAGGCGAGCAGCGGGCCAATGACGGGCAGGGCTTCAAGACGCCGAAGGCCGCGCTTCAGCAGGGAGGGAGGGGGCATATCGCTCACCCGGCAAGGTTTGGCCGGAGCCGGGGCGGGCGTCAACTCCCCCAAAGGAAAGGGCGACGCCGATGCCGGCGCCGCCCCTTCCGCATGAAAAATGCGAGCTCGCTCAGGCGGCCTGCTGCTTCGGGCGCACCTCTGCGGAATAGGAATCCATCAGCTGATGCGTGATTCCCGAGGGGGTGAAGGTCCAATCCGCGATCGAACCGACCGGGGTCACCTCCGCCGCCGTGCCGGTGATGAAGCACTCCGAGAAATCGGCCAGCTCCTCCGGCTTGATGTGACGCTCGACCACCTCGATGCCGTGGCGGCGGGCGATATCGATCACGGTGCGGCGGGTGAGACCGTCCAGGAAGCAGTCCGGGGTGGGGGTGTGGATCACCCCGTCCTTGACGAAGAACACGTTGGCGCCGGTGCACTCGGCCACGTAGCCGCGATAGTCCAGCATCAGCGCATCGGCGAAGCCGCGGCGCTCGGCCCGGTGCTTGGAGATGGTGCAGATCATGTAGAGGCCGGCGGCCTTGGCCCGGCAGGGGATGGTCGCCGGATCGGGACGGCGCCACTCGGACAGATCGAGGCGCAGGCCCTTGAGGCGCTGCTCGGGATCGAAATAGCTCGGCCACTCCCACACGCCGATGGCGAGGTGGATGGTGTTCTTCTGGGCGGCGACACCCATCATCTCGCTGCCGCGCCAGGCGACCGGGCGGATATAGGCGTCGACGAGGCCGTTCTTCTCGAGCGTCGCCTTCTTGGCGGCGTCGATCTCGCCAATGGTGTAGGGGATGGTGAAGTCGAGCATCTCGGCCGACAGGCGCAGCCGCTCGGAATGCTCGGCGCTCTTGAAGATCTCGCCGCCATAGGCGCGCTCACCCTCGAACACCGTGCTGCCGTAGTGCAGGCCATGCGAGAGCACGTGCAGCTTGGCATCGGCCCACGGCACGAAGACGCCGTCGTACCAGATCCAGCCGTCGCGTTGGTCGAAGGGGACACCCTGAGCGCTCATCTTCTCAACTCCTGTTCAGACCGCGTCGTGCGCGCGGCTTCCCCCCTGCGTCACCGCAGCTTTCCAGCGGTCCCGCATGGGGATATCTTTACGCCTGCTTGGAAAGCCGGCAAAGCCGCGAAACGATCGAACCGGCCGGGCGATGCCCGCGACCGATCATTTCGTGGAACACGCTCTTTGGGTAACGATCAAAACGAAAAAAGTCAACATGGCTGACATAAATTCCGCGCTCGCTTTGACGGACGCCCCCAAGACCGCTGCTGATGCCCCCCCTCCTGCTGCGGCTGAGGCCGCGCCGCTGGTGGATTTCGTCGAGCTGCTGTTCTTCGCCTATCGCGATTTCGTGGCCGATCCGGATGAGATCCTGGCGCCCATCGGCTTCGGGCGCGCGCACCATCGCGTGGTCCATTTCGTCAACCGGCACCCGGGGATGCGCGTCACCGACCTGCTCGACATCCTGCGCATCACCAAGCAGAGCCTGGGCCGGGTGCTGCGGGAACTGGTGGATGAAGGCTTTGTCGAGAGCCGGGCCGGCGCCTCGGACCGGCGCCAGCGCCTGCTGTTTCCGACCGCGAAGGGCGAGACCCTGGCGCGCCAGTTCGTGGCGCTGCAGAGCCGGCGCATCGAGACCGCGCTGGAGGCCAGCGGGGTGGAGAGCCGGGACACGGTGCGGCGCTTTCTTCTCGCCATGATCGACCCGGAGGATCGCGTGCCCGTGGAGCGACTGATCGAGCGGGCAGACCGCGCGGCCCGGGCGCGGCGCGGGTGAGCGCACCCCGCACCGATCCAGCCACTGCCGCGCGTCCACCAGAAAACGAGACCCAGATGACCCTTCGCGCTTTCCGGGAGGCCCCGCGCCATGGCTGAGGCCGCGCCCGCATCCGTCGCCCTCGCCGACGACGCCCCCCATCTGCTCGTGGTGGATGACGACAACCGCATCCGCACGCTCCTGTCGCGCTTCCTCACCGAAAACGGCTATCGCGTCAGCACCGCGGCCTCCGCCGCCGAGGCGCGGGCACGGCTGGAGGGACTGGCCTTCGACCTCCTGGTCCTCGACGTGATGATGCCCGGCGAGAGCGGGCTCGACCTCGCCCGCGACATCAGGCGCGGCTCGGCCGTTCCCATCCTCATGCTCACCGCCCGTTCGGAAACTGCCGATCGCATCACCGGCCTCGAAGCCGGCGTGGACGACTATCTCGCCAAGCCGTTCGAGCCGCGCGAACTGCTGCTGCGCATCGGCTCCATCCTCAAGCGCGCGCTTCCGCCGCCGCAGAAGGCCATCGAGAGTGTGCGCTTCGGCGAGTTCGCCTTCCATCTGGAGCGTGGCGAACTGACCCGCAACGGCGAGATCGTGCGCATCACCGAGCGCGAGCGCGACATGCTTCGGGCGCTGGCCGAGGCACCCGGCGATACCGTGCAGCGCCTCGCGCTGGCGGGCGGCGGGGCGGCGAGCGAGCGTGCCGTGGACGTGCAGGTGAACCGCCTGCGCCGGAAGCTCGAGCGTGATCCCGCCAATCCTGTCTATCTCCAGACCGTGCGCGGCATCGGCTATCGGCTGGTGGTGACGCCTTGAGCGTGGCGGAAAGCCCTTCGGGTGTCCGGCACTGGGCGAGGCTGTTGCTCGTCTGGCTGAGGGACGCCACCAACGGCTTCGCCGCCTGGTTCAACCGGGTGACGCCGAAGGGGCTCTATCCGCGCTCTCTGCTCATCATCGTCACGCCGATGGTGATCCTGCAATCGGTACTGGCCTTCGTCTTCATGGAGCGCCACTACAATGTGGTGACGCGCCGCCTCTCCGCCGCCGTCAGCCAGGACATCTCCGCCGTCGTCTCGCTCTACGATCTCCTGCCGAAGACCAACGACCACATCGCCCTGCGCACCTTCGCCTCGCGCAATCTCTCGCTCAACGTGGCGGTGCTGCCGCCCACCGATCTGCCGCCGCCAGGGCCGAAGCCCTTCTTCTCGGTGCTGGACGCCGCCCTCTCCCGCGAGATCGGTCTCAGGCTGAAGCAGCCCTTCTGGCTCGACACCGTGGGCCGCTCCATGCTCATCGAAGTGCGGGTGAAGATGGATGACGCGGTGCTGCGCATCTTCGCCCCGCGCAACGCCGCCTATGCCTCCAACTCGCACATCTTCCTCTTGTGGATGGTGGGCACCTCGCTGGTGCTGCTGGCCGTCGCCATCCTGTTCCTGCGCAACCAGATCCGCCCCATCGAGAACCTCGCCGATGCTGCCGAGGCCTTCGGCAAGGGCCGCGACGTGGAGAATTTCCGCCCGCGCGGCGCCCGCGAGGTGCGGCGGGCCGCCATCGCGTTCCTGGAGATGAAGCGGCGCATCGAACGGCAGATCGAGCAGCGCACCACCATGCTCGCCGGCGTCTCCCACGACATGCGCACCATCCTCACCCGCTTCAAGCTGGAGCTCGCCTTCCTGCCGGAGGGCGAAAGCGAGGCGCTGAAGAAGGACGTGGACGAGCTTCAGGGCATGCTGGAAGCCTACCTCGCCTTCGCCCGTGGCGACCCCGGCGAGCAGGCGGCCCTCACCGACATGGGCGAACTGATCGAGGACCTGCGCCTCAATGCCGAGCGCGACGGCGCCACCGCCACCGCGAGCTTCATGGGCCCGCCGCTGGTGGAGGTGAAGGCCGACCAGCTCAAGCGCTGCATCGGCAACCTCGTGAACAATGCGGTGCGCCATGCCCGCCGCATCGCGATCTCAGGCACGCGGGATGCGCGCTACCTGATCGTGACCGTGGATGACGACGGCCCCGGCATTCCCGAGGAGAAGCGCGAGGAGGTGTTCCGCCCCTTCCTGCGCCTCGACGATGCGCGCAACCAGGATGCCGGCGGCTCCGGCCTCGGCCTCTCCATCGCTCGTGACATTGCCCGCGCCCACGGCGGAGACATCCAGCTCTCCGACAGCCCCATGGGCGGCCTCAGGGCGACGGTCCGCATCCCGGTCTAGCTCATTCTTTATGCATGCCCGAAGCTTGGGCTTGCCCCTCTTCGCCGGCTGATGGTCCACTGGAGGGATGGACAAGCTGCCCCCGCCCCCGCCCTTCCAGCCCTCGGATTTCGCCCAGACCCATCCGGGCCTCGCCCTGCTGCGCCTCGCCGCGCTTCTCGCCGAGGGGAGCGAAGCGGACGAGGAGACGCTCGACATGATGTTCGAGCAGATGGAGGTCGGAGCGCTCGACGGTCTCGCTCCCGGCGACATCTGGGCGGAATTTTCCCGAGGGCTGATGGGCGCGCGGCCGGGCGCCATGGTGAAGGCGCTGCGCGAATGCGGGGTGCTGGAACAGCTCTTCCCTGAAATTTCCGCAGTCTTCGGCATCCCGCAGATCACCGACACCGCGGACGAGATCGACCTCGGGGAACTCCTCGTCGCCGCGCTCAACGAGGCGGGGCAAAGGGCGGCGCCTCTGGAGGTGCGGGTCGCCCTGCTGTTGATGCACGCCGGGAAATCGGATTCTCCGCGCGAGCATCTGCCTGTCCACTATCGCCACATCGAGCGCGCCATCCCGCGCATCGCGACCGCGTGCGATCGCTATGACGTGCCCGAGCGCTGTCGCGACCTCGCGCTCCTGTCCCTCCACGAATGCGAGCGGGTGCAACGCGCCTCGCCGGTGCGCGCCGGGCCGCTGGCCGCCATGCTGGAGCGCACCGGCGCCTTTCGCGATCCCGAGCTGTTCGAGGCCCTGCTGCTGGTCGCCACCTGCGATTATTTCGGCCATGGCGACCGCATGGGCGAGACCCACCCCAAGGTGGAGCTGCTGCGCGCCGCCCGCGACGCCTGCACCGGCCTGGACGAAAGCGGGCGCGACGCCGACGACATCGCGCTCGCCCGCGCGCAAGCCATTGCCATCGCGTTCAAATCCGAGCGGTGGGAAGAGGAATGAGGATCAGAACAGGCGGCCGCCGTCCGGCACCTTGAGGCTCGGCGAGATCAGCACCACCGCGCCGTTCTCGTCGGGAAAGCCGAGGGTCAGCACCTGGGACATGAACGGGCCGATCTGGCGGGGCGGGAAATTCACCACCGCCGCCACCTGCCGGCCCACCAGATCCTCCGGCGTGTAATGCACTGTAATCTGGGCGGAAGACCGCTTCACACCGATCTCCGGACCGAAATCGATGGTCAGCTTGAAGGCGGGTTTCCGCGCCTGGGGAAAGGGTTCGGCGGCCACGATGGTGCCGACGCGGATATCCACCTTCAGGAAGTCGTCGAAGGTGATGACGGGGGCGGAAGGGCTTTCGTCGGACATGGCGGCCTGCTGCTGCGATACCTCCTTATAGGCCATGGGCGACGGCCTCCGCGAGCCCCGAAAACGCGGCATCAGCTTGACAGTAGAGGGGGCGCAAAATAGGAACCAAATGTTAACTATACCCGGGCGGGGGATCGGACAAGTGACTTTCAGGACACGCCTTTTTGCCGGCTTCATCGCACTCGCGACCCTCGGCCCCGCCCTGCCCGCAACGGCGCAGGAGCAGGCCTATGACCGGGTTGGCCGATGGTCCATCTCCGTCGTCTACGACGGTAACCGGTTCGGCTATTGTGCCGCCGACGTGGATAATGGAAAGGTCCAGTTCCGCATCGGGACGGACGGAAAGTCTTGGCAGATCGGCGTGCCTTACTATGGCAACGTCTCCGGGCCGATGGATGTCTATTACGGCTTCGGCGGCGCGGCGGAGATGGGCACCTTCCATGCGGAGGGGGACGGCTGGGCCTCCATGATGATCAACGACGACCAGCTCAACGCCTTCAGAACATTGCCGGAATTCTCAGTGAACCTGGACCGGGGCGAGCAGACCTTCAAGCTCGCCGGGGCCGCCCAGGCCATCGACAAGGCCCGTGAGTGCGCGCGCAACAAGGGCCAGAAGGCCGCCCCGCCGCCGCCGCCCCCGCAGCAGAACGTGACCAACGGCAAGAACTGCCCGCCCTTCGGCACCGTCCGTTCGCAGAACAGCAAGGCGCCGGTCAAGGTTATGTTCGTGAATCTCTCGAAGGTTCCGCTGAACATCATGTGGATCGACTTCAACGGCGAGTGGAAGAAATACCACACGCTGGCGCCCAATTCCAACGTCACCCAGCCCACCTACGGCACCCACCCCTGGATCGCCGTGGACTCCCGCGGCACCTGCCACGGCGGCGTCATGTACGGCAACCCCGCCTCCCGCACGGAGGGGGATAACATGTTCCAGATCTGGGACTGAGGGACCGCCCGACGCAACCGCCCCGGCATGGCCTGACCGGCCTGTGCCGGGGGTGTTTCACCGGGTTGCCGGTGGGGGTATCGGTGGGGTTCGGGTGGCGGTTCAGCTGAGAGTCAGCGGAATCGACGCCGGAACCTCTCCTTAGGCGCAATAATACCTCTTGAGTTTTGAACCTCCCCTTCCGGGGCCGGGACACGACAGAGCGCCGTTTGGCGCCTTTCCGGCGGACCTCCGCCCCTCCCTCCGCCGTCATGCCCGGCCTCGTGCCGGGCATCCACGTCGGGCCGACCGCGCACCATTCGAGCATCGTCCCCAGCCCAACCACGTGGATGGCCGGGACAAGCCCGGCCATGACGGAGGCTGGCGCGGACAGCACGCCCCATCTTGCTGCGTGCATTTTCCGCCACTACAATCGATATCGAGATCGGGCAAATTTATGATTCGAGAAACGCGATACGTCGGAAAGACTTCTAGCCCTAAGCGTGCGAAATTTAATCGCCTAACGCATACATATGGATACGCCAAATGCCAACGACTCTGTACAATTATTGCGAGAACGCAATAAAAATTCTCAAATCTCAATTCGAGATATGCAGAGCGGTAACACACAACACATCCGCCGGATCAGTTCGCGAACAATTGATACGAGACTTCCTCGCAAATCACCTGCCAACTATTTCGAGAATTGTATCTGGTCAGATTTTTGATTCAAGGGATTCGCGATCTACACAACAGGATGTCATTATAATTCTAAATACAGTTCCACGATTACCTTTTGCTAGCGGGATAGATCTCGTTTATGTAGAAGGAGTTATCGGAACAATCGAAATCAAAACAAATTTAAGCGCCGTAAACTTGAAACAAGCCGGCTCAGGAATCTCAAGCGTTAGGGCCTTGCAATCTGCTGTGATGGCCACGGCCATGATGTCAGTCACTCACAACTGGCCTTCATCTCGGATATTGAATGGCATTGTCACTTACGAGGGAAGCTCGTTCAGCTCCCTAATCCAAACAGCCCTCACGATGCCAGAAAATGAAAAGCCAGACTATATACTTGATTTATCAAAGGGTATTTTAATTAGAAATAATAATTTACTATTACCAAACAATCAAAATTACAGCGAATACATTGAAATTTCAGACAGCGCAAAAGGTTTTATGTATTTTATGACATTTTTGACAGAAATAACTGGAACGCTCAGTGCAAGAGGGACAAATTGGAGAGCATATATTTAAATTAAAACAAGCAATAAAGACGGTTTTCATCCCTCAAACCGCTCCACAAACTCCGCCACCCGCCGGTCCACCCGCACATCCCGCCCGGTAATCGCCCGCACCAGCGAGAGGCCTTCCAGCGTCCGCGCGCGGGAGAGCGCCACATAGGCCTGCCCGGGCGCAAAGGCGCCGTCGGCGAAGTCGATGCGGACGTCGGTGAGGGTGAGGCCTTGGGCCTTGTGCATGGTGAGGGCCCAGGCGGGGGCGAGGGGGAGCTGGGTGTAGGTGCCCACCACCTGCGCTTCCAGCCGGCCGCCGGGCTCGTCCCAGCCGTAGCGGATGCGTTCCCAGGTGAAGGCCTCGATCTCCACGCTGGGGCCTGAATCGAGCTTCACCAGCGCCGAATGGGGGCCGAGGCCCGTCACCGTGCCCACGGAGCCGTTCACCCAGCGCCGGGCGGGATCGTTGCGCAGGGCCATGACGCGGGCGCCGCGCTTCAGCACCAGCTTTTCCGCCACCGGCAGGCGGTCGCCCTCCAGCCCGAACTCGCCCTTGAGCAGCCCGCCGAATTCGCGCCCCTCGTCCGGCAAGGCGGCGAGGCCGCGGGCGTTGTAGGCGTCGGCGCGGGCGTTGGTGGGGGTGAGGAGAACGGGCTGCGCGCCGTCGCGATGGGGGCGCACGCAGGCGTCGTTCAACGCCTCCGCCGCCTCGCGGGCGCCACGGCCCCGGCGCAGAGCGTCGAGCATGGCGATGAAGGCGCGGTCGGTCTGGCGGTGGACGAAAGTGAAGGGCACGCCCGTCACTTCGCGGCCATCGAGCGCCTTGGCGTGGAAGGCGAACGGCCCCTCGTAGCCCATGCGGCCCAGCATCTCCTGCTCGGCATAGGGCACCACGGGGGGCAGCTGGAGGAAATCGCCCACCAGCACCATCTGCACGCCGCCGAAGGGCTCGGAAGTGTCGCGGGCGATGCGGAGCGAGATGTCCACGGCGTCCAGCAGGTCCGCCCGCACCATGGAGATCTCGTCGATCACCACCCGGTCGAGCTTCTTCAGAAGGCGCCGCACCTGGGCGCGGGGCTTCACCTCGTCCGGGTTCTGGAGGCGGGGCGGAATGCCGAAGAAGGAATGGATGGTCTGCCCGCCCGCCTGCAGCGCGGCGACGCCGGTGGGCGCGAGCACCACCTGCCGGCCGCGCGGGGCCTTGCGCAACTCGTGCAGGAAGGTGGTCTTGCCCGTGCCCGCGCCGCCCAGCACCATGATGAGCGGGGCCTTCGCCTCGATGGCGGCGAGCGCCCGCCCGGCGGCATCCGCGCCGGGGACGGGAAGGCCGGCGTCCGCCTGGGGGACGGGCAGATCGCTCACGGGGTGGGGTCGCTCACGAGATGAGACCGTTCAAGAGATGAGGCCTGCCTCGCGGGCGAGGTCGATGAGGGGGCGCTGGGGCCGCGCGCCCATCTGGCCGATGATCTCCCCCGCCGCCAGCGCGCCGAGGCGCAGGCTGGTGGCCGGGTCAAGGCCGCTGGTGTAGCCGGTGAGGAAGCCGGCGGCGAAGAGATCGCCCGCGCCGGTGGTGTCCAGCACGCGCTCCACCGGATGGGCCGGCACGCTCACCACCGCCTCGCGGGTGACGAAGGAGGCGCCCTTCTCCGAGCGCGTCACCACGGCTTCCTTCGCATCCTTGCGCAGGGCCACCACGGCGGCGTCGAAATCGGCGGTCTCGTAGAGCGACTTCAGCTCGCCCTCGTTGCAGAATACGAGGTCCACCGTGCCGGAGACGATGAGGTTCTTGAACTCCGCGCGGTAGCGGTCCACGCAGAAGGTGTCGGAGAGGGAGAGCGCCACCTTGCGGCCAGCGCCATGGGCGATCTTCGCGGCGGCGAGGAAGGCCTCCTTCGCGGCCGGCGGGTCCCACAGATAGCCTTCGAGATAGGTGACGGCCGCGCTTTCCACCATGGCGGCGTCGATGTCGGCGACCACGAGGTTCTGCGCGGCGCCGAGATAGGTGTTCATGGTGCGCTCGCCGTCCGGCGTCACCAGGATGAGGCAGCGCGCGGTGGCCGGGCCGTCGGCAGCAGCGGGGGTGCCAAAGGCGACGCCGGCGGCGCGGATGTCGTGGCCGAACACGGTGCCGAGCCCGTCGGCCTTCACCTTGCCGATGAAGCCGGCCTTGCCGCCCAGCGAGGCGACGCCCGCCGCGGTGTTGGCGGCCGAGCCGCCAGAGGCCTCGGTGCCCGGCCCCATGGCGGCGTAGACGGCTTCCGCCCGCGCCTCGTCGATGAGGGCCATGCCGCCCTTGGCCATGCCGTTCTGCGCGAGGAAGTCCTCCTCGGCGCGGGAGAGGACATCGACGATGGCGTTGCCGATGGCGAGGACGTCGAGGGCAGAGGCGGTCACGGGAAGGTCTCCGGAAGATTCGGCGAGGGGTAGCATCCGCCCTGATGCGGTGCAATCGCCGGGCCAGCAGCCGTTGCCTACCCCTTAACCTTTTCGCAAGGAATGCCGCCCGCCTCGCCCGGGCCCGCGCCTTCGCACTTGCAACCGGGGCGGCGTTCTGAACAATTCCATCCGTCTGCTTACAAACGGGGCCTGCCCGAAGCACAGGCGGAGCGCACGTTGCGGAGCGTCACGAGACGTGATGCCGCGCGGGACCTTCCGGGTGCTAAAGGCAGCTTCGGCGGCGCACCAGCGGGGGCACGGTGCGTCGGGATTCTACGGCGACGAGAGGGACCATGTCGCGCAGGTATTTCGGAACGGACGGCGTGCGCGGGCGCGCCAATGCCTCGCTCACGGCGGATCTGGCGCTGAGGGTCGGCATGGCGGCGGGGCTGGTGTTCCAGCGCGGCGAATATCGCCACCGGGTGGTCATCGGCAAGGACACGCGGCTGTCCGGCTACATGATCGAGAACGCGCTGGTGGCCGGCTTCACCTCGGTGGGCATGGACGTGCTGCTGCTCGGCCCCATGCCGACGCCGGCGGTGGGCATGCTCACCCGCTCCATGCGCGCCGACCTCGGGGTGATGATCTCCGCCTCGCACAATCCGTTCGACGACAACGGCATCAAGCTGTTCGGCCCGGACGGCTTCAAGCTCTCCGACGAGGTGGAGCGCGAGATCGAGGAGCTGATCGACGAGGACCTCGCCAAGCGCCTCGCCAAGCCCGCCGAGATCGGCCGCGCCCGGCGGCTGGAGGGCGTGCACGCCCGCTATATCGAATATGCCAAGCGCACCCTGCCGCGGAACCAGTCGTTCGAGGGCATCCGCGTGGTGGTGGACTGCGCCCACGGCGCCGGCTACCGCGTGGCGCCGGAGGCCCTGTGGGAGCTGGGCGCCGAGGTGATCGCCATCGGCGTCGAGCCGGACGGCATGAACATCAACCGGGACGTGGGCTCCACCTCCCCGGCCGCGCTCTCCGCCAAGGTGCGGGAAGTGCGCGCCGACATCGGCATCGCCCTCGACGGTGACGCCGACCGGGTGATGATCGTGGACGAGAAGGGCCACACGGTGGACGGCGACCAGCTCATGGCCGTCATCGCCGAGAGCTTCAAGGAAGACGGCCGCCTCGCCCGCGACGGGCTGGTGGCCACCGTCATGTCCAACCTCGGGCTGGAGCGGCACCTCGCCGGCGAGGGCATCGCGCTGGCCCGCACCGGGGTGGGCGACCGCTACGTGCTCGAGCGCATGCGCGCCGACGGCTACAATGTGGGCGGCGAGCAGTCCGGCCACATCATCCTGTCCGATTATTCCACCACCGGCGACGGCCTTGTCGCGGCGCTTCAGGTGCTGGCGGTGGTGGCGCGGCAGGAGAAGCCCGTCTCCGAGGTCTGCCATCGCTTCGATCCGCTGCCGCAGATCCTCAAGAACGTGCGCTACAGCGACGGCGCGCCCTTGGAAAACGAGAAGGTGAAGATCGCCATCGCCGATGCCGAGCGCCGCCTCTCCAACCACGGCCGCCTCATCATCCGCCCCTCGGGCACCGAGCCGGTCATCCGCGTGATGGGCGAGGGCGACGACCGCGATCTCGTCGAGACCGTGGTGGACGAGGTGATCGACGCCCTCCAGCGCGCCGCCGCCTGAGCGGGGCGACGACCGGAACGGTGGCGGCGCCGCCGTTCCAAATTCCTTTGCCGCGCCAGAGCTTAACGCTTCATCAGGGTTAATCCGGCCTTAAGCCTCCCCGTGGCACACATCCGTCCAGAGCATTTCTCGGGCGGGTCGTCATGATGTGTGTGTTTGGTCGGGCCGGGCGTCTTCTTCTGGCCTCTCTCGCGATCGCGGCGCTGGCAGGAACCGCGTTTGCCGGCGCGGCGCACGCCGCCGACAAGGCGGATGCGGAGATGGAGGCCATGATGGCCTCTCTCGGCAAGCCGGGCGACTTCTCCCTCGCCGCCCCGGCGGTGAGCGAGGATGCGGCGGCCGGCTGGTATTTCCGCGCCGACGTGGGCTACGTCCCCGCGAGCAGCGCCAGCCTCTCCTATCTCGGCCTGCCCACCGGGCTCGATGTCTCCGGCGCCGGCTGGTCGCTGGGGGGCGGCATCGGCTATCGCTTCCTCCCCTTCCTGCGCGCCGAGGTGAGCCTCGACTATCTCTCCCTGGGATCGGCCAGCCTCTCGCCGTTCGGACCGGGCGTCGGCGCTAGCGCCACGGTGGGGCTCGCCAGCGTCTACTGGGACATCATCACGCTGGCCGGATTCACGCCGTATCTGAGCGCCGGCGCGGGCTTCGCCATCAACACGCTGAACGCCCCGGCGGGGCTTCAGCCGGCGGGCAATTCCTGGGACTTCGCCTGGTCGGCCGGGGCCGGCGTGTCCTTCGCGGTGTCGAGCAGCTTCAGCCTCGATCTCGGCTACCGCTATCTCGACCTCGGCAGCCCCGCCTATGCCGGCGGCCTCGCCCTGGGCAATTCCACCGCCCAGCAGGTGCGCTTCGGCCTGCGCTACGCGCTGTAGGGGCGAGACGTCTCAGCGAGAGCTTCGTCGTTTGCGGGCAAGCCCATCAGACCGTTCGCGGACCGAACAGGCGCGCCCACAATGAGGGCTTCCGCAGGATCGGAGCGGAGAGGGCGCAGAAGGCATTGAACAGATCAAAGATGTCGATCGGCACTTCTTCCAGGGAAACGCGTTTCTCGATTGCGTAGAAGGCGCCCAGATTGAAGGACGTTCCCGGACGCCTAACGACCGGAGCTTCACCCATTTCATCGGCCACAAAGGCCCATTCAAGGTTCAGCTCCATGGCGAGCGCGTCGCCGAACAGCACGCCGAGCCCCTGCAGCAAGTCCTGCCGTTCGAGTGTCGCCTCACCGCTGTCCAGAATGTGCTGGATCAGCCCAAGCTTGCCGTCAACCGTCTCGAACCGGTGCTTGTTCGCATCGGCAAAGAAGGTCGAGAACTCCTCCCGCCAATAGTTGAACATTTTCAGCTCGTCTTCATTGAGCTCTCGAAAGTAAGGTTTCGCCATCCCCGCTCCGCGGCGATCCTTGAACGCGCGCCCGCTTGCCAGGCATCGACCACCGAGTTGTAACAGGTCCGGCCCAGGTTGCACGGACTTGCTCCACGCTTTTCCCTTGCCGCGCCGGGCGGCGGCTCCTATGTGCAAGGCGTGCTCGACCGCCCCACCTATCCCGGCACATCGCATCGGGAGCCCGTCTTCAACGTGCCCGGCGCGGTGGCGGTGATGGCGCTTGGGCTGGTGGCGATCCATGCCATCCGCGTGCTGCTGCTGTCGCAGGATGCGGACATCGAGGTTCTCACCTATTTCGCCTTCATCCCGGCCCGCTACACCCTGCCGGACACCATGTTCTACCTGCCGGGCGGCATGGGCCCGAAGCTGTGGACCGTGGTGAGCTACGCGCTGCTCCACGCCAACTGGATGCACCTCATCGTCAATCTCGTGTGGCTGCTCGCCTTCGGCACGCCGGTGGCGCGGCGGTTCGGCTCCACGCGCTTCTGGCTGTTCTGCGCGGTCACGGCGGCGGCGGGCGCGGGGGCGCACTATCTCGCCAATAGCGACGCCATCGCGCCGCTCATCGGCGCCTCGGCGGCCATTTCCGGCACCATGGCGGCGGCGGTGCGCTTCACCTTCGCGCCCGGCGGCGCGCTGTCCAGCTACCGCACCATCTTCGCCGATCACCAGCCGGCCGGCTCGCTGAGGGAAAATTTCAGCGACAAGAGGGTGCTGATCTTCGTGGGCGCGTGGTTCGCCTTCAACCTCCTGTTCGCGTTCGGGGTTTCCCTGCCCGGGACGGAGGATGCGGAGGTGGCGTGGCAGGCCCATATCGGCGGCTTCGTCGCCGGCCTGCTGCTGTTCCCCCTGTTCGATCCGGTGCCGCGCCGGCGGGTGGCCTGAGCGGGATTCATACTGCCAAGGTCGTGGTGCGCGGACTGCGCTGCGCGCTTGCGTCGCACTGCGATGCGAGGGATCATCCCTGTCCGGATCGTTTCCAGAGAAGGCCCCGTCGGCGGAGCGGGCCCCTGGATCCACCAGCTAGGGAGAATGCGCCAATGTCCGTGACCGTCATCCTGAGCCGCAAGGGCAACGACATCGTCACCCTGTCCCCCGACGCCACCCTCGGCGATGCCGTGGCCAGCCTCGCGCGCAACCGCATCGGCGCCATCGTCGTCACCAATGGGGACATGGGGGTGGAGGGCATCATCTCCGAGCGCGACGTGGTGCGCCTCATCGGCGAGCGCGGCGTGGACGTGCTGGCCGAGCCGCTCGCCGGGCTGATGACCAAGGCGGTCGTCACCTGCGCCCCCGACGAGACCGTGCCCCAGATCATGGAACGCATGACCCGCGGCCGCTTCCGCCACGTGCCCGTGGTGTCCGGCGGCAAGGTCGTGGGCATCATCTCCATCGGCGACGTGGTGAAGTATCGCGTGGAGGAAATGGAGCGCGAGAGCGCCCAGCTGCGCGACTACATCATGTCGGCCTGAGGGTTTTGCGGCGCGGAGGCCCCTCCGCGCCGTTCCCCGGACGCATGCAGCGCAGCGGAATGCGAGCCGGGGTCCAGCGCAAGGGGCCGCCGAAGGCGCTTCGTTACCGCAGCACTCTTAGGTTTTGCCCGCTGCGCGGCACTTGTGCGCTGGGCCCCGGATCAGCGCTCCGGCTGCGCCGTCGCTTGTCCGGGGCACAGTTAGGCCGACTCACGCGCCGGGCTGGCGCACCACGCGCAGATAGGGCTTCACGGTGGTCCAGCCGTCCGGGAACTTCTCCTTGGCGGCATCGTCCGAGAGCGAGGGGACGATGATGACGTCGTCGCCGTTCTTCCAGTCCACCGGCGTCGCCACGGAGTGCTTGGCGGTGAGCTGGAGGCTGTCCACCACGCGCAGGATTTCCGCGAAGTTGCGGCCGGTGGAGGCCGGGTAGGTGAGCGACAGCTTCAGCTTCTTGTCCGGGCCGATGATGAACACCGAGCGCACGGTGAGCGTGTCGTTCGCATTGGGGTGGATGAGGTCGTAGAGGTCGGAGACCTTGCGGTCGGAATCGGCGATCAGCGGGAAGTTGAGGGTGGCGCCGGTGGCATCCTTGATGTCGCCCACCCAGGCCGGGTGGTTGTCGATGGCATCCACCGACAGGCCGAGCAGCTTCACGCCGCGCGCGTCGAACTCGGGCTTGAGGTGGGACGCCTGGCCCAGCTCGGTGGTGCAGACCGGGGTGAAGTTCTTGGGGTGGGAAAACAGGATGCCCCAGCTGTCGCCGAGCCACTCATGAAACTTGATGGGGCCTTCGGTGGTCACGGCCTCGAAATCCGGAACCACATCGCCCAGTCGCAGCGTCGCCATGGTCATCTCCAATCAACATCTGAAAACTGTATATGTGAATATTATACCGCAATATCGATGGATTTAAAGCAGATTCACGCGAAGGCAGACCCCGTCGTCGCCCGCTGCGCCACTGCGGTCCGCTGCGACCGGCGCCCAGCGCAACGCAAGCTCCGTCATCCAATCAAAGCGGGCACCGTATGGGGCTGATACGATCACGGCGTGTCGCGATCGCGGGCGGCAATGACGATCCAGAACGCAAGCGCCCGTGCGGCGGTCTGCGACACAAACGGAGGACGCTTCCATGAAAGGCATCCTGGCGGCTGCACTTGCCGCATTCCTTCCCATCCAGAACGCCGGGCTCGCCGTGGCCTGCACCGCGGTGAACGTGGTCGCGGCCGACAAGACGGTGATCGCCGGCCGCACCATGGAATGGGCGTTCGACATGAAATGGACGCTCGTGAGCATGCCCAAGGGCACGGCCCTGACGCTCACGGCGCCCTCGAACCTCGGCCTGCCCGAGAACAAGGTGAAGACGCTCTATCCGGTCGTCGGGATCAGCGCCGAGATCATCCCCGGCGGCGCCGTGCTGGAGGGACAGAACGCGGCCGGCCTCGGCATGAGCGGCAATTTCCTGCCCGGCTTCACCACCTACCAGACCGTCACCAAGGCGGACACATCCTACGTCTCCATCCTCGGCTTCGGCGCCTGGGCGCTGGGGATGCACGGCACGGTGGCCGAGATGCGGGCCGCTCTGGCGAAGACCAAGGTCTGGTCCGATGCCTCGCTGCCGAGCGGGCCGACCCCGCCCACCATCCACATGGTCTTCACCGACCGCTCGGGCGCCAGCATCATCGTGGAATATGTGGGGGGCGAACTGCAGATCCACGACAATGTGGCGAGCGTCCTCACCAATTCGCCGCCCTATGACTGGCATCTCCTGAACCTGCGCAACTACCTCAATCTCTCCACCATGGGCGTCGCCGACCGCCGGTTCGGCACGGCCAACGTCACGGCCATCGGCCAGGGCGGCGGCGCCACCGGGCTGCCGGGCGACTTCACCCCGCCCTCGCGCTTCGTGCGCGCGGCCTTCATGCGCCATTCCATGGCCCAGCCGAAGGACGCCGCCGACGCCTCCGCCGCCATCGGCCACATCCTGAACACGGTGGATATTCCGCTGGGCGTCGCGCAGAGCAAGGACGGCGACGCGGTGGTCTCGGACTACACCCAGTGGGTCGCCATCAAGGACCTCACCCACAACAAGCTGATGATCACCGACTACGCCCACCGGACGACGTTCCTGACCCTCGATCTCGACACCATCTTCGCCCAGGACAAGCCGAGCGCGCGGCTGATCACGGACCTGCCATTCCCGGCGGCGGTGGACGGGACGGCGGCGCTGAAGAACTGAGCCGGCGGGACCGCGCGCCGCGCCTCACACGAGGGCGGTGCGCGCCGCCCTCTAAACCAGGGCGCTACGCGCCTCTTGCTCGCCCACCTCGAACACCCTTTTGTAGCGCTCGACCTCGCTGGGCGGCCCCATGGCCTTGGTGGGGTTGTCGGAGAGCTTCACCGCCGGGTGGCCGTTGGCGGCGATCACCTTGCAGACGATGGAGATGGGATCGAGCGCCCCGTTGGGCGCCAGGCCCCGGAAATCGTTGGTGAGCAGCGTGCCCCAGCCGAAGCCGAGGCGGATGCGGCCGGCGAAGGTACGGTGGATGCGCGCCACCTCCTCCGCATCGAGGGCGTCGGAGAAGATGGCGAGCTTCTCCCGCGGGTCCTGCCCGCGGGACGTCCACCACGCGATGGCCTCCTCGCCGCCGGCGATGGGGTCCTTGCTGTCGATGCGGATGCCGGTCCAGTGCGTCACCCAGTCGGGGGCGCGTTCCAGGAAGCCTGAGGTGCCGTAGGTATCGGGCAGGATGACGCGCAAATTGCCGTCGTAATCGTCCTGCCAGTCGGCGAGCACCTGGTAGGGCGCCCAGCGCAATTCGTCGTCGTTGCGGGCGAGCGCCGCATAGACCATGGGCAGCTCGTGGGCGTTGGTGCCTGTGGCCTCCACCTCGTGGCGCAGCGCGATGAGGCAGTTGGAGGTGCCGAGGAAGCCCTCGCCCAGCCCCTCCATCAGCGCCTGCACGCACCAGTCCTGCCAGAGATAGCCGTGGCGGCGGCGGGTGCCGAAATCGGCGATGTTGATGCGGCCGAGGGACTTCAGGAACTGCACCTTCTCCCACACCCGCGCCATGGCCCGGGCATAGAGGATCTGCAGCTCGAACTTGCCCATGTCCTTCAGCACGGCGCGCGAGCGCAATTCGTTGATGATGGAGAGGGCGGGGATCTCCCACATGGTGGTCTCGACCCACGGCCCCTCGAAGGTCAGCTCGTACTGCCCGTCCACCTTCTCCAGGTGATAGGCGGGGAAGCGGAAGCCCTCCAGCCAGGCCACATAGTCCGGCGAGAACATCTGCCGCTTGCCGTAGAACATGTTGCCGCGCAGCCAGGTGCTCTCGCCCCGCGTGAGCGAGAGGGAGCGCACATGGTCGAGCTGCTCGCGCAGGGCGCCGATGTCGATGATGTCGGCCAGCCGCACCGAAGTGGAGCGATTGTGGATGCCGAAGGTGACGCGGGTCGACCGGTGCCGGTTGAAGATCGTCTGCCCCATCAGCAGCTTGTAGAAGTCCGTGTCGAGCACGGACCGCACGATGGGGTCGATCTTCCAGGTGTGGTTGTAGACGCGCGTGGCGATGTCGGTCATGGGCGCCGTGGCCATGTCGTTGCGGTGCGGTGTGGCGGGGCTGGCGGACGACCGCGCGGGAGCCCCGACAGGGCGGGATGGTATCTATAGCATGCCAAGCGCGATCGTCGCGGGTCTCTGCGATCCATTCGCAGCAGGATGCGGAATCAGCGCCCGCTCAGCGGCAGCCTTTGCGGGCCTCCCAGGCCTGCACCTCGTTCACATAGCGCTGCTGGTCCGGCGTCAATTTGCCGAACGGGGCGTAGCAACGGGCGCCGAAGGTGGCGATGGCGTCCTTGGTCTTGAAGCAATAGCCCTGCTCCGCATAGACCGCGTTGCGCTGGTACCACAGCGCCTTGCAGGAGAGTTCGCTCAGCGCCTGAGCGCGCGCGCCCGAGACGAGAACTGCGCCCGAGACTAAAGCCGTCGCCGCAAGTACCCCGAGGACACGCGCCCCGAGCGCCCTCCCCTTACCTCTCGCCATCCCCGCCTCCCCCAATTGCCGCACCCTGTCACCGCCCGAGGCGGGCGGGGCATGCAGTTCGCAGCATTATTGCTCAGGCGGCACGAATGTCATTCCGTTTCTTCCCATAGAAGCGAAAACGGTGCGGGCGTATCCAAGACGAAAGTCCAAGGCCGCGAAATTCCCCGCGAAGTTCCCCCGTGAAGATCCCTGAAGGATCGCGGCCGGCGAGGACGAAGCAACAAGACCAAAGGCATCACGCCAAAGGGAGGACTGCCATGGCCCGCATGCGCGCCGTCGACGCCGCCGTCCGTGTTCTCGAGAAGGAAGGCATCTCCTGCGCCTTCGGTGTTCCGGGCGCGGCCATCAACCCGCTCTATTCCGCCATGAAGGCGCGCGGCTCCATCCGCCATGTGCTCGCCCGGCATGTGGAGGGCGCCTCCCACATGGCCGAGGGCTACACCCGCGCGGTGGCCGGCAACATCGGCGTGTGCATCGGCACCTCCGGCCCCGCCGGCACGGACATGATCACCGGCCTCTATTCGGCCTCGGCGGACTCGATCCCGATCCTGTGCATCACCGGCCAGGCGCCCCGCGCCCGCCTCTACAAGGAAGACTTCCAGGCGGTGGACATCGAATCCATCGCCAAGCCCGTCACCAAGTGGGCCGTCACCGTGCGCGAGCCGGCGCTGGTGCCCATGGTGTTCCAGCAGGCGTTCCACGTCATGCGCTCCGGCCGCCCCGGCCCGGTGCTCATTGACCTGCCCATCGACGTGCAGATGGCGGAGATCGAGTTCGACGAGGAGACCTACGCGCCGCTCCCGGTCTACAAGCCGTCCGCCACGCGGGCGCAGATCGACAAGGCGATGGGGATGATCCTCGACGCCAACAAGCCGCTCATCGTCGCCGGCGGCGGCATCATCAACGCGGATGCCTCCGACCTCCTCGTGGCGTTCGCCGAGCTGACCGGCATCCCGGTCATCCCCACCCTCATGGGCTGGGGCACCATTCCCGACGACCATCCGCTGATGGCCGGCATGTGCGGCCTCCAGACCTCGCACCGCTACGGCAATGCGAACATGCTGGCCTCCGACTTCGTGGTCGGCATCGGCAACCGCTGGGCCAACCGCCACACCGGCTCGGTGGAGGTCTACACCCAGGGCCGCAAGTTCATCCACGTGGACATCGAGCCCACCCAGATCGGCCGCGTGTTCGGCCCCGACTTCGGCATCGTCTCCGACGCCAAGGCCGCGCTGGAGCTGTTCGTGACCGCCGCGAAGGAGCTGAAGGCCGCCGGCAAGCTGCCGGACTGGACGGCCTGGGCCGACGAATGCCTCGCCCGCAAGCAGACCATGCTGCGCAAGAGCCATTTCGACGCCGTGCCGCTGAAGCCCCAGCGGGTCTATGAGGAGATGAACGAGGCGCTGGGCAAGGACGTCACCTACGTCTCCACCATCGGCCTCTCGCAGATCGCCGGCGCGCAGTTCCTGCACGTCTACCATCCGCGCCACTGGATCAATTGCGGCCAGGCCGGCCCCCTCGGCTGGACCCTGCCGGCGGCCCTCGGCGTGCGCGCCGCGCGGCCCGACGCCAAGATCGTCGCGCTCTCGGGCGACTACGACTTCCAGTTCCTCATCGAGGAGCTGGCGGTGGGCGCCCAGCACAAGCTGCCCTACCTGCACGTGGTGGTGAACAACTCCTACCTCGGCCTGATCCGTCAGGCGCAGCGCGGCTTCAACATGGACTTCGAGGTGAGCCTCTCCTTCGACAACATCAATTCGGAGGAGGTCGGGGCCTACGGCGTGGACCATGTGGCGGTGGCCGAGGGCCTCGGCTGCAAGGCCATCCGCGTGCGCACCCCGAACGAGTTCAAGGATGCCTTCGCCAACGCCCAGAAGCTCATGGACGAGCATCAGGTGCCGGTGGTGCTGGAGTTCATCCTGGAGCGCGTGACCAACATCGCCATGGGCGTCGAGATCAACGCCGTGAACGAGTTCGAGGAAGTCCTTGACGTGCCGCTCAGCGACGTGCGCGCCCTGGAGCCGGCCGAGTAGGGCCGGCGCACCGGCGTCGGCACCGCACAGGACGTCATCCCCCGGCTTGTCCGGGGGATCCACCCCTCCCCCGGACGCCCCTCTCAACAAAACCGTGGATGCCCCGGACAAGCCGGGGCATGACGGTGCCGGGAGGTGCCATCCTGCCCACTCCTCAAAAAACCGGGCTCAGCCCGCGGAGAGACGCATGCCCAAGTTCGCCGCCAATCTCACCATGCTGTGGAACGAGATCGATTTCCTCGACCGCTTCGAGAAGGCCGCCAATGCCGGCTTCACGGGCGTCGAATATCTCTTCCCCTATCCCTATGAGAAGGACGCGCTGGCGGAGAAGCTGGCGAAGTACAATCTCACCCAGGCGCTGCACAATCTGCCGGCCGGCAACTGGGCGGTGGGCGAGCGCGGCATCGCCTGCATCCCCGGCCGCGAGGGCGAGTTCCAGGACAGCGTGGGTAAGGGCATCGAGTATGCGAAGGCCCTGAACACCAAGGCCATCAACTGCCTCGCCGGCCTCACCCCCAAGGACGTGCCGGCCGAAAAGGTCCACGAGACCCTGATCAAGAACCTGAAGTTCGCCGCGGCGGAGCTGAAGAAGGCGGGCATCCCGTTCGTCGTCGAGGCCATCAATACCCGCGACATCCCCGGCTTCCACCTCACCAACACCAAGCAGACGCTGGCGGTGCTGGATGAAGTCGGCGCGGACGACATCTTCTTCCAGTACGACATCTACCACATGCAGATCATGGAAGGGGATCTGACCCCGACGATCCGCGCCAACATCGCCCGCATCAAGCACATCCAGCTGGCGGACAATCCCGGCCGCGGCGAGCCGGGCACGGGCGAGATCAACTATCCCTTCCTGTTCAAGGCCATCGACGATACCGGCTACGACGGCTGGATCGGCTGCGAATACAAGCCGAAGACCACCACCGACGAAGGCATCGGCTGGTTCGCCCCCTACAAGGGCTGAGCTGTTTTACCCCTCTCCCCTTGCGGGAGAGGGTGGACCGCGGCATCGCCGCGGGACGGGTGAGGGGTCCGGCGCCGCCCCCCTCACCCCCGGCCCCTCTCCCGCGAGGGGAGAGGGGAGAAGCCCTCGCCAATACGCAAAAGCACTCTTCAGGAGAAACGCACATGAACGTGGGATTCATCGGCCTTGGCATCATGGGCGCCCCCATGGCCGGCCACCTCATCGACGCCGGGCACACGCTGTTCGTCTATGACGTGGTGAAGGTGCCCGAGGCGCTGACCGCCAAGGGCGCCACCACCTGCGCCTCCTCCGCCGAGGTGGCGAAGCAGGCCGACATCATCATCACCATGGTGCCGGATACCCCGCACGTGGAAGAGGCGCTGTTCGGCAAGGGCGGCGTCGCCGAAGGCCTCTCGGCCGGCAAGATCGTGGTGGACATGAGCTCCATCTCCCCGGTCGCCACCAAGGGCTTCGCGCAGAAGATCAACGCGCTCGGCTGCGACTATCTCGATGCCCCGGTCTCCGGCGGCGAGGTGGGCGCCAAGGCCGCCTCCCTCACCATCATGGTGGGCGGGCCGGATGGCGCGTTCGACAAGGTGAAGCCCCTGTTCGAGAAGATGGGCAAGAACATCACCCTCGTCGGCGGCAATGGCGACGGCCAGACCACCAAGGTCGCCAACCAGATCATCGTCGCGCTGACCATCGAGGCGGTGGGCGAGGCTCTTCTGTTCGCCTCCAAGGCGGGTGCCAACCCGGCCAAGGTGCGCGAGGCGCTGATGGGCGGCTTCGCCTCGTCCAAGATCCTCGAGATCCACGGCGACCGCATGGTGAAGCGCACCTTCGATCCGGGCTTCCGCATCGAGCTGCACCAGAAGGACCTCAACCTCGCCCTCCAGAGCGCCAAGGCGCTGGGCGTGAGCCTGCCCAACACCGCCACCTGCCAGGAGCTGTTCAACGCCTGCGCCGCCCACGGCGGCTCCAAGTGGGACCACTCCGCCATGGTGAAGGCCCTCGAGCTGATGGCCAACCACACCGTGGCCCCGGACGCCTGAGGCCGCCGGATCGCACGCAGCACCACGACGACACCCTTGGCGGCGCGGACGGTTTCCTCCCCCGCGCCGCCGGCATCCCGGACGGGTCCGCGCGACCCCTTCGGAAGAGGCGCGCCGACAGCGTTCCCGGCGCGCCTCCGCCGCCTCAAATCGCGCCCCCACCTCCGGCGCCGAAAGGGGGGCGAAACGGACGCCTGAGATGCCCGCAACGGTCAGCCCTGCTGCCGTTTATGCGACTTTATGCGTACATCAAAGACGCGCATGATATCGACTACATCGATTGCCGTTCGGCGGACGGGAGGCGAGCCAGGCTCTTGAGTTCACGCATTTTCTTCATGAGAGCCAGAGCCCCCCTCGCCTGAAAATGCTCTAGAAGACACTGAACCGAGCGCGAACGCGCCAGCCGGAGGACGACACATGCCCAACAAGCGCCATCACCCCCTCAAGCGCCAGCGCGCCACCAAGATCGTCGCCACGGTCGGGCCCGCCTCCAACAGCGAAGAGAAGCTGAAGGCGCTGTTCCTCGCCGGCGTGGACGTGTTCCGGCTCAACTTCTCCCACGGCACCCAGGCCGATCACGGCGAGGTGCTGGCCCGCATCCGGCGGCTGGAGAAGGAGATGAACCGGCCCATCGGCGTCATCGCCGACATGCAGGGTCCCAAGCTCCGCATCGGCCGCTTCAAGGACGGCTCCATCGCGCTCAAGGCGGGCGACGTGCTCCACTTCGACGCCGACGTGGACCGCCCCGGCGACGAGACCCGCGTGCCCATTCCCCACCCCGACATCCTTGAGGCCCTCACGGTGGGCTCCACCGTGCTGTGCGACGACGGCAAGGTGCGCCTGAAGGTGGTGAAGAAGGGCGCCGGCTTCCTGGAGGCCCAGGTGGTGGCGGGCACCAAGCTCTCCAACAACAAGGGCTTCAACATCCCCGACGTGGTGCTGCCCCTCTCTCCCCTCACGGAGAAGGACCGCCACGACCTCGAATTCGCCTGCGAGGCGGGGGTGGAGTGGATCGCCCTCTCCTTCGTGCAGCGCCCGGAGGACATCCACGAGGCGCGCGGCCTCATCAAGGACCGCGCCGCCATCATGCTGAAGATGGAGAAGCCCGCCGCGGTGGAGCATCTCACCGAACTGGTGGAACTCTCCGACGCCATCATGGTGGCGCGCGGCGATCTCGGCGTGGAAATGTCGCTGGCCGAGGTGCCGGCGTTGCAGAAGCGCATGATCGCGGAATCCCGCAAGTACGGCCGCCCGGTGATCGTGGCGACGCAGATGCTGGAATCCATGATCACCGCCCCCGTGCCCACCCGCGCCGAGGTGTCGGACGTGGCCACCGCCGTCTATGAGGGCGCGGACTGCGTGATGCTCTCCGCCGAGACCGCCGCCGGCCAGTTCCCGGTGGAGGCCGTGACCTTCATGGACGACATCATCCGCCATGTGGAGTGCGATCCCGGCTACCGGCAGGTGCTCGACGCCACCCAGTCGGAATGGGGCAAGACCATCGGTGATGCCGTCACCAAGGCCACCTATCAGGCGGCCATCGCGGTGGATGCCTCGGCCTTCGTCGCCTTCACCCTCTCCGGCACCACCGGCCTGCGCGCCGCGCGCGAGCGGCCCGCCATTCCGATCCTCGGCCTCACGCCGAAGGTCGAGACCGCGCGGCGCCTCGCCCTGTCCTACGCCGTGCACGCCGTGCACATGAAGGAGGACATCCACTCCTTCGGCGAGATGGTGGACACCGCCGTGCGCACCGCGGTGGAGCATGGCCTCGGCAAGCCGGGCGACCGCCTCGCCATCACCGCCGGCGTGCCCTTCGCCAAGCCCGGCACCACCAACATCATGCGCATCACCACCATCGGCGCCACCAACCCGCCCTCGCGGGACGATTTCGACACCGGGGCGGCGAAGAGCAGCAAGTCCAAGGCCCACGCCTGACGCGTGCAGCACGAACGGGAGCGCACGTTCCGCGCGCGCTCCCGTCGCTGCGAAGCATGAGCCTGACCGGAGTCGACGCTTCGTAATGTGCTGCCTGTTGACGCATGCGGCAGTCTGAAATCGTTTTCTTCGGCCACATCGGGGGTTGGACGTCCTCCGCGGGGCTGGACGAGGGGCGCCCCCTTCGGTCTATGCTGGGCCATCCACAGCCCAACCGGCCGAAAGATGCCCGTCGAGATCGAGCGCAAGTTCCTCGTCACCTCCCACGCATGGCGGGCGGGCGCGCGCGCCACGCCCATCCGCCAAGGCTACCTCTCACAGGATGGGGCGACGGTGCGCATCCGCATCGCCGACGGCGACGCCTTCATCACCGTGAAGGGCAAGACGCAGGGCCTCGCGCGGGCCGAGTTCGAATATCCCATCCCGGTCGAGGATGCGCGGGTGATGCTGGAGACGCTCTGCGCCCGGCCGCTCATCGAGAAGACCCGCTATTCCGTCCAGCATGCCGGCCGCCTGTGGACCGTGGACGTGTTCGAGGGCGAGAATGACGGCCTCGTCATGGCCGAGGTGGAACTGGACGGCATCGACCAGCAGGTGGACCTGCCCGACTGGGTGGGCGAGGAAGTCACCTCCGACCCCCGCTACCGCAACTCCTCGCTGGTCAGCGCCCCGCTGGGGTACGGGAAGTAGCGGGCGCGCCTGCGCGCTGCCATCGCACACCACCGCCATCGCCTCCCACGCGCCGTCATGCCCGGGCTTGTCCCGGGCATCCACGCGGTTCGGCTGGGAACGCCTTTTGACGCGTGATCCGTCGGCCCGACGTGGATGGCCGGGACAAGCCCGGCCATGACGGTGGCTCAAAGCGCCAAGGCTGGCGCGGCGACATAGGGGAAATCCCCCCCTCAGCCCCCGCCCTTCCCCGCCAGCAGCGCCTCCACCGCCAGCATGTCGCGCCAGGCGAAGCGCTTGCCGAGCGGGGTGCGCAGCAGGTAGGCCGGGTGGAAGGTGGCGATGGCGCGGATGGTACGCGTGCCGGTGTCGTAATCCATGAAGCGGCCGCGCAGCCTGGTGATGCCCTCGGTGGTGCCGAGCAGCGCCTGCGCCGAGGGACCACCCAGACACACGAGAATATCCGGGTCCGCCAGCTCGATCTGCCGGGCGATGAAGGGCAGGCACACCGCCGTCTCCTGCGGCGTCGGCGTGCGGTTGCCCGGCGGGCGCCAGGGAATGACGTTGGCGATGTAGGCGCTGGTGCGGTCGAGGCCGATGGAGGCCAGCATCAGGTCCAGCAGCTTGCCGGAGCGGCCGACGAAGGGCAGCCCCTGCTGGTCCTCGTCCCGGCCGGGCGCCTCGCCCACGAACATGACCTTCGCGGCCGGATTGCCATCGGCGAACACCAGCCGGCTCGCGGTGCGCTTCAGCGCGCAGCCCTCGAAGCCGTCGAGGATCGCCTTCAACTCGTCGAGGCTTGCGGCGGCCCGGGCCGCCTCGCGCGCGCCCATCACCGCCTCGTCCGGCGGCTGGGTCACAAGGGTGGGCGTCGCAGGAGCAGCCGGCCGCGCCGGCTGGTTGCGGGAGGGGGCCGGGCGGCTCGGGGCAAAGCCCGCCGGGCCGCCGGACGCCGCGCCGGTGGAGCCGGCGTCGCGCACCGGGGGGGCCGGCGGCCGGGACCGGCTCGGCTCGGCCGCGCTCTCGGCGAAGCGGTCCACCGGCACCTCGCCGATGGCCACGTCCACGCCCGCCTCCCAGTGGAAGGCGAGAATGTCGGCCCAGTCGGCGAAGTCCCTGTCGGCGGTCACGCTCATGAATTCCTTTTAGCCATTGAAGCGCCCAGCGCGAAGCCCGGCATGCCGCGCCGCACCACACTTTCCAGTGCGGCGGCATTATATTCCCACATACGGAAAGATGTTGCCCTAAACGGCAGTGCGCGGTTGTCTTTGCCGGCGTGTCGTGGAAAAAGTCCAATCAACGGGATTGACGGACGGGAGCAGGCGTATGAGCGCGGCGGAGCTGCCTGAGCGCGAAGGCATGGATTATGATGTGGTGGTGGTCGGCGCCGGCCCTGCGGGCCTTGCCACCGCCATCCGCCTGAAGCAGCAGGCCGCCGAGCGCGGCACCGACATCTCCGTCGTGGTGGTGGAGAAGGGCTCGGAAGTCGGCGCCCATATCCTGTCCGGCGCGGTCATCGATCCGGTGGGCCTCGACGCCCTCGTTCCCGGCTGGCGCGCGGAGGCGGATGCGCCCCTCACCGTGCAGGTCACGGACGACGCCTTCTACCTGCTTGGCCCGGCCGGCGGTGTCCGCCTGCCCAATTTCGCCATGCCGCCGCTGATGAACAATCACGGCAATTTCGTCGGCTCGCTGGGCAATGTCTGCCGCTTCCTCGCCCAGAAGGCCGAGGCGCTGGGGGTGGAGATCTACCCCGGCTTCGCCGCCGACGAGATCCTCTATGACGACAAGGGCGCCGTCACCGGCATCGCCACCGGCGACATGGGCGTGGACAAGAACGGCGTCCCCAAGGGCGAATTCACCCGCGGCATGGAATTGCGCGGCCGCTACACCGTGTTCGCCGAGGGCGCGCGCGGGCACCTGACGAAGCAGATCATCGCCAAGTATGACCTGGGCGCGGGCCGCGACGTGCAGAAGTTCGGCATCGGCCTGAAGGAACTGTGGAAGGTGAAGCCGGAGAATCACAAGCCCGGCCTCGTGCAGCACGCCTTCGGCTGGCCGCTCGACGGCAAGACCGGCGGCGGCGCCTTCCTCTACCACATCGACGACGAGCAGGTGGTGGTGGGCTTCGTGGTCCACCTCAACTACCAGAACCCCTGGCTCTCGCCCTTCGACGAGTTCCAGCGCTTCAAGACCCATCCCACCTTCCGCGACACCTTCGAGGGCGGCAAGCGCATCGCCTACGGCGCCCGCGCCATCACCGAGGGCGGGTACCAGAGCGTGCCCAAGCTCTCCTTCCCCGGCGGCGTGCTGGTGGGCTGCGCGGCGGGCTTCGTGAACGTGCCGCGCATCAAGGGCAGCCACAATGCGGTGCTCTCCGGCATGCTCGCCGCCGACCACCTGCTGGACGCCCTCGCCGCCGAGCGCAGCCACGACGAGCTTTCCAGCTACGAGGCGGCCTGGCGCTCCTCGGCCATCGGCGCGGACCTGAAGAAGGTGCGCAACGTGAAGCCGCTGTGGTCGAAGCTCGGCACCTTCGTCGGCATTTCGCTCGGCGCGCTGGACATGTGGACCAACACGTTCGGCTTCTCTCTGTTCGGCACGCTGAAGCACGGCAAGACCGACGCCGCCTCGCTGAAGCCGGCCAAGGACTGCAAGAAGATCCAGTATCCCCGCCCCGATGGCGTGCTCACCTTCGACAAGCTCTCCTCGGTGTTCCTCTCGAACACCAACCACGAGGAGAACCAGCAGGTGCATCTGGTCGTGAAGGACATGGCCCTGCAGAAGGCGTCGGAGCACGACATCTATGCCGGCCCCTCCAACCGCTACTGCCCCGCCGGCGTCTATGAGTGGATCGAGGAGGGGGCGGACGCCCCGCGCTTCCAGATCAACGCGCAGAACTGCGTCCACTGCAAGACGTGCGACATCAAGGACCCCAACCAGAACATCACCTGGACCGCGCCGGAAGGCGGCGGTGGGCCGAACTATCCCAACATGTGAGGCGGGGTGTCGTCATGCCCCGGCTCGTCCGGGGCATCCGCCTTGCCCTATCCCCGCGCGGCCTCGGCCGCCTGCGGCAGGTCCTGCGCCGCGACTTCCGACAGGGCATGGCCGTAGAGCACGAGGCAGGGGCCGTCCGCCCCTTCGTCCACGGCGCGGGTCACAGCCTCCACGAGGCTGGCGACGGTGGCGATCACCACCTTCTCCTCCGGCCGCGTGACCGAGAAGATGGCCACGGCGGGCGTCGCCGGCTCGATGCCGGCCGCAAGCAGGTTGCGCACGAGGTCCGGCAGGGTCCGGCGCGGCATGTAGACGACGGTGGTGGCCGCCTTGTCGGAGAGCGCCTTGAAGTCGAGATCGGCGGGCAATTTCCCGTCGCGGGCATGGGCGGTGACGAATTGCAGCCGTCGCGCGTGGTCGCGATGGGTCAGGGAGGTGACGAGCCGGCTCGCCGCGCCCTGGGGGGAAGAGATGCCCGGCACCACCTCCACCGGCACGCCGGCCGCGCGGCAATGGGCGATCTCCTCGCCGGCCCGGCCGAAGATCATGGGCTCGCCGCCCTTCAGGCGCACCACGCGGCGGCCCTCGCGGGCCAGCTCCACCATCAAAGCGTTGATGTCGTCCTGTTTGCAGGACGGGCCGTAGCCGGTCTTGCCCACCAGCATCTTCTTCGCCTCGCGCCGGGCGAAATCGAGGATCGCGCCGGACACGAGGTCGTCATAGAGCACCACGTCGGCCGATTGCAGCGCGCGCACGGCCTTCAGCGTCAGAAGCTCGGGGTCGCCCGGCCCCGCGCCCACCAGCACCACCGAGCCGCCGTGCGGTATTGAGCCCTGCGTCTCGAGCGCAGCGAACAATGCGGCGCGGTCGGTCTCCTCCGGCGCGCGATGGGGCTCGGCGAGGGCTTTCGCCGCGAACCGCTCCCAGAAGGCGCGGCGGGCGTGGAAGGAGAGGCCGCGCTCGGTCACCGCCGCGCGCCACGTCTTCGCCGCCTGCGCCCAGGCGCGGAAACCGGAGGGCAGCAGCGCCTCGATCTTGGCCCGCACCGCCTGCCCGAACACGGGGGCGGCGCCATCCGTGGAGATACCCACCACGAGGGGCGAGCGGTTCACGATCGCCCCGAAGGTGAAGTCGCACAAAGCCGGCCGGTCGATGACGTTCACCGGCACGCCGGCCGCGCGGGCGGCGGCGGAAAAGCGCTCGGCCGCGTCCGCATCCTCGAAATCGCCGATGGCGAGGGCCGCGCCCTCGATATCGTCCGGATGCCAGTCGCGCACATGCACGGCGATGGGGCCGTGGGTCGGCGCGCCGGCCAGCCGCCAGATGTCCTCGCAGACGGCGGGGGCGATCACCTCCACCCGCGCCCCGGCGGCGGAGAGAAGCTCCGCCTTCCAGGCCGCCGGCTCGCCGCCGCCCGCCACCAGCACGCGCCGGCCCTCGAGCCCGAAGAACAGCGGCAGGCGGGCAAGCGCCTCCATACGCGCCTGCCGCGTCTCACGCGGGGCACGGGGGCTGCTGGATTCGGCGCCTGGGGCGGCCATGGGAAAAGCTCCGGAAAAACGTCAAGCCAAGAAGGTAAGCTTCAAGAACACCGGGCGCCACCCCTCTCCCCTTGCGGGAGAGGGGCCGGGGGTGAGGGGTAAAGACCGCTGGAAATGCGCCTGCGGCGCCACCCCCTCACCCGTCTCGCGGCTGCGCCGCGATCCACCCTCTCCCGCATGAACTCGGCTGATGCCGAGTTCATTTCGTGAAAACCGAAGTCGGCAAAAGCCGACTTCGAGGGGAGAGGGAGACCCCAGCCTCTCAGCCGCGGGCGGCGACGACGATGATCTCGACCAGGAACTGCGGCGCGGCGAGCTTGCCTTCGCTGGTGGCGCGGGCGGGGGGATTGGCCTTGTCCACCCAGGTGTCCCACACGCTGTTCATGGCGGCGAAATTCTTGATGTCCGACAGCCAGATGGTGGCGGTGAGGATGCGCGACTTGTCGGTGCCGGCGCGGGCCAGCAGGCTGTCGATGGAGGCGAGCACGGCCTTCGTCTGGCTCTCCACGTCCGGCCCCTCGGCCACCTGGCCGGCGAGATAGACGGTGTTGCCGTGGATCACCGCCTCGCTCATGCGGGCGCCCTTGTCGAGCCGTTCGATGCTCATGATGTGTCCTTCTGGGATAAAGGGGAAACGGGAGACGGTCTTTAGCAGCTTGTGGGGCGGCGGCGTCAACCCGAACAATTACTCACCCCTTCCCTTACGGCAAAGCTAGCCTCACGGCAGCGTGAGGTCTAATTTACCGCAGCGCTTGCCGAGGGCGGCATTCGCGCGATTTGGGGGGTATCATGCGTCTTGCGTTGACTTGCGCTGTTCTCGCTCTGTCCACTCTTCCGGCACTTGCCGACAAGGACCGTCCTGTAACCGAGGCGGAACGCGTGAAGATCGAAGAAGTGATGAAGGCCCAGAGCTGCTCAGGCGGCTATTGGAAATTCGATGATGACGGCTACTTCGACATCGACAATGCCCGGTGTGCTGACGGGCGCGTCTACGATCTGAAGTTTACCAAGGATTACCAGCTGATGAGCAAGAAGCTGGACGACTGAGACAATCGGCTCCGGTCTTTGACCGGTGCCGGTGGGTTCGCTCAGGCGCCGCTTCTTCACAAGCGGCACTCATCCCCCGCCATGGCGGGGGATCCACCCTGCGGCCGACCGCGCGCGACGCCCCCTCTCCCCGTGGGGGAGAGGGTTCATGCGCGGCCCCTCAGTGCGCCTCTTCCCAGTTCTTCGCCGCCCGCGCGTCCACCTTCAGCGGCACGGCGAGATGGACGGCGGGGGCCGCCGCCGTCTCCATGGCGTGGCGCACCACGGGCAGCGTCGCCTCGGCCTCGGCCTCCGGCACCTCGAACACCAGTTCGTCGTGCACCTGCAGCAGCATGCGGGCGGAAAGGCCCGCATGCGCCAGCGCCGGCTCCATGCGGATCATGGCACGACGGATGATGTCGGCGGCCGTGCCCTGGAGGCGGGCGTTGATGGCGGCGCGCTCATTGAAGGCGCGCAGAGACGGGTTCTTCGCCGCGATGTCGGGATAGTGGCAGCGCCGGCCGAACAGCGTTTCAACATAGCCGTGCTCGCGGCAGAAGGTCTTGGTCTCCTCCATGTAGTCGCGGATGCCGGGGAAGCGCTCGAAATAGCGCTTGATGTACTGCCCCGCCTCCTCGCGCGGAATGCCCAGCTGGTTGGCGAGGCCGAAGGCGGAGATGCCGTAGATGATGCCGAAATTGATGGCCTTCGCCCGCCGCCGAATTTCCCCCGGCATGTCCTTCACCGGCACGCCGAACATTTCCGAAGCCGTCATGGCGTGGATGTCGAGCCCCTCGGTGAAGGCCTGCCGCAGCGCCGGGATTTCCGCGATCTCGGCCAAAAGCCGCAGCTCGATCTGCGAATAGTCCGCCGAGACGAGAAGGTTGCCCTCCTCCGCCACGAAGGCGCGGCGGATGCGCCGGCCTTCCTCGGTGCGCACGGGGATGTTCTGGAGGTTGGGATCGGAGGAGGAGAGCCGCCCGGTGGTGGTGGCGGCCAGCGCATAGGAGGTGTGGACGCGCTTCGTCTGCGGATGCACGAAGTTCGGCAGGGCGTCCGTATAGGTGGAGCGGAGCTTGGAGAGCTGGCGCCATTCCAGGATCTTCTGCGGCAGCTTGTGGCCCTGCTCGGCCAGCTCCTCCAGCGCGGTGGCCTTGGTGGACCACATGCCGGTGGCGGTCTTGGTGCCGCCGGGGAGGTTCATCTTGCCGAACAATATGTCGCCCATCTGCTTGGGCGAGCCCACGTTCAGCCGCTCGCCGGCCAGCTCCGCGATCTCGTCCTCCACCCGCGCCGCGCCCTGCGCGAATTCGGAGGAGAGCCGCGCCAGAATAGCCTTGTCGATGGCGATGCCGCGGCTCTCCATGCGCGCCAGCACGGGAATGAGCGGGCGTTCCAGCGTCTCGTAGACGGTGGTCCGGCCCTCAGCGGCGAGGCGGGGCTTCAGCACCTGCCACAGGCGCAGGGTCACGTCCGCATCCTCGGCGGCGTAGGCGGTGGCGGGCTCCAGCGCCACCTTGTCGAAGGTGATCTGCGCCTTGCCCTTCCCCGTCACCTCGGAATAGCCGATGGGCTGATGGCCGAGATGGAGGACGGAAAGCTCGTCCATGCCATGGCCGTTCTTGCCGGCATCCAGCGCGTAGGACATGCACATGGTGCAGTCGATGGGCGCGACGTCGATGCCGTGGCGGGCCAACACCGCCTCGTCATACTTCACATTGTGCCCGATCTTGAGGGTGCCCTTGTTCTCGAGCATGGGCTTCAGGGCCGCGATGGCATCGCCGAGGGAGATCTGCCCCGGCAGCAGGCCCTCGGAGAACAGACCGTCGCCCGCGCCCCGATGCAGCAGCGGGATGTAGCAGGCCTCATTGGGCGAGAGCGCCAGCGAGACGCCCACGAGGTCCGCCTGCATGGGGTCCAGCGAATTGGTCTCGGTGTCGAAGGCGACGACGCCAAGGTCCATGGCCTTGGCACACCACGCCTTCAGCTCGGCGAGATCGAGGATGGTGCGGTAGGCCTTGCGGTCCACCGGCGTCGCCCGCGCGGCCTGCGCGCGCTGGTGGGCGAGATCGGACGGGGTCGGCGTGCCGCTGGGGGCGGCGAGGGCAGCGCCGGGTTGGGCGGCGGCGGCCGGCGCTTCGCCGTCTGCGGTGGGCGCGGCGGCGGGGGCGAAGAGATCGCCGCCGCTGGGCGCGAGCTTCGGGTCCGGCTCCACCTCGCCGGCTTCCACGCCATAGGCCTCGGCCACGCGGCGGGTGATGGTGGTGAATTCCATGGCCTTGAGGAAGGAGATGAGGCGCTTCGCGTCCGGGTCTTCCAGAACGAGGTCTTCCAGCGGCACGTCCACCGCCACGTCGCGCACCAGCGTGACGAGCTGCTTGGAGATGCGCGCGGCCTCCTGATTGTTCAAGAGCGATTCGCGGCGCTTGGGCTGCTTGATCTCGCCGGCGCGGGCGAGCAGCGTTTCGAGATCCCCATATTCGGCGATGAGTTGGGCGGCGGTCTTGATGCCGATGCCGGGCACGCCGGGCACGTTGTCGGTGGAATCACCGGCCAGCGCCTGCACGTCCGTGACCTTCTCCGGCGGCACGCCGAAATATTCCTGAACCTCGCCGAGGCCGATGCGCCGTTCGGGGCGCGCCCCGCGCCCGCCGCTCTCGCCCGAGGCGGGATCGTACATGGCGACCTTGGGGCCGATGAGCTGCATCAGATCCTTGTCGGCGGAGACGATGAGCACGTCCGCCCCGGCCTTCACCGCATGCTCGGCATAGGTGGCGATGATGTCGTCCGCCTCGTAGCGCGCCTGCTCCACCGGGATGAGGCCGAAGGCGCGCACCGCCTCGCGCATGAGCGGAAACTGGGGAATCAGCTCGTCCGGCGGCTCGGAGCGGTTGGCCTTGTAGTCGGGATAGAGCTCCTTGCGGAACGAATCCTCCGACTTGTCGAAGACGATGGCGAGGTGGGTGGGGCGGATGCCCACGGCGCCGTCGCGCACGAACTGGAACAGCTTGGTGCAGAAGAGGCGCACCGCGCCCGTGGGCAGCCGGTCCGAGCGGAAATTGTACTTCCGGTCCTGGTTGATGGACTGGAAATAGGCGCGGAACACGAAGGAGGAGCCATCCACCAGGAACACATGGTCGCCGGGCTTGAGGGGGCGGGGAGAGGGGGACATGGGGCGTCCTTCAAAGGTCCGGCGGCAGCGGCGATCAGGGGTCGGGATCGGGGGTCGCAAGATCGGGGGTCGATCGAGGCGCGCACGATGCCCGAGGGGGCGGCAAGGGACAAGTGCCGCGGCACCCGCCGAACGCGCGCGCCGCCGGCGCGGGAAAGCCCGCCGACCCAATGGCCAAGCCGTGCCGCAGCGCACACTTCGCAGGCATCTGCATCATCAGATGAACAACGGAAGTGCAGGTACCGCGCACGCCCAATTTTTCATCAGTATAATTTTATTCGTGGAATCAGAGACCTAAGCATCCGGGCGCACTTGGCCCATCACTTGCTTTTATCACTGCGGCGCAGTCGATGATGACCGCGCCCCATATTCGTCCCAACGCTGGGACCCGCAGCAGAGCCGCTGACAGCCATGACCGGAAGGTCGTGAGCATGTCCGCGGCTTTTTTCGTTTCGGGTCTCCGCGTCCGCCTTTGCCGATCCAGGGGAAAAGAACATGAGCGACGCTTTCAAGTCCGGGCCCAACGAAACCGTCTCCACCGCAGCCGACGCCTCCACCCCCGCCGGCGTCTCGCGCCGCTCGCTGCTGAAGGGCACGGCCGCGGCGCTGGGCACCGCCGCCCTGTTCGAGAGCATCCGCATGGCCTTCCCCGGCGGCGTGCCGGCGGCCTATGCCTCCGAGGCGCCGGAGACCAACAAGGCGACGCTCGGCTTCATCGCCCTCACCGACGCGGCGCCCCTGTTCGTGGCCAAGGAAAAGGGCCTGTTCGACAAATACGGCATGACCGACGTGACGGTGGCCAAGCAGGCCTCCTGGGGCACCACGCGCGACAATCTGGTGCTCGGCTCCGAGGGCAACGGCATCGACGGCGCCCACATCCTCACGCCCATGCCCTACCTGATCTCCGCCGGCAAGGTGACGCAGAACAACGTCCCCACTCCCATGTACATCCTCTCCCGGCTGAACCTGAACAGCCAGTGCATCTCGGTGGGCCAGGAATATATCGACCTCAAGATCGGCCTCGATACCAAGCCCTTCAAGGAAGCGCTGGACAAGAAAAAGGCCTCCGGCAAGTCGGTGAAGGCCGCCATGACCTTCCCCGGTGGCACCCATGACCTGTGGATCCGCTACTGGCTCGCCGCCGGCGGCATCGACCCCGACAAGGACATCGAGACCATCGTCGTCCCGCCGGCCCAGATGGTGGCCAACATGAAGGTGGGCACCATGGACTGCTTCTGCGTCTGCGAGCCGTGGAACGAGCAGCTCATCCACCAGAAGATCGGCTACACCGCCGTCACCACCGGCGAGCTCTGGAAGGACCATCCGGAGAAGGCGCTCGGCATGCGCGCCGCCTATGTGGACAAGAACCCCAAGGCCGCCATGGCGCTGCTGAAGGCGGTGATGGAAGCCCAGATGTGGTGCGACAAGATGGAAAACCGCGAGGAAGTCGCGGCCATCTGCGCCAAGCGCCAGTGGATCAACGTGCCGGTCGCCGACGTGGTGGACCGCATGAAGGGCAAGTTCGACTACGGCACCGGCCGCGTGGTCGAGAAGAGCCCGGTCATGATGAAGTATTGGCAGGACAATGCGTCCTACCCCTACCAGAGCCACGACCTGTGGTTCATCACCGAGGACCAGCGCTGGGGCAAGTTCGAGCCCGATTACGACGCCAAGGCCCTCATCGCCAAGGTGAACCGCGAGGACATGTGGCGCGAGGCGGCCAAAGCCCTCTCCGTGCCGGCGGCCGAAATCCCCACCTCCACCTCGCGTGGCAAGGAGACCTTCTTCGACGGCAAGGTCTTCGATCCGGAAAACCCGTCCGCCTATTTGTCGAGCCTCGGCATCAAGCGGATTTCGTGATCGCGCGGCGCCGCCCCTGATCCCAGACCACGGGGGCGGCGCCCCCTGCCCCGAACCCGGAGACGCATTCATGTCCATGCCCGCCCTCAAGCTGGAAAAATCCTCGCCTGCCAAGATGGCGCAAGCCCCGGCAGCCCAGGTGGTGAAGATGCCGGCGCGCAAGCGCCCGGCGCTGGCGGAGAAGATCGTGCCCTTGCTGAAGACGGCCGCGGCCAACATCGTCCCGCCCATCGTCGTCATCGCCCTGCTCCTGGGCCTGTGGCAGATCCTGTGCAGCGCCCCGGGCTCGGCCCTGCCGCCGCCCTCCTCCATCATCCAGAATTCGTGGGAGCTGATCGCCCACCCCTTCTATGACCGGGGCGGCCTCGACAAGGGCCTGTTCTGGCACATCCTCGCCTCGCTCCAGCGGGTGGCGGTGGGCTACAGCCTCGCGGCGGTGGCGGGCGTGGGCCTCGGGGTGCTCATCGGCCAGTCCACCTGGGCCATGCGCGGGCTCGACCCGTTGTTCCAGGTGCTGCGCACCGTTCCGCCCCTCGCCTGGCTGCCGCTCTCCCTCGCGGCGTTCCGCGACGGCCAGCCGGCGGCGGTGTTCGTCATCTTCATCACCGCCATCTGGCCCATCATCATCAATACGGCGGTGGGCATCCGCAACATCCCGCAGGATTACCGGAACGTTGCTGCGGTGCTGCGGCTGAACCCCATCGAATTCTTCCTGAAGATCATGATCCCGGCGGCCGCGCCCTACATCTTCACCGGCCTGCGCATCGGCATCGGCCTCAGCTGGCTCGCCATCATCGCGGCGGAGATGCTCATCGGCGGCGTCGGCATCGGCTTCTTCATCTGGGATGCGTGGAACTCGTCGCTCATCGGCGACATCATCGTGGCGCTCTTCTATGTCGGCATCACCGGTTTCATTCTGGACCGCATGATCGCCGCCGTCGGCGCCTTCGTCACCCGCGGCACCGCCGCTGCCTGAGGAGGCTTCCATGGGCGCCTATCTGAAGCTCGATCACATCGACAAGACCTTCACCCGCGGCTCCGCCTCCACCAATGTGCTGAAGGAGGTGACGCTCGACATCGACAAGGGCGAATACGTCTCCATCATCGGCCATTCCGGCTGCGGCAAGTCCACCTTGCTGAACATCGTCGCCGGCCTCACCTCCGCCACCACCGGCGGGGTGATCCTCGACGGGCGGGAGGTGAATTCCCCGGGCCCGGACCGCGCCGTCGTGTTCCAGAACCACTCCCTGCTGCCCTGGCTCACCGTCTATGACAACGTGCGCCTCGCGGTCGACAAGGTGTTCTCCGGCACCCGCTCGCGCGCCGAGCGGCACGACTGGACCCTGCACAATCTCGACCTCGTGCAGATGGGCCATGCCAAGGACAAGCGCCCCTCCGAAATCTCCGGCGGCATGAAGCAGCGCGTCGGCATCGCCCGGGCGCTGGCCATGGAGCCCAAGGTGCTGCTGCTGGACGAGCCGTTCGGCGCGCTGGATGCGCTCACCCGCGCGCATCTCCAGGACAGCGTGATGCAGATCCACGCGACGCTCGGCAACACCATCCTCATGATCACCCACGACGTGGACGAGGCAGTGCTGCTCTCCGACCGCATCGTGATGATGACCAACGGCCCCTCCGCCTATGTGGGCGAGGTGCTGGAGGTGAATCTGACCCGCCCGCGCAAGCGCCTCGAGCTGGTGACCAACCCCACCTACCTCAAGGCCCGCGAGGCGGTGCTGAAATTCCTCCACGAGCGCCACCGCTTCGTCGAGGCGGCCTAAGCCCCAAAAGGCGCGGCCTGTCCGCGCCATCGACGCGCAATAGAGGCGCGGGCCTGCCCGCGCCGTCCTCCTAGACCGCCGAGACCACGCGCCCAACCGGCGCGCACGGGTTCGTGCGCCCTTCATCAGGAGTTTCGCCATGAGCCTGACCCCGCACCAGATCGAGCTGATCCAGGACTCCTTCGCCAAGGTGGTGCCCATCGCCGACACCGCCGCCGCCGTCTTCTACGGTCGGCTGTTCGAGATCGCGCCGCAGGTGAAGCCCCTGTTCAAGGGCGACATGAGCCTCCAGGGCGCCAAGCTCATGGCGACGCTGGGCCTCGTCGTCGCCGGCCTCAATGACCTTTCGAAGATCGTTCCCGCCGCCGAGAGCCTCGCCCGCAAGCATGTGGCCTATGGCGTGAAGGACGAGCACTACGCCCCCGTCGGCGCCGCGCTCATCTGGACGCTGGAGCGCGGCCTCGGCCCGGATTTCACGCCCGAGACCAAGGACGCCTGGGGGGAAGCCTACGGCATCCTCTCCTCCGTCATGATCGCCGCCGCCGCCAAGGCGCCGGTCGCGGCCGAGTGAGGAGACGCACGTGAGCGAGCCCCTTCTCGTCATCGGCAACGGCATGGCCGCCGCGAAGCTCTGCGAGGAGCTGACGCGGCGCGCGCTCGGCCGCCACGCCGTGGCGGTGATCGGGGCGGAGCCGCATCTTGCCTATAACCGCGTGCTGCTGTCCGAAGTGCTCGCCGGCCACATGAGCGCCGCCGAGGCGGAGATGAAGCCCGCCTCCTGGTGGCGCGCGCGGGGCGTGACCCTGCAATACGGCACCCCCGCCGCCGCCATCGACCGCACCGCCCGCGAAGTGGTGCTGACGGACGGCCGCCGCCTGCCCTTCGGCAAGCTGGTGCTGGCCACCGGCTCCCACCCCATCCGCCTGCCGCTGCCCGGCATGGAGCTGCCCGGCGTCCACACCTTCCGCGATTTGAAGGACGTGGAAGCCCTGCTCGCCGCCGCCGCCGTGCCCGGCACGCGCGCCGTGGTCATCGGCGGCGGGCTGCTGGGCATCGAGGCGGCAGCCGGGCTTGCAGGCGCGGGCGTCGAGACCCGCCTCGTCCACCTCATGGACCGGCTGATGGAACGCCAGCTGGACGTCGCGGCCGGTGCCTTCCTCCGCCGCGCCGTGGAGGCCAAGGGCATCGAAGTGCTGCTCGGCGCCGCGAGCGAAGCCATCGAAGGCGAGAGCCGTGTCACCGGCCTGCGCCTGAAGGACGGCCGCGTGATCCCCGCCGACATCCTCGTGGTGGCCTGCGGCGTGACCCCCAATGCGGACCTCGCCCGCGCGGCGGGGCTGGAGGTGAAGCGCGGCATCGTGGTGGACGACACCCTCGCCTCCTCCGATCCGGACATCTTCGCCATCGGCGAATGCGCCGAGCATCGCGGCATGACCTACGGCCTCGTCGCCCCGGCCTATGAGCAGGCCGGCGTGCTCGCCCGCCGCTTCGCCGGGGAGGACGCGCGCTATGAGGGCTCGGTGGTCTCCACCAATCTCAAGGTGTCGGGCGTGCCCGTCTTCTCCGCCGGCGACGTCACCGGCGGCGCGGGCACGGAAGACATCGTGCTCACCGATCGCGGCCTCGGCATCTACCGCCGGCTCATCGTGAAGGACGGCGTTCTAGCTGGCGCCGTGCTGTTCGGCGACACGGCGGACGGCCTCTTCTACCTCGACCTCATCACCCGCCGCACCCCCATCGCCGCCATGCGCACCGAGCTTGCGTTCGGCCGTGATGCGGTGGCCGCCGCAGCCTGACAAGAAGAAGAAAGGAAACCCCATGGGCGCCGATTTCACCACTGACCAGAAGCGCTATCTGGAAGGCTTCGTCTCCGGCGCCAAGGCCGTGCAGATCGCCCGAAGCCCTGCGTCATCCGCCCAGCCCGTCGCCGAGATGACCGGGCCCGATGCCGCGAGCCATCGCGCCATGGCCCGCACCGAGGCCGAGGGAAAAAAGCTCACCCCCGAGGAGAAGGCGAAGCGCGAGGAACTGGGCCTCGACGCCTACGACCGCATGCGCGCTGCGGCCCGCGACGGCGTCTTCCCCAAGGGGCCGGATATCCTGCGCTGGAAGTATCACGGCCTGTTCTATGTCGCCCCGGCGCAGGACAGCTTCATGTGCCGCATGCGCATTCCCGGCGGCATCCTCACCCACTGGCAGTTCCGCGGCGTCGCCGACATCGCCGCGCGCCACGGTGGCGGCTACACCGACATCACCACCCGCGCGAACCTGCAGATCCGCGAGATCCCGCCCACCGACGGCATCGCCGTGCTGGAGGGGCTGGTCTCCCTCGGCCTGACGGCCAAGGGCTCGGGGGCGGACAACATCCGCAATGTCACCGGCACCCCGACCGCCGGCATCGACCCGCAGGAACTCCTCGACACCCGCCCGCTGGCGAGCGCGTGGCACCATTACATCCTGAACAGCCGCGACATGTACGGCCTGCCGCGCAAGTTCAACGTGGCCTTCGCCGGCGCCGGCACCATCGGCGCGCTGGAAGACACCAACGACATCGGCTTCCAGGCGGTGGAGGTGATGGACGGCTTCGGCATCGCCCCCGGCGTGTGGCTGCGCCTCGTGCTCGGCGGCATCACCGGCCACAAGGATTTCGCCCGCGACACCGGCATCGTCGTGCGCCCCGATGAGGCGGTGGATGTGGCGGCGGCCATCGTGCGCGCCTTCATCGACACCGGCGACCGCACCGACCGCAAGAAGGCGCGGCTGAAATACGTGCTCGATTCCCTCGGCTTCGACGGCTTCCTGAAGCTGGTGGAAGGAAAGCTCGGCCGCCCCTTCACCCGCCTTGCCGCCGAGGCGGTGAAGCCGCGCGCGGAGCCGGACCGGCTCGCCCATCTCGGCGTGCATGCGCAGAAGCAGGCGGGGCTGAACTACGTGGGCGTCGCCACACCGGTCGGCCGCATGAGCGCGGCGCAGATGCGCGGCCTCGCCGACATCTCCGCCCACTTCGGCGATGGCGATATCCGCCTCACCGTCTGGCAGAACCTGCTCATTTCCGGCGTCGCTGATGGCGATATCGCGGCCGTTACGGACGCGGTGGAAGCGCTCGGCCTCACCACCAAGGCAACGCCGCTCCAGGCGGGCATCGTCGCCTGCACCGGGGCGAAGGGCTGCCGCTTTGCGGCGGCCGACACCAAGGGCACCGCGCGGGCGATCCTCGCCCATTGCGAAGAGCGCGTCGCCCTCGACGGGCCGGTGAACATCCACGTCACCGGTTGCCACAATTCCTGCGCCCAGCACTATATCGGCGATATCGGGCTGATCGGGGCGCGGGTGCCCGTCAATGACGACGGGGACACGGTGGACGGCTATCACATCCTCGTCGGCGGAGGCTTCGGCAGCGCGGCCGCCATCGCCCGCGAACTTTATCAATATGTGCCGGCGGACGACGCCCCGGCCGTGGTGGAACGCCTGCTGAAAAGCTGGCTCGCCCACCGCACCGCGGGCGAAAGCTTCGCCGATTTCACCCGCCGCCTCGAGCCCGACGCGCTGAAGGCGCTGGCGGAGGCATGAATCGCCCGGCCGCTTCCATTCGGCCGCTGCGCGACGTTGTGCGCTGGGCCCCGGCTCGCATTCCGCTGACGCTTCATGCGTCCGGGGCGCGAGAGCGGGCTCGTGTCCCGGCCGACTGCAACGCAGCGCAGCGCAGCGGAAGGAGAGCCGGGACCCAGCGCAACATGCGCGCGCCCATGGCGCGCACCGTTTCCGGATCACGCCCATGAGCCTCCAGTCCCGTCCCCCCATCGTCCCGGTCCTGCCCGACAGCGCCCCCTTCTCCGCGGAGCAGCGGGCGTGGCTGAACGGCTTTTTTGCCGCAATCCTCTCCACCGAGACGGCGCCCGCCCCCATGGCCCTCTCGGCCGGCGATGCGGCGGCGCTGATGCCGGATATTTCCGCTCCCGCACCTGCGGAAGAAGATGACGGCGCACCCTGGCACGATCCGGCCATGCCGCTTTCCGAGCGCATGGCGCTGGCCGAGGGCAAGGCCCTGCCCCGGCGCATGATGGCGGCCATGGCGCAGCAGGATTGCGGCCAGTGCGGCTATGTCTGCGAGACCTACGCCAAGGCCCTGGCGAGCGGCGCGGAAGCCAAGCTCAACCTCTGCGCCCCCGGCGGCAAGGAGACGCTGCGCATGCTGAAGCAGCTCGCGGCGGAAACTTCGGCTCCGGCCGAGGCCGCGCCCGCTGCCGAGGCCCCCGCCCCCGCGCACGCCCCCGCAGCCACCGCCACCGGCACCCGCGAAAATCCCGGCGAAGTCACCTTCCTCTCCCGCACCCGCCTCAACAAGGCGGGCTCGGAGAAGGAGACCTGGCACGTGGAATTCGACCTTTCCGGCTCCGGCATCGACTATGCCGCCGGCGACAGCTTCGGCGTCTTCCCGGTGAACGATCCCGGCCTCGTCGCCGCCGTGCTGGAGGCGCTGCACGCCCCCGCGGACTTCCCCATCGCCGGCCATACGCTCGCCGAGGTGCTGGCCCGCGAGGTGTGCCTGAAATCGGCGCCGGACGCGCTCTTCACCCTCATCTCCTATCTCGTCGGCGGCGAGCGCAAGGCGAAGGCCCGCGCGCTCGCCAATGGCGAGGACCCCGACGGCGATGCCGCCACCCTCGACGTGCTGGCGGCGCTCCAGAAATTCCCCGGCATCAGGCCCGATCCGGAAGCCCTGATCGAGTGCCTGGAGCCGCTGCAGCCGCGGCTTTATTCCATCTCCTCCAGCCCCGTCGCCACCCCCGGCCGCCTCACCCTCACGGTGGATGCGGTGCGCTATGATCTCGATGGCCGCACGCGGCTCGGCGTCGCCTCCACCTTCCTCGGTGATCGCCTCGCGCCGGGCACGCGCATGAAGGCCTATATCCAGAAGGCGCACGGCTTCGCTCTGCCACAGGATCTGGCGAAGGACGTCATCATGGTCGGCCCCGGCACGGGCATCGCCCCCTTCCGCTCCTTCCTGCACGAGCGGCTGGCGACGCAGGCGCCGGGCCGCAACTGGCTGTTCTTCGGCCACCAGCGTCGCGAGACGGATTTCTTCTATGAGGACGAGTTGTCCGGCCTTCAGGCCGCCGGCTGCCTCACCCGCCTCGACACCGCCTGGTCCCGCGACGGCGCAGGTAAGGTCTACGTGCAGGATCGCATCCGCGAGGCCGGCGCCGAGTTGTGGGGCTGGCTGAAGGACGGCGCGCATTTCTACGTCTGCGGCGATGCCAGGCGCATGGCGAAGGATGTGGAGCAGGCCGTCGCGGATGTGGCCGCCACCCATGGCGTGCTTTCGGCGGAGGCGGCGGCGAAATTCGTCGCCGATCTCAAGACCGCCGGGCGCTATCAGGCCGACGTGTACTGAGCTAGAAATGATGGCCACGCCTCAGGCAGGACCGGCATGAACGCCCCCCTCACCTCGCCCCCTTCGGTGAAGACCACCTGCCCCTACTGCGGCGTCGGCTGCGGCGTGAAGGCGACGCCGGACGGGCGTGGTGGCGCTCTGATCGAAGGCGATCATGACCACCCGGCCAATCTCGGCCGCCTGTGCTCCAAGGGCGCGGCGCTGGGGGAGACGCTGGGGCTCGGCACCCGCCTGCTCCACCCGCTGATGCGCGGCGCGGACGGCGTGCTCGCCCGCACCACCTGGGATGACGCGCTGGATCGCATCGCGGGAGACCTCCGCACCATCATCGACCGGCACGGGCCGGGGGCGGTGGCCTTCTATCTCTCCGGGCAATTGCTGACCGAGGATTATTACGCCGCCAACAAGCTCGCCAAGGGCTTCCTCGGCACGGCGAACGTGGACACCAATTCCCGCCTGTGCATGTCCTCCTCCGTGGCCGGCCACAAGCGCGGCTTCGGCTCGGACACCGTGCCGGGGAGCTATGAGGATCTGGACGGGGCGGATCTCATCGTCCTCACCGGCTCCAACACGGCGTGGTGCCATCCCGTCCTGTTCCGCCGCATGGAACAGGCGCGCAAGGCGCGGGGCACGAAGCTGGTGGTGATCGACCCGCGCCGCACCGACACGGGGGCCGAGGCGGACCTGTTCCTGCCCCTCGCCCACGGCACGGATGCGGTGCTCTTCTCCGGCCTGCTGGTGCATCTGGCTGAGAGCCACGCCTTCGATGCCGCCTATGTGGAGGCGCACACCACAGGATTTGCCGAGGCGCTGGAAGCCGCCCGCGCCGTGGCGCCCGATGCCGAAACCACCGCGCGCGCCTGCGGGCTGGCGGTGGCGGACGTGGAACACTTCTTCGCCTTGTTCGCGGAAACCGCGCGCACCGTCACCTGCTATTCGCAGGGGGTGAACCAGTCGGCGGTGGGCACCGACAAGGTGAATGCCATCCTCAATTGCCATTTCGCCACCGGCCGCATCGGGCGGGAGGGCATGGGGCCCTTCTCCCTGACCGGCCAGCCCAATGCCATGGGCGGGCGCGAGGTGGGCGGGCTCGCCAACCAGCTCGCCGCCCACATGGGCTTTTCCCCCGCCGAGGTGGACCGCATGCGCCGCTTCTGGGGCGCGCCGCACATGGCGGAGCACGAGGGGCTGAAGGCGGTGGACATGTTCGCCGCCATCGGCCGGGGCGAGATCAAGGCCCTGTGGGTGATGGGCACCAACCCCGCCGTGAGCCTGCCCGAGGCGGATAGCGTGCGCACGGCGCTGGAAGGGCTGGAGCTGTTCGTGCTCTCCGAGAACGTCGTCGCCAACGACACCGCCGCCTGCCGCCCGCATGTGATGCTGCCCGCCGCCGCCTGGGGCGAGAAGGACGGCACCGTTACCAATTCCGAGCGCCGCATCTCCCGCCAGCGCCCCTTCCTGCCTCGCCCCGGCGAAGTGCAGCCCGACTGGTGGGCGCTCAAGGGCGTTGCGCAGCGCCTCGGCTTCGGCGCGGCCTTCGCGTGGCGCGGGCCGGCGGACATCTTCCGCGAGCATGCCGCCCTCTCCGGCTTCGAGAATGACGGCGCGCGGGATTTCGACATCTCCGCTTTCGCCGGCCTCACCGAAGCGGCCTACGAGGACATCGCGCCGGTGCAATGGCCCGTCCCCGCCGGCCGGGCGGAGGGCACCGCGCGCCTGTTCGCGGACGGCGGCTATTTCACGCCCGATCGGCGCGCCCGCTTCGTCGCCCCGCGCCCCGTGGTGGCGGTTTCGGCCGAGAACGATTTCCCCTTCCTGCTCAACACCGGCCGCATCCGCGACCAGTGGCACACCATGACCCGCACCGGCCTCGCCCCTCGCCTCGGCGCGCACATCCCGGCGCCGTTCGTGGCGGTGCACCCGGATGATGCCGCGCCGCTCGGGCTCGCGACGGGCATGCTGGCGGAGGTGACGAGCGCCCACGGCCGCGCGGTGCTGGAGGTGGTGGTCGATCCCGGCCAAAGGCCCGGCACGCTGTTCGCGCCCATCCACTGGAGCCACGCCAATTCGTCCGATGGCCGCGTCGGTGCGCTGGTGCACGCCGTCACCGATCCGGTCTCCGGCCAGCCGGACTCCAAGGCGACGCCGGCCGCGCTTTCCCCTCATGCCGCACCGTTCGAGGGCTTCGTACTGGCCCGCCGGCCCATGGCGCTGCCGGAGGGCGTGTGGTGGGCGCGCGCGGCGCTGGAGGGCGGCTATGGCTGGCGCCTTGCCGGCCGCATGGGGCCTGAGGACTGGACGCAATGGGTGAAGGCGGAAGGCCCGGCCGATGTCGCCGAGCTGAGCGACAACCCCTCCGGCCTCTATCGCGCCGCCGCCTTCGATGCGGACGGACGGCTCGACTTCGCGGTGTTCATCGGCGCCGCCGGCCAGCGCGTGGCGTGGGATGCGCTGAAGGGGCTGCTGGCGTCCGAGGTCTCGGCCGCCGACCGGCGCCTCGTGCTCTCCGGCCGCCGGGCGGGCGCGAATGCCGCCTGCGGGCCGCTGGTGTGCGCCTGCTTCGGGGTGCCGAAGGACACCATCCTCGCCGCCATCCGCGACGGCGCCGCCGATGCGGCGGCGGTGGGCGCCAGGCTCCAGGCCGGCACCAATTGCGGCTCCTGCCTGCCGGAAATCCGCAAGCTGATTCTGGAGGCGACGGCGCCGGCGTGAGTTGAGGGCCGGAGGCGTTGCGAGATCGGTTGCGTCCGGGCTGTCGCAAGCCCCATCGATCCTACACCACCGTCATGGCCGGGCTTGACCCGGAAGTCGGCTGCTGCCGACTTCCGCCTTGGAGAACGGAACCCGCAAACATGCGGGCTCCGGCCATCCACGTGGCGAGGCTGGGAATGAAATTCACCAGCCGTCTCAGGTGGATCGACGTGGATGCCCGGGACAAGCCCGGGCATGACGCCGAATGACGGATTTAGACGCGCATTCCCGCACCGCGCGCATCGATGCGCTTGTCCGGGGGACGGCCCTCCGGTCAAGCCGGAGGGCGACAGGTCAACGGCCTAAAAGGGAGGCGGAAGGCCTCAGCCTTCCTTGCCTTCGGCCTTGGCGCGCTCGATGCCTTCGAGGATCAGCTTGTGCGCCTCGGCGGCGTCGCGCCAGCCGACGATCTTCACCCACTTGTTGGGTTCCAGATCCTTGTAGTGCTCGAAGAAGTGCTCGATCTGCTTGAGGGTGATCTCGGGCAGGTCGTTGTAGTTCTGCACCTTGTCGTAGCGCTTGGTGAGCTTGGAGGAGGGCACGGCGATGATCTTCTCATCCATGCCGGCCTCGTCCTCCATCAGCAGCACGCCGACGGGGCGCACCGAGATGATCGCGCCGGCCACGATGGCGCGGGTGTTGGCCACCAGCACGTCGCAGGGGTCGCCGTCGCCGGAGAGGGTGTGCGGGATGAAGCCGTAGTTTCCGGGATACCGCATGGCGGTATAGAGGAAGCGATCCACGAAGAGGGTGCCCGCGGCCTTGTCCATCTCGTACTTGATCGGCTCCCCGCCGATCGGGACTTCGATCAGCACGTTCACGTCGTGGGGCGGGTTCTTGCCGATCGGGATCGCGTCGATGCGCATGGGATGCTCGCTCTTGACACTGGCTGCGGGACTTCGGGTCCGCTCCGACCAAAGTCGAATCGGCGCCACGCAAGGCTGCGCAGGCGCTTCGGACCCGACGGGCGGGTGCCCGTCCGGGCGCTACCGCTGCCAAGCGAAGGCGGTCTTGTCCAGCGTTTTCGAACCGAACTGCTCGGTCGAGGATGCGACCGGTTGCCCCCCCAACGCCTGATAGAAGCCCACGGCGCTTTCGTTTTCCGCGAGCGCCCACACCACGAGACCACCAAGCCGGGCGATGGCGAGATCGCGCCGGGCGGCCGCGAACAGGCGCTGGCCGAAGCCGAGGCCCTGATATTGCGGGTGGAGGTAGATTTCGTAAATCTCGCCGCCATAGGGCAGCGCCTTGGCGCGGTTGCCGCCGTAATTCACATAGCCGGCGATATCCTCGCCCACGAGCAGGACGGACAGGCGGCTGCCCCTGCGGATGGCGGCATCCCACCAGCGCGGGCCGCGCCGCTCCACCATGCGCTCCAGCTCGATGCCGGGGATGATGCCGCGATAGGCTGTTCGCCACGCGTCGTCATGGACCGCCGCGATCGCCTTGGCGTCGGCGGGCTTGGCCCTGCGGATCTCGATCAGGCCGGTCGTCATACACGTGATGGAAGCAAACCCGGCGCCTTCCATCAAGGGGCATGACGCAGGACAGCCGCAACCGGCGGGGGACGACGCCTTGAGCCTTGCCGCACGCGCGCCGAAACCGCGCGGCGGCATAGGCACTTAGGAGGTATCAGGCCGCGACCTCGGGGATGAGGCGCACCGTCATCACAAAGCGGCGTTCCTCGCCCGCGGGGATGTGGAGAAGGCCCGGCTTCTCCACGAACGGGCGGGTATCGCCCTCCGGCGTCGCATAGCCGGACCATGGCTCGATGCAGAGGTACGGCGCGCCGGGCTTGGTCCAGATGCCGAGGTCCGGCATGCCGGGAAAGGTGATGTCCAGCCCCGGTCGGCCCGGCACCCCATACTGGAGCCGGTGCGAATTGAGCCCGAGGAAGATCAGCGCGTCGCGCTCGAACATGGCGTCATCCGGCTTGAGCACGCCTTCGGCGGCGGGGCTCGGCTCGCTGGCGCGGGAGAGCAGGCCGTTGACGGGGCGATGGATGGGCGCAGGCTCGGGATGCTCGAAAATCACCCGGTGCTCGGCGCGCGTGCCGCCATAGGGCAGCGGCCAGAGGAAGGCTGGGTGGTAGCCGAAGCTCGCCGGCAGCACGCCGGGCCCGGGATTCGTCACCACCGCCTCCATGGCGAGCGTCGCGCCTTCGAGCGCAAAAGTGACCTCCAGCGCGAAATCGAACGGGTATTCCGCCCGCGTCGCCGCGCTGGGGAGAAGGCGGAAGGTGGCCCGGTCCGGCGCCTCTTCCACCACCTCGAACTCGGAGAAGCGCGCGAAGCCATGCCGGCGCATGGGGTGGCCCTTGCCCTCATGCACGAGGGTGAGGTCCGGCAGCTCGCCGACGATGGGGAAGAGCAGCGGCGCCCGGCCGGTCCAGAAGGCCGGATCGCCGTGCCACAGCAAGGCGCGGCCCTCGGCGTCGGCCAGCGCCCGCAGTTCGGCGCCCAGCGTGGAAATCTCCGCCGACAGCGCGTCCGAGCGCAGCGATACGGTCCTGCCCATGGTGTCCCCCCGGTTTCTTCCCTGCGCCAGCTGTAGCACCCGAGCGAAGCGGGGGCACGGGCTGGCGCGGCCCTCCCCAACGTCAGACCTACAACCAAAGGCGCACGCGCGGTATCCCTCACCCGAAAGTATTAGACAGCAAGGCTTCTGCAACAAGTGGGTTTCCAAGTCGGAAAAACGCCCACCGCGCCACGTAATAAAGCGTCAAAAAGCCACTCCAAACATTTACAGATCATCGATTCCCGCGCACTCCACAGAAGCAGGCAGCGCACTGCACAATACATTCGGCGTATGGCCGAAAGTACGGGGTTTCCTCAACTAGCGCGCGGCGTCGCCTCTGGTACAGAGTGCAGGGTGACGAGGCCGGTCGAGGCCAAGGTCGATCACGAAGATAACAACCGGGGCCCACGGGTACCGCGGGCTTTCAGGGAGGGCGACCCATGGACAATTCCGTGGCCGCACGCATTGCGGCCGATCCCAATTACCAGGCGCTGAAATCGCGCCGTTCGCGCTTCGGGTGGAGTCTCACCCTGGCGATGCTGGTCGTGTATTACGGCTTCATCCTGCTCATCGCCTTCCGCAAGGACCTTTTGGCCGCACGCATGGGTGACGGCGTGATGACCTGGGGCATTCCGATCGGCTTCGGCGTGATCGTGTTCACCATCCTCATCACCGCCATCTACGTCCGCCGCGCCAACGGCGAGTTCGACGCGCTCTCCGAGAAGATCAAGCAGGAGGCGCTCAAGTGAACGCGACGCTCCCGACCTCGTTCGCCCGCCGCACGTTCGCCATCGGCGCCGCGGCCGCGCTCGTCCTCGCCCCCACCCTGGCGCTCGCCGCCGGCGGCGATCTCGGACAGGCCGACAAGCAGGCCACCAACTGGACCGCGATCACCATGTTCGTGGTGTTCGTGCTGGGCACGCTCTACATCACGAAGTGGGCGGCCGCGAAGACCAAGTCGGCCGCCGACTTCTACACCGCGGGCGGCGGCATCACCGGCTTCCAGAACGGCCTCGCCATCGCCGGCGACTACATGTCGGCCGCCTCCTTCCTCGGCATCTCCGCCGCGGTGATGAGCTCCGGCTATGACGGCCTCATCTACTCCATCGGCTTCCTCGTCGGCTGGCCGATCCTGACCTTCCTGATGGCCGAGCGCCTCCGGAACCTCGGCAAGTTCACCTTCGCCGACGTCGCCGCCTTCCGCTTCGCCCAGACCCCGGTGCGCGTGTTCGCCGCCTCCGGCACCCTGGTCGTGGTGGCGTTCTACCTCATCGCCCAGATGGTGGGCGCCGGCCAGCTCATCAAGCTGCTGTTCGGCCTCGACTACTGGATCGCCGTGCTGATCGTCGGCGCGCTGATGATGGTCTACGTGCTGTTCGGCGGCATGACGGCCACCACCTGGGTGCAGATCATCAAGGCCTGCCTGCTGCTCGGCGGCGCCACCTTCATGGCGGTCATGGTGATGTGGCGCTACGGCTTCTCGCCCGAGAAGCTGTTCGCCGCCGCGGTCGAGGTGAAGACCAACATCGCCGCCGCCAAGCCCGGCACCACGCCCCAGGCGGCGGCCGCGGCCGGCCAGTCCATCATGGGACCGGGCAACTTCATCAAGGACCCGATCTCGGCCATCTCCTTCGGCATGGCGCTCATGTTCGGCACCGCCGGCCTGCCGCACATCCTGATGCGCTTCTTCACGGTTCCGAGCGCGAAGGAAGCCCGCAAGTCGGTGATGTGGGCCACCGCCTGGATCGGCTACTTCTACCTCCTGACCTTCATCATCGGCTTCGGCGCCATCACCTTCGTGCTCACCAATCCGGAGTTCCTCACCGGTCCCGGCGGCGGGCTCATCGGCGGCGCCAACATGGCGGCGGTGCACCTCGCCCATGCGGTCGGCGGCAACGTGTTCCTCGGCTTCATCTCGGCGGTGGCGTTCGCGACCATCCTCGCGGTGGTGGCCGGCCTCACGCTCTCGGGCGCCTCGGCGGTGTCGCACGACCTGTATTCGACGGTCATCAAGAAGGGCAAGGCCGACAGCGCCTCGGAGCTGAAGGTCTCCCGCATCACCACGGTCTGCCTCGGCATCCTCGCGGTGCTGCTCGGCATCGCCTTCGAGAAGCAGAACATCGCCTTCATGGTGTCGCTGGCCTTCGCGGTTGCCGCCTCGGCCAACTTCCCGGTGCTGTTCATGTCGGTGCTGTGGAAGGACTGCACCACCAAGGGCGCCGTCATCGGCGGCTTCCTGGGGCTCCTGTCCTCGGTGGTGCTGACCGTGCTCTCGCCCTCGGTCTGGGAGGCGACGCTCGGCTACCCCGCCGGTTCCGCGCCGTTCCCCTACACCTCGCCGGCGCTGTTCTCCATGACGCTCGGCTTCGTCGGCATCTGGCTGTTCTCGATCCTCGACAACAGCCAGCGGGCGAAGATCGACCGGGCCGGCTTCCCGGCGCAGGAAGTGCGTTCCGAGACGGGCATCGGTGCGGCGGAGGCGTCGGGGCACTGACCCTTCGTCAGTCGCTCCATGCTAGGCTGACGCCATGCCACGGCCGGACCACATGACCGGCCCCCCGAACGGGGACCGCCGGGAGGATGAACCCCGGGCCGCCACGGCCCGGGGCACAGCCCCCCACGGTCCCGAGGACGCCCCCGCAGCGTCCGGCCCGCCCGCCCCCGGGCGGGCCTCGCCGTCAGAACGGGACCGGCGCGAGCTGGTCTCGCTCATGACCTCGCGGGTGCGCGACGTCTATCTGCGCAAGCCCTTCTTCGTGGACGGGGCGACCGACCTCGTCTCCCTCTGCCGCGACCTCTCCGCCCGCCGCCTCAGCGAGGCCGTGGTGCGCGACGCCGGCCGCATCGGCATCTTCACCACCACCGACCTGCGCGACGCGCTCACCCGCGACACGCCCCCCGCAGCCCTCACGGTGCGCGAGGTCGCAACCTTCGAGCCCTGGTGCATCTCCCCCGATGCCGAGCTGTTCGAGGCGCTGATCCTCATGCTGCGCCACCGCATCCACCGCCTGCTCGTGCGCGAGGGCGGCGGACGGGCGACGGGCGCGGACGGCATCGTCGGCGTGCTCGGCCAGCTCGACCTGATGGCCTTCGTCGCCAACCATTCCCATCTGATCGCCCTGGAGGCCGCCCACGCGGGCAGCCTCGACGAACTGAAGGCCGCCGCCCGGCAGATCGACAGCATGGTCGCCGTGCTCAGCGCCGATGGCGTGCGCGTGGAGGTGATCGCGGCGCTGGTGGGCGAACTCAACCGGCAGGTGTTCCGCCGCCTGTGGGAGCTGCTGGCGCCGGAAGAGCTGCGCGCCAAATCCTGCCTCGTCATCATGGGCAGCGAGGGGCGCGGCGAGCAGATCATCAAGACCGACCAGGACAATGGCCTGCTCCTCGCCGACGGCTTCGCCTTCGCGGGGCTCGACGACATCACCGCGCGCTTTACCGCCGCGCTGATCGATTTCGGCTATCCCCCCTGCCCCGGCGGCGTCATGCTCAGCCGGCCCACCTGGTGCCAGCCGCTCTCCGCCTTCAAGGAGACGCTGAAGGACTGGATCCACGGCGGGGCGCAAGACGGGCCCATGAACCTCGCCATCTTCCTCGATGCCGTGGCGGTGGCGGGCGATCCTTCCCTGCTGGCGGCGGCGCGGGGGCATGTGGATTTCCTGATGATGGGCGACCACGGCTATTTCGCCCGCTTCGCCCAGGCGGTGGAACGCTTCGGCGAGAGCGGGAGCTGGTGGAGCCGCCTGCCCGGCCTCACCGGGCGCGGCGCGGCCGAGGTGGACCTGAAGAAACTCGGCATCTTCCCCCTCGTCCACGGCGTGCGGGCGCTGGCGCTGGAGCACCGCATCACCGCCCTCGGCACCGCCGACCGGCTCGCCGCGCTGGTGGCGGCCGGGCACATGGACGAGGGCTTCGCCCGCGATCTCACCGATGCGCTGCGCCTGTTCATGGGCATGAAGCTCGCCAGCAACCTCCGGCAGATCGCCGAGGGCCGCGCCCCCGGCAATGCGCTGCGCCTCGCCGATCTCGGCACGCTGGACCGGCAGGCGCTGAAGGAGGCCCTCGCCATCGTGCGCGGCTTCAAGCAATGGCTCTCCCGCCACTACCGGTTCGACACCCTATGAGCCCCGGCCGAGGCTCCGAAGACTCCCCCGAGCCGCCGGGAGGGCGCGGGCCGGACCGCCAAGGACCGGACCGCCAGGGGCTCATTGCGCTGGCGGCGCTGGGCGTGCTCGCCTTCAATTTCCCGCTGCTGGCCGTGTGGGACACGGAGGCGACCGTCTTCGGCCTGCCGCTGCTGCCGGTGGCGCTGTTCGCCATCTGGGGCGCGCTGATCGCGGCTTTGGCGTTTGCGAGCGAACGGCGCGGGCATGGGGCGGCCTCCCCCCTTCTCCCGGCCGAGCCGGACGAGCACTGAGGCGGCATCATGAACCCCGCCCTCTCCCCGGCCCTCGTCATCGGCGTCGCCGCGCTCTATCTGGCGGCGCTGTTCGCCATTGCCGCCTTCGCGGATCGGCGCGCGCGGGAGGGCCGCTCGCTCATCGGCAATGCGTGGGTCTACGGCCTGTCGCTGGCGGTCTATTGCACCGCCTGGACCTATTTCGGCAGCGTCGGCCGCGCGGCGACCACGGGCGTGTGGTTCCTGCCCATCTATCTCGGCCCGACGCTGGTGATGCTGGTGGCGTGGGTGGTGGTGCGCAAGATGATCCGCATCGCCCACACCTACCGCATCACCTCCATCGCCGATTTCATCGCCTCCCGCTATGGCAAGAGCCCGCTGGTGGCGGCGGTGGTGACGCTGATTACCGTGGTCGGCATCGTCCCCTATATCGCCCTGCAACTGAAGGCCGTCTCCGCCGGCTACACGGTGCTCACCGCCACCGGCGCGCAGACGGCGGCGCCGAGCTGGTGGCAGGACGGGACGCTGCTTGTGGCGCTCGCCCTCGCGCTCTTCACCATATTGTTCGGCACCCGCCACCTCGACAGCGCCGAGCGGCACGAGGGCATGGTGGCGGCGGTGGCGGCGGAATCGCTGGTGAAGCTCGTGGCCTTCCTCGCGGTGGGCGCCTTCGTCACCTACGGCCTGTTCGGCGGCTTCGCCGATGTGTGGGCCCGCGCCTCGGCACTGCCGGGGGTGAAGGGGCTGCTCACCCTCTCCGGCGCGGGCAATTTCGCCTGGGCGCAATGGTTCAGCCTCACGCTTCTTTCCGGCCTCTCCGTGCTGCTGCTGCCGCGCCAGTTCCAGATGATGGTGGTGGAATGCGTGGACGAGCGGCACCTGAAGCGCGCCGCATGGCTGTTCCCCGCCTATCTCCTCGCCATCAACATCTTCGTGCTGCCCCTCGCGCTGGGCGGCCTCGTGCTGCTGGGCAAGGGCGCGGACCCGGAAACCTTCGTCCTCACTTTGCCGCTGGCGCACGGGGCGGGGGCGCTGGCGCTCATCGCCTATGTGGGCGGGCTTTCGGCGGCGACGGGGATGCTCATCGTCGAGACCATCGCCGTCTCCACCATGGTCTGCAACGACCTTGTCATGCCAGCGCTGCTGCGCCTGAAGCTCATCCGCGCCGACGGGGGCGACCTCACCCGCCTCCTCCTCAACATCCGCCGCGCCGCCATCCTCGGCGTGCTGCTGCTCGGCTATCTCTATTTCGTGGTGGCGGGGGAGGCCTATGCGCTGGTCTCCATCGGCCTCATCAGCTTCGCGGCGGTGGCGCAGTTCGCCCCCGCGCTGCTCGGCGGCATGTACTGGCGCGGCGGCACGCGCCTCGGCGCATTGGGCGGGCTGCTCGGCGGCTTCGCGGTGTGGGCCTATACGCTCATGCTGCCCTCGGTGGCGAAGTCCGGCTGGATGGATGGCGCCTTCCTCACCCACGGCCCGTTCGGCATCGCCGCCCTGGCGCCGGAACGGCTGTTCGGCCTCTCCGGCCTCGACAACCTTTCCCACGCTCTGTTCTGGAGCCTCTTCGTCAACGGCGTGCTCTATGTGGGGCTCTCGCTCTGGCGCGCGCCATCCGGGCGGGAGGCGAGCCAGGCGCTGCTGTTCGTGGACGTGTTCGCCCGTGGCCGCAGCGCCGCCGATCCCGTCTTCTGGCGCGGACGGGCGCACCGGGCCGACCTCGAAGCCCTCGCCCGGCGCCTGCTGGGCGCGGACACCGCCCGCCAGATCTTCGAGGACCACGCCCGCGAGCGCGGCACCGGCGACGTGGCGGACCTCACCGCCGATGCCCGCCTCGTGGACCTCGTGGAGCGCCGCATCGCCGGCGTGGTCGGCTCGGCCTCCGCCCGCGTGCTGGTGGCGGCGGTGGCGGACGAGGAGCCGCTGGGCGCCGGCGACGTGATGGACATCCTCAACGAGGCCTCGCAACTGCGCGTCTATGCCCGCGCGCTGGAGGAGAAATCCCGCTCGCTGGAGATCGCCTCCGCCGAACTGTCCGCCGCCAATGCGCAATTGCGCACGTTGGACGAACTGAAGGACGACTTCATGTCGTCCGTGACCCACGAATTGCGCACCCCGCTCACCGCCATCCGCGCCTTATCCGAACTCATGCTCGACACGCCGGACATGGAAAGCGAGCAGCGGCAGGACTTCCTGCGCATCATCGTGGGCGAGAGCGAGCGGCTGGGGCGGCTCGTCAACCAGGTGCTGGACATGGCCAAGATCGAATCGGGCCATGCCGAGTGGCACAGCACGGATGTGGACCTCAGGGCCCTCGTCACCGACGCGGTGAAGGCCACCGCCGAACTTGCCCGCACCAAGGGCGCCGAGATCGTGCTCACCGCCCCCGCCTCGGTGCCGACCGTGAAGGCCGACCCCGACCGCCTCACCCAGGTGATGCTGAACCTCATCTCCAACGCCGCGAAATTCGTGCCGGCGCAAGGCGGGCGCATCGATGTACGGCTTTCCGCCGATGCCGACGGGCTGGAGGTGCAGGTTCAGGACAACGGCCCCGGCGTACCGGCCGCCGATCGCGACACCATCTTCGAGAAGTTCCGCCAGGGCGGCGACGCCCTGAACCGTCCCCCCGGCACCGGGCTCGGGCTTCCGATCAGCCGCCGGATCGTGGATCATTTCGGCGGAAAGATCTGGCTGGATCAACGGGAGGGGAAAGGCGCATGCTTCGCCTTCCGGCTGCCGCTCCGGTCCCAAGGGGCGAACGCCCCGACACTAACAATTTCGGCAGAAGCCGAAGAGACCACATGAGGAGGAAACGCCATGGACAGGGAGATCGCCATGGAGCCGGGCGCCCATCCCGCGCCCTGCCCGCAAGGGGCCAAGGTGCTCATTGCCGATGACGAGCCCAACATCGTCATCTCGCTGGAGTTCATGATGAAGCGCGAGGGCTTCGCCGTGCTGGTGGCGCGCGACGGCCGCGAGGCGCTGGAGACCATCCGCCGCGAGCATCCGCGCCTCGTGCTGCTGGACGCCACCATGCCCGGCATGAGCGGCTTCGACGTGTGCGAAGCGGTGCGGGCGGACGCCGAGGTGCGCGCGACCCGCATCGTCATGCTCACCGCCAAGGGCCGCGAGACCGACATGGCGCGCGGCGTTGGGGCGGGGGCGGATGCCTATGTCACCAAGCCCTTCTCCACCCGCGAACTGATGCAGAAGGTGAAGGACATGCTGGCCGAGCCGCCCGCCGGGAGCCTGCCTGCATGAAATTGCCGCGGGGGACGGGCGCTGTTCTGGCCATGCTGCTGCCGGGGCTCGCCCTTGCGCTGTGGCTGGTGCTGGGCGCCGGCTTCCTGCTGATGGCGCTGGATGGCGATGCGCGCACCGCGCTTCTTGGCGCCCTCGCCCCGGTGGCCGAAAGCCACGGCATGGTTCTGGTGCTGTGGTGGGTGCTGTTCTCCGCCGGCGCCGGCCTGCTCGCGCGGCGGTTCTATGTGGCCCATGCCGAGGCACCGGCCCGCCTCGCCGATGCGGCGCGGGTGCTGGCGGGCGATCCTGCCGCGCCGCCGGTTCCCGCCACCGGCCCGGCCGGGCTGAAGGCCTTGGGCGAGGTGGTGAACGATCTCGCCGCCCAGCGCCGCGCGCTTCAGGACGATATGGCCCGGCTGGTCGCCGAGGCGAGCCGCGACGTCGCCTTCCAGCGCGACCAGCTCGCCGCCCTGATGGCGGAGCTGGAGCAGTCGGTGGTGGTGCTGAACCTCGAAGGCCGCATCCTCCTCTACAACGCCCGCGCCCGCACCCTCTTCCGCCGCCTGTTCCGCGCGCCGGGCAGCGCCGCGGGTGGAACTGGGGAAGGCGTCGGCGCCGACCCCATCGGCCTCGGCCGCTCCATCCACACCGTCATCGATCGCGCGCTGATGGACCATGCGCGCGAGACGGTGGAACGGCTGATGGGGCGGGGAGAGGCGCGGCCCTCCGCCCGCTTCGTCACCACCACGCCGCTGGGCCATCTGGTGCGGGTGCTGCTCGCCCCCGTGCGCGCCGAAGCTGGGGGCGCGGTGACGGGGTTCGTGCTGCTGCTCGACGACATCACCGACGAATACGAGGCCCGCGCCCGGCAGGACCGCACCCTCATCGACCTCAACGAATCCGCCCGCGCCTCGCTCGCCGCCATGCAGGCGGCCCTCGACATGCTGGACTATCCCGACCTCGACGCGCCCGACCGCGAGCGCTTCCAGGCGGTGGTGCGCGACGAGGTGATGGGGCTCGGCACCCGCCTGTCGCTGGCCGCCGATGCCTCCAGCGACCTGGGCAGCCGCTGGCCCCTGCAGGACATGCTGGGCGCCGACCTCGCCGCCGCCGCCGCCCGCCGCATCGCCGCCGACACCGGGCATGCCGTCGCGACCGATGCGGTGGATGCCGACATCTGGCTGAGCGTGGACAGCTTCGCCCTCATCGGTGCCCTCGCCTTCCTCGCCGCCCGCGTGGCGGAGGCCGAGGGCGGGGCCGATCCCGCCTTCGCGCTGCGCCTCGCCCCGGCCGGCGGGCGGGTCCATCTCGATCTCGCCTTCGCCGATGCCCATGCGGCGGCCGGCGGCGCCGGCTGGCCGGGCGCGCCCATGGGAGCCTCGCAACTGTGCGTCCGCGACGTGGTGGAGCGCCACGGCGGGGAACTCTGGCTGGAGCGCGCGCGCTCCGGCTCCGGCGCCTGCTTCCGCTTCCTGCTGCCGGCGGCTTCGGAAGGCCATGCCGAGGCGGCGGCCCCAGCGGAGAGCCGGCCGGCCTATTTCGACTTCGACCTCTTCGCCGCCAGCGCTGGCAGCCACGCCAGCGACGATCGCCTTCTGAGCGAGCTCGCCTATACGGTGTTCGACACCGAGACCACCGGCCTCGACCCGGCCGGCGGCGACGAGATCCTCCAGATCGGCGCCACCCGCATCGTCAACGGACGCATCCTCTCCAGCGAATGCTTCGACCAATTGGTGGACCCCGGCCGCTCCATCCCCGAGGCCGGCATCGCGGTGCACGGCATCCGGCCGGAGATGGTGCGCGGCAAGCCGCGTATCGGCGAGGTGCTGCCCGCCTTCCACGCCTTCGCGGCGGAGACGGTGCTGGTGGGGCACAACGTGGCCTTCGACATGCGCTTCCTGACGCTGAAGGAGCAGGCGAGCGGCGTCGCCTTCGACCAGCCGGTGCTGGACACCCTGCTCCTCGCCGGCCTCGCCCATCCCGGCGAGGAGAGCCACAGCATGGAAGCCATCGCCGGCCGCCTCGGCGTCACCGTCTCCGGCCGCCACACAGCCTTGGGCGATGCGCTGGTGACGGCGGACATCTTCCTGAAACTGCTGCCCCTGCTCCGCGCGCGCGGCATCCGCACATTGGGCGAGGCGCGGGCGGCGGCTGCGACGTCCTATTACGCGAAGCTGAAGTACTGAGGCCTCACCCCACCCCGTCCAGCAGCCCCGCCAGCGCCTCCGGCTCCAACACCATGGCATCGTGGCCGGTGGGCATCTCGATGAAGGTCCATCCCGCCTGCCGCGCATAGGCCCGCGCCGGCTCCATGGGCAGATAGAGCGGATCGGTGCAGGAAATATAGGTCGAGGGCCGCCCGTTGCCCACGGGATGGGAGAGCGCGAGCGGGCTCTCGTAGGAGCCCACCGGATGGGGCGTGAGGCGGCGGCGCACCCAGTCCGCGCGGGGATGATCGGCGGGGACGCCGAAGGCCGTCACATCAGGCACCGGCATGGCGATGCCGCCCGCCTCCGCCACCTTGCGACGCCGCTCCGCCACCACCTCCGCCGGCAGCACGCCGAAGGCGCTCTCGCCATTCTGCAAGATGGTGGCATCGAGATAGACGAGCGCACAGATGCGCTCCGGCATGGCATCCGCGACGCCACTGATGACCGCGCCGCCGTGGCTGTGGCCCACGAGGATGATGTCTTCCAGTTCCTCCGCCTCGATCACGCCCGCCACGTCGGCGACGAAGGTGGCGAGGCTGATGTCGGGGCTCATGAGATGGCGCCGCTCGCCGAGGCCGGTGAGGGTCGGCGCGAACACGCGATGGCCGCGCCCGCGCAGGAGGTCCGCCACCTCCCGCCAGCACCAGCCGCCGTGCCATGCGCCGTGGACGAGCACAAAGGTCTTCGGCGAAATCTCGTCCGCGGGCATGGGCGCGCCTCCATTTTTGACGGAGTGAAGCAGCCTTCTCCCGGCGCGGCAATGCGGATGAATTGCGTCCCGCGTGCCCGTCCCTTAAGCCTTCGCCGGAGACGAGAAAGGGCGCGACGATGGCGGACGAGACCCCCACCCTGAAGGACTTCGCCCTCGCCCTCTATGGCCGCGAAGGCGTGCCGCCCGCCTGCCTCACCCTGCAGGACGCGACCGGGCTCGACGTCAATATCCTCCTCTTCGCCGCCTGGCGCGGGGCGGCGCTGCGGCAGGAGGTGGGCGCGGCCGACATCACCGCCGCGCGGGCGCTTGTGGCGGACTGGCACAATGAGGTGGTGAAGGCCCTGCGCACTGTGCGCCGCCGCCTGAAGACCGGCCCCAGCCCCGCGCCGGACGCACGCACGACGAAGCTGCGCGCGCAGGTACAGGCCATCGAGATCGCCGCCGAGATCATCGAGCTGGAAGAGCTGGGCACACTCCCCGCCGGCCCGCTTGCACTGCACCAGACCGATGCGGCAGCCCTCGCCCGCGCCGCCATGGCGCAGGTGGTGGTGGCCTTCGCCGGCCGGCAGCTCACGGATGAGGAAGAGGCCGCCGTGCGCGCCATCGCAACCGCGATCTGAGCCTCAGCGCGCGCGGCCCTGACCGGGGTTCATGAGGCCGCAACCACCCCCGTCACGGCCGGAATGCGAAGGCACGCTCGTGGCGGCGTTCCACGCCCTTCAGCGCGGCGAGATCCCGCACGCCGAGCTGGCCCATGGCCACCTGCACTTCCTCGGTGAGCAGTTCCGCCACATAGTCCGCGCCGCCATCGCCGATGCCGGCGAGGCCGATGAGGAAGGCGCGGCCGCAGAAGGTGCTGGTTGCGCCGAGCGCCAGCGCGCGGGCCACATCGAGGCCGGAACGGATGCCGCTGTCGAACAGCACGGTGGCGCGCGTCCCCACTGTAGACGCGATGGCCGGCAGAACGTCGATGGCGGCCGGCGCGGCATCGAGCTGGCGGCCGCCATGGTTGGAGACGAGGATGCCATCCACGCCGATGGAAGTCGCCCTCTCCGCATCGGCGGGATGCATAATGCCCTTCATCACCAGCGCGCGCGGCCAGGCATCGCGCAGGCGCTTCACCGCCTCCCAAGAGAAGGTGCCCTTGATCTCGCTCTGCACGAATCCGGCGGTCTTGGGCAGCGTCGCGGGCGCTTCCACATAGGGCGTCATGTTGGCGAATTGCGGCGTGCCGGCCTTCGCCAGCGCCAGCGCCCACGGCAGGGCCAGGGCCACGTCGCGCACGGTGCGGGCCGTGGTGCGGAAGGGCACGACGAGGCCGTTGCTGAGGTCCCGCGGGCGCTTGGAGCGCACCGGCGCGTCCAGCGTCGCCACGAGGGCGCGGGCGCCCGCCGCCTCGGCCCGGCGCACCAGATCGAGGGTGACGAGATGGTCCCGCCCCGGCAGGCCATAGAGCTGGAACCAGGTGCAGTCGCCGGCGAACGCCGCCACCTCCTCGATGGAGGCGCTGGCCAGCGTGCCCACCACATAGGGAATGCGCGCCTTCGCCGCCGCTGTGGCGAGGAGCTGCGTGGCGCCGGGCCACACCAGCCCGTCCACGCCCACCGGCGAGATGCCGATGGGTGCGCTGTAGCGGGTGCCGAAGAGATCGACGCCGGTGTCCACCGGTCCCGGCGCGCCGTAGCGCGGCACCAGCTTCACGGCATCCAGCGCCGCGCGGTTCTCGGCGATGCCCACGTCGGCGCCGGTGCCGCCTTCGAGGAAATCCCAGGCGAAACGCGGGATGCGGCGGCGGGCGGCACGCTCCAGATAGTCGAGCGTCGGCATCCGCTGCTTCAGCCGCGCCGCGGCGCTGGTGCCGGAGCCGGCGCCCCAGGCTGCGGCGGGCGCGGCGGCGGGTGGAACGGCGGCGGGTTGAGAGGCGCGCCCGCTGATGGCGCGGTCCGTCATCGCACGGCTCCCATGGCGTTTCCTCGTCTTGTCTTGTTCCCGCTGTGGTAGAGCGCCAGCCGCCATCACCGCAAATAATTACGGATTATCGGGGAAATCAGCGTGACTGATCTTGCCCCGCCCCCGCCGCCGCGGGGGCGACACCGGCGCCGCGGCGCGCACAAAGGTGGCGGCGGAGCTGGCGGCATCCACCAGATCCTGCCGGATCACCTCCACCACCGCATGGGCCGCCGCCGAGATGGCCCGGCGCGGCTGGTGCACCATGGCGATGGAGCGCGTGAGCGGGGTGGCGAAGCGATGCCCCCGCACCCGTCCGGCCGCCAGCACCTGATGCAATGCGATGGTGGGCAGCACGGTGGCAAGATCGGTGGTCGCCACCACCTCGCAGATGGCGGAGAGCGTGTCGATCTCGATGCGCGGCTTCAGCTCGATGCCCGCCTCCGCCGCCTGCGCTTCGAGGATGGCCCGCAGGCCGTGGCGCTTGGAGGGCAGCACCAGATCGAGCCCGCCGAGATCGGCGAAGCCGAGGTTTTCCGGCACCTTGAGAGGCGCATCCGTGCGCGCGGCGAACACCATCTCCTCGTCGAGGATATGCTGGGAGGCGAGCCCCCGTTTCTGCCGCGGCACGTTGATGATGGCGAGGTCCAATTGGCCCGTCGTCACCCAGTCCATCATGGTCTCGGTGTAGCCCTCGCAGGCGGAGAATTCCACGTCGGGATAGCGCGCGGCGACGGTGGCGGAGGAGTTCGCCAGCGTGCTCTGCGCCACCGAGGTGATGAGCCCCACCACCACCCGGCCGGACACACGTCCGTCGAGCCGCGCCATCTCCTGCATGGCGTGCTCCACGTCGCGCACGATGGGCGAGATGAGCCGTGCCAGCGCCTCCCCCGCCGGGGTGGTGGAAACGCCGTGGGCGCTGCGATCGAACAGCTTCTTGCCGAATTCGGCTTCGAGCTTGGCGATCTGCATGCTCAGCGCCGGCTGCACGATGTTGAGCTGGCGCGCCGCGCGGGTCACGTTGCCGGTCTCCGCGAGGCACAGGAAATACTGCATCTGCCTGAGGTCCATCGCGACTGTCCTTCGCGGCCCTGCTTGAAATCAGCATGAATGATAACGTCGATAACCATTCATTATTTGCAGTGATTACTACCTTTGTCTATGACCTGATAACCGGCTCACGGAGCCGTCGCCCAGAAGGCCGGAACGGCCCGTGGCGGGGAGGGATCGTCGGCAAGGACGGGCGCATGGCGCCCGAACGATGCGTCTTGCCTTTTCCACATCTCCCGTCCGGCCTCAGCCACATGTGCGGCAGCGCGCGGAGGAGATGCCATGCAGGATCACAAGCGTCTCGTCGTCGGCATCTCCGGCGCCTCCGGCGTGATCTACGGCGTGCGGATGCTGGAGCTGCTGCGCGCGGCCGGCATCGAGACCCATCTCGTCATGTCGCGCACCGCCGAGATCACGCTGGCCCACGAAACCGACCGCAAGGTGGCGGACGTGAAGGCCCTCGCCAGCGTGTGCCATTCCAACGACGACATGGCCGCCGCCATCTCCTCCGGCTCGTTCCGCACGCTGGGCATGGTGGTGGCGCCCTGCTCCATGCGCTCCATGTCCGAGATCGCGTCCGGCGTCACCGCCAGCCTGCTCAGCCGCGCCGCCGACGTGGTGCTGAAGGAGCGCCGCCGGCTGGTGCTGATGGCGCGCGAGACGCCGCTGCACACCGGCCACCTGCGTACCATGACCCAGGTGTCCGAGATGGGCGCCATCATCTCCCCGCCCATGCCGGCCTTCTATTCCCGCCCCGCCAGCCTCGAAGAGATGATCGACCACACGGTCGGGCGGGTGCTCGATTTGTTCGACATCGAAGTGGGCGCGGTGCGCCGCTGGGGCGAGGAGAGCGGCCCGCGCCGCCGCAAGGCCCCCCTGCGCCAGATCGCGCCCGCCAGCTGAACGCCCCCATTCCCGACCAGCGGAACCTGAGACCCATGTTGGAACCCCGCCCCCGTCCCGCCACGCAGACGCCCCCCGATCTGCGCATGTCGGATTTGCGTTCTTGGCTCGCCGACCTCGCCGCCCACGGCCGGCTGGCGGTCGCGCGGGAGAACCTGCCGCTGGCCGACAACCTCGCCGCCGTGGCCAAGCGCACCGAGCGCGACAAAGCGGTGCTGTTCCCTCATCCCGTGGGCGCGGACGGCAAGGCGCACGACATGCCCGTCGTGGTGAACCTCTTCACCCAGCGCGCATGGGTGGCGGATGCCCTGGGCGTCACCGAGGACCAGTTGCTGCCCCACTTCCTCGCCGCCGCCGCGAAGCCGACGCCATGCGTTGAAGTCACCTCCGCGCCCGTGCAGGAGGTGGTGCATAACGAGGTCAATCTCCTCGCCCAGCTGCCCATCCCTTCCCACAACGAGCTGGACAGCGGCCCCTACATCACCGCCGGGCTGCTCATCGCGCGCAATCCCGTCACCGGGGTGCAGAACGTCTCCATCCACCGCTGCCAGATCAGCGGGCCGAACCGCATCGGCGTGCTGCTGCTGCCGCGCCACACGCTGGCCTACTACCGCATGGCGGAAGAGGCGGGCGCGGCGCTGGAGATCGCCATCGTCATCGGCGCACACCCGGCGCTGCTCCTCGCCTCGCAGGCCATCTGTGCGCTGGACGAGGACGAGATGGAGATCGCCGGCTCCCTCCTCGGCCGCCCGGTCGAGGTGGTGAAGTGCAGGACCAATGCGGTGCGCGTGCCGGCCGCCGCCGAGATCGTGGTGGAAGGGCGCATCCTGCCCAAGGTGCGCGAGCCGGAAGGCCCGTTCGGCGAGTTCCCGCAATATTATGGCCCGCGCGCCGCCCGCGAGGTGATCGAGGTGGATGCGGTGACCCATCGCCGTCACCCCATCTACCACACCATCGTCGGCGGCTCGTTTGAGCATCTGGTGCTCGGCGGCGTGCCGCGCGAGGCGACGCTGCTGCAGCACCTCAAGCGGTCCTTTCCGAACGTGCTGGACGTGCGCCTCACCCGCGGCGGCACCTGCCGCTATCACCTCGTCGTCAAGATCGACAAGGAGCGCGAGGGCGAGGCCAAGAACATCATCCTGTGCGCCTTCGGCGGCCACTACGACGTGAAGCAGGTGGTGGTGGTGGACAAGGACGTGGACATCTCCAGCGCCGACGAGATCGAATGGGCGGTGGCCACCCGCTTCCAGGCCGACCGCGACATGGTGGTGGTCTCCGGCGCGCTCGGCTCCAAGCTCGACCCCTCCACCGACGAAGGCGGCATCGGCGCCAAGCTCGGCCTCGACGCCACCGCCCCGCTCTCCGACGATCCCCTCGCCTTCCGCCGCATCCGCGTGAAGGGCGAGGAGAGCGTGGACCTCTCCGACGCGCTGGTGAAGGACCCCAACGCCGCTTTCGCCCGCATCGTCGCTCAGGTCTCCTGAACGGGCTGACCTGATCCAAAGCCGGCGCGGCCGAGCCGCGACCGCGCACAACAGAAGCCGGGCGCTCCGCGCACCGGCCACCCGACCGGGAGGATTTCCATGTTCAGGACGACAACCCGCCGCCTCTTCTGCGCCGGAGCCTTTGCCGTCGCCTTCGCCGCCGGCACCGCGCAGGCCGCCGACAAGGTGAAGGTCGGCATCAACAATGTGGTGTCGGACGTGGTGTTCCACCTCGGGCTCGAGCGCGGCATCTTCGCCGCCGAGGGGCTGGACGTGGAGCTGATCGCCTTCGATTCCGGGCCGAAGATGGTCGCCCCGCTGGGCGCGGGCCAGATCGACGTGGGCGCGGGCGCCTCCTCCGCCGGGCTCTACAATGCCGCCGCCCGCGGCATCAACATCAAGGTCGTCGCCGACAAGGGCTCCACCCCGGTCCATTACGACTACATGCCCCTCATGGTCCGCAAGGAGCTGGTGGAGAGCGGCAAGGTGAAGACCATCGCCGATCTCAAGGGCATGCGCGTCGGCTCCGTGGGACCGGGTGCGGCCACCAACGCCAAGATGGCACATCTCCTCGCCAAGGCCGGCCTCGGCTACAAGGACGTGAACCACACTTACATCGGCTATCCCCAGCAGATCGCCGCCTTCACCACCGGCGCCATCGACGCCGCCATCAGCACCGAGCCGTCCGTGACCCAGGCGGTGAACAACGGCGTCGCCGTGCGCTTCGTGGTGGACGGCTATCCGAACCAGCAGGTGGCGGTGCTGCTCTATGGCGGCGACTTCATCGCCAAGCGCCGCGACGTGGCCCAGCGCTTCATGAACGCCTATGTGAAATCGGCCCGCATCTTCAACGACGCCACCGCGGGCGGAAAGTTCGACGGCAAGGGCGCGGACGAGGTCGTCAAGACCATCATGCGCACCACCGGCCTGAAGGACGCCGAGCTGTTCAAGACCATGATCCCGAACGGCATCGACCCGGATGGCAAGGTCGATACGCAGAGCATGGCGGAAGACCTCAAGTTCTTCACCGAAAACGGCTATCTGGAGCGCCCGGCCAAGGTCTCCGACGTGGTGGACACCTCGTTCGCGGACGCCACCCTGAAGGCGCTCGGCCCCTACAAGGCCGCCCAGCACTGACGCGCGACCAGCGCGCGCGGGGCACCCCCGCAGCGCGCGCCCCATCGGCATCCGGAGGACAGATTGATGGCCGTCGTGAGCATGTTGAACGTGAAGCCGAGCCCGGCAGCATCCGCGCCGCCGGTACAGATTTCCATGCGCGGCGTGCGCAAGTATTTCGGCTCGTCCGGCTTCGTAGCGGTGGATGGCATCGACCTCGACATTCCGCAGGGCCAGTTCTTCGTCATCGTCGGCCCCTCCGGCTGCGGCAAGACCACCCTTCTGCGCATGCTCGCGGGGCTGGAAAGCGTCAGCGAAGGCAGCATGAAGCTGAACCGGACGGACCCGAGCCGGCCGGAGAATTCCATGATCTTCCAGGGCGACAGCCTGTTCCCCTGGATGACCGTCTACGACAATGCCGCCTATGGCCTGAGGATGCGCAGGGTCGCCGAGAAGGACGTGGCGGAGAGCGTGAAGCTCTGGCTGGAGCGCATCGGCCTCTACCGCTTCCGCGACCGCTATCCCAACCAGCTCTCCGGCGGCATGCGCCAGCGCGTTTCCATCGTGCGCGCCTTCGCCAACGATCCCGAGATCCTGCTCATGGACGAGCCGTTCTCGGCTCTCGACGAGCAGAACAAGATGCTGCTGCATGAAGAATTGCTGCGCATCTGGGAAGCCACCAAGAAGACCGTTGTCTTCATCACCCATTCGGTGGACGAGGCGGTGACGCTGGGCGACCGCATCATGATCATGACCGCCAATCCGGGGCGCGAGAAGGCCATCATCGACGTGCCCTTCGCCCGCCCCCGCAACGTGCTGGAGCTGCGCCACGATCCCGCCTACGGCGACCTGGTGTTCCACATCTGGGAGCAGTTGCGCGACGAGGTGCAGCGCGCCCGCATGAACGCCGAGGGAGGCAAGTGATGGCAAGAAAGTCCAGCCTCATCGGCGAGCGTTTCATCGGGCTTCTCACGCCCCTCCTTCTGCTCGGCCTGTGGGAGGCGGCGGCGCGCATGGGGCTCATCGACGCCCGCTTCTTCCCGCCGCCCTCCAGCATCGTCCACACCTTCGGCGCGCTCGTCGCCTCGGGCGAATTGTGGACCAACCTCGTGGCGAGCCTGCGCCGCCTCTTCCTCGGCATGCTGCTCGGCGGCGTGCCGGCGCTGTTCCTCGGCCTCGCCATGGGCATCTCGAAGCCGCTGCGCGCGGCCATCGACCCGCTGATCTCGGCCACCTACCCCATCCCGAAGAGCGCCATCCTGCCCCTCGTGCTGCTCATCTTCGGCCTCGGCGAGATGTCAAAGGTGGTGATGGTGGCGCTGGGCGCCTTCTATCCCATCCTCATCAATACGGTGATGGGCGTCGCCAACATCGACAAGATCTATCTGGACGTGGGCCACAATTACCGCGCCAGCCGCTGGCAGGTGTTCCGCACCATCGCCCTGCCGGGGGCGCTGCCCTCCATCATGGCCGGGGTGAAGCTCGCCATGGGCATGGGCCTCATCCTCATCGCCATCTCGGAGATGGTCGCCGCCTCCGACGGCATCGGCTACATGATCTGGAACGCCTGGCAGGTGCTGACGGTTGACACCATGTATGTGGGGCTGTTGGTTATTGCGCTGCTCGGCTTCGTCTTCTCCGTCATCCTCGACGAGATCGAGCGGATGCTGATCCCCTGGAAGGCGAAAGCTTAAGCTTAGAAAGAGGCCGGATGTCGAACGCGCTCCGGATCGCGCACGGGGCCTTCGGGCGGGTCGCCCTTCTGGACATGGACCGCCCGCTGGTGCGCCATGCGCATCCGCATTGCCACGTGCTCCTCAAGGTGGAGGGCGCGGACACCCAGTTCGCAGTCGGCGAGGGGCTCGTCCCCCTCACCGACCGTTCGTGCGTCCTGGTGAGCGGCTGGGAGCCGCACGCCTATGTGCATGATCCCAACCGGCCGAAGACCATCATCCTCGCCCTCTATATCGAGCCGGACTGGCTGAAGACCTTCCGCCCCGGCTGGGTCGCCTCGGGCGGCGCCGGCTTCTTCGCGCAGCCGGGCGGGGAGGTCTCGCCGCGCATCCGCCGCCTCACCCACGACCTTGCCGCCGCCATGATGGCCGAGCCCGATGCCAAGGCGGTGCACGAGGCGCTGCTGGCAGACCTGATGATCGCCGTGGTGGAGCGCTTCACTCCCTGGCGCAGCTTCTCCATCCGCGCATTGGACGGCCAGCGCCGCATGGACTGGCGCATCCGCCGCGTCGTGGACGGCATGCGCGCCAACCTCGCCGAGGAGGTGGACACGTCAACTCTCGCGAAGGAGGCCGGCCTGTCGCGGGCGCACTTTTTCCGTCTGTTCGAGGCCTCCACCAACGTCCCGCCGCGCATCTATCTCAACGTCATGCGGGTGGAGGCGGCGGTGGCCGCCGTGACCGCCGAGGATGGCAGTTTCACCCATATCGGCGAACGCCTCGGCTTTGCCGCGCCCTCCCATTTCACCCGCTTCTTCCGCGACCATACCGGCGTGACGCCGAGCGAATTCCGCGCCATCTCCCGCATCGCAATGTGAGGCCGGGGCATCGCGGAAAGCCCGCGCCGACGCTCGATTTCGCAGCGCGACGCCCGGCCAGTCTCCCACCGCAGCGCACAACGGCAAATGAGACTCCTCGGTAAAAGCTGAGACGGCTCGGCATGGTCCGCGCCGCCCTGTCCCGGCACCTTCCCGCCAACCAAAGCCGCCGCACCTGCGGGGCAAAAAGGGAAGCGCCGGGATGCTGGAGACGCCGCACGACAAGTCGGGGGGATGGGTCGGCCGCGCCATCGAGCGCGTGGAGGATGCCGCCCTTCTCACCGGCGGCGGCCGCTATCTGGACGATCTGGGCACAAAGCCCGGCACGCTCCACATGGCGATCCTGCGCGCGCCCCACGCCCATGCCGACATCGTTTCCATCGACACTTCCGCCGCGAAGGCGCTGCCCGGCGTCGCCGCCGTGCTCACCGGGGCGGACGTGGCGGGGCTCACCACCTCCCTCGTGGTGGGGGTGAAGGCGCCGGTGGAATGCTGGCCCATGGCGGTGAACCGGGTGCGCTTCGTCGGCGAGCCGGTGGCGCTGGTCGTCGCGCAGGACCGCTATGTGGCCGAGGACGCCCTCGATCTCATCGAGGTCGCCTACGAGATGCGCCCGGCCGTGGTGGACCCGCTCGCCGCCATGGACCAGGGCGCGCCGCTGCTGCACGATGGCTTCCCCCGCAACATCGCCTCCGACCGCAGCTTCCGCTATGGCGACCCGGAGACGGCCTTTGCGCAGGCGGACCACCGCATCGCCATTTCGGTGCGCTACCCCCGCAATTCCTGCACGCCCATCGAGACTTATGGCCTCGTCGCCGAATACGACCCGCACGAGGACGCCTATGATGTCCTCGCCAATTTCCAGGGTCCCTTCTCCATCCATGCGGTGATCTCGCGGGCGCTGAAGGTGCCGGGCAATCGCCTGCGCCTGCGCACGCCGCGCGACAGCGGCGGTTCGTTCGGCGTCAAGCAGGGCATCTTCCCCTACATCGTGCTGGGCGCGGTGGCGGCGCGGGTGTCCGGGCGGCCGGTGAAGTGGATCGAGGACCGCCTCGAACACCTCATGGCCTCCGTCTCCGCCACCAACCGCGCCACCACGCTGACCGCCGCCGTGACGGCGGACGGGCGCATCACCGCCCTCGACTGGGACCAGGTGGAGGATTGCGGCGCCCATCTGCGCGCGCCCGAGCCGGCGACGCTCTACCGGATGCACGGCAACCTCACCGGCGCCTATGACATCCGCAATCTCACGGTCCGCAACCGCGTGGTGGTGACCAACAAGTGCCCCACCGGCCTGAACCGGGGCTTCGGCGGCCCGCAGGTCTATCTCGCCCTCGAACGGCTGGTGCAGCGCATCGCGGTGGAGCTGGGGCTCGATCCTCTGGAGGTGATCCGCCGCAACCTCGTGCCGGCGGACGCCTTCCCCTATCGCACCGCCTCCGGCGCGCTGCTCGATTCCGGGGACTACCAGAAGACGCTCGCGGCGGGCCTTGCGGCCGGCGACCTCCAAGGGCTTCTGGCCCGGCGCGACGAGGCGCGCGCTGCGGGGCGCATCTACGGCATCGGCTATGCCGCCGTGGTGGAGCCCTCGGTCTCCAACATGGGCTATATCGCCACCGTCCTCACCCCGGCCGAGCGCCACAAGGCGGGGCCGAAGAACGGCGCGCAAGCCACCGCCACCATCGCCATTGATCCCGTGGGCTCGGTCACGGTCCACGTCGCCTCCGTGCCGCAGGGCCAGGGCCATCGCACCGTGCTCTCGCAGGTGGTGGCGGACGTGCTGGGGCTGAAGCCCTCCGACATCCGCGTGAATGCGGAAATGGACACCGCCAAGGACGCCTGGTCCATCGCCTCCGGCAATTATGCCAGCCGCTTCGCCGCCGCCGTGGCGGGGGCCGCGAAACTGGCGGCGGACCGCATCGCTGAACGCCTCGCCCGTGTCGCCGCCGCGCAGCTCAACGTGCCGGCGGAGGACGTGATGTTCGCCGGCGGCAAGATCGCCGCGCGCTCGAACCCCGCCAATGCGGTGCCCTTCTCCCGCGTCGCCGCGCTCTCCCACTGGTCGCCGGCGCAACTGCCGGAGGGGGTCGCGCCCACCATCCGCGAAACGGTGTTCTGGACGCCACCGGAACTCACCGCGGCGGACGCGGATGACCACATCAATTCGTCCCTCTGCCACGGCTTCATCTTCGATTACTGCGGCATCGAGATCGACCGCGACACGGGCGCCATCCGCATCGACCGCTACGTGACCGCGCATGATTGCGGCACCATCCTCCACCCCGGCATGGTGGACGGGCAGATCCGCGGCGGCTTCGCCCATGCGCTCGGCGCCGCGCTGCTGGAAGAATACGCCTACGGGGACGACGGCAGCTTCCTGACCGGCACCTTCGCCGATTATCTCGTGCCCACCGCCATGGAGGTACCCGAGCCGGTCATCGTCCATACGCAGACCCCCTCCCCCTTCACACCTCTGGGCGCCAAGGGCGTGGGCGAAGGCAATTGCATGTCCACTCCCGCCTGCCTCGCCAATGCGGTGGCGGATGCGCTGGACATCAGCGACGTGCGCCTGCCGCTGGCGCCCGCAGCCGTCGCGGCCCTGATCCACGGCGCGGAGCCGCCGGCTCCTGGGGGCGCACGTGCCGCGCCCGCGCCGGCTCCCTCCGGCAAAGGCGAGCGGCTCATGCGCGGCGCCGGCAAGGCCCATGTCGCAGCTGCCCCCGAGGCGGTGTGGGCCATGCTGCTGGACCCGGACACACTCGCCGCCATCATCCCCGGCGCCCACGACGTGCGCAAAGTCTCCGACACGAAATTCACCGCCGACGTGACGCTGGGCATCGGCCCGGTGAAGGGGCGCTACAAGGCGCAGGTTGCCCTCTCGGACCTCGACCCGCCGAAGGCCGTGACCCTCTCCGGCAAGGTGGACGGAAACCTCGGCTTCGGCGGCGGCTCCGGCCGCATCACCCTCACGCCGGACGGCACGGGCGGCACCGAACTTTCCTACACCTACGAGGCCTTTGTCGGCGGCAAGGTGGCGAGCGTCGGCGGACGGCTGCTGGACGGCGCCGCAAAGGTCATCATCGGCCAGTTCTTCGCGGCCCTCGCCCGCAAAGCGGGCGGCGGCGCAGGGACGGACGGCGGGCTCATCTCCCGCCTCCTCGCCCGGCTCTCCACGCTTCTGGGGAGGGACGCGCCATGAAGCCCGCGGCCTTCGATTACGTCCGCGCCGAGAGCGTGGAGGAAGCCCTTGCCGTGCTGAAGCAGGAGGGCTCCGACGCCCGCATCCTCGCCGGCGGCATGTCCTTCATGGCCATGCTCAACATGCGCCTCGCCCGGCCCAAGGTGCTGGTGGACATCATGCGCGTCGCCCCCCTCGCGCGGATGGAGGAGGAGACCGGCGCGCTAAGGATCGGCGCTGGCGTGCGGCAGGCCCGCCTGCTCGCCTCCGACGGGCTCACGCATGCCGCCCCGCTCATCGCCAAGGCCCTGCCCTTCACCGGCCACGCCCAGACGCGCAGCCGCGGCACCGTGTGCGGCTCCATCGCCCACGCCGACCCGAGCGCGGAGCTGCCGCTCTGCCTCGTGACGCTGAAGGGCCATGTGCATCTCAGGAGCGCCAAGACGGCGCGCAAGGTAGCGGCGGACGACTTCTTCACCGGCATGATGGCGACGGCCAAGGCCGATGACGAGATGATCGAGGCCGTCTCCTTTCCCACGCCGCGCGGAGAAGGCGCCGCCTTCCGCGAGATCGCCCGCCGCCATGGGGATTTCGCCATCGTCGCCTGCGCGGCGCTGGTCTCCGACAAAGGCATCCGCCTCGGCGTGGGCGGCGTCGCCGACATACCGGTGGCCCGCGATTTCCCGCTGCTCGACGGCTCGGCGCTGGACGACGCGCTGAACGCGCTGGCTTGGGAACTGGATGCCCGCGACGACGTGCACGCCACCGCCCGCTATCGCCGCGAGCTGGTGCGCCGGATCGGCCGCACCACCATCGAGGAGGCCAAAAGATGCCGCGCCTGAGCGCCGCCGCGCGCCACACCGTGCGCTTCACCCTCAACGGCCGCCCGGTTTCGGGGCAGGCCGCCCCGCGCACCCTGCTCTCCGATTTCCTGCGCCACGAGATCGGCGCCACCGGCACCCATGTGGGCTGCGAGCACGGCGTCTGCGGGGCCTGCACCGTGGACGTGGACGGGATGCTGACCCGCGCCTGCATGACGCTCGCCGTGCAGGTGGAGGGCTGCGCCATCCGCACCGTGGAGGGCCTCGCCCCGGCATCGGATCGCCTGTCCGTCCTTCAGGCTGCCTTCCGCCGCCACCACGCGCTGCAATGCGGCTTCTGCACTGCCGGCATCCTCATGTCGCTCGACGTGTTCCTGAAGGCGGAGCCCGACCCAAGCGAGGAGGCCGTGCGCGACCTGCTCTCCGGCCATCTGTGCCGCTGCACCGGCTACACGCCCATGGTCCGCGCCGCGCTGGAAGCGGCGGCGGAGCTTCGCGACGTCCAAGGGAAAACCGCCCATGCTTGACCTCGGCACCAGCTTCCTCGCCAGCGTGGCGCGCGATCCCGGAGCCATCGCCATCGTGGACGGCGACGTGCGCCTCACCTACCGCGACTGGCTCGGCAGGATCGGTGCCGTGGTCGCCGCCTTCGACCGGCTGGGGCTGAAGCCCGGCGACCATCTGGTGAGCGTGCTGCAGAACCGTTTCGAGGCGGCAACCCTGCACTGGGCCTGCCAGTTCGCCGGCATCGTCATCACCCCCATCAACTGGCGCAGCAAGGCGGACGAGATCGATTTCGCGCTGGAGAATGCCGAGGCGAAAGCCCTGGTGTTCGAGGAGGTTTCCGCCGAGGCCGTGCGGGGCACGACACGCGCCGCCGGCCTCCTCACCATCGCCGTGGGCACCAGCTTTGAGGGCGCCTTGCCCTTCGCCGCGCTTCTGGCTGAGGCGGCGCCGGAGCCGCTGCCGCGGGCGGGGGCGGATGCCTGGTCCATCATGCTCTACACCTCCGGCACCACCTCCCGCCCCAAGGGCGTGCCGCGCCGCCACCGGGCGGAGCGGGCGGCGGGCATCGCCCATGTGGCGCAGAACCTCTATCGGCGGGGCGAGGTGACGCTGGGCGTCATGCCGCTCTACCACACCATGGGGGTGCGCTCGCTCATCGCCATGTCGGTCATCGGCGGCACCTTCGTGTGCCTGCCGCGCTACGACACGAAAAGCGCGCTGGCGCTGATTGAACGCGAGCGCGTCACCAATCTCTATCTGGTGCCGACCCTCTACCACGACCTCGTGCACGATCCCGCCTTCGCCACCACCGACGTGTCGAGCGTGCGCAAGCTCGGCTTCGCCGGCGCCTCCATGACCGATGGTCTTCTGAAAAAGCTCGACGCGGAATTCTCGCCCGAGCTGTTCGTGAACCATTACGGCTCCTCGGAAATCTACACCTTCACCATCGACCAGAAGGCCATCCTCAAGCCCGGCTCGGCCGGCCGCGCGGGCATCAACCAGATGGTGCGCGTGGTGCGCCTCGGCGCGACCTCCGCCGACGAGATCGCGGCGGAGGGGGAGGAAGGCGAGATCATTGCTTTGCTCGCGGGCGACGAATCCTTCGAGGGCTACTGGCGGCGCCCAGAAGCGGACGCGAAGTCCCTGCGCGACGGCTGGTACTTCACCGGCGACACCGGCTTCCTCGACGCGGACGGCGACCTCTTCGTCACCGGCCGGGTGGACGACATGATCATCACCGGCGGCGAGAACGTCTCGCCGGTGGAAATCGAAAGCTGCCTGTCCCTTCACCCCGCCGTGTCCGAGGTGGCGGTGGTGGGCCTGCCCGACGAGAAGTGGGGCAAGATCGTCGTCGCCTTCGTCAAGCGCGCCGCGCCGGTGGAAACAAGCGAGCTGGATGCCTGGTGCCGCACCTCGGGCCTCGCCAATTTCAAGCGCCCGCGCCGCTTCGTGTTCGTGGCCGACATCCCGAAATCCCCGGTGGGCAAGCTGCTGCGCCGCCAGCTCGTCGCCGGTGAATACGTGACCGAGGCGGACGCCGCCCACTCCGCCGCCTGATCTCTTCTTGCCAATTCACGTTCATCCAGAAGGAAATCCAAGATGGCCGTAGCCTACACCTTCGCCGACCCCCGCCTCGCCAAGCTGGACGGGTTCGGCGTCGAGATCGACGAAGCCAAACAGCGCGCCGACATCGTCCTGAACCGCCCGCCCTTCAACATCGTCTCCATGCCCCAGCGCGACCAGCTGCGCCTCGTGTTCGAGACGCTGGACGAGGACGAGCGCGTGCGCGTCATCGTGGTGCGCGCGGTGGGTGAGCACTTCTCCTCCGGCGGCAACATCAAGGGCTTCATGGAGGCCTCGCCGGAGACCGTCTCCAAGCTCGCCTGGAACATCGCCGCGCCCTTCCGCGCCTCGAAGCCGGTCATCGCCGCCAACCGGGGGTTCTGCTTCGGGGTGGGCTTCGAACTGTCGCTCGCCTGCGATTTCCGCATCGTGACCGACACCACCCAATATGCCCTGCCCGAGCAGAAGCTCGGCCAGATCCCCGGCTCCGGCGGCTCGGCGCGCCTGCAGATGATGGTGGGCATCACCCGCACCAAGGACATCGTGATGCGCTCCAAGCGCATCAGCGCGCAGCAGGCCCTCGACTGGGGCATCGCCACCGAGAAGGTGGCCGACGCGGACCTGGAGAAGGCCACCGACGCCCTGGTCGACGAACTCGTCGCCTTCTCGCCCATGGCCCAGCGCACGGCGAAGAAGCTGCTCAACGACACCGAGGATTCCCCGCTCTCCATCGCCATCGAGCTGGAAGGCCATTGCTACAGCCGCCTCAGGCAATCCCACGACTTCAAGGAGGGCGTCGAGGCCTTCCACGAGAAGCGCAAGCCCGAGTTCAAGGGCTGCTGAACACACAAAACATGCCCTTCAGGGGCCGGGAGGAAACAACAATGTCCGCTCAAGATATACCCGTCGCCCCTGCCGCCATGGCGGTGGGGAGCCGCCAGCGCAACAGCGCGATCATCGCATCCGTGCTCGGCTGGTCGCTCGATTTGTTCGACCTGTTCATCCTGCTCTATGTGGCGCCGGTGGTGGGGCAGTTGTTCTTCCCCTCCACCCATCCCACATGGTCGCTGGCGGCGGTCTATGCCTCGTTCGCGGTGACGCTGCTGATGCGGCCCATCGGCTCGGCCCTGTTCGGCCACTATGCCGACGTGCACGGCCGCAAGGGCGCCATGCTGGTGGCCATCACCGGCGTCGGCCTGTCCACCGCCGCCTTCGGCCTGCTGCCCACCATCCATCAGGTGGGTGCCATCGCTCCCGTCATCTTCCTGCTGCTGCGCCTCGTGCAGGGCGTGTTCGTGGGCGGCGTGGTGGCCTCCACCCACACCATCGGCACGGAATCGGTGCCGCCCAACTGGCGCGGCCTGATGTCCGGCCTCGTGGGCGGCGGCGGCGCGGGCATCGGTGCGCTGCTCGCCTCCATCGTCTTCCTCATCACCTCCACTCTGTTCCCGGGCGATGCCTTCGCGGAGACCGGCTGGCGGGTGATGTTCTTCTCCGGCCTGCTCTCCTCCTTCCTCGGCTGGTTCATCTTCCGGAACCTTGAGGAATCGCCCTACTGGAAGGAGATGCAGAAGCAGAAGGCGGCGAAGAAGGCCGCGGGCGCCGCAAGCCAGACGCCGCTCAAGGCCCTGTTCGCGAGCGGCTATCGCAACGTGCTGCTGGTGAACCTGCTCATCACCATCGGCGGCGGCGCTGGCTATTACCTCACCTCCGGCTACATGCCGACCTTCCTGAAGCTCATCAACAAGCTGCCGAACCAGACCTCCTCCTACATCCTGATGGCCTGCTCGGTCTCCGCCCTCATCTCGGCGGTGCTGGTGGGCGCGCTCAGCGACGTGATCGGCCGGAAGAAGACCTTCCTGCTGGTGGGCATCGCCGCCATCATCCTCCTGCCGACCTTCTACCTCGGCATGGCGAAGGCGACGGACATGTCCACCATCGTGCTCTATGCGCTGGGCATCGCCTTCATGGGCAATGCGGGCTACGCGCCGGTGCTGATCTTCCTCAACGAGCGCTTCCCCACCGCCATGCGTGCCTCGGGAACGGGCCTGTCGTGGAACATCGGCTTCGCCATCGGCGGCATGATGCCCACCTTCGTCTCGCTGGCGAGCCCCACGCCCGCGGACCTGCCCCTGTCGCTCTCCTTGTTCGCCGGCGGCGTGTTCGTGCTCTACCTCATCGGCACGCTCATCATCCCGGAAACGAAGGGCAATTTCCGGTAGGCTGGACGCCCCACGAACCGGAGAGTCGCGCCGCAAGGCGTGGCTCTCGCGCCCCGGCAGGACCGGGCAAGACCACACACGGGCAGAACCATGGCGAATACGAAGACCTTGCGCTCCGGCGGCGAAATCCTGGTGGAGGCGCTGAAGATCCACGGCGTCGAACGCGTCTTCTGCGTGCCCGGCGAGAGCTTCCTCGCCGCCATCGACGCCCTCGCTGGAGCGGACCGGGCCATCGAGACCATCGTCACCCGCCACGAGGCCGGCGCCGCCAACATGGCAGAGGCCTATGGCAAGCTCACCGCGAAGCCCGGCATCTGCTTCGTCACCCGCGGCCCCGGCGCCAGCCATGCGGCCATCGGCGTCCACACCGCCTCGCAGGATTCCACCCCGATGATCCTGTTCATCGGGCAGGTGGGCTCGCACATGCGCCAGCGCGAGGCATGGCAGGAGGTGGACTACCCCGCCATGTTCGGCGGCATGGCGAAATGGGTGGTGGAGATCGACCGCCCCGAGCGCATCCCGGAACTCATCTCCCGCGCCTTCCACGTCGCGACCTCCGGCCGCCCCGGCCCGGTGGTGGTGGCCCTGCCCGAGGACGTGCTTTCCGATGAATGCGAGACGGGGGATGCGCAGGCCTATCGCCGCGTCGCCGCCCATCCGGGGGCGCAGGACATGGCGCGGCTCGCCGCCATGATCGGCGAGAGCGCGCGGCCCCTCGTGCTGGTGGGGGGCGGCGGCTGGACCAAGGCCGCCTGCCGCGACTTCGCGCATTTCGTGGAGGCATTCGATCTGCCGGTGGCGGCGGGCTTCCGCCGTCAGGACATCCTCGACAACAACCACCCCAACTACATCGGCCATGCCGGCCTCGGCCCGAGCCCGAAGCTCGTCGCCCGCATCCGCAACGCCGATCTCATCATCGCGGTCGGTGGCCGCCTCGGCGAGACGACCACCAACGGCTACACCATGTTCGACGTGCCGCGCCCGGCGCAGCGCTTCGTCCATGTCCATGCGGACCCGAACGAACTGGGCCGGGTCTATCAGGCCGACCTGCCCATCAATGCCGGAATGCCGGAGTTCGCCGCCGCCGCTGCGGCGCTGAAGCCCAAGGGCCCCACCGGCTGGCGCACCCGCACGCCGTGGAGCGATGAGGTGAAGGCCGCGCGGGCCGCCTACGAGGCCGACCAGACCCCCGGCCCGATGCCCGGCCGGCTCGATCTCGGCGCGGTGATGATGCATCTGCGCGACGTGCTGCCGAAGGACGCCATCCTCGCCAACGGCGCCGGGAACTACGCCATCTGGGTGCACAAGTTCCACCGCTACGGCGGCTTCCGCACCCAGCTCGCGCCCACCTCCGGCGCCATGGGCTACGGCCTGCCGGCGGCCATCTCGGCCAAGCTCCACCACCCCGACCGGGAGGTGATCTGCTTCGCCGGCGACGGCTGCTTCCTCATGAGCGGGCAGGAGCTCGCCACCGCCTGCCAGTACAAGGCCGGCGTGGTGGTGCTGGTGGTCAACAACAACATGTACGGCTCCATCCGCGCCCATCAGGAGCGCGAATATCCCGGCCGTGTCTTCGCCACGACGCTGGAGAACCCGGACTTCCCGGCGCTCGCCCGCGCCTATGGCGCGTTCGGCGAGAAGGTGGAGGAGACGGCGGCCTTCGCCGACGCCTTCGCCCGCGCCCGCGCCTTCTCAGTCGAGCAGAAGAAGCCGGCGCTCCTTGAACTCGTCATCGACCCCGAGGCCATCACCCCCTCGACCACGCTGACCGCGCTGCGCGAGGCCGCACTCAAGGCCGGTCACGGCTGACCAATAAGGGCCGTCGTGAACGGCCGGGAGGATCCATGAACGCCATCGCTCCGCTCGCGGCCCAGAATCTCATCGACGGCATCTGGCAAGGCGCGCTCTCCGGTGAGACCGCGCCGAGCCTCGATCCCGCCACCGGCGCCGTGCTCGGCCATTTCACGGCGAGCGGGGCGGCGGACGCCGAAGCGGCGATTGCCGCTGCACGGCGCGCTTTCGAGCGGCCCGAGTGGTCGCAGGCCCCGCGCCTGCGGCAGATGGTGATGCTGCGCTGGGCGGATGCCATGGAGAAAAGGGCGGACGCCCTCGCCCGCCTGCTCACTGCCGAGAACGGCAAGCCGCTGGCCCAGTCGCGTGGCGAGATCGCCGGCTCCATCTCGGAGATCCGCTATTATGCAGGCATCACGCGCTACATCCCCGGCCATGTGTTCGAGGTGGAGCCGGGCGCTTTTTCCACCCTGCTGAAGGAACCTGCCGGCGTCGCCGGCCTCATCATCCCGTGGAACGCGCCGGCGGTGCTGCTCATCCGCGCGCTGACGCCTGCGCTCGCCGCGGGCTGCACGGCGGTGGTGAAGCCCGCCGCCCAGACCGCCCTCGTCACCGCCGAGATCCTGCGCACACTGGCCGAGGTGGAGGGCCTGCCGCGCGGCGTCCTCAACCTCGTCACCGAGACGGGGCACGACGTGGCGCGCACGCTGGTGTCCTCGCCGGAGGTGGATGTCATCTCCTTCACCGGCTCCAACGCCACCGGCGCGCGCATCATGGCCGATGCTGCGCCCACCATGAAGAAGCTGTCGCTGGAGCTGGGTGGCAAGTCCTGCTGCCTCGTGTTCGAGGATGCGGACGTGGAGGCCGTGGCGCCGAAGCTCGCGGCGGCGGCCACCATCATCGCCGGCCAGCAATGCACGGCGGCCCGGCGCATCCTTGTCCACGAGAGCCGCTATGAGGCCATGAAGGCGGCGCTGAAGGGTGCCCTCGCCAGCCTGAAGATCGCCCCCGGCGCGGCCGAGGGCAGCCAGATGGGTCCGCTCATTGATGAAGCCTCCCGCGCGCAGGTGGAGCGCAAGACCGAGGAAGCCATGGCGATTGCCGATGAGGTGGTGCTCGCCGGCGGCCGGCCGGGCGGCGCGCTGGAGACAGGCTGCTTCCTCTCCCCCACGCTGCTGGCCCACGCCGACACCGGCGCCTTCTTCGTGCAGGAGGAGATTTTCGGCCCCCTCGTGGTGATCGAGCGCTTCTCCGACGAAAGGGACGCCGTGAGGCGCGCCAACCACACGGACTACGGCCTCTCCGCCAGCGTATGGACCCGCGACGGCGCGCGGGCCATGCGGGTGGCGCGGGCGCTGCGCAACGGCACGGTGTGGATCAACGACCACAACAAGTTGTTCGCGGAAGCCGAGACCGGCGGCTATCGCCGGAGCGGCCTCGGCCGGCTGCATGGCTATGATGCGCTGATCGACTTCATGGAGATCAAGCACATCTATCAGGAGGCCGGGGTGGTCTGATGCCTGCCCGCGCCCCCATTCCCGACATGCCCTTCTTCGACACGTTGATCGTGGGCGGCGGCTCCGCCGGCTGCGTCATGGCGAACCGGCTCTCGGCGGATCCCGCCCACAGCGTCCTGCTGATCGAGGCGGGCGAGGACACGCCCCCCGGCGCCGTGCCCGACGCTATCGCCGATAGCTATCCCATGGGCCTGTTCCACGGCGACCGCTTCGTCTGGCCCGGCCTCTCCGCCTTCACCGCCCGCCGGCCGGACGGGGCGCGGGGCACGCGCGCCTATGAGCAGGGCCGCGTCATGGGCGGCGGCTCCAGCATCAATGTTCAGTCCGCCAATCGCGGCCTGCCGCGCGACTATGACGAATGGGCCGCCCTCGGCGCCGCCGGCTGGGGCTGGGACGACGTCCTGCCCTTCTTCATCAAGCTGGAGCGCGATCTCGATTGCGGCGGGCCGCTGCATGGCAGGGACGGCCCCATCCCCATCCGCCGCATCCTGCCGCCCGGCTGGCCGCCCTTTGCCGAGGCCGCGACCGCGGCGTTTGCGGCGAGCGGCCTGCCGCGCCGGCTGGACCAGAACGGGGAGTTCGAGGACGGCGTCTTCCCGCCGGCCTTCAACAATGAGAACGACCGCCGTGTCTCCGCCGCCATCGGCTATCTCGACGCCGCCACCCGCGCCCGGCCGAATCTCGCCCTCTGGCCGCGCACGCAGGTGCTGCGCCTCAGGATGGACGGTGTCCGTGCCGCGGGCGTTGAGGTGGAGCGGGACGGCGCGGTGATGGAAGTCGCCGCCGGCCGGGTGGTGGTGACGGCGGGGGCGTTGCAGACGCCAGCCATCCTCATGCGCGCCGGCATCGGCGACGGGGTGGCGCTGGCGGCCCTCGGCCTGCCCGTAGTCATCCACCGGCCCGCTGTGGGGCGGAACCTGCGCGACCATCCCACCCTCACCTTCTGCCAGTATCTGCCGGAGCGGCTGCGCCTGCCCATGACCTATCGCCGGGCCAGCTTCGCCGCCCTGCGATTCTCCTCCGGCGTGGACGGGGGCGAAGTCTCGGACCTCTACGCCACCGCCTCGGCGCGGGCGGGCTGGCACGGGCTCGGCCGGCGGCTGGGGCTCTATTTCCTGTGGTGCAACCGGCCGAAGTCCAGCGGGTCGGTGCGTCTTGTCTCGGGCGATCCGCGCACCTATCCGGAAGCCGACCTCAACCTGCTCGACGACCCCAGCGACCTCGCGCGGATGAAGGCGGGCGTGCGCACCCTCTTCTCCCTCCTCGTCTGCGAGGCGCTGAACCCGGATGCGGGGGATGTCTTCCCCGCCGCCTTCTCGCCCTTCGTGAAACGCCTCAGCCGCGTGACCCGCACCAACGCGCTTCTCGCCGAGGCGCTGGGCGCGCTGCTCGACGTGCCGGCGGCGCTGCGCCAGATGGCGCTGAAGCGCTTCATGTCCGGCGGCATCTCGCTGGCGGAGATCGTCGCGGACGATGGGCGGCTGGAGGCCTTCGTGCGATCGAGCACCTTCGGCGTCTGGCACGCCAGCGGCACCTGCCGCCTCGGCGCGCCAGACGACCCGCAGGCCGTGCTCGATCCTTCCGGCCGGGTCATCGGCAGCGAGAACCTCTATGTGGCGGACGCCTCCGCCATGCCGCGCCTGCCCACCGCCAACACCAACATTCCCGCGCTGATGATCGCCGAGAAGATCGCGGCGGGGCTTGCCCGCGCCTGATGCGGCGCGGGCGGCGGCACCTCAGCCTTTGGACTTGAGGTAGGCGACCATGCCGATCACGTCCTCAGCCACCAGCCGGCCGATGGGGCCGCTGGAATAGACGGCGTTCAGCACCCTGCCTTCCGGGTCGAGCAGGAAGCCGGTGGTCTGCAAATAATGGGGCTCCGCATTGGTGTAGGCCCCGAGCGTTTCGGCGACCGCATCCGCATCGGCGCTGTGGCCGACGGGGAAGGACAGCTTGTGCCGGGCGATGGTGCCGGCGCTGGTCGGCTCGTCGTCCACCGAGAAGGCCACCACCTTGATCCCCGTTGCGGCGAGCTTTTCGGCGGCGCGCTGGAAGTTGGCGAGCTGGGCCTGGCAATAGGGGCACCAGGCCCCGCGATAGACCAGCACCACGCCATAGGAGCCGGCGAGAGCTCCCGGCAGCGCAATGGTGCCGCCACCAACGGCGGGGACGGTAAGGGCGGGAAACGTCTCGCCATTCTGCAAACGCGACATGGACAGCTCCTTGAACTGGACTTGTCGGTCCAAGCCGTCAGAGCGGAATTGGACTGTCAAGTCCAGTTCGGTTAGGCTTGCCCCATGTCGAAGACGCCGACTCCCCCACCTGCTCTCACCCGCCGTGGTGCCGCCACCCGCGCCCGCATCATCGAGACGGCGGCGGACCTCATCCACGCCCACGGCGCCGAGCGCACCAGCCTCGACGACGTGATGGAGGCGGGCGGGTTCAGCAAGTCACAGCTCTACCATTACTTCTCCGACAAGAATGCGCTGGTGCTGGAGGTGATCCGCTTCCAGACGGAGCGCGTGCTTGCCGCCCAGGATCCGCACCTCGGCACGCTCGATTCCCTTTACGCCCTCAGGCGCTGGCGCGACGCGCTGCTGGCGATCAATGCGGCGGGCGGCACCACCGGCTGTCCGCTGGGGTCGCTGGCGAGCGAGGTGTCCAACGATTTCGAGACCGCGCGGCTCGATTGCGCCGCCGGCTTCGCGAAATGGAGCGGCCTTCTGGAACTGGGCTTCGCGCGGATGCAGGCGCGCGGCGAGATCGGCCCGTCCGCCGATCCGCATTCCCTCGGCATCGCCGTGCTGAGCGCCGTGCAGGGCGGGCTGCTGCTCGCCAAGACCGCGCGCTCGGGCGAGCCGCTGCGCATCGCTTTGGACATGGCCATCGCCGAGGTCGCCCGGCACACCACGACGGGCGCGGCCTAGGCTGCGGACGGCGCCGCGCCGGCGACTTCGGCGATGAGGGCGCGCAGCCAGCGCTGGCCGGCATGGCCATGGGTGCGTTCGTGCCAGATGAGGCTCACCTCGAACCCCTCGGCAAGCCACGGTACATCGATCATAACAAGCCGCGCGGGCGGATCGCGCAGCAGGCGGCGAGGCACCAGCGCCACCAGGTCGCTCGCGGCGACGATCTCCGGAATGAACAGGAACGAGGCGGCCGACATCACGACCTTGCGCCGGTGGCCCAAAGCGGCGAGGCCCTCATCCACGGGAGTGCGGAAATGGCCGCCGCTGGGCGACACGATCACGTGCTCCAGCTCGGCATAGGCTTCGATGGACAGTCCAGGCCGCAGGCGCGGATGGCCGCGCCGGCCGATCAGCACATAGGTCTCCGCGAACAGGTGCTGCGCGCGCAGATGCGCCTGCGCCGGCTGGGGCGTGGTGAGCACGAGATCGGTCTCGCCGGAGGCGAGCTGCTGCTCGATCAGATCGGGCATCAGGTGGCGGACCGCCACCCGCACGCCCGGTGCCTGCGCCCGCAGCGCCACCACCAGCGGCATGACGACCGCGGCCTGGATATAGTCCGAGCAGGCGATGGTGACGGTCAGATCCGCCGTCGCCGGATCGAAGTCGCGGGCCTCCAGCGTCGTGCGCAACTGGTCCAGCGCGGCACGCAGCGGGCCGGCGAGTTCCACCGCCTTGGCGGTGGGCGTCATGCCGCGCCGGGCCGGCACCAGTAGCGGATCGTCGAACAGGTCGCGCAGGCGGGCGAGCTGCGCGCTCACCGCCGGCTGGCTGAGATGCAGCCGCGCCGCCGCCCGCGTCACGTTCCGCTCGGCGAGCAGCGCTTCCAGCGTGACCAGAAGATTGAGGTCGAGGCGGCTGGTATCCATCTTGATTATATCAACTCAGAAGAGATGCGATTTCATAGATAGCATGACGCGGCCTAGCTTCGAAGCGTCGCCGCCCGCGCGGAACCGGCCCACTCCGGCCGCAGCGGGCGCCAGGGAGCTTTGGTCATGTCCAAGACAGTCCTCGTGGTCTTCGCCCACCCCGAGCCCGCCTCCGTCACCCGCCAGCTGGTGGACGTGACGGTGGAGACGCTCGCCGCCGAAGGCCACCGCATTCTCACGTCCGATCTCTACGGCATGCGCTGGAAGGCGGTGTACGACGCGGACGACTTCCCGAGCCGCGCCAACCCGGAACGGCTCTCTTTCGTCGCCGAATCGGGCCACGCCTATGCCACCGGCCGGCAGACGCCCGATGTGGTGGCGGAGCAGGAAAAGCTCCTCGCCGCCGATGCCGTGATCCTCCAGTTTCCGCTCTGGTGGTATGGCGTCCCCGCCATCCTCAAGGGCTGGATCGAGCGGGTCTATGCCTTCGGCTTCGCCTATGGCTACAGCAACGGCACCAACGAGCACCGCTACGGCGAGGGCATCCTGAAGGGCAAGAGGGCGCTGGTGAACGTGCTGACGGGCGGCCCCGCCGCCGACTACGGGCCGCGCGGCATCAACGGCCCCATCGACCAGTTGCTGTTTCCCCTCACCCACGGTGCCCTGTTCTATCCGGGCATGGACGTGCTGCCCGTCCACGCCGTCTACGGCGCGGGGCGCTTCACCAGCGCCGAGCAGGTGGAGGCGGCGAAGGCCGGCTGGCGGCAGCGGCTCGGCGGGCTGTTCACGGACACGCCCATCCCCTTCCGCGCCCAGAACGGCGGCGATTTCCCGGACCGGCACACCATGGCCGACCATGTGGCGCCGGGCCGGACGGGGATCGTCGCCCATGTGGCGGAGACTGACGCCGGCTGACGCGGCGCGGGGCCGGTTTTTCCCGCCCCGCCAGTCGTTCACGCGCGCAGACGGCGCAGAAGAATCGAACGGGACAAGCGTTGTCGGCCCGGCCTATAGTCGTTGAAGATGGGACGAACGGGCTGGGCCGGCCTGCATTGCCAAATGTTCCCGGTTTTTCTTTGCCGAATCTTCCCGTTTTCCCTGGCAGCGTTCCCTAGAAGACACACCTTGAAATCCTAAGAGGATTCTCAGCCGCGCGGCCGATTGACGGCACTTCGGGCGCGCTTATGGTTTCATCGTGGAAGAATTCTGGTGTGACGACCCACACGGTTCCCGGCGCCCGGCGCGGGTCATCGCGGCGACGTCACACCGCCAAAAAAACGGCCCCGGTCGGACGAGGGCTGAAAGGGGCGGGCGATGCACGGGGAGCGCGAGAGCGGGGCCTCACGGAGCGCACATTCGCAGCGGGTAGTTTCCCGCCGCGTGGCGCCCGGACACTCGACAGCCGGCAAGACGGCCTCGGCAGGCGCCTCGCGGCGTGCCATGGCCATCGCGCTCGGTCTTTCCGCCGCAGCCGTGCCGGTTGCGCTGCTGGCAGCCTTCCCGGCGCTCGCGCAGGAGCAGAGTGATTCGTCCGGCACCCTCCAGCTCGGCACGGTGGAGGTGGTCGCCACCACCCCGCTCTCCGGCACCGGCATCGATGCCGACAAGGTGCCCGGCGCCGTCACCATCATCGGCGCCGACCAGTTCGACCGGCTGAACTCCTTCGCCGTCACCGACGGCCTGTTCCAGTACACGCCCAGCGCCAACACGTCCGACGTGCAGGGCAACGCCTTCTTCCAGGATTTCCGCTACCGCGGCTTCGCCGCCTCCCCGCTCCAGGGCACGCCGCAGGGCATCGCCGTCTACCAGAACGGCATCCGCCTCAACGAGGCCTTCGGCGACACGGTGAACTGGGACCTCATCCCCGAGGTCGCCATCAGCCGCGCCGAGGTGTTCTCCAACAATCCCGCCTTCGGCCTCAACGCACTGGGCGGCGCCGTCTCCATCCAGATGAAGAACGGCTTCAACTATCACGGCTTCGAAGGCAGCATTCAGGGCGGGTCTTACGGCCAGATCGGCGGCAACATCCAGTATGGCGGCGAGAAGGACGGCTTCGGCGTCTACGTCGCGGCGGATGCCGTGCATTCCGATGGCTGGCGCCTGCAATCGCCGTCCGACCTCGCGCGCTTCTACGGCGACCTCGGCTGGAAGAACGACAAAACCGAGGTCCACCTCGTCGCCAGCGCCGCCACCACCAATCTCGGCGTGGTCGGCCCGACCCCGGTGGAGATGCTGAACCAGAACTGGAACTCCATCTACACCTGGCCGCAGACCACCGAGAACAACGTCGGCATGCTGGCCCTGAATGGCAAGTATGACCTCACCGATACCTGGCAATTGCAAGGCAACCTCTATGCCCGCAAGTTCAGCCAGGCGCACGTGGACGGCAACGACGCCGATCTGGAGGCCTGCTCCAACAAGTGGAATCCGGGCGTCGGCAACACCAAGATGTGCCTGGAGGAGGACCAGTTCACCGGTCCGCCCGGCGGCGGCAACCCGGCCACCAACCCGGCCTATGCCGCGTTCCGCAGCCAGATGGTCCTCTATGACCAGAACGGCAACACCATCCCGTTCACCACGCTCGGGCCCAACCAGCTCTACGGCGTCATCAACCGCACCTGGACCGACACCACCACCTATGGCGGCTCGGTGCAGGCGACCAGCACCGACAAGCTGCTGGGCCACGACAATTACTTCGTGGTCGGCGGCAGCATCGATTCCAGCGACATCAATTTCCGCTCCAATACGGAGCTGGGCATCACCAACACCAACACCCTGCAGGTGGTGGGCACCGGCACCTACCTGAAGAACATCCCCAATTATTCGCTGCCGGACCAGTATCAGGTCTTCTACCTGCCGGTGGACCTCAACGCGAGCACCCGTTACTACGGCCTCTACGCCACCAATGCCTTCGACATGACCGACCGGGCCACCCTGACCATGGGCGCGCGCCTCAATATCGCGCAGATCTCCATGCAGGACGGCACCGGAACGAGCCCGCAGCTCAACGGCGACTACACCTTCGCCCGCATCAACCCGCTCATCGGCCTCACCTACAAGCTCACGCCGGAAGCCACCCTCTACGGCGGCTATTCGGAATCCAACCGCGCGCCCACCCCGCTGGAGCTGAACTGCGCCGATCCCAACCGGCCGTGCCTGCTCGAGAACTCGCTGGTGGCGGACCCGCCGCTCAACCAAGTGGTCTCCCACACCTACGAGGTGGGCCTGCGCGGCAACGGCATGCTGTTCGGCGGCAAGGTGAACTGGAAGCTCGGCGTCTATCGCGTGGACAGCGACGACGACATCGTGTCCCTCGCCAGCCAGCAGACCGGCTACGGCTATTACACCAACGTGCCCGCCACCCGCCGCGAGGGCTTCGAGGCGGAGATGCAGTATGTGAACGGGCCGTGGAAGTTCTACGCCAACTACGCCTATCTCAACGCCACCTACCAGTTCACCGGCTATCTCGCCTCCCCCAACAATCCCTATGCCAATGACGGGCAGGTTCTGGTGACACCGGGCGACACCATCCCCGGCATCCCTACCCAGACCCTCAAGCTCGGCGTCGACTACATGGTGACGCCGAAATGGAAGCTGGGCGGCGACGTGATAGCCGTCTCCAGTCAGTATTATGTGGGTGACGACGCCAATCAGGCGCCCATGCTGCCGGGATACTGGGTCGCCAACATCCACACCTCCTATCAGGTGACGGACAACATCCAGGTGTTCGGCTACATCAACAACCTGTTCAATGCCCGTTACGCCACCTACGGCACCTTCTTCGACACGGAATATCTTGGCCTCAACAATCCGCAGATGCAGTCGCCGGGCCAGCCCTTCTCCGCGTATGCGGGCCTGAAGGCGACCTTCTAACCGGCGGCGCGCCTGCTGGCGGCGGGCGCGCGCTTCATCTGCGTGATCGGGCGATCGGACGGGCGCAGGGGCTCTTCGATCGCCGCTCTCAGGGCGGACCCGGGGCGCATACCGGGTCCGCCCCTCCAACACAAATGTGGCATCTGGAAAGTCGGTCCGCCGAAGGGCCTCTGGCCACTTCAAGGGCCGCCTGCAGGCCGCTATCGTTCGGCGCAGCCTTCGTGGATACGCGACCTTCGTGGATACCTGCCGTCCGATGACTCATTCCCCTGCCGCGCCCGACCTCTCCGCCGAGGAGGCGATCCTCTCCCGCCGCGCCATGCGCGCCTTCCTTCCAACGCCAGTGCCGGACGAGACCATCGGGCGCATTCTGGAAATCGCCGCCCGCGCGCCCTCCGGCACCAATGTCCAGCCCTGGCGCGTTCTGGTGCTCCGGGGGACGCCGCTCACCGCGCTGACGCAGGAGCTGCATGCCCTGTCGATGGCCGGCGACCACGGGACCGAGGAATTCCCCGTCTATCCCCGCAAGTGGCGTGAGCCCTATCTCTCCCGGCGCCGCAAGGTTGGCTGGGACCTGTATGGTTCTCTGGGCATCGCCAAGGGCGACAGTGAACGCATGCGGGCGCAGCACGCCCGAAACTTCCTGTTCTTCGATGCGCCGGTGGGCCTCATCTTCACCATGGACCGGGAACTGGAGCGCGGCTCCTGGCTGGACTACGGCATGTTCCTCCAGAACATCATGATTGCCGCGCGTGGCGTCGGCCTCCACACCTGCCCGCAGGTCGCCTTCATGATGTATGGCGCCGTGATCGCCAGGCGCCTCGCAATTCCCGACAGCGAGATGGTCCTGTGCGGCATGGCGCTCGGCTATGCCGACCCTGCGGCGCCGGAGAACAATTTCGAGACGGTGCGCGAGCCGCTGGAGAATTTCGCGCACTTCGTCGACACCCTCGCCTGAATGGGCCGCGCCGGCCGCACCCGGCCGGCGGCTCAGGCCAGCCCCGCCTCGGCCGCCGTGACGAGCGTCGTCTTCGAGCCGATGGCGTTGAGGGCGATGCGGTGCACCACCTCGATGGGGGCGGTGCACAGGTCGCCGATCACCTTCACCGAAAAGCCGTCCGCATTCCGCGACAAGGCAGTGAAGACCACGCAGTTCTGCGTCATCATTCCGCACACGAGAAGCTCGTCCGTGCCGGCGAGCTGCGCGGCGAGGTCCGTCTCCTGGAAGGCATCGGCGAAGCGCTTGGTGACGAGGGGCGCATCCCCCGCCGCGGCAAGGATCGCCGGACGGATGGCGATGCCCGGCCCGTCCGCAGCGAACAGGCCCTTCGGTGCGGTGGAGACATGGCGCACCAGCACGATGCGGTCGCCCGCCGCCCGCGCCTTGCCGATGGCGGCGACGATGCGGGCCTCGGTCTCCTCCGCCTGCCAGAGCGGCAGCACGCCGCCGGGGAAATAATCCTGCTGGATGTCGATGACGAGAAGGGTGCGGCTCATGACTGGCTCCTGTGAATGCCCCCTCTTCTAGAGCCGCGCGGTGCGGGCGATCAGTGGCCTGATGGACAAGAATAATGTAAATCGGGCCAATGCGCCTCGCCATCCTCGCCTATGACGGCATCAGCCCCTTCATGCTGTCCACGCCGCTCGCGGTGTTCGGCGAGCCCTTCCTCGCAGGGGGCCATAGCGTCGATGTCTGCGCCGAAGCGCCCCGCCTCTCGGCGACCGGTGGTCTCGTGATCGAGGCGCCGCATCCCCTGTCCGCCGCCCGCGCGGCGGATGTCGTCATCCTCCCCGGCTGGCGGGACGCGGACGAGCCGGTGCCGGAAGCGCTGGTGGCGGAGCTCAAGGCGGCGGAAGCGCGCGGCGCGCTGGTGGTGGGCCTGTGCCTCGGCGCCTTCGGGCTGGCGCAGGCCGGCCTCCTCGACGGCCGGCGCGCCACCACGCACTGGGCGCGGGCGCAGGCCTTCGCGAAACGCTATCCCGCGGTTCGGGTGGATGCCGGGGCGCTGTTCGTGGACGAAGGCCAGATCCTGACCTCGGCCGGCATCGCGGCGGGTCTCGATTGCTGCCTGCACCTCATGGCGCGGCTCTCCGGTGTGGGAGAGGCGAACCGGGTGGCGCGCCACCTCGTGGTCGCGCCGCAGCGGGCCGGCGCGCAGCCGCAGATCATCGCGCGGCCCACCATCGCCACACCCGCCGACAAGAAGGTGACCGATCTGCTGGAAAGCCTGCGGGCCGATCCCGCGCAGACGCCCGCACTGGACGATCTCGCCGTCCGCATGGGCATGAGCCGCCGCAGCCTCACCCGCCACATCCGCGCACGCACCGGCGGCAGCCTCGGCGACTGGCTGAAGCGGGCGCGGCTGGCGCAGGCGCAGGATCTTCTGGCCTCGGGCGTCCGCGGCCTCGACGCCATCGCGCAGCGCTGCGGCTTTGCCGACGCGCAGGCCCTGCGGAACGCCTTCCGCGCGGAACTCGGCACCACCCCGCGCCAGTGGCTGGCGCGGCAGCGGCTGGATTAGGCGGGCGCCGCCCGTTCGGACGGCGCCCCTTTCCGTGGGCTCAGGCGCCCTTGAGCGCGGCCTGGAGCTTTTCTTCCTGCTCCTTGGAGAGGCTGGTCTGCAGCACGGTACCGCCGAACTGCGCCATGTCGGCCACCACCTTGTCGGCGGTCACCTTGCCCACCAGCACGCATAGCGCCGCCTGGTTCGGGCCGAGGGCCGAGCTCGCCTGCTTGATGAAGTCGTCATTGATGCCGACATCGGTGAACTTGCCGGCGAGCGCGCCCGCACCGGCGCCGATGGCCATGCCCAGCAGCGGGTTGAGGAACAGCAGGCCGACGAGCCCGCCCCACAGGCCGCCCGAAGCGGCGCCCGCGACGGTAGTGTTGATCATCTGGTGCAGCTTGATCGAACCGTCTTCCTGACGGACCGCCACCACCGCGTCGCCGAGCTCGATCAGATATTCCTTCTGGAGCTTGAGCAGCTCCTGCCGCGCGGCCTCCGCCTTGGCCTCGGAATCATAGGCAATGATGATGAGGTCGGCCATCTTGGTCTCCAGCTCCCGTCGACAGGCATCGCTTCGCGCCCGCCGCCCTCTCTACAGGCCAAGTCGCGCCGATGCGCAACCCCCTTGGACAGCCAAACCCGCCACGAAAACCGGTCCACCCGTCGCAAGGGCGTCACAGACCGGAGCGGTGGGGGGCAGCCTCGATGCGGCGACAGGGCACTGCTGTGGACGTTTTGTCCAATGGCTGCCGCACCGCAACACGGCGACAAGGTCTGGGTGCGAATGGACGCCGAGGCCATGTCAGGAAGATCGAGGCAGCACCGCGCGGGACGGCTCGTCGTCACCGCAGCCGCAGGGCTCCTGATCGCGCTCGCTTCGCCCCGTCCCGGCGTGGCTGCGTCCGACGCCGAACGCAGCGCGCTGGGCGCGATGCTGTTCTCCGATCCCGACCTCTCCGCTGGACGCAACCAGTCCTGCGCCACCTGCCATGATCCGGCGCACGGCTTCGCCGACCCGCGGAAAGACGCTGCCAGCGGCGCCGTCTCCCTCGGCTCGGACGGGCATGCGCGCGGCGTGCGCAATGCGCCCACCGTGAGCTATGCGGCCTCCGCGTCGCGCTTCCACAGGGACGAGCAGGGCCGCTATGTCGGCGGCCAGTTTCTGGACGGCCGCGCCGACACGCTGGAGGCGCAGGCCGGGGGGCCGCTGCTCAACCCCGTCGAGATGGCGATGCCGAGCAAGGCGAGCGTGGTGGCGCGACTGAAGGAGAAGCCGGTCTATGTGGAGACCTTCGGCCGGCTGTTCGGTGCTGATGTCCTCGCCAGCGACACTCGCGCCTTCGCCGCGCTGACCGAGGCGCTGGCGGCCTATGAGCGCAGCGCGGAGGTTTCGCCCTTCGATTCCAGATATGACCGCTCCCTGCGCGGCGAATACAAGATGACGGATCAGGAAGAACTGGGGCGTGTCCTGTTCTTCTCCACCCAGTTCACCAACTGCCACCTCTGCCACCAGATCGAGCCGCAGGGCGGCAGCCGCGAAACCTTCTCCAACTATCAGTTCCACAATATCGGCGTGCCGGCGAACCCCGATCTGCGCGCGCCCACCGATCACGGCCTGCGTGCCGGCCGGCACCTGAAGGACCGCCGGCAGGATGGCCGGTTCAAGGTGCCGACCCTGCGCAATGTCGCCGTCACCGGCCCCTACATGCACAACGGTGTGTTCAAGGACCTGCGCACCGTCATCCTCTTCTACAACAGCTATGTCACCAAATCGGACGCGCGCCGCATCGACCCCGAGACCGGCCGCCCTTTCGCGCCCCCGGAGGTCGGCAGCACGATCTCCCGCAAGGAGCTTCTGGACGCGCCCGCCCTCGACGACAAGCGCATCGACGCGCTCGTCGCCTTCCTGAAGACGCTCACGGACGCGCGCTACGAGCCGCTGCTCACGCCATGAGCGCAACCGAGATCTGCCCCATGTCGACCCATCCGAAATCAATCCGGTCGCGCCGCAGGGCGCAGCCAGAGACAAGGAGACCGGACCGTCCCGGCAGATCCCATGATCCTCGATACCGTCGACCTCTCGCGGTTGCAGTTCGCTGTGACCGCGCTGTATCATTTTCTCTTCGTGCCGCTGACGCTCGGCCTCTCGGTCCTGCTCGCCATCATGGAGACGGTCTATGTGATGACCGGCCGGCCCATCTGGCGCCAGATGACCAAGTTCTGGGGCACGCTGTTCGGCATCAATTTCGTGCTGGGGGTGGCCACCGGCATCGTCATGGAATTCCAGTTCGGCATGAACTGGAGCTATTACAGCCACTATGTGGGCGACATCTTCGGCGCGCCGCTCGCCATTGAAGGCCTGATGGCCTTCTTCCTGGAGGCGACCTTCGTCGGCCTGTTCTTCTTCGGCTGGGACAGGCTGTCGAAGGTGGGGCACCTCGTCACCACCTATGCCGTTGCGCTGGGCTCGAACCTCTCCGCGCTCTGGATCCTCATCGCCAACGGCTGGATGCAGAACCCCACCGGGTCGGCCTTCAACCCGCAGACCATGCGCATGGAAGTCACCGACTTCTATGCCGTGCTGTTCAATCCGGTGGCGCAGGCGAAGTTCGTGCACACCGTCTCGGCGGGCTATGTCACGGCGTCCTTCTTCGTGCTCGGCGTCTCCGCCTGGTACCTGCTGAAGGGGCGCCACACCGACCTTGCGAAACGGTCCATGACGGTGGCGGCCTCCTTCGGCCTCGCCGCGTCCCTGTCCGTGGTCGTGCTGGGCGACGAGAGCGGCTATCTCGACGGCGAGCACCAGAAGATGAAGCTCGCCGCCATCGAGGCCATGTGGGAGACCGAGCCTGCGCCGGCCGGCTTCACCATCGTCGGCCTGCCGGACCAGCAGGCGCGCGAGACGCGCTTTGCGGTGCGCGTCCCGTGGGTGCTGGGCCTCATCGCCACACGCACGCTGACGACGCAGATTCCCGGCATCGAGGAACTGGTCGGCCACGCCGAAACCCGGATCAAAAGCGGCATCCTCGCCTTCGACGCCCTGCAGCAGATCCGCGCCGCCGGCAGCAGCGCGGCCATCGCGCCCGCGGTGAAGCAGGCGTTCGAGGACAATGGCGGCAACCTCGGCTACGCCCTTCTGCTGAAGCGCTATGTGGACGACCCGCGCAAGGCGACCGCCGCCCAGCTGAACCAGGCCGCCTGGGACACGGTGCCGAACGTGCCGACCCTGTTCTGGTCGTTCCGGGTGATGGTGGGGCTCGGCTTCTTCTTCATCGCCTTCACCGCGCTCCTCTTCTACCTGTCGGCGCGGCGCCGGCTGGACCGCAGCCGCACGCTGCTCTGGATCGCGGTCCTCGCCATCCCGCTGCCGTGGATCGCGGCGGAGCTGGGATGGGTGGTGGCCGAGGTGGGCCGCCAGCCCTGGATCATCGAGGGCGTGCTGCCCACCGCCGCCGCCGTCTCCAGCCTCGGCGCCAGGACGGTTCTGGCGACACTCGCCGGATTTGCCACCATCTACACGGTGCTGATCGTCATCGAGATGACGCTGATGCTCCGCGCCATCCGCAAGGGACCGGAGCCGGACGACGCCCCCGAGGCCCGGCTCATTCCCCCCGCATTCGCTGCCGCGGAGTGACTGCCATGATCCTTCACACCCTCATCGACTACGACGCCCTGCGCGTCATCTGGTGGCTGCTGCTCGGCGTGCTGCTCATCGGCTTCGCCATCATGGACGGGTTCGATCTCGGCACCGGCATGCTGCTGCCCTTCGTGGCCCGTACCGATCTGGAACGGCGTGTCGTCATCAACACGGTCGGCCCCGTCTGGGAGGGCAACCAAGTGTGGCTCATCCTCGGCGGCGGCGCCATCTTCGCCGCCTGGCCGCCGCTCTATGCGGTGTCCTTCTCCGGCTTCTATCTCGCCATGTTCGCCATCCTCTTCGCGCTGATCCTGCGGCCCGTGGGCTTCAAGTATCGCTCGAAGCGCGAGAGCACGGCTTGGCGCTCGGCGTGGGACTGGGCGCTGTTCGTGGGCGGGCTGGTGCCGGCGCTGGTCATGGGTGTCGCCGTGGGCAACGTGCTGCAGGGCGTGCCCTTCCACCTCAACGACGAGCTGCGCATCTTCTATGACGGTACCACCCTCATCGAGCTCTTGAACCCCTACGGCCTGCTGTGCGGGCTGCTGAGCGTCGCCATGCTGGTGATGCACGGGGCCAACTGGCTGGTGCTGAAGACGGAGGGCGAGGTGGAGGCGCGAGCCCGCACCGTCGGCAGCGGGGCGGCGCTCGCAACCATCCTGCTCTTCGTCCTCGGCGGGGTCTGGCTCTATTTCGGCGTCAGCGGCTACCGGATCGTCGGCGAGATCGCCAAGGACGGCCCCTCCAATCCGCTGGCCAAGGCGGCGGAGCTTTCGCCCCACGCCTGGTTCGCCAACTATGCGGCGCGGCCATGGATCATCGCCGGACCGCTCCTCGGCATCGCCGGTTCGCTGGCGTCGTTCGCGGCGCTGCGTGCGCGGCGGGAGATCGGTGCCATCCTGGCGAGTTCCCTCGCCATCTTCGGCATCATCTCGACGGTGGGGCTCTCCATGTTCCCCTTCATCCTGCCGTCCTCCATCGACCCGCGGTCGAGCCTCACGGTATGGGATGCCTCTTCCAGCCATCTCACCTTGTTCATCATGCTGGTCTGCGCCGTGATCTTCGTGCCCGTCATCATCGCCTACACCACGTGGGTCTACCGCGTGCTGTGGGGCAAGGTGGACGCGAAGGCCATCGCCGATGGCTCCGGCCACGCCTACTGAGGGAGCTCAAAGATGTGGTACTTCGCCTGGCTCCTCGGCCTGCCCCTGGCCGCCGCCTTCGCCGTGCTCAACGCCATGTGGTTTGAGCTGATGGACGACCGCGCCCGCACGCTCGCGAGCAAATCCGGTCAGAAATAAACCTCGACCAAGGCCGGTGCCGCACGCAAGTTCGGCACCGGCCGCGGCTTTTTCTGCCGTTCCACTTGCCCGGAGCCCATCGAAGCTTCGTCGGCTTGGACCGTTTGTCCAATCGTGCCCTGTCGCGGCCTCACCATAGTGGGCCATCCGCGAACACAGCACGACGGACCCATGATGATCGCCCATGCTCTTTCCAGGCTGGGGGCCTGGCTTGCCGCCCGGCCCGACCGGCTCACGGTGGTGAATGCCCTGCTGCTCACCGCCATCCTGATCCTGCTCGGCTCAGCCGACCTGTTCCGCTTCGTCGGCGGTGCCGCCGTTCTCCTGTGCGCGGCCGCGATCCTGGTCCGGTCCCTGCGGCGCATGGACGGCAACCCGCTAACCCTGCACCCCTACGATCTCGCCGTGATGCTCGCGCCGCCGGCCATCGCGGCCGCGCTGGCCGCGCTCGCCATCATCCTCGTCGTGGGCCATGCCCCCGGCAGCTTCGCCCACACCATGGGCCTCGTGCTGTTCACCATCGAATTCGCGCTGCTGGCACTGGGCGCGAGCGATGGCGGCGATGGCACGCCCGAAGCTGCGAGGGCGTGATGGATTTTCCCGTCTTCCACCTCGACATCCTCGGCAATCGCGGCCTCATCGCCACCATCGCCATCCTGCATGTGCTCATCAACCACGGCCTCGCGGTGGGCCTCATGCCCCTCGTGGCGGCCATGGAATGGTATGGGCACAAGCGCGGCGACGCGCGCTGGGACAAGCTCGCCTACCGCATCCTGTTCTTCGCCTTCCTCATCACCACCACGGTCGGCGCGCTGACCGGCGTCGGCATCTGGCTGTCGGTGTCGCTGGTGAACCCCTATTCCATCGCCAGCCTCATCCGCGTCTTCTTCTGGGCGTGGTTCGTGGAATGGCTGGTGTTCATCACCGAGGTCTGCCTGATCCTCGCCTATACGCTCACCTGGAAGAAGTGGGCGACGGGTGCCGCCAAGGTGCGCCACATCCGCCTCGGCTTCGCGCTGGCCTTCTTCTCATGGGTGACGATGGCCATCATCGTCTCCATCCTCGGCTTCATGATGGACCCGGGGAACTGGCTCTCCCAGCACACCCTGTGGAGCGGCTTCACCAACCCCGTCTATCTGCCGCAGCTCGCCTTCCGCACGCCACTAGCGGCCGCCATGGCGGGGGTCATCGCCATGTTTCTCGTGCCCTTCTTCGTGAAGCGCGACGATCCCTTCCGGGCGACGGCGCTCCGGGCCATCGCGGTCTGGACGCTGGTGGCGGCGCCGCTCGTTCTGGCCGGCGGGCTCTGGTACTACGCGGTCGTGCCGGAGGCCATGCGCGACAATTTTGGCGTGGCGCTGGCCAGCCTGCAATTCGCCGAGTGGCAGCAGAAGTTTCTGGAGATCGCGGTGGTCACCGTGGTCGCTATCCTCGCGGTGGTCCAATGGGCGATCACCCGGCCGCAGCTCCTGCCGCGCGTCGTCCTGATCGTGCCGTTCGTCGCCATCCTGTGGATGACCGGACACTTCGAGCGGGTGCGCGAATTCGTCCGCAAGCCCTATGTCATCGGCAGCTACATGTATGCCAACGGCTTCAGGGTGGACGACTACGCCCTGCTCCAGCGCGACGGCGTGCTCGCCTATGCCACCTATTCCAACCCGCTGACGGACGCCGAGAAAGCCGGCCTGCCCGAGGGGCTGGCCGCGCCTGAGCGCGCGGCGCTGCTGACGCGCATCCAGGCCGGCAAGGACGTGTTCATGAACACCTGCTCGCGCTGCCACACCGGGCACGGCGTGAATTCCATCACCGGCCATCTCCAGCGCATGTTCGGCGACCAGCCGTGGAGGAGCGAACTCACCGCCGGCTACATCGAGAACATGCACGAGGCGCAGCCCTTCATGCCGCCGTTTCCCGGCACTGCACGGGAGCTGGAGCTGATGGGCGCCTATCTCGAGCATCTCCAGCACAACGCCGCGCCCATTCCCGGCGCCCAGCAGGCCGGCGTCGTCGTCATCACCCCGACGCTGCGCGCCGCCCTCACTGGCGCTCCACCCCTCACCCAGGCCTCCGCAACGCCCCTCACGCGGGAGACCAGCACGCGATGAACCCCAACGTTCCCGTTCCCCACGACATCCCGGTCCCCCACGACATTCCCTTGCCCATGCCGGCACCGGAGCCAGTGCTGGTGGCGGTGCTGATCGTCTTCTTCCTCATGCACATCGCCTTCGTGAACTTCATGGTGGGCGGGGCCTTGCTGTCCTTCATCTATGAAGCGCGCGGGCTGAAGCAGAAGCGCTACGACCGCCTCGCCTATGAGATCGCCTCCACCATCACCGCCAACAAGAGCATCGCGGTGGTGCTGGGCGTGGGGCCGCTGCTGGCGATCAACACGCTCTACACGGTCTATTTCTACACCGCGAATGCGCTCACCGGCGCGCTGTGGGTGTCCATCATCCCGCTGGTGGTGATCGCCTTCGTGCTCACCTACATCCACAAATATCTCTGGCATCGCATGGAGGGGATGAAGGCCCTGCACCTCGCCATTTCCGGGGTCGCGTGCCTGCTCTTCCTGTTCATCCCGCTGATCTTTCTCACCAACATCAACCTGATGCTGTTTCCCGAGAAATGGGGAACGGTGCACGGCTTCCTCTCCGCCCTCGCCTTGCCCAACGTGCTGCCGCGCTACGCCCATTTCGTGCTCGCCTGCCCGGCCATGGTGGGGCTTTTCCTCGTCTGGCTGTTCCGCCGACGCAGTGATGCGGAGATCGCCGATACCGGCTTCAGCCGGGCCGAGCTGATCCGCCTCGGCTATCGCTGGGCGTTCTGGCCGACCATGGCGCAGTTCCTCGTCGGCCCCGTGGCCCTCTTCACCCTGCCGCACACCAGCGGCTCGCAGGCCGGCGCCTTCGGCCTGTTCGGCCTCTCCATCCTCGTGTCGCTGGCGCTGTGCGTGGTGATGATCCGCGAGATCCGCGGGCCGGACGGCGCCATCGGCCGCATGTTCGGCCTCGCCGCCTCGCTGATGCTGGTGGTGGTGGTGCTGATGGGCGCCGGGCGGCACCTCTATCGCGAGGCGGCGGTGAGCGAGCATCGCGAGATGGTCCGCGCCAAGACGCTTGAGTACGCGCGCAAGGCCGAGGAGGCCCGCCGGCAGGCCGCGTCCGCCACGGCGGCGGCGGTGAAATGAGCCCGGCGCGCGGGGTACGGACTTCCCCGGAGGCGGAAAGGTCGCGTTGCCTCGCGTGCCGACGGGGCGATAGTGGTCGCGGTCCAGCTGCCGCAACCGGGGAGTGACGTCGGCATGAGCGTGACTGCCATCGAGAGCGACGCCACGCGCGACAATCTGCGGCTGCTCATATCGCTGCGCTGGCTCGCCGTGGCGGGGCAGATCGCGGCCATCGCCTTCGTGCATCTGTGGCTGGGCATCTCCCTGCCGCTGGCCGAGATGGGACTGGTGGTCCTCTTCCTCGTCGGCCTCAATCTCGTCAGCCTTCACCGGGCGCTCAGCGCGGTGGAGGTGACGCAGACGGAGCTCTGCATCGAGCTGCTGCTCGACGTGGCGGCGCTGACCCTCCAGCTCTATCTGAGCGGCGGCGCCACCAATCCCTTCATCTCGCTGTTCCTGCTGCAGGTGATCCTCGGCGCGGTGCTGCTCGCGCCGGCCATGGCCTGGGTCATCGTGCTCGTCACCAGCCTGTCCTTCATCTGGCTGACCCACTTCTATCGGCCCATCGACTTCGGCAACCATGTGGGCGGGCACCACCACGCCGAGCGCACCTTCTTCGACCTCCATGTGCAGGGCATGTTCCTGTGCTTCATCCTCGCCTCGGTGCTCGCGGTGGTGTTCGTGACCCGCATCACCTCCAATCTGCGCCGGCGCGATGCCCACCTCGCCGAAGCCCGGCGGCGCGCGGCGGAGGAGGAGCACATCGTGCGCATCGGCCTCCTCGCCTCGGGCGCCGCCCATGAGCTTGGCACGCCGCTGGCGACGCTCTCGGTCATCCTGAACGACTGGCAGCACATGCCGCGCTTCCGCGACGATCCGGCCTTCGCCGAGGAACTGGCGGAGATGCAAACCGAGATCGGCCGCTGCAAGTCCATCGTCTCGCACATCCTCATGGTCGCCGGCGAGGCGCGGGCCGAGGAGGCCCAGCGCAGCCCGTTGTCGGACTTCCTGGACGAGATGGTGGAAAGCTGGGTGCAGAGCCGCCGCCCCAGCGCCCTCGACTACGCCAATGCCACCTCGAAGGGGGCCGCGATCACCGGGGACGGCGTGATCCAGCAGGCGCTGTTCAACGTGCTCGACAATGCGCTGGAAGCTTCGCCCGGCGGCATCAGCGTCCGGGCCGCGGAAGAGGGGGAAGACCTTGTGATCCGCGTCACCGACCAGGGTCCGGGCTTTGCTCCCGATGCCCTCACGCAGCTCGGCCGGCCGTTCCAGTCCAGCAAGGGCGAGGCGGGGCGCGGGCTCGGCCTGTTCCTCACCATCAACGTGCTGCGCAAGCTGGGCGGGGATATCGAGGCCGGCAACCTTGCGGGCGGTGGCGCCTTCGTCGAGCTGCGCCTGCCGCTGGAGGCGCTCGCCGTGGACTATGCCGATGTCGCGTGAACGGGACCTCCTTCTGGTCGAGGACGACGCCACCTTCGCCCGGGCCCTTCAGCGTTCGTTCGAGCGCCGGGGCTACAGCGTGCGGCAGTGCGGGCGCATCGGCGACCTTCCCGAAGTGCTCGCCAGCTTCCACCCCGGCCGCGCCGTGGTGGACCTGAAGCTGTTCGACGCCTCCGGCCTCGAATGCATCCAGCAGCTGCGGACCTTCGATCCCGACATGAAGATCGTGGTTCTGACGGGCTTCGCCAGCATCGCGACCGCGGTCGAGGCGATCAAGCTCGGCGCCTGCCACTACCTCGCGAAACCGTCCAACGCCGACGACATCGAGGCCGCCTTCGCGCGGCAGGACGGCAACCCGGACGTGCCCCTCGGCGTGCGGCCAAGCTCCATCAAGACGCTGGAATGGGAGCGCATCCACGAGACCCTGGCGGAAACCGATTTCAACGTCTCCGAAACCGCCCGCCGCCTCGGCATGCACCGCCGCACGCTGGCCCGCAAACTCGCCAAGCGCCGGGTGACTTAGACCGCACGCGCCATCATCGCGCGGCCGGAGGCCGGATTCCGGCGCCTCATGGCCAAGACCAAGTTGCCACGTCCGGGAGCCGCGCCTAGCGTGCGCGTCGAACCGGCGGTTGTGGGCCGGGAAGCCGGCTTGCGCCATCGGCTTCCGCCTGTCCGCATCTACCGGCGGAGAGGGAGCATGGCCCGTTGTGACCCGGCCGGCTCCCGCGCGTCATCCGCCATGCAGATGCCCACCTCGCGGAGCGCGGCCGACACAAAAGACCTGATGCGGCAAGGAGGGATGAAATGCGTAAGACGACATTGGCGATCGCAATGACTATGGCATTGACCCCCTGCATTGCGGCCCGCGCTGCCGAGCCGGATGACAGCGAGGTCATGACGGTTGTGAATCAATATCTCGCCGACATGAACCAGGGCGCGGCGGAGAAGTTCGTCAAGCTGTGCGCGCCGCAGACCATCATCATCGATGATTTCCCGCCCCATGTCTGGCAAGGCCCCACGGCGTGCATGGACTGGCTGACCGCCTTTGCGGCATTCGATGCGAAGGCGGGCATCACCCCGCGTGCGGTGACCGTCGACAAGCCATGGCGCGTCAGCGTCACCGGCGACGTCGCCTATGTCGTGATGCCGGCAACGTACAAGTATACGGAAGGCAAGGAGAAGATCACCGAGGCCAATTCGGTGTGGACCCTGGCGCTCCGGAAAGGCGCGGATGGCTGGCGCATCTCGGGATGGGCCTGGGGACAGCGATAGCCAGCCCGCCCGTCCTTCCAGATCAACCACGCCCTCCCGCTCAGCCGGCGCGCCCGGCCCGGCTGTCGGAAGACGGGCGAGACCGGCTTGAGGGACAGCGAAGGAGCGACAGCGCGAGGATGTCGCCCCTGTGGGCGCCCGGCTAGGCGAGTGCGGCCCGCACTTCGGCGTCGGCCAGCACGTCGTCCAGGGTGCGCCTGAGGCGCGACAGAAGCAGGTCCATCTCTTCGCCGGTGCAGGTCAGCGCGGGCGCGAGGCCGATGGTGCCGTCAGCGAAGGCGCGGAAGATCAGGCCATTGCGGTAGCCGGCCTCGAACAGGCGGCGCGGCAGCTCCACTGCGGGATCGAAGCGCGTCTTCGCCGCCTTGTCGCGCACGAGTTCCAGCGCGCCGAGCAGCCCGCGCGCGCGTGCGTCGCCCACCAGCGGATGATCGACGAGGGCGGCGAGGCCCGCCGCAAAGGCCAGCCCGCGCGCCTCTCCATTGGCGAGGATTCCCCCCTCCGTATAGAGGCGCAGGACTTCGAGCCCCACCGCCGCGCTCACCGGGTGGCCGGAATAGGTGAAGCCATGCCCGATGGGCGCCTCGGGCGCCAGACCGTCGGCGATGGCCTGATAGATCCGGTCCGACATAAGAACCGCGCCCATGGGCACGTAGCCGGCCGTCAGGCCCTTGGCGACGGTCATCAGGTCCGGCGACACCGCCTCCGCGTGGCAGGCGAAGAGCGGCCCCGTGCGGCCGAAGCCGGTAATGACCTCGTCGGCCACGAACAGGATGTCGAGGCGCGTGCAGGTCTCCCGCATGGCCTTCAGCCAGCCGGGCGGTGGCACGATCACGCCGCCCGAGCCCTGCACGGGCTCGCAGAAGAAGGCGGCCACGTTGTCGGCCCCGAGTTCGGCGACCTTCGCCTCCAATGCGGCGACGGAGGCGGCGATCACCGCTGCGGGGTCGCCACCCGCCGGGTTGCGGTAGGGATAGGGCGAGGCGATGGTGTGCTGGCGCGGCGTCGGCACATCGAAATGGGCATGGAACGCCGGCAGCGCGGTGAGGCCCGCCCCGGTGGAAGACGAGCCGTGATAGCCGCGCTCCAGCGAAATAAAGTGTTTCTTCGCCGGCCGTCCAGTGGAGTTGAAGTAGTGCGTGATGTAGCGGACCGCGCTGTCCACGGCGTCCGATCCGCCGAGGGTGAAATAGACATGGTCCAGCCCCTCCGGCGCCAGTTCCGCGAGGCGCGCCGCAAGGCGGATGGAAGGCTCCGAGCCGAAGCCGAAATAGCCGGTGGCATAGGGCAGGCGGCGCATCTGCTCCGCCGCAACCTCCACGATGCTCTCCTGCCCGTAGCCGACATTCACGCACCACAGGCCGGCGAAGGCATCCAGCAGTTCATGCCCCGAGGCATCCCGCAGGAACATGCCGGAGGCGGACTGCAACACGGTGACACCGTGCTTCTCATGGCCGCGGAACGACATGACCGGATGGATGAGGTGATCGCGGTCGAGAACCTGAAGGGAATTCGCGGGCATCGCGGGGCGCGGCCGGGCGTCAGTCGAGGGCATCGGCGATCGCCTTTCCGCAGCTCAGCGTGTTGGCGGTGCCGCCGATGTCGGCGGTGCGGCCCGCAGGTTCGGCCAGCACCCGCTCGATGGCGCGTTCGATGGCAGCGGCGGCGTCCATTTCCCCGAGATGCTCGAGCATCATGGCCGCGGACCAGATCTGGCCCACCGGATTGGCGATGCCCTTGCCGGCGATATCCGGCGCGGACCCGTGCACCGGCTCGAACAAAGAGGGGAAGGTGCGGTCGGGATTGATGTTGCCGGACGGCGCGATGCCGATGGTGCCGGTGCAGGCGGGGCCGAGATCGGAGAGGATGTCGCCGAACAGGTTGGAGGCGACCACCACGTCGAACCGGTCCGGGTGCAGCACGAACTGCGCGGTGAGGATGTCGATGTGGTACTTGTCGGTGCGCACCTCCGGGTAGGCGGCCGCCATCGCCTCCACCCGCTCGTCCCAATAGGGCATGGTGATCGCGATGCCGTTGGACTTGGTGGCCGAGGTCAGGTGCCGGTTCGGCCGCCGCATGGCCAGCTCGAACGCGAATTTCAGCACCCGGTCCACGCCATGGCGCGACATGACGGTTTCCTGAATCACCAGCTCGCGGGGCGTGCCGGGATACATGCGCCCGCCGATGGAGGTGTATTCGCCCTCCGTGTTCTCGCGCACCACCCAGAAGTCGATGTCGCCCGGCTTGCGACCCACGAGGGGGCAGGGAACGCCCGGCATCAGCCGCACAGGCCGCAGGTTCACATACTGGTCGAACTCCCGCCGGAACTGCAGCAGCGAGCCCCAGAGCGAGACATGGTCGGGCACCGTATCCGGCCAGCCCACCGCGCCGAACAGGATGGCATCCGAGGTGCCGACCCGCGCCTTCCAGTCCGCCGGCATCATCTCGCCATGGCGGGCGTAGTAGTCGCAGCAGGCGAAATCGTGCCAGGCGAGATCGAGGCTGAAGCCATAGAGCGCCGCCGCCTTCTCCAGCACGCGCACGCCCTCGGGCATCACTTCCTTGCCGATGCCGTCTCCGGGGATGACGGCGATGCGATAGTGTCTTGCGGCCATGGTCACGTTTCCTGCGATATGTGTGAGATTGGGGTCAGACCGGCGCCGTGAGGCGCAGCCCACCCATGTGAAAGGCCTTGGGCTCCAGATATTCGGCGATGCCGAGATAGCCGCCCTCGCGGCCGAGCCCGGACTGCTTCACGCCGCCGAAGGGCGCCACCTCCATGGAGATGGCACCGGTGTTGAGCCCCACCATGCCGAATTCCAGCGCCTCGCCGACCCGCCAGGCGCGGTGCATGTCCTCGGTGAAGAAATAGGCGGCGAGCCCGTAGGGGGTGCCGTTGGCAATGGCGATCGCCTCCCCCTCGGTCTCGAAGCGGAACACCGGGGCGACGGGGCCGAAGGTTTCCTCATTGGCGAGCCGCATGTCGGTGGTGGCGCCGGTGAGGAGGAGCGGGGCGACGAAGTTTCCCTCCGCGCAGGACGTGTCGGCCTGCTGCGCCACGCGCGCGCCCTTGGCCAGCGCGTCGGCCACATGCGCGTGCACCTTTTCGGCGGCAGCCCGATTGATGAGCGGGCCGATGCCGACACCGGGCTGCGTGCCCGGCCCGACCTTCTGCGCGGCGATCCGCGCGCCGAGGCGGGCGACGAAGGCGTCGTGGATGCCGGCCTGCACCAGGATGCGGTTGGCGCACACGCAGGTCTGTCCGGCATTGCGGAATTTGGAGGCCATGGCCCCCTCCACCGCAAGGTCGAGGTCGGCATCGTCGAAGACGATGAAGGGCGCGTTGCCGCCCAGTTCCAGGCTCAGCTTCTTCAGCGTCCCCGCCGACGCACGCATGAGATGGGCGCCGACACGGGTCGAGCCGGTGAACGAGATCTTGCGGACCGCGGGGTTGGAGGTGAGCTCCTCGCCGATGGCGGCCGGCAGGCCCGTCACCACCGAGATGACGCCGGCGGGAATGCCGGCCCGCTCCGCGAGCTTCACCACCGCCAGAGCGGAAAACGGTGTCAGTTCCGACGGCTTGATGACCATGGTGCAGCCGGCGGCGAGGGCCGGCGCGCATTTGCGCGTGATCATCGCGATGGGAAAATTCCAGGGCGTGATGGCGGCGGTGACGCCGATGGGCTGCTCCAGCATCAGGATGCGCCGGTCGGCCCCGGGCGCGGGGATGGTGCGGCCGTAGATGCGCCGTGCCTCCTCCGCGAACCACTTCACGAAGGAGGCGCCGTAGCGCACTTCCCCCTCCGCCTCGGCCAGCGGCTTGCCCTGCTCGGCCGTCATGATCCGCGCGAGGTCGGCAGCGTTGGCGAGGATGAGGTCGTTCCAGCGCTCCAGCAGGCGCGCGCGCTCCGCCGCCGGCACTGAACGCCACGAGCGGAACGCCGTCTCCGCCGCCTCGATGGCGCGCCGCGTCTCGGCCGCGCCGCAGGCCGGAACGGTGCCCACGACCTTGCCCGTGGCTGGGTCCTCCACGGCGAGCGTCGCGCCGTCGTCGGCAGCGCACCACTGCCCGCCGATGAAGGCCGCCTGGACGAGGAGGCTCGGGTCGGCGAGGTTGAGGATGTGTTCAGCGGCGAGGGACATGGGCGGCGTCTTTCAATAGCCGCGGCTGCGTTCGACGAGGCCGATCATCGGCTCGCCCGCGGCGTGGCGGCGGAGGTTTTCGAGCAGGCTGACCACGGCGGTCTCCGGCCGGGTGAGACTTGCGACGTGCGGGGTCAGCAGGATGCGCGGATGGCTCCAGAACGGATGCTCCGGCGGCAGAGGCTCCGGCTCCGTGACATCGAGCACGGCGCCCGAGAGGGTACCGGCATCGAGCGCGGCGACCAGATCCTCAGCCACCACATGGCCGCCGCGCCCCGCGTTGACGATGCGGGCGCCCGCCGGCAACCGGGCGAACAGGCTTGCATCGAGGATGCCCCGCGTCTCGGCGGTGAGCGGCAGCAGGCAGACGAGGATGTCGGTGCGCGCGAGGAACGGGGCGAGCCCGGCCTCGCCGGCGAAGGTCTCCACGTTCAGGATATCCCGCGGTGAGCGGCTCCAGCCCGCAAGCGGAAAGCCGAACGGCGCGAGGCCCGTGAGCGCCGCCTGCCCCAGCGAGCCGAGCCCCATGATGCCGACGCGCCGCTGCGCCGCCGGCGTTTCATAGTGCTGCGCCCAGAGGTGCCGCTTCTGCTGGTCGATATAGGTCGGCAGGTCGCGGTGGAGCGCGAGCACGGCCATGGTTACGTACTCGACCATGCCCTCGACGATGCCGGGCTCCACCATGCGCACCACGGGAATGCCCGGCGGGATGCGGGTGAGGTCGAGGTGATCCACGCCGGCCCCGGTGGAGAAGACCACTTCGAGATTCGGAAACGTCGCCGCCAGATCCACCCGCACGTCCCAGACGGCAACCCAGCGGATATCGGCCGGGTCTCCCATGTCGGGCCAGATGCGCACGTCGATTTCAGGCGCCATTTCGCCGATCAGCCGGCGCCAGACTTCGCCGCGGGCGGGATCGGCCATGTAGAGGAGTGCCATGGGCAGGACCTGACGGAGTGAGGGAGCGGAATCAGGAAACGGCAACCCACAGCTTGCGCACGGTCTCCAGCGTTTCCCAGGTTCCCACGAAGCCCGGCCGCAACACGAAGGTGTCGCCGGCGCTGAAGCGGCGCGGACTGCCGCCATCCTCGGTCAACACGATCACGCCGGAGAGGATCGTGCAATATTCCCACGTCTCGCCCTTGATGGAGCGCGTGACGCCGGGCGTCGCCTCCCAGATGCCGGTGCGGATGTCCTTGTGGCCGGCCGCCGCGATTTCCCAGGTCTTGTAGCTCGGATCACCGGCGATCAGCCGGTCGGGCACAGGCTTGCTCTCGCGCGCGGGTCCAGGGGCGGCAAGGTCGAAGGCGATGAGGTTGCTCATGGGCGCGGTTCCAGACGGCAAAGGGAGGCGGGCGCCGGCCGGGATGGGCCGCCGCCGCGCGGGTGCGAGGCGTGCGAGGTCTCAGGCGTCTGCGTTCTTCCGCGGCGCGGTGCGTGCGCTGAGGGAAACGAGGATCACCATCAGGAAGGAGATCGCGGTCAGAAGGGTGCTGATGGCGGCGATGGTCGGATCGATCTCGTCGCGCAGCGCCGTGAACATGCGCTTGGTGAGCGTCTGGTACTCGCCGCCCGAGATGAAGATGGCGACCACCGTCTCGTCCAGCGCCGAGATGAAGGCGAACAGCAGGCCCGAGATGACGCTGGGGCGGATCTGCGGCAGCGTCACGATGAAGAAGGTGCGCAGCCGGTTCATGCCGAGACTGCGCGAGACCATCTCCTGCGCCGGATCGAACTTCCTGAGGCCCGTCAGCACCGAGATGATGACGAACGGCAGGCCGAGCATGACGTTGGCGAGGATCAGGCCGCTCATGGTCGCGAGCAGTCCGACGTTGGCGTAGACGAGGAAGACGCCGACGGCCGTGATCACGATCGGCACGACGAGGGGCAGAAGCAGCACCACCTGCAGGCTGCGCACCAGGCGCGACGTGGAGAGGTTCAGCGCGTAGGCCGCCGCCGTTCCAAGCACGGTCGCGATGATCGCGCTCGACACGGCGAGGATCAGGCTGACCCGCGTCGCCTGCATCCAGGCGGCGCTTTCGAGATAGGCCTCATACCAGCGCAGCGACCAGGAGGGCGGCGGGAAGGCGAGGAAGCGGGCGCCCGAGAAGGACATGGGCACGATGATGAGGACGGGGACCATCAGCCAGACCAGGATGAGGCCCACCACCACGTAAAGGATGATGCGGGAGAGGGACATGATCAGCGCGCCCCCATGATGCGTTCGAACGGGATGATGAGGCTCGCCAGCCGGAAGACGAGGAACACGCAGGCGAGCAGCACGATGCTGATGGAGGAGGCGGCGCCCCACTCGTTGTAGACCTCGATGTTCCGCGACACGAGCATGGAGACCATGTAGGTCCGTCCGCCGCCCAAGAGTTCCGGCGTGATGTAGAAGCCGAGCGTCAGCACGAAGACGAGAACCATGCCGGCCACGACGCCGGGCAGCGACAGGGGCAGGAACACCCGCGTGAAGACATAGAACGGCGTGCCGCCGAGGCTCGCGCCGGCCATGGTGAGTTCGGCCGGAATCTTCTGCATGGTGGCGTAGAGCGGCAGCACCATGAAGGGCAGGAGGATGTGCACCGTCGCGATCACGGTGCCCAGCTCGTTGTTGACGAGCGCGAGAGGGTTCTGGATCAGCCCGAAATCGGTCAGCACCGAGTTCACGAGGCCGCGCCGTTGCAGCAGGATCAGCCAGGCGTAGGCCCGCACCAGCACGCTGGTCCAGAACGGCAGGATGACCATCGCGAGGATGAAGATGCTCCATCGCCGCGATGCGCCGGCCGCCACATAGGCGATGGGATAGCCGAGCAGCACGGTCGCCGCGGTGACGATGAAGGCGATGCGGAAGGTCTGCAGGAAGGTCGTCCAGTAGACGGCGTCACTGAAGAACCGCGCATAGTGCGCCAGGGTGAACGCCCCATCCTGCCGCACCGACTGCCAGACGAGCCAGCACAGCGGCACGATCAGCAGGCATCCCACCACGGCAAGCGAGGGTGCGAGCAGCAGCAGGACGAGGCGCTGTTCGCCCCTCTTGTGGGCAAGCGACGGATCGGTTGACGAGGCCGACATGGCGGGCTCCTGGAGCAGGCTTGCGGGTCGGGCCGGCCCGCGACACGGCGGGCTCGGCAGCGCGGGAGGGATCGCTTCACCCCACCTCGGGCAGGGGAAGCGATCCGGTGGCCCGCGGGCTTATTTCTGGACGAAGCCCGCCCAGCGCTTGATGGCATCTTCGCCGGCCGGCGAGGCCCACCAGGCCTGCGACACCAGCACCTGCTTGGCCGCATTCTCCGGCGCGCTCGGCATCTGGGCCGTGCGCTCGGGCGAAATCTTGCCGGTGGCGTAGGCGGCCGGGTTGCCCGGGCCGTAGTCGATGTAGGCGGGGAAGTTCGCCTGGATATCAGGCGTCATGGCGGCATTCACGAACTTGTAGGCGGTCTCGAGGTTCGGCGCGCCCTTCACGATGCACAAAGAGGTTTCCTGAAGCAGGCCCTGGTTGAAGGTAAAGCTCACCGGAGCGCCCTCCTTCATCACCGCGGCGACGCGGCCGTTCCAGGCCATCTCCATGTCGATCTCGCCATCCGCCAGAAGCTGCGCCGACTGGGCGCCGGAGGTCCACCACACCGTGATGTTCGGCTTGATCTGCTCCAGCTTCTTGAAGGCCCGGTCCACATCGAGCGGATAGAGCTTGTCGGCCGGCACGCCGTCCGCGAGCAGGGCGGCTTCCATGGTCGCCTGCGGATGGTTGCGCAGGGCACGAGTGCCGGGGAAGGCCTTCACGTCCCAGAAGTCGGCCCAGGTCTGTGGCGCCTTGCTGGCGAACTTCTTCTTGTTGTAGGCGAGGACCGAAGAATAAAACTCGTAGGCCACCGAATAGGGCGTCTTGTACTGCGCCGGCATGGACGCCGCGTTGGGAAGCTTGGAGAAATCGAGCTTCTCCACCATGCCCTGGTCGCCGCCGCGGACGCAGATGGTGGTCGGCGCGTCGATGACGTCCCAGATGGGCTTGCCGGTGGCGGCCTGCGTCTTCAGGACCGGCCATGCATCGGGCGCGCTGTCCTGGTTGATGGTGATGCCGAGCAGCTTGGCGGCGGGGTTCAGGATGGCCTTGGTCTGGGCCTCCTGATACGCGCCGCCCTGCGAGACGAAGGTGATCTGCTCTGCGGAGGCCGTCGCCACCGACAGGGCCAGCGCCGCGGTCATCACCGGGATCGAGACTGAAAAGCGCATGCCTTTTCTCCTCTTGGCCGCTTCGGGCCCTTGCCTTCTGGAAGCTGTCTGCTCGTCCGCCGTCATCTCCCGATGGCGTCGAGGAATTGATAGACCCCTGCGACCAGCCGCACCGCCGGCTCGCGCAGGGCATAGAATGGAATGGGGTGGAGCGGCTGCCGGGTGATGAGGCCGAGATCCGGCTGGCGCCCCGTCACCAGATCCGCCACATGCCGTCCGATGCCGGAGGCCAGCGCGACGCCGGTGCCGTTGTAGCCCACGCTATAGACCACCCGGTCGTCGAGGCGTCCGAGATGGGGGAGGCTGTCCAGCGTCATGGCGACGAGGCCGGACCAGCGGTGCGTCACCTTCACCTGCTGGAGCTCGGGGAACTGCCGCACCATCGCCTGTTCCAGCGCGGTGAACGCGCTCTCCCGGTCGGTCTTGCCGAAGGCACCACGGCCGCCATAGAGCAGGCGATCGCCGGCCTTGCGGAACCAGCGCATCATGCGCCGCGTCTCGGTATAGCTCCGCCCGGTGCGCAGCAGATGGGCGCCGGGCGTGCCGGTGAGCGGCTCGGTGGCGATCATGGCGGAACGGAACGGGATGATGGAGGTGCGCACGCACGCCGTGGCAGGCGTCAGGTCCGAATAGGAATTGGTGGCGATCACCACCTGCCGCGCGGTGATGCGCGCCGCCGGCGTCTCGATCACCACGCCCGCCCCCTCGCGGCGCAGGCTCATGACCGGCGAGCGCTCATAGACGCAAATCCCCGCCGCCTTGAGCCCGGCGGCGAGGCCCAGCACGTAGTTCAGCGGGTGGATGATCCCGCCATGGGTGTTCAGCATGCCGCCGGTGAAGCCGTGCGAGCCCGTCTCCGCCGCGACCTCTTCTGCGCTCAGGATGGAGATCGCCGTGTCGCCGAGCGCGCTGCGCAGCCACTCCGCTTCGGTCCTGAGCTGTTCGAGCGTATGCGCATTGTGGGCGCAGCGCAGCGAGCCGGTGGGCTGGTAGTCCGCCCCTTCAATGCCAAGCTCCGCGATGATCTCGCCCGCATGCGCGATGGCCTCGAGCCCGAGATCGTGCATCCGGCGGGCGGTGTCGATGCCATGTCGGCTGGCGATGTCGCGGAAGCCGAGCCGGAACTTGCCAGAGACCACGCCGCCGTTGCGCCCGCTCGCGCCCCAGCCGATGCCGTTGGCCTCCAGCACCACCGGCGACAGGCCGGCCTTGGCCAGATAGTGAGCGGTGGTGAGGCCGGTATAGCCGCCACCGATCACAGCCACGTCGAAGCTCTGGTCTCCGCCCGCGCTCGCAAATGTGGGACGCGCGACCGAAGTCGCCTGCCACAGCGAGGGGATGTCGGTCGGGAGCGCGGGGGTGACCATGAGGTTCTGCCTTCTCGCTCAGGCGGCCACGCGGGACGTGTCGAGCTCCGCATCCACGGCATCGGCGAGCTGCTTCAGCGTGGAGAAGTGGAAGTCCGGCTTGGTCAGCACCTTCGGGTCCGGCGTGCCGCCGAAGCCCTTCTGGCCCTGGCGTCGTTCGATCCAGCAGGTGGTATAGCCCTCGGCCTTGGCGACGCCGATGTCGTGATACTGGCTCTGCGCCACGTGCAGGATTTCCGACTGGCGGAAGCCGTGCGCGGACTGGCGCCCCTTGTTGAAGGCGAAGAAGCGCGGATCCGGCTTGGCACAGCCCGTCTCGTCGCAGGTCACGCTGTCGTGGAAGGGGTTCTCAAGGGTTGCCGAATAGGCCGAGAAGGCGGTCCGGTCGGCATTGGTCATGGCGACCAGGCGGAAGTTCTTGCGCAGGCGGCGCAGCGCCTCCACCGAATCCGCGAAGGCCGGCCAGCGCAAGACGGCGAGCTGGAAGGCCTCGGCGGTGGCCTCGTCGTTCTGGAAGCCCCGTTCGGCGGCGAGGGACAGGTAGACGTCCTTCATGGCGAAGGAGGAGCGGCCATAGAACTTGTCGCGGCCGCGCTTGTAGGGCTCGAAGATGTCGTCGTCGCTGGCGGCCGCGGCCTTCGGGCCGCCCAGCGCGCGCACGGCGTTCAGGACACCCGTCTCGAAGTCGATGAGCGTGCCGACCACGTCGAACGTCAGGACCTTGAACTGAGAGAGCTTCATCTTACGCTTTCCTTGTGGATGTCGAATTCGGGAGCGGGGGTGTCAGGGCGCCTGAGGCACCACGATGGTGTCGTCGGGATGCAGCCGGACGGCGATGCGTTCGCCCGGCGCCTTCATGCGGGAGCGGTTTTCGTGATTGCTCGGCACCCGCAGGCTCAGGCGGACGCCGTGGTCCAGATCCACGAAGATGCGCACGCTCTCGCCCTGGTAGAGCGTTTCCGACACCGTGCCGGAGAGGATGTTCGCGGTGGTGTCTCCGCCGTCCTGCACCACCGTGAGCTTCTCGGAGTGCACGGCCAGGAACAGCTTGAGATTGTGCGGGATCGGCCGCGCCGAGACGATGCGGGTGCCGCCGAGGTCCACCGAATTGTCGTCGATGCGCGACACCGGCAAAAGCGTCGCCTCGCCGATGAAGCCGGCCACGAAGGAATCCACCGGATGGTCGTGCAACCGCTCCGGCGCATCCACCTGGACCACACGCCCCTTGTTCATGATGGCGATGCGGTCGCTCATGGTGAGCGCCTCGCGCTGGTCGTGCGTCACGTAGATGATGGTGGCGGCAAGCTTGCGGTGCAGATGCTTGAGCTCGATCTGCATCGTCTCGCGCAACTGCTTGTCGAGGGCCGAAAGCGGCTCGTCCATCAGGATCAGCCGCGGCTCGAAGATCATCGCCCGGGCGAGCGCGACGCGCTGGCGCTGGCCGCCGGACAGTTCGTGGATCTTGCGGTCGCCGAACCCGCCGAGCTCCGTCATCTCCAGCGCCGCCTTCAGCTTCGCCGGCCATTCGGACTTCGGCATGCGGCGGGCGCGGAGCGGAAAGGTCACGTTCTCGGCGACGGTCATGTGCGGGAAGAGCGCGTAGTTCTGGAACACGATGCCGATGTCGCGCTTGTGCGGCGGGGCGAACGTGATGTCCCGCTCACCGAGGAATACCGACCCGGAGGAGGGCTGGACGAAGCCGCCGAGAATGCCCAGCAGCGTGGTCTTGCCAGACCCTGAGGGGCCAAGCACGGAGACGAACTCGCCGGGCGCCACCTCAAGACTCACGTCGTTGAGGGCGCAGAACCCGGCGTAGTGTTTGGTGGCGTTCCGGATGGATACGCCAACGGTTCCGGAAGATGCAGGCCTGTTCATCTCGCCCCGCTCTGGAAAGCAACGCGGCAACGTTACATCGCATGTGCCACCGGACGAAAAAGCCCGTGCGCTGGCGCGGGCCGATCCGCGATCGCGATGCCGTTCCCCTGTGTCTCTGGCTTTTATCGGCCCTTGTTGGGCCTTCGTTGCGGCTAAGAAGACCAATCTTGCGCACCGGGTTCAATTGAAAAAAAATCCCGGCTAAGTTACATTATGTAAATGCGCAAAATCCGCCTCGCCCTGCCGTCCATGAATGGCTTCTTCACGTTCGAGGCGGCGGCCCGCTGCGGCAGCTTCGCCCGCGCCGCCGGGGAGCTGAACGTCACGCCGGCGGCCGTCAGCCGGATGATCGGCCGGCTCGAAGACCACATCGGGACCACTCTGTTCAACCGCCTGCCCGGCGGCGTGACGCTCACCGAGCCCGGGCTCATTCTCTACGAAGCCATCTCGCGGGGATTTTCCGGCATCGAGCACGCGCTGCGCGAAATCGAGGACCGCAATGCCGGCGTGGATACCGTGACGCTCTCGGTCTCGACCGGGTTCACCACCCACTGGATCATGCCGCGGATGGCGGAACTGAAGCGGACCTTCCCGACGGTGGAACTTCGGTTCGAACTCATCATGTCCGCCTTGACGGGGCCGGTCACCGACGTCGACCTCGGCATGCGCTTCGTGAACGGGCCGGACGAGCGGCACGAGGCGGCCTACATCATGCCCGAGATTCTCCTGCCCATCTGCAGTCCCGGCTACAGCGACGCGCACCGGGGCCCGACGAAGTCCACGGAGGAAACCCTCATCTTCCTGAGCGAGGCGCAGCCGAACTGGTCGCACCTCTTCTTTCCGGAGGACCCGAGTTCGCCCGTCAATTCAATGATCTTCTCGGACTACGCCATCGTCGTGCAGGCTGCCCTGCTGGGTCAGGGCGTGGCACTCGGTTGGCTGAACGTGATCTGCCACTGGCTGCGCAACAAGATGCTCATCCCCGCGAGCCCGCGCCTCATGACCACCGGGCGGCACTGCCAGTTCGTGCGGTCGCGCGACAAGGCCACGCGCGCGATCGTGACCGAGGTGCGGGACTGGATCATCGCGCGCATCCAGGAAGACATCGCGGTGGTCACGGAACTCCATCCGGAACTCGGCCTCGACGCGGTGCTGGAGCAGGGCGCGCGTCAGATCGCGTCGAGGAGCTGATGCGATCTGGACAGCCCCGGATTTTTAGGTGGGGGGCTCATAAGGCCGAACCCCAGATTCACCACGGCGAGCTTGAAAGCGGCAAGGACGGCGCCACTATCGCCTCCTCCCCTGACGGCCTCTCGCGGGCGGAGGGGTCGGCGCCGTCTATGATCGCCTTCTTGGCGTCGTCGCGCCGCGCCCGCGCCTTGGCAAGCGTCACATCGGGATAGGGGCCTATGGCGAGGAGCTTCTCCTTGCCCTCGATGCGGTACTTCAACCGCCAGAGGCGGGAGCCCGTTGGGTTCACCAGGAGATAGAGACCACCACCGTCCGCCAGCTTATAGGGCTTGTCGCCGGCCTTGGCCGCGCGGATGGCCGTGTCGGTCAGGGGCATAGAGGGCGCCCTCAATGGGGGTACGTTTCAGATACCCCCAAATTTGCCGGCTGCCAACGGATACCCCCAGACACCCCCGGAACCTGCTGAACCGGAGAATTGAGTGCCTACAAGGGTTTTCGGAGCTTTTGGGATCTACCCGGAAGGGTAAATGGTGCCAGGAGAGGCAACGAATAATTCAGATATATATCTGATTTCAAAGAAAATAATCTTTTGGTGAATTTTTGATACCCCCAAATGTACCCCCAATTGCTCAGGCTACCCCCTCCACAGCACGTCGCGCGGCTCGATCATACCCCCTTATCCCATCCCGGAAACAGCTCCTTCAGCCGCTCCACCGTATGGCGCCATTTCGGGGTGCGCGGGGCGCAGACGGTGTTCTGGTTGCCGAACATGCCGGTCTCGTTCACCGCCTGAGAGAGCGGCCGGGTCGCGAGCCATTCCATGGGCACGAAATATTCGCACCGCTCCGGGTCGTCGGCGACGCTGCGGTAATGGCCCTTCATCACCTCCAGCGCCGGGCGCTCGACACCGGCCTCGTCCGTCACGGTGAAGTCGGAGGCGGGGACGGAGCTGCCGCGCGCGCGGCCGACGCCGACGAAGCCGTAGCCGGGCGCCTTCACCCACACCAGATCGCCATCCTTCAGCAGCTTCAGCGTGCCCGTATACCAGGAGCCGCCGCCCGCGCTGATAAAGCCGTAGCGGCGTGCGTCTTCCCAATCGCGTTCGCCGTCGTGGCCGAAGCTGGCATAGAATTCGCCGTTCCACGGCTCCTTTTCGCCGGAGGCGCTGCTGCTCGATGCGGCCACCTGCGTCTCGATGGGATCGAGCAACCAGGCCCGGCTCAGCAATTGGCCGGCATCGGTCTCGAACACCTGAAAGCAAAGCACGTTGATGGGAATGTCGCGGCGGTTGAGATAGCCAACGATGCGCTCGCTGGCGGCGTCCAGCTCGGATGCGACGATAACGATCTGGTGGTTCTGGTTCAGCGTGTCGGGATCGAGCTTCTGGCCGAACCTTGCCGCAAAGGCGTCGTCGAGGCTGCCGCCCTTGGAGAAGCGAGCATAGATGCGATTGAGGTCCTGCGCCTGCAATCCTTCGGCCCAGGTGGCATAATCGAGGGCCTGCGCCACCACCTCGCGCGGGGTCTTGCCGCGCTTCAACTCGATCAGGATCAGCGTGCCATCGGGGGCGAGGGCGAGGAGGTCGATGCGGCCGGAAAAGCCGGTGTCCTCCTGCCGGCCGATCATCATCCATTGCCGAGAGAGGATATCCGGCGCGGCGACGATCATGTCTTCCAACAGCGCCTCACTGGGCAGGCTCGCCTCAACCAGCCGCGCCGGTTGTGCGCCGACGCGCCAGAGACTGTGATGGATGGGCATGAGGTCTCCTCTAGCTCAAAAGTATTGGTTTCTCTCAAATCATGTAATTATTCTATCTCCACGTCCGGCTGTCCTGCCATGAGCGCGTTGATCCAGGCCAATGTCATGTCGCGGCTGCGATACCGGCCGTATCTTGACACCTCCTCCCGCTCCACGATCGGGAAGGTCGAGAAAATATATCGGATGTTGTCACGGCTCTGCCCCGGTGCGGCAGGATCGAATACGCCGTAGAGGATGAAATAGAGCGCATCGAGCTTCGCCCGGAGCTTCAGTCGGCGGCCCTCGTCCCAGACAAAGGGCGGCAGGACGGCGCCCGACGCATCCACATGGCCCATGTCGCGGGCGAAGGGAGCCATATCGTGGGCTGTATAGGTCAATTCGAGTACCGCATCCCGCACGATGTCTTTGGCCGCCTTCGTGCCAAAGGCGCGAGTATAGGCGGCAGGCGGGACGGTAGGGAGCTGCTCTAGCAGATACCAAGCAAGGTGATTGCCATGGACTTTCTGCCGAGCGAGATAGTCGAAGACTACGCTGTTCAAATTTGCGAGTACCAAGGGTGCGAACTCGACATAACTGGGCGGACCATCGCCTTTCTCGGGAAAGAGTACGGGAAGGGTATGCCCGGCGGCGTAGCGTGGGATCATCGTGGCGATGGTGGTGCGCGCGTTCGTGACTGATGTGACATCCTTGAGCGACACGCACCAGTCGGTGGGCGCGGCCCATCCAATCTTGGACGCCGGCACCCAATAGCGCGGATTGGGCAGGCGAGCGGTGTCACAGTGTTCCTCATCGGTCAAGTCGGCGCCCTGACCGGGACGAAAAACGTTGGCCTCCGCCAGTACGACGTCTGAGGCCCGATGGTCGAATGCCTGCACCATCTTGCCCTCGTAAAGCGGCACCCACTGCCCGGCAGATGATGCGAAGCAATTGCCGTTGATGGGCCAAGCGCCTTCTTCGCTCTCAAGTTCGGCACGGGTCCGAAAGAGACCGCTGTCGTTCGCCATATCTAACATACGAACGTATCGCAACGGCCACACAACTACTGGCTCATTGCCGGAGCGGTTCACTAAGACGGGGAGGCGATCATAAATTTGTGCGGTGATGTCTTTGTCGCGTCTTGATCGAAAAATCGGAGCGGTTCCGCTATTAGGATTGATTTTCCGAATCTCATCAGCGGTTAAAGCAAACACGCGATCAGGATTTTCAATCTCTGCAAGCTCACGGATGAAAAATCCGTACGACGCCTCCTTGAACGTCCGAGCTTCGCCTCCTGCGACATAGGCACAAAACTTGAAGCGGTAATATACATCTGGGAAGAATAAACTACCGTCGTAGCGGCGATTGAAAAAATCGATGACCGCATGAATCTGCCTATTACTTGTGACTTGGCGGAAGAATGCAGCAGAACTCTGGTCCGACGCGATACCCGAAGGGACCAGGACGCCGACCATACCCTCCTGCTTTACCAGCGCGTGGGCGCGCTCAATGAAAAGCGAATTAAGATTCGTATCGCCGCCTGCCAGAAATGGATAGTGGCCCGACTTGCGCGCGACGCGGGCGGTGTCCGCTGCACGCGCCTCGGCCTTTTCATAGTCGGCAAAGAGCGGAGCACCCTCGGCCTTTAGGGCTGCGATCATGCGGGCACGGTCAGAGGCCCGCTGCGCCAGCGCAATTTCTGGCTTGCGAGCTGCGAACCATTCCACCTGTTGCAGCTTGATACGGTCCCACGGCGGATTGCCCACAACCGCGTCAAACCCGCCATCACGCTCCCGGCCTTCCCAGTTCGACCACACGCCAGGAAAGGCGATCTGCCAATTGAGGAATCGCTCCTCAGCAATCAAGGCGTGGGCGCGTTTCAGAATAGCGGCAAAACGTTCGCCCTCGTCCCGCCGCACGCGGCCGAACTGCGGCTGCGCTCGGCCGCCAGCAATGTCAATTGGGTTGCCGAACTGGCCGTCAAGCCAAGCCCTCACAGCCGCTTTATCTTCGCGTGATTTCAAGTCCAGCCAGTCAAGGGCATGCAGGAACGAGACGAAGGCATCCAGCGGGGCCACCTGTGCCTTGATGCCGAAGAAGGTGTCTGCGGATTGGTGCGCCTCGGCAATCTCCACGTCCACCAGCCGCTCGATCACCTGCATGGCGGATGCCGCCGACTGTGCCTCCTTCAATGCGGCGGCATAGAGCAGTTCGCCGCCGCCCCGCGCTGCCGCCTTGTCGATGGCATCACGCACCCACAGGCCGAACAGACTGTCGCCCGTGCGCAGATGATGGTCAATGAAGGAGAGGGGCGCGCCAACGGTAAAAGTGTGGAGCCAAAGGGCAACCTTAGCCAGCTCTACCGCCATGGGGTTCTTGTCCACCCCATAGATGCAGCGTTTGAGCACCATACGCCGAACGATGTGCCGGTCGTCGAGCTGGGCTTCGTCGACAGCCCATTTTGCCGCGCGGGCGTTGCGTAAGATGGTGGTTCGGATGTCCTCGATTTTCTCCGCCAGTGGGGAGACATAGCCGAGTTCCCCCCCCAGCACTGCGGCTTCCGCCATGGCGTCGAGCACATGGTCGGCGATCATGTCCACGAGGCTGACGAGGAAGTGGCCGGAGCCCATGGCCGGATCACAGATGCGCAGCCTAAGGATCGCCTCGGCAGGGTCTGCCTCGCGTAATGCGCGGCGACGCACAGCTTCAGACTCTTCCGGGTCGAGCCCGGCGAGCGCCGTGCGAAAGGTGCCGAGCCGCTCTATGATCAGCGGCTCCAGCGTCTGGGCAAGGATCAGGCCCACCAGTTCGTCGGGTGTGTAATAGCTCCCGCTATTCTTGCGGGCGAAAAGGTTGGGCCGCACCGAAAGCGTACCATCTTCTCTCCGGATCAGCTCAAACTCCAGCAATCGCTCATAGATGGAACCGAGCTGCTGAACTGACAGGTCCCGGTAGTTGATATAGCGCCGCTCACCCGTAGAACGCTCATAGGACAGGGCATCGAGTGCCCCGGCCATGATGGCATCGGCGATGCGCACCCGCCCCAGGAGCGGCGTGCCGTCGGCGGCGAACAAGCCGCCGTTATAGGGCGGAATGCCGACGCTGGTATCTCCTCGGTCGATTATGCGCGCCAAGTCCGCCACATGCCCGAAGATGCGCGTGGCGCTCGTGGAGAAGGCATCACCATTCGACACACGCCTGCCCACGTCGAGTCGCAAGTTGCGCAGGGCATAGTCATCATAGCGTTTGTCGTTCACCGGCAGCAGCGCGCGGTCTTCAGCGTAGAGCAGGAACAGCAGTCGATAGAGCAGCACCAACGCCGTGTCGCGCACCTCGGTTAGAGGTGCGTCCGGTGCCGCTTCGGCGATGGCTCCGGCTAGGTTGGGGAAGACGGTGGTGAACACCAGCTCCGACAGGCTAGAGGCAACCTTTTCCTCATAGAAGGCCGCATCGGCGCGGGCGCGCTCGTGGAAAGTTCGCCGATCGACACCTGTGCCGAGGAACGCTTCACGCGAGAACAGAACGGCAAACACCCGCAGCCAATGCTCGCGGTCCGCATCGCTGGCGAAGAGGTCAGCACCATCGAGTGCGAGGACGCGGGCAAGGTCGATCTCCAGAAACTGTTCCGACACCGAACGCGCACCAGCCCAGTAGAGCCGCCACCGCGAACCGTTGGTAAGGATACCCCAACGCAGACGGCCACTGGTCAAGTCGTCGATGCGTCGCAGATATCGCAACATCTGCGTTGACGGCGCGGTGGTCTCATCCTTACCTGATGCGCGGTCGAGGGGCCGAGCCCACCGCTTGCACTCCACGACGCAGAGGCCATGCGCATAACGCCTCCATTGTTCGGCCTGTGCGTTGGCCGCCACCTTCGATGCGGCGTCGGCGAACAAGAGCCCGTCGGGTACATCGTCGCGACCGCTGGCGGTCAGATTCTGTTGCCGGAGGCTATCGGACCAGCCAAGGGCACCGAGCACAGGCCATATGAAGTCGTCTTCAGTCTGGCTTTCGTTGGTTCGGATGCTCTTAGGGAACGGAACAGCGATTTCGGCCAAACGGGCGCGAAGGCTGGCAGCGTCAACGGAGCGATAGGCTTCAGTATGCTTAATCGCGTCCGCGAGGTAGTCGGTCGTGAACAGCGCGCCGGAAATGAACGAAGCTGAATCGGACAAGGCTTCCCCCTGCATCAACCCGCTCAATACCCGCAGACGCCCGACCGGCAAAGCGCATTATGGTCCGGTGCCTCCAACCCTTCTAAATCAAGGCCTGGACCTAGGCGACCAAATCGCCACCTCTTCGTTTGGCCAGCAAGGCGCCGATCTGCGCCAGCGTATCATCGTCGCTGCTGGGGGCTTGCGCTCCCATCCGCCCCATCACCTCCCCCTGCCGGTGGGGATCGATTCGGCCATACGACGTGAGCGTGGTGGCGATGTGTTCGTGGCCGAGGTTCTGGCTCCAGGCCTTCAGTTCCTCCGGGGTCCGGCACATGGTCTGCGCCAGATGGCCGAGGGTGTGGCGGAAGGAGTGGGGCGGGAAATAGGGCAGGCCCGCGCGCTCGAAGGCCTTGCGGAAAATCTCCCGCACCGGCGAGGCATTGCTCCAGTGCTCCCGCTCGATGCCCACCGGCGCAAAGCCGCCATCCTCGCCAAGGCCCATCCGCGTGCGGGGGAAGAGCGGGTCGGCCGGGCCGAACAGGTGGACCTTGCGCAATTCCTCGATCCAGGCGAGCGCGATATCGGCGAGGTCGTCGCCCACCGGGAAGAAATAGGTGACGATGGCCTTCGCGAATTTGGTCTCGACGCTGTTGGGGTCCTGCGCCACCACCGGTGTCTTGCCGGACGTGTCCAGATGGCCGAGCGACAGCGACACCAGCGCGCGGTCGCGGATGCCGGTCAGGAGCGTGAAAGCGACCAGGGCGCGATTGCGGCGCTCGATCACGGTTTCTTCCGGCATGGCGGCAACGGTCGCACGCACCAGTTCGAGGCTGGGGAAGGCCCGCAGCTTCGCCGCCTTGGCTCGCGCCGCATCCTTGTTCGACGGCGACAGATAATCGATATCCGCCATGTGGACCTTGGACTTGAAGCCGGGCTGCCACGACAGCCAGGTGAAGAACTCCTTCAGCGCGGTGAGCGTGGTGGCCTGCGTGGATGCGCTCAAGGCCTCGCCGGTGCGCACGCCTTCGGTCTCGGCAAGCCGCGCCTTGAAGCCCATAGCCTGCTCGCGCCGGAAGGTCTTGAAGTCCTTCGCAGCCGTGTACGCCTCATAGCGTGCGAGGGCCTTGCGCACGGCATCGAGCGTCGCCTCGCTCTTGCCCTTGGCTTCCTTCAGATAGCGGATATAGTCCCGCTTCAGGCGCTCATTGGACGGGTTCAGTCTCGTCATCGCGTTACACCTCCTCGAAAGCACGGTTTGCATTGGGGTCGGAACACCCATTCATTCGTTCCGGCGCCAGCCTGTGCAGATCGATCAGGGCGCCGAGGGCCGGCAGGTCGGCCCGCCGCACGGTGCGGTGCATGGGGGTTCCGCAGGAGGCGCAGAGGGCAGCAAGGCGCGCGACCTTCTCATTGCGGAATGAGAGGTCAGCCGTCCCGCCCCAAGGCGCGCGCGGCACCCGGCAGCGAAAGCAATAGAACTCGCCGGGGCGGCATGTGTGGCGCCGGCTCTCCCGCCGCTTGGCGAGGAAGGCCCTGAGGGCCGAGCCATGGATCAGGAGGGGGCGCCGGTCATCGATCGCCCCCAGCCCCTCCTTGAGCCACCGCCGCACGGTGTTGCGGTGGATGCCGAGGAGCTTGGCAACCTCGGCCACTTCATAGGTGGTGCCCTGCTTCACCTTCTGCGGAGAGCACCGGCGCGGCTTGCGGGCGCGCATTCCCTTCACCCCCGCCGCCCCGTCGCGATGCGGTCGGCAATCCAGCCGTCAATCTCCGCCTCGATCCAGGCAACGCACCGCTCGGTCAGGGCCACCGGCTGGGGAAAGCGCCCCTCCCGCATATAGGCGTAGATGGTGCTGCGGCTGAGGCAGGTACGGGCCTTCACGGCCTCCAGGCGCAGGAGAGAGGGGCGGGTCGTCGTATCGTTCGCGTTCATTGGCTCCATCCGGGTCCGAGTGGACATGAATGGAAGGATGGGCGCGACGCGGACGTTAAAATAGCCGGGCGAATTTGAAAAAAGGATGCCTGCTCAATGCACTAAGCGAACCCTAACCCGACCCAAAGTCACCTAGAAGGGGATGTCGTCGTCTAGGTCGGAACTGAACGAACCCGCCCCTTCGCTTGTCGAAAGAGGGGGGACCGTTGTTCCGAACCCTCCCCCATGTTCGCGGCGATCCTTGGGGGTGGTTGGGGCGCCGCCCGCTGGTTTCCAGTTCGCTACCTTGGCTATTTCCTCGATCCCGGTGGCATTTGGCGTTCCGTCTTTGTTCAGCAGTCCGTATCGGGCCGCGTTCTCTTTCAACCAAAGCTCGATCGCCTTTTTTGGCGAGCGTCCTCGAAGCCATTTCTTATCCGACGTAACGGCCTTCCAGGCATCATTCGCAGCCGCTAGTTTCGGCGCGTAGTAGGGACTGAAGAAGTCACCCGGCCCATCATCCTCTTCTTCGATGGGTACAAAAAACCCATCCTTGAAACCGGCTGCTTCCAACCATGAACGAATATCGTCTACCCGCATCAGACTGCGATCTAGATCGAGATATTCCTCGAACTCGCCAGTACGAAACTCTTTTGCCAGTTTTATTGTTCCATCTTCACTCGCACTTCGAAGCGCATGAATAACTGCGGCCGTCTTATTCTTAATATCGGGATGCCAATTGTATGGCGACGAATCCTCAAATTTGGCTGGGTCATAACCTTCGATGAGAAGCGCTGCTTGATAGATGGTTAGCGACTTGGCGAGCCGCCATCTGGACCGGCCGGACATAGTGCACCTGCGGACTGATTCGTTAGTTTTATTGTCGAATCAATTGGCCCTCAGTCCAGCGCCGTCCGAGGATTTCATCAGCCCGTGCACAATGGGCGGGCTGAGGCCTCCTCACTTTCCCGCAGCCCGTCCAGATGATCCGCCCACCACGCCATCATCCGCACCCGCTCCTCCCAATGCTCGCCTCTCAGGTACGCCCGGCGCACCTCATTGTTCTCCGCATGGGCGAGCTGGCGCTCGATGGCGTCGGGATTCCACCGCCCGCTCTCGTTCAAGAGTGTCGAGGCGGTGGCGCGGAAGCCGTGGGCGGTGGCGATATCTGGGCCGAAGCCGAGACGGCGCAGGGCGAAGTTGAGGGTGTTCTCGCTGATCGGCTTCTTCGCCGCGCCGATGCAGGGGAAGGCGAAATCGTCCTCCGCCGTCACCGCGTGAAGCTCGCGGAGGATGGCCACCGCCTGCGGGGGAAGCGGGATGCGGTGGGGCCGGCGCATCTTCATGCGTTCGGCCGGAATGGACCAAACGGCCTTGTCGAGGTCGAATTCGGACCACCGCGCCGCGCGCAGCTCGCCGGGACGGGGGAACAGCAGCGGCATAAGCCGCAGCGCGGCGCGTGTCGCCGGCTGGCCTCGATATCCGTCGATAGCCTTGAGGAGCTTGCCCAGCTCGGTCGCAGTGGTGACAGCGGATCGGTGCTGCACCTTCGGCGTGGTCAGGGCGCCGCGCAGGGCGAAGGTCGGGTCGTTCTCGATTCGGGCGGTGGCTATGGCGTAGCGGAAAACCGAGCCGACGACAGAGCGCATCCGCCGCGCCGTCTCATGGTGGCCCTTGGCCTCGATCTCCCGCAGCGCCACCAGCACGTCGGCCGAGCTGACACCGCCGATATCCCGGTCCCCGAAATGGGGGTATGCGAACCCAAGCAGCCAACGCCGCTTCCCCAGCGTGATATCGGCAAGCCCCTCGCGCTCCAGCTTGGCGAGGTGTTCCTCGGCCACCGCGCGGAAGGTGTTGGTCGGCGCCGCTTTCGCCTCCTCCCGCGACTGCTTCTTGAGGGCGGAGGGGTCAGCGCCGTCGATGATCGCCTTCTTGGCGTCGTCGCGCCGCTCCCGCGCCTTGGCGAGCGTCACATCGGGATAGGGGCCTATGGCGAGGAGTTTCTCCTTGCCCTCGATGCGGTACTTCAACCGCCAGAGGCGGGAGCCGGTCGGGTTCACCAGGAGATAGAGACCGCCACCGTCCGCCAGCTTATAGGGCTTGTCGCCGGCCTTGGCCGCGCGGATGGCCGTGTCGGTCAGGGGCATGGGGGGTCGCCCTCAATGGGGGTACGTTTCCGATACCCCCAAAAATACCCCCAAATTTGCCGGCTGCCAACGGATACCCCCAGACACCCCCGGAACCTACTGGACCGGAGAATTGAGTGTTTGTAAGGGTTTTCGGAGCTTTTGGGACCTACCCGGAAGGGTAAATGGTGCCCAGGAGAGGACTCGAACCTCCACGGCTTTCACCACTGGTACCTGAAACCAGCGCGTCTACCAATTCCGCCACCTGGGCCCCGTCCGGTTGGGGCCGGATCGGAGCGCGACACATAGAGGGGGTGCGGCTTGCTTGTCAACACGCTCCTTGCGCTCTGTCGCGGAAAGATGGGGAAGGCGGGTGCGGCCGGTGGGGCGGCACCCGCGTCTGCGTCAGCCCTTGAAGTTGGGCGGGCGCTTTTCGATGAAGGCGCTCATGCCTTCCTGCTGGTGGGCGAGGCCGAACTGGGACTGGAACACCCGGCGCTCGAAGCGGATGCCCTCGGCAAGGGACGTCTCGTAGGAGCGGTTCACCGCCTCCTTGGTCTGCATCGCGATCGGCAGCGACATGCCGGCGATGACCTTGGCGACCTTCAGCGCCTCGGTCATCAGCTCGGCGGCGGGGATGATGCGCGAGACGAGGCCGGAGCGCTCGGCTTCCACCGCATCCATCAGCCGTCCGGTGAGGCACATCTCCATGGCCTTGGACTTGCCGACGAAACGCGTCAGGCGCTGGGTGCCGCCCGAGCCGGGCATGACGCCGAGCTTGATCTCCGGCTGGCCGAACTTCGCGGTGTCGGCGGCGAGGATGAAGTCGCACATCATGGCAAGCTCGCAGCCGCCGCCCAGCGCGAAGCCGGCCACCGCCGCGATCACCGGCTTGCGGGTGCGCGAGAGGCGCTCCCAGGAGGTGATGTAGTCGTCGAGATACGTGTCCGGATAGGTGAAGCTCTGCATCGCCTTGATGTCGGCGCCGGCGGCGAAGGCCTTCTCCGAGCCGGTGAGGATGATGCAGCCGATGGCGCGGTCGTTCTCGAGCACGTCGAGGGCGGCGTTCAGCTCGTTGATGAGCTGGGCGTTGAGCGCGTTGAGCGCCTGCGGGCGGTTCAGCCGGATGATGCCAACCCGCTCGTCCACCTCCAACAGGATCGTCTCGTAAGCCATCCTCGTCTCCTCCTGAGCCGGCGTGACGCCGGTCGATATCCTGCGCCGCGCGCGCGGAACCGTGCTCTAGCGCTTCCGCGCCGGCATGCGAAGTGGCAGCCTCGCACAGCGGCCGTGCGGGGCTGCGCTATCTCTGGCAGACCGGGCAGTAGAAGGTGGAGCGCCCGCCTTGCACGATGCGCTGGACGATGCCCTTGCAGTGCCGGGTGCGGCAGGGTTCGCCCTCGCGGTCGTAGACGCGGAAGGTGTGCTGGAAATAGCCGAGCTCGCCGCTCACCTGCTTGTGGTCGCGCAGTGAGGAGCCGCCGGCCTGGATGGCCTCGCGCAGCACGTCGCGAATGGCGGTGACGAGACGCTCGACCCGCGGCGTCGGCTTGCCGTCCTTCGTGACGATGGTGTGGGCGAGGCGGCGCGGCGAGAGGCCGGCGCGGAACAGCGCCTCGCAGACATAGATGTTGCCGAGGCCCGCCACCAGCTTCTGGTCCAGCAGCGCGGCCTTCAGCGACGTCTTGCGGCGCGCGAACGCGCCCGCGAGATAGTCGGCATGGAAGGCGTTGCCCAGCGGCTCCGGGCCGAGGCCAGCCAGAAGCGGATGGCTCTCCAGCCGGTCGTAAGGGACGATCAGGATGGCGCCGAAGCGGCGCGGATCGTTGAAGGTCACGGTCGTGCCGCCGGCGAGGTGCAGCACCACATGGTCGTGCGGCCCGGCGGCGGCGCGGGGATAATGGAAGGCCCCGGGGCGGAGCGCCTTTTCGCCCTCCACCCGAATGGAGCCGGACATGCCGAGGTGCAGGATCATCACCTCGCCGCCGTCGAGGTCGGCGAGCAGATATTTGGCGCGGCGGCCGATGGCCTCCACGCGGCGGCCGGCGAGGCGTTCGGCGAAGTTCTCCGGCAGCGGCCAGCGCAGGTCCGGGCGGCGCGCCTCGGCGCTTTCGATCACGGCACCCTGCAAGACGGGCATCAGGCCGCGGCGGACGGTTTCCACCTCGGGCAGTTCGGGCATTTCGTCCTTAAAGGTCACGGGCGCGCCCCAACCGGCGCGCGATTCATCTCAGGCGTCAGCATCCCGCCTCGCAGGCCGCCGCGCAAGATGCCGCAGACCCCGACGGGGGCCGCATCAACAGGCCTCAGCCCTTGCGCAGGATCTTCTCCAGCGGCCGCCCGCGCGCCAGTTCGTCGATCAACTTATCGAGATACCTTATCTCCCGCATGGTCGGCTCGGCGACCTCCTCCACCCGCACCCCGCAGACCACCCCGGTGATGAGCGCGCGGGCGGGATTCGGCGCGGGCGCCCCGGCGAAGAAGGTCTCGAAATCGGTCTTTCCGGCGAGGAGGGTGGCAAGCTCGGCGTCGGAATAGCCGGTCAGCCAGCGGATCACCGCGTCCACCTCCGCCGGCGTGCGCCCCTTCCGCTCGGCCTTGGCGACATAGAGGGGATAGACGCTGGCGAAGCTGGTGGTGGTGATGCGGTGCTTCGGCATGGCGCCGGCCCTCACTTGGGCGGCGGGGAGGAGGGCGGCGGGGAGGACGCCGGACCGGGGGTGTCGAAGTCGAGCTGCTCCAGCCTCAGTCCGCGCCGGGCGATCTTGTCGGCGGAGATGATGACGCGCTGTACGTCGTCACCCACCTGCGCGAAATGCTTGGCGAGGTCGCCCACCCGCTCGCGCAGGCGGCTCACGTCCTCCACCAGGGCGCCGACCTCGGCGCGCACGCGGTCCGCCTCCTCGCGCATGCGGGCGTCCTTGGCGATGGCCTGCACCACCTGCACGGCCAGCATCAGGAGCGATGGCGAAACCAGCACCACGCGCTGGCGATAGGCCTCCTGCACCACGCCGTCGAAATGCTCGCTGATCTCGGCATAGACGGATTCGGACGGCACGAAGATGAGCGCCACGTCCTGCGTCTCGCCGGGGATGAAATAGCGCTCGGCCACGTCATAGACGTGCTTCAAGAGATCGTTGCGCAGGCGCTGGCCGGCGGCCTTGCGATGCTCGGCGGATGGCGCCTCGCGGAAGGCGGTGACGGCCTCCAGCGGGAATTTGGAATCGATGAGCAGCGGGCGCGCATCCCCCGGCAGGAAGATGGCGCAGTCCGGCCTTTTGCCGTTGGAGAGGGTGTACTGGAAGGCGAAGCTGCCGCGCGGCAAACCATCGGAGACGATGGCCTCCATCCGCGCCTGCCCGAAAGCGCCGCGCGCCTGCTTGTTGGCCAGCGTCTCGCGCAACGAAACCACCTGCGCGGAAAGATCGCCGAGCGTGCGCTCGGCCGTCTCCACCATCACGAGACGCTCGGCGATGCGCGTCAGGCTCTCATGGGTGGCGCGGGCGGCGGTGGAGAGCGTCTCTCCCAGCCGATGGGAGGTCTGGTCGAGCCGGTCGGAGACGGCGCGGGCCAGCTCGCTCTGCCTTTGGGCGAGGATCTCCGTCATGCTCTGCACGCGGCCGGCGGTCTCGGACTGGACGCGGACCAGCTCGCGCAGGCGGCGGTCCATCTCGTCCCGCCGCAGCGCCTCCTCGGCGACCGCGGCGGCGCGCGCCCGCGACTGGCGCACGAGCGTCACCAGCACGAGGAACAGCAGCAGCGCCAGCACCGCCGCGGCGACCGCAGCCGCCTCGGCCACGGTGAAGGGCCGCCCGCCGAAGGTGAACAGCACAACCGGCATGCCTTGCTCTTGCGTGAACCTTCTCTTCTTACGTGATTCTCTCATCTGAACAAACGGCGAACATGTTGACCTATGCGGCAGCTTCGCTTATCTCGCTCGAATGACGATCCGGCCCATCCTCATCATCCCCGAGCCCAAGCTGCGCACGCTTTCCACCCCGGTCGAGAAGATCGACAACGAGGTGCGCAAGCTGGTGGAGGACATGTTCGAGACCATGTACGACGCCCCCGGCATCGGGCTGGCGGCCATACAGGTGGGCGTGCAGCGCCGCGTCATCACCATCGATGTCGCGCGCGACGGCGAGAACAAGAAGCCCATCGCCCTCATCAATCCGGAAATCATCGCCGCCTCGGAAGAGACCTCCGTCTACAGCGAGGGCTGCCTCTCCATCCCCGAATATTACGAGGAGGTGGAGCGCCCGGCGAAGGTGGCGGTGCGCTTTATGGACGTGGAGGGCAAGACGCGGGAGGTGGAGGCCGAGGGCCTGTTCGCCACCTGCGTGCAGCACGAGATCGACCATCTCAACGGCGTGCTCTTCATCGATCACATCTCCAAGCTGAAGCGCGACCGCGTCATCAAGAAATTCACCAAGCAGGCGAAGCACAAGGCCGAGGCCTGATCCCGCCGCGGCGGGAGATCACGGGACACGAGGGTCCATGCGCATCGTCTTCATGGGTACGCCGGATTTCGCCGTGCCCACCCTCTCGGAGATCGTCGGGCGCGGCCACGAGGTGGTGGCGGTGTATACCCGCGCCCCGGCCCCGGCCGGCCGGCGCGGGCTCGACCTCACCCCCTCCCCCGTCCATGCGGTGGCCGAGCGCTTCGGCCTGCCGGTGTTCACGCCCAGGAGCCTGAAGGGCGAGGAGGCGGCGGACGCCTTCCGCGCCCATGAGGCGGACGTGGCGGTGGTGGTGGCCTATGGCCTCATCCTGCCGCAGGCCATCCTCGATGCGCCGCGCCTCGGCTGCCTGAACCTGCACGGCTCCCTGCTGCCGCGCTGGCGCGGCGCCGCCCCCATCCAGCGGGCCATCATGGCCGGAGACAAGGAGACCGGCGTCGCGGTGATGCAGATGGAAGCGGGGCTGGACACCGGCCCCGTGGGCCTCGTGGAGCGCATCCCCATCGGCCCGGACATGACCGCCGGCGAATTGCACGACCGGATGATGGTGATCGGCGCCGACCTCATGGGCCGGGCGCTGGCCGCGCTGGAGCGCGGCGGCCTCGCCTTCACGCCCCAGCCGGCGACCGGCGTGGAATATGCCGCCAAGATCGAGAAGGCCGAGACCCGCATCGACTGGTCAAAGCCCGCCCAGGAGGTGCACGACCGCATCCGCGGCCTCTCCCCCTTCCCCGGCGCCTGGTTCCCCCTCGGGCCGGAGGAGGCGCGGGTGAAGGTGCTGCGCTCGACGCTGGCGGAGGGCTCCTCAGCACCCGGAACGGTATTTGACGACCACCTCACCATCGCCTGCGGCGCGGGCGCGGTGCGGCTCGTGGAGCTGCAGAAGGCCGGCAAGCAGCCCATGGGGGCGGAGACGTTCCTGCGGGGCAATGCCGTCCCGCCTGGAAGCCGGCTCGCCTGAGGGCGGCCAGACCCGCCATGCCCCGCTACAAGCTCACCATCGAATATGACGGCACCCCCTTCGCCGGCTGGCAGATGCAGGCGGAGCTGCCCACCGTGCAGGGTGTTCTGGCCGAAGCCTTTCAGCGTTTCTGCGGGGAAAAGGTGACGGTAGCGGGCGCCGGGCGCACCGATGCCGGAGTCCATGCCACCGGGCAGGTGGCCCATGTGGACCTTTCCAAGGACTGGCGCACGGACACGGTGCGCGACGCCATGACGGCCCAGCTTCGCCCCCATCCGGTGGCGGTGCTCTCCGCCGAACTTGTCCCGGACAGCTTCGACGCCCGCTTCTCGGCCACCAAGCGGCACTACCTCTACCGCATCGTCAACCGCCGCCCCGATCTCGCGCTGGACCGCGACCGGGCCTGGCGCATCCCGCAGAAGCTCGACGCCGAGGCGATGCACGCGGCGGCCCAGCGTCTGCTGGGCAAGCACGATTTCTCCACCTTCCGCGCCGCCGAGTGCCAGGCTGCCTCGCCCGTGAAGACGCTGGACCAGCTGGACGTGTCCCGCCACGGCGACGAAATCCGCGTCGTCACCTCGGCCCGGTCCTTCCTGCACCATCAGGTGCGCTCCATGGTGGGCTCGCTGATGCGGGTGGGGGAAGGCCGCTGGAGCGCGGACGATCTCGCCGCCGCCCTCGCCGCCGCCGATCGCACCCGCTGCGGCCCCATGGCCCCGGCGGCGGGGCTCTATCTCGCCGCCGTCAGCTATTGAGCCGCTCCGTTCCGCCGGCTTGAGCCTTGCTGTGGGTAACATCCTGGTGACGTTCACGACGTCGCAGGTTGGAACGGTCGGGCACCCTTGAGCATTTCCACTGTGAAGACACCTCAGGGGCGATAGAGGACAACGGGTCCGATGTTCAGTTTCCGTATGCCGCGCTGGCAGCCCGCGCGCCGCCGCGTCCCCCTCTCCCTCGCCCATCTGGTCGCCCGCGCCGTGCCGGGTGCGCCGTGCGGCTGGGTCTTCTTCGACGGCAGTGAAACCCGGATCGATACGCAGGAGGGTGAGACCGTCATCGTTCCAGGCGGCGCTTTCTTCCCCCGCGAGGCGCATCGCTTCGCCAACGAGGGCGAGGCGCAGGCCGAGGCGGCCCGGCTCAACGATGCCAGCCTCTGCCTCGACCGCCCATGGCGGGTACGCCCTGCCTCCGCGTTCACGGTGGAGCGCGTCCCCCCCTCAGGGAGAATGCTCGCACGGCACGGCTGAGGCCTGTTCAATCCCCCACAAAAACAAAAAAGCCCCCGAATCGGGGGCTTTTTCATATTCGGCGGAGTCGAAGCTCAGATCGAGCCGTTGATCCACTGCACCAGCTTGGCCTTGGGGGCGGCGCCCACCTGCCGGGAGGCGATCTTGCCGTCCTTGAACAGGAGCAGGGTGGGAATGGACATGATACCGTACTTGGATGCCGTCTGCGGATTCTCGTCCACGTTCAGCTTCACGATGCGGACCTTCTCGCCCAGCTCGCCGGAGACTTCCTCCAGGATGGGGGCAACCATGCGGCAGGGGCCGCACCACTCCGCCCAGAAGTCGACGATGACCGGCGCGCTGGACTTCAGCACGTCCTGATCGAAATTCTGATCGGAAACTTTCTCGACGGCCATGACATACCTCGTAGGGCAGAACGGGGAGAACCACTGGATGTTGGGGGAGAACGTAGGTAGCCCCTCCCCTCCCCGTCAAGGCGGCTTCACGCGCCCTTGACGCCAAGGGAGGCGAAAGGCGGGGACGGAACACCAAGCTTCGTCAGCGCCGCGGCGAGCCGGGCGGGAATGAGCGGCACCACAAGCGGCCCGGCCGTATAGATCAGGCGCGCTTCCACCGGCCGCCCGCCGAACGCCTGCGACAGAATGGCGCCATAGACGGCGAGCTGGGAAACATAGCTTTCGCCGGCCTCCGCGGGGTCCGAAGGCGGTACCCGGTCCGTCTTGAAGTCGGCCACAAGGATGCGGTCGGGCTGGACGACGAGCCGGTCGATGCGGCCGTTGACGGCGAACACCTCCCCGCCTCCACCCGTGATGCGCCCGATCACCGGCACTTCCGCCCGGCTCCCGGCGCCGAACAGCTCCGCGAGGGGCGCATGGCCGAGCACGCCGAGCGCCTCGGCGAGAATCGCCCGGTGCGCCGCCTCGTCCACGCCGTCCGCCGCGTGGCGCAGCAGGCGCAGGCCCGCCGCCTCCCGCTCGGCAGCCGCCACCTCCGGCAGGCCGGCCAGCAGCCGGTGAACGAGATCGCCGCGCAGGAGGGGAGACAGCGCACTCTCGGGCAGCGGCGCGGGCGCAGCCGGCCGCTCGGGTCGGGGGTCCGTTCCATCGAGGCCGGAGGGGCGCAGGCGCCGCAAGGCGGGCTCGGGCGGCGGGGGATTGGGGAACGAAAGCACCTCCCCCTCCTCGACCATTGCCGCCACCGCGGCACCACCGCTCGCCACCTTCAACCCCGGTCCCCTGCGCCAGCGCAGCACCTCCCCCTCGAAGCCCAGCGCCGGGCCCGCGTCGGCGTCCGGCTCCAGCGCCGCGCGGGCGAGGTCGTACCAGCAGCCCTCGGGCCGGGCGTGGGGCTTGTCCTTGGCCGGCGCACGGGTCTCGGCGCCGCAGATGACGAGGGCATCCTCGGCGCGGGTCAGGGCGACGTAGAACAGACGGCGATATTCCTCCAGCTCGCGGGCGGCGGCGGCGGCGCGGGCGGTGGCGAGCACCTCCGGGTCTTCCGCCTTGCGCGGCGCCAGCACCGGCACCCCCGCACCCGGCAAGGTGAGCAGGCCACCCGCGATGCGCGGGCGCGGCATGTCCACCGTGTCGGCGAGGATGACGAGGGGCGCCTCCAGCCCTTTCGCGCCATGGGCGGTCATCACCCGCACCTCGTCGCGCCCGCTCTCCATGTCGCGCTTGGTCTCGGCCCCGCCGCGCCGGAGAAACGCGAGGAAGCCGGCGAGGCTCGCGGGCTCTGCGCCCTCATAGGTGCGGGCCAATGCCATGAACTCGTCCAGCACGTCCGTCGCCTCGGGGCCGAGGCGGGCCAGCATGGCCCTCCGTCCGCCGTCGCGGCCGAGGACCCGGCCGTAGAAATCGAACGGCCGCAGCCCCTCCGCCTCGCCCTTCCAGCCGGCGAGTCGCGCGGCAGCGGCGCGGTGGCGCGGATCGTCTGACGTGGAGAGGACGGAGGCCAGCGTGCCCTTGCGCTGGGGGCACAGGGCCATGAGATCGTCGTCGGTGAAGCCGAACAGCGGGCTTTTCAGCACGGCCGCGAGCGAAAGATCGTCGTGCGGCGAGAGCAGCGCGTCGCCCAGCGCCATCAGATCGAGGGCGGCGATGTGCTCCGGCACCACGAGCCGGTCGGCGCCGGCCACCTGCACCCGCGGATCCTTGAGTTCCTTGAGCGCGCGGATGACGGCCTCGAACACCCGCCCGCGCCGGCGCACCAGCACCAGAACATCGCCGGCCCGCATTGGCCGCCCGTCGCGGGAGGGAATGGCGAGGCCGTTCGCGATCCCTGCCTGGATGAAGCTCGCGATGCGCGCGGCGAGCCGGCTGACGGGATCGTCGGTGGGCACCTCGTCCAGCGGCCGGCGCCAGTTGTCCGGCTCGGGATGGGGCTCGGGAACGGTGGTGGGCCAGATCTCCACCAGTGCCGGAGCGTCGGCGCGGATGGCGGCATGGACGGGGGCCACGGTATCGAGGGTCAGCCCCGCATGGGCGACCTCGCTCTTGAAGATGGCATCCACCGCCTCCAGCACGCCCGGCGCGGAGCGGAAGGAGTGGGGCAGTTCCACCCGGCGGAAGCCCTTCGCCCCCACCTTGCGCTCGAAGGTGGTGCGCATGGCGCCGAAAGCGCGCGGATCGGCGCCCTGGAAGGAGAAGATGGACTGCTTCTCGTCGCCCACCACGAAGATGGTGCGCGTCACGCCCGCCCGCGCGCCCTCGCCGGAAAAGAAGTCGGAGGCGAGGCCCTCCACGACCTTCCACTGCTCGGGGCTCGTATCCTGCGCCTCGTCCACGAGGATGTGGTCGATACCCTGGTCGAGCTTGAACTGCACGAAGGTCGGCTGCTCGGCGAGCAGGGCCGCGGCCTTGGTGATGAGGTCGTCGAAGTCGAGCAGGCCCCGCGCCGCCTTCGCTGCTTCGTAAGCCCGGCAGGCCTCAGCGCCGAGGGTGAGGGCCGCGCCGGTGCGCTCCAGCGTCCAGGCCGCCTTGAGGCGATCGTCGAGGCTGGCGAGGCGGTCGCGCTCGGCGGTGAAACGGGCGAGAAGGTCCGGCTCGCGCGTGCCCATGCCCTTGGTGAGCAGGTTCTTGTCGGAGCGCGGGCCGTCCGAGCCGAAGAACACGCCGCGATAGGCCACGAGCGCGGAGGCGTCGTCTTCTGCCGCAGCGGCGGCCGCGAGGTCGTCGGCGCGCTTGCGGTCGGTGGCCTTGTCTGAGGTGGCGAGCGTCGCCGCGACGCTCTGCCATTCCGAGCGGGGAAGATGCGGGCTCGCCAGCATCTCGGCTTCCACATCGGCCACGGTCAGTCCCGCCGGCAGCCCCAGCGCCCGCGCCACCGCAGCCCGGCGGCCAGCGGGCGTGTCGCCCAGGGGCAGGATGCGGGCGCGCAGGGCCACCGCGGCCTCGATGAGGCCGGTGAGGCCGCTGTCGGACATCTCCTCCGTGAGCCGCGCCAGCGCCTCGCCGGCCGGGGATGCGGGGGCAAGACTCGCGGCGACTACGAGGTCGGCGCGGATGCGGGCCATCAATTCGCGCCGGGCCACCTCGTCCAGCTCGCGGAAGCCGGCCGCCACGTCCGCCTCGAACGGGAAGCGATGCAGAAGGCCACCGCAGAAGGCGTGGATGGTCTGGATCTTCAGCCCGCCCGGCGTCTCCAGCGCCGCCGCGAACAGCCGGCGCGCGCGGGCGCGCAGCGAAGCGTCTGGCGCCTCGCCCACCGTCTCGGCGATGGCGGCATCGAGCGCGGCATCGTCCATGCGCGCCCAGCGGCCGAGGATGGCGAGCACGCGGTTGGCCATGTTGGCCGCCGCCGCCTTGGTATAGGTGAGGCACAGGATGCGCCCCGGCGGCGTGCCGGCGAGCAGCAGCCGGATGACGCGGCGAGCCAGCACATGGGTCTTGCCCGAGCCGGCATTGGCCGAGACCCAGGCGGAAACGGCGGGGTGCGAAGCCTCCGACTGGCGGCGGGTGGCCTCGGACTTGGCGCTGCTCTCGAGGCTCGCGCTCATTCGCTTTCCTCCCCGGCCAGCGCCCATTCGCGCACGCGGGCGAGGTGGTCATAATCGCCATAGCGGCCGGACCATTGCGGCGCGGCGAGCGAGCGATAGCCCTGCGCCACATTCTCGAACGCCTTGAGCAGGCTTTCGAGGCCCGCGAGGGCATCTTCGGCGAGGTCGTGGGTGGAGCGGTCCTTCACCTTCACCGGCTTTTCCGCGCCGCCGTCGGCCCCACCCTTCAGCTCCACATAGGTGAGTTCCTCCACCGGCGCCCCCGGCACGCCCTCGAACCCGCCCCGCCAGGCCATGGCCGCTTCCAGCGGCAGTTGGGGCGACAGGGAGGCGGCCTGCTTCGCGCTCGGCGCGGTGCCGGTCTTGTAGTCGATGATGGCGAGCGTCCCGTCGCGCTTGATCTCGATGCGGTCGGCGCGGCCGGTGAGGCGGAAGGTGGAGGCGGCGAGCGGGATTTCGAGGCTCCCCTTCGTCTCGGCGACGATGCGGTCGAGATGCGCCCGCCGTTCGCGCTCGAAGGCGACGAGGAAGGCCGCCGCCCGCTCGAACCGCGCCCACCACAAGGCATGTTCGGCCGGGAACGCCTTCAGCGGCGCGAAGGCACGAGCGCCCTCCTCGATCAGCCGCGCCAGCGCGTCGGGCGGCAGGTCGTCGGGGAAGGCGGTGGTGAATCGGCCCACGGCCTCATGCAACGCCATCCCCCGCTCGGCGCCGCCCGGCGGTGCGTCGAGATCATCGAGTGGGGACAGGCCGAGGACGTGGCGGGCATAGATGGAGTAGGGATCGCGCAGGAAAGTCTCGATCTCCGTCACCGAAAGCCGGCGCGGGCGCAGCTCCAGCGGCGGGGCGGGCGCGGGGCGGGTCGCGCGGGGCACGGCGGGCGCCTCATCCAAACGGCGGGCGGCGCGGACGAAACGGGTGCCGCGCGCGCGGGCGGCGCCCCACTCGGCCTCCCCCGCCACGGTCTTCAGCCGCTGCACGAAGCGGGAGGGCACGCTCTGGGTGCCGCCCACCTTGGCGGCGAAGCTCAGCACCAGCTCCCGCGCGCCGAAGGCTTGAGCGAAATCGTGGGCGGCAAGGCCGATGCGCCGCTCCGGCAGATCAAGCCCCAGTTGCGCCCGCATGGGGCGGCTCAGCCACGGGTCGGTCTCGGGAATGGTGGGCCAGGAGCCCTCCACCAGACCGCCCAGCACCATGCGGTCCACATGGACGAGGCGCGCCTCCAGCGGGCCGAGGATGCGGATGCGCGCATGGGGCTCGGCGCGCGGGCGGACCATGGTGTCGGAGAAGAGCGCGCCCGCCGCATCGGCATAGGAGGCGAGGTCGAGGGCCGGGCCGTCGCCGGCCACGCGCTCCAGCGTCTCGAAGGTGCGGGCCAGTGCCGCCTCGGCAGCGTCTTCCGCCTCGGGATCGAGCCGGCCGGCGGCGGCCTCCACCGCGGCGCGATGGGCGGCGACGAGTTCGGCGAGGGGAACGGCGCCGTGCCGGTCGCCCAGCGCCAGCAGCGGGCCGAGCGCGCCCTCCAGCCGCCGCACCAGATCACGCGCGGCGGCGATGGCCGCGCCATCGATGCGGCTGCGGGGATCGGAGCGGCGGTAGCCTTCGGGATCGTGGGCATCCAGCGCGGCGGAGAGGCCAGCGAGGCCGGCGGCGGGGCGGGGGCCGCGCAGGGCGGCCAGTTCCAAAGCCGCCACCGCATCGGCCTTCGCCTCCGCATCAAGGCCGAAGCGCGCCAGCGGGTGGGTGAGGAGGGCGAACAGCGGCACCGGCGCCAGCCCTTCGGCCGCCGCCGTCACCAGAAGGCCCGCGAGGCGCCCGGCGGGGGCGTCGGCCAGCGGCGTTCCGGCGGAATCGTCCAGCGCCACGCCGAAGCGCGCCATCTCCGCTGCCACCCGCCGCGCGAGATCGCGATCCGGGGTGACGAGGGCCGCCGTCTCGCCCGGCCGCTCCAGGCTGTCGCGCAGCAGGAGCGCGACGCTCAGCGCCTCGGCGCGGGGGTCATCCGCCTCCACAACGCTGATGCCGGCCATGGCGGCGGCGAGGTCGTCCGCCGGCAGGCGCGCGGGCAGCGTCGCCCAGAGGTCGGTCATCTCGGCCTGCCGCAGCGCCTCGCCCATCAGCCGCTCACGGCCGAAGGGGGCCGGCGGCGCCAGCGGGACCACCTCCCCCCGCTCTACACCGAGCGTGCCGAGGAGGCGGGCGAGGCCGTATTGCGGATGGTCGGGCGCGCCGTGCACGGGATCGGCGAGGCGATCAAAGGAGGGCGCGTCGAGATCAAGGTCCAGCCCTGGCAGCACCACCGCGCCGCGGGGCAGGCTGGCGATGGCCTTCAGCAGGCGCGCGGTGGCCGGCATGGAGCCGGTGGAGCCGGCGGCGATCACCGGCCCGGCGGCCGTGCCGAGCGCGGTGAGGCGGCGCGCCTCGGCATCCACCAGCGCGTCGCGGCGGGCGGCGGGCTCCACCAGCCCCTCCTCCGCCAGATAGGCGGAGAAGGCGCGCCGGGCGATGCGGACGAAATCCAGTCCCACCTTGAAATAGCGGTCCAGCTCGTCCGGCACGAGCCCGTCCATCCGCTCGACGCCGAGGCCGGCGGTGGTGAGATCGTCGAACAGGGAGCCCAGCGCATCGGCCAGCGCGAAGGTGGAGGCGGTGCCGGCGGCGACCGCCTCCCGCTCCACCGCCTTGGACAGCGTATCGCGCCAGTGCGCGACCAGCCGCGCCAGCACCAGCCGGCGGTGGACCGGGGCGATGGCGTGGGGCGCGGCCAGCACCGGCGCGTCTTCCGAGAAGGCGAGCGCGTCCTCGTCCACGTCGCCCAGGGGCACGATGCGCGGCAGCAGCAGCGCCGTTCCGCCCGACGCCTCCAGCAGCGCCTCGGCGAACAGCCGCCCGGCGCGGCGGGTGGGCAGAAAGACGGTGGCACCGGCCAGCGCGAGCGGATCGTGACGCGGCGCGAAGCCTTCCACCAGCGCGCCGTCGAGCAGCGCCCGCGCGAGCACCGGCAGGAAGGGCGCGGAGGGCGGAATGGTCAGCACGCGCGGCACGGCTTCACTCCTCGTCCCGCCAGAGGAAGACCCTCAATCGCTCGACCGCTCGATGGCCTCCTCGGCCAAAGCGATGGCATCGGGCGTGCCCACATGCATCCAGATGCCGTCGAGCCGCAAGCCAAACAGCCGCTCCGCTGCCGCCGCGCGGTCGAACACGCGGTTCAAGGAGAAAGCGCCCTCCGGCGTGCCCTCGAACAGCTCCGGCTTCAGGATGGCGGCGCCGGCATAGACGAAGGGGGCGATGGTGCGCTCGCCCCGGCGCTCCAGCCGGCCGAGCTTGTCCATCTGGAAATCGCCCAGGCCGTCATAGCCGATGGAATGAGCGGCGGAGGCGAGCAGCAGCAGCGCGTCCATCCGTTCGGGATCGAACTGCTCCATGAGCCGCACGAGGTTCGGCCGCGCGCCCTCGATCCAGATCGTGTCGGAATTGATGGCCAGGAAGGGCGTGTCGCCGATCAGCGGCAGCGCCTTGCGCACGCCGCCACCGGTCTCGAGCAGCAGGCCGCGCTCGTCGGAGACGAGGATGTCGGGCGCGCCCGCGCGGGCCTTGAGGTGTGCTTCCAGCAGATCGGCATGGTGGTGCACGTTCACGATGGCGCGGGGAATGCCGGCGGCGGCCACGCGGTCAAGCACATGGTCCACCAGCGCGCGACCGTCCACCTCCACCAGCGGCTTGGGGCGGGTGTCGGTGAGGGGGCGCATCCGCGTGCCGAGGCCGGCAGCGAGCACCATGGCGGTATCAACCCGGACGGATCCGGCGGCGGGCACGTCAAGCAGCGTGTCGGGGGCAGCGGTCACGCGGAGAGGTCCTTCGATGGCAGCACCGCCTCATACCACATGCGCAGCGATCCCAGCTCCTCATGGGCGAGGCAGCGGGCGAGATAGCGCCGGATGCGCGGCAGGTGCCGGAGATAATGCGGCTTGCCGTCGCGATCGTTGAGGCGCGAAAAGATGCCGAGGATCTTGCTGGCCCGCTGGGCGCCCATCAGCGCGTAGGTGCGGGCGAAGCCGCGCGGATCGAAGGTGGGGTCCGCCTCGCGGCGCATCGCCACGTAGCGGCGCACGAGTTCGAGCTCCAGCTCCTCCGGCACATCCACCCGCGCATCCTGCGCCAGCGACACCACGTCATAGGCCGCCGGCCCCATCACCGCGTCCTGGAAATCGATGAGACCGATGCGGCGCAGGCCCTCCCGTTGGGGCAGCCAGATGAGGTTGGGGGAGTGGTAGTCGCGCAGCACCCAGGTGGGCGGCTCGGCCATGGCCGGGTTGAGCGCGCTGCGCCACAGCAGGCGGAATTCCTCGCGCACCACCCCGTCGAGCCGGATGCCGCGGGACGGCAGGTACCAGTCCAGCATCAGGTCGATTTCGGTGAGCATGGCAGCGACGTCGTAAGACGGCAGCGCCCGCTCCACCCGGGGCGCAATGTTCAACGTGCGCGGCAAAGGCCGGCTGTGCAGGGTGGCGAGCACTTCCACCGCGAGGCGATAGCGCTCCGGCACCGGGGCGGGCGGGGTGCCGGCCACCACAAATTCCGGGCCGAGGTCTTCCAGCACGAGTATGCCGGCTTCCAGATCCGCCGAATAGATGAGCGGCGCAGACAGGCCCTGCGCCAAGAGCGCCCGGTCCATGGCGACGAACGGCTTCACGTCTTCCGCCAGATGCACAAGCTGGCTGTAGGGCAGGCCGCGCTTCAGCGGCGGTCCATCCGGCTGGCGCGGCGCGTTCATGACGATGGCGGAGCGATCGCCCAGCACGAGGCGGCTGTAGGAACGGGCGGAGGCGTCGCCCTGCAGGAAGCGGTGCGCCGCCTCGGCAAAGCCGCTCTGCTCGATGAGCGACTGGGCGATCATCAGCCGGTCGAGCCGCGGGCCGAACTTGCCATAGCCGGTGACGATGGCGATGCGCGCCTCCGGGCCGAGATCGGCCGCGTCCCGCGTGCCGGCGGCAAGATAGAGCGCCACATCGAGACGGTCAGCCGGCAGGCGCTCCTCGGCGCGCTCGGGCCATTCCACCATGAGGAGCGCGTTCTCGCGCATCTCGTCCCAGCCGAGCTCGTCCAGCTCGTCCGGCTCCTGGATGCGGTAGAGATCGGCGTGCACCACCCGGCCGCGGGGAAAGTCGTAGGTGATGAGGATCGGGAAGGTGGGGCTCGGCACGTCCACGGTGGGATCGTCGGCGAAGGCGCGGATGAGCGCGCGGGCCAGCTCCGTCTTGCCGGCGCCGAGGTCGCCGGTGAGGGTGATGGTGTCCTTGCCCCCGAACCAGCTGGCGATGAGCGAAGCGAGACGGCTGGTGGCGGCGAGGTCCTTCAGCACCACGCGGCAGGCCACCGGCTGACCTTCAAGGCGTTCCAGCACGATGCTCATTCGGCAGCCTCCCGCCGGCGCTCGCCTTCGAGCGGGAAGATGCAGGTGGCGAGGGTGCCGCGCGTCGCGGACGCCGGCCCCACCGTGACCGAGCCGCCATGCAGGCTCACGAAGGAGCGCACGATGGCAAGGCCCAGACCCACCCCGCGATGGCGCGGGCCGGCGCTGCGGCTCTCGAAGCGATCGAACAGCGTCTCCTTCACCTCCGCCGGCACGCCAGGACCCTCGTCGCGGACGGTGAACACCAGCGCCCCGTCGCGCCGCGCGGCGCCGAGCGTCACGGTGGCGCCCTCGGGCGAGACGGCGATGGCGTTGGACAGGAGATTGAACAGGATCTGCCGCAGCCGCCGCGCATCGGCGACGAAGACGCCCGCCGCGGGATCGATGTTCACGGCGAGGGAAAGCCGCGCCTCGTCCACGCTGTCGCGCACCGCCTCGGCGACGGAGAGAACCAGCTCGCGCACGTCCACCTCGGCGAGATCCAGCTCCATGGCGCCGGCATCGATGGTGGCGAGGTCGAGGATGTCGTCGATGAGGGCGCGCAGCAGGTCCGAGGACTGGCGCATGTGGTCGAGATAGTCGCGCTGGCGGTCGTTGAGCGGGCCGGCAAGGCCCTCGCGCAGCATGTCGGCATAGCCCATCAGGGTATTGAGGGGCGTGCGCAAATGGTAGGAGACGTGGCCGACGAAGGCGTTCTTGAGCTTGTCCGCCGCCTCCAGCGCCTCGGCGCGCTCGGTCAGCGCGCGCTCCACCTTCACGCTGTCGGTGACATCGCGGAACGTCACCATGGTGCCGCCGTCCGGCAGCGGCTGGGTGGCGCCGTCGAGCACCCGGCCGTCCGGCCGCTCGATGCGCAGCGTCGTGACCTCGCGCGGGCCGATGGCCGTCACCGCCTGGCGGATGCGGGAGAAGGCGGCCGTCTCGCCATAGAGCGGGCGGCACATGGCGGCCACCGCGTCCACATGGGGCTTGTCGCCCATGGCCTGGGCGTCGAGGGACCAGAGCGCGAGGAAGGCCTGATTGTAGAGGTTGAGCCGCCCGTCCGCGCCGAACACCGCCACCGCCTCGGCGAGGCCGTCCAGCGTCTCGCCCTGGATGCGGATGAGGCTGTTGTAGCGGCTCTCCAGCGCCAGATGCTCGGAGAGGTCGTCGAACAGATAGGTGATGCCGCCCTCGGCATTGGGCGTGATGACCACGCGCAGCATCTGCCCGCCGGGCAGGTGCCACCAGTCGTTCACCGGCTCGATGGCGCGATAGGCCTCGCGCAATTGCGCCCGCCACGCGCGGAAATCGGCCTGCTCCGGCACCTTGCGCCGGCGGCGCAGGTCTTCGAGGATTTCGTTTTCCGGCGGGCGCTGGTCGAGGAGGCCGGGGGCGAGATCGAACAGGCGCTCATAGGCCGCATTGTGGAAGACGAGGCGCTCGTCGGCGCCGAAGATGGCGACGGCGGTGGTCAGCTGGTCCAGCGTGCGCTGGTGGGCGGCAACCGTGCGGGCGGTCTCGGCCTTCGCCGCGTCCTCGCCGGTCACGTCGATGGCGATGCCGGCGGTACCGAAGGGGCCGGCCACCTCCACCACGTCCATCTGCCGCCGCTGGCCACTCGCCACCGCCTTCACCCGCTGGCGGAAGGTGCCGGCTGCCCCCTCTGCGGTGAGCGCGGCGCTGCGGATGCGGGTGTCGAGCAGATCGAGGCCGGCGGCGCGCGCCTCGGCGGCCGAAGGCGCCCCCACCGCGGTGGCGAAAGCGGGATTCACATAGACCAGCGTGCCATCCGGCCGGCGCAGCCAGGCCGGCGCCGCGGCGGCATCGAGAGCGGCGGCGAGGCCATGGGCCATCCGCTCCGCCTCGGCGAAATCGACGGCATCGGCTTTTGCGGCGGTATCCACCGTATCGGCCGGACGCAGGAGCAGCACGCCCGCGCCGCCGAGGCTATGGCCTTCCAGCCGCGCGGGACCGGCCGGGGTGTCCACCAGCTGGGAAACGGTGCCGTCTTCCCGGCGCAGTTGCTCCAGCGCGCGGTCGAGGGCAGCGGAGGCGGCGCCGAGGCTGGCGCGGAAAGCTTCCGGCGTCGCGCCGTGCACATCCACCGGAAGCGCGCGGCCGCTCCAGGTCATAAAAGCGGGCGCGCCGGCGGTGAGGAGGGAGCGCGCGGCATGGGCTTCCGCCCGGGCCCGGGCGGCGGCGGCGCCGGCATCGCGGGCCTCGGCCTCGGCCTTGTCCATGCGCGCGCCGAGATCGGCGGCCACCCGGCGGGACCTCAGGGCCACGAGGCCGACGACGGCGCAGGCGGACAGAGCGATGACCGGCCACAGCGTTTCGGCCGCGCCCATGGCAATGCTCCAGCCGTCGGCGGAGGCCGGGGTGCCGGCAAGAGCGGTGGTGGCGAGGAGAAAGGAGCCGAACAGCGCGGTCCGGGTGCCGACGCAGAAATTCGCGCATCCCCTCGCCGGGGCCGGCCCCAGCCTGCGCCCGCGCGCCGGACGCCGCGCGCCGCTCCTCCGGATGCGCTCCGCCATTCGCCCCGGTGTCCTTCCCCTGCCCTGCGGCTGCCGCAGCCTCTCTGCGGCGCGCCGCGAATCACTTGCGAAGGATAACGGAGCGTTTACCAGCATTGAAAGGGCAGACCGCCGCCGGCCCACAGCCGGCAAACCAGCGCAGCCCTACACGTAGGCGACGGCCTCGATGCGCCAGCCGTCCGGGTCCATGAGGAATGAGGCGTAATAGCCGGGGCCGTACTGGGGCCGCAGACCCGGCGCGCCGTAGTCCGTTCCGCCGGTGGCGAGGCCCGCCGCATGGAAAGCCTCCACCGCCGCCCGGTCCGCCGCGCAGAAGGCGATATGGGTGCCCGGCGGCGGCGTCACCGGCCCTTCGCGCAACTGCACCCAGAAGGGCGCGGCGCCCGGCACGCCCTCCGGTGCCGGCAGGGTACCCGGCGGCCCCCAGCAGGCGGAAGCGCCCTCCGGCTCGTCATAGTCGGCCACCCGCACGAGGCCGAGGGGCGCCAGCACCGCATCGTAGAAGCGCACCGCGCGGGCAAGGTCCACGGTGGTGACGGAGAGATGCTCGATGACGGGGCGGACGGGCGTGAACGTCATGCTTCAGCTCCTGCTTACGCCCGCGCCCTCGGATGGGCAGCGCGCCAGGCGTTCATGAGGGCGGCGGCATCGACCTGCGTATAGATCTGCGTGGTGGAGAGCGAGGCGTGGCCGAGCAGTTCCTGGATCGCCCTGAGATCACCGCCCCGCGAGAGGAGGTGAGTGGCGAAGGAATGGCGCAAGGCGTGGGGCGTCGCGCTGTCGGGAAGGCCCAGCGCGCCGCGCATCCGCTCCACCGCCAATTGCACGATGCGCGGCGAGAGCGGCCCACCCCGCGCCCCCCGGAACAGCGGCTTGTCCGGCGCCAGAGGATAAGGACAGAGACCGCGATAGGCATCCACCGCCGCGAGCACCGGCGCGATCAACGGCACCATGCGCGTCTTGTTGCCCTTCCCCGTCACCGTGATCTGCGTCGTGCCGGGCGACATCATCCCCGCCGAGAGGCCCAGCGCCTCCGAGATGCGCAGGCCCGCCCCGTAGAGCAGGGCGATCACTGCCGCGTCGCGCGCCAGCACCCACGCCTCGCGTGCCTCGCCGGCACGGGTGTCGGGATCAGCCAGCGCGCGGGCGGCGGCGACGGAGACGGGCTTGGGCAGGCCCTTCGGCACCTTGGGGGCGCGCACCGCCGTGAGCGCGCCGACCTTGCCCTGCCCTTCCCGCTCCAGATGCCGGCCGAAGGAGCGTGCGGCGGCGAGAAGGCGCACCAAAGTGCGCGGGGCGACGCCCTCGGCCCGACGGGAGGCGAGCACGGCCCGCACGTCCGCCGGTGTCAGTGCGGCGAGATCGGGAAGCGTCGGGCGCTTGCCGAGATGGTCGGTGAGCCGGACGAGCACCACCGAAAGATCACGGGCATAGGCCTCCAGCGTCTTGGCCGAGAGCCGCCGTTCGTGGGCAAGGCGCGCCAGCCAGCCCTCGACGGCGGCCGCCACATCCGGCGCGGCGGCACTGGCGAGGCCGTGGGCGGCGCGGGCGGCGCGATCCTGATCTGACATGGCCATTGAGGAAGACTCCGGCGATTGGGCCGATCCTGCAAGCGCGGGCCTTCAGAAAGGCTGAACGGATTTTTCGGAGGAGCCCCTTGTCATCCAGATATATCGAACGATATAACCATCGTCGCTATATCTAACGACATATCTAAGGAGACTTCCGAATGTTCGGATGCAGACGAGACTGGCGGGACGCCCGCCGTGGCCGTGGCTTTGGCGGCGAAATGGGCGGCGATTTTGGTGGACGCGCGTTCGGCGAGCATGAGTTCGCGGGGCGCGGCGGCCACGGCCATGGTCCTGGCGAGTTCGGCGGCCATCGCGGCGGCGGGGGACCTGGCGGACGCGGCGGGCGCGGGGGCGGCGACATGTTCCGCATCGGCCGCATGCTGGCCCAGGGCGACCTCAAGCTTCTGGCCCTGTCGCTCATCGCCGAGCAGCCGCGCCACGGCTACGAGATCATCAAGCTGATCGAGGAGAAGACCGCCGGCTGGTATTCGCCGAGCCCGGGCGTGGTCTATCCCACCCTCACCTTCCTGGAAGAGGCGGGCTATGTGACCGCCGAGGCGGACGGCTCGAAGAAGCGCTACGCCATCACCGAGGAGGGCCGCGCCTACCTCGCCGAGAACCGCGACTTCGCCGACGCCATCATCGGCCGGCTGTCCGAGATCGGCCTCAAGATGGGCCGCGTGAAGAAGTGGATGGGCTGGAGCGAGAGCGGCCCGAGCCACGGCGCCGAGCTGCCCCGCCTGGTGGAAGCCGCGCTGGAAAACCTGCGTGATGTTTCCCGCGAGAAGCTGGAGCAGAACCGGGGCGCCGAGACGCGGATCGTCGAGATCCTCGCCCGCGTGGCCAACGACATCCGGGAGGCGTGAGCCGCGCGGCAAGGGCGGGCGGCAAAGGGCGGGCGCCGACCGTTGCGCCCGCTCTCGTGACGAAGTGATGTTTTAAACATCACTAATAATGCTTGATCGCTTAATAGACCGGGTGTAAGCAGCACAAATCACGCTAAACGCCTGCCGTCAGCGATCATGATCACAGCTGCCCAGCTCCGTGCCGCCCGCGCCATCCTTGGCCTCGACCAGCGCGCCCTTGCCGGCCTGTGCGGCCTCTCGCTCCCCACCATCCAGCGCATGGAAGCCAGCGACGGCGTGATCCGCGGCAACGTGGATTCGCTGATGAAGCTGGTGGGGGCGCTGGATGCCGCCGGCGTCGATCTCATCGGCGAAGGCGTGGTGAGCGACAGCGGCGGACGCGGCGTGCGCCTCAAGACGCCGGCCCCCCGGCCATCGGGGGACTGAGATGGCTCTCGCTCCCACGGTCCAGCTTCTCGCTGCCCTTTCCGCGGTGGCCGCGCTGCTCGTGCTGGCGGTGGCCGGTGCCGTGCTCGCGCGCGGACCTCTCGGACGCCCCGTGGTCTATGGCGGCGCGCTGGCGGTGACGCTCCTCGCCGCCGTATCCGCCCTCACCGCCATCCCGGCGCCCATAGGCGGGCTGGTGCTGCCGCTGGGCATTCCGTGGATCGGCGCCAATCTCCGGCTTGATGCGCTCTCCGCCGTCTTCCTCGTCGTGGTGAACCTCGGCGGAGCGGCGGCGAGCCTTTACGGCCTCGGCTACGGCCGGCATGACCATGCGCCCGAGCGGGTGCTGCCCTTCTTCCCCGCCTTCCTCGCCGGCATGAACCTCGTGCCGCTGGCGGCGGACGCCTACACCTTCCTGCTGGCGTGGGAATTCATGTCGCTCGCCTCCTGGGCGCTGGTGATCTCCCACGACAAGGAGGCCGGCAATGTGCAGGCGGGCCTCGTCTATATCCTCATGGCCTCGTTCGGCACGCTGGCGCTGATGCTGGCCTTCGGCCTGCTGGCGGCGGGCGGCGGCGGTTTCACCTTCGAAGCCATGCGCGCCGCGCCGCCCACCGGCTGGGCCGGGGCTGTCGTGCTGGTGCTCGCGCTGCTCGGCGCCGGCTCCAAGGCCGGCCTCGTGCCGCTGCACGTCTGGCTGCCGCTGGCACACCCCGCCGCGCCGAGCCACGTCTCCGCGCTCATGAGCGGGGTGATGACGAAGGTGGCCGTCTACGGCTTCATCCGCATCGTGTTCGATCTCGCCGGCCCGCCGGACTGGTGGTGGGGCATTCCGGTGATCGTCGCGGGCGCCATTGCCGGCGTCGTCGGCGTGCTGCAGGCGCTGCTGCAGAGCGATACCAAGCGCGTGCTGGCCTTCTCCACCATCGAGAACATCGGCCTCATCTTCGTCGGCCTCGGCCTCGCCCTCGCCTTCAAGGCTTCGGGCTTCGGCGGGGCGGCGGCGCTGGCTTTCACCGCGGCGCTGTTCCACGTGTTCAACCACGCGGCCATGAAGAGCCTCCTCTTCTTCGGCGCCGGCGCGGTGCTCACCGCCACCGGGTCGCGGGTGATGGACCGCCTCGGCGGGCTCATCCACCGCATGCCCGTGACATCGGTGGTCATGCTGATCGGCGCGGCGGCCATCTCGGCTTTGCCGCCGCTGAACGGCTTCGCCTCCGAATGGCTGGTGTTCCAGGCGATCCTGCTCAGCCCAGAACTGCCGGCCTGGGGCCTAAAACTCTCCGTCCCGGCGGCGGGCGCCCTGCTGGCGCTGGCGGCGGCGCTGGCGGCGGCCTGCTTCGTGCGGCTCTACGGTATCGTCTTCCTCGGCCGGCCGCGCAGCGAACAGGCGGCGAATGCGCATGAGGTGGACGCCTTCTCCCGCGCGGCGATGATCGCCCTTGCCGCCATCTGCGTCGCCGCCGGCCTGTTCCCCGGCCTCGTCATCGACGCGCTCCAGCCGGCGGTGACGGCGCTCATCGGCGTGAAAATGCCGGCGCAGAGCGAAGTGGCGTGGCTCTCCATCGTGCCGGTGGCGGAAAGCCGCTCGTCCTATAACGGCCTCCTCGTCTTCCTCTTCATTGCCTCCTCGGCGCTGCTCACCGCCTTCATCATCCACCGCCTCGCCACCGGCGCGGTGCGCCGCGCGCCGCCGTGGGACTGCGGCTTTCCCAATGCCGATCCGGTGACACAATATTCCGCCGGCTCCTTCGCCCAGCCCATCCGCCGGGTGTTCGCCCGCACCCTGTTCGCCGCCCGCGAACGGGTGGAGATGCCGCCGCCCGGCTCGCTCGCCCCGGCGCGCATCGAGATCACCGCCCGCGATCCCGCCTGGGCCTTCCTGTTCCTGCCCCTGGCGGGGCTGGTGGAACGCATCGCGACGCGGGCCAACCGCCTGCAATATCTCACCATCCGCCAGTATCTGGCGCTGGTCTTCGGCGCTCTCGTCCTCCTGCTGCTGGTGCTGGCGCTATGGACCTGATGGCGAACCTCCAGATCGCGAACCTTCTGGTGCAGGGCACCCAGATGCTGCTGGTGCTGGCGCTGGCACCGCTGCTCACCGGCCTCGTGCGGAAGGTGAAGGCGCGCCTCACCCGGCGGCGCGGCGCCTCCGTGTTCCAGCCCTATCGCGACCTCGCGCGGCTCCTGAACAAGGAGGCGGTGCTGGCCCACAACGCCTCCTGGCTGTTCCGCGCCGTGCCCTACCTCCTGTTCGCGGCAACCTGGGTGGCGGCGGCGCTGGTGCCCACCTTCGGCACCGGGCTCATCTTCTCCTGGTCGGCAGACCTCATCGTCATCACCGCGCTGCTCGGCTCGGCCCGCTTCTTCCTCGCGCTGGCGGGGATGGATGTGGGCACCAGCTTCGGCGGCATCGGATCGAGCCGGGAGGTGATGATCTCGTCGCTGGCCGAGCCGGCGATGATCATGATCGTCTTCTCCCTCGCCCTCGTCGCCCATTCCACCCAGCTCTCCACCATCGCCTCGGTGATGGTCGCGGGCGTCGGCCTGCGCGTGTCGCTGGCGCTGGCGCTGGTTGCATTGGCCATCGTCGCGGTGGCGGAGAACGGGCGCATCCCGGTGGACAATCCCGCCACCCATCTGGAATTGACCATGGTGCACGAGGCCATGGTGCTGGAATATTCCGGCCGCCACCTCGCGCTCATCGAGCTGGCCGCGCAGCTGAAGCTGCTGCTCTTCATCTCCCTCGTCGCCTGCGTGTTCGTGCCGTGGGGGCTGGCGCCGGCCGGCGCCGGGGCGGGCGCGGTGGTGCTGGGCATGGCGAGCTATGGCGCAAAGCTCGCGGCGGGCGCGGTGCTGCTCGCGGTATTCGAGACGTCGATCGCCAAGATGCGGGTGTTCCGCGTGCCGGACTTCCTCGGCGCCGCGCTCATGCTGGGGCTGCTCGGCACCCTGCTCCTCTTCGTGTCGAGGATCCTGTGATGGACCGCACGCTGGAAATCGCGCACGGAACGCCGCTGGACGCCGCCCTCTCGGCGAGCCTCGTGTTCGACGTGGCCCACCTGTTCGCCGGCGCGCTGGTGCTCATCAGCTTCCTGATGCTCTATCAGGACCGGCTCTATGCGCTGCTGAAAGTGTTCGCTTTGCAGGCGGTGGTGCTGTCCCTCTCCGTGGGTTGGCAGGCGCTGGCGCAGGATGCGCCGCACCTTTATGTCACCGCCGCCATCGCCCTCGTGTTCAAGGCGGTGGTGATCCCGCTGGCGCTGGCGCGGATGGTCGCCCGCCTCGGCATCCACCGGCAGGTGGAGACGGTGGTCTCCATCGGCCCCACCATGCTGGCCGGCATCGCTCTCGTGGCGCTCTCCCTCGTGGTCATGCTGAAGGCCACCGCCGCCGTGGGCGGCGCGGCCGATGCGCTGGCGCGGGAGGACCTCGCCTTCGCCCTCTCGGTGGTGCTGCTGGGCCTCCTGATGATGGTGACGCGGCGCAATGCCGTCAGCCAGGTCATCGGCTTCATGTCGCTGGAGAACGGGCTCATCCTCGCCGCCACCGGCGCCAAGGGGATGCCGCTGGTGGTGGAGATTTCCGTCGCCTTCTCGGTGCTCATCGCCCTCATCGTCATCGGCATCTTCCTGTTCCGCATCCGCGAGCGGTTCGACACCGTGGACGTGGACGCCCTCGACCGCTTCCGGGGAGGGCGCGCATGAGTTTCCTGTCCGGCCTCCTCGTAGATCCCGCCCCCCTGCTGGTGGCCGTGCCGGCGGCGAGCGCGGTGCTGCTGGCGCTGATGCCGTCCTATCGCGTGGGCGCGCTGGTCAACGTCGCCGCCTGCGGCCTCACCTTCGCGCTGGCGCTGCTGCTGTTCGGCGCGCCGCGGATCGCGGGGCCGTTCCTCATCGTGGACGACCTCAACATCGTCTTCGTGGTGCTGAACACCTTCGTCGCCTTCACCACCGCCTGGTTTTCCGCCGGCTACATCGCCCATGAGCTGGAGACGGGGCGGCTGACGCCGCTCAACCTGCGCTTCTACCACGCCATGTATCAGGTGCTGCTCGGCGCCATGACGCTGGCGCTGCTCTCCAACAATCTCGGCGTCATGTGGGTGGCCATCGAGGTGGCGACGCTCACCACCGTGCTCATGGTCGGCCTCTACCGCACGGAGGCGGCCATCGAGGCGGCGTGGAAATATTTCATGCTCGGCTCGGTGGGCATCGCGCTCGCTTTGTTCGGCACCATCCTCGTCTACATGGTGGCGCAGCCGGTGGTGGGCGAAGGCGCGGACGGGATGATCTGGAGCGTGCTGATGAAGCATGCCCATAATTTCGATCCGGCGCTGCTCAACGTCGCCTTCGTCTTCCTGCTGCTCGGCTACGGCACCAAGGTGGGCCTCGCGCCGCTCCATGCCTGGCTGCCGGATGCGCATTCCGAGGGCCCCACCCCGATCTCGGCGGTGCTGTCGGGCCTCCTCCTCAACGTGGCGCTGTTCGCGGTGCTGCGCTTCAAGTCGCTGCTCGCCGCCCATCCCGGCACGCTGGCGCCGGGGCCGCTGATGATGGCCATGGGCCTCGGCTCCCTGCTGCTCGCCGGCTTCATGCTGTACCGGCGGCGCGACATCAAACGCCTGTTCGCCTATTCCTCCATCGAGCACATGGGCATCATCGCCTTCGCCTTCGGGCTCGGCGGGCCGCTGGCGAATTTCGCCGGGCTGCTGCACATGACCATGCACAGCCTCACCAAGTCCGCCATCTTCTTCGCGGTGGGCCATGCCTGTCAGGTGAAGGGCACGCAGGAACTGGCGCAGATCCGCGGCCTCACCACCTCGCACCCGCTGCTGGGCTGGAGCCTCGTCGCCGGCGTCGTCGCCATCGCCGGGCTGCCGCCGGCCGGCGTGTTCATGAGCGAGTTTCTGGTGGTGACGAGCGCCTTCGGCGCCCGGCCGTGGCTGGCGCTGATCCTCGTCCTGGGGCTGCTGATCGCCTTCGGCGCGCTGATGGTGAAACTCTCGGCCATCGCCTTCGGCGAGCCGAGCCCGGGCACCGATCCGGTGAAGGCGAGTTTCGTGCCCATGGGCGTGCACCTCGCCCTCGTCTTCGCCGCCGGGCTTTACCTGCCGCCGGAACTGGTCGCGTGGTTCCGCCACGTGGCCGCGGTGCTGGGCTAGGAGGGCGGCATGGTCAACCTCTCCGATCTCTTCGCCCGCAACGGCACCCTGTGCCGCCCCTGGCCGCGCGTGAGCGTGAACGAGGCGGAATGGACCGGCCTCTGCACGGAGCTGGCCGCCGGCCGGCTCACGCTCTCGGCCCTGTTCGGGGATAGGATTCAAGGTGACTTGGGCGCCGTCCACATGGCGCTGCTGGAGGAGGCCACCGGCCGCCTCGCTCTCGCGAGCCTCCCCTGCCCCACCGGCGCTTTCCCTTCCGTGGCGCGGCACCATCCCCCCGCCGCCCGGCTGGAGCGGACCATCCGCGATCTCTTCGGCCTGACGCCCGTGGGCGCGCCCGATCTGCGCCCGTGGCTGGACCATGCCCGCTGGGGCGTGCGCGCGCCGCTCGGCGCCGCCACGCCCGATGCGGGGGCGGGCGAGGCCTATCCGGTGCTGCCGGTGGAGGGCGAGGGACTGCACCAGATCCCGGTCGGCCCGGTCCATGCCGGCATCATCGAGCCCGGCCATTTCCGCTTCTCCGCCTATGGCGAGACGGTGGTGCGGCTGGAGGAACGCCTCGGCTACGTCCACAAGGGCATGGAATCCCTCATGGCCGGCCGCGCGCCGGAGGAGGCCGCCCGCATCGCCGGGCGCCATTCGGGCGATGCCACGGTGGCCTATGCGCTTGCCTTCTGCCGCGCCGTGGAAGCCGCGCGCGGCGTCGCGGTGCCGGAGCGCGCCCATGCCTTGCGCGGCCTGATGGCGGAGCTGGAACGCCTCGCCAACCATCTCGGCGACATCGGCGCCATCTGCAACGATGCCGCCTTCGCCATCATGCTGGCCCATTGCGGCGTGCTGCGCGAGCGCGTGCTGCGCGCCTCCGCCCGTGCCTTCGGCCACCGGCTGATGATGGACCGCGTGGTGCCCGGCGGCGTGGCGCAGGACATCACGGCGGAGGCCATTGCGGGCATGAAGGCGCTGGTGGCCGAGGTGCGCCGTGCCTTCCCCGCCCTGGTCCGCCTCTATGACGAGACCGCCTCGCTTCAGGACCGCACGGTGAGCACCGGCTTCACCAAGCCGGACTATGTGCGCCAGTTCGGCGCCGGCGGGTTCGTCGGCCGCGCCTCGGGCCGCGGCTTCGATGCGCGCCGCGCTCTGCCCTATCCGCCCTACGACCGGCTGCCGTTCGAGGTGCCGGTGCGCTCGGATGGGGACGTGAACGCCCGCGTGTGGGTGCGCATCCGCGAGGTGGAGGAAAGCCTCGGCCTCATCATCCGCCTGCTCGACACGCTGCCCAAGGGCGACATAACAGTGCCCGTGCCGGCGGGCGGCGGCGAGGGGGTAGCGCTGGTGGAGAGTTTCCGGGGCGATGTCTTCGCCTTCGTGGCGCTGGAGAGCGACGGGCGCGTGCGCCGGGCGCATCTGCGCGATCCCTCGTGGTTCCAGTGGCCGCTCTTGGAGACGGCTATCGAGGGCAACATCGTCGCCGACTTCCCCCTCTGCAACAAATCCTTCAACTGCTCCTATTCGGGGGTGGACCTGTGATGCGGAAGCTCCTGCTTCAGGGCCTCCTGAAGGCCCCGCTCACCGAAAAAGGCCCGGACGACGCGGCGGTGGAGGCCCTTGCGCGCGAGCTGGACGCCGCCGCCCGCGCCCGGCTCGGCCGCAGCCTCTCCATCCGCGAGGTGGATGCGGGCTCCTGCAACGGCTGCGAGCTGGAAATCCACGCGCTGGGCAACGCCTTCTACGATCTCGACCGCTTCGGCATCCGCTTCGTCGCCTCGCCCCGCCATGCGGACGTGCTCTTGGTGACGGGCCCCGTGGCGAAGAACATGGCCGAGGCGCTGAAGCGCACCTATGACGCCACGCCCGGCCCGAAATGGGTGGTGGCGGCCGGCGACTGCGCCATCAATGGCGGCGTCTTCGCGGGCAGCTATGCGGTGACGGACGGCGCTGCCGCCATCATCCCGGTGGATCTGAAAATCCCCGGCTGCCCGCCGACGCCGGTGGACCTACTGACGGGGCTGCTGGCGCTGCTCAAGGCGGGGAAGGGGTGACCGAGCGCAGGCGCCATGCACAGCGGCGGGACATCATGTTACATATCCTCTAGACGGTTTATGCAGAATATGTAACATACTCCCTATCGCAAGTTAGGGGAACGGCTCATGATGCCCGTAGTCAGGATCAACGATGCTACATTTTCCGACCTAAGCACTCTCAAGACATGGTTCGGCACCAAGACTCCCAGCGAGACCATTGATCGCCTCGTGCGCGAAATGATGGAGCAACTCGGCATGGAGCGGGAACCGGCCGAAGGACGGACGACATCGAACGATGCTCCACCTCAACTTAGCAGCACGCCGGGGCTTACTTTCACGAAGCCATTGGCGGCGTCGATCAATGGCAACGAACTGCATCGACCAACATGGTCTGCAATCCTAATTGCAACAATCTCACAAGTAAGAAAGAAAGGCGTTGACGGCGAACGGCTGGTCCAAGAACTAGGGATTCCGGCGAAGGCACGGCCATACGACAAGGAGGGATTTAAGTTCCTTCCCGAGCTCGGCATCTCCGTGCAGGGTCAGGCTGCTCCTGAATGCTGGAAAGAAGTAGATCGCCTTGCCAAAAAGTGGCGCATCCCCGTTTCTGTCGAGTTTCAGTGGCGCGACAATCCAAAAGCGCAACACCCTGGTCAGCGGGGTGTGTTGCACTCCGGTAATGCGTGAGACTTTTCTGATCGAAATCGGCGCACTGAGTCCTAGCCCCAACCACCGACGCCGCAGACCCGGGGGAAACGGGTCTGCGGTCGAAGCGCATGGCTGTCGGCCCTCCGTGTTTTTTCTTTACTCACGCACACAAAGGAAAAGCCGGGGATGGCCGCTTTTTGAGGCCACCGCGCGCGCCGATGGGACGGTGAAACAAACGCGCGCGGGGCCACGGCCACCCCCGGTGAAGCCCCGGGAGGGGGCAGTCGGTTCGCCGATCAGAAGAAGCCGAGCTTCTTGGGCGAATAGCTGACCAGCAGGTTCTTGGTCTGCTGGTAGTGATCGAGCATCATCTTGTGGGTCTCGCGGCCGATGCCGGACTGCTTGTAGCCGCCGAAGGCCGCGTGGGCCGGGTAGGCGTGGTAGCAGTTGGTCCACACGCGGCCCGCCTCGATCTCCCGGCCGACGCGGTAGGCGCGCGAACCGTCGCGGGTCCACACGCCGGCACCGAGGCCGAAGAGGGTGTCGTTGGCGATGTACAGCGCCTCTTCCTCGTCCTTGAAGGTGGTGACGGAGACCACCGGGCCGAAGATCTCTTCCTGGAAGATGCGCATGTTGTTGGTGCCGAGGAAGACGGTGGGCTTCACGTAGAAGCCGTCCGCAAGATCGCCGTCGAGCATGTTGCGCTCGCCGCCGGCCAGCACCTGGGCCCCCTCGGCCTTGCCGATGTCGATGTAGGACAGGATCTTGTGCATCTGCTCGGACGACGCCTGCGCGCCGAGCATGGTCGCGGGATCGAGGGGCGAGCCCTGCTTGATGGCGGCGACGCGGGCGAGCGCCTTCTCCATGAACCTGTCGAACATGCTCTCCTGAACCAGCGCGCGGCTGGGGCAGGTGCAGACCTCGCCCTGGTTGAGGGCGAACATGACGAAGCCCTCCACCGCCTTGTCGAGGAAGTCGTCGTCGTGGGCCGCTACGTCCTCGAAGAAGATGTTGGGCGACTTGCCGCCCAGCTCCAGCGTCACCGGAATGAGGTTCTGGCTGGCATAGCCCATGATGAGGCGGCCGGTGCCGGTCTCGCCGGTGAAGGCGATCTTGGCGATGCGGGTGGAGGCGGCGAGCGGCTTGCCGGCCTCGAGGCCGAAGCCGTTGACGATGTTGAGCACGCCCGGCGGCAGCAGGTCGCCGATGAGTTCGGCCACCAGAAGGATGCTGGCGGGGGTCTGCTCGGCCGGCTTCAGCACCACGCAATTGCCGGCCGCCAGCGCGGGCGCCAGCTTCCACACCGCCATCAGGATGGGGAAGTTCCACGGGATGATCTGTCCGACCACGCCGAGGGGCTCGTGATAATGATAGGCGACGGTGTCGTGGTCGATCTCGGAGAGCGCGCCTTCCTGCGCCCGCACGCAGGCGGCGAAATAGCGGAAATGGTCGATGGCCAAGGGGATGTCGGCGGCCATGGTCTCGCGGATCGGCTTGCCGTTGTCCCAGGTCTCGGCGCGGGCGATCAGCTCGAGATTGGCCTCCATGCGGTCGGCGATCTTGTTGAGCACCAGGGCGCGGTCGGCGGCGGAGGTGCGACCCCAGGCCTTCTTGGCGGCGTGGGCGGCGTCCAGCGCGCGCTCGATGTCATGCTCGTCGGAGCGGGCGACCTCGCAGATCACCTTGCCGGTGATGGGGGAGGTATTCTCGAAATAGCGGCCGTTCACCGGCTCGACGAAGGCGCCGCCGATGAAGTTGCCATAGCGGGCCTTGAAGGGCGAGGTGTGAGTGCTCGACAGAAAGGCTGGGCTGTTCATTGTTTCCTCCCATTGGTGGTGCAGGAGGATTTGCAGCGGCCGTGCCAGTTCTCGAACGTGCACTGCACGCCTTTATTTGCAGTGCGGGAAGATGCTGCGAAAACTTGATTTTGTCCGCGTCAGGAGGACCTACGCAGAACCCCGACTTTACGGCCGGCGAATAGTCGTGCGAGACTGTCGCGCATAAGAACAAGGTGTCGCGACACCTGTCGCAAAATGCGACAGTCGCCGCGGGAAACGTCGCGCTAGGGAAGCGAAACGAGCCGAGGGACGAATGCCTGCGCCATTTCCGCCCCTCTCGCCGGTGCCGCCACCGGACGAGCTGCTCACCGCCCGCCGCCGGTTCTTTTCCGGCGCGCCCGGGGCGGAGCAGGCGCTCGCCCTTCCCATCATCCGCTCCTGGACCCGCTGCGCCGAGCGCGGCCTGCCCGTGGGCGGCCGGCTGAAGGCCGAGCCGCTGACGCAGGGCGAACTCTCCGTCCGCCGCGAGCGGTATGAGGCGCTCCGCCGCCGCTGCCGGCCGGAGCTGGAGGCGCTGCACCTCAGCGCCAGCGCCGCGGGCGGCATCGTCATCCTCACCGATCCCACCGGCCTCGTGCTCGACACCGTGGGCAGCGCCGATTTCGCCGATCGCGCGGCGCAGGTGGCCCTGCGGCCGGGCGTGAGCTGGAGCGAGGCGGACAGCGGTACCAACGCCATCGGCACAGCGCTGATCGAGCGGCGCGGCATCGAGGTGCGCGGTGCCGAGCATTATGCCGAGCCGCACGGCATCCTCACCTGCGCCGCCGCGCCCATCCACGATCCGTTCGGCGAGCTGGTGGGCCTGCTCGACCTCTCCGGCCCCTCCGCCGTGCCGCACCTGCATGCGCTGGCGCTGGTGGAGCTGGCCGTGGGGCAGGTGGAGCACCGCCTGTTCGAAGGCGCCTTCCCCGGCCGGGACGTGGTGCGCTTCCACGCCGATCCCTCCTTCCTCGGCACCGCGCGCGAGGGCGTGCTGGTGTTCGAGGACCATCGCCTCGTGGCCGCCAACCGCCCCGGCCTCGCACTGCTGGGCCTCGGCTGGGATGCCCTGGGCGCGCGGCGCTTCTCCGAACTGTTCGAGGGCAGCCTCGGCCGCCCCGGCGACGCCCGCCGCGCCCGCACGCCCAACGGCGCCGTCATGCTGCGGCTGGAGCGGCAGTCGCCGACCCCGGTGCGGGCCGCCCCGGCGCCCGTCGCCGCGCCGGCACCCGCCGTAGCCCCCGCCGGCCCCAGCTTCGATGCGGAGACCGAGCAGGCGCTGGGCCGGGCCATCCGCCTGATGAATGCGGGCGTGCCGGTGCTCATCCAGGGCGAGACCGGTTCCGGCAAGGAGGTGTTCGCCCGCCAGATCCATGCCCGCGGCCCGCGCGCGGCCGGCACTTTCGCGGCGGTGAACTGCGCCGCCCTGCCGGAAGGGCTGATTGAATCCGAGCTGTTCGGCTATGAGGACGGCGCCTTCACCGGCGCCCGCCGCGCCGGCTTCAAGGGCCTGTTCCGCGAGGCGGACGGCGGCGTGCTGTTCCTCGACGAGATCGGCGACATGCCCCTCGGCCTCCAGAGCCGCCTGTTGCGCGTGCTGCAGGAGCGGGAGGTGACCCCGCTGGGCGGCGGCAAGGCGGTGAAGGTGGATTTCGCCCTCGTCTGCGCCTCCCACCGCGACCTGAAAATGCTGGTGGAGCACGGCAGCTTCCGCGCCGATCTCTATTTCCGCATCGCCCAATACACCGTCACGCTGCCGCCTTTGCGCAGCCTCGCGGACCGGGAAGCGCTGGTGGAGCGCCTGTGGCGCGAGATGGCCGGCCCCGGCCCGGATGCGCCGCGTCTCTCGCCGGACTGCCGCGAGGTGCTGGCACGCCATACCTGGCCGGGCAATTTCCGCCAGCTCACCGGCGTGCTCAAGGTGCTGCTCGCCCTCGCCGAGCCGGGCGAAACGGTGGGGCCGGAAGCGCTCCCCGCCGACGTGCGGACAACCGATCTGCGCGCAACCGATCTGCGCAGTCCCGCGCAGCCCCCCGCCGCATCGATGCTCCCGGCCTCTCAGGCGGCCGATCCTGCGCCCGGCCTGTCCGGCGATCTCGGCAGCGTCACCCGCGCCGCCATGGATGCCGCCCTGAAGGACTGCGACGGCAACATCTCCCGCGCCGCCCGCCGCCTCGGCATCCACCGCTCCACCCTCCACCGCCACCTCGCCTCCCGCGGGCATTGAAGGGCGCGGGCGGGAGCCCGGCTGCGGAGGGAGACGACGCACGCCCTCTCATTCCGTCATCGCCCGCCTTGTGCGGGCGATCCACCGCGCGGCAAGAGGGGTGCCCCATCGGCGCGAACCGGACAAAAGGCGGAGTGGATCCCCCGGACGAGCCGGGGGATGACGGCGAAAAGCCCGGAAGCCGCGCGATGGCGGGTGGCGCCATCGCCCGCGTCAGGACGCCCTTCACACCCCCGCCAGATGGTGCAGCACGATCCCCGAGGTGGTGGCGACGTTCAGGCTGTCGAAGCCCTCCGCCATGGGGATGGCCACCGTGCGCACCCGCGCCATCACGTCCGCCGGAAGGCCCGGCCCCTCGGTGCCGAACAATGCGGCGACGCGCGGCGGGCGATCGAGACGGGAGAGGGTTTCCTGCCCGGACGGGGACAGCGCCACCGCCTCGAACCCCCGCTCGGAAAGCTGTTCGATGAGCACGCCGGCATCCCGCACCCGCGCGAACTGCACCACGAGGCTCGCCCCCACGGAGACGCGGATCGCCTTGCGGTAGAGCGGATCGCACGAGGCCTCATCGAGGATCACCGCATCGGCGCCGAAGGCCGCCGCATTGCGGAAGATGCCGCCCATATTGTCGTGATTGGTGAGGCCAAGGGCCGCCACCACCAGCGCCCGTGGCCCCAGCCCATCCAGCAGCGCGCCCACGTCCGGCAGCGGCCGCGCCGTGCCCAGCGCGAGGATGCCGCGATGGATGTGAAAGCCGACGATGGCGTCCATCATCGGCTGCGGCGCCACGTAAACGGGCAGGTCGTCCGGCAACGCCGCGATGAGATCGGACAGCCGCTCCGCCTGCGCCTGCGACAGCAGCACGGAGGAGAGGCGATGGCCGCCGCGCGTGCCCAGCCGGCCGGCGAGCAGGCGCAGCACCACCTCTCCCTCGGCCATGAAGCCGCCCTGCCGCCCCACCAGATCGCGCTCGCGCACGGCGCGGAAGCCGGCGATGCGGGGATCGTCGGCCTCGGATATCGGAACGATCATAGGGGCCGGCGCTTCACCGGCACGGGGGCGCAGGTGCTGGCGCGCACCACCAGCTCGGGCGTCATCTCCGCCCGCTCCACCGGCCGGCCGGGATCAGCGATGCGCTTCAGGGCCAAGGTTGCGGCGGCGCGGCCGTATTCGGGAATGAAGGTGTGCACCGTGGTCAGCGGCGGGTACCACACCCGCGCCTCCTCGATGTCGTCATAGCCGACAAGGGAGAAATCGCGGCCCGCGAGAAGACCGGCCGCCTGCAGCTCCATCAGCGCGCCGAAGGCGGAGAGGTCGTTGAAGCACACGGCGGCGGTGGGCGGCTCGTCCAGCGCGAGCAGGCGCGCCATGGCCTTGCGGCCTTCCGCGCGCAGGCCCGGACCTTCCATCACCAGCGTCGGATCGAAGGGAATGCCGGCCGCGGCAAGGCCCGCCTTGTATCCCGCGAAGCGCTTGCGGCCGGTGGAGATGGCGCCGAAGCCGCCGATCATGCCGATGCGCCGGTGCCCCAGCGCCACGAGGTGGGCGACGCCGAGCGCGACGCCGGTCACGTCGTCGGACCCCGCGAAGTCGAAGCCGGAGCCCTCGATCTCGCGCGTCACCTGCACCACGGCGATGCCGGTGGAGGCGAGCGCCTTCAGATCCTCCACCCGCGAATGGGCGGCGGGGGAGACGAGGAAGGCGTCGGGCCGGTATTCCGCCAGCGTGCCCAGCGTGCGGGTCTGGCGCGCCACATCCTCCTGGCTGACGCCCAGCAGCACGGTCTTGCCGGCCTCGGAGAGGGCATCCTCCACCGCCGCCAGAAGCTCGGTGAAGGAGGGGTTCACGATGTCATGCAGGCCGAGGGCGACGATGTTGGTGCGCGCCGTGCGCAGGGCCGCGGCGCCGCGGTTCGCCACATAGCCGCGCGCCCGCGCCGCCTCCTGCACCTTGAGGCGCGTCGCCTCGGCGACCATGGGGCTGTCGCGCAGGGCCAGAGAGATGGTGGCCGTGGACAGCCCCAGCTCCCGGGCGAGGCCCTGCAGCGTCACCTTGCCGATGGGCGCACCGGCGGGAGATGCACCGGGGTGAGCGGCACCCGGCGGAGGAGGATTCGTCTCGTCCATGGGCCATCCCTATAGCGGATCTGTCGCGTCTCGCGCCGTCCTTTCGGTCATGCTAAACGATTTAGCGACAACAGCAACGACAGCTGCGACGATACGAATCGGGAGGATGCCATGGCGGGTACGCGGGTTGGTTTCATCGGGGTCGGCCTCATGGGGCACGGCATGGCGAAGAACATCCTCGCCAAGGGCTTTCCCCTCGCCGTCATGGGCCACCGCAACCGCGCGCCGGTGGAGGATCTGGTCTCCCGCGGCGCCACCGAGGTGAAGACCCCCGCAGAGATGGCGGCCGAGTGCGACGTGATCGTGCTCTGCGTCACCGGTGCGCCGCAGGTGGATGAGGTGCTCAACGGCGAGAACGGCATCCTGAAGACCGCCAAGGCCGGCCTCCACATCATCGACACCTCCACCTCCGAGCCGACGCTGACCATGGCGCTGGCGGCGAAGCTGGCGCAGGACGGCATCTTCCTGTGCGACGCGCCGCTGGGCGGCACGCCCATCCAGGCAGAGGAAGGCGCCCTTTCCGCCATGGTGGGGGCGGACGACGCGGCGTTCGCGGTGATCGAGCCGGTGGTGGCGGCCTTCGCCAGCCGCATCGTGCGGGTGGGCGCGCCGGGCGCGGGCCACACCATGAAGCTGCTCAACAACTTCCTGTCGCTGGGCTACGGCGCCATCTATGCCGAGGCGCTGGCCATCGCCGGCAAGGTGGGCGTCACGGCGGAGGTGTTCGACAGCGTCATCCGCGGCTCGCGCATGGATTGCGGCTTCTACCAGACCTTCATGGGCTACGTGCTGGACGCGAACGTGAACGCCCACCGCTTCACCATCACCAACGCCCACAAGGACATGCGCTACGTCACCAACCTGGCCACCAACACCGGCGCTTCCGCCTTCATCAGCGCCACGGTGAAGAACCTCTATGCGGCGGCCGAGGGCCTCGGCAATGGCGGCAAGAACGTGCCGCAGATCACCGACGTGCTGGCGCAGATGAACGGCCTGCCCACCGTGATCGAGCTGAAGGCGGCGGCCGAGTAGCGTTACCGCAATTTACCGTCGCCCCGCCCCGGATTCACACTTCCGACACCGCCGCGCGCCAGCCTTCTCCGGCACGGCGTGCGGCGCAATGGCTCACGGGCAAGGCGGAACCTTCCGGCCCCGAAAGCATTTGCCGCCATATCGCGCCCCCTGCCGGGGGAGCGCCGGCAGGCAACGGGATCGGGAGGCTGCCAGACGTGTCGCAGACCGGGCAACGATTGGTGAGCATCGATTTCTGGCGGGGCTTCGCCCTGCTGACGATCTTCATCAACCATATTCCCGGCCACGTCTTCGGCGGCTTCACCTATCGCAATTTCGGCTTCTCGGACGCGGCCGAGCTGTTCGTCTTCCTCGCCGGCATCTCCGCCGCCTTCGCCTATCTGCGGCCCTTCTCCGCCGGCGAGCGCGTGCGGACCACCGCGCGGGTGTGGATGCGCGCCTTCACCCTCTATGCCGCCCATCTGGTGCTGGTGGTGATGTCCGTGGTGGTGGTGGGCGGCTTCGTGGTGCTCACCGGCGACGAGCGCATGCTCGAATGGATGCACCTCGACATCATCCCGCAATATCCGCTGGAATCCCTCGTGGGCATCGGGCTGCTCACCTACCAGCCGGGCTATCTCAACATCCTGCCGCTTTATGTGGGCCTCCTGCTGATGGCGCCGATCCTGCTGCTGCTGGCGCGGCGCAGCCTTGGCCTTGCCCTTGCGGCCTCGCTCACGCTCTATCTCGTCACCCAGTTCGCCGACCTCGCCTTGCCGGTGTGGCCGGGGGCGGGGGGCTGGTTCTTCAATCCGCTTGCGTGGCAGCTGCTCTTCACCTGCGGCCTCGTGACCGGCGCGCTGATGGATCGCGGCCTGCGTTCGGCCGCCCACCGCGTGCTGGACGTCGCCGCGCCGCTCTATCTGCTGGTGGCGCTGGTGTGGGCGGTCAACGGCTATCCGGTGACGCCCGACCTCTCCCCCGTGCCGCCCTTCCTGTGGGATTTCGACAAGACCAACCTCGCCCTGCCGCGCCTGCTGCATGTGCTGGCGCTGGCCTATTGCGTGTCGCGTTTGCCGCTGGAAGCGTGGCTGAAGAAGAGCCAGTCCGCGGCACCGCTCATCCTCATGGGCCGGCATGCGCTGCCGGTGTTCAGCCTCGGCACCGTGCTCAGCCTCGGCGCGCAGGTGGTGCGCCCCCTCGCCGATGGCGCGCTGGCCGTGGATTTGCTAATCGTTGCCGCAGGTTTCTCGCTCCAGTGGTCCCTCGCATGGGCACTCGAATGGCAGCGCCGCGATCGCGCCCCGGTGCGGCAGGCGGCGCCGGTCCCGGCTTCACCGGCCGTGGCGCTCGCGCCCGGGCCGTGAGGCGCGCGGGCGGCGTTTTTCTCGCCGTCTGGCTCCTGCTGTGCCCGCTCGCGGCCGGGGCCACGATCTCCAGCGCCTGCCGGGTGCCCGACATCTTCCTCGCCTTCGACAGCGATCTCGTCCGCACCGAGCGGCTGGTGGATCGCTCGGCCCCCGTGCGCATCCTGATGATCGGCCCCCAGCCCGACCGTCAGGCGCTGTCGGACAAGAAGCGCAGCCGCCTCGAGACGGAGCTGAGCAACCGCCTGCCCAACATCACCTTCACCATCATCGACGAGGGCGCGACGCAGGGCCTCGCGCGGGATGATTTCGGCCGCATCCGCTCCGCCGTGGAACGGGTGGCGCCGGACCTCATCATCTGGCAGGTGGGCACCGCCGATGCCCTCGCCGCCACCGATCCCGAGAGCTTCGCCCACACGCTGGAGCAGGCGGCCGACTGGCTGCGCGGACGCAACATCGACCTCGTGCTCATCGACCCGCCCTTCGTGCCGGGCGTGGACCACGAGCACCTCTACGGCCGCATCGTGAAGCAGATCGACGCGGTGTCGGACCGGGAGCGCATGAACGTGGTGCAGCAATACGGCGCCACGAGCTATCTCCAGTCCTCCGCCCGCTCCCCCGCCGAAGGCCGCGCCTGCATGGCGGAACTCGTCGCCGAGGCCATCGTGAAGGCCGTGACGAGATAGGTGCCGCAAGGTTTTCCCTTCACCCGCCCTTAACCCATTGCCGCCATTCTCACGATCGTGAGTAAGCGTTGCGTAGGGTTGCGTCATGCGTAGTGTGGCCAAGGGGGCGGCCGGGCGGACGGCGCGTCAATGTCGTCCGGAGTATCCCGCAATCGCCCCCTTGGCGGCCCCACCGGCCGCACCAAGGAAGGCGGCTTCTTCGGGAGCGGCTCCTGCGGGAGCGGTTTCGGACCGTGCTCTCCCCCTCAATGAAATTCTGATCGGCGACACCATCGCCCGCATGGCGGCCCTGCCCGCCGGATCGGTCGATCTCGTCTTTGCCGATCCGCCCTACAACCTCCAGCTCGGTGGCGAGCTGAAGAGGCCGGACGAAAGCCGCGTGGACGCGGTGGACGACCATTGGGACCAGTTCGAGAGCTTCGCGGCCTATGATGCCTTCACCCGCGCCTGGCTCTTGGCCGCGCGGCGAGCTCTGAAGCCCAACGGCACGCTCTTCGTCATCGGCTCCTATCACAACATCTTCCGCGTCGGCGCGCTGATGCAGGATCTGGGCTTCTGGATCCTCAACGACATCATCTGGCGCAAGGCGAACCCCATGCCCAACTTCCGGGGCCGGCGCTTCACAAATGCGCACGAGACCCTGATCTGGGCCGCCCGCAGCGCCGATTCGAAATACACCTTCAATTACGAGGCGCTCAAAGCCGGCAACGAGGATGTTCAGGTGCGCTCCGACTGGCTCTTCCCGCTCTGCACCGGGCAGGAACGGCTGAAGGACGAGAAGGGCCGCAAGCTCCATCCCACCCAGAAGCCCGAGGCGCTGCTCGCCCGCGTGCTGCTGTCCTCCACCAAGCCCGGCGACGTGGTGCTCGATCCCTTCTTCGGCTCCGGCACGACGGGCGCGGTGGCCAAGCGCCTGCGCCGGTCCTTCATCGGCATCGAGCGCGAAGAGACCTATGCCGATGCGGCGCGCGCCCGCATCGACGCCGTGGAGCCCCTGTCGGAAGAGGCGCTGGTCGCCCCGCCGAGCGCGCGGGAAGCGCCGCGTGTCGCCTTCTCGGCGCTGGTGGAGCGCGGCCTCGTCACCCCTGGCGCCGAACTCACCGACGCCAAGGGCCGCTTCCGCGCCGTGGTGCGGGCGGATGGCACGATTTCCCTCGCCGACAGCCCGAACGTGGGTTCCATCCACCGCGTCGGCGCCCTCGCCCAGGGGGCGGAGGCCTGCAACGGCTGGACGTTCTGGCACGTGGAAGAGGCGGGCCGCCGCCACCCCATCGACATCCTGCGCGCCCGCCTGCGGGCCGAGATGGGCATCGCCGCCGAATAGCTCAGAAGCGGTAGTTCACCCCCGCGCGGACGACGTTGAAGGCGGTGTCCGACGATGCGGCGATGACGAACTCCGGCACCGGGTTGGCCGGGCTGTTGGCAAGCGGGAAGGTGCTGCTGCCAAGGTTCACATAGAGATATTCCGCCTTCACCGACCAATGGGCGTCGATGCGCGTCTCCGCGCCGCCGCCCACGGTCCAGCCCCAGCGGGTGGAGGAGGACGAACCGGCCCACGCATATTGCGCGCCGTTGGCGCCGCCGATGAAAAGGTTCGTGCCCCCATCGCCGAAGGCGAGGCCGCCGGTGGCATAGAGCAGCGTCGCCCCCACCGCATAGCCGAGCCGAGCCCGCACCGTGCCGAACCAGTCGCCGGTCAGCGCATAGTCCTTGACGATGAACTGGCCGGGATTGACCAGCGAGGGGAGGATTTCGCTCCCGGCCTGGCTCCGGTCGGCATAGGCGAAGTCAGCCTCGAGGCCGGCCACCACCGCGTTCCACTGCCAATTGTAGCCGATGGTCGCTCCGGCGGTGAAGCCGGCCGAGGAGCCGCCCAGCGCATTCCCATACTCGAGCGCATGCTCCACCGGATTGACCACCAGGAACTTGCCGCCGATCTCAGGCGTGACGGTGGAGGCATCGATCACCGCGCCCGCGGTCACGCCCGCATAGAAGCCCTGCCAGGAGAGCGGCGCGGCGGCCGCCGCAGGCGCCGGCGCCTTCACCGCAAGATCTGCCGCGCACACCGGTGCGCATGTTGCCATCACGGCCGCAATAGCCAGTCCGAACCGCATTTTCTGCCCCCAGTGCCCGCAAACACGAGCTTAGCTTTACGAGGCTCATGCTGCCCTATGCAAGTACCCTCCGCGTGTCGCGTCTCATTGATCGTCGAGATGCGCGAGCACCTTGCGCATCACCGAGGGCAGCGCCTCCGCATCGAACCCCTCCGGCCGCACCCAGCGGTGCCCCTCCGGCGCAGGCGTCTTGGCAGGGAGATCGGCGCGCAGCACCTTCAACGTCAGCGCGAAATGGGTGAAGACGTGCTCCACCGCGCCGGGCAGCGCCCGCCAGCGCGCCTTGAGCGGCGCGTGGTTCTCCGGCGCCTCCGGCTTCGGGCCCCAGGGGGTGGAGGGCACCTCCGTCATCTTCGCCAAGAGCCCCTTGTCCGGCCGGGTGCGCAGCAGCACCGCGCCATCCGCCCGAACGGCGAGGAAGGCGACGCCCTCCCGCTTCGGCTTGTCGCCCTTGGGCGCCTTCACCGGATAAAGCGCCGCATCCCCCGCCGCCCGCGCCTCGCACGGCTCCATCCACGGGCAGAGCGAACAGGCCGGCGAGCGCGGCGTGCAGATGGTGGCGCCGAGGTCCATCATCGCCTGCGCGAAATCGCCGGGGCGCTGCGCTGGCGTGAGGGCGGCGGCCAGCGCCTTGATTCGCGGCTTGGCGCCGGGCAGCGGCTCCGCCACCCGATAAAGCCGTGAGACGACGCGCTCGATATTGCCGTCCACCGGGCTCGCCTTGAGGTCGAAGGCGATGGAAGCGATGGCCGCCGCCGTGTAGGGGCCGATGCCCGGCAGGTCGAGCAGCGCCGCCTCGTCGTCCGGGAAGCGCCCGCCATGGCGCGCCACCACCGCCTGCGCGCAGGCGTGCAGGTTGCGGGCGCGGGCGTAATAGCCGAGCCCGGCCCAGGCGGAGAGCACCTCCTCCAGCGGCGCGGCGGCCAGATGCGAGACCGTGGGCCAGCGGGCGAGGAAGCCGGTGAAATACGGCCCCACCGCCTTCACCGTGGTCTGCTGGAGCATGATCTCGGACAGGAAGACGTGGTAGGGGTCCGCCGTCCGGCCCGGCTCGGCCCGCCAGGGCAGGCGGCGGCGGTGGCGGTCGTACCAGGCGAGGAGCGCCGAAGGGGCCGGGGTTCCGGATCTGGAATTTCGGGCACCGCTTGCGGCCGCGCGTGCGGCGGGGGAGGATGTCATGCGGCCAAGGTGGCCGCGCCCGCGTGCCGGGGCAAGGGGTTCGGTGCCCCGTCGCCCCACCATCCCGTCCGTCCGCCGGAGACGCCTTGAACAGGTCCAACTTCACCCGCCGCTACCGAGGCCCGCGCCCCCTCGCCGATTTCGTGGCGCCGGGGATCAGCGACCTGTGCGGCCGCGCCGGCTTCTCGGTGGTGGAGGTGGTGACCCACTGGGACGAGATCGTCGGCCCGGACCTTGCGCCCCGCTGCATCCCCCTCAAGCTGCAATGGCCGCGGGAGGACGGAGCGGCGGCCACCCTCGTGGTGCGGGTGGAAGGCGCCTACGCCATCGAGCTGCAATATGCCGCCGGCATCGTGGTGGAGCGAATCAACGCCTATTTCGGCTGGCGCTGCGTCGGCCGCCTCACCCTGCGCCAGGGCCCGGTGCCCCAGCGCCACGCGCCGCCACCCGTGCCGCCGAAACCGGACAAGGCGACCATCGCCGCCGTGCGACACGAGATCGGCACCTTCGAGGACGAGGCGCTGGCCGAGTCGCTCGCAAAGCTCGGCGCGCTGGTGCGGCGCGAGCAGCGCGGCGGCTAGGGGGCGGGTGCTGACCGGCCGGCGTTCACCCGTCCGTTATCTCGGGCGCGCGGCGCGGGCCTTTCCCGCCATAAGGGCGACATGATAGAGCGCGAAGGCTCTTCTGCAGGTTCGGCGGTGCGGTGCCGGACTGTTCCCGTTTCCCGTTCTGATGCCCTAACGGAACCGGCGATGCGGCCAAGACCAGGCAAGCCCAGGAAAGCCCGGGGAAGCCCGGTCGCCAGCCGCCGGACCATTCGGAGATGTCCATGATTGTCGATCGCCGCCGTTTCCTGGTCACCGCAGGTCTCGCCGCGCTGGCGGCCGGGCTCGGCCTGCCGCTCTCCTTCGATCCCGCCGCGGCCCAGACCGTGGAGCAGGCCAAGCTGATCGCCCCCGAGGCGAGCCCGCTGCCGGAGAAGGCGCTGGGCAGCGCCACGGCGCCGGTCACGGTCATCGAATATGCCTCGATGACCTGCAGCCACTGCGCCGCCTTCCACACCGGCACCTTCCCCGAGCTGAAGAAGAAGTACATCGACACCGGCAAGGTGCGCTTCATCTTCCGCGAATTCCCGTTCGAGCCGGTGGCCACGGCTGCCTTCATGCTCGCCCGCTGCATGCCCGAGGACAAATATTTCCCCATGGTCTCGACCCTGTTCGAGACGCAGAAGACCTGGGCCTACAGCACCGATCCGGCCGCCGGCCTCCTCGCCGTGGCCAAGCAGGCCGGCATGAGCCAGGCCGATTTCGAGAAGTGCCTCACCGACCAGCAGCTCGGCGAGAAGGTGCAGGAAAGCGCCCTCTACGCCAACAAGGAGCTGGGCGTGAACGCGACCCCCACCTTCTTCATCAATGGCAAGAAGGTCTCCGGCGCCCTCGGCATCGCCGAATGGGACAAGGAACTGGCGCCGCTGCTCGCCGGCAAGTGAATTCGCCAGCCTGATCTAGAAGGGCCGGTGCGCTGCGCCGGCCCTTTTGATTTGCGTGTTGCTGACGCTCAGGCGCCGCGCGGGCTTTCACGCCGCCCGGAGCTTCCTCTCCACATAGCGGCTTTCCTGCGTGCGCCCGCCATAGCCATAGGCATCGGCCTTCACCTCGCGCACGAGGATGTAGCTCTCCTCGTCCAGATCCGGCAGCAGGCCGGACATGGCGGCGAAGACGGCTTCCAGATAGGCGGCCTTCTCGTCCTTGGTATTGGTGCCATCCACCACCAGGATGTCGAGGGAGAAGGACGTCCGCCCCTTCGCCGACAGCGCCTCCCCGCCCACGAACCAGTGCTCGGCCGGAACGAAGGAGACGGCCACCGCCGTCACCTTCGGGTCCTTGCGCAGGATGCCGGCGGTGAGACGGGACAAGGTGGCGGCGACATTCGCCGCGAGGGCGTCGTCCGGGGCGCCGGACAGCTTCACGTTCAGGATGGGCATTTCGTCCTCCAGGGCTGCGGTGGGTGCAGCGATGGCTTCTTGTAGGCCGCCCAAATCCATGAGAAAAATTGAATTCTAAAATTCCAGAGATTTGCTAATCTCATATCATGATCCGCAATCTCGACCTCGATCTCATCCGCAGCTTCGCCGCCGTGGCCGATCTCGGCTCCATCTCCGCGGCGGCGCGGAAGGTCGGACGCAGCCAATCCGCGGTGAGCCTCCAGATGGACCGGCTCGCCGAGGCGGTGGGCTTCTCCCTTCTGGAGCGGCGCGGGCGGGCGGTGTCACCCACCCTGCGCGGCGCCGCCTTCCTGGAGGACGCGCGGCGCCTGCTCGATCTCAACGACCGCATCCTCACCCAGCACGTCCACGGCGCCTTCGCCCAGCCGCTGCGCCTGGGCTTCGTGCAGGATGTGGGCGAGCAGGTGCTCCAGCGCATCCTCTACCGGCTTTCCGCCAGCTTCCCACAGGCGCCCATCACGGTGCGGGTGTGCACCACATCCACCATGCTCGACATGCTGCGGGCCGAGGAGCTGGACGTGGCCGTGGGCTTTCGCAGCGAGAGCGAATTGCCCGCCTCCCTGCTGCTGCGCGAATCCATGGTGTGGATCGCCGCGCGCCACCTTCGCCTCGACCGTGAGGCGCCGGTGCCCCTCGTGCTGTTCGAGCACCCGTGCTCCTGCCGCACGGCCGCCATCGCCGCGTTGAATGCCGCCGGGCGGCCGTTCCGCATCGCCTTCACCAGCCCCAGCCTGCCGGGGCTGATGGCGGCCGTGGGGGCGGGCATGGGCGTCACCGTGCGCTCGCCCCGGGCGCTCAGGCCCGACCTCGCCATCGTCGCCGATCTCGACCGCGCGGCGCTGCCGGACATGGAATTCCTGCTCTACACCCGCCCCGGCGTCCGCCCCCCGGCGCTCCAGAAGGTGGAAGAGGTGCTGCAGGAAGAATTGCGGCGCGAGCATCCGTTGTACGCGGTGGCGTGACCCAGCCCGCGCGGCGACTGAGCGAGGGCAATGCCCCCAAGCCCGCGCGGCGATTGAGCGGAGACAAAGCGAAAACCCCGCGCGGCGATTGAGCGAAGGCAACGCATAACTCGCTCAAGCTGGACAGGCCGGGACGAACCCGGCACCCTTTTCTGATCGTTCGGTCCGGGACTGCCCCTTTTCGAGCCCGGCGGAGATTGCCCCCGATGACCACCAGCTCCACCCCACAGCTGCCCCTGAAGGCGTCCCCCGCCTTCCCGTTCGACAATTCCTATGCCCGCGACCTCGCCGGCTTCTATGCGCCTGTCCTGCCCACCCCGGTGGAAGCGCCGGCCCTTGTGAAGGTGAACACCGCCCTCGCCGAGCTGCTGGGCCTCGACCCCGCCGACCTTGCGACCCCCGAAGGCGTCGCCGTGTTCGCCGGCCTCGCGGTGCCGGAGGGGGCCGAACCCATCGCGCTCGCTTATGCCGGGCACCAGTTCGGCCATTTCTCGCCGCAGCTGGGGGATGGCCGCGCCATCCTCCTCGGCGAGGTGGTGGGCCGGGACGGGCTGCGCCGCGACATCCAGCTCAAGGGCTCCGGCCCCACCCCCTTCTCCCGTCGCGGCGACGGGCGGGCCGCGCTCGGGCCGGTGCTGCGCGAATACATCGTCAGCGAAGCCATGGCGGCGCTGGGCATTCCCACCACGCGGGCGCTGGCGGCGGTGACCACCGGCGAGCGCGTGGTGCGCGATCGCGCTTTGCCCGGCGGCGTGCTGGCGCGGGTGGCGGCGAGCCACATCCGCATCGGCACCTTCCAGTTCTTCGCCTCCCGCAAGGCGTTCGACGCGGTGAAGCAGCTCGCCGACTACACCATCGCCCGCCACTATCCCGACCTCGTGGGCGCGGAGAACCCTTATCTCGCCCTGCTCGACGGCGTGATCGGCAGGCAGGCGGCGCTGGTGGCGCGCTGGCTGTGCGTCGGCTTCATCCACGGGGTGATGAACACGGACAACATGTCCGTCTCCGGCGAGACCATCGATTACGGCCCCTGCGCCTTCATGGACGCCTACGACCCCAACACGGTCTTCTCCTCCATCGACGAGATGGGCCGCTATGCCTATGGCAACCAGCCGGACATCGCCCACTGGAACCTCGCCCGCTTCGCCGAATGCCTCATCCCCATCATGGGGGACGACCGGGAGGCCGCCATCGCCGCCGCCAATGCGGCGCTCGGCACCTTCCCGAAGCGCTTCTATGCGGCCTACCACGCCGGGCTTGCCGCCAAGATCGGCCTGCCGGAAGCGAGCGAAGCGGATGTCGCCCTCGCCCATGACCTCCTCAACGTGATGATCGGCTCCAGGGCCGACTTCACCCTCACCTTCCGCCGCCTCGGTGCGCTGGCGGAGGACGCGGACGCGGGCGGGCCGGTGCGCGACCTGTTCCTCGACCGGGAAGCCTTCGACACCTGGGCCGAGCGCTGGCGCGCGCGCCTCGCCGAAACCGGCCGATCCGGCGCCGACATCCGCGCCGGGATGGATGCGGTAAACCCGCTCTTCATCCCCCGCAACCATCTGGTGGAAGAGGTCATCGCCGCCGCCATCGAGCGCGGCGACCTTGGGCCGTTCGAGCGGCTGAACACGGTGCTGGCGCGGCCCTATGCTGATCAGCCCGACTTCGCCGCCTATGCGGGGCTGCCGCCCTCCATGGAGGGGTATCGCACGTTCTGCGGGACGTGAGGTGGGAGCTGTCTAGGCCAGAGCCGGCCGGCCCCCTCTCCCCTTGCGGGAGAGGGCTGGGGTGAGGGGTATCACGCCAGCCCAAACCGGCACCGGACATGCGGGAGTAGTCCCCTCACCCCCACCCCCTCTCCCGCGAGGGGAGAGGGGAGCATTGCCGCTGCGCGGACTTTTGCGCTGGCCCCCGGATCAGCGCTCCGGCTGCGCCGTCGCTTGTCCGGGGAACCGGCGGCGACATCCCGTCCCGCCCTCGCGTCCCGGACGCATGCAGCGTCAGCGGAATGCGAGCCGGGACCCAGCGCAAGAGTTCGCCGAAGGCGCTTCTTTCCCCCGACGCTCTCAGGCCTTGCCCGCTTCGCGGAAGTTTCGCGCTGGCCCCCGGATCAGCGCTCCACCTTCGGTGTCGCTTGTCCGGGGAACCGGCAAAAGAAAAGGGCGCGGCCGAAGCCGCGCCCTCTCCCAATTCCCGAATGGGGCGATGGATCAGAAGTCCATGCCACCCATGCCGCCCATGCCGCCGCCGGGCATGGAGGGCATGCCGGAGTCACGCTTGGGCAGCTCGGCGACGAGCGCCTCGGTGGTGACGATCAGGGCCGCGATGGAGGCGGCGTCCTGGAGGGCGGTGCGCACGACCTTGGCCGGATCGACGATGCCGGCGGCGATCATGTCCACATACTCTTCCGTCTGGGCGTTGAAGCCGAAGGACGGATCGTTGGACTCCTGCACCTTGCCCACCACGATGGAGCCTTCCACGCCGGAATTCTCGGCGATCTGGCGGATGGGGGCCTCGAGGGCGCGCAGGACGATCTTGATGCCGGCCTTGATGTCGGCGTTGTCGGAGGTGACCTTCTCCACCGCCGCCTTGGCGCGGAGCAGGGCGACACCACCGCCGGGGACGATGCCCTCTTCCACCGCGGCGCGGGTGGCGTTGAGCGCGTCGTCAACGCGGTCCTTCTTCTCCTTCACCTCGACCTCGGTCGAGCCGCCGACGCGGATCACCGCGACGCCGCCCGCGAGCTTGGCCAGACGCTCCTGGAGCTTCTCGCGGTCGTAGTCCGAGGAGGTCTCCTCGATCTGCGCCTTGATCTGGTTCACGCGGGCCTCGATGTCGGCCTTCTCGCCGACGCCGTCCACGATGGTGGTCTTTTCCTTCTCGAGGATGACCTTCTTGGCGCGGCCGAGCTGGGCGATGGTGACGTTCTCGAGCTTGATGCCGAGATCCTCGGAGATCACGGTGCCGCCGGTGAGGATGGCGATATCCTCGAGCATCGCCTTGCGACGATCACCGAAGCCGGGAGCCTTCACGGCCGCGACCTTCAGGCCGCCGCGCAGCTTGTTGACCACGAGGGTGGCAAGCGCCTCGCCTTCCACGTCCTCGGCGATGATGACGAGGGGACGGCCGGTCTGCACCACGGCCTCGAGGACCGGCAGGATCGGCTGGAGGCCGGAGAGCTTCTTGTCGAAGATGAGCAGGAAGGGCTCTTCCAGGTCGGCGATCATCTTCTCCGCATTCGTGATGAAATAGGGAGAGAGATAGCCGCGGTCGAACTGCATGCCTTCGACCACTTCGAGCTCGGTCTCGGCGGTCTTGGCTTCCTCGACGGTGATGACGCCTTCGTTGCCCACGCGCTGCATGGCGCCGGCGATCATCTCGCCGATGGAGGCATCGCCGTTGGCGGAGATGGTGCCGACCTGCGCCACTTCGGCGGAGGAGGAGACCTTCTTGGCGCGGGCGCGGATGTCGGCGATGGCCGCGGCGACGGCGAGGTCGATGCCGCGCTTCAGGTCCATCGGGTTCATGCCGGCGGCGACCGACTTGGCGCCTTCCTTCACGATGGCCTGGGCCAGAACGGTGGCGGTGGTGGTGCCGTCGCCGGCGAGGTCGTTGGTCTTGGAGGCGACCTCACGCACGAGCTGGGCGCCGAGGTTCTCGAACTTGTCCTCGAGCTCGATCTCCTTGGCCACCGACACACCGTCCTTGGTGATGCGGGGGGCGCCGAAGCTCTTCTCGATGACCACGTTGCGGCCCTTGGGGCCGAGGGTCACCTTCACCGCATTGGCGAGGATGTCGACGCCGCGCAGCAGCTTCTCGCGCGCGTCCGAGGAGAACTTTACTTCTTTGGCAGCCATAACGGCCTCCTTGTGATTCTGTTTCGGTGGACCGGCTCAGAAGCGCGGACGACACATCACTTGGCGATGACGCCGAGGATGTCGCTTTCCTTCATGATGAGCAGGTCCTGGCCGTCGATCTTGACCTCGGTGCCGGACCACTTGCCGAACAGCACGCGGTCGCCGGCCTTCACGTCGAGCGGGACGAGCTTGCCGCTCTCGTCACGGGCACCGGCGCCCACCGCGATCACCTCGCCCTCCTGGGGCTTTTCCTTGGCGGTGTCGGGGATGATGATGCCGCCGGCGGTCTTCTGCTCGGCTTCGATGCGCTTGACGACCACGCGGTCGTGCAGAGGACGGAAGGACATGGGTCGTTACCTCTTCGGGGGGAGCGCGAGCCTTGGCCCGCCGTTCTGGCACTCCCGAATGAAGAGTGCCAAGCTCGTCGCGGAGATAAGGGCGCGCCCGGCGAACGTCAAGGCGCGCTGCAGCAATCGGTGGGCTAGCAAAGCGGTAACGAGCCGTGGGATAAGCTGTTCAGGAGCTGAGGCTTGACGGCGGGCGGGGGCGATGCGGACGGCATCGACGTCGACGGCGCAAGCCTTTATGGTCAGGCGACTGCCTGGGTGGTCGCACTCTTGTTCCAGGCGGCGGGAGGCCTCGGAAAGCACATGACGAAGATGGTTGCGGGATCCAAGTCTGCTTTCGAGCGATCTGCGTTCGGGCGGTCCGCGTTCGGATGGACGGCCTTCGGGCGGCCGCGCGCCGCGCTGGCCGGCGCTGCCCTTGCCGTGCTGGCCCTTGGCCTCGCCGGCTGCGAGACCACCCCTTCCGCGCCCCCGCCGGCCGCGCGCCCGGTCTTTACCAGCCCGATCCCGCCCGACCGCCTCGTCGGCCGCTGGGGCCTCGCCGCCTATCACCGGCCGGACGACGCCACCCGCACCGAGGCCCAGGCCAAGGCCTCCTGCGGCAACCAGCCCTATGTTATTACCGCCGGCACCAATGGCGGCGTGATGATGTACCTCGCCGACGACAACAAGCTCACCGAGCTGGTGTCGAAGCAGGTGGGCAACGGCCCGGTCTACATCGGCCCGCCGGATGACCCGGCCGGCGGCGAGCGCGACCGTCAGGTGGTGCGCTTCGACGGCAACATCCTGGTGCTGAAGTTCGTCGATCCGGAAGTGGCCAAGCGCTACGGCACCATGGTCTACGTGCGCTGCTCGTGACCTGAGGGGCCGCGCGCCCCTCACCGCCCGAAGGCGGCAAAAAACCAAAGCATGGCTCAGCGCCCGAGGGCGCTGAGCATGGCGGACCCCCGGTTGGTGGGGTCGAACACGTGCAGGCCCAGTTCCTCGGCCAGTTCCCGGAAGGCGGCGATGCCGCGCACGGAATTGCCGCGCCCGTCGAGCCGCGGTGAATAGGTGGCGATGCCGAGCTGGCGGTTGACCACCCCGAGGATGCCGCCGCCCACCCCGCTCTTGGCCGGCACGCCCACGTCGAAGGCCCAGTTGCCGGCGAAATTGTACATCCCGCAGGTGAACATCACGGCCAGCGTGGCGCGCACCGCATCCACCGCGAAGGCCGTCGTGCCGGTGAGCGGGTTCTCACCGATATTGGCCAAAGTCGCCCCCATGCGGGCGAGGTCGCTGGCCGTCACCAAAATGGAGCACTGGCGGAAATAGAGGTCCAGCGTCGCGTCCACCCCGGCGGTGAGCGCGCCGGCGCTGGTGAGGAGGTGCGCGATGCCGCGGTTGCGGTGGGCCGTCTCCGCCTCCGAGCGGAACACCGCCTCGTCCACCGCGAGCCGCCGCCCCGCCGCCGCCGAGAAGCGATCCAGAACGAACTCCAGCGCCTCGTCGCCGAGATGTTCCACCAGCAGGCCGGAAACGGTGATGGCCCCGGCATTCACCATGGGGTTGAACGGCCGGTTGGTGTCGGCATCGAAGACGATGGCGTTGAAGGCATCCCCCGAGGGCTCCACTCCGACGCGGGAGAGCACCTTGTCGCGGCCGGCCACATCGAGGGCGAGACAAAAGGCAAATGCCTTGGAAATCGACTGGATGGTGAACGCCACGTCGGCATCCCCCACCGCGACCACCTCCCCCTCCACCGACACGGCGGCGATGCCGAAGCGGTCCGGGTCCACCCGCGCGAGTTCGGGAATGTAGTCGGCGAGCGCGCCGGAGGTGTCGGCGCGGGTGCGCTCATAGGTGTGGCGCACCACCGTCTGAAGCCCGTGGCCGACCGGCGCGGCGGGAGCCGCGTGCGGGCTCGTATCCATCTTTATCCCCCTTGCGGGCCGCGCACCTGGACCACGGGTCCGCGGGGCCGTCCCGGCGAGCGAAGCACAAGCTGTGCCACGGCGGACGGGTCCGGCGTGCCCAGTGCTTTGCGCCATAAGGAGGAAAAGGCTCGGACTGGAATTAGTCTATTTCAAACCAGTCCACAGATCAGAAACGTTATCGTTTGTAGACAATCCAATATTATGCGCGACACCACCCTGCTTATTGCCCCAGCGGTATCTGATTAATAAAATATCATAAAGTAGTCCCAATTGCCCCGAGCCCGAAATGTCCGTTTATACAGTCTCTCCGCCCCGGGCCCGCCGTCGGAACAACGGCCAATCCAGTGGCGCAAGCCGGCATAGTCACGCGGTGGGGCCCTTCTCGACACTTGCAGTTACAGCCAAATCCCTGCTGGTCTCTTCGGCCCTGGTCTCTTCGGCCCTGGTCGCGCCCTTCGCCTTGGGCACGGCGCGGGCGCAGGAGGCGGCGCCGTCCGTCGCCCTGCCCACGGTAACGGTGGAGGGCGTGGCCGAGACCGCCTGGGGGCCGGTGGACGGCTATGTGGCGACCCGCTCCGGCGCCGGCACCAAGACCGACACCCCGCTCATCGACACGCCACGTTCCGTCTCCGTGGTCACGCGGCAGGAGATGGACGACCGGGGCGTCCAGAACGTGGTGGACGCCGTCTCCTACACGGCGGGCGTGCTCACCGGCTCCTATGGCTATGATCCGCGCTTCGACGACATCTACATCCGCGGCTTCTCGGTGTCGGCGCGCGGCAATTTCCGCGACAGCCTCGCCCAGCCCAGCGCCAATTTCGCCTCCTGGCGCACCGAGACCTACGGCCTCGAACGCATCGACGTGATCAAGGGGCCCGCCAGCGTGCTCTATGGCCAGACGGTGCCGGGCGGCCTCATCAACCGCATCTCCAAGATGCCGGTGGACACGCCCTTCGCGGAAGTGGAAGGCCAGCTCGGCGATCCCGCATGGTCGCAGGCCGCGTTCGACGTGGGCGGCCGCGCCACGACGGACGGCAGCGTGCTCTACCGCCTCACCGGCGTCGCCCGCGCCGCCGACGGCACGGTGAGCTACAGCACCAACAACGCCCTGTTCCTCGCCCCCTCGGTGACGTTCCAGAACGACACCACGCGCCTCACCATCCTCGGCAGCGTGCTGGACAGCCGCACGCCCTCGAACACCCAGTACTGGCAGACCCCGACCCAGCTCACCAAGATCCCCATGGGGACCACCTACAACGCCATCCAGCAGACGCAGGAGCAGATCGGCTACCAGCTGGAGCACGACTTCAACGACGTGTGGAGCGCCAAGCAGAACGTCCGCTACGGCCATATCGACAACCACAGCATGTGGATGGACGCCAACGGCGTGGTCAACGGGCCGCTCATCTCCATGACGGCGACCAACTACGTCGAGACCGTCAACAGCTTCCAGGCCGACAACCAGCTGCAGGCCAAGTTCACCACCGGCCCCGTCGAGCACAAGGTGCTGGGCGGCGTGGACTATCTCTGGCTGGACAGCTCCTACGGCATGGGCGACGGGCCGGCGGGGGACGTGAACATCTTCAACCCCGACGTGCCCAACCTCCTCGTGATGCCGGCCATCACCTCGCGCGACGGCGCGGGCCTCAACCAGGTGGGGCTTTATCTCCAGGACCAGATGGCATTCGGCAACGGCTGGCGCTTCCTCATCGGCGGGCGGCAGGATTTCGCCTCCACCACCCAGAGCAGCTTCGGCATCGACACCGCCAACCGCGACGACCAGGCCTTCACCTGGCAGGCGGGCCTGCTCTATGCGTTCGAGAACGGCGTCTCGCCTTATGTGAGCTACGCCACCTCCTTCCTGCCCTCCATCAACGTGGACCAGAGCGGCCAGCTGCTGGAGCCCTCCAGCGGCGAGCAGTACGAGGCGGGCGTGAAGTACCAGCCCACCGGCGGGCGCAGCTTCTTCACCCTCTCCGCCTACCAGATCACCCAGAACAACTACGCCGTGCCGGACCCGGTGAGCTTCTTCTATCTCCCGGTGGGCAACGTGCGCGTGCGCGGCTTCGAGGCGGAGGCGCTGGTGGAGCTGGCGCAGGGGCTGGACCTCACCGCCGCCTACACCTTCACCCAGGGCGAGATCATCAACAGCCTCGACCGTCCCACCATCGGCAACACGCCGCCCAACATGCCGGCGCACATCGCCTCGCTCTGGGCCAAGTACACGGTGCAGGACGGCGACTGGAAGGGCTTCGGCGTGGGCGCCGGCATCCGCTACATCGGCCCGTTCTGGTCGGATACCAACAATCTCTACAAGAACGGCGCGCAATATCCGGTGGACGCCGCGCTCTATTACGAAAAGGACAACTGGAAGTTCCAGCTGAACGGCAAGAACATCTTCGGCCAGCAGAACGCGCTGCTGAACGAGGGCTATTGGTACTGGCAGCAGGGACGCTCGGTGATCGCCTCCGTGCGCTATCGCTGGTGAGCGCCGTGACGAAGCCGGCGCCTGCCAAGCCCGCAGCAGCCAAGACTGCGCCCGCCAAACCCGCACCCGCCAAACCCTTCAGCCTGCGCCCGGCTCTGGTGTGGGCGCACCGCATCCTCGGCCTCTCCACGGCGCTGTTCCTGGTGGTGGCGGGGCTGACGGGCAGCGTGCTCGCCTTCCACCACGAGCTGGACGAGTGGCTGAACCCCTCGGCCTACCGCGCCACTGCGGCGGGCACGCCGCTCTCGCCCGACGCGCTGGCGCGGGCGGTGGAGGCCCGCCATCCCGACGGGCGGGTGTGGTACATGGCGCTGGCGCCGGCAGGTCATCCGGCTGATGTCGCCGCCATGGGCCCCATCGATCCCGCCACCGGCGAGGCCATGGACATTCCCGCCGACAGCTTCCAGGTGGACCCGGTGAGCGGCGAGGTGCTGGCCGCGCGCCTGTGGGGCGCCTGCTGCTTCTCCGCGCTGAAGGTGATGCCCTTCCTCTACGAGTTCCACCACAACCTCAGCCTGCCGGGCGTCTATGGCGTGCTGTTCATGGGGGTGGTGGCGCTGCTGTGGCTGGTGGACGGCTTCGTCGGCTTCGCGCTCACCCTGCCGCGCGGGCGGCCGTTCCTCGCCAAATGGCGCCCCGCCTTCACCATTAAGGGCGGCAGCGCCTTCCGCCTGAACCTCGACTGGCACCGCGCGGCCGGGCTCTGGCTGTTCGTGGTGCTGATCGCCCTCGCGCTGTCCTCGGTGGCGATGAACCTGCGGCAGGAGGTGGTGGAGCCGGTGGTGGGGCTGTTCTCGAAGCTCACGCCCACACCCTTCTCCGGCGCCCCGCTGGCGCCCCTGCGCGAGCGCACCCTGCCGTTCGACACGGTGCTGGAGGCGGGGCTCAAGGAGGCGCGGGCCCGCGGCTGGCAGGAGCCGGCCAGCGAGATCTTCTACTCGCCCCATTACGGCGTGTTCGGCGTCGCCTTCGGCGACCACGATGATCCCATGGACACGCGCTGGCTCTATTTCGACGGCGCGACGGGCGCCTTCAGGAGCGCCAACCTGCCGGGCGTGGGCTCGGCCGGGGATGTGTTCCTCCAGCTCCAGTTCCCCATCCATTCCGGCCGCATCTTCGGCCTCACCGGGCGCATCATCATCGCGGTGATGGGCGTGGTGATCGCCGGCCTCGCCATCACCGGCGTCGCGGTGTGGTGGATGAAGCGCAAGGGGCGCGTGGGCCGGAAGGGGAAGGCGAAGGCAGCCGCCGCCCGGACCAGGGTGATGCCGGCGGAGTGAGCCCCCTGCTCACTCGTCCATCTTCAGCGCGGCGATGAAGGCTTCCTGCGGAATCTCCACCTTGCCGAACTGGCGCATCTTCTTCTTGCCTTCCTTCTGCTTGTCCAAAAGCTTGCGCTTTCTGGTGATGTCGCCGCCGTAGCACTTGGCGGTCACGTCCTTGCGCAGGGCCTTGATGGTCTCGCGGGCGATGATCTTGGCGCCGATGGCGGCCTGGATGGGGATGTTGAAGAGGTGCTGGGGGATGAGATCCTTCAGCTTCTCGCACATCACCCGGCCGCGCGCCTCGGCCCGCGTGCGGTGGACCAGCATGGAGAGGGCGTCCACCGGCTCGGCATTGACGAGGATGGACATCTTCACGAGGTCGCCGGGACGGTATTCGGTGATCTGGTAGTCGAACGAGGCGTAGCCCTTGGAGATGGACTTCAGCCGGTCGTAGAAATCGAACACCACCTCGTTCAGCGGCAGGTCATAGGTGACCATGGCGCGCGCGCCCACATAGGTGAGCTCGATCTGGTTGCCGCGCCGGTCCTGGCAGAGCTTGAGCACGCTGCCGAGATAATCGTCCGGGGTGAGGATGGTGGCGCGGATCCACGGCTCGTGGATCTCCTCGATCTTCACCACGTCCGGCATGTCGGCCGGGTTGTGCAGGTCGATGGTCGTGCCGTCCGTCATCTCGATCTGGTAGATGACCGAAGGGGCGGTGGCGATCAGGTCGAGGTTGAACTCGCGCTCCAGCCGCTCCTGGATGATCTCCAGGTGCAGCAGCCCGAGGAAGCCGCAGCGGAAGCCGAAGCCGAGCGCGGCCGAGGTCTCCATCTCGAAGGAGAAGCTGGCGTCGTTGAGGCGCAGCTTGCCCATGGCGGCGCGCAGATCCTCGAACTGGGCCGCATCCACCGGGAACAGGCCGCAGAACACCACCGGCTGCGCCGGCTTGAAGCCCGGCAGCATCTCCGCGCAGGGGCGCTTTTCCTCGGTGATGGTGTCGCCGACGCGGGTGTCCGCCACTTCCTTGATGGAGCCGTTGAGGAAGCCGATCTCGCCCGGTCCCAGCTCGTTCAGCACCACCATCTTGGGGGTGAACACGCCCACCCGGTCCACGTCATAGGTGGCGTCGGCGGCCATCATCTTGATGCGCTGGCCCTTCTTGAGCACGCCGTCGATGATGCGCACCAGCACCACGACGCCGAGATAGGTGTCGTACCAGCTGTCCACCAGCAGCGCCTTCAGCGGCGCATCGCGGTCGCCCATGGGGGGCGGCAGGCGGGTGACGATGGCTTCCAGCACCTGATCGACATTGAGGCCGGTCTTGGCGGAGATGCCGATGGCGTCCGACGCGTCGAGGCCGATCACGTCCTCGATCTGCGCCTTCACCTTCTCCGGCTCGGCGGCGGGCAGGTCCACCTTGTTGAGGACCGGCACGATGTCGTGGTTGTTGTCGATGGCCTGGTAGACGTTGGCGAGCGTCTGCGCCTCCACGCCCTGGGAGGCGTCCACCACCAGCAGCGAACCCTCCACGGCGGCGAGCGAGCGGTTCACCTCGTAGGCGAAGTCCACGTGGCCGGGGGTGTCGATGAGGTTGAGGACGTAGGTCTCGCCGTCCTTGGCCTTGTAGGAGAGGCGGACCGTCTGCGCCTTGATGGTGATGCCGCGCTCGCGCTCGATATCCATGCTGTCGAGCACCTGCTCCGTCATCTCGCGCTCGGAGAGCCCGCCGGTGATCTGGATCAGGCGGTCGGCGAGGGTCGACTTCCCGTGGTCGATATGGGCGACGATGGAGAAGTTGCGGATGTGCTTCTGGGCGCTGGCGGTCATCCGCGCCGCATAGCATCGGCGCGGGGCGGCCACAAGGCGAAGGCGCGATTAGGGTCGCGCCGGGACACCCAACGGCCGGCTTGCGCGCCCTTCTCCCGCGAGGGGAGAGGGGAAGGGTGGTTCATTCCCGATCAGAATGAGAGTGCCAGACTCCCCGTCAGCGCCCCCTCTCCCATCGAAGCCGGCTATAGCCGGCTTCGAACTCCACGAGCCAAACTCGGCAAAAGCCGAGTTTGGGCGGGAGAGGGTTGGGGTGAGGGGTGTTTCTCCGCCCATCCCGTATTGTGAGGACCTGAGCCAGCCCCCTCATCCGTCACGCGGCTGCGCCGCGCGCCACCTTCTCCCGCGAGGGGAGAAGGGAAACCGGCGGGATCGTCCTCAGCGGCGCTCACAGCCCCATCAGGCGGCGGGACTTGGAGGTCGGGTCGGGTTCCTCCGTCGCGTCCGCCTCGGGGCCGGGATCATCAGGCAAAGGCGGCAGGGCGACGATGGCGTCGGCCTTCTTTGCGTTCTCGGGCCTGCCGGTCTCGGGCTTGCCGTTCTGCCTCGCCCGGGCGCGGGCACTGTCCGCGCCATTGCCGGCGGGCGGGGCGAGGATGACCGGCACCGGCTCCGCGGCCTTGCCGGCCTTGGGATCGGGCGTTTTGGGGTCGGTAATTTTCGAGGCGGGGGCCGCACCAGCGGCGACGGGCTCAGGCGGCACGGGCGCCTCGGACACCACCACCGCCGCTCCGGAGGTGGCAGCCTCCGCCGCAGCAGTCTCCGCCGCCTTCGTCTCCACGGCCTTCAGCTCGGCCAGCTTCTGCTCCGCGATCTTCTTCTGCTCGGCGATCTTGGCGTCCTCGCTGGCGCGGACGGCGGCGATGGCCGCCTTCACCCGCTCGGCCTCGTGCTCCAGGATCGGGGTGGCGGAGACGCCGGGCGGTACCTCCCACACGAAGGCGTCGAGCCGGCCGGACACCGGCGACACCGGCGCCCAGCGGTCGGAGACCACGCCATCGGCGATCCAGGCGGGATCGCGATTGGCGCGCACGGCGCGGGCGGTCCACTCGCGGGCCTTGCCGATATCGGCATGCTCGGCCGCTTCCAGCTCCGCCATGAGCAGGCAGACGCGCTGGCTGGGATCGTCCAGCAGCGGCTCCAGCACGAGGCGGGCCTGGCGGAATTCCTGCGCATCGATGGCCGCACGGGCGAGCGCGATGGCGCTTTCCCGCTGGGAGGGCGCCTTGTTGGCGAGGGTACGGATGCGCTTGAGCCGGTCGAGGGCCGCATCGCCGGGGCGCAGATACGCCTCCACGTCGGCGAGTTCCGGGTGCGGGTTGGCGGCGAACGCGGTCTCGACGATCTTCGCCGCCTTGCGCAATTCCCCGGCGGCGCCCAGCAGGCGGCCGGCGCAGGCGGCGGCGGGCACGAGGGTGGGGGCGAGGCGCACCGCCTCCACCGCCTTCTCGCGGGCGACCAGCGGGTCGGTCTGTTCCAGCGCGATGGCCTCGGCGGCGAGCAGCACGGCGCGGCGGCGCTTGTACTGGGCCTTGTCGATGCCCTTCTGCGCCATCTGGCGTTCGAGCACCGTGCGGGCGCCGGCATAGTCCCCGGCGGCGCAGCGCGCCTCGATCACCGCATCGGCGGCCCAGCCGAGCGTCGGGGCGGCGGATGCGGCCTCCTCGGCGATGGCATAGGCGGCGGCCTTGTCGCCGGCCTTGCGGGCTTCCATGTGCAGGCCGCGCAGGCCGAGCAGGCGGGTGGAGGGATCGTCCACCATGGCGCGGAAGGCGGCGATGGCCACCTCCGGCTTGCCGTCGAGCTGGGCGGCCTGGGCGGTGAGGAGATGGGTCAGCGGCTCGTGCGGCAGGAGCCGCGCGGCGTCATGGCGCGCCTGCCGGACGGCGGCGTTGTCGCCGATGCCCACCGCGAGCAGGCCGCGCGACACCGCCTGCCAGCCCTTCTCGCGCTTGCGACGGCGGGAGAAGGCGGCGATCAGCTTGGGCGAGCGGACGAGCAGCGAGAGCAGCCGCCACAGCAGCAGCAGCACGCCGGAGACCACAGCGATGACCGCGAGGGCCACCGGCACGGTGGTTTCCACCCGCCAGCCCTCCCACACCACGGCGATCTCGCCCGGCCGGTCGGCGAGCCAGGAGACGCCGAAGGCGGCGGCGGCGAGGAGGATGAGGAGCAGGACGAGGCGGATCACGGCACCTTCCCCGAAATGGCAGCCAGCTGCTGCTGGAAGAGAGATCCGGCGGCCTTGACCGCGGCGGCCCGCGCCTCGATGTCGCGGAGGACGGCGAGGCGCTGCTGCACGCTGTCGGGCAGCTGTTTCAACGTCTTCAGGGCCTCGTCGAGCTGGCCGGCGCGCACCTGGGTGACGGCGGTGCCGAGGAGCCCTTCCGAATCCACCGAGCCGGGGCCGGTGGCGGGGCGCACCTTCACGAGGTTTTCTGCCGAGGACATCAGCCGGTCCATCAGCGAGGCGCTGGTATTCGCCGGGGCGGGCGCGGCGGCACCGAGGGCGGCGGCGCCTTCCTGCGCGAGGCGGGCGGCCAGCGCGGCGGAGGGCGCGAAGCCCTTCTCGGCGGAAGCGGCGAAGGCGTCGAGCTGGCCGGCATTCGCGCCGAGCGTGGCGCGGGCGGCGGCGAGTTCGGCGGCGAAGGGGCGGCCGGAGACCACCGCATCGCGGAAGGCCGCGACCACCACGAGGCTGGAGGCCGTGCGGTTGAACTGGGTCGCGGCGGCGCTCGCCTCCTCGATCTGCTTCTTCAACGCGTCGAAGCGGGGGCCGATGGCCTCAGCCTGCTTCTCCAGCCCCTGCACCTGCGGCCCGAGGGCCTGGGTCTGGGTGGCGAGGGCCTGCACCTGCGGAGCGAGCGACTGGGTGGCACCGATGAGCGCCTGCACCTGCGGGGCCAGAGCCTCCACCTTCGCGCCGGCCTCGCGGGTGCCGGTGGTGGCGGCGGCGACCGCCGTGCGCAGGGCGCTGTCGCTGCCCTTCAGCGCATCCACGTCACGGCGCAGGGCGGCCAGCGCCTCGCGGCCCTGCTCGGCGGCGGTCTTGAGATCGTCCACGCTTTTCACAAGCGCCGGGGGGATGGCGGGCGCAGCAGATGGGGCCGGCGCCGCGGAGGCCGGGGCGGCCTTCAACCCGGCGAGGGCCTCCTGCACCGCCTTCAGTGCGGCCTCGTCGCGATCGAGTCGCTCGGAGAGGGCGGCGATGGCCCGGGGATCGACGGCGGGCCGGGCCTCCAGCGCGGCGATGCGCGACTGGAGCGGCGAGAGATCCACCTTCGGCGCGGCCACCGGGGTGGGCGGATAGAGGATCGGCAGGGCATACCAGAGCCCGCCGGCCGCCGCGCCACCGCCGATGAGGCCGGCGATCAGCGCCGCGAACACGGTGCCGCCGCCGCCCTTGCGGGGGGGCTCCGGCGAGGGCTGGGACGGGGTGGGGGCGTCACTCTTGGCTTCAGCCTCGGCTTCGGCCTCCTTGCCCACCTCAGTCTCCGCGACCTGCTCGGCGCTCTTTCCGGCCGCAGCGCTGGACGCTGCGCTTTTGCCGGGCGCGTCTTTGGCGGTCGCGTCGCCTGCGGGAGCGCCAGTGCTCGGGCCAGTGGCTTTGGCCGCCTCGGCCGGCGCGGCACCGGCCGCGGGCTTCTGGGCCGCCGGAGCAGCCGGCTTGGGCTCGGACGCGATTTCCTGCGCCTTCAGATCGAGCGTGGGCGGGGTGCGGGGCGGTCGGGAGGAGAAGTTCTCCGCCTTCGGATCGTCGCTCGCCGGCGTATTGGTGGCCATCGGCGTCGCTCGTGCCTCCCTATTGGGTTCGGACCCGTCTTCGGGACCGGGATAGACCGGCCGGGGCCGGGCCGCAACCGCGGCGCCCGCCCCCGTCCCTCACAGCCGCGTCACAGCAGCGCGAACAGCGCGTCCTCATTGGGCGCGGCGGCGACCTCCACCGCCAGACCCTTGCGAACGAACGGCTCGGCCACCTGCTCGGAAAGGCACAGTTCCCTCACACCGGTCAACGTGTCGTTAAGCCCCGCGCCTTCGACGCACCTGAGCAGCGTCTTTACCGTTCGCTGGGAGAAGTGCAGCGCGGCCTTAACGGTTCCGCTCGCCAGCGCCGCGCGGGCCTCTTCGCTCAACGCATCGGCCGGCTCGGCGGCATAGACGATGGCGAGATCCAGCGAGATGCCGGGGGCGGCGAGCAGGCCGGCGAGATCGGCGGCGCGGTCCTCCCCCGCCGGATTCAGCACCCGCGCACCGGACGGGAGCACCGCCGCGATGCGTCCGGCCAGCGCCGAGGCGTCGCCGTCGCAGTCGGTGACGCTGGCAAAGCCGATGGCGCGGGCCTCCTTGGCCGTGCGCGGCCCCACCGCGAAGGCCGGCAGATGCAGGAAGCGCTTTCCGTCCGGGTGGGCGGCGAAGGCCGTCACCCCGTTGATGGAGGTAAAGGCCACCGCATCGAACGGGCGGTCCGGCAATGGTGTCGTGGTGGGGGCGATCCGCAGCATGGGATCGACGGTCACGTCATGCCCCAGCGCCTTAAGACGCTTGGCGGTCTGGTTCGCCGCGGGCAGCGGCCTTGTGACGAGAACATGCATCTGAAGAATCAATCGAGCGGAAGAACGGGGCAGAACAACGGCCGACGCGACACCTGCCGCGCCGAAAAACACCGGACGCGGCGGAAGCCGCGCCCGAAACCCGAACTCCGGCGCGACCGAAAGGACCGCGCCGGAAACTCACAATCCCAGCGCTCTCGCCGGGGCACTGGCGCGCAGCTCGGTGCCGAGCGCCGTGCCGAGCGCGGCGGCATCGGCAATGGGTGCCGCACCGGAGGCTTCCGCCGCGTCCGAGCCATCGGGCGTCATGACGAGGCCGGAGAGGCGCACCTGGTCGCCCTCCACCTTGGCAAGGCCGGCGATGGGGGTGCGGCAGGAGCCATCAAGCGCGGTCAGGAACGCGCGCTCGGCGGCCAGCGCGATGCCGGTGTCGCGGCAGGCGATGGCGGCGATGGCGGCATTGGTGGCGGGGTCATGCACGCGGCATTCGATGGCCACGGCCCCCTGCCCTACCGCCGGCAGGAACTCCGATGTCGCCAGCACCGCGCTCGCCACGTCGGCGAGGCCGAGCCGGGTGAGGCCGGCGAGGGCGAGAAGCGTGCCGTCGAAATCCCCGTCCCGCACCCGGGCGAGGCGGGTGTGGACGTTGCCGCGCAGCAATTCGACCTTGAGGTCCGGCCGCAGGCGCCGCAATTGCGCCTCCCGCCGGAGCGAGGCGGTGCCCACCCGCGCGCCGGCCGGCAGATCGGCGAGACCGGCGCCGGATTTCAGGATCAACGCATCGCGCACATCGGCGCGCGGCAGGTAGCCGGCGAGGTGCAGGCCCTCGGGCAGGTAGGTGGCCACGTCCTTGGCGGAATGCACGGCGAGGTCCACGCGGCCGTCCAGCAGCGCTTCCTCCAGCTCCTTGGTGAAGAGCCCTTTGCCGCCGGCCTCGGACAATGCCCGGTCCTGGATCTGGTCGCCGGTGGTGCGGATGACCTCGACGGCGACCTCGGCGGGCGCGACGTTCAGCGCCTCAGCCAGGGCCGCCTGCACCGCATGGGCCTGCCACAAAGCAAGCGGGCTGCCACGGGTGCCGATGCGCAGAACAGGGGATTTTCCGCCGGACATTTCTTCCAATTTCGTATTCTCGTTCAGGGATGCGTAGAATGCGCGAGGGATTCGAAACGGGATAGGCGGCGTTGCGGCGCAGCGCAATGGCGGCGTGCAATAGCCTTGGAGGATGTGAGTTTGCCCGATCTCATGGTGCTCGGCATCGAGACCACGTGCGACGAGACGTCGGCCGCGGTGGTGACGCGCTCGCCCTCGGGCGCGTCGGACATCCGCTCCAACGTCATCCGCTCGCAGGTGGAAATCCATTCGCCCTATGGCGGCGTGGTGCCGGAGATCGCGGCGCGCGCCCATGTGGAGGTGCTGGACCATGTGATCGCCGAGGCCATGCGGCAGGCGAACGTGGATTATTCCGAGCTGTCCGGCATCGCGGCGGCGGCCGGCCCCGGCCTCATCGGCGGGGTCATCGTCGGCCTCACCACCGCCAAGGCCATCGCGCTGGCGGCCAAGAAGCCGCTGGTGGCGGTGAACCATCTGGAAGCCCACGCCCTCACCGCCCGCCTCACCGATGGCGTCGCCTTCCCCTACCTGCTGCTCCTCGTCTCCGGCGGGCACACCCAGCTTCTCGCCATCGAGGATGTGGGCAAATACACCCGCCTTGGCACCACTTTGGACGATGCGGTGGGCGAAGCCTTCGACAAGGTGGCGAAGATGCTGAGCCTGCCCTATCCGGGCGGCCCACAGGTGGAGGAGCAGGCCAAGCACGGCTATTCCGCCCGCTTCGCCTTTCCGCGCCCGCTCATGGGGCGGCGCGAGCCAGATTTCTCCCTTTCCGGCCTCAAGACCGCGGTGCGGCTGGAGGCGGATCGCCTCGCCCCGCTCTCGGACGAGGACGTGGCGGATCTGTGCGCCAGCTTCCAGGCGGCGGTGGTGGACCTCATCGCCGACCGCGTGCGCGCCGGCGCCCGCGCCTTCCGCGACCGGCTGGGGCGCGGCCCCACCGCTTTGGTGGTGGCCGGCGGCGTCGCCGCCAACGGCATGATCCGCGAGAGCCTCGCCAAGGTGGCGGCGGAGCTGAACACCCGCTTCGCCATGCCGGCGCCGGTGCTGTGCACCGACAATGGCGCCATGATCGCCTGGGCCGGAGCCGAACGGCTCGCCCGTGGCATCCGGGACCGCCTCGACGTGAGCCCGCGCGCCCGCTGGCCGCTCGATCCGGCGGCCGCCGCCTCCGCCACCGCGCGGGCCTGACACGGTGTCGGGTTCCAGCTTTCGCCGCATCGGCGTGATGGGCGCGGGTGCCTGGGGCACCGCCCTCGCCAATGCCGCCGCCCGCGCCGGGCGCGAGGTGGTGCTGTGGGGGCGCGACGCGCAGGCCATGGCCGACATGGCGGCGGCCCGCGAGAACCGGGCGGATTTGCCGGGCATCGCGCTTGATCCCGCCGTCTCCCCCGTCTCCGACCTCGATTTGATCGCCGATTGCGACGCCGTGCTGCTGGTGGTGCCGGCGCAGGCCTGCCGGGAGGCGCTGGGGCATCTCGGCGCCCGCGTGCCGGCGGGACTGCCCGTCATCTGCTGCGCGAAGGGCATCGAGCGCGGCACCCGCGCCTTCATGAGCGAGGTGATCGCCGAGGCCCTGCCCGGCGCCCGCCCCGCCGTGCTCTCCGGCCCCAGCTTCGCCACCGACGTGGCGGCGGGCCTCCCCACGGCGGTGACGCTGGCGGCGGGCGACGGCGCGCTGGCGAAGGACCTTGCGCAGGCCCTCGGCTCCTCCACGCTGCGGCTCTACCACTCCACCGATGTGCGCGGCGCCGAGATCGGCGGGGCGGCGAAGAATGTGCTGGCCATTGCCGCCGGCATCGTCGCCGGGCGACGGCTCGGGGCCAGCGCCGCCGCCGCTCTGGTGGCGCGGGGCTTTGCCGAACTCATGCGCTTCGGCGCCGCCTATGGCGCGCGGCCGGAGACGATTACCGGCCTGTCCGGCCTCGGCGACCTGATCCTCACCACCTCCGGCCCGCAATCGCGCAACTTTGCCTTCGGCCGCGCGCTGGGGGCGGGGGAGGCGGTGGCGGGAAAGCTGGCGGAAGGCGCCTTCACCGCCAGCGTGCTGGTGGAGATGGCGGCGGCCAAGGGCGTGGACGTTCCCGTCAGCGCCGCCGTGGACGCCGTGCTCGCCGGCCGCCTCGGTATCGACGGCGCCATCGAGGCGCTGATGGCGAGGCCGCAAAGGGCGGAGTGAGCGAAAGGTGGAGGCCGGAGCCCGTGCCGCCTCTCACAGCCGTCATCCCCCGGCTCGGTGTTCACGCCGTCATCGCCCCTTCACAAGCGTCATCCCCCGGCTCGTCCGGGGGATCCACCCATCCGCGCGTCCGGTTCTCGCAGGCCGGGCACTCTTCTGGCGGCTCGGTGGATCGCCCGCACAAGGCGGGCGATGACAGGGGGATGAAGTCGCGCGGGCTTTGTTCGCTGCCTTCGCTCAGGCGCCGCGCGGGCTTTATGGGCCGTCTCGCTCAGACGCCGCGCGGGCTTCAGGCCTTCAGCCGGTCGAAGGTGCGGCCCATCTCCTCGCGGCTCACATGAGCGATGATGGCGGGGTCCAGCACATCCTCGCCGGCGCGGAAGGCGGCCTCGGCGTCGGGGTGGGCGAGCGCGATGCGCAGGGCGCCGAGCAGGTCGTAGAGCGCCCACGGCTTGCCGGCATCCCGCAGGGCCGATTGCAGCGCCCCCTGCACCAGCGCCCGCACCGTGCGATGGGATTCGGAGACCGGCACCTCGTCCGCCTCGCCTTCCAGCGCGGCGATGCACGCCTCCGCATCGAAGGAGACGTGGCCGCGGCAGGCCAGCGGGCGCACCGGATAGATCACGCAGATGCCCTCGGCGAGGAACGGGCATTCCCCGCCCAGCGCCATGGTGCCGGAGGCGGCGGGCGCGGTGGCCTGCGCGGCGGCGAGGCGGGCGGGAAGGTCAATGCCCACCTTGCGGAAGCCCTCGGCCATGGTGCGGACATAGCGCGCCACCATCAGCACCTCGGGCATGGTGGCCGCCACCTGGATGCGGCAGCAGGTGCCGCATCCCTTGTGGCAGGCGAGCGGCGGCAGATCCTTCGTCTGTTCCGTTACGTTGTGCTCGTAGCTGGAGAAGGCCTGCATCCAGATGCGGTCGACGAGCTCGGCCGAGCCCGCATGGGCGCCGAGGGTCGCGCCGAACGCGGCATGCTGGGCACGGAAAAAGGCGGCAGGACCATCGGACGCGGGGTCCGTCCCGGAAGCGATCGCCACGGCAAGCCTCCAAAAATGCGTCGCGCCCCAAACGGGCGATCCGGCACGCTGGCAAAGGGCGTGCGCCGGAGCATTGAGATGGAACAAGCTATGTACGATCGGGAATAGCCAACAAGTCCGGGAAACTGCGTAGGGGCCCGCCCCCTGCCGGAGGGGGCGGGACCGCGATCAGAAGTAGGTGGCCGTCACGCTGGTGTGCTCCACCGACGGCGGATTGGCGAAGTGGGGGCCGGCGAGGCGGCGCCATTCCTGGAATTCGGGCGAATTGCGGAAGTGGACCATGTGGTCCTCCACGCTGTCCCAGGTGACCACGAGGTAATAGCGCGAGGGCGTCTCCACGCAGCGCTCCAGCGACAGGCCGCGGCAGCCGCGCGACTTCTGGAAATAGGGGGCCGCCTCCTTCACCGCCGCCTCGAAGGCGGCTTCGGAGCCTTCCTTGATGTCGAGCGTGGCAATCTCATAGACCATGGTGCGTTTCCTCGTGGTGCGGCGCCCGTCCGCGCCGCCGGCGGCGGACATTAAGGCCTCGGCCGCAACACGCAATCCTTGCCATCATGCCTTGCCAAGCAAGGCGGGAAACGGCACATCCGAACCATCGATTGCGAACGCGAGCATTGCCATGGCCCACTGGCTCTACAAGTCCGAACCCTTCAAATGGTCCTGGGAGATGCAGGTGAAGGCGGGGGCCAAGGGCACCCACTGGGACGGGGTGCGCAACCACCTCGCCAAGCAGCAGATGCTCGCCATGAAGATCGGCGACACCGGCTTCTTCTACCATTCCAACGAGGGCAAGGAGATCGTCGGCATCGTCGAGGTCATCAAGGAGGCCTACCCGGACCCCTCCGACCCCACCGGCAAGTTCGTGATGGTGGACATCAAGGCGGTGAAGCCGCTGAAGACCCCCGTCACCCTCGCCGCCGTGAAGGCCGAGCCGCGCCTCGCCGAAATGGCGCTGATGAAATTCTCCCGCCTCTCGGTGCAGCCGGTGACGGACGAGGAATGGTCCCTCGTCTGCGCCATGGGCGGCATCAAGGGGTGAGCCGCCCCATCACCGACCCCAACGCCTTCATCCGCGCCGAGACGCGCCTGCGCCCGGTGCCTCTGGTGCCGGAGGTGTCGCTGCATGTGGCCGACGAGGCGGTGCCCATCTGGCATCGCACCGAGGAGGAACTGGGCGAACTCGGCCTGCCGCCTCCCTTCTGGGCCTTTGCCTGGGCCGGCGGGCAGGCCCTCGCCCGGCATGTGCTGGACCACCCCGAGACGGTGCGCGGGCGGCGCGTGCTGGATTTCGCCTCCGGCTCGGGGCTGGTGGGCATCGCCGCCATGAAGGCGGGGGCGGCGGGCGTCACCTGCGCCGACATCGACCCCTTCGCGGTGGCCGCCATCGCCCTCAATGGGGCGGCGAACGGCGTCGCCCTCTCGCCCACCCAGGCGGACCTCATCGGGCGGGACGACGGCTGGGACACGGTGCTCGCCGGCGACATCGCCTATGAGCGCGATCTTTCGGAGAAGGTGTTCGCCTGGCTCCTCGCCCTCGCCGCGCGCGGCGCCACCGTGCTCATCGGCGATCCCGGCCGCACCTATCTGCCCAAGGACCGGCTGGTAAAGCTCGCGGAATACTCGGTTCCGGTGACGCGGGAGCTGGAGGATATGGAGATCAAGCGCACGGCGGTGTGGCGGCCGGCGTGAATGAGCACCGTTCCCCGGACAAGCGACGGCGCAACCGGAGCGCCGATCCGGGGTCCAGCGCAAAAGCACCGCGCAGCGGGCAATGCCCTGGGGTGTTCAGGCATGGAAGCGCCTTCGGCGGTTCCTTGCGCTGGGTCCCGGCTCGCCTTCCGCTCCGCTGCAGGCGTCCGGGACGCGAGAGCGGTCTGTGTCCCTCGGCGACGCATCCGGTCCGCGCCGCGCTCTCCCCTCAGCACTCCACCCGGTTCGGGCAGAACGCCTTGTGAAGGGCGGCGATCACCGCCAGCACCTCCTCGCGCGCGATGCGATAGAACACGCTGGTGCCTTCGCGACGTGCCTCCACCAGCCCATCCGACCTCAGCCGCATGAGTTGCTGCGACATGGGCACCTGCTCGATGGCGAGTTCGTCGCGCAGCTGCGCGACGGATTTCTCGCCGTCCACCAGCGCGCACAGCACCAGCAGGCGCTGCGGGTGGGACAGGCTGCGCATCAGTTCGGCGGCCCGCTCCGAAGCGGGGATCATCTCGACAACATTCATAGTCTTGAATTTATGATAATCGAATGTTAGATGCAATGGCAACGCGGGACGCCCCGCACGGAAGGGACGCCCGAAAGAGCGCCTCAACGAAGCAGGATCTCGGGAGCAGGATAATGTCTGTCGATCGCATCGTCATGATGTTTGCGGGTTTCATGGTGCTGGCGTCGCTCGGCCTCGGCCTCACCGTGTCGCCCTATTTCTTCTGGCTCACCGCCTTCGTGGGCGCGAACCTGATGCAGGCGTCGGTCACCGGCTTCTGCCCGGCGGCCATCCTCTTGAAGAAGCTGGGCGTGAAGCCCGGCGTCGCCTTTACCTGAACTCCCAAATCTGACCCCCGCCCGGCGCGAGGCCGGGCAGAGAGAGCCACCATGTCCCTGCGCTTCATCCCGCCCGCCGCGGCCTTCGCGGTGGCGATGGCTGCCCTTTTGCCTGCGTATGGCGCCTTCCCCGGCACCGCCCGCGCCGCCGATTTCACCGTGCGCAACGTGGAGGTGCCGGAGCTGAAGGGCGTCTTCGGCGAGGTCAAGAGCCGCACCGTGGTGCCCGCCCGCGCCCGCATCGGCGGCACCGTGCGTGCCGTCTCCGTCTCCGAGGGCGACAGCGTGAAGGAGGGCGACGAGATCGCCCTGGTGGTGGACGACAAGAACGCCCTCTCTCTCAATGCCGCCGACGCCAGGATCAAGGAGCTGACCTCCCAGCTCGACAATGCGAAGATCGAACTGGATCGCGCCCAGCAGCTCGTCGCCCGCGGCGTCGCCAGCCAGGCGCGGCTCGATACGGCAAAGACCCAGTTCGATGTCGCCACCAACCAGGTCACGGCCTCGCAGGCCGACCGCGCGGTGGTGCTCCAGCGTGCCCGCGAGGGCGCCGTGATCGCGCCCGCCGATGGCCGCGTCCTCACCGTTCCGGTGACGCCCGGCAGCGTGGTGCTGGCCGGCGACGAGATCGCCCGCGTCGCCTCGGGCCCCTATTACCTCAGGCTCTCCTTGCCGGAGCGTCACGCCGCCTCCATCCGCGAGGGCGGCACGGTGCGCATCGGCGAGCGCGGCATTTCGCAGGACAAGGCCGGCTCTCCCGCCACCGCCCGGCCGGGCCGCATCGTGAAGGTCTATCCGGAGATTTCCGCCGGCCGCGTCATGGCCGACGTGGAGGTGAACGACCTCGGCAACTACTTCGTCAACGAGCGCACGCTGGTGTGGGTGGAGATCGGCAAGCGCGCGGTGCTGGCCGTTCCGGCCGCCCTCATCCGGACCCAGCACGGCATCGATTATGTGACGCTTTCGACCGCAGGCGGGCCGCTCGACGTGCCCGTCATCCTCGGCGAGCGGTTTGCCGGCGACGACGGCGAACGGGTGGAAATTCTCACCGGCCTCAAGGACGGGGACGTGATCTCCGCGGCGGGGCACTGACCATGAGCGAGACCTCCCACGGCGTGCCCCATTCGGGCGAGACCCATTCGGGCGAGACCCGCCCCCTCGGCATCGCCGGCGTGCTGACGCGCACCTTCATCGCCTCCCCCCTCACCCCGCTGCTGCTGCTCGCGGCCTTCGCCTTCGGCCTCATCGCGCTCGTCACCCTGCCGCGCGAGGAGGAGCCGCAGATTTCCGTGCCCATGGTGGACATCCGCGTCTCGGCCCAGGGGCTGAAGGCCGAGGATGCGGTGAAGCTCGTCACCGAGCCGCTGGAAACCATCGTCAAGGCCATCGACGGGGTGGAGCACGTCTATTCGCAGACCGAGGACGACGGCGTGGTCGTCACCGCGCGCTTCCTCACCGGCACCAGCCCAGATGCCGCCATCCTGCGCGTGCACGAGAAGGTGCGGGCCAATCTCGACCGCATCCCGGTGGGCATCACCGAGCCTCTGATCGTCGGCCGCTCCATCGACGACGTGGCCATCCTCGTGCTCACCCTCGTGCCCAAGCCCGAAGCCGCGAGCCGCTGGACCGCCAACGACCTCACCCGCGTCGCGCGGGAGCTTCAGGCCGACATCTCCAAGCTGCCCGACATCGGCCTCACCTACATCGTGGGCGAGCAGCCGGAAGAGATCCGCGTCGCGCCCGATCCCGAGCGCCTCTCCCTCTACGGCATCACGCTTGCCCAGTTGCAGGGCAAGCTGGAAGGCGCCAACCGCACCTTCAACACCGGCACCGTGCGCGAGGCCAATGGCCAGCGCACCCTCGTCGCCGGCCAGACGCTGCAGACCCCCTCCGAGATCGGCGGCATCCTCCTCACCTCCCGCGACGGGCGCCCGGTCTATGTGCGCGACGTGGCCAACGTGACCCTCGCCACCCAGCCGGCCGAGCACTACGTCACCCATATCGAGAAGGGGCCGGATGGCCTCACCCGGCGCCCGGCGGTGTCGCTCGCCATCGCCAAGCGCCCCGGCACCAATGCGGTGGTCATCGCCGAGGAGGTGCTCAACCAGATCAAGGCGGCAAACGGCTCCACCCTCCCCGCCGACGTGGAGGTGAAGGTCACGCGCAACTACGGCGAGAGCGCCAACGAGAAGGCCAACGAGCTGCTGCTGCATCTCGGCCTCGCCACCGTCTCCATTGTCGTGCTGGTGGGCTTCGCCATCGGCTGGCGCGAGGCGCTGGTGGTGGCGGTGGTCATCCCCACCACCATCCTGCTCACCCTCTTCGCCGCCCGCCTCATGGGCTACACGCTGAACCGCGTGAGCCTGTTCGCGCTCATCTTCTCCATCGGCATCCTGGTGGACGACGCCATCGTCGTCATCGAGAACATCGCCCGCCACTGGGCCATGAAGGACGGGCGTTCCCGCGCGCAGGGCGCCATCGACGCGGTGGCCGAGGTGGGCAATCCCACCATCGTCGCCACGCTGACCGTGGTGGCGGCACTGCTGCCCATGCTGTTCGTCTCCGGCATGATGGGCCCATACATGAGCCCCATCCCGGCCAACGCCTCGGCGGCGATGGTCTTCTCCTTCTTCGTCGCCGTCGTCCTCACCCCCTGGCTGATGCTCAGGATCGCCGGCCGGGCGGGGCAAGGTGATGGCAGCACCCATGGCGGCGACCATGGCGAAGCCGCCGACGGCGGCCGGCTGGGGCGCTTCTATGTCAGGGTGGCCCGTCCCATCCTCGCCTCCCGCGCCCGCTCAGGTGCCTTCCTCGCCACCGTGGGGGTGGCGACCCTCGCCTCCCTCAGCCTCTTCTACACCCACGCGGTGACGGTGAAGCTGCTTCCGTTCGACAACAAGACCGAACTGGCCGTCATTCTGGACATGCCAGCTGACACCCCTGTGGAACGCACCGATTCCACCCTGAATGCCATGGTGAACGCGCTCTCGGACCTGCCGGAGTCCGTTTCCTTCCAGACCCATGCCGGCACCGCTGCGCCCTTCAATTTCAACGGCTTGGTGCGCCACTACGGCCTCCGGGCCGCCCCCAAGCAGGGCGACATCCAGATCAACCTGAAGGAGAAGGGCGAGCGCTCCCGCACCAGCCACGAGATCGCGCTCGACGTCCGTAACCGATTGAAATCAATCGCACTTCCGCCGGGCTCGTCACTCAAGGTGGTGGAGCCGCCCCCCGGCCCGCCGGTGCTCGCGACCCTCCTGGCCGAGATCTACGGCCCCGACCCGGACACCCGCCGCGCGGTCGCCCGCAAGGTGCGCCAAGCCTTTGAAAGTGTTCCCTTTATCGTGGACGTGGACGACAGCTTCGGCACCCCCGGAGAGCGCGTCCGCCTCGCCATCGACCAGGACAACCTCGAATTCTACAAGGTGGAACAAGGGGATGTGTACGACGCCATCCGCGGTATCTTCGCCGGCGGCACCCTGGGCTATTCCCACCGCGGCGGCGGCCGGGCGCCGATCCCGATCCGACTCGAAATGTCAAAGGGAAACAAGGCTGTAGACGAACGCACCCTGGCGACGCCCGTGCCTGCCAACGCCCTGCCCGGCGGGCGCGGCGTGGTGGAACTGGGCGACGTGGTCCGCGTCGTCCGCGAACCCGCCTCCTTCCCCATCTTCCGCCACAACGGCCGCCCCGCCGAGATGGTCACGGCCGACCTCGCCGGCGCCTACGAGGCCCCCGTCTATGGCATGATGGCTGTGTCCAAGGCCTTGGAAAACATGGATTTCGGCGGCTTGCCCAAGCCTGTCATCGCCCTCCACGGCCAGCCCTCCGACGAGGCGAAGCCGACCCTCCTGTGGGACGGCGAATGGGAGGTGACGTGGGTGACGTTCCGCGACATGGGCGGCGCCTTCATCGTCGCCATCCTCGGCATCTACATCCTGGTGGTGGCGCAGTTCGGCTCGTTCAAGCTGCCGCTTGTCATCCTGACGCCTATCCCATTGACATTCATAGGAATAATGACCGGCCACTGGCTGTTCGGCGCGCCCTTCTCGGCCACCTCCATGATCGGCTTCATCGCCTTGGCCGGCATCATCGTGCGCAACTCCATCCTGCTCGTGGACTTCATCCGCCACGCCCGCACACCCGGCCGTCCGCTCGAGGAAGTGTTGCTGGAAGCGGGCGCCATCCGGTTCAAGCCCATCCTCCTCACCGCTTTGGCGGCGATGATCGGCGCAGCGGTGATCCTGACGGACCCGATCTTCCAGGGCCTCGCCATCTCCCTGCTGTTCGGCCTCGCCTCGTCCACGGCGTTGACCGTGCTGGTCATCCCGGCCATCTACGTGGTGCTGAGAGGCCAGCGCACGGCCGGACCACAAGGGACGTGACGCGGAACGGTGGACAGGCTGAAAATCCCGTCCTCGCCGGGATTTTCCCCGCTTGACAGCATGGGGCCCCAAATCATAAATGGCGCCTCCCACGGTTCGGGGCCGTAGCTCAGATGGGAGAGCGCTGCAATCGCACTGCAGAGGTCAGGGGTTCGATTCCCCTCGGCTCCACCAATCAAAATTCCATAAATACCTGAAATACAATAAAGACTCCTGACCACGAAAAATCGTGCCCTGGCATCTGCCCCAGCACCTGCATTCGCTCGTGGTGGTCCCCGGTAGACACAATCGGGATTTGCCGGAAATGGGCGGGATCGAGCGGGACGGCAGATTGTGTCGGCCAGCGAGCTACGGACGGTTGGAGCGGATAGCCAATTCTGGTGATCTCGTCGCAGCGATTCGAATTTCCTGCATGGCACTGAAAAGGGTTTCAAACTCGGCCAGTTCCATTGGGTCATAGCTGAGATAATTCCCAGCGTTCCGCACGAGAACGACGTATAAATCTCCGTCACGTCCTTCCTTAAGGCGGAGCGAAATTGTTACGCCACCGCCACCGATTGTGGTGTCAATTTTCTTGACTACACGACCCGTGAAAACCTGCCTTAAGCCGCGAAATAAATTCCACACCATTGTTTGTCCCGCCAAGGTGATCCGAGACCATTCGTTGGACCGCCGGAAGTTGGACTTTCCGGCCTTGCTCACGGCGGTGGGCTGGGGCGCCGCCGGAGTTCTGCAACGTCATCGGAGGGTTATGGCAGGCGGCCCCACGCAGCCGATCCTCGTCGTAGTCCCTGAGCCAAGCCTCCGTCTTTTCCGCCGCGTCGGCAAGCGTCAGAAACCAGTGGGTGTTCAGGCGCTCACTCCGGAAGCACCCATTGAAGGGATCGATGAACGCGTTGTCGGTGAGCTTTCCTGGCCGGGAGAAATCGAGCGTGACGCCCCTCGCATAGGCTCCTCGCCTGACGGTGCCGACGATGTTCACCGTGCGTGGCGGATGGCCATCTGGAGGCCGCGCAGGAAGGCGGTGACGGCGCGGGAGCGCTGGCGCGCCTTGAGGGCGAAGATCTGGATGCTGCCGTTCTCCACGGCCGGGTCGGCAATGGGCACGCCCGCCAGCCGGCCCTGCGCCACCGCGGTGCGGCCGGACAGTTCCGCCAGCAGCGCCACGGCCTGCGTGCGCGCGGCGGTGTTCAGGCGCAGCGCCACGGAATCGCTCTCCACCGCCACCCGCGTGGTGACGCCCTGGCGCCGCATGGCCTCGTCGATCAGTCGCCGCGTCGGCGAGCGGGCGGGCGGCAGGATGAGCCGGCAGCCCTCCAGCGCCTCCAGCGCGATGGCGGCATGCGCGGCGAGCGGATGGTCCGGCGCGACGAAAGCCGTCAGCGGCTGGTCCACGGCGGTGAGCACGGCGAGGTCCGGGTCGGGCGGCGGGTTATAGCCGATGCCGATTTCCGCCAGCCCTTCGCGCACCAGCCCCTGCACCTGGCGGGTATTGCCGACGCGGACATCGAAGGAGATGTCCGCGTGGCGGGCCTGGAAGCGGGTGATGAGGCCGGGCAGGATGTCCTCTGCCAACGGATCGATGGTGGCGATGCGGATTTCGCCCCGACGCAGCCCCTGCAAGGCGGCGATCTCGTCATGGGCCATGGCGACGGCGGAGAGGGTGTCCCGCGCATGCCGCAGCAGCACGCGCCCGGCCATGGTGGGGGCGATGCCGCGCGGCAGGCGCGACAGCAGCGGCGCGCCGAACGCCTGCTCCAGGTTCTGGATCTGCCGGCTGAGCGCGGACTGCGCCACATGCAGCCCTTCGGCAGCCTCGCGCATGGAGCCGGCCTCCACCACGGCGACGAAATAGCGGAGCGACGTGAGGTTCATGGGCGGGCGCTCGGGCTGGGATCTGCTGAAAGGTATCTCACTTCGGCATCATGATCGATATCAGATTGCAATTGTGAGATCGATCCCGCCGCCTGCAGATTGTCCCAGGACATCAGAACGGGAGTTTCAGGCGCATGCGTTGGATAGCTGGCGACTGGATAGCCTGCTCATGATGATCGGGGTCGATGTGGGCGGAACCTTCACGGACCTCGTGGCGGCCGACCCGCTGAGGGGCCTACGCTTCGTCAAGACGCCCTCGACGCCGGACGATCCCTCGCGCGGCGTACTGGACGCGCTGAAACTGCTGGCCGACGAGCTGGAACTGACGCTGGATACCCTCCTGCCGGGCATCGAGCTGTTCATCCATGGCACCACGGTGGCCACCAACATCCTGGTGGAGCGGCGCGGTGCGCGCCTCGGGCTCATTACCACCCAGGGCTTTCGCGACCTGCTGGAGCTGCGGGAGGGGGCGCGCGACAACCGCTATGCGCTGCGCACCGCCCCGCCCACGCCGGTCATTCCCCGGCCGTTGCGGCTGGAGGTGCGCGAGCGCGTCGCGCCGGACGGCACAGCCGTGCTGCCGCTCGACCCCGAGAGCCTGGACGCGGCCATCGCCACCCTGCGGGCGGCCGGTGTGGACGGGGTCGTCGTCTGCTTCCTCCATGCCCACCGCCGGCCCGCGCACGAGCAGGCGGTGCGCGCGGCCATCGCCGCCACCGGCTGGGAGCCCTTCATCTCGCTGGGCCACGAGATCCTCGGGCGGGAGGGCGAATATGACCGGCTCTCCACGGCGGTGGTGAACGGCTATGTGGGCCCCGGCCTCAAGACCTATCTGAACCGCCTGTTCGGGCGGCTGACCGAGCGCGGCATCACCGTGCCGGTGCAGGTGATGCAGTCCAACGGCGGTGTGCTGCCGGTCGCCGAGGCCGGCACGCGGGCGGTGGGGGCGGTGACCAGCGGCCCGGCGGGCGGCGCCATGGCCGGCGCACTCTACGCCCGCGCCCTCGGCCTGCCGCAACTGGTGACCTATGACACCGGGGGCACCAGCACCGACATTTGCATCATCCAGGACGGTCTCCCGGTGGAGCGCAACCGCGCCGAGCTGGCGGGCCTGCGCATCGCGGCCCCCGCCATCGAGATCAATCCGCTCGGCATCGGCGGCGGCAGCATCGCCCGCATCGATGCCGGGGGCATGCTGGACATCGGCCCCATGAGCGCCGGCGCCGTGCCCGGCCCGGCCTGCTTCGGCAAGGGCGGCACGCGGGCGACGCTGACCGACGCCAATCTTGTGCTCGGCCTCATCTCCGGCGAGACCTTCCTCGGCGGGCGGATGCGACTAGACGTGGCGGCGGCGCGGGCGGTCATCACGCAGGAGATCGCGGCCCCGCTGGGCATCGGCGTGGACGAGGCCGCCTATGCCATCCACGTGCTCGCCACCTCGCGCATCACCGAGGGGATCCGCCTCGCCACCGTGCGACGCGGCATGGACCCGCGCGATTTCGCGCTGATGTCGTTCGGCGGCGCCGGCGGGCTGCACGCCAATGCGGTCGCGCGCGAGCTGGAGATCCCCACCGCCATCATCCCGGCCATGGCCTCGGTGCTCTCCGCGCTGGGGTTCCTGGCGGCGGACGTGCGGCAGGATCTCCAGCAGACTGTCAACGCGCCCATCCGTGACCTGCACGACGGCCGGCTGGCGCAGGTGTTCGGCGCTCTGGAAGTCGAGGGCCGCGCGGCGCTGGAGACATCTCGTAGTCGTGGCGGCCATGCAGGCGACATCCATGTGCGCCGCTTCGCCGACTGCCGCTACGAGCGGCAGGTGCACACAATCCCGGTGCCGCTCGAGCCGGACGACACCGCGGCCGATCTCGAACGGCGCTTCGTCGCGACCTATGAGGACCTCTACCACCACACCCATCCTGGCGAGCCGGGCATCGTGGAGACCTGCCGCGTCGCGGTGTTCAACACGCTGCCCAAGCTCGCCCTGCCCGTGCTCGACGCGGCACCGGCGGGCGGCGTGGACTGCGCGGCGGCACGCACCGGGGAACGCCGCATCTTCATTGGCGCGGCGGTGATGGCGCCGGTCTATTGGTTCGAGGAGATCCGCCGCGGCATGGTCATCGCCGGGCCGGCGCTGATCGATTCCGCGGCCACCTCGGTCCTGGTGTTGCCGGGCAGCACGGCCACCCTCGATGCCACCGGCAGCCTCTGCCTATCCGACGCCGCCGCCCCCGCGGGAGAACGGGCATGCTGAACCCTCTGACCCTGGCGGTGGTCCGCCACAAGCTGAAGGCGGTGACGGAGGAGATGGTGGAGACGATGACGCATACGTGCTTCTCGCCCATCCTCAACCAGAACCAGGATTTCTCCGCCGTCCTGCTGTCCTCCGACATCCAGACCGTCTCACAGGCCGAGCGCGTGCCCATCCACATGGGCGCCATGCCGCTCGCGGTCCGGCTGATGGCGGAGGCCTTCGAGGACGACCTCGCCGACGGCGACATCCTGATGGCCAATGACCCGTTCTGGGGCGGCAGCCATCTGCCGGACGTGACGCTGGCCATGCCCTTCTTCCACGGCGGAAAGCTGCGCTTCTGGGTGGCGCTCAGGGCCCACCAGGGCGACATCGGCGGCCTGTCGGCGGGCGGCTACAGCGCCGCCGCCCGCGAGATCTGGCACGAGGGGCTGCGCATCCCGCCGGTGAAGCTGGCGGCGCGCGGCGGCGTGCGCCGCGACGTGCTGCGGATGGTGGCCAGCAATTCCCGCCGGCCGGAGGACCTGGAAGGCGACCTGATGGCGCAGCTCGCGGCCGTAAAGGCCGGCGCGGCGCGGCTGGAAGAGCTGTTCCGGCGCTATGACGCCGAGGAAATCGAGGCCTGCGTCTGCGCGGTGCTGGACGGCGGCGAGGCGATCATGCGGCAGATGCTGCGCGGCTGTCGCCAGGGCCGGTACGAGGGGCGCAGCTGCATGGAATACGAGCCGGCGCCCGGCCACCTGCTTCCCATTCCCGTCATCGTCACCCTTGAGGACGGGCGCGCGGTGGTGGACCTGACCCAATGCCCCGACCAGGTACCGGCCTTCATCAACAGCCCCTATGCCAACACCCGCGCGGCGGTGATGGTGGCCTTTCTCTATTTCAGCGGCGATGAGCAGGGCCTGAATGACGGCAGCGCCCGCGCCATCGAGATCCGCACCCGGCCCGGCAGCCTCCTGGACCCGGTGCTGCCCGCCCCCGTGGGGGCCTGCACCTCCTCCACCGCCTGCGCGCTCATCGAGGCGGTTCTCCAGGCGTTGGGGGGCGCCAATCCGGAGCGTGCCATCGGCGGCTTCGCCCGCCGCTTCCGCTTCGCCTTGGCCGGCGCGGACCGGCAGGGGCGGCCCTTCATCTGGCACTATTTCTTCAACAAGGGCGGCACCGGCGGCAATCGCGATCACGACGGCTGGCCCAATCTCGGCGGCCTGCACAATCCCGGCGGCACGCCCTCGCCCTCCATCGAGCGCACCGAGGCCTCCTATCCGCTGGTGGTGGAGGAATATGCCCTGGCGCCCGACACCGGCGGCGCCGGGCAGCAGCGCGGCGGCCTCGGCGGGCTGATGCGGCTACGCTATGACGGCACCACGCCGGCGGTGCTCAACGCCTCGGGCGAGGGCGTGCTGGTGCCGCCCTTCGGTACCGGCGGTGGCGCGGACGGGGCAGGCCACGACTACCGTATTGCCCAAGCCGACAGCGGTGAGCGCCGTCTGGGCGTGCACGACAGCGGCGTGGTGCTGGAGCCGGGGGCCTGCCTCGTGTGCACATCGGCGGGCGGCGGCGGCTATGGCGTCCCCTGCTCCCGTGATCGTGACGCGGTGCGCCGCGATGTGGCGTTCGGTTATGTCAGCGCTGCCGCGGCGCGCGCGGTCTATGGGCTAGAGGACGCGCCAGAACCGCCCGACCGCAGAGATTCGGTGCACCGGACGGCCTGATGTTCAATCCCCGCCATCCCTACCCAGGCCAAGGGATCAACACAGCTCGCAAAAGAGGGGCGCCGCGCCGCGGCGACTGATGCGGCGCCGCAGCCTTTTATCTGACGTTTCGGGCCATCAGGCGTTCGGTGCGGAAGCCCCTTCGGGATAGGTCTGCCGCACGTATTCGGGGGTGAGCTTTTCCTGGTGCAGATCCTCGGCGATCCGCGCCACATCGCGGGCGGCCGGCTCGCCGTAGCCGCCGGCCCCAGCCATCTCGAAGCGCAGGACGTCGCCGCTCTTGAACCGGCGGGTGAATTTGGACGGCAGCGGCTGGGCATCCGGGCCGGGGTTCAGGATGGACTTGGCGCCCGCGCCCGGTCCTCCTCCGAACAGGCCCCAGGGCTGGGAGGTGAAGCGGTCGGAGCGCACCTGCACCTGCACGTCGTCCACCAGCAGCCGATACTGCCGCACCATGCCCAGAGCGCCGCGATACTGGCCGGCACCGCCGGTGTCGGGGAGGAAGGCATATTCCTCGATGCGCAGAGGATGCTCGGCCTCGATCAGCTCCACCGGCACATTGGCAAGGTTGCCGATGCAGTAGGGTCCGGCATCCTGGCCATCGCTGTCCGGACCGCCACCGAGGCCGGTGTTGTTGTGGAACTCCAGATGCAGGAAACGGCGTCCCGCCGCATCGTTGCCCGAGGCTGCGATGGCGAATTCCGAGCCGCCGGCGCAGGCCGGCAGGCGGCCCGGCAGCAAGGTGGCGAGCGCGCCCAGCACGATGGAGCGCAGGCGGAAGCCCACCTGGCCGCGTGAGCCCACCGCCGCGGGATAGCGCACGTCCACGAAGGTACCCGGCCGGGTCTTGACCGTGATGGCGCGGTAAAGGCCGGCATTGTTGGGAATGGACGCGCCGAGCACGGTGCGGATGGCCGCATAGACGCAGGAGACGGTGAAGGCGCGGTTGCAATGGACGGCGCCGCCCTTGTCGTCGTCGGTGCCGGTGAGGTCGGCCTCGATCTCGCTGCCAGTCTTGGTGAGCTTCAGGTGGATGCGGATCGGGCCGTTGCCGACGCCGTCGTCATCATTCCACTCCACGAACTCCACGGAACCGTTCGGCAGCGCCGCAAGATCGGCGCGGGTAAGCGTCTCGGCATAGTCGATGAGGTCATCCAGATAGGCATCGAGGACATCCGGATCCCAGGTGGCGGCGAGCTTTTCCACTTCGGCCGCGGCCTGGTCGAGGGCGGCGAGCTGCGCCCGCACGTCGCCCATCACCCGGTCGGGCACGCGGGTGTTGAACTCGATGATGCGCATGAGCGTCTCGTTGGGCTTGCCCGCTTCGACGATCTTCAGCGGGGGAATGCGCAGTCCCTCCTCCAAGATCTCCATGCTGTCGGCGGCGTTGCCGCCGGGCACCCGGCCACCGAGGTCCGAATGGTGCAGGATCAGGCTCACGAAGGCGATGCGCCGGCCCTTCACATAGACCGGCTTGAAGGTGAAGATGTCGTTGAGGTGGCTGCATCCCGAATAGGGATCGTTGCTGGCCAGCACGTCGCCTTCGCGCACATCCTCGCCGAAATGGGCGAGGCAGGCGTCCAACGCCGGCATCACCACGCCCAGGTGCACCGGCACGGCGAGCCCCTGCGCCACCAGCCGGCCCCGGCCGTCGCAGATGGCGGCGGAGAAATCCATGCTGTTCTTGACGTTGGAGGTGCGCGCCGTACGCGTGACCATCACCAGCGCGTTGTCGGCGGTGGTGATGAGGGCGTTCTTCAAGAGTTCGCGGCGGACGGGATCGATGATCGTCATGTCAGGCTCCCTCACGCTGCGCTGCGTGTGACGAGGACGTTGTTCCAGCTGTCGAGGGCCGCGCTCCAGCCGGGCAGGACGACGATGGTGGTGTCGTATTCCTCGACGATCAGCGGCCCGGACATGGCGCCGGCGGCCAGTGCCGCACGCGGTACCACGGGTGTATCGAACCAGCCCTCCAGGCCGAAATAGGCGCGACGCACATGGGCGGTGGCCGTCTTCTCGGCGCTGCGACGGGCCTGGTCGGGCATGCGCGGATGCTCGGGCACGCCACGGCACACCAATTTGAGCGAGACGAACTGGATCGGCTCGTGCGGCGAAGCATAGCCGAACACGCCGGAATGCTCGGTATGGAAGGCGGCCGCCAGCTTCTCCAAAGCGTCGGCGCCATCCGGCACCGGCAGGGTCAGGGGCGTCGTCTGGCCCATGTAGCGCAGGTCCGCGAACAGGCTGACGCTCTGCCGATCCGGCGTGGCGAAGCCTTCGGCGCGGAGCATCTCCAGGCCACGGGCGCGCAAGGGCGCAAAGGCCTCCTCCAGGCGCGTCAGGTCCGTCTCGTCCAGGCGGCGATAGAAGGCCTGGACCAACTGGTGCTCCACGTCGGCAAACAACATGCCCAGCGCGCTGAACAGCCCGGCCACGGGCGGCACCACGATGTGGGTCATGCCCGCCGCCTGAGCCAGCGAGCAGGCATGCACAGGCCCGTTGCCGCCGATGGCCAGCATGGCGTATTGCGCCGGATCGCGGCCCTTCTCGGAGGAGACGCCGCGCAGGGCGCGCAACATGGTCGCGTCGGCAATGGCGTGGATGCCGTAGGCGGTCTCGATGGCCGGAAGGCCGACCCTCTCGCCCAGCGAGGCGATGGCGGCGTGGGCGCCGTCCATGTCCAGCTTCAGCTCGCCGCTGACCAAGGCATGCGGGTTGAGATAGCCCAGCACCAGATTGGCGTCGGTCACGGTGGGGCTTGTGCCACCGCGCCCGTAGGCGACCGGGCCGGGCTCGGCCCCGGCGCTGCGCGGGCCGACCAGTAGGCCGCCGGCCGCATCGCTGGCGGCGATCGAGCCGCCGCCGGCGCCCACCTCGGCGATGTCGATGGTGGGCACTTGCACCGGATAGCCGGCGCCCTTGATCATGCGCGTGCCCAGCGCCGCGCCACCGCCCACTTCGGTCTCCGGGCACAGCGAGAAGGCGTGCTTTTCGATGACGGTGGCCTTGGCGGTGGTGCCACCCATATCGAACACCAGCATGTCGCCGATGCCGATCTTCACCCCCAGGCGCTGGCCGCCCAGCACGCCGGCGGCCGGTCCGCTCTCGATGATGTCGATGGGCTGGCGGGCCACCACGTCGCCGGGCGAGATGCCGCCCGAGGACTGCATGATCATCAACGGAGCCTGGATGCCGAGGCGATCGAGCCGGGCCTTGAGGGCCGAGACATAACGCTCCACCACCGGGCGGATGTAGGAGTTCACCACCGTGGTGGAGGTGCGCTCATATTCGCCCAGCTGCGGCAGCAGGTCGACCGAGGCGGTCACCGGAACACCCGGCAGAAATTGGCGCAGCATCTCGGCGGCGCGGCGCTCATGCGCGCCATTGGCGTAGGAATTGATGAAGGTCACCGAGATTGCCTCGACACCTTCCGCCGCGAACACCTTGGCGGCCGCGGTCGTCGCGACCTCGTCGAGAGCGGTGATGACGCTGCCGTCGGCGGCGATGCGCTCGTCCACCTCCAGGCGCAGGTGGCGATCCACCAGCGGGGCGGGCTTCTTGTAGGTCATGTCATAGAGCTTGGGGGTGCGGAAGCGGCCGATCTCCAGCACGTCGCGGAAGCCGCGCGTGGTGAGGAGGCCGACCTTGGCGCCCTTGCGCTCGATGATGGTGTTGGTGGCCACCGTGGTGGCGTGGACGAACTCGCGGATCTGCGACGCGGCGATATTCAGCTCGGCCAACAGCGCCGAGACGCCGGTCTCGATGCCCTCGCTATAATCGAGGGGGGTGGACAACACCTTCTTGCTGAAGATGGAGCCATCGGCGCTCATCAGCACCACGTCGGTGAAGGTGCCGCCGATATCGACGCCGAGACGATAGGACGGGTCTGCCGCTGCGCGTGTCATACAAGTCTCTGATGCTGGTTGGGGGATGGCGCGTCAGCGCAGGCGCGCGGCCCGTGGAATGCGCCAGAGGTGCGCGATCTGCCCGGCTCGCAGGGCATGAATCTCGTCATGGAGATGGACGGTAGTGTCGGCATAGCCGACCACCACCCGGATGCGGTCGCCGACGCGCGGTTCCTCGCTCGGCCCCTGCAATTCGATCTTGCCGTGCTCGGCGGAAAACCCCACCGAGGCGACCGGCGGCAAATCCAGCGGAAACGGCATGCCGGCATCCGTGCTCATGGCCTTCTTGCCGGCATCGCAGATCACCCGCTGCGGCGTCGGCCGGCTGGTGACGGTGGAGAGCACGGTCAGCCCGTAGTCCAGCGGCACATTGTAGATGGTGCGGTAGCGCACATCACCGAAGATGCCGCCGCCAGCCTGGATCTCGGTTACGCCGGGAATGCCGGCGGAGGTTTCGAACGTACCGGTGCCGCCGCAGCTGACGATGGCAATGGGAAAGCCCGCCGCGCGGCACAGGTCGGCGCTGCGCACCAGATCGCCCACCGCCTGCGCGATGGCGGCGCGCTTCTCGGCGGGGTCGCGAATGCGGGTGGTGTGACCCTCCCAGGTCATCACGCCGGCCAGCTCCAATCCGGGATGGGACGCGATGATGCGCGCCAGTTCAACCACCGGCGCGCCGGGCAGCACCCCGGCGCGCCGCGTGCCCGTATCCACTTCGATGAGCACGCGCAGCCGCATGCCGGCGGTCTGTGCGGCAGCGGCCAAGGCGGCCACATTGTCCGGGCCATCCACCGCCACGGCCACATCCACCCGCTGGCGCAGGGCCATCAGCCGGGCGATCTTGAGCGGGCCGGCGATCTGGTTGGCGATGAGGATGTCGGTGATCCCCGCCTCCGCCATCGCCTCGGCCTCCGACAGCTTGGCGCAGGTGACGCCGATGGCGCCGGCGGCGATCTGCAGCCGAACGATGTCGGGCGACTTGTGCGACTTGCAATGGGGCCGCCAGCCGACGCCGGCCTGCCGGCAACGCGCGATGATGCGCGCCATGTTGGCTTCCATCACGTCGACGTCCACCAGCAGGGCCGGCGTATCGATCCCGTCGAGCGGGGTGAGAGCGTGCGGCGTCATGCGACGCGCCCGTTCTGGCGGCACCTGAGGAACAATGCGATGAGATCACGCGCCGTCGGCGCCTCGTCCAGCCGCATCACCTGTTCTTGAAGCGCAGTCGCGTCATCCGGTGCCGTACCGAAGCCGTGCTCCAGGCAGGCGCGGAATTTTGCGAACACTTCCTCTTCGCTCATCGGCTCGTCGGGTGCGCCCTTCATGGTCCAGCGGGTGCGCTCCAGGGTGCGGCCATCCTTCAGATGCAGCCGCACGCGGGCCGGGGGGACGGCGGTGGGCTCCATGTCGGCGGCGGCGATGGTCTCGAACAGCGAGCCGAAGGCCACATCCGGTGCGCGGATGCGACCGGGCGTGAAAGTGGGGATGGTCACCTTGCCGTCGGTAAGTGCGGCGGCGAAGGCATAGGCCGCATTGAACTGGGCGTGGACCACCGGATTGTGGTGGTCCTGGTCGAACGGCGAACCGACGATCTGGCGGTTCACCTCGCTGAGCTCGATAGTGCCTGAAGCGATGTGGGCGCCGGTGATGCCTTCTGCACGGTAATCGAGCGCGATCTGGATGACCGTGTGGACGCAGCGGCAGCACGGATAGGGCTTCATGCTGAGTTCGCGTACGCGCCAGATTTCACCGATCCCGTCGGAGAGGATCTCGGGCCGCACCTCGCCGCGCTCGTAGAGCTCGAACAGGCCCGCCTTGCCCTCTAGGAAGCGCCAGGGGCCGGTGACGCCGTGCCGGGCCATCTGCGCCGCTAGCACGCCGGACCGGGCGGCGAAGCCCGGCCCGATGCGCTTGGCGAGCGCGCCGTCGGCAATGAACTGCGTCGTGCCGCTCAACTGCACGAAGGCCAGCGCCATGGCGTGCAGGGTCTTGTCGGCGTCGAGCTTGTACAGCTTGGCGACGGCGGCGGCGGCGGAGATGGTGCCCAGGGCCGTCGTGGGATGCCAGCCCTTGCCCAGCGAATTGTAGCAGGCCAGGCCGAGCCGGCAGAACACCTCGACACCCACCGCGATCGCGGCGAGGGCGTCCTTTCCGCTGATCTTCCGCTCGGCTTCCAACGCGGCCAGAACCGCCGGCAGCACCACACAGAACACGTGGACGCGGGCCGGGTCGTGCTGGTCGTCGAAATCCAGGCTGTGCGCGGCCGCACCATTGGCCAGCGCCGCGGTGACCGGATTGGCCGTGCGCCCGCTCAGCAGCAGCGTGGACGTGCCACTCGCTTCCCATTCAGTCAGCGCCGCCTGCAACTCCGCCATGCCGGGAGCCTTGGCGGCACCGCCGATCACGCCCAGCGTATCCAGGGTGAACAGCTTGGTGAGCTGCACCACGTCCGGCGGCAGGTCCTCGAAGCTAAGGCGCGCGAGATCGGCAGCGAGTCGTCTGCCGATGTCCGGTGTGCCGGGGGTGTGCATGCTCATGGTATCGCTCAGGCCTTGATGTCGTGGCGAAGCAGGTCCGAGATCTCGCGGCGCAGCTCCAGGAATTCCGGGGCGAGCTTCATGTCTTCCCTGCGGGGACGCTCGAAGGGAACCGTGATCTCCTTCAGCACATGCGCCGGGCGCTTGCTGAAAACGAGGATGCGGTCGGCGAGATAGAGCGCCTCCTCGATGCCGTGGGTGACGAACAGCACCATCTTGCGCTCGGCTTCCCAGATGCGGACCAGTTCATCCTGGAGGATGTCGCGGGTCTGGACGTCGAGGGCGCCGAACGGCTCGTCCATGAGCAGCAAGGAGGGCTGGATGCAGAAGGCGCGGGCGATGCCCACCCGCTGCTGCATGCCGCCGGACAATTGATGGGGCCATTTGTCGGCGGCGCCGTCGAGACCGACCATGTGCAGATAATGCATGGCGCGGCGTGTGCGCTCGGCCTTGGAAACGCCCATCACCTCCAGCCCGAAGGCCACGTTCTCCAGCGCCGTGCGCCAGGGGAACAGATCCGATCCCTGAAACACCATGCCGCGTCCGCTGCCGGTCCTGCCGGTGATGTCCTTGCCGTCCAGCACGACACGGCCGGAATCGGCGCTGACCAGGCCGTTGATGATCTGCAGCAGGGTGGACTTGCCGCAGCCCGAGGGGCCGAGGAGGGCGACGAACTCGCCCTCCCGGACCTCCAGCGACTGGTCCACCAGCACCGGCAAGCCGGCGAACGACTTCGAGATGTTCGAGACCGTGAGATGTGCCATGTCAGGCGAGCTCTTTGATCGCCTGTTCGAGATAGGTGCGGTCGATCAGCTTGTTGAGGTCCACCGTGCCGTTCAGCGCACCGGCCGCCTTGTAGACCGGGATCACCTTGGCGACGTCGTCGGGGGTCAGCGTCTCCATCTTCGGCGGGAAGGCCTTGATGTCCTCGGTGAGCGTCTTCCAGATCGGCTTGAGGAAATCGTCACCTGCCGCCTTCAGCTCCTTCGAGGAGGCGTACTGGCCGACCTGCGCCTTGTACCAGGCATAGTCCGCATCGGTGCTGCGGAAGGAGGTCAGGACGGCCTTCAGCAGCGCCACGGCGGCGAGCTTGTTCTCATCCTTCTGGAGCCAGGCGCCGGTGGTCATGATGACCGCGCTGAACCAGTTGGGATATTCCTGCCACGGGCGCACCAGGATCTGGTAGTTGCCCCGCTCCTTCAGTTGCACAGCCTGCTCGATATGCATGGGCACCGCATCGACGCGACCAGCGAGCAACGCGCGGGCGCGGTCGCCGGAACTGCCCATCTCGATGAAATTGACCTTCTTGGGATCGATGTTGCGCTTCTGCAGGACGCCGATCAGCATCACGTACATGAAGTCGCCGATGGAATTGACGGCGATGGTGCCGCCGTTGGCGGCGATTTCTTCCAGGCTCTTGGTCTTGTCGGCATTGACCACGATCACCTGGGAGGTGTTGCTGTAGGACAGGCCGATGATCTTGAGGTCCGCGCCGGCCTCCGCGGCGGCGAGGGTAGACGCCACGTCGGCGTCGCCGATGTCCGCGGAGCCGGCGATCACCTCCTGGGCGATCTGCGGGATCTTGGCGGTGGGGCGCACCTCGGCGTCAGCGAAGCCGCTGATCCTGCCAAGCTGCATGCGCAGCGCCGCCTGCATGGGCACGTTCACAGCGGCGGCGGAGGCCAAGGTGTTGACCTTGAGCACGCGGGGTGCAGCCGCGAAAGCCCGGGACACCGGGCCGAGGGTCAGGATGCCACCAAGGGCGGCGCCGGCGGAAAGGCTGGTGCGCAGGAGGTCACGTCGGCTGAGCATATCGAACATGGAAGGTCCCCTTTTTATTGGAAGGCGTCGTCAGCCGCCGGTCTGGCTCCGGTACCAGGGCGCCGAGCGGTGCCCGATCCAGCGCAGCACGCCGGTGGCGCTGATGGAGATGAGCATCAGCATCACGATCAGCGCGAACAAGGGCGCAGTGGACAGATCGAGGCCCGCATCGTTCAGCAGCCCGCCGAAGCCGGCGGAGATGAACATTTCCGCAGTGACCATGGCGCGCAACGCGTGGACCAGGCCAATACGGGCGGCGATCAGCACATAGGGATAGAGGGCCGGCAGGATGACCATCCGGAACCGCTGGAAGCCGGACGCATCGAAGGCGCGGGCCACGTCCAGCAGGCGGGGCGACACGCCGCGCGCGGCCTCTGTCATGGTCAGCACCACGTACCAGACCGTGGCGACGAACACGATGGACGTGCAGAATAGAACGCCCCGTCCCATGAGGATGATGAACAGCGGCACGATGGCCGCCGCCGAAACCACGATGAACAACGAGGCCCAAGGCTTCACGATGGCCAGCACGAGGTTCGAGCGGCCCATGGCGATGCCGAGCGGGATGCCCACGAGCAGTGCCGCCGCATAGCCGATCAGCATCTGCCACAGCATGGACCACAGCGCCGGCCAGAAGGCCCCCTCGCGCAAGGTGGCGACCAGGCTGACGGCGGCCTGCACCGGGGTTGCCACCAAGGCCTCGCCGAGCCGCATGCCGGCGACCTGCCACAGGGCGAGAACAATGAGAATGCCGAGCGCGTTGACGGCCAGCGAGCGGGTCCTCATCGCCGGCCCTCCGGCCGCCAGATGCAGACGCGACGCTCAGCCAGCAGCAGCAGTTCTTGCAACGCCAAGCCCAGCAGGCAGAGTACCGCAAGTATACCCAGCACTGCGGCGCTATCGAGCCGCACGGCGGACTGCTTCATGATCGCCCCAAGATTGACGGCGGCGAGAAACAGTTCGGCGGTAATCATGGCGTTGACCGCGCGCACCACGCCGATGCGCAGCGCCGTAAACAGGAAGGGCAGGCTTTCGGGCAGCAGCACCATGCGCACCTGCTGCCAGGGAGAGGCGCCGAAGGCCCGGCCCACGGCGAGAAGCCGGGGGTCGGCGTTGCGGGCGCCAGTGCTCACCACGATGATCATGTCGAACACGCACATGATGACCACGAGCACCACGCGGGCCTCGAAGTAGAGGCCGCACCAGATCATGATGAACGGGGCCCAGGCGACGCTCGGCACCGCATAGATCAGGTTCACCACCGGATCGAGCAGATCGTTGACGAAGCGCATCCGGCCCATGAGCAGGCCCACGGGCAGCGCAATGGCACAGGCGATGACATAGCCCAGCGCCATGTGCTGCAAAGAGCCGCCGAGCGCGCGGGGCAGCTCCATGGAGAGCGTCATCTGCCACAGCCGGGCCAGCACTTTCAGCGGCGAGGCGAGGACAAAGCTGGAATATCCTTGCGCAACCAGTTGCCACACAAGCAGGCCGGCCACCAGGGACGCCAGATACACGATGCCGAGGGAGCGCTGCCCCAGGCGCGCCGGCAGCTTGCGCGGCGCGGGCGGCTGGGAGGGGACGGCGACGTCGCTCATGGGTGCATCGGCCTCCAGCTCTCGGGGCGCGGTGCCGCTGGCAATATGCGGCTGAAAGTGATCCTATATGCGTATCTGACTACGTGTCTAGTTGGCTATGCAGCTTTTTCGGGGGGCATTTTTGTCTCAAGCCGATTTCATTCCGCTCTACGTGCGGATTCAGCGCTTCCTCCGCGAGGAGATCGAGTCTGGCCGGTTGGCGGAAGGCGATCGCACGCCGTCCGAACCCGAACTGGCCGCGCGCTTCGACACCACGCGCGCCACCGTGGCGCGGGCATTCCAGCAATTGGTATTTGAGGGCGTCATCGTGCGCCGGCCGGGCAGTGGCACGTTCGTCGCCGCGCGCCCGATCAGCGCGCCCATCGATCTCACGCGGGTCCGATCCTTCGAGGAGCAGCTCTCCGCCAAGGGCGCCAGCATCGATTACGAGATGATCGGCTTTTCCCATCGTGCCGCGACGGAGGGGGAGGTCGAGACGCTGCATCTCTCCGCCAAGGCCAAGGTCTATGCGCTGGACCGACTGCGCCTCGTGGGCGGGCGGCGCATGAGCCTGGAATGCCGCATCATTCCCGATGAACTGGGCCGGCGCATGACGCTGGACATGCTGCGTACCAAGTCGATCCATCGCATACTGGACGAAGACTTCGGCCTGCGGGTGCACCGGGTGGAAGGCAAGATCCGTGCGGATCTCGCCAAGCCGCAGATCGCGGAGAAACTGAACGTGAAGCGTGGTAGCGCCTTGCTGATCCGCGATTACGTCCTTTTCAGTGCCGATCGGCGTCCGCTGATCACGGGAGAGTCCTTCTACCGGAATGACTTTCAGATCGACTATGTGGTTCAGCAGCAGCCCAATGGCTCTTGAGGGCGCGGCATTCCTGGTGAGCCAAGCCAATGCCGGATGCTACATGGAAAACAACTGCGCGCCCGTGATGCGGGGCAGTTACCGCGGCAGCGGTTTCGTCCAATTGCGTGTAGCGGCTTCAATCGGTTCCGGTTTCAGTTTTAACAGGCCACCAGACTGCCGTCAGGCGCTGAGGAAGCGCATGCGCAGGGCCTCGTCGGCCATCAGCTCCTGCGAGCTGCCGCTCCACACGATGCGTCCCTTCTCCAGGATGTGGTGCCGGTCGGCGAAGCGGCACAGCATGTCGATGTTCTTGTCGATCACCAGCACCGACTGGCCGCGCTCGCGGATGCGCACCAGCGCGTCCCAGATCTCGCGGCGGATGCGGGGGGCGAGGCCTTCCGTCGCCTCGTCGAGAATGAGCAGGCGGGGATTGGTCATCAGTGCGCGGCCGATGGAGAGCATCTGCTGCTCGCCGCCGGAGAGCAGGCCGGCACTGCGGCGGGCGAGGGTGGCGAGCGCGGGGAACAGGCCATAGACCGCCTCCAGCGTCCACGGCGATGGCGCCCGGCCGCGGTTCGCCGCCGTAGCGACGAGGTTTTCCTCCACGGTGAGGTTGGGAAACACCTGCCGGCCCTCGGGCACCAGTGCGAGACCGTTGCGCGCGACCTTGTAGGCCGGCAATCCGGAAATGCGGGTGCCGCGGAAGCTGATGTCGCCCTGGGTAAGGGAGACGAGGCCCATGATGGCGTTCACCGTCGTGGTCTTGCCCATGCCGTTACGGCCCAGCAGCGTCACCACCTCGCCCTCGGCGATGGCAAGGTCGACGCCGAACAGCACCCGGCTTGAGCCATAGGCCGCTCCCACCTGCCGCAGTTCCAGCATCACAGATCCTCCCCTTCGCCGCCGAGATACGCGAGCTGCACGCGCGGATCGGTACGCACCGCCTCGGGCGGCCCGTCCGCCACCCGCGCGCCGGAGGCCAGCACGAAGACCCGATCGGCGAGGCTGAAGACCGCCTCCATGTCGTGCTCCACCAGAAGAATGCTGAACCGCCCCTTCAGCCCGGCGATGAAGTCGATCATGCGGCGCGCCTCGGCAATGCCGAGCCCGGCCATGGGCTCGTCCAGCAGCAGCACCCGCGGCTCGACGACGAGGGCCATGGCGATCTCCAGGAGCCGCTTCTCGCCGTGGGAGAGCTGGGACGCCGGCCGCTCGGCGCACTCGGACAGGCCGAGGCCCGCGAGTTGCGCCTGCGCCTTGCGGCGCAGCGGCGCCTCGTCCGCCACCTCCCGCCAGAAATGGAAGCTGTGGCCGGCATGGGCCTGGGCGGCAAGCGCCACGTTCTCGATGACGCTCAACTCGGGAAAGATGCTGGCGATCTGGAAGGAGCGGGCGATCCCGAGCCGGGCACGGGCATCCATCGGCAGGCGGGAGATGTCCCGCCCCTCGAATAACACCGCGCCGGCATCGGGGCGGAGGGCGCCGGAGAGGAGATTGACGAAGGTGGTCTTGCCCGCCCCGTTGGGGCCGATCACCGCCACCAGCTCGCCGGCGGCGAGGTCGAAATCCACCGCATCGACCGCATTGAGCCCGCCGAACCTGCGGGTCACGCCCGCGGTCTGAAGAAGGGTCTTGCCCATCGGAATGATCCCTTGAGAACAGGCGCAGGCTGCCCTGCCGGACCCGGCGCGAACAGGGCGCTGAGCCCGCCCCGGCCGAGGAAGACGAGGAGGATGAGCAGCGCGCCGAAGCCGAGCCGCCAGTGGATGGTGAGATCGGAGAGATATTTCTCGATGCCGAGATAGGCGAGCGCGCCGATGATGGCGCCGAAGGGCGTCGCAAGTCCGCCGGCCACGACCATGATCATCAGCTCGGCCGAGCGGGTCCAGTCCATGTATTGCGGGCCGACGAACTCCGCCGCATTGGCGAGCATGGCGCCCGCCAGCCCGCACACCGCCGCCGAGAGCACGCAGGCCGCGAGCTTGTAACGGAAAGTGGGAAAGCCCGCCGCCTCCATGCGCCGCTCATTGATGCGGATACCCTTCAGCACCGTGCCGAAGCGCGCCCGCGCGAGGCGCATGTTGAGGCCGGCGAGCACCACCAGAAGAGCGAGGGCCAGATAGTAGAACTGCCGGGAATCATATAGGTCGACCAGCCCGCCGAAGGTGCTGCGGACAGCGAGGTGCATCCCGTCGTCGCCGCCATAGTCGTAGAGGCTGGAGGCGCCGTAGAACATCATCTGCGCGAAGGCGAGGGTGATCATGATGAAGAAGGTGCCGGAGGTGCGCAGCGCCACCACCGACAGCGCCGCGGCCAGCAGCGCCGAGAGGCCCATCGCCAGCGGCCACTGCACGAAGCCGCTCTCCACCCCGGCATCCGCCAGGATACCCACCACGTAGGCGCCGATGCCGAGATAGAGCGCGTGGCCGAAGCTGACGAGCCCGGTCTGGCCGAGGATCAGATCGAGGCTCAGGGCGGCGATGGCGAAGATGATGACGCGCAGCCCCATGTCCACCCAGAACGGCTGGTCGGCGAAGCCCGCGACCAGCGGCAACAGCAGGAAGGCGCCGCAGAGGAGGCCGATGGCCGGCACGCGCCAGCGGGCGAGCACGCCGGGGCCGGAGGGGCCGTGGTCGGACGCTTCCGGGGGCGCCTCGGGCCGGCGCAGGCCGGCGGCCGGGATGAGCCCCTGCGGGCGGAAGAACAGGATCACCGCCATGAGGATGTAGATGAGCATGGAAGCCAGAGCCGGCGCCACGGTGTTGGCGGCCACCGGCGAGAGGACCAGCGCCATGAGATCCTTCAGATAGGCCCGCCCGATGGTGTCGATGACGCCCACCAGCAGGGCCGCCACGAAGGCCCCCTTCACCGATCCCATGCCGCCCACGACCAGCACCACCAGCGCCAGGATGAGCACATTGTCACCCATGCCCGGATAGACGGTGAGGATGGGCGCCGCGATATAGCCCGCGAAGCCGGCCAGCGCCGCGCCGATGCCGAACACCACGGCATAGATGGCGCCGATATTGACCCCCAGAACGCTGGTCATGACGCGGTTGCTGGCGCCGGCGCGGATGAGCATGCCCATCCGCGTCCGGCCGATGAGGACATAGAGCAGCCCTGCGATGGCAAGGCCGGCGCCGATCATCGCCAGCCGGTAGGCGGGATAGGGCGCGCCGGGAATGAGCTCCACCGATCCGGCCAGAAAGGCCGGGATGGGCGCGTGCAGCGGCTCCGGCCCGAACACCATCCGCGTCGCCTCGTTGAGCACATAGACGAGGCCCACCGTGCACATCACCTGGTCGAGATGGCTGCGGGCATAGAGATGCCGGATCACCAGCCGCTCCAGCACGAGGCCGATGACGAAGGTGGCAAGGCCGGCCGCGACGAAGCCCGCAACGAACGAGCCCGTGACCAGCGCGAAGGTGACGCCCAGATAGGCGCCGAGCATGAACAGGGAGCCGTGCGCAAGGTTCACCAGATTCATGATGCCGAAGGTGAGCGTGAGCCCCGCCGCCATCAGGAACAGGATCACCCCGAGCTGAACTCCGTTCAGGAGTTGCTCGACGAACAAGAGTTGCATGGCCGCCTTCCCGCTGTGTCAGGAGTTCTCTTCAAGATCATCCGCGATCACTTCAGCGGGCATTCCTGGTAATAGGCGTCCTTGGCGTCCGTCATCACCTTCTCGACGGTCTTGGTGACAAGGGTGCCGTCCTCAGCCTTCACCACCTCGCGGACATAGTAGTCCTCGATGGGGAAGTGGTTGGTGTTGAAGGCGAACTTGCCACGATTCGAGGCGAAGTCGGCCTTCTGCAGCGCCTTTCGGATGTCGTCCTTCCGGCTCATGTCACCGCCCACCGCCTTGACCGCGCTGGAGACGAGCAGGATGGAATCGTAGGCGTGGGCGGCGTAGTCGTTGGGCAGGACTCCGTTCTTCTGCTTGAAATCGGAGACGAAGCGGGCGTTCGCGGCATTCGGCAGATCGACGCTCCAGACATTGCCCGAGCGCACGCCGATGGCATCGTCGCCCACCGCAGGCAGCGTCGCCTGGTCCACGGTCCACACGGTGTAGAGCGGCGTCGACTTCGCAAGGCCCGCCTGGGCGTACTGTTTGACGTACTGCACGCCCATGTCGCCGGGGTAGAAGATGAAGGTCGCTTCCGGCGCGGCGGTGCGCAGCGCGCTCAGCTCGGCGGCGAAATCCACCTGTCCGAAGCGGGTGTAGACCTCGCCCACGAGGTCGCCCTTGAAGTTGCGCTTGAAGCCGGAAACCATGTCCTTGCCGGCCTGGTTGTTGACCGTCATGACATAGACGCGCTTGACGCCGAGCTTCTCGAGATAGGCGCCGAGCGCCTCGGCCTGCTGGTCGTTCTGGGACGACACGTTGAAGAAGTTCGCCGAGCAGGACTTGCCGGCGATGGGCGCCGGTCCCGAAATGGGCGAGATCACGAAGGCGTCGGTGCGGGCGAGACCGCCGTGCACCGCCATCATCTCCGAGGAGAAGACGGGACCTACGAGGAAGTCCACGCGCTTCGACTTCACCATCTCGTCGGCCAGTTGCTTGGCGACGTCCGCCTTGCCCTGGCTGTCGCTCCAGAAAAACTCCACCTGCTGGCCACCGAGCTTGCCGCCCTCGTGGGCGACGGCAAGTTCAATGGCGGCCTGCATCTGCTTGGCGAGCACCGCGCCGACGCCGGTCTGGGGCAGGATGACGCCCACCTTCACCGGATCGGCCAAAGCGGGGGCGGCGCAGAGAAGGGACAGGGCTGTGCTGAAAAGAATGCTGGCTTTCATGGAATGCGCTCTCGGTTTCAAAGGGGGCAGACGGACGCGGCTTCCAGATGGCTGAGACCCCGGCCGCGGCATGAGCCGGGCCGGAGGAAAAAATCAGGCGAGGCGCGCGGCCTGAACGGTCGTTGCGTCGTCGCGATAGCTCGCCCAAACCTCCTCCATGAAGGCGAGGCTTTCAGGGTCGAGATCGAACCGCGGCTCGGGGTCCTGGTCCCAGTGGCCGTGGCGATCTTCGCCGGCGATGAGCAGGGCGGAACGGCGCCCCAGCATCGAGCGGCAATGGGCCGGCATGTAGAAGAAGGCGATGCCGATGCGCCGGTCGTCGGACATGTTGGCGGGCGATCCATGCACCGTACGCTCGTGGTGCATGGAGAACTCGCCCGGCTCGAGCGGCATGTCGACGGCGAGGCTCTCGTCCACCGTCACCTTCTGGCCGCGGGCGAGCAGATTGTCGGCATCGAACGTCTCCTCGTGCACCAGATCAGGCCCGAGATGGCTCTTCGGGATCACCTTCATGCAGCCGCTCTCGGTGCTGGCACGCGACAGAGCGAGCCAGACGGTGACTTCCTGGTGCGGGTTCAGCCCGTAATAAGCGGAGTCCTGGTGCCAGGAGACGAAGCGCGGATCACGCGCATTCTTGGCGAAGGCGGACGAGCCGAAGAGCAGCACGTCCGGCCCCAGGATGGCCTGGACGGCCGACACGATGCGCGGGTGCCGCGCCAGCTCCACCAGCCAGGGGAAGGCGAGATGCGCCTTGATCTTGAGGCGCTTGTTGACCTCCTCGCCCGACTGGGCCTCGAAATCTTCGACTTTATTGCGATAGAGGCGTGCCTCTTCCGCGCTGATGGCCCGGACCGGACAGAGGTATCCCTCGGAATTGAAATGCGCGACCTGTTCGGGGCTGAGCACGCCAGTCATTGCGCTTCCTCGCTGTGTTTGCGTATGCCTGCGCATGTGCAGGCGGTTTCGGGGCTTCACAGGAAGGCGGCGCCGGCCGACGCGCACCATGGGCTTCGCTCTCTGAATCCGGATAAAAGCGACAGTGTGTAGTTTTAATCAGCCCGGTTGATTGTCAAGTTGAAGGGCCGGCGATAATCTGGGCAAAATCTCGATGATGGGCGTCAAAATTTGAGCACGAGCAATAAAACCGTTCGCCGCCGCGGTCGCCCGCAAGGTGACGAAGTGAAGATCGCAATCCTCAAGGCAGCGAACGAGCTGCTCGAAGAGCAAGGACTTTCAGGGTTTACGATCGATGCCGTTGCAACCCGGTCGGGTACGGCGCGCTCATCCATCTACCGCTGGTGGCCAAATCGGGGGGCTCTGGCGATCGCCGGCTTTCTCGCGGAGACTGCCCAAAAGATCGGCTACCCGGTGACGGCCTCGGCCGTTGCCGACGTGAAAAGCCAGATGATGCGGGTCGCAGAGGTCTACGGCCAGAAGGTCGGACGCACGATTTCCGCGCTGGTGGCCCAGGGCCAAAGCGATCCGGAGGCGCTGCGCGCGCTCCTCGACGGCTATGTGCTGCCGCGCCGGGAAGAGGCGAAGAAGGCCCTCCTGCGCGGCATCGCCAACGGCGAACTGCGCGCCGATGTCGATCTCGACGTGGTGATCGATGCGCTCTACGGGCCGATCTGGTACCGCATCCTCGTCCCGCACGCGCCATTGACGCCGGAATGGGCCGGGCACCTCGCCGATTACGTCTTCAACGGCCTGCGGCCGGCTGCGGCGGGCGTCCTCACCGCACGCGCATGAGTGACCAATTCAAGCTCGGATCGATGTGGAGCTGCTGCATCACAGGCAGGAAGACGGGGACCACCCCGAGGATGGTCGAGATGCCCTCAAGCATGATGTGCAGCACCGTCAGGCAGTCCGCACCGTTCTCCTGCGAGCCGAGTGACGGCCTGACCGATAGACCCACATATCCCATGTGGCTCTATCGGATCGACGGGGCCTGCTCCGTCCTCGGCATCGCTGGCGAACCCGCGCGCCGGGGAGCGCAATTTGCTGAGCGACGTGCCTAGCCTTCGCCGCGGGCGATGACGGGGAGCTGTGGCGCTTCGTCGACATTGAGGCTGAACAGATCGGGCCGCGCATAGTGGCCGATGGGGTCGAAATCCAGCTTGGCGCCGATGATGTCGTCGAGGTCGACATCGGCGGTGAGGATGCCTTCCTCGTCCAGCAGCGGACCGGCCAGCACTTCTCCCAGTGGGCCGACGATCACCGAGCGGCCGTGCATCATCCAGGCGTCGGGGGCGGCGTCGATGCGGCTGGCGTAGTCTTCAGGGAAGTCCGAGCGGCGCATCACCTGGCAGGCGCTGATGACGAAGCAGCGGCCTTCCATCGCCACATGCCGCATGGTGGAGATCCAGGTCTCCCGGTCGTCGGCGGTGGGCGCGGCCCAGATCTCGACGCCCTTGCCGTAATAAGCGGCGCGCAGCAGCGGCATATAGTGTTCCCAGCAGATGGCGCCGCCGAGCTTGCCGTAGGGCGTATCGACCACGGTCAGGGTCGAGCCGTCGCCGAAGCCCCACACGAGGCGCTCCGAGCCGGTCGGCATCACCTTGCGATGCTTGCCGAGCAGTCCCTCCGGGCCGAGATAGAGCACAGTGCAGTGAAGCGTTCCGCCATCGCGCTCGATGACGCCGACCACCACATGGATGTCGTGCTCCGCGCAGGCCGCGGCGAGCTGGTCCACTTCCGGTCCCGGCACCGTGATAGCGCCGCGCACGTAGCGGACGAAATCCGCCCGCCCCTCGGCCGTCCGCCGGCCGACGCTGCAGCCGAAATCCAGCCCCTTGGGGTAGCCGCCGATGAAGGCCTCGGGGAACACCGCGATCTTCGCCCCCGTGGCGGCGGCTTCGGCGATGAGGGCGACGGTACGCTGGGTGGCGGCCGGGCCGTCGAAGGGGATGGTTGCAGTCTGGACAGCGGCCACCTTGATGCTGGGCATTTCGCTCATTCCTTGTTGTGTGCTGCGCCGTTCCACAGCGGGCGATCGAGATCGAAGAGGTCACGCGTGCGCGTGTAGGCCGTCGGGCCGTGCATCCGGGCGACGAGATCGAGGGCGAGGCCGTCCACCCGCGGACGGGCTGGATCGCCGGTCAGCACATGGGCGGCATAATGGGCGTGCAGCACCTCGCCGACGACCAGAAGCTGGCCAGGGCCGGTCTCCAGCAGATGGGTCATCCGGCACTCGAGGGCGACGGGGGATTCGGCGATGCGCGGCGGCCGCACGCCGATGCTGGGGACGGCCGAAAGGCCCGCCAGAGCGATCTCGTCCACCTCGGGCGGTGCATCCACGCAGGTCGCGTTCATGGCCTCGACGAGGGCGTGGGGGACGAGATTGACGACGAATTCCCCGGTGGCGCGGATGTTGGCGGCCGTGTCCTTCTCCGGCTCCGGCCGCGCGAGGATGCCGAGCGCCACCACCGGCCGGTCCGCGCCAAAGACGTTGAAGAAGGAATAGGGCGCGGCATTCACGACGCCATCGGCGCTCATGGTGACGACCCATGCGATGGGTCGCGGCAGCACGGTGGAGGCCAGCAGCCGGTAGCGCATCTCGGCGGAGAGGAGGCTGAAGTCGAAATGGCGCGTGGCGGGGCCATCCGGGGGCGCCGCGGCCTGTGTCTGGGTATCGGTCATGATGTCCCTGCGGCCGGCGTCAGGTGCTCCGGCCAGCTGGCGGACGACGGCCCTCGCGCGGGGCGGGGCCATCGTCTCCATGGTGACGGACGGCGGCCTCAGGCGCGAAGGATCTTCACGCTCTTCACATCGAAGCTGCCGGTGGCGATCTCCTTGTCCACCTCGCCGGCGATGGCCGTGTTGATGAACTTCGGCACGTCGGGCATACGCGGCAGGAGCTTGGCCTCCACGCCCCATTTGGCGAGGGTTTCCATCTGCGCGATCTGGGCCGGAGAGAGGGCGACCTTGATGTCGGTGAAGGTCTTCGCGCTCCACGCCGGATCGTAGCTCGACGCCTTCTGGAGCACCGGTTCGGGAATGTTCTTGGCCGGCTCCAGCGAGCGAAACCAGCTGTTCGCCAGATCATTGTTCTGCGCGGCGAAGAACAGCGCCTGCGCATTGGCGAGCAGCAGACGGCGCAGCACGTCCGGCTTCTGGACAAAGCGGTTGTTGGCGGCGAGCACGATGACCGGGCTCAGGTTCTCCGAGACGACCACGGCATTGCCCGTGCTCTCGAAGAAGCTCACGAAGGGGTCATAGGTGAAGAACGCGTCGATGCGCTGGGCGCCCACGGCATCGGCCAGTTCCGCCGGGCCGACGTTCACGAAGGTCATGTCCTTGCCGGGCACGAGGCCGGCCTTCAGCACGGCGTCCTGCGCATTCTGGAAAGCGGTGATGCCGAAGGTGCCGTAGACCTGCTTGCCCTTCAGGTCCGCCATCTTGGTGATGCCGGATTTCTTGGTCGCCAGAACCGCCGAGCGGAAGCGGGCCTGGGAGGACACGGTCGTCACCGGCGCGCCGATGGCCATGGTGGTCACGGCGGCGAAATCGGAGAGCGTGCCCACGTCACCCGCGCCGGAGACCAGCGCCTCGGTGATGGCCGGCGAGGCGGCGAGCTGGATCATCTCCATCTTCAGCCCGTTGCGGGCGGGGATGTCCGTGCGCATCAGCACGTGGGCGATCTGGGCCGACACGGTGGTCGTGTTGAACCAGCACATGCGGACCACATCCCCTTCCTGCGCGCGCAGGATGGAGGGGGCGGCCAAAGGAAGGGTGGCGGCAAAGCCTGCGGCCAGCTGGCCGAAACGGCGGCGTGAAAGTCCTGAGGTCATGATTATTCCCCTTTTTGCCATTCCGGCTTGAGCGTTTCCCACAGGTCGTTGACCGTGGAGACGAACCATGGATCGGAGCGCATCTCGGCCGTGCGCGGGCGCGGCAGCGGCACCAGAACCTCCTCGCGCACCCGCCCCGGACGCGGGCTCATCACCACCACGCGGTCGGCCAGGAACACCGCCTCATCGATGCCGTGGGTGACGAAGATCACCGTCTTGCCCGCCTCCGAGGAGATGCGGGCGATCTCCTCCTGCAGCAGCACGCGGGTCTGCGCATCGAGGGCGCCGAACGGCTCATCCATCAGGAGGATGTCGGGATCGGGCGCGAGCGCCCGGGCGATGGCGGCGCGCTGCTTCATGCCGCCGGACATCTGGTGCGGGAACTTGTCCTCGAACCCGTTCAGGCGGACCATGGCGATGAGCGCGCGGGCGATCTCGGCCCGCTCAGCCCTGCCCATGCCCTTGGCCTTGAGCCCGAATTCCACGTTCTGCTGCACCGTCATCCAGCCGAACAGCGCGTAGTCCTGAAACACCACCGTACGGGAGGGACCGGGCCGGGTGATCGGCCGGCCATCCTGGAGCAGTTGCCCACTGGTGGCGGACTGGAAGCCAGCGATGATGCCGAGCAAGGTGGACTTCCCGCAGCCCGATGGACCCAGCAGCGAGATGAACTCGCCGCGGCGGATGCGCAGTGTCACGCCATCGAGCGCGACGACGGGCTCCTCGGTCTTGGACCCGTAGACCTTCCCGACATTGCGGATGTCGATCTGCACGTCCTCGGGCGAGAACTGGGAGGAGAGACCGGAAGAGATGGCGGGAGAGATGAGTGCGGCGTTCGCGGTCATGGCTGGTTCCTCAATTGCGCTCGGAGGGCGCCCAGGCATTCACCCGCCGCTCGATCCGCTCGAGGATGGCCGACATGGCGAAGCCGACGAGGCCGATGGTGACCATGCCGGCCACCACGTTGTTGATCTGGAACAGCATCCGGGACTGCTGGATCAGGTAGCCGAGGCCGGTCTGCGCGGCGATCAGCTCCGCCGTCACGACGCACATCCAGCCGACGCCGAGGGCGATGCGCAGGCCCGGCAGGATGATCGGCAGCGAGGCGGGGATCAGCACGTCCCAGAACAGCTGCCAGGGCTTGGCGCCGAGGCACAGGGCCGCGTTCATCTGGTTGCGGTCGAGGCCGCGCACCGCAGTGTAGGTGGCGACGAAGGCGGGAAAGACCGCGCCGAGGAACACGAGGAAGTAGGACGCGGCATCCCCGAGCCCGAACCAGAGGATGGTGATGGGGATCCACGCCAGCGGCGGGATCGGCCGCAGGGCCTCCACCACCGGCCGCACGAAATCCGACACCGAGCGCCACCAGCCGCACACGAGGCCCAGCGCCAGCCCGACCACACAGGCGAGCAGGAAACCAACGGCGACCCGCTGAAGGCTGGCGGCGAGATGGATCCACAAGGAGCCATCCACGGCCATGTCCCACAGGGCCTGCGCCACGGCGAATGGCGACGGCAGGAGGAAGCCATCCACAAGCCCAAGCCCCGTCACCGCCTGCCAGAAGGCGAAGAAGGCGGCGAGGCCGAGGCCGGCGCGGACCGACTTGTCGGCGAGAAGCCGCGACCAAGGCATCTTCCGCGTCGCCGGCACCGACCTGTCGGGAACCGCCGTCATTGCGCCCGCTTCAGCGTTCGCTCCCATCGGAACATCCTCCTTCAGCCCGCCTGCCGGCGGCTCGTCCGTGCGATCAGCCATGGCCAGAGGCTAAGATATGTCGGTCAATTCCGTCAATTCGCCAATGCCGGAAAAATGGTGATTGATCGGGCAGCAACGCTGACGAATGCGATCAAAGAGGCGGCAAGCCGCACATTCTTTAAGCGCAGACATCGAATTTTTATCGGCTAAAACCGATGCTAGACCTCACCGGCCAGATCGGACATGGTGCATCCATCGGGGGAAAGTGACAGTGACGGCGGACATCGAAGAGAAGCTGGCCCGGATCGGCATCACCGGGACGCTCTACAAGCTCTATCTGACGGCAGTCGGCCTCGGCGGCGCCTCCATCACCGAGGTCGCCGCGAAGGCGGGCCTGGCGCGCACCACGGCGCACGACGCGCTGGCGAAGCTGGAGGAGGAGGGGCTGATCCGGTTCGTCGACCAGGGCAAGCGGCGCTTCGTGGTCGCCCAGGACCCCGGCGTGCTGCTGGAGCGCATCGAGGCGCGCCGGCAGATGCTGGAGGACGTCATGCCGGTCCTGCGGTCCATGTATCACCACGAGACCGGCAAGCCGAACGTGCGCTTCCATCCCGGCCCGGAGGGTATCCGCACCACGCTGTGGGACACCCTCTCCGGCGGCGACACGGTGCTGCGGGCCACCCTCTCCATGAAGGAGCTGATGGCCGAGCCGGGGCTCGACGAGATGGAGCGATACCTCACCGAGCGCGCGCGGCGGGGCATCTGGCTGCACGTGATCCGCTCGGCGGAACGCGACATCGCCCCCATCTGGCCATCGAGCGACGAACAGCGGCGCGAACTGCGCTACGCGCCGCCCGCGCACCAGTTGGCCATGACCTGCTTCATCTATGGCAACAAGGTCGCGCTCATCTCGTCCGCCCGCGAAAGCTACGGCATGATCATCGACAGCGCCGAGTTCGCCGCGTTCCAGGCGTCCATGTTCGACGCCATGTGGAGCCTCAGCATCCCGACGTGAGACGGGGGATCACTCCCCTGTCCGCCGCAGCAGCCGCAGCGCGTTGGCAGTCACGAGCACGGTCGCGCCGGTGTCGGCGAGGATGGCCGGCCACAGGCCGGTGATGCCGGCGACGGTGGTGACGAGGAACACCGCCTTCAGCCCCAGCGAGAGGCCGATGTTCTGGCGGATGTTGCGCATGGTCCGCCGGGACAGGTCGATCATACCGGCGATATCCCGGACGCGGCCATGCAGCACGGCGGCATCCGCCGTCTCCAGCGCCACGTCGGTGCCGCCGCCCATGGCGATGCCGATATCAGCCGCAGCCAGCGCCGGCGCATCATTGATGCCGTCGCCCACCTTGGCGACGACCTCACCCTGCCGCTTCAGCTCGGAGACGATGCGCTGCTTGTCCTCCGGCAGAAGCCCGGCGCGCACCTCAATGCCGAGCGCGCGGCCGATGACGGCGGCGGTTCGGGCGTTGTCGCCCGTCAGCATCATCGTGCGCAGCCCGCGTTCCTTCAGCGCCGCGAGCCCCGCCGCCGCATCCGCGCGCGGCTCGTCGCGCATGGCGATGGCGCCCGCGAGCACATCGCCGACGATGACGAGGGACACGGTCTTGCCCTCGTCGCTCAGCCCTGCGAGGCGCTCTTCCGTCTGCGGTTCGAGCGCCACCCGCGCAGCCCCTGCCGCGACGGAGCCGAGGAACACCTCGCGCCCCTCAACGATCCCCGTCACCCCCTTGCCGCCCAGCGCACGACCCTCGCTCGCGGCGGGAATGGAGAGGCCATCGGCGGCAGCACGGTCGAGGATGGCCTTCGCCAAGGGATGGCTCGATCCGCCCTCCAGAGCGGCAGCAAGGCGCAGCACCTCCGTTTCGGGCAGCGCGAGGCCGATCACGTCCGTCACATTCGGCCGTCCCTCGGTCAGGGTGCCGGTCTTGTCGAGACAGACCACAGTGACCTTGCCCGCCGTCTCCAGCACCGCGCCCCCCTTCAGGAGCAGCCCGCGGCGCGCGCCGGCGGACAGGCCCGAGGCGATGGCCGCGGGGGTCGAGATGACCAGCGCGCACGGGCAGCCGATGAGCAGGATGGCGAGGCCCTTGTAGACCCATTCGCCCCAGCCGCCGCCCAACAGCAGCGGCGGGACGGTCGCCACCAGCGCGCCGATGACCACGACGGCGGGGGTGTAGATCCGCGAGAAGCGGTCGATGAGCCGCTCGGTGGGCGCGCGCGCCTCCTGAGCCTCCTCCACCAGCTTCACCACGCGAGCGATGGTATTGTCCTCGGCCGTCGCAGTGACGCGCACGGTGAGCGCCGCATCGCCGTTGACGGTGCCAGCGAATACACCCGCGCCGACGCCCTTGGTCACGGGCGCGCTCTCGCCGGTGACCATGCTCTCGTCGATCCCGCCCTCTCCCGCGACGACCTCGCCATCGGCCGCGATGCGGTCGCCCGGACGCACGAGGATGGTATCCCCCACGGCGAGCTGCGCCGCCGGCACTTCCACGAAGTCGCCACCCCGCGCCACCAGCGCCGTCTTCGGCACCAGGGCCGCGAGCGCCTTGATGCCATCGCGCGCCCGGCCGGCGGCGAAGCCTTCCAGCAGTTCGCCGACAAGGAAGAGGAACACGACGGCCGCAGCTTCCTCCGCCGCACCAATGATGACCGCGCCCACGGCCGCGATGGTCATCAGCGTTTCGATGGTGAAGGGCATGCCGACCGCTGCGGCTGCGAACGCACGGCGGGCGATGGGCACGAGGCCGACCAGCATCGCGGCGATGAACAGGGGTGTCTGAACCTGCGGCAGGATGAGGCCGGCCAGGAAGGCCGCCGCGAAGGCGGCACCGCTGGCAAGGGTCAGTCGCGCCTTGCCGTTGGACCAGAACCCGCCCTCCCCCGGTTCCGCACCATGGGCGTGATCGTGGCCGGCGGCAGGCGCATCCCGATCCGGAGGATGGCTGGAATGGTCGTGCCCCTCGTGGGGATGATCCGCGTGATCATGCCCGCCATGGTCATGGCCCCCATGGGCACCATGATCATGATCGCAGCACGCCTCGTGCGCCTCGGCGGGAGCGGACGTGCGGGCCGGCTCGGCGTTCGCGAGGGCGAGGCCATAACCCATGGGCTTCAGCCGCGCCGGCAAGGCCGAGAGATCGGCACCGGAATCGTGCCGCACGACCAAGGTCGCCGCCGCCACGGACACGCTCGCCTCCGCCACTCCGTCCAGACGGCTTGCCACGGCCTCGATCTTCGCTGCGCAGGATGCGCAATCCATGCCTGAGACGCGATAGCGAGTCTGAACCTGCCCGGCTGTCATGATGCCGCCTTTCCTTTGGTCATGGTGGCAGCCTAAATGCTCTAGTAACTAGAGGAGCAACCCCCATGGCTCCGGTGCAGGCGCACCTCACAATCGGCGAAGCCGCCCGTATCAGCGGCGTGAAGGTGCCCACCATCCGCTTCTACGAGGAGACCGGCCTGCTGCCGCACCTGCCGCGCAGCGAGGGCAACCGCCGGCTCTATGACGATGCGCAGGTGAAGCGCCTCGCCTTCATCCGCCATGCCCGCGAGCTGGGCTTCGGCCTTGATGCCATCCGCACGCTGCTGACCTTGCAGGATCGCCCCGACCAGCCCTGCGCCGAGGCCGATGCCATCGCCGGCGCTCGCCTCGACGAGGTGCGTCGGCGCATCTCCTCCCTGAGGGCGCTGGAAGCGGAGCTGGAGCAGATGGTGCAGGCCTGCGCCCACGGCCAAGTCGCCGAATGCCGCGTCATCGAGACGCTTGCCGACCATGGTCGGTGCAGCTTCCACCGCGACATCGAGACCTCCCGCGACACGGCTCCCCACCCGGCCACGCAAGTGCACGCGAGGACAAAGGGGCGACGCTAGCGACTACTCGGCCTCGTTGCCGGTGTCCGTCCTCCCGCCGAGCGCGCTGCGCCGCAGGCGACTCGGTGAAGTGCTCGTCCAGCGCCGGATGGCGCGGCTGAAACTGGCGTTGGAGCCGTATCCCACCTCCGCCGCCACGGTCCGAATGGCGCTGCCAGTGGCGGTGAGGCGGGCGATGGCCTGCTCGGCGCGCACCTTGTCGATCAGCTCGGACAGGCTGGCCCCCTCGGCGGCCAGCCGGCGTTGCAGGGTGCGCCGGCTCATGAACGCGAGTTCGGCGATGCAGGCGAGGCTCGGCTCGGTGCCGGCTTCCATGAGGGCTGGCAGGATGGTGGTGATGGAGCCGGCCAGCGTGCCGTCGCCGCGGATCACCGCAGAACCTGCGGGGACGGCAACGTCGGCAACCTGCCGCCCGTTCACATAAGGTCGGTCGAGCACCGCATCGGAGAAGACCATGGTCACGGTGCGGTTCGCCGCCGGGACCACCTCGCAGCCGAACTGGGCGCTCATGCCCTCAACCCCGTGGCGCGGGTGAGGCGTCAGTTCCATCCGCTCGATCAGCGGACCCTCATGGCCCGTGCGCAGGGCCACGGTGCGGATCAATGCGGCCACATACTGGTGCACGAAGGACAGGTGCTCGGCATCCACGGGCACGCGAAAGGCGTGGCGTACCGCGCCGCCGCCGGGATCGGGCGTCAGGGTGAACAGCTCGTGGGAGCCGTGGTGCAGATAGGCGCGCGCCACCTTGATGAAAGCCTCCCGCGGTGTGCGGGAGGTCATGACGATCTGGCCCAGAAAACCGAGCTCCTCGATCCCGGCATGGGCGACCATCCGGCAGGGCACATCATGCCCCTCACGCCCCACGACCTCCATCAGCAGGCGGATTCCGGCCATGAGCGGGATCGGACGGTCACGGTCCTCGATCAGCCCGGCCGGCAGCCCGGCGTCGAGCAGCATCTGGTCGAGCGAGTAACCGCTATCGCGCAGCCAGACCATGAGCGGCGCGATGGCCGCGGCGCGCACCAGAGGCAGTGTCGTGGTCACGGGTGCCCTCGTCTTCCAATCTCTTTCTCGACCGGCTTGGCTTACGGCGACCCGACGTAGCGGCCACCGCTCAAGCTGGACAGTAACAGAGCCTGTTCACACGCTTTCACCGTGGCGCGCAAGATCAAAACCCGCACGGCGTGAGGACTTGGCTTCACACCCGCGCGAACGGAGGCCCTGTTACGAAACGTCAATGATTGCAAGGACGCACGTGAAAACCCGCATTCCATCAGAAATACCCTTGCGCAAGCCCACTCTGCCGTTGCTGCGTGGCCACACCCGGCCGGGAATAGCGTGGGCGGGGCAGTTCCGCCCCCGCGGCTGCGCTAGGATGGCGCGGCCGGCGCATGACAAGACCCGGCGGGGCGCCCCAGGACGGCGCCGGCTCAAGACGGGGGAATTATGGTCCGGGGGCATCAGTTCGAAACAACGGCCGCACACCGCTCGGCCGGGTCAGACGGCACAGCTCGCACGCGCCGGGGGGCGCGAGTGGGATTGCGCGCCGCGCTCGCCATGCTGGTCGCGGGCGCGATGCTGGCGATGGCACCTGCGCGTCCTGCCCACGCTGCGGACCTCAGCGCGGCGCCCGCTCCTCAACCTCAGGCGGCGTCCGGCTGGCAGTATCAGGCCACCTTGTACCTGTGGGCGACCGGCATCGACGGCAACATCGGCATCCGCCGCCTCCCGGCCATTCCGGTGGACATCACCTTCGGCGACGTGATGCAGAACTTCCAGGGTGCGGTGATGGGCAACTTCATCGCCAAGAAGGACAACTGGACCCTGTTCGCCGACGTGTTCTGGTCGCAGCTCGGCACCAGCAAGAACCTGTCGACCGCCGGCCAGCCCCTCGTCGATTTCTCCCAGCGCCTGTTCATCCTGTCCGGCGCCGCCGGCTACCGGCTGCCGGTGGGGGACGCTGATTTCGACCTCTCCGCAACCGCCGGCTTCCGCTATCAGCGTCTGTCGGCCAACACCTCCCTCAGCTCCATCTTCGTGCCCTTCGCCTTTTCCGAATCTGACTCCAAGGACTGGCTCGACCCGACCTTCGGCCTGGCGCTGCAATGGAAGCTCAACAAGCAGTGGTTCCTGAACGCGCTTGCGGACGTCGGCGGCTTCGGATTGCCGGCGAGCTCCAAGCTCTCGGCGCAAGGCCTCGTGGCGGTGGGCTACAACTGGAATGAATCCTGGTCGACGGCGCTCGGCTATCGGGCCCTCTACACCGACTATGAATCCATCACCTCGCCCACCCGCGACTTCCGCTACAACACCACCATGCATGGGCCGTTCATGAGCATCGGCTACCACTTCTGAGCACCCTCACAGTGCCCGGGCGACGGCAGTCGCCCGGGCACTGGCTGCGCTTTCTCTTGCGCTGCAGCGAGACTTGGTCTAGCTAGCCCGGCCTTCCGCACCCGCATACGGCAAGGAGGCCCGATGACCGCCTGCGGCCTCGATTTCGGCACCTCCAACACGACCCTCGGCCTGAACGGATCCAACGGCCCGCGCCTCGCGCGGCTGGAGGGCGCGTCCGACACCCTGCCGAGCGCCATCTTCTTTCCCTGGAACGGCACGCCACTGGTGGGCCGCGCCGCCATGGCCGCCTATGTGGGCGGCGAGCAGGGCCGCCTGATGCGCGCCCTGAAATCCGTGCTCGGCACGTCCCTCATCGAGGAGACGACGCCGGTCGGCCGTCGCCGGCTCGGCTTCAAGGGCGTCATCGGGGAGTTCCTCGCCGAGGTAAAGGCGCGCGGCGAGGCCGGGGCCAACGGGCCGCTGCGCGAGGTCGTCCTCGGCCGGCCGGTGCATTTCGTCGATGGCGATCCGGACGGCGACAAGCGCGCCGAGGAGACGCTGGGCTCCATCGCCCGCGACATCGGCTTCAGCGCCCTCTCCTTCCAGTTCGAGCCCATCGCCGCCAGCCTCGACTATGAGCGGCAGGTGGCCGGCGAGGAGCTGGCGCTGATCGCCGACATCGGCGGCGGCACCTCGGACTTCTCCATCGTGCGCATTGATCGCGGGCACCAGAATTGCGCCGACCGCGCCTCCGACATCCTCGCCAACGAGGGCGTGCGTATCGGCGGCACGGATTTCGACCGGCACCTGTCGCTGGCCGTGGTGATGCCCCTGCTGGGCCATGGCAGCCCGCTGAAGCGCAAGGGCCTCGCCATGCCGGCGGCGCTCTATCACGACCTCGCCACATGGTCCGCCATCAACCGGCTCTATGACGGGCGCACCGCGCGCTCCATCCGCGAGCTGGAACGCGCGGCGGCGCAGCCGGAGCTGGTCTCGCGCCTCGCCCGCGCCGTCGAAGAAGAGCGCGGTCACGGCCTCGCGCTCGACGTGGAGGCGGCCAAGATCCGCGTCGCCGAGGAGGGCGCCACGGAACTCGATCTCGCCGTGCTGGAGGCCGGGCTTTCGGTCGGCATTTCCCATGACGACCTCATCGCTCACACCGGGCTCCTCGCCGAGCGAATCGCCGGGCGGATCTCGTCCTGCCTCTCCGCCGCCGGACTGACGGCGGACGCCATCGATGCCCTGTTCCTGACCGGCGGCTCGACCCGCCTCGCCCATGTACGCGCGGCCATCTGCGCCTGCGTCCCTCAGGCCCGGGTGATCGAGGGCGACACCTTCGGATCGGTGGGCACCGGTCTCGCCATCGAGGCGGCGCGGCGCTACGGCGGCTAAGGGTTCGCGCCGCCCACAGGTTGCGCGCATCCTCCCATCGGCCATGCTTCCCTTGGACGCGCGGGCATGCTGTTCTCTCCTCCGGACGGCGGCAATGACAAAGACCGGCCGCAGGAGGAAACATGAGGTACGCCATAGCCTTGGGCCTCGCGCTCGCCGCGACGGCCCTGTCCGTGACCACCCCTGCCGCCTATGCCCAGACGCCGGCCGCACCGGCCCAGGCTGTTCAGGCGCCGCAACCGCCCCTCACCGGCACCTGCTCGCAGCAGCGGCTTTGCCAGCTCAAGAAATTCTACGAAGTTGCCAACTTCAGGATCGGCGGCCGCTACGACCTGTCGAGCCCGGACAAATGGACGAACGGCGGGGAAGGCGGCACGACGCTGGAATCCCTCGGCGCCGGCCCGGCGAAGACAGCCTACATCGCGCTCGGCACCCCGAAGCGCAACGCCGCCGGCGAGATCACCAACGCTGTGGTGATCAATTCCTTCTATTCCGGCGACGCCACCGACATGTACGCCCAGTGGGTGGAAGGCACGGCCCTTTCCGGCGGCTCGGTGATCGGGCCGGGCAAACCCATCGACACCGACCAGTATTACGTCGTGCTTGTGGACGCCCTCGGCCTGTGGGGCACCAGCAAGCCCTCGGAAGGGCTTGGGCAGAAGTTTCCGCAATACAGCTACCAGGACATGGTGCAGGCCAATTACCGGATGCTGCGCGACCACCTGAAGGTCGCCCGCGCCTCGCTCGTCACCGGCGTCTCCATGGGCGCCACCCAGACCTATGTCTGGGGCGTGATGCATCCGGACTTCATGGACGGCCTGATGCCCATCGGCGGCACCAGCCAGTCGGACGGCGAGGACCCGGTCGGCAACTGGACCTTCCAGCTCATGTCAGCCGCCATCGAGAGCGACCCCCAGTGGCGCGCCACGGGCGGCAATTACTACAACCTCCCCAAGGACAAGCACCCCAATCAGGGCGTCGCCTTCGGCTGGTCGATCCTCAACCTCACCGGGTTCGACTTCCAGCACCGCTCGCAGCAGGACTGGTCGACGGTGCAGCGGGACGTCTTCTACTGGAACCCGCCCAACCCGCAGGCCGGCGCCTCCATCGCCGCCCGCTCGCTGCTGTTCGATGCGGTGGACCTGCTGTGGCGCAACCGTGCCGGCGAGACCTACAACATCAATGCCGAGCTGAAGCGCATCAAGGCGCGCACCCTCGTGATGCACATCGAGAACGACCAGTGGCTCACCTTCGACCGCGCCAAGCGCACGGTGGAGAAGGTGCCCGGCGCGGACTTCGTGCATGAGAAGAGCCCGGTCGCCCATTACGGCGTCTTCCCCATCCTGAAGAATCGCCAGTTCGATCCCACCGTGGCCGCCTTTCTCGGCGACGTCTCCCGCCTCACCCGCAATCGCGAGATGGCGGCGAAGACCTACCGCACGCCCTCGGTCGCGGCCGACATCACACCCGACAAGTCGTTCTGGAACAGCTTCGTCACCTATCCCTTCCCGGTGAAGAAGACCAAGGCGAAGGACAGCCGCGGTGTCGAGTGGGACATCGGCTACATGGACGAATATGCCGGTACGGCGACCAATCCCGACGTGCTGGTCATCGTCCACGGCAAGGGCGCGTTCGGCGGCCACTACGGCAACATCATGCGCATCGCGCTGGAGCGTGGCCTGCGTGTGATCGCCGTGGACATGCCCCATTACGGCATGTCCGGCCCCGGCAACCTCGACAAGAGCCCGGCCCGCACCCTGCAGGACATGCGCGACGTGCTGCACGAGGTGGTGGTGGACCAGCTGAAGGTTCCCAAGGCCGCCTATCTCGGCCATTCCATGGGCGGGCAGATTGTGCTCGGCTACGCCCTGTCCTGGCCCGAGGCGGTGACCAAGCTGATCCTCGAAGCACCGGCCGGCCTCGAGGAATATCCCCGCGAGGTCACGATCGCGCCGGGCAAGAAGCTCGACCTGTTCGATCCCGCCTTCGCCCACGATTTCGACGCCTGGAAAAAGGCGTGGGACCAGACCGGCCTGCGTGAGCGGGAGAAGAACCTCACCGCCCAGCAGATCGACGACTTCTACCACTTCCGCAGCCGCGATCCCGTGACCGGAGCTGTGACGCCCCAGCGCAACGGCTACTTCCTGCGCGACAGCGAATATGCTCGCCTCCACACCGCCCAGCGCATCGGCATGATCAAGGGTGATCCGCGCGAGCTGCAGCAGTGGGTGGACGTGTTCACCTTCGACATCTACGCCATGGTGGCGGAGCTTCAGGAGAAGGACCCCAAGAGCCTCTACAAGCGGCTGACCGACATCAAGGTGCCCATCTTCCTCGCCTTCGGCGACAAGGAGCCCTTTATCCCCGGCACCGCCTTCAACGGGCTCACCGATCTCTCCCGCCAGCTCGTGCTGCCCTTCATGCGCCGCATGAACACGGCGGGGCGCGACGTGCAGGTGAAGATCTATCCCGGCACCGCCCACTTCATCCACACGGACGAGCCGGTCGCCTTCGCCGAGGATGTGGTGGACTTTGTGGAAACCGGCCGTGTGCCCGCCGGCGCGCCGGCAAGCATCGACCGCCTCATTCACGGCGCCCCCGCCGCCGCAGAGGCCGCCCCGGCCAAGGCTGCGGCGCCGACCGGATTGAACAAGTAGGCGCCGCCAAAAGGTTTGCGCTCCGGCCCCGGAGCGCAAACCGCCCTCGGCGCGCCCCTGACAAGAGGCCTCCATGCAGACGCTCGACGTGAACGGCCTTCGCCTCGCCTACCGGGAATGGGGCGCGGGGGACACGACCGTCCTCTTCGTCCACGGCAATCTCGCCAGCAAAGAGTGGATCGAGCTGGCGTCTCCCCACTTCCCGCGCGGCGTGCGCACCGTGGCGGTGGACTGGCGCGGCTGCGGCGACAGCGACAAGCCGGCGCCCGCCGCCGACTTCTCCAACTATTCCATTGCCCAGCATGCCGACGACATGATCGCGGCGCTGGATGGGCTCGGCATTTCCTTTTGCCACCTCGCCACCCACTCCACGGGCGGCATCATCTCGACGCGCATGATCCTGAAGCAGCCGGAGCGCTTTGGCCGGGTGTTCTCGCTGTCGCCGGTCGGCCCGCAGGGCATCGACTTCCCGCCCGAGAAGACCGCCTTCTTCGGCCAGATGAAGGAAAGCCGCGACCTCACCCGCCAGATCATGGCCGCGACCGCGCCCAGCCTGTTCGTGGATGAGACGCTGTTCAAGGGCCCTGCCCGCTTCATCCCCGACGCCGGCCCGCGTGCCGCCCTGTTCGACCGGATCGTCGATCAGGTCTGGGCGGTGTCCGACGGCATCTGGTTCGGTACGCCCGACACCCTCACGAAGGAAGCCAAGAGCGGCGAGCTGAAGGGGAAGATGGCGACCATCCGCCATCCCCATCTCGTGGTCTGGGGCATGCGTGACGGCGTCATCAAGGAAGCCGACATGGTGGAGATGGCTGCGGTGATGCCCGATTGCCGCTTCGTCGCCGTCCCCGGCATCGGTCATTCCATGAATTTGGAGGCGCCGGAGCTTTATGCCGGCTATTTCGGCGCGTGGTTCGGCGGGATCTGACCCTGCCGCCCTCCGCGCCTGTATCCGGGCGCGTCCAGTCCCGGAACCGGTCACTTCGCCCACCTCGAGCCCGAGCCGGTGACGCTACCGGAGCTTGACCACCGCGTCGCAGGTGGGGTTCAAAGGCAAGGGGGCGCCGGATCATCCGGAGACCGATCGCGGGCCGAGCCGCCCTGCGCATCGGCCCCTGATGCCCGCCGATATGGAGTCCGCAGCCCATGTGGGACCGCCATCCGATCCGGCTCTCGCTCGTCCACATGCTGCCCAAGGTCGCCGACGTCCAGGGCGTGCCGCTCGCACCACTGTTCGGCCGGGCCGGGCTTGCCGATGCGACGCCCCGTGATTGCGCGCTCGATGACACATCGCTCGGCGGCGATCGCGTGGTGGCCCGCGGACAGATATCGACCCTGCTGTTCCATCTCGCCCGGCGCAGCGGGGAGGCCGCCATCGGGCTTGATCTCGCCGATGCCGCAGATCCCACGCGGCTGGGCCTTGCCGGCCGTGCCCTGTTCGCCGGGCGCACTTTGCGCGACTGCTTTTCCGCCCTTCACCACCAGATGCCGGACCTGCAGGGCGGTGTCTCGGTCGCGATCGAGGAGCGCGACGGCGTCGCGCGCTGGCGTCACCGTCTCGCCGACAGCGATCCCGAGCACGCGCAGGTGCTGAACGAGGGCGTCGCCACCTTCGTCCTGCGCGCGATGCGCGCCATCGCAGGCGCGGATGCGGCGCCGCTGCACATCCGCTTCGCCCATCGCGCGAAGGCGCCGCCCACGCTCTACGAGGATCGTCTCACTGCCGGCGTCAGCTTCGGTTCGGGCGACGGGATCGAGATCACGTTCGATGCCCGATGGCTCGACAGCCCAAACGTACTGTTCGCCCCGGCACCCGATGGCGGCGGTGCGCCACTCGCCGCTGTTACGCTGAGCGACGATGCTCTCGTCGGCATGATCGAGACCCTGTTCGACAGCGCTGCCCTTACCGGCACCCTCTCCCTTGTGGATACGGCCCGAAGCCTCGGCCTGTCGCCCCGCACCCTGCAGCGGCGGCTCGCCCGGCTGGGCACGTCCTACGAAGAGCAGTTGGACCTCTGGCGGCACGCGCAGGCGCGGCTGCACCTCGGCGGATCGTCGGTGCCGGTCGCGTCGGTGTCGCGCGCCCTGGGCTATGGCCATCCCGCGCATTTCGTCCGCGCATTCCGGCGCTGGGAAGGTCGCACGCCCCTCGCCTTCCGGACCTCCGCACGGCTCGACCTGTAAGCGCCGCGTTGGCGCCAAATGGCAATTGAGAAGCCCCCGCCGCTCCCGCTAGAGCAAGAGCCGGCTAAGACCGTGACATGCGGGGGACATGAACGGGCGCAGGCCGAGCGCGGAACGGTCACTGGCGGAGAGGTCATGCACGGGCAGAGCGGCTGCGCCGTCGCACATCAGGGGACTGGCTCCGTCGAGGACGCACCAGCCGCGGCCGGCGATCCGGACATGATCCGGATCGCCGGCGGGCTGTTCCGTATGGGCTCGAACGATCATTATCCGGAAGAGGCTCCCGTCCATCAGGTGCATGTGGATGCCTTCCTCATGGATCGCACCCCCGTCACCAACCGCGCCTTCGCCCGCTTCGTCGCCGCGACGGGTTACGTGACGGTCGCCGAGCAGGCGCCCCGGCCGGAGGATTATCCCGGTGCCAATCCCGCGCTGCTGGTGCCCGGCTCGCTGGTGTTCCGCATGCCCTTGGACGCAGGCGATCCCGACGACTGGACCCGCTGGTGGCAATTCGTGCCTGGCGCATGCTGGCGCCACCCGCAGGGACCCGGCAGCGATCTAACCGGCAGCGAGGACCACCCCGTCGTCCACATCTGCCACACCGATGCGGCCGCCTATGCGGCATGGGCCGGCAAGGCGCTGCCCACCGAGGCGGAATGGGAGTTCGCGGCGCGTGGCGGGCTTGATGGCGCCGCCTTTGCCTGGGGGGACGAACTCGCCCCCGGCGGCGTTCACCGCACCAACACATGGCAGGGGCGCTTTCCGGTAGAGAACCTCGCCGAGGACGGCTTCGTCGGCACATCGCCCGTCGCGGCCTTCCCGCCCAACGGCTACGGGCTCCTCGACATGATCGGCAATGTCTGGGAGTGGACCGACGACTGGTATCGCCCGCACCATCCCGCTCCCGCGGAGAAATCCTGCTGCCTGCCCCGCAACCCGCGCGGCGGGACCATCGAAGACAGCCTGGAATGGGCCGCCCCCGGTCTCGCTTTGCCCCGCAAGGTGCTCAAGGGCGGCTCGCATCTTTGTGCGCCCAGCTATTGCCGTCGCTATCGGCCGGCCGCGCGCCAGCCGCAATCCGTCGATACCGGCTCCGTGCACATCGGATTTCGATGTGTGCGTCGCCTCACCAGCTGACGAGGTATCAGGTGACTGATCGTAACGAGAAGACTGAAGAGAAGGTCCCGAGCCGCCGAGATGTGCTGGCCGGAAGCGCCGGCTTCCTCGCGGCCGTCGCCGGCCTCTCTTTGCTCGCCCCCGGCGCACGGGCGCAGGGGACGCCGCGTCCGCACATTCTCTACATTCTCGCCGACGACCTCGGCTTCGCCGACGTGGGGTTCCACGGCTCGGACATCAAGACACCGAACATCGACCGCCTCGCCGCCGGCGGCGCCAAGCTCTCCCAATTCTATACCCAGCCCCTCTGCACGCCGACCCGCGCGGCGCTGATGACGGGGCGCTATCCCATGCGCTACGGCCTTCAGGTGGGCGTGATCCCGTCCGGAGGCACCTACGGCCTCGCCACCGAAGAATTCCTGTTGCCGCAGGCGCTGAAGGAGGTGGGCTATCGCACCTCCCTCGTGGGCAAGTGGCACCTCGGCCATGCGGACCAGAAATACTGGCCCCGCCAGCGTGGCTTCGACAGTTTCTACGGTCCGCTGGTGGGCGAGATCGACCACTTCAAGCACGAGGCGCACGGCGTCACCGACTGGTACCGCGACAACACGCTGGTGAAGGAAGAGGGCTACGACACCGACCTGTTCGGCGCCGAGGCGGTGCGGCTGCTGGGTGCCCATGATCCCAAGACCCCGCTCTTCCTCTATCTCGCCTTCACCGCTCCGCACACGCCCTATCAGGCGCCGCAGCGCTATCTCGACATGTACGCGCACATCGCCGATCCCTCACGGCGTGCCTATGCGGCGATGGTCACCGCCATGGACGACCAGATCGGCAAGGTGGTCGCGGCGCTGGATGCGCGGGGCATGCGCGAGAACACGCTCATCGTCTTCCATTCGGACAATGGCGGCACCCGCAACAAGATGTTCGTGGGCGAAGGGGCGCTGGCCGGCGATCCGCCGCCCAACAACGCCCCCTATCGCGACGGCAAGGGCTCGCTCTACGAGGGCGGCACCCGCGTGGTGGCGCTCGCTAACTGGCCCGGCCGCATCAAGCCGGGGCAGGCGGACGGGGTGATGCACATCGTCGACATGCTGCCGACCCTCGCGAAGCTCGCGGGGGCGGACCTCAAGCAGTCCAAGCCCCTCGACGGCAAGGATGCCTGGGCGGCGCTCGCCGCCGGCGCCCCCGGCCGCGACGAGCTGATCTACAACGTGGAGCCGACCACGGGCGCCGTGCGCGACGGCAAGTGGAAGCTCGTCTGGCACGTCCTGCTGCCGCCGAAGGTGGAGCTGTTCGATCTCGACGCCGACCCTGAGGAGAAGACCGACCTTTCGGCGCAGAACCCCGCGAAGGTGGCCGAGCTGAAGGACAAGGTGGTCGCCCTCGCGCGCACCATGGCGCCGCCCCTGTTCTTCTCCAATGCCCTCAAGGCCACCCTCTCCGCCCCGCTCGCGACGCCAGATGCCGGCCTCTACGAACTGGAAATGGAGGATGACTGACGCCTTGCCGCCGCCGCGGCCGGGCTGAAGAGCGAGCCTTCAGCTTTGCATGGCCGTCGGCAGCACGATCTCGGCCCGGAGGCCGCCGCCGGGGCGATTGGCGAGGGTCAGTTCGCCGCCATGGGCCTTGACGATGCTGCGGGCGATGGCAAGGCCGAGGCCGATGCCGCCGGTCTCGCTGCTGCGCGAGGGTTCCAGTCGCACGAAGGGCTGGAACGCGTCCTCGAAACGATCTTCCGGCAGGCCCGGCCCATCGTCCTCGACCCGGATGGAGACGGTGCCCGGCCCTGTCTGGCCAACCGTGACTTCAGCGCGGCGCCCATAGCGCACGGCATTGTCCACGAGATTGCGCAAGGCCCGCCGCATGGCGACCGGCCGGCATGGCAGCAGGACGTGAGCGGCCATCTGGTCCGCCATCCCCGCGTCTGCGCCGACGCCAGCGAATTCCTCCACCACGTCCGCGCACAGATCCGCGATGTCCACCGTCCGGGTCTCCTCACTCGTCGCCTCGGCGCGGGTGAAGGCGAGGGTCGCCTCGCAGATGGCGACCAGTTCGTCGATGGTCGCGACGATGTCGTTGCGCACCTCCACGTCGTCCACGAACTCCGCCTTGAGACGCAGGGTGGTGAGCGGCGTGCGCAGGTCGTGGCTGATGGCGGCGAGCAGGCGCATGCGGTCGCGCACGAACTGGCTGAGGCGCTGCTGCATGGTGTTGAAGGCGCGCGTCGCCGCCGCCACCTCGGACGGTCCCCGCACGTCGAGCGGCGGGACACTCTCACCGCGGCCGAACCGTTCGGAGGCATCGGCAAGGGAACGCAGGGAGCGGGTCTGAAACCGCACGCAGGCCACCGTAACCAGCGAGACGGCCAGCGCCGAGATGAGGAAGGAGAGCACGATGGGCCGGCTCCAGATGCCCGGCAGGCCCACCACCGCATCCACATGCAGCCAGCGCTGACCCGACAGCGGCACGCTGAGCGCCACAACGCCGAGACCCGGCCGCAGAGGGCGACTGGGCCCACCCGTGCCACGGCGCAGCCAGGGAAAATCCTCGCTGCTGCGCTCGGGGCAGCGGCTGTCCCACTGGCCGTCGGTGTCGATGTGCACCGCTGGCGCTCCGTTGCCGACGCCATGCAGGCGCCGCGACAGGAGGCGGGCGAGCCCTTCCTCCGTGGAGGTCATCTCATGCGGGTCGGGCGGGTCGGCGGAAACCCAGGCGCAGGTGCCGCGCGTGGTGAAGGCGCCTGCGAGCCGGTCGGTCTGCTCCTGCGGCATGGATTCGATGAGGCGGGTGAGCGTCACCGTCTGGCTGAGCGCCTGCCCGCGCACGATGCCTGCCACCACCGCGTCATGCTCGCTCTGGAGAACCAGCACCAGCAGCACCTGCGCCAGCGCCAGAGTCGCCACCAGCAGCAGCACCAGCCGCCCGGCGAGGCTGCCGGGCCAGAGGAACCGCAGAAGCCGGTTCGCAAGTCCTCTCACGCCTCCACCTCCACCGGCGCGGCGAAGACGTAGCCATCGCCCCACACCGTCTTGATGAGGGTGGGGTTCTGCGGGTCGCGCTCGATCCGGCGCCTCAGGCGGCTCACGAGGTTGTCGATGCTGCGGTCGAACACCTGGGCCGGGCGGCCGGCGGTGATGTCGAGCAGCTGGTCGCGCGAGAGCACCACCGAGGGGCGCGTGACGAAGGCGAGCAACAGGCGGAATTCCGCGCTGCCGAGGCGCACTTCGCTGCCGGTCTCGTCCAGCAGCACGCGCCGGCCGGGATCGAGCTGCCAGCGGTCGAAGCGGTAGAGCGCGGGATCGCCCTGCTGCGCCCGCGCCGGCCCCTGCGCCCGGCGCAGGATGGCGCGGATGCGCGCGAGCAGCTCGCGCGGATTGAACGGCTTGGTGACGTAATCGTCGGCGCCCAGTTCCAGCCCGACGATCCGGTCGGTCTCCTCCGCCACCGCGGTGAGGAGCACGACGGGAATGTCGCTCGCCTGCCGGAGCTGGCGGCACAGGGTCAGGCCGTCCTCGCCCGGCATCATGATGTCGAGCACCACGAGGTCGAAGGTGCCGGTGCGCATCTGCTGGCGCATGTCCACGCCGCCGGATGCGACGCTGACCCGAAACCCGTTCCGCGTCAGGTATTTGGCCAGGAGTTCGCGAATTTCGCGATGATCGTCGACGACCAGGATGTGCGGCGTGCGTTCCATCTTGCCGTTGGGCTGCCGTTCTCTCGGGTTGGGACGCGGGCGCCGGCCGCGTTCCCTTCGGTGCGACTTGAGCCGACCGGCAGGCGCCCGGCCACCGCGAAATTGTATCCAACTGTATCAGCGCCGCCGCGTGGGACGAACATTTACGAAGCGACCGCTGCGGGACAAATTTTCCGGACGCGGATAAGGCATGAACATCCGCAGCGAACCCCGTAGCCAGACCGCCCCGCGCGTCCAGCCAGCACGCTCAGGTTTCGTCTGGAGTTGCAAAGATGTCGTTTGCCGCCGTGCGCCGCACGCTGATCTTCCTCCACCGCTGGATCGCGCTGATCCTGACGCCCGTCTTCCTCGTCATCATCGTCACCGGCGCGGTGCTGTCCTTCCGGCCCATCGTGAACAGCGGACAGGGACCACAGCCCGGCACGACCGTGGACGTCGCCGCCCTCACCCAGATCGTCGGCACCATCGAGAGGACCGGAAAACCCGGCGCAATCAGCGTGGTGGAGGGCGGCCCCGCGCTCCAGGTCCTGTCGCAAGACCCGGCTGTCGCGGGCCGCTGGGACGTCGCCAGCGGCGCCCACACCCCCGCGCCTTCGGGCGGCATCGACATCTTCCGCACCGCCGAGGGACTGCACAAGACGCTGCTGCTCGGCCTCGGCATCGTGGTGGAGATCGCAAGCTTCCTGATGCTCGGGATCATGGTGGCCGGGCCCTTCCTCGCCTGGCTGCGCTTCCGCAACAGCCTGTTGGGCTGGCACACGGCGATGGGCTGGCTCCTGCTGCCGCTCACGCTGACCTCGCCGGTGACGGCAGTGATGCTCTCGCTGCACATCGGCACCGGATCGCGCCCCGAGCTGCCGCGTGCCAAACGCCCGGTGAGCATCACCCAGGCGCTCGCCATCGCCGGGCCTGATCTCGACCTGAGCCGTCTCGCCGGCGCCCGCCGGTTCCGTGGCGGCACGGTGATGCTGCAGATTGCGCCGGATGCGACCGGCCGGAACGGGGGCGGCTTTGTGGTCACCGATACCGGCGTCACGCCGCTTGTCGGCGGCCCGAACCTCGTCAAGCAGATCCACGAGGGCACCTGGGGCGGCGCGTGGTCGGGGGCGCTCAATTTCGGAATTTCACTGGTTCTTCTGGGCCTTACCGTCACCGGGGTCTATTCCTGGGTGCGACGCAGGGCCCGCAACCGGGTACGGCCGGTGGCGGCCGGTGGCGATATCCTCGTCGCGCACGCCAGCCAGACCGGCACCGCCGCGCGTCTGGCGGGGGCGGTGTTCGAAGGGCTGGTTGCGGGTGGGGAGAAGGCGACGCTGGCGCCCCTCGGCGCGCTGAAGCCGGCCGACATCGCCCGCTTTCCCCTTGTCCTCCTCGTGGCCTCCACCACCGGCGAGGGCGAGGTGCCGGACGGCGCGCGGGCCTTGCTGAAACGTCTGAAAGCCAGTGATCTCAAGGGGGTACGCTTCGCGATGCTCGCCCTGGGCGACCGCAGCTACGCCAATTTCTGCGGCGGTGGCCGGCGCATGAGGGAGGCTCTGCTGGCGGCGGGCGCGGTCGAGGCGCTGCCGCTTCGGGAGGCCGATGGCGAGCCATCCGGCGCCTTCCGCGCCTGGGTGGACGCGGTGCGCGGCGAACTTGCCCTGAACTGCACCATCGCCGGCCTGCCGCCGGTCTCGCCGCCGCTCGCCCTCACCGTCGCCGACCGCCAGCGCCTTGATGTGCCCGGAACCGACAACACGCGAGAAACATGGAAGATTTTTCTGCAGAGCGCGGAAGATCTCGCCTTCCGTCCCGGCGATCTGGTGCGCATCGCGGCGGGTGCGGGAGAGCGGCCGCGCTCCTACTCGGTGGGCAGTTCCAGCCGGGTCGATCCGCGCCGCATCGCCCTCACCGTCCGGCTGCATGAATGGACCACAGAGGATGGCGGGCGGCATCTCGGGCGTGTCTCCGGGTTCCTGTTACGTGAAGCGGAACAAGGGGTTATGGTCGAAGCCCGGCTTGATCCGCATCCCGGCTTCAACCCGCCGGCCGATCCCTCCTGGCCGATCATGATGATCGCCGCCGGCTCCGGCATCGCGCCCTTCCCCGGCTTCATCGCGGAGCGGCGCGCCTCGGGGCGGGCGGGGCCGGCGTGGCTGATCTTCGGCAACCGCCATCGTGACGGCGATTTCCTGTGGCGCGATATGTTCGAGACGGCCCTCGCCGATGGCACGCTGACCCGCATGGACACTGCATTCTCGCGCGATTCCGACGACGGCGCGCGGGTGCAGGACCGGCTTCGGCAGCATGCTGCGGAGGTATTTGAATGGCTCGTTGAGACGAAGGCCATCGTCTATATCTGCGGTCGCCGGGCCATGGCGGAGGCGGTATTGAAAAACCTTGCGCAGGTGCTGGTGACGGAGGGCGGGCTGAAGCCGGAGGCCGCGCGGGCGGAGATCGGGCAGTGGGTCGCCGAAGGGCGGGTCCGCGTGGACACGTTCAACTGATGGCGCATATTGGCGCACTTTCACCAGGTGTCAGGTGGGTGTCAGGGCGGCATTCGGTGCAGGTTCGGGACAAGATTCAATTTCGGGGCGGGAAGGCAGGTTGCGCGTGCATGGTTTAGACGGCCAGACCGACCCGGCGGCCCCCTCTCCGGCCGGATATCCCCCGGTCGCGAGACCCGTGGGGGAGAGACCGGTGGGGTGGCGACCTCAGCGGGCGAGATCCCTGCGGGCGACCCTGGGCGTCCTCGCCGCGCTCACCCTCTCCGCCTGCGCGGTCGGGCCGGAATACGACACGCCGGAGCTGACCCTCCCCGGCCACTGGGGGGCGACGGCGAAGACAGGGGAGCCGGCACCCAACCTGAAGGCCTGGTGGCGGCGCATGGGCGATCCCATGCTCGATGCCCTGATGGCGGAGGCGGTCACCGGCAATCTCGATGTGGCCACCGCCAAGGCCAATGTGCGGGCCGCCCGCGCCTCCTACCACCAGCAGATGGGAACGCTGTTCCCCCAGATCACCGGCAACGCCTCCGGCACGCGGGGCGACAGCGGCGGCGGGGTCAGCCCCAATGGCGACATCACCGTGTCCAACGGCTACGGCCAGTACCAGGCCGGCCTCGATGCCAGCTGGGAGGTCGACCTGTTCGGCGCCAACCGTCGCGGGGTGGAGGCGGCGGCCTACAATGTGGATGCGGTGGTCAACAGCCTCGACGCGGTGCTGCTGACGCTGGTGGGCGATGTCGCCTCCTATTATGCGGACGTGCGCGGCTATCAGGCGCAGATCGCCCTCGCCCGCAGCACCGCCGCCTCCCAGAAGGAGACGGAGGCGCTGACCCGGCGCAAGCTCGATGCCGGCGCCGCCTCGGCCGTGGACCTCGCCAACGCCTCCGGCCTCGTCGCCTCCACCGAGGCCAACATCCCGGAGCTGGAAGCGTCCCTCGCGGCGGCCATCCACCGCATCTCGGTGCTCACCGGCCAGCCGCCGGCGGCGCTCATGCTGCGCCTGTCGCGGGTCAAGCCGGTTCCGACCCCGCGCCTGCCGGTGCCGCGCGGCATTCCCGCCGACGTGCTGACCAACCGGCCGGACGTGCGCGCGGCGGAACGCGCGCTCGGCCAGTCCACCGCCCTCATCGGGCAGGCGGAGGCGAACCGCTATCCCTCCATCAGCATCACCGGCAACATCAACGCCACCGGCTCGCGGCTCGGCGATCTCGGCCGCGCATCGTCCATCAGCTGGGCATTCGGGCCGACGCTCACGGTGCCGATCTTCACCGGCGGGCAATTGAAGGCGCTGGTGGACCTCGCGGAGGCCAATCGCGACGTGTCCTTCATCGCCTACAAGGCGAGCGTGCTGACGGCGCTGGAGGACGTGGAGAACGCCTCCGTCTCGCTCTCCCAGCAGCGCCTCAAGACCGGCAAGCTGACCATCGCCGTCACCTCCTACGGGGAGGCGGCGCGGCTCTCCCGCGCGCTCTACGAGAACGGCTCCACGAGCTTCCTCGACGTGCTCACCGCGGAGCGCTCGCTTTATTCCGCACAGACCCAGCTCATCCAGAGCCGGGTCGCGACCACGAAATACTACATCGCCCTCAACAAGGCGCTCGGCGGCGGCTGGGACGGGGGGATCGACACCTCCAGACCTGAGGTGGTGGACCAGAACACCGGCCCCCACTTCGCCCGCATCGCGCCACTCGCGCGCCCCGACGGGAGCGCCCAGCCATGACGGTGCTGCCGTGAACGCCTTGCCTCCCCTCGACGAAACCCGCGCGGCGCCCGCCGCCACCCGGCCGAAGAAGAAGCCCCGCCGGCTGTGGCGCTGGGGGTTGCTCGCGCTGCTCGTCGCCGCCGGCGCCTATGGGTACAGCCGCTACACGGCCCCGGTGCCCGGCTCCGGGCTGATGACCGCCCCCGTCACCCGCGGGAACGTGGAGGAGACGGTGCTGGCCTCGGGCACGCTTAAGCCCTCCGACCTCGTGGCGGTGGGCTCGCAGGCCTCCGGCCGCATCCTCTCCATCAAGGTGAAGCTGGGGGATGAGGTGAAGAAGGGAGACCTCATCGCCCAGATCGATTCCGTGACCCAGGAGAATGCCCTGCGCACCGCCGAGGCGGCGCTGGCCAACACCCGCGCGCAGAAGGCGGAGAAGGAGGCGACCCTCGTTCTCAACGAGCAGACCCTCGCCCGCCAGAAGACCATGGTGGCGCAGAAAGCGGTCTCGCAGGCGGACTACGAGGCGGCCGATTCCGCGGTGAAGGTGACGCGCGCGCAGCTCGCGGCGCTGGATGCGCAGATCATCTCGGCGCAGGTGGCGGTGGACACCGCCCGCGCCAATCTCGGCTACACGCAGATCACCGCCCCGGTGGACGGCACGGTGCTCGCCCTCGTGGCCCAGCAGGGCCAGACGCTGAACGCGACCCAGACCGCACCCACCGTCGCCATCCTCGGCCAGCTCGACGTGATGACCGTGCGCGCCGAGATTTCCGAGGCCGACATCATCAAGGTCGCGCCCGGAATGCCCCTGTGGTTCACCGTGGTGGGCGCGCCGGACGAGCGGCACAATGCGAAGCTCGGCTTCATCGAGCCGGCGCCGGAGAGCCTGAAGAACGACAGCAGCTTCTCCACCACCAGCAGCTCTTCGTCCTCCTCCTCGTCCGCCACCACCTCCGTGGCCATCTACTATATCGGCGTGTTCGACGTGCCGAACCCCAAGGGCCGCCTGCGCACCTACATGACGCCCGAGGTGCACATCATCCTCGGCCGGGCCGAGAACGTGCTCACCGTGCCCTCCACCGCGCTGGAGCGGGCCGGCAAGGGCTGGCGCGTGCGCGTGCTCCATGGCGACGGCACCGTGGAGCGCCGCCCGGTGGAGGTCGGCCTCAACGACAAGGTGACGGCGGAGATCCGCTCCGGCCTTTCCGAGGGCGAGCGGGTGGTGACGGGCGAGGCCGTGGCCGGCGCACCCGGCGGCGGTGCCGGCGGCCCGCCCCGCCGCCCGCCCATGGGCGGGCTGTGAGGGAGCGGCGGGCATGAACGCGCGAAATATGAACCTATCCCTCGCTCCGCCTCTGGCGGAAACCGGCGAAGCGCCACTGATCCAGCTCAAGGGCGTGTGGCGCGAATATCCCTCCGGCGAGGGCACCATCGCCGCGCTCAAGGGCATCGACCTCGACATCGCCCGCGGCGAGATGGTGGCCATCGTCGGCGCCTCGGGCTCGGGCAAGTCGACCCTCATGAACATCCTCGGCTGCCTCGACCGGCCCACCTCCGGCAGCTACCGGGTGAGCGGCAAGGAGACGGCGGCGCTGGAGCCGGACGAGCTGGCGGCGCTCAGGCGCGAGCATTTCGGCTTCATCTTCCAGCGCTATCACCTGCTCGGCGAGCTTTCGGCGCTGGGCAATGTGGAGATCCCCGCCGTCTATGCCGGCGCCAATGCCGAGGCGCGGCGCGAGCGGGCGGAAGCCATCCTCGCCCGGCTCGGCATGGCGGACCGCACCGGCCACCGGCCGGGCCAGCTCTCCGGCGGCCAGCAGCAGCGCGTCTCCATCGCCCGCGCCCTGATGAACGGCGCCGACGTGATCCTCGCCGACGAGCCCACCGGCGCGCTCGATTCCCGGAGCGGCGCCGAGGTGCTGCGCATTCTCGACGAGCTGAACGCGGAAGGCCGCACCATCATCATCGTCACCCACGACATGAAGGTGGCCGAGCGGGCCCAGCGGGTGATCGAGATCCGCGACGGCGAGATCGTCGCCGACCGTCCCTCCGCCGCCGCCCGCACCCGCATGGTGAGCGTGCCCAGGGCCGCCGCCGCGCCGCCCTCGCGCATCGCCCGCTGGCGCGCCTTCGGCGACCGGCTCTACGAGGCCTTCATCATGGCGCTGCTGGCCATGAACGCGCACCGGCTGCGCACCTTCCTCACCATGCTCGGCATCATCATCGGCATCGCCTCGGTGGTGTGCGTGGTGGCGCTGGGCGAGGGCTCGCGGCAGAAGGTGCTCGCCAACATCTCCAGCCTCGGCACCAACACGCTGGAGATCTTCGCCGGCCGCACCTTCGGCGACACACGATCGGGCAAGATCACCACCCTCGTGGTGGCGGATGCCGATGCCCTCGCCCGCCAGCATTATGTGGCGGCGGTGACGCCCACCGTCTCCAAATCCACCACAGTGCGCTTCGGCGGCACCGAGGCCAGCGCCCTCATCAACGGCGTCGGCGAGGGATACTTCGCCGCCAAGGGCGTGCGGCTGACGCAGGGCCGGCTGTTCGACGCCGACAGCGTGCGCGCCCGCACCCTCGAGGCGGTGATCGACGAGAACACCCGCAAGACCCTGTTCGCGGACGTGCCCGGCGGGCCGCTCGGCAAGGTGATCCTCATCGGCGACGTGTTCGCCCGCGTGGTGGGGGTGGCGGCGCCGCAGCAGGGCGGGTTCGGCTCCAGCCAGAACCTCTCCGTCTACCTGCCCTACACCTCGGTGCAGTCCCGCTTCGTGGGCTCCACCTCGCTGCGCTCGATCACCGTGAAGGTGGCCGACGACGCGCCCATGGATGTCGCCGAGCAGCAGGTGACACGCTTCCTCCTGCAGCGCCACGGCACCAAGGACTTCTTCATCATCAACACCGACGACATCCGCAACACCATCACCGCCACCACCGAGACCATGACGGTGCTGATCGCCGCCATCGCGGTCATCTCCCTCATCGTCGGCGGCATCGGGGTGATGAACATCATGCTGGTGTCGGTGTCGGAGCGGGTGGGCGAGATCGGCGTGCGCATGGCGGTGGGAGCGCGGCAGAGCGACATCCTCAACCAGTTCCTCATCGAGGCGGTGCTGGTGTGCCTCGTGGGCGGCGTCACCGGCATCGCGCTGGCGCTGGGGTTCGGCGTGCTGTTCGCCTATTCGGGCTCGAACTTCACGCTGATCTATTCGGCCAGCTCCATCATCGCCGCCGTGGTGTGCTCCAGCCTCATCGGGGTGGGCTTCGGCTATCTGCCGGCGCGCAACGCCTCCCGCCTCGACCCGGTGACGGCGCTGGCGCGGGACTGATCAGCGCCTGCGCAGCCAGCGCCCGAAGCCGCGACGCGGGCGGGCGGCGCGGGCGGCGGCGCGGGCCTGCGCCTCGTCTCTCTCGGCCGCGGCCTGCGCCTCCTCGGCGGCGCGCACCCGCTCCAGCGCCCGCGTGGCGATGGCTTCGAGCGCAGGATCGCCGGACGCGCGCAGGCCCTCGGCCGCCAGCCGGCAGAAGTCCGGGACGGCCGTCTCGACGGAGCGCGCGAACCAGGCGCACGCCTCCTCCGCCGCGCCGTCCGCATAGCGCGTGCGGGCATAGTCGAACTGGCCGCGATAATCCCCGCCGAGCGCCGCGCGGCGATACCAGCGGCGCGCCGCCACGGGATCGGCCGGCCGGCCCCAGCCCTGCTCCAGAAACCGGCCGACCATGGCCATGGCCTTGGGATGCCCCCGCCGCGCCGCCCGCACGAACCAGTGGAGCGCAAGGGCCGGATCAGCGGCGAAATCGGCGGCATTCACCAGCAGCGTGCCGAGGTTGAACTGCGCCCACACATGCCCCGCGTCGGCCGCCGCGCGATAGCGGCGCGCCGCCGCGTCGAGGTCGCGCGGCACGCCCCAGCCCTTCTCATGGCAGCGCCCCACCATGTTCACGCCGTCGAGGCTGCCGGCCTCCGCCGCGCTGGTGAACCAGCGGTAGGCGGCTTGCGGATCGCGCGCGACGCCGAGGCCGTCGAGCAGCATCTGGCCGTACACCACCTGCGCGCTCAAGATGCCGTTGTGCGCCGCCGCCCGCACCAGCGCGACGCTCCGCGCCGGCTCCGCCGCCAGCCCCGCGCGCAGCTCATCCGCGCTCATGCCCTTCAGGGCGCTGTAGGAAATCCGCTCGTCGCCCATGCCCGGCCCGCCGCGCCCCGAGGGGCATGCCGGGGCGATAGACCGTTGCGACGCGCCTTCATGTCAAGCCGGGACGCGCAGTTCTTAAATGGAACAGTTCTTGTTTTGAATGATTTCAGGCGGTGTACCGATATGTATCATTGATTATTGCCATATCTCCATCCGCCACTTTTCGACCCACCTTGGACCAGATCAAAAACATAGTTGTTGCGCTGCGGAATGCGCGGCCTCTATACGTCACGTAACAGAATGATGACTTCCATATACGTGCCGCCGCCCGGTTGAGGGGTGGCGCGCCTACAGTCAGGCTTTGCTTCGTCATGGTCCGAGACAGACCTTAACTCCTCATTTCGCGCTCATTATTGCAGATACCGCCCTGACGCCCGTTCCGTCAGCGCTCGACTATTGCCGAAACCAGCCCGCAGCGCGCCGCCGCAAGCATCGCCGGGCATCTCACCTTACGGGGAAAGATCATGGGAGCGTTGAGCACACTTCGGCCCACCATGTCGCGTTCGACGGTGGGCGCCGGCCTGGTGATGGGCCTGTCAGCCGTGCCGTTCATGGAGGCCTTCGCGCAGCAGGCGACCGCGCCGGGCGGCGGCGACACCGACCTGCCGACCATCGTGGTCGATGCCGATGGCGAGCCGGTCAATTCGCTGGAGGCGACCACCGGCCTCTCCCGCCTGCCCGGCACCATTCAGGACACGCCGCAGACCGTCACCGTCATCTCCCAGCAGACCATGCAGCAGCAGGGCGTGACGACGCTGGAGCAGGCGCTGCGCAATGTTCCGGGCGTCACTGTCGGCATCGGCGAGGGCGGCGGTGGCATGAACGGCGACCAGTTCCGCATCCGCGGCTTCCAGGCCAAGGGCGACGTCTTCATCAACGGCCTGCGCGACTTCGGCGTCTATGTGCGCGACAACTTCGCCTACGAGAACGTGGAAGTGTTCAAGGGGCCGAGTTCCGAGAGCTTCGGTTCCGGCACCACGGGCGGCGCCATCAACATGCAGCTGAAGCAGGCGCACCGCGGCGACAAGTATGACGTGGACGGCCAGTTCGGCTCCGGCCCGCTCTATCGCGGCGTGTTCGACTTCAACAAGCAGATCGACGACACCACGGCCGCCCGCATCGTCGGCATGTTCAACGCCCAGGACATCGTGGACCGCGACCATGTGGAGGCCAACCGCTGGGGCCTCATGGGCTCGCTGGGCTTCGGCCTCGGTACCAGCCAGACGCTCTACCTCAACTATCTCTACCAGCACGGCGACCGCACGCCGGACTATGGCGTGCCCATCGTGACGCCGCTGTTCAACGATGCGAAGAAGTTCGGCGCCATCGGCGTGCCGGTGACGGAATGGGGCGTTCCGCGCTCCAATTTCTACGGCAAGGTGACGGACCGCGACATCACCGACACCAACATGTTCACGGCGAACTACAAGAACGAGATCAACGACTGGCTGACCTTCACCAACGACAGCCGCGTCGGATACTACACGCGCGATTTCGCCGCCTCGGTGCCGGGTTGCAGCAACGGCTCGACCAATACGGTACCAGCCACGCCGAAGACCTATGCCGCGAGCTGCACGGGGCAGTTCTTCGCCGGCAACAACCCGGCCATCACCTTCGGCGGCGGCAATCCGGGCTATCTGCAGGAAAGTCTCGCGGCCGAGAATGTCGCGACCATGACCGCCAAGTTCAACACCGGCTTCCTCAGGCATGAGCTGGTGACGGGCATCGACTATTACTTCGTCAACGACAGCCGCAACCTGCTTTCCCTCAACGGCTCCAAGGGCCTCTCGACCATCTGGCTCCCGGTCTACGAGAACACGACCGGCTATTATCTCTACGAGAATCCGTTCGGCAACAACGGCCAGAAGATCAGCAACAGCTATGATTTCGGCGCCTTCGCCAGCGACCGCATCTGGTTCACGGACCAGCTCTCCATCCTCGGCGGCATCCGCTGGGACAATTATTCGGCCGATTACAAATACTGGTGCGTGGACGCGCAGGGCACCTCCACCGTGCCGGGCTGCAAGAACAGCAACGGCACCTGGATCAACGCCGATTCCAACACCCGCTTCTTCAGCCCCAAGGCCTCGCTGATCTGGGAGCCGACCAAGACCCAGACCTATTATGTCTCATACGCCAAGTCCTTCAGCCCGCAGGGCGGCTTTCCCACCAACGACGTAACCGTGGTCAACCCGGTGCAGAACAATCTCGAGCCGGAAGACAACGAGACGTGGGAGGCCGGCGCCAAGGTCTCGGTGCTGGACGGCAGGCTCGGGCTCACCGGCGCGGTCTTCCGCATCAACAAGAGCAATGTCTTCTACACCGATCCCGTGACCGGAAATTCGGTGGAGAGCGGTGAAAACCAGCGGGTGCAGGGCATCGAGCTGGGCGTGACGGGCACCATCACCGACGCCTGGACCATCCAGGCCGGCTACGCCTATTATTCCAGCGAAATCCTCACCTCGACCACGCTGAGCTACATCGGCAACGAGGTGCCCTTCGTCTCGCCCAACAACTTCACGCTCTGGACCACCTACGACCTCATCAAGGGCGGCGTGGTGCGGGCCATTCCCGGCCAGCTTCTGGTGGGCGGCGGCATCACCTATGCCGATGGCTATTTCACCAACAGCGCCAACACGGCCATCATTCCCGAGACCTTCTCGCTCGACGCGCTGATCTCGTACAAGCACGACAAGTATCGCGTGGCGCTCAACGGCTACAACCTCACCAACGCGCTGAACTATTCGGCCGGCTGGGGCAACCGCGCCGTTCCCGCGCCGGGCCGCTCGTTCACGCTGAGCGTGGGCTACACCTTCTGATCGTCACGAAAACGGCGTCGGCGCGGTCGACACGGCCGGGCCGACGCTCCCCGTTTCTGGATGCGCGATGCTCGTTGAAATCCCCGATCTCCTCACCGCGGCCGAGGTCGCCCACTGCCGCCGCGTGCTGGAAGGCTCGCCCTGGGTGGACGGCCGCGTGACGGCCGGCGTGCAGGCGGCGAAATCCAAGCAGAATTTGCAGATTCCGGTGGAGTCGGCCGAGGCGCAGGAGCTGGGTGATCTCATCCTGCGGGCGCTGGGCCGCAACGGGATTTTCAACTCGGCGGCCATGCCGCTCCATGTGCTGCCGCCCATGTTCAACCGCTACGACGTGGGCATGAAGTTCGGCGCCCATGTGGATGGCGCCATCCGGGCCATCCCCGGCGCGGGGCGGCGGATGCGGGCGGATGTCTCCACCACCGTCTTCCTCACCGATCCCGCCGATTATGACGGCGGCGAACTGCTCATCGAGGACAGTTACGGCGTCCACGAGGTGAAGCTGCCGGCGGGCCATGCGGTGGTCTATCCCGCCAGCAGCCTGCACAGCGTCAACGAGATCACCCGCGGCAGCCGCTGGGGCTCCTTCTTCTGGACCCAGTCCATGATCCCGGACGATGGCCGCCGCGCCCTGCTCTACGATCTCGACCTCGCCATCATGGCCGTGCGCAGCCGCCTGCCGGACCACGAGCCGGCGGTGCTCCAGCTCACCAACGTCTATCACAACCTGCTCCGGAGCTGGGCGCAGATGTAAAGCCCGCGCGGCGTTTGAGCGAAGGCAACGGAGAAGCCCGCGCGGTGTTTGAGCGAGGGCAACACAGAAAGCCCGCGCGGCGCCTGAGCGAAGGCAACGCGAAAGCCCGGGCTACTGGTTGATCTCCGGCTCCACCAGCCGCGCCAGATTGCGCAGGGAGTCCTGCCAGCCGAGATAGCAGGCCTCGACGGGAATGACGTCCGGGATGCCGGTCTGGGTGATCTCCACCTCGGTACCCATGGAGACCTTCTTCAGCACGATGGTCACGTCGATATCGCCGGGCAGGGCGGGCGTGTCGAAGCGGTCGGTGTAGCGCACGCGTTCGCCGGGGACTAACTCGTGGAACTCCCCGCCGAAGGCATCGCTGTGGCCGGTGGTGAAGTTGCGGAACGACATGCGGAAGGTGCCGCCCACCACGGCGTCGAGATGATGCACCGTGCAGGTATAGCCGTTGGGCGGCAGCCACTTGGCGAGGGCATCGGCCTCGATGAAGGCGCGATAGACCTTCTCCGGGCTGGTGGTGAGGATGCGATGCAGGCGAACGGTGCCGGGCATGTCTCTTCTCCCTGTCAGAGCACGCGCCGATCTGATCGCATCGCGATCAGATCGGATCACGCGTTCTCTTGCTTAAAGTGAGAGGGCGATTCACCGATCAAATTGATTCAATTTGATCGGATCGCGCTCTAGAGGCGGCGGCGCCGCCCGTCACCCCTAAAGGACGAACGGCGCGCGGCACTCCCGACAGTCGCGCACGCGTTTTCCGCTCACCCCACCTCGGGCAGGCGGTGGATGTATTTGTCGAGGGTGATGGGATAGTCCCGCACCCGCACCCCGGTGGCGTTGTAGAGCGCGTTGGCCACCGCCGCGCCCACCCCGCACAGGCCCAGCTCGCCCACGCCCTTCGCCTTCATGGGCGAGGATGTGGGATCGGTCTCGTCGAGGAAGATCACCTCCTGGTGCGGGATGTCGGCGTGCACCGGCACCTCATAGCCGGCGAGGTCGTGGTTGACGAAGAAGCCGTGGCGCGTGTCCACCGCCAGCTCCTCGAACAGCGCGGCGCCCACCCCCATGGTCATGGCGCCGATCACCTGGCTGCGGGCGGTCTTGGGGTTGAGGATGCGACCCGCCGCGCACACCGCCAGCATGCGCCGCACCCGCGCCTCGCCGGTGGCGGCATCCACCGCCATTTCCACGAAATGGCCGGCGAAGGTGGATTGCTGGTAGCGCTTGGCGAGGTCGCCATATTCGATGGTGTCCTCCGCCGTCAGCCCCTCCGCGCCCGCCGCCTGCGCCAACGGCACGGCGCGGTTGCCGGCGCGCACCTCGCCATCGGCGAACACCGCTTCCTTGGAATTGAAGCCGAGGGTGCGGGCCACCTCCTCGCGCAGCTTCATGCAGGCGGCATAGACGCCGGAGGTGGCGTTGTTGGCGCCCCATTGCCCGCCCGAGCCGCAGGAGGCGGGCAGCGATGAATCGCCCAGCACCACGCGCACCTTGTCGAGCCCCACGCCCATCATCTCCGCCGCCGTCTGGGCGAGGATGGTGTAGCTGCCGGTGCCGATGTCGGTCATGGCGGTTTCCACCGTCACCCGGCCCTCGGCATCGAGCCGCACCCGCGCGCCCGACTTCATGAGGAGGTTGTTGCGGAAGCCCACCGCCATGCCCATGCCGATCAGTTGGTCGCCCTCGCGCACCTGTCCGGGCTTGGGATTGTGCCGGCTCCAGCCGAACCGTTCCGCACCGAGGCGCAGGCAGGCGACCAGCTGGCGCTGGGAGAAGGGGCGGTCGGGGTTTTCGGGGTCGCGCTCGGTGTCGTTGAGGACGCGGAATTCCACCGGGTCGATGCCGAGCTTCTCCGCCATCTCGTCCATGGCGATTTCCAGCGCCATCAGACCGGGCGCCTCGCCGGGGGCGCGCATGGCGTTGCCCTCGGGCAGATGGAGGGTGGCGAGCCGCATGGCGGTGAGGCGATGGGCGCCGGCATAGAGCAGGCGCGTCTGGTTCACCGCCGTCTCCAAGCCGCCGCCGGGCAGGTCGCCGGACCAGCTCTTGTGGCCGATGGCGGTGATGCGCCCGTCCCGCCCGGCGCCGATGCGGATGCGCTGGATGGTGGCCGGACGGTGGGTGGTATTGTTGACGATCAGCGGACGATGCAGCGCCACCTTCACCGGCCGCCCCGCCGCCCGCGCGCCCAGCGCGGCGAGCAGCGCATCGGCCCGGATGAACAGTTTGCCGCCGAAGCCGCCGCCGATGTAGGGGGAGATCAGGCGCACCCTGTCCTTGGGCAGGCCGAGCATGCGCGCGAGGTCGCTGCGGCCCCACTCGATCATCTGGTTGGAGGTCCACACCGTCAGCCGGTCGCCGTCCCAGGCGGCGGTGGAGGCGTATGGCTCCATCATGGCGTGGGTCTGGTCGGGGGTGGAATAGGTGGCGTCGAGGCGCACCGGGGCGGCGGCGAAGGCGCCGTGGAAATCGCCCACGGCCGTGTCGGCCGCCCCGCCCATGCCGTCGCCCTTCTCAGGTCTAACGGCGCCGTCCATGGCCTTGGCGAGGTCGAAGGCGCCCTCGGCGGGGGCATAGTCCACCTTCACCAGCGCGGCGGCCGCGCGGGCCTGCTCGAACGTGTCGGCCACCACCAGCGCCACTGCCTGGTGATAGTGCTCCACCTCCGGGCCGGCGAGGAGCAGCGCCGTATTGTTGTTGCCCTTCTTCAGCGGCCCCGCGTTGGCGGCCGTGACCACGGCGACGACGCCCGGCGCCGCCTCCGCGGCCGACGTGTCGAGCGCGGTGATGCGGCCCCTGGCGATGGTCGCGCCGACAACGAAGCCGTGGGCGGCATTGGGCGCCACGTCGTGGCGCTCATAGGCATAGGGCGCTGTGCCTGTGGTCTTCAGCGGCCCGTCGATGCGGGAGACGGGCTGGCCGATGATCTTCAGCTGGTCGATGGGATTGTCGGCGGCAGGGGTGTCGAACTTCATGGCTCAATTCCTCCCGTCCGCCAGCACGGCACCGAGGGTGCGCTCCACGAGCGTCACCTTGAACGCATTGTCGGGGGTGGGCTTGGCGCCGGCGAGCAGGCGCTCGGTCACGGCCTTGGCGCCCCGCGGCAGTTCGGCTTCCGCCGCCTCCACCCGCCACGGCTTGTGGGCCACGCCGCCGAGCGCGATGCGCCCGGTGCCGTCCTCCTGAACCAACGCCGCCACCGAGACGAGGGCAAAGGCGTAGGAGGCGCGGTCGCGCACCTTGCGATAGACCTGCCGCCCGCCCACGGGCTTCGGCAAGGTCACGGCGGAGATGAGCTCGCCGGGCTCCAGCGCGGTCTCGATGTGCGGCGTGTCGCCGGGCAGGCGATGGAAGTCGGCAATGGCGATCTTCCGCGTGGTGCCCGTGGGCTGCACCGTCTCCACCACCGCATCGAGGGCGCGCATGGCCACGGCCATGTCGCTGGGATGGGTGGCGATGCAGGCCTCGCTTACGCCGATCACCGCCAGCTGGCGTGAATAGCCGCCGAGCGCGGCGCAGCCGCTGCCGGGCGCGCGCTTGTTGCAGGCCTGCGCGGGGTCGTAGAAATAGGGGCAGCGCGTGCGCTGGAGCAGGTTTCCGGCGGTAGTCGCCTTGTTGCGCAATTGCGCGGAGGCGCCCGCCAGCAGGGCGCGGGAGAGCACCGGATAATCCCGCCGCACCCGCGCGTCGGCGGCAAGATCGGTGTTGCGCACCAGCGCGCCGATGCGCAGGCCGCCGTCGTCCGTCGCCTCGATGCGGTCGAGGCCGAGGCCGTTCACGTCGATGAGGTGGGCCGGCGTCTCGATCTGGAGCTTCATGAGATCGAGCAGATTGGTGCCGCCGGCGATGAAGCGGGCGCCGGGGGTCGCCGCCGCCGCGCCCGCCGCAGCGGCCGGCGTCAGGGCGCGCTCATAGGTGAAGGGCTTCATGCGCGCCTCCCCGCCACCTCGACGATGGCCTCCACGATGTTGGAATAGGCGCCGCAGCGGCAGATGTTGCCGCTCATGCGCTCGCGGATTTCCGCCTCGGTGAGGGCGATGGGCGCGGTGAGGTCATCGGTGACGTGGCTCGGAATGTCGGCCTTCACCTCGGCGAGCACCGCCACCGCCGAGCAGATCTGCCCCGGGGTGCAATAGCCGCACTGGTAGCCGTCATGCGTCACGAAGGCCGCCTGCATGGGGTGGAGCTGGTCGGGCGTGCCCAGCCCCTCGATGGTGGTGATGCTCTGGCCCTCGTGCATGAGCGCGAGCGACAGGCAGGAATTGATCCGCCGGCCGTCCACGATGACCGTGCAGGCGCCGCACTGGCCGTGGTCGCAGCCCTTCTTGGTGCCGGTGAGTTGGAGGTTTTCGCGCAGCAGGTCGAGGAGCGTGGTGCGGGTGTCCACCTCGATTTCGCGGATGACGCCGTTGACGGTGAGGGAGACCGTCGCGTGGCTGGGGCCGGATGCCCCCGGCAGGGCAGCGGGCTGGGCCTCGGCGCCGCCGGGAAGGGAGGAGGCGACCGCGGTGGCGGCCCCGGCGAGGATCACCTCACGCCGGTTGATATCGAGATCATGGGAGCGCGCCATGGGTGCCTGATCCTCCTTCGGACGGGTGCCTGTGGCTGATGGAATCGGATGCGGAGCGGCGCGAGCGCGGCCGTTGCCGTCAGGATGCGCATGGATCGGGCCGGCCGGCCAGACGACGCCTGCCGAACCGGCGTCCAACGCCGGCGCGGACGCGCGGTTCCGCACTGCGGGATCACGGAACCGTCAGGCCGTCGCGCGCGCGGGCCGGGCCTCGTCCGGGCATGAAGGTAGTGACTCCCGCCGCCTCCGGCGCCGGAACCTTCTCAGTGGCCCCCGCCGCCTCCTGCGCCGGGTTTGGGCCGCTTCATCAGAGGCGCGGCGATCACCAGCGCGACGAACAGGAAGGTGAGCAGGTAGAAGACGTCCGAGAAGGCCATCACCAGGGCCTGCTGGCGCACCATGGCCGCCATCTGCTTCAGCGCCGCCGCGGAGGCATCCGAGCCGAGCCGGGCGAGGCCGGCGGTGATGGTGTCCAGCCGCTCCACGGCCGTGGAGCTTGCCCAGTCCACATGCTCGTGGAGGCGGGCGAGGTGGAGATCCCAGCGGTTGTTCAACACCGTGTTGATGAGCGCGAGCCCCACCGCGCCGCCCAGATTGCGCATGAGGTTGAACAGGCCGGACGCGTTCTTCATCTGCGCCGGCGGCATGGTGCCGAGCGAGATGTTGTTGATGGGGATCATCGCGATCATCAGCCCGACGCCGCGCAGGATCTGCGGGATGAGCAGCTCCCAGAAGTCCCAGTCCTTGGTGATGTACGTCACCCACCACGTGCCCACCCCGAAGGCGGCGAAACCGGCGCCCATCATGAGGCGCGGGTCGATCTTGGTCATCAGCCGTCCGGCGATGGGCGCGGTGAGGAACATGGCGATGCCGGTGACGAACATGGTCTCGCCGATCATGAGCGCCGAGTAGCCGCGCACCCGGCCGAGGAAGACGGGATAGAGATAGGTGAGCCCGTAGAGCCCGATGCCCATGATGAAGCTGAAGGCCGAGCCGATGGTGAAATTGCGGTTCTCGAACGCGCGCAGGTCCACCACCGGATGATCGGTGGAGAAGACGCGGGCGAAGAAGGCGAGGGATGACACGGCGCACACGATGGCGAAGGCGACGATGGTCTGGTCCTCGAACCAGTCGTTGGTCGGCCCCTCCTCCAGCACGAATTCAAGGCTGCCGAGGAAGCCGGCCATGAACAGCAGGCCCCACCAGTCGAACTTGTCGAGCAGCGCGAAATCCGGTTCGTCGAAGTCGATCAGCGTCACCGCCGCCAGCACCACGAACATGCCGGGGATGACGTTGATGAGGAACAGCCAGTGCCAGGAGAACAGGTCCGTGAGATAGCCGCCCACCGTCGGGCCGATGGTGGGCGCCAGCGTCGCCACGAGGCCGATCATAGGCGCCACGATGGGCTGCTTCTCGCGCGGGAACACCGTGTAGGCGGCGGCGAAGACGGTGGGGATCATGCCGCCGCCGAGGAAGCCCTGCAGCGCGCGGTAGACGATCATCTCGTTGATGGAGGAGGCGGTCGCGCACATGAAGCTCATGAGCGTGAAGCCCGCCGCCGAGGCCGCGAACAGCCAGCGCGTGGACAGCGCCCGCGACAGGAATCCCGAGAGCGGGATCATCACCACCTCGGCGATGAGGTAGCTGGTCTGCACCCAGGAGATTTCGTCCGACGACGCGGCAAGGCCCGCCTGGATCTCGGCCAGCGAGGCGGAGACGATCTGGATGTCCAGGATCGCCATGAACATGCCGAACACCATGCACAGGAAGGCGAACATGCGCCGCCCGTCCACATGCGCGGCGGGGGCCGCAGGAGGCGCGGCAGGAGGGGCGCCGGCCGCGGATGGCTTCAGTGTCAGGGTGTCGGCCATGGCCGCGCCTCCGGTCCGGGCTCAGGACGCGGGCGAAGGGGCGGGCGCGGCGGCCGTGGAGGTGGCGGGGGTGGACTTGGTGTCCACCGTCGCCGTCACCGACATGCCGGGGCGCAGCTCGCGCTTGGCGAGCACCCTGGGATCGATGGCGATGCGCACGGGAATGCGCTGCACGATCTTGGTGAAGTTGCCGGTGGCGTTCTCCGGCGGCAGCAGGCTGAATACCGAGCCCGAGGCCGGCGACACGCTCACCACCTTGCCGGCGAACTCATGGTCCGGATAGGCATCCACATAGACATCCACGCTCTGGCCGGGCTTCAGGCGACCGAGCTGGGTCTCCTTGAAGTTGGCGTCCACATAAACGCCCTCCAGCGGCACCACGGCCACGAGGCGCGTGCCGGTCTGCACCAGCTGGCCCACCTGCGCCGCCCGGTTGCCCACCACGCCATCGATGGGCGCGCGCACCACGGTGAAGTCGAGGTCGCGCTGCGCCTGATCGCGGGCGGTCTTCAGCTCGTCGAGCACATGGGACGCCTCGGTGCGCTGGGCGGCGAGCACCACCACCTGCGCCTCGGCGGAGGCGATGGCGGCCTTGGCGGCCTCCACGCTGGCGGCGGTCTTGTCCTTGTCGGCGCGGGCATTGTCGACGGTGGAACGGCTGGCGAAGTCGGAGCGGGCGAGCTTGTCCTGCCGGTCGAATTCCGCCTGCGCGCGCTTCTGGTCGGCCTCGGCCGAGGCCAGCTGCGCCTTCATCTGGTCGACGGTGGCGCGGGCCGCCGTCTCCTGCTGGTCGAACCGCAGGAGGGTCGCTTGCTGGGTGGCGATCTTGTTCTCCGCCGCCTGGAGGGCGAGGCGATAGTCGCCGTCATCGATGCGGGCGATCACGTCGCCGGCCTTGACCCACTGGTTGGCCTCCACGTCCACGCTCTTCACGTAGCCGCCGACCTTGGCCGCGATCACCGAGGTGTCGGCCGCCACATAGGCGTCGTCCGTCGACACGTGGAAGCGGCCCACCTGCCACCAGTGCATCCCATACCAGCCGCCGGCCGCGACCAGCACCGCCAGCACCGAACCGAAGATGAGCGGCTTGCGCGAGCGCGGCTTCGAGGGGTCCTTGGCGTCGGCCGGAGCCTCCACTTCGACCGCAGGCGCGGCGGGATGGGTCTCCTCCCGCCGCGCCTTGAGCACGGTCACGCCGGCCGAGGGGGGTTCGGCCTGCGCGTCCGGCTGCGGTTCGGGTGCAAAAGCGGGCGCCGCCGCTTCATTCCTGATGATCTGAGCCACCTTGATCTCTCCCGGCCAGCTGGGGCCTGACTGAACGGTTTAGTCAAAACCTGGAGCCATCATATTGAACTGAACGGTTTAGTCAATTACTTTGACAAAATGTTGGAACGGTCCCATGCAGGAACCCGCCGAAGGAGGGCGGACATGAACGAGGCACTCGAACACGCCAAGGCGCGCGCCACGGACGGGAACGCCCCCTCTCCCGCCGAGCAGGACATGGAGGCGAAGAAGCGCCTCGACATCATCGACGGTGCCCGACGCGTCTTCTTCCACAAGGGCTTTGATGGCGCGAGCATGGACGAGATCGCCCGCGCGGCCTCGGTCTCCAAGGCCACCATCTACGTCTATTTCCAGAGCAAGGCGGACCTGTTCCGCGCGCTGGTGGAGGCGGACCGCCGCCAGTCCGCCGAACGGCTCTTCGAGTTCGACGAGGCGGACGCGGACGTGGAGAGCCTGCTGAAGCGCATCGGCGTGTCCTTCATGAGCATGATGATCCGGCCGAACCACATCCGCCTCGTGCGCATGGTGTTCGGCGTGGCGGAGAAGTTTCCGGCCATCGGCCAGACCTTCTTCGAGACCGGCCCCTGCTATGGCGGGCGGCGTCTCGGGGAACTGCTCCAGCGGCAGGTGGAACTGGGCCGGCTCGACGTGGACGACTGCCAGGCCGCCGCCTTCGAGTTCTTCAACCTGTGCCAGGGCAATCAGGTGAAGGCGCTCATGTTCGGCCTGTCTGAGGGACCGACGCCGACGGACATCGAGCGCACCGTCGGCCGCGCCGTCCGGGTGTTCCTCGCCGCCTACGGGCCGAAGGACAAGCCCGCCGGCTGACGCCCGCGCATTCGCGGGCGTTTCGGGTGGGCCTGACCGGCTTCCGGCCGTATCCTTGGACCATCGCATTCCCTGCGCGGGAGAACCGATTGTCCGCGACGCACCGCCAGAACCGGGTGACGCCCTTCGGCCTGTTCGAGGCGGTGCCCGCGCGCGGCCTGTTCATGGGCAACCGGGGCAATCTGCGCCGGCGGGACGGCACGCAGAAGATCTGGCACGCACGCGGCTGGGTGTGCTGCGTTACATCCTTCCGGGGCCGGCGGATCGATCTTGATGATCCGCGCCGCTACACGCCGCTCTTCTTCATGGACGAGGCGGTGGCGCTGGCCGCCGGTCATCGACCCTGCGGCGAATGCCGGCACGCGGATTATCAGGCGTTCAAGCAGGCGTGGCGCCGGGCCTTCGCCATTCCCGATGATGCGGCCCTGCGTGCTGGCGACATGGACAAGGCGCTGCATAAGGCCCGCATCGCGCGCGGCCATCAGGTGACACACGTCGCCGCCCTACGCGATCTGCCCGCCGGCACCTTCGTGGCGCTGGACGAGCGGCCGGGCGAGGCCTTCCTCGTGGAGGCCGGCGCGCTCCACCGCTGGAGCCACGCCGGCTACGGCGCGCCTGTCCCGATCCCGGATACAGACGCCACCGTGCTCACGCCCCGGCCCACGGTGGCGGTGCTGCGGGCTGGCTATGCGCCGCGGATGGCGGCGCGGGAATGAGCGGCACCGCGGTCATGAAGGTGCGAAACCGCCCTCCCCCGCTCACTCCGCCGCGGCGGAGATGGCCTTCAGCGGCCGTTCCACCTCGCGCACGAGGCTCTCGCTGGAGATTTCCGAGAGGTTGCGCGCGCCGGTGAGGGTCATGGCGACCCGCATCTCCTTGGCGAAGAGATCGAGCAGATTCTCCACGCCCTTCTGTCCGTCGGTCGCCAGCGCATAGACGAAGGCGCGGCCCAGCAGCACGCCGTCGGCGCCCTGCGCCACCATGCGCACCACGTCGAGGCCGGAGCGGATGCCGGAATCGGCGAGGATGGCGAGGCTGCCCTTCACCTTGTCGGCGATGGGCGGCAGCGCGCGGGCCGAGGAGAGCACCCCGTCGAGCTGCCGGCCGCCATGGTTCGACACCACGATGCCGTCGGCGCCGAAGCGCACCGCGTCCTCGGCGTCCTCGGGATCGAGGATGCCCTTGATGACCATCGGCCCCTTCCAGAACTCGCGGATCCATTCGAGATCGCGCCAGCCGATGGAGGGGTCGAAATTGGCGCCGAGCCAGCCGACGTAATCCTCCAGCGTGGTCTTGTTGCCGCGGTAGGCGGAGACGTTGCCGAGATCGTGCGGCGTGCCCATCAGGCCCACGTCATAGGCCCAGAAGGGATGCAGCGCCGCCTGCACCATGCGGCGCACGGCGGCGTTGGGGCCGGACATGCCGGAATGGGCGTCGCGATAGCGCGCGCCGGGCACCGGCATGTCCACGGTGAAGACCAGCGTGCGGATGCCCGCCGCCCAGGCCCGCTCCAGCGCGTTCTTCATGAAGCCCCGATCCTTCAGCACATAGAGCTGGAACCAGAAGGGCTTCTCCACCTTGGCGCGCACTTCCTCGATGGGGCACACCGAGACGGTGGAGAGGGTGAACTGGATGCCCTTGTCGAGCGCCGCCTTCGCCGCCTGCACCTCGCCACGGCGGGCGAACATCCCGCACAGGCCGACCGGGGCCAGCGCCATGGGCATGGCAAGCTTTTCGCCGAGCAGTGTCGTGGACAGGTCCACCTCGCCCACGCTCTTCAGCACCCGCTGGCGCAGGGCGAGCTGGGTGAGGTCGGAGACGTTGCGGCCCAGCGTCACTTCCGCATAGGCGCCGCCGTCGATGTAGTGGAACAGGAAGGGCGGCAGGCGCCGGCGGGCGGCTTCGCGATAGTCCGAGGCGGAGGAGATGATCACGGCGTCAGTTCTTTCTCTTGCTGGTTCTGGCGTTGGGCGACGCGGGAGGAGCGACGGCGGCGCGCCGCGTCGTCCTCGATCTCCCGCAGGGTTTCCTCGACGAATTCGAGATGCAGCAGCGCGGCCGTGCGCGCCTCTTCGGGCCGCCCCGCGATGATGGCGGCGGCGATGGCGCGGTGCTGGTCGTCCAACGCCTGCGCGGTGCTCGGAATGAGGTAGAGCTTTTCGAGGCTGCGGGAGATGGAGTGGCGCAGGAGGTCGAAGAGGCCCGCCATCACCTGCCGCATCACCGCATTGTGGGAGGCTTCCGCCACCGCCATGTGGAAGGCGGAATCGGCCTTGGCCTGCGTCTGCGCATCGGTGGCGGCGGCGGAGAGGACATTTTCCAGCGCCGCCTGGAGGTTCGCCTTGTCCTGCGGGCCGGCGCGCAGCGCGGCGTGAAAGGCCATGTCCGCGTCCAGCGACTTGCGGATCTCCATCACGTCATGCCAGTAGCCCGGCTCCCCCGCCGCCTCGGCCGCCAGCGGGCCAAGAGCGTCGGAAAGCGCCGCGTCGGAAAGCGCCGCCTCGGAGAACCGTGCCTCTGCCGGCGCGGCCACATAGGTGCCCCCGCCCCTGCGGCTCACCAGCCGGCCCCGGCTCGACAGATGCCGGATGGCCTCGCGCAGCTTCGGCCGCGACACGTTCAGCTCCGCCGCCAGCGCCCGCTCGGCCGGCAGGCGCTCGCCGGGCTCGAGGCCGCGTTCGGCGATGAGGGCTTCGATGGTGTCGGTCAGGTCGGCCAAAGGGCGGCTCCCGCGCAGCATCGGGATATTGGTCAGTCCAATATCGTCGTGTGGCGCGGGAAAACTCTATGACTTGAGATTGGTCAGGCCGCAAGCGGAAAATTGGCCTGACCAATTTACGCGCTGCGGCAGGCTCAGTCCGCCCATTCCGGGTCCGTGGTGAAGGCGATGGTCAGCCAGCGGTCGGGCGTGTCGCTGCCGATGGCGACGCCGATCTCGTCGCGGATCACGTCCCAGTCCTCCAGCCGCATGGCCGGCCAGCCGTGGGGCACGATGAAATAAAGCTCGATCTGCCGCCCCCGCCCCACCCGCGCGACATAGGAGCGGAAGGACAGGAAGCCGTAGCGCGCCACGACGGCGGCGGCCACCTGATCCACATGCTCCTTCAGCGCCGGCGGGGTCACGAGCAGGATGTCCGCCAGCGCCTGCTTCACCGTGGCGAACGGCAGGGGGATGATGACGAGGCACACCACCGCCAGCGCCACCGGATCGATATAAGGCGAGATCCACGCGCGCGGCGTGCCCTCCACCGCGAGGCCGATGAGGAAGGCCACCAGCAGCGCGAAGGTGAGCCCGGCCGACATCATCCACGCCTTGGCGTCGAGGGCGAGGAAATCGGATTTGATGGTCCTGTTCGCCCGCCGCACGAACAGGGCCATCGAGAGCGCCACGCAGACCGTGATGACCGCGTAGAGGATGGCCTGGTCGAAATCGAGCGCCCGCCCGCCGGACATGAGGCTGCCCACGGCATTGATGAGCGCATAGACCGACGCGCTCATGAGCAGGATGCCGTTGAGCCCCAGCACCATGGGCTCCAGATGCCAGAAGCCCATTGTGAAATGGGCGATGAACCCCTTGGCCGGCGCTCCCGGCGCGGTGGAGGTCGCGATCAGCCGCGCCACCACGAGGGCGAGCACCGTCATGCTGGCATCGGTGAGCGCGTAGACGCCGTCGAACACGATGGCATAGGAGCCCGACATCAGGCCGAACACGATGCCCAGCAGCGCCAGCAGCAGGGTGACGCCGATGGATATGCGCAGCACCCCCTGCTCGGTCATCCCCGCCCCTCCCCGCGCCCCGGTTCGAGACACAGACTATCCCGCGCCGGCCCCGGCTTGAAACCGCCGCGTTGAGGCGGGAAGCCCCGTGCGGGACGGGCCTCGGCAACGACAGCGGCGGGTCAGGACGGCCCACCACCCGCGTCTCCCTCATCCTGCGCAGGGCGCGCCAGCAGGGCATCGCTTTTCGTTATATGCGGATTGGAAAACGGTATTATTCCTCCATATCCGGCCTTCCTAGAGTGACCATCGACTTTGCGCCAACCCAGCCTCGGGGCGGCTCGCCAAACATGCAAAAGCGATGCTCACATTCCCGAACGATGCCAAGCTTCTGATCTGCGGACAGCTGACCGACGGGGCGGACCATGTTCCGATCCTCGACAAGTTCAGCACCAAGCCCTGCGGCGTGGTCCACATCCCTTCGCGGGCACAGGTGCGCGAGACGGTGGTGCGCATGCACCGCGCCCATCTTGCCGACAGGCTCTCCCCCTATGAGCGCGGCCAGATTCTGGAGCGGGCGGCCGGCGAGGTCGCGGCGCGCGCGGAGCACCTCGTCGACATGCTCCAGCGGGAGGCGGGGTTTACCCGCTCCGACGCTCTCGGAGAAATCAACCGCACCGTCGACACGCTGAAGCTCTCCGCCATCGAGGCGCGCCTTCTCACCGGGGATGTGGTGCCTTTTGGCGGCGCGCCCGGCCAGAAGAACCGCTTCGGTCTCACCATCCGCGTGCCGGTGGGCATCGCCTGCGCCATCACGCCGTTCAATGCGCCGCTGAACACGGTGGCGCACAAGGTGGGCCCGGCGCTCGCAGGCGGCAACGCCATCATCATCAAGCCGTCGCTGCACACCCCCTCGCCCTCCAATTTCCTGGCGGAAGCGCTGATCGCCGCGGGCCTGCCCCCGGACCTGATCGCGGTGCTGCACGGCGGGGGCGAAGTCGTGCGCTGGATCGCCGAAGAGCCGCTGGTCAATTTCTTCGCCTTCACCGGCAGCACCGAGGTCGGCGGCATCATTCAGGGCTATGCCGGCCTGCGGCGGACGCAGATGGAGCTAGGCTCCATCGCCTGCACCTATATCGGCGATGACGCGGATCTCGATGCCGCATTGCCGAAGGTCGCCGCCGCCGCCTATCGCAAGGCCGGACAGGTGTGCACCTCCATCCAGCTCCTCATGGTGCATCAGACGCGCCTTGCCGAGGTGGGAGAACGCCTGCGGCCGCTCGTCGAGGCCATCGCCTATGGCGATCCGCGCGATCCGAAGACCGGCATGGGTCCCGTCATCAGCCTCGAGTCCGCCGAGCGCATCGAACGCTGGATTGCCGAGGCGGAAGCCGCGGGCGCGCGCCGGCTCGTGGGCGGCCCCCGCCGAGGCGCGGTGGTGCCCCCCACCCTGCTCGAAGGGGTTTCCGCGTCCACGCCCCTCGGGTGCCGGGAGGTGTTTGGCCCGGTGATGTCGCTGGTGCCGGTGAGATCCCTGGACGACGCCATCGCCCGCATCAATTCCACCCCCTACGGGCTCGCCGCGGGCCTGTTCACCAACCGCATCGACGACGCGGTGAAGGCGGCCTTCGCACTCAGGGTGGGCAACGTCTTCATCAACGAGACATCCAGCTCGCGGGTGGACCTCATGCCCTATGGCGGCTCGAAGGACAGCGGCTTCGGTCGGGAGGGACCGCGCCATGCGGTGCGCGAGATGACCGAGGAGCGCCTCGTCAGCTGGACCGTGTGAGCCCGCAGAAGCAACTCAGGGCCGGGAACAGAAAACAAAGAAAAATGAACACCGTTATGCGGTGAAGGGAGGACGACATGAAGAAGACGCCTTTGAACGGTTGGAAATCGTCTCTTGCGGTGACGCGCCGTCGTGCGCTCGCGGTCGGCGGAGGGCTGCTCATGCTGGCCGCCGCCGGCAGTGCACGCGCGGATGACGGACCGGTGAAGATCGGCATCATCACGCCCAAGCAGGGGCCGAGCGCGGCCATCGGCCTGCACATGGCCCGGGGCGCGGAGCTCGCCGTGGCGCTGGAGGGGGGCAAGGTCCTCGGCCGGCCGGTGGAGACCGTCTGGCTCGACGAGGCGAGCCCGCAGATTTCCCAGCAGAACATGCCGCGCATGGCCGACGAATATAAGGTCGCCGGTGTCGTCGGCGGCAATTCCAGCGCCGCGGTTCTGGCCATGATGAGCGTCGCCCAGCGCGAGAAGGTGCCGCTCATCGCCGCGGGCGCCGCCGCGCGCGAGATCACCGGTGCCAACTGCAACCGCTATACGTTCCGCACCCAGGCGCCGGCGCTGGTGCAGCTGAAAAGCGTGTTCGGCGACCTGAAGGGCAAGAAGATCTACTTCATGACGCCGTCCTACGCCTTCGGCCAGGACGTGCTGCGCTCGGCCCGCTCCCTGCTCCAGGAAGCCGGCGCCACCGAGGTCGGCAACGACGAGGTGCCGGTCAATACCGCGGACTACAGCTCCTACATCCTGAAGATCCGGCAGGCGAAGCCGGACGTGGTGGTGGGTGCGCTGGTCGGTCTCGACCTGTCCAACTTCATGAAGCAGTGGAACGAGCTGGGCATGAAGGGGCGCATCCCGATCTACGAGGTCGCGGTCAGCGACACCGACTTCTGGGATATCGGCGCCACCGCCGCCACCGGCACCCATGTGAAGCCCTGGTATTACAACGACCCCAAGAACAGCGAGCGCGAGAAGGCCTTCACCAAGGCGTATATCGAGAAGTACGGCCAGCCGCCCTCCGACAAGGCGTGGTCGGGCTGGGTCGCCATGCGCGCCCTGCTGGAATCCATCGACAAGGCGAAGTCCACCAGCCCGCAGGCGGTCGTGGCGGCGCTCGAGACCTGGCAGGCGAAGGACGGCGTCGTCCCCTACGGCTTCCGGGCCTTCGACCACCAGCTGGTGCGCCCCGCCGTGGTGGTGCGGCTGAAGGACAAGATCACCGACAAGTGGGACTACATGGACGTGGTGCGCTGGACCTCCGACACCGCGGACACGACCGAGAAGGCCTTCGGCACGAAGGCCGAGATCGGCTGCACCATGGACCCGTCCTAGGGTCCAGACTCATAACCAGTAGCTGACGGTTGCCGCGATGCTGACTGCTGCGAGGAAGTTGATGGCGAGGCGGTCATATCGTGTGGCGATGCGCCGGAAGTCTTTCAGGCGGCAGAACATGCGCTCGATGGCGTTTCGGTCGCGGTAGAGCACGGGAGAGAAGCAGTTCTTCCAGAGCC
>NZ_JAMJXC010000019.1 GCF_023571765.1 Xanthobacter aminoxidans | reverse complement strand
TCGCGCCGCCAGACTCCGCAAGGATCTTCGTGATCGCTGCCGTCAGCGACGTCTTGCCGTGATCAACGTGACCGATCGTGCCGATGTTGCAGTGCGGCTTCGAGCGGTTGAACTTCTCTTTGGCCATGGGACTCTCCGTTGGGTCTCGCTGGCGGGATCCGAAAGGGTGAGGTGGGGTTCAGGCCTCTACGCTCAAGCGTATTTGGCCTGGACCTCCTGAGCGACGTTCGACGGCACCTGCTCGTAGTGGTCGAACTGCATGGTGAAGGTGGCACGGCCCTGGCTGAAGGAGCGCAGGGTGTTCACGTAACCGAACATGTTGGCCAGCGGCACCATCGCGTTGATGACGTTCGCATTGCCACGCATGTCCTGGCCCTGGATCTGGCCACGACGGGAGTTCAGGTCGCCGATGACCGAGCCGGTGTAGTCTTCCGGGGTCACCACCTCGACCTTCATGATCGGCTCCAGCAGCACCGAGGTGCCCTTCTGCAGGGCCTCACGGAACGCCGCGCGGGACGCGATCTCGAACGCCAGGGCCGACGAGTCCACTTCGTGGAACGCGCCGTCGGTGAGCGTCACCTTGACGTCCACCACCGGGAAGCCCGCCAGCACGCCGGCGCCAAGCACGCTCTCGAGGCCCTTCTGGACGCCCGGGATGTACTCCTTCGGCACCGCGCCACCGACGATGGCACTCTCGAAGGCGAAGCCCTTGCCGGCCTCGTTCGGCTCCACCGTGAACTTCACCCGCGCGAACTGGCCGGTACCACCGGTCTGCTTCTTGTGGGTGTAGTCCACCTCGGTCTTCTTCGTGAGGGTTTCACGATAGGCGACCTGCGGAGCGCCGATGTTGGCGTCCACCTTGTAGGTGCGCTTCAGGATGTCGACCTTGATGTCGAGGTGCAGTTCGCCCATCCCCTTGAGGATGGTCTGGCCGCTCTCGAAGTCGGTCGACACGCGGAAGGACGGATCCTCGGCAGCCAGCTTCGACAGGGCGATGCCCAGCTTCTCCTGGTCGGCCTTGGACTTCGGCTCGATCGCGATCTCGATGACCGGCTCGGGGAATTCCATCTTCTCCAGGATCACGGCCTTGGCCGGATCGCAGAGGGTATCACCCGTGCGCACATCCTTGAGGCCGGCGAGGGCGACGATGTCGCCCGCATAGGCTTCCTTGATGTCTTCCCGGTTGTTGGCGTGCATCAGCAGCATCCGGCCGACGCGCTCACGCTTGTCGCGGGTGGAGTTGAGCAGGCCCATGCCGGTTTCCATCTTGCCGGCGTAGACGCGGCAGAAGGTGATGGTGCCGACGAACGGGTCGTCCATGATCTTGAACGCGAGGACGGAGGTCGGCTCGTCGTCCGAGGGAAGACGCACGGTGTCTTCCTCGGTCTTGAAGTCGATGCCCTTGATCGCGCCGCGATCGATCGGCGACGGCAGATAGTCCACCACCGCGTCGAGCAGAGGCTGCACACCCTTGTTCTTGAAGGCCGAGCCGCAGAACACGGGATTGAACTTGCGGCCGATGACGGCGAGGCGGATCAGGCGCTTGAGGGTCGCCTCGTCCGGCTCGGTGCCGTCGAGATAGGCAGCCATGGCGTCGTCGTCGAGCTCGACGGCGGCTTCCACCAGCTTGTTGCGGTATTCGGCGGCCTTGTCGGCGAGATCCGCGGGGATCTCCTCGTCATGGTACTTCGCGCCGAGGGCTTCATCTTCCCACACGACCGCCTTCATGCGGACGAGGTCGATGATGCCCTTGAAGTTGCTCTCGGAACCGATCGGGAGCTGGCAGCACACCGGGTTGCCGGCGACTCGGTCCACGATCATCTCGACGCAGCGGTAGAAGTCGGCGCCGATCTTGTCCATCTTGTTGACGAACACGACGCGGGGCACGTTGTACTTGTCCGCCTGCCGCCACACGGTCTCGGTCTGCGGCTCGACGCCCTGGTTGCCGTCCAGCACGCACACGGCGCCGTCGAGCACGCGGAGCGAACGCTCCACCTCGATGGTGAAGTCCACGTGCCCGGGGGTGTCGATGATGTTCAGGCGCTTGCCCTGCCAGATAGCGGTCGTCGCGGCAGACGTGATGGTGATGCCGCGTTCCTGCTCCTGGGTCATCCAATCCATGGTGGCAGCGCCATCATGGACTTCACCGATCTTGTGGCTCTTGCCGGTGTAATAGAGGATCCGCTCGGTGGTCGTGGTCTTGCCGGCATCAATGTGGGCCATGATGCCGAAGTTGCGGTAGTCCTCGATCGCGTGAGTACGGGGCATCGCTCAGTCCTCTCCGATCACCAGCGGTAATGCGAGAACGCGCGGTTGGCTTCGGCCATCCGGTGCGTGTCTTCGCGCTTCTTCACGGCGGAGCCGCGATTGTTGGCAGCATCGAGCAGCTCGGCGGAGAGACGCTCCACCATGGTCTTCTCGTTGCGGGCACGGGCCGAGGCGATGAGCCAGCGGATCGCGAGAGTCTGGCGACGCTCGGTGCGCACCTCGACCGGAACCTGGTAGGTCGCGCCACCGACACGGCGGGAGCGAACTTCCACCGCGGGAGCAACGTTCTCGAGCGCCTGGATGAAGACCTCGACCGGATCGTGCTTCGCCTTGGCCTCAACCACATCGAGAGCGCCGTAGACGATGCCTTCGGCGACCGACTTCTTGCCGTCGCGCATGACGGAATTCATGAAGCGCGACAGGGTGGTGGAGCCATACTTGGCGTCCGGGATGACTTCGCGGCGCTCGGCCTTGTGACGACGGGACATCGTTCAGATCCTCACTATCACTTCGGCCGCTTCGCGCCGTACTTCGAACGGCGCTGCTTGCGGTTCTTCACGCCCTGGGTATCCAGCACGCCACGCAGGATGTGGTAGCGCACGCCGGGAAGATCCTTCACGCGGCCGCCACGGATCATCACCACGGAGTGCTCCTGAAGGTTGTGACCTTCACCGGGGATGTAGCCGATCACTTCGTAGCTGTTGGTGAGCCGCACCTTGGCGACCTTACGAAGAGCCGAGTTCGGCTTCTTCGGGGTCGTCGTGTAAACGCGCGTGCAAACACCGCGCTTCTGCGGGCTCGCCTGGAGCGCCGGCGCCTTGTCGCGCGCCTTCTGCGCTTCGCGCGGCTTACGGATCAGCTGGTTGATCGTCGGCATGTACGCCTTCGCCTCGTCCTGATCTGCGGCCTCGGCCGCATTCCTTCATTTCGACGACCCTTTTGAAGGATCGCCACGACTGGCCCCGAAAGGGCCTGAATTCCCTTCGCACCAACGAACACGAAAGGCGCCGTCCACCGCCCAAAAGGGGGCAGACACGCCTTTCTCGCGACAGAGGATCACAACGCGCTATACCGGGGCTTTTTTCCCGGCCGGCGCCGCGATCATGCACCTGAAGTTATCGCAGTGCTGTTCCTGGCAGCGTTTCGGCTTCAAGATTGGCCCTTCAAGCACTTGGAAGCGCTGATTTCGAAGGGAACAATCACTCAGACGCCGACCGCCTGCCGCGAAAGTGGGCTGCTTCTAACCGGAGAGTCGCCGAACGTCAATAAGGAACGCGCCGACTTTCCCGTAATTACGCGGCTTTGAGGCTTACGAAGCCGTGACCGCCGTCATAAATCGCCGCCACCCTGCCGGCAATTCATGTTTTTTTAACAAATGCCCCCGCCCGCGGTGCGGGAGGGGGCGATCTGAAAGGAATCAGGCCAGGAGGGCGGCGACGCCGTCGCGCTCTTCCAGCAGCTCCTTGAGGGTCTTATCGAACTGGGTCTTGGAGAAGTCGTCCATGGGCAGGCCCTGGACCACTTCATACTCGCCCGCGGTGCAGATGGCAGGCATGCCGAAAACGATGCCCTCGGGCACGCCGTAGGAGCCATCGGAGGCCACGCCCATGGACACCCACTTGCCGGCGGTGCCGTGGATCCAGTCGTGCATGTGGTCGATGGCGGCATTCGCCGCGGAGGCCGCGGACGACAGGCCACGGGCCTCGATGATGGCGGCGCCGCGCTTGCCGACGGTCGGCAGCAGGGTCTCGCGATACCAGGTCTCGTCGTTGATGAGCTCCGGCAGCGGCTTGCCCTTCACGGTGGCGAAGCGGTAGTCGGCATACATGGTCGGGGAGTGGTTGCCCCACACCGCCACCTTCTCGATGTCCTTGCTCTCGACACCGGCCTTGGCCGCGAACTGCGACAGCGCGCGGTTGTGGTCGAGGCGGAGCATGGCGGTGATGTTGCGGGCCGGCAGGTCCGGGGCGCTCTTGGCGGTGATGTAGGCGTTGGTGTTGGCCGGGTTGCCGACCACCAGCACCTTCACGTCGCGCTTGGCCACCTCGTTCAGCGCCTTGCCCTGGACCTTGAAGATCTCGGCGTTGGCGGAGAGGAGGTCGGCGCGCTCCATGCCCTTCGAGCGGGGACGGGCGCCCACGAGAATCGCGGCGTCGATGTCCTTGAAGGCGACCTTGGGATCATCGGTGATGACCACGCCCGCGAAATTCGGGAAGGCGCAATCCTCGATCTCCATCACCACGCCCTTCACGGCACCCTGCGCCTGCGGGAGGTCGAGAAGCTGGAGGATGACCGGCTGATCCTTGCCGAATAGGTCGCCGTTGGCGATGCGGAAAAGGAGAGAATAGCAAATCTGACCGGCGGCGCCCGTGACTGCGACGCGAACGGCGGGTTTGGTCATGAGAAGAAGCCCTTTGCCTTGGATGAGCCCCGAAGGCTCGGGCGCGCAATCTATGCTGCGGCGCGGCCGATGGAAAGGCGCTCGCGGGCCTCAGAATCAGCGATGCCGCACGACCTTCGGCTAGGGCGTGCCGCGCCGCGTCAGAGCACCACCACGTGATTGGGCATCTCGTTGCGGTCGTCGGGCTTGCGCGGGAGGGGCCCGGCGAGGAGGTCGCCGGCCTTCTCGACGCCGGCGACCAGCCCTTCGGCGAGGCTCCCCTGCCGGGCGCGGGCGGCCACCGCATCGCAGATGTCGCGCCACGCGGCGGCGCCCAGCGGGCCGTGGGCGGCATCGTCCGCCACCACCTCCACCAGGCGCTCGCGCGCGGCGGCGAAGATGAGGATGCCGGTGCGGCCCTTGGTCTGCGGGATGCCGTAGCTCAGGAAGGTCTCGATGGCCGCGTTGCGGGCCGCCGCCTTGAGCGCGAGGCGGGGCACAGCCTTCTCCGCCATTCCCGGCATGAGCAGTGCGGCGGCGAGAATGACGAACAGCATGGCTTGCAGCGCCAGCGCCGAGAGCGCCGGCATGGGATAGGCGAGAACGATGAGCCACGGCAGCACCAGCGCCGCCAGCGAGGCCCACAGGATGGAGAAGAAGGGATGCTGCACCAGCGGCGCCCGCGTCACCACCACGCGGATCTCGGCGGATGTCTTCCCCTCGGCCAGCGTCACCGCCTCGGCGATGCGCTGGAGCGCGTGCTGCGGCAGGCCGTAGCGGCCCGCATCCTGGGTGGTGGTCGTCGTGGCGGATTGCTGGTTCACGCGAGCCCCTCCCCTGCACTGGCGCGCCCGAAGTTTGCAGGTGCGCGGTAAAATCGCAAGGGCGGGCCTACCAATCCCCAGACGCGCCGCCGCCACCGGAGGAGCCGCCGCCGCCCGACCAGCCCCCGCCGGAGGAACCGCCGGACCAGCCGGAGCCGCTGCCGGTGCCCCATTCCCACGAGATCGGACCGCCGGCCACCGCGCCGCCGCGCCGCCTGCGGGCCGCAGGGCCGCCCGGCCCGCCGCCGCGCATGACGCGCCAGATGATAAATCCCATGAAGATGACCATCACCGCGAAGAAGATGAGGTTGTCCACCTCCTCCTCGGTCCAGTCGGAGGATTCCAGCTGTTTCGCCCGCGCCTTCGCCTCGTCCGGGTCGAGGTTCAGGATCTCGAGGATGGCGTCCGTGCCCTTCACGATGCCCGCCGCCATGTCGCCGGACTTGAAGGCGGGCACGATGGCGTTGCGGATGATGGTGGCCGACACCGCGTCCGTCAGGATGCCTTCGAGGCCGTAGCCCACCTCGATGCGCACCTTGCGCTCCGCGGGGGCGACGAGGAGGAGCACGCCATTGTTCTTCTTCGCCTGCCCGATCTGCCAGGTGCGGAACAGGCGGTTGGCGTAATCCTCGATGGAGGTGCCCTGTAGCGAAGGAACGGTGGCGACGACCAGCTGGTCGGTGGCCTTCGCCTCCTGCGCCGCCAGCTTGGCATCGAGCGCGGCAAGGGTGCCGGGATCGAGCACATGGGCGGCATCCACCACCCGCCCGGTGAGGGGCGGGAAGGTCAGTTCCGCCCATGCGGGGGCGACGCCTACGGGCGCGACGGCGAGGCACAGCGCCAGAAGGCCGGCCAGCGCGAGCGCGAAGCCCGCGGCCGGTCTATGGACCGCAAAGGCGCGCGGCCGGCCCATCTGGTGGCCCATCGCCGTCGCTCCCCGCTCAGTTGAACTTCACCTTCGGTACCTGCATCTGCTGCTCGGAGATGGTGAAGGTCTCCATGGGCTTGTAGGCGCGATAGAGTGTGGCGGCCCACAGGGCGCCCGGGAAGGTCTTCAGCTCGGTGTTATAGACCCGCACCGCCTCGATATAATCGCGCCGCGCCACGGCGATGCGGTTCTCCGTGCCCTCGATCTGCGATTGCAGGGCGAGGAAGTTGGCGTTGGACTTCAGGTCCGGATAGGCCTCCGACACCGCGATCAGCCGCCCCAGCGCGGAGGACAGGCCCGCCTGCGCATCCTGGAACTGCTTGAACTGGGCCGGGTCGGTGACGGTGGAGGCATCGACCTTGATGGAGGTGGCCTTGGCGCGCGCCTCGATCACCGAGGTCAGCACGTCCTTCTCCTGGGCGGCGTAGCCCTTCACGGTCTCGACGAGATTGGGAATGAGGTCGGAGCGGCGCTGGTACTGGTTCAGCACCTCGCTCCACGCCGCCTTGGCGCGCTCCTCCTCGGTGGGAATCACATTGATGCCGCAGCCCGCCAGCGTCAGCGTGGCCAGCATGGCGAAGAGCGGCGCCCGCAGGCGGGCAAATTCACGAAGAACGATGGACATGGTGGCCCCTCCCCTGTCGCCGCATCCCGGCAGCGGCGTGCTTATAACACGGCAAAGGTCGAGAAAGGTTCCGGGACAATCCGGATGCCCTGCTCACGCCTTGCCCAGATACCCCGGCAAATCCTGCGCCTCGTCCAGCAGCGACACCTTCACCGCCAGCTTCTCGGCCAGCGCGATGTCGGTCTCCAGCAGCCGCGTGGTCATGAAGGAGCGGTAGTAATTGCCCCACATGAATTCCTGGAACGGCGTGTCCTCGTTGGCATAGGCCTTCCCGCGCACGCCGCGGGCGAGCGTGCGCCAGGGGTTGTCGGTGAGCTCGCTCACATGGCTCGGGATCTTCAGGCAGGGGCGGCGGTTGCCGTCCACGTCGATGGGCCAGCACAGGCCCTCGGTCTCCATGCGATGCCAGAAGGCCTTGAGGTCGAGGCTGGACCAGTCGGCCCGCGCCTCGCCGAGCAGCACGGTCTCGTCGCCGACGGCGAGGAGCGCCCGGCACAGATGGTGATGATCGATGATGTAGAGCCGGCGCTTCGGCCCCACCACGTAGGGCACCGGCCGGCTCTCCTTCAGCGTCCTCAGCTCGCGACGGGAGAGCTTGCGCATCTGCGTGGCCCGCCGCTCCACCTCCTGCAAGCCCAGCGTCAGCTGGGTGGGGTTGAGCGCCGCGATGTCGATCTCGGTGAGGTCCGCCATTCGATTCCCTGCCCTGCCTGCGCGACGGCTGGAGCAGGCCCGAAAACGAAGGCGGCGGCAACCCGTGCCGGGTGCCGCCGCCAAGCTTCAACGACCGGGGAGCGATCAGCCGGGGGAGATCATCTTCTCCGGCCGCACCACCGCGTCGAATTCCTCATTGGTCACATAGCCGCCGCCCACGGCCTCCTCGCGCAGAGTCGTGCCCTTCTTGTGCGCGGTCTTGGCGATCTTGGCGGCGTTGTCGTAGCCGATCTTCGGGGCGAGCGCGGTGACGAGCATCAGCGAGCGCTCCAGCGCCGCCTTGATGTTGTCCTCGCGGGCCTCGATGCCGACCACGCAATTGTCAGTGAAGCTGATGGCCGCATCGGCCATCAGGCGCACCGACTGGAGGAAGTTGTAGGCCATCACCGGATTGTAGACGTTGAGCTCGAAATGGCCCTGGCTGCCGGCGAAGGTGAGCGCGGCGTTGTTGCCGAAGATCTGCACGCAGACCTGGGTCAGCGCCTCGCACTGGGTGGGATTCACCTTGCCCGGCATGATGGAGGAGCCGGGCTCGTTCTCCGGCAGCGACAGCTCGCCGAGGCCGGAGCGCGGGCCCGAGCCGAGCAGGCGAATGTCGTTGGCGATCTTGAACAGGGAGGCCGCCACCGTGTTGATGGCGCTGTGCGAGAACACCATGGCGTCGTGGGCGGCGAGCGCCTCGAACTTGTTGGGCGCCGAGGTGAAGGGCAGGCCGGTGATGCCGGCGATCTGCGCCGCCACCTTTTCGGCGAAGCCGACCGGGGCGTTGAGGCCGGTGCCCACCGCGGTGCCGCCCTGGGCCAGCTCCATGAGGGCCGGCAGGGTCATCTCGATGCGCTTGATGCCGTTCTCGACCTGCTGGGTGTAGCCGGAGAATTCCTGGCCCAGCGTCAGGGGCGTCGCATCCTGGGTGTGGGTGCGGCCGATCTTGATGATGTCCTTCCACTCGGCCGACTTGGCGGCGAGCGCGCCATGCAGGTGCTTCAGCGCCGGCAGCAGCCGGTGGACGATCTCCTCCGCGCAGGCGATGTGCATGGCGGTGGGGTAGGTGTCGTTGGACGACTGGCTCATATTGACGTGATCGTTGGGATGCACGGGCTTCTTGGAGCCCATCTCCCCGCCGAGCATCTCGATGGCCCGGTTCGAGATCACCTCGTTGGCATTCATGTTGGACTGGGTGCCGGAGCCGGTCTGCCAGACGGCCAGCGGGAAGTGGGCGTCGAGCTTGCCCTCGATCACTTCCTGGGCGGCGGCGACGATGGCGTCGGCGAGCTTGGGATCGAGGCGGCCGAGATCGCGGTTCACTTCCGCCGCGGCGCGCTTGACGATGCCGAGGGCGCGCACCACCGGCAGCGGCTGCTTCTCCCAGCCGATCTTGAAGTTGCCGAGCGAGCGCTGCGCCTGCGCGCCCCAGTAGCGGTCGGATTCAACCTCGATGGGACCGAATGTGTCGGTCTCTGTGCGGGTGGTCATGGCGGGCCTTTCCTTAAGACGCGGGCGCGCGGCTCTTAGCACAGCTCACGCCCGCTGGGGGAGGCGGACCTCCACCCTAAAATAGTTCCAGAGAGGTAGCGGAGGGATGTTACCTCCTTGGAATTTAGCCATATCTTGACCGTGCTCAATGAGGTAAAATTCCTCTGCGGGCTAAGTGGCCTGACGCGTGACGCCGGCCGTACAGAAGATCATCTGCCGTCGGCGCGGAGGAATCCGACGGCAAGGTGAGGCAAGCGTTGGGCGACGTGGTCAATCTTCACCGGGCGCGCAAGGCGCGGGCCCGTCAGGCGGCTGATGCGGCAGCCAGCCAGAATCGGATCCGATTCGGTCGGACCAAGGCTGAGCGTCAGCAACAAGCGGACGAGCACGCGCGGCAAGAGCGCCACCTTGAGGGCCACGCCCTGACCGAGAGGGATGAACATGAAAAGCCCCGTGGTTAAAAGATCCATCGTCATTGCCGGGCACAAGACCAGCGTCAGTCTCGAGGATGCCTTCTGGGAGGCTCTGAAGGAGATTGCGAGCGGCCGCCGGCTTACCCTGTCCGATCTCGTGGCGACCATCGATTCCGGCCGTTCGCAGGGGAATCTCTCCTCCGCCATCCGCCTGTTCGTGCTCGACCATTATCGCGGCGCCGCCACCCAGGCGCGCGCCCAGGCCGCAGGAGAACGTCTCCAGGTCTCCAGCCCTCCCGTTGCGTAAGCGCGAGGTCAACCTTATCTGCGGACTGAGCTGACCGCGCATCGCGTTGAAAGGCGGTGCGCGGTTTCCTATAACCACCTGGCCCGGCGGGGCAGGCCTGACGCGGCGTGCCACGTCCAGGTCCTTCCCGCCGAACGGGTTTGTCCGGCAGATGTGCTCCCCAGCGGAGTCGTTTGCCTCGGGCGACCCGCTGCGGGCGGCGTGCTAGCGTGCGGCCAGTCCGCATCCGCGCCGGTGGCAGGATCAGCGACGCGGGTGCCGGTGGCGGCACCGCCCACGGGAGACGACGGATGTCGTGGAAGAATCAGAGTGGCGGCCCATGGGGTAATGGGCCGCGGGGTCCCTGGGGTTCGGGACCCTCTTCATCGGGACCGACGCCGCCAGACCTTGAAGACCTGATCCGCCGCAGCCAGGACCGCCTGCGCTCCATCATGCCCGGATCCTTCGGGACCAACGGCATCATCCTCGTCATCGCGCTCGTGGTGGCCGGCTGGTTCCTCTCCGGCTTCTATCGCGTGCTCCCCGACGAGCAGGGCGTGGTGCTGCGCTTCGGCAAGTTCGTCGGCATCACCCAGCCGGGCCTCAACTATCACTGGCCCTATCCCGTCGAGACCGTGCTCACCCCCAAGGTGACGTTCGTCAACCGCATCGACATCGGCATGCGGGTGAGCGAAGACCCCCGCCGCAACGGCACCCGGACCACCGACGTGGCCGAGGAAAGCCTGATGCTCACCGGCGACGAGAACATCGTCGACGTGGACTTCTCGGTGTTCTGGGTCATCAACAACGCCGAGGAATACCTGTTCAACGTGCAGAACCCCGAGGGCACCATCAAGGCCGTGGCCGAGAGCGCCATGCGCGAGGTGATCGGCCGCACCAACATCCAGCCCATCCTCACCGGCGCCCGCCAGGGCATCGAGACCGGCGTGCAGGAGCTGATGCAGCAGGTGCTCAACGGCTACAAGGCCGGCGTGCAGGTCACCCAGGTGCAGATGCAGAAGGTCGATCCGCCGAGCCAGGTCATCGACGCCTTCCGCGACGTGCAGGCCGCCCGCGCCGACGCCGAGCGCGCCCAGAACGAAGCGCAGACCTACGCCAACCGCGTGCTGCCCGAGGCCCGCGGCGAGGCCTCCCGCATCGAGAATGCGGCCCAGGCCTATCGCGAGCGGACCGTGGTGGAGGCCCGCGGCCAGGCCGCCCGCTTCCTCAAGGTCTATGACGAGTACCAGAAGGCGAAGGAGGTCACGCGCCAGCGCATGTACCTCGAAACCATGGAGCGTGTGCTCGGCAGCGTGGACAAGGTGCTGGTCGATCCCTCCGCGGCCCGACAGGGCGGCAGCGGCGTCGTGCCCGTCCTGCCCCTGACCGACACGATCCGCCGCGCCCCGGCGCCGGCCACGCAGCCCCAGGGAGCCGCCCGATGAGAAATCCGGTCTTCGGCGGCGTCCTCGCCGTCCTCGGCGTCATCGCCCTCGTCCTCGTCTATTCGTCCGCCTTCATCGTCAGCCAGACCCAGCAGGCGCTGGTGCTGCGCCTCGGCGAGCCGCTGGCGCCCGTGACCTCGCCCGGACTGCACTGGAAGGTGCCGTTCATCGACAGCGTGGTCTATATCGACAACCGCATCCTCGACCTGGAAAACCCCCAGCAGGAAGTGATCGCGGCGGACCAGAAGCGCCTCGTGGTGGACGCCTTCGCGCGCTACCGCATTACCAACCCGCTGCGCTTCTACCAGTCGGTGGGCACGGTGCAGGGCGCCAATTCCCGCCTCTCCACGGTGCTCAACTCGGCGCTGCGCCGGGTGCTCGGCGAGAACACCTTCATCAGCGTGGTGCGCGACCAGCGCGAAGGGCTGATGCGGCAGATCAACGAGCAGGTGAACCGCGAGGCCGCCAACTTCGGCATCACCGTGGTGGATGTCCGCATCCGCCGCGCCGATCTGCCGGAAGCCAACAGCCAGGCGGTGTTCCAGCGCATGCAGACCGAGCGTCAGCGGGAAGCGGCGGAAATCCGCGCCCAGGGCAACGAGGCCGCCCAGCGCCTGCGTGCCCGCGCCGATCGCGAGGTCACCATCGTGGTGGCGGAGGCGACCTCCAAGGGCGAGCAGCTGCGCGGCGAAGGCGACGCGGAGCGCAACCGCATCTTCGCCGATGCCTACCAGCGCGACCCGGACTTCTTCGCCTTCTACCGCTCCATGCAGGCCTATGAGGCGAGCATGAAGTCGTCCGACACCCGCATGCTGCTGGCGCCGGATTCGAACTTCTTCCGCTTCTTCCAGAGCCCCACCGGAGTGTCCGCGGCAGGTGCGCCCGTCGCCCTGCCGGCGGCCGGCAACTGACCGGCCCGGCAGGCGGCATGAAGGACCTTCTGGCCGCCCTCGGCCTCATGCTGGCCATCGAGGGCCTGTGCCTCGCCGCCTTTCCGGGGGCGTGGCGCAAGGCCATGCGGGCGGTCCTCCACGCGCCGGAAACCCCCATGCGCCTCGCCGGCCTCGGCGTCGGCGCGCTGGGGGTACTGGTGGTGTTTCTGGTGCGCAGCTTCTGAAGGCGGGGCTTTCCGGCCCCGTTTTCCAATCCATCCATCCGCGTCATCGCCCGGCTCGTCCGGGCGATCCACTTTCGGGCCGCAGGTGTGCCCGCTTGCCGGGAGCACTCACGCGGCGCGGTGGATCCCCCGAACAAGCCGGGGGATGACGAACGGTGAGGTACGCGGACGCCCGGCAACTGAACGGGAAACGACCAGGGGCGGCATGGCGGCCCCTGTCGCAGGCTGCCGGCGGTGAGATTGCCGCAATCGTCCCTGACTGTGCGCCCTCCCCCGCCGGATCGTGAGCATCGCGGGGCTTGCGCCCGGAGCGCTGGCGTCGCAGCCTCTGGGGATGATCTCGAGGACAGCCATGCCTGCACCGTTCGTGCCTTCCCGTCTCCTCCCCGGCCGGTCCCGGCTGCCCGCGCTGCTGCTGGCGGCGGCGGTCGCCCTTACGGGCATCGGCAGCGCGCCGCTCCATGCAGCGCCCGGCAAGGGGCCGGATACGGTGGCGGACGTGGCCGAGAAGGTGATGGACGCGGTGGTGAACATCTCCACCTCGCAGAACGTCGCCCCCTCCCGCTCGGTGCCCGCCCCGCAACTGCCGCCGGGCTCGCCCTACGAGGATTTCTTCGACGAATTCTTCAAGCGCCGCCCGGAGGATGGCAGCGAGCAGCGCTCGCGCCGCGTCTCCTCGCTGGGCTCCGGCTTCGTCATCGATCCCTCGGGCTTCATCGTCACCAACAACCACGTCATCTCGGATGCCGACGAGATCTTCGCCAATTTCAACGACGGCTCGAAGCTGAAGGCCGAGGTTGTCGGGCGCGACACCAAGACCGACCTCGCCTTGCTCAAGGTGAACCCGCCCAAGCCCCTCGTGGCGGTGAAGTTCGGTGACAGCGAGAAGCTGCGCGTGGGCGACTGGGTGATGGCCATCGGCAACCCGTTCGGCCTTGGCGGCACGCTGACGGTGGGCGTCGTCTCCGCCCGCAACCGCGACATCAATTCCGGCCCCTACGACAATTTCATCCAGACGGATGCGGCCATCAACCGGGGCAATTCCGGCGGCCCGCTGTTCAACATGAATGGCGAGGTGATCGGCATCAACACCGCCATCATCTCCCCCTCGGGCGGCTCCATCGGCATCGGCTTCGCCGTGCCCTCGGCCACCGCCCAGCCGGTGATCGCCCAGATCGAGCAGTTCAAGGAAGTGCGGCGCGGCTGGATCGGCGTGCGCATCCAGCCCGTCACCGAGGACATCGCCGAGAGCCTCGGCCTCGGCAAGCCGCGCGGCGCGCTCATCGGCGTGGTGACGGAGAACAGCCCGGCCGCCCAGGGCGGCATCAAGGCCGGCGACGTGATCGTCAAGTTCAACGGCCGCGACGTCAAGGAAGTGCGCGACCTCACCCGCACGGTGGCCGACACCATGGCCGACAGCGAGGTGGAGGTGGTGGTGATCCGCAAGGGCAAGGAGGAGACCCTGCGCGTCAAGGTCGCCCGCATGCCCGAGGACGACAAGCCGGAGGCCTCGAAGCCCGCCCCCGAGGCGCAGAAGGTGCCGCCCAAGAAGGCGCTCGGCATCGAGCTCTCCGCCATGAGCGACGATCTGCGCAAGCGCTTCAAGATCAAGAGCGAGATTTCCGGCGTCGTCATCACCGACGTGGACCGCTCCTCCCCCGCCTCCGACAAGGGGCTGAAGGCGGGTCAGGTCATCGTGCAGGTGGGCCAGGAAGCGGTGGCGAGCCCCGCCGACGTGGAGAAGCAGATCGACGCCCTGCGCAAGGCCGGCAAGCGCTCCGCCCTGTTCCTCGTCTCCGATGGCGAGGGCAAGCAGGAGTTCGTGACGGTGCCGCTGAACTGAGGGCGGCGCGGTTATCGCGCCCCGGACGCACGCAGCGAAGCGGAATGCGAGCCGGGGCCCAGCGCAAGAGACCGCCGAAGGCGCTTCCTTGCCCCCAGCGATCTTTGGCATTGCCCGCTGCGCGGAAACTCTTGCGCTGGACCCCGGATCGGCGCTCCACCTGCGGTGTCACTGGTCCGGGGAGCGTCATGCCCGGCACAAGCCCGGCCATGACGGCGGTTCTTTAGTCTCGGCGCTCCCTCACGCCACTTCCCCCCGCAGCCGACCCTCCGCCCGCGCCCGGCCCATCAGCGGCAACAAGGCCGCAAGTTCCGGCCCGGTCTCGCGGCCGGTCAGCGCAAGGCGCAGCGGGTGGAAAAGGCCCCGGCCCGAGCGGCCAGTGGCCGCCTTCACCGCCCCGGTCCACGCCTTCCATGTGGTGCCGTCCCACGGCTCGGCCGGCAACAGGCCGGCAGCGGCGGTGAGAAAGGCGCGATCCGCCTCCGCGATGACGCCCGCCTGCGGTGTGGCGACGATCTCCCACCAGCCCCGCGCATCCTCAAACCGGGAGAGGTTCGCGCGCACCGCCAGCCAGAACGCCTCCCCGCCGCCGCCCCCCGCCGCCTGAAGCCGCGCGGCTGCGGCGGCGAAGGGCATGAGGTGCAGGGTGCGGGCGGTCAGCGCGTCGAGATCCGCCGGATCAAAGCGGGCGGGCGCGCGGGAGATGGCGGCAAGGTCCAACATCGCCGCCAGCGCATCGAGGCTGTCCACCGGCTCCACCGCATGAGAGGTGCCCACCAGCACCGAGAGCGCGGCCACCGCCAGCGCCTCCTGCCCCGCCTCGCGCAACGCCCCCAAGGAGAGGTGGCCGAGCCGCTTGGAGAGGCCTTCGCCGGACGGAAGGGTCAGCAGATTGTGGTGGGCGAAGCCGGGCACCGGGCCGCCCAGCGCCTCGAAGATCTCGATCTGCACCGCCGTGTTGGTCACGTGGTCCTCGCCCCGGATCACCTGCGTGACGCCCAGCGCCAGATCGTCCACCACCGAGGGGAGCGTGTAGAGGAAGCTGCCGTCGGCGCGCACCAGAACGGGGTCCGAGAGGGTGCTGGTGTCCACCTGCTGCGGGCCGCGCACGCCGTCGTCCCACGCCACCACGCGATGGTCGAGCCGGAACCGCCAGTGCGGGCGGCGGCCCTCGGCCTCGAGCCGCGCGCGGTCTTCGGGCGAGAGCGCGAGGGCGGCGCGGTCATAGACCGGCGGCAGGCCGCGGGCACGCTGGAGGCCGCGCTTGAGGTCCAGCTCCTCCTCGGTCTCGTAGGCGGGATAGAGCCGGCCCATGGCCTTCAGCCGCTCCGCCGCCGCCGCATAGTCCGCGAGCCGGTCCGACTGGCGCACGGTGACATCCGGCGCAATGCCGAGCCAGGCGAGGTCGGCGGCGATGGCGTCCGCATATTCGGCCCGGGAGCGGGCGGCGTCCGTGTCGTCGAAGCGCAGGATGAAGGTGCCGCCGGCGCGGCGGGCGATCAGCGCATTGAGGAGCGCGGTGCGGGCATTGCCCACATGGATCAGGCCGGTGGGCGACGGGGCGAAGCGCAGCACGGGCGCGGGATTTCGCAGGGGAGCGGACATGAGGAGCCCATAACCCGCCTTGCGGCGCGCGTCGATGGGCGGGGCCCCGAAAGCGAAGAGCCCGGCCTTGCGGCCGGGCTCTCCTGTTCGTTCAGCGCGGTTGCGGGCAGTCCGGGCCCTGGCACCGGTTGCCGCCGCCCCCGCCCTGCTGCGGCTGCGGCCGCTGCTGCGGGGGTTGCGCCTGCTGCTGCGGCGGGCGCTGCTGTTGCTGCTGCTGGATCAGCTGCTGGCGCTGCTGCTGGTACTGCTGACGCTGCTGCTGCATCTCCTGCTGACGCTGCTGATTCATCTGCTGAATCTGCTGCTGCTGTTGCTGACGCTGCTGCTGCATCTGCTGCTGGCGCTGCTGGATCTGCTCCTGCTGGCGCTGCTGCATCTGCTGTTGCTGCTGCTGGCGTTGCTGGATCTGTTCCTGCTGACGCTGTTGCTGCTGCTGGCGCTGCTGAATCTGTTCCTGCTGACGCTGCTGCATCTGCTGCTGACGCTGCTGGATCTGCTCCTGCTGTTGCTGCTTCAACTGCTGTTGCTGCTGCTGGCGCTGCTGGTTCAGTTCCTGCTGTTGCTGGCGCAGCTGCTGCTGGCGCTCGGCCGGCGACGGCTGCCCCGGACGCGCACCCGGCTGGCCGGGCTGGCCGGGCTGCCCCGGCTGCACCTGCCCCGGAGGCACACCGGGCTGGCCCGGACGACCGCCGGGCTGACCGGGCTGGCCGGGCTGCACCTGTCCCGGAGGCACACCGGGCTGACCCGGGCGACCGCCGGGCTGACCAGGCTGGCCGGGCTGGACCTGTCCCGGAGGCACACCGGGCTGCCCCGGAGGCACACCGGGCTGCCCCGGACGACCACCGGGCTGCCCCGGACGACCACCGGGCTGACCGGGCTGGCCGGGCTGCACCTGCCCCGGAGGCACACCGGGCTGACCCGGACGACCGCCGGGCTGGCCGGGCTGGACCTGTCCCGGAGGCACACCGGGCTGACCCGGGCGACCGCCGGGCTGGCCGGGCTGCACCTGTCCCGGACCGCCGGGCTGGCCGGGAGCTCCCGGATTGCCAGGACCGCCCGGACCTCCGGGCTGACCGGCGCCGCCGGGATAGCCGGGACCACCCGGACCACCGGGGCCACCGGGATGACCGGGACCGCCAGGACCGCCAGGCTGACCGGGGCCGCCGGGATAGCCGGGACCACCCGGACCACCGGGGCCACCGGGATGACCGGGACCGCCAGGACCGCCGGGCTGACCGGGGCCGCCGGGATAGCCGGGACCACCCGGACCACCGGGGCCACCGGGATGACCGGGACCGCCAGGACCGCCGGGCTGACCGGGGCCGCCGGGATAGCCGGGACCACCCGGACCACCCGGACCACCCGGATAGCCGGGACCGCCCGGTCCACCGGGATAGCCGGGACGTCCGGGGGGATAGCCGGGGCTGCCGGGGTAGCCGGGCTGGCCCCAATTGGGCGGCGGGCGCGGGGCATCCGGCGGCGGCCTCATGCCGGGAGGCGGCACGTAGCCGGTGCGCCACCAGCCGGGCGGACGCGGGCCGGGAGGCGGCGGGCCCCAGCCGGGACGCGGCCGCGGGTTATAGACCTCCCAGCGGTAGCGATCCGCATACCAGGGCTGGTTCACATAGATGGGCCGGTTGACGTAATAGGTGTTCCAGTACTGCGAGGCGGCGAAGGCCACCACCGGCACGCCGATGGCGGCGACGCCCCAGTCGGGCAGCACGGCGGTGCGGCCCTGCTGCTCGTAGCCGATGTACTCGCTGTACACCCAGCCACGGAAATCCTGCCAGATCACGTCGCACCAGGACTCGTCCTGGAGGCAGCCTTCCACCTCGATGGGCGAGCCATCGGGGATGACGCCGAGGCTGGGGAATTCGGTATCCGGCCCCGTCCGGATGTTGACGTTTGCCGTGGAGAAGGCCGGCGCGGCCTGCGCCGAAACGATCCCCGCCATGGCCAACCCGGCTACCCAGCCGGTCAGCTTCAGCACCCTCATGGACCACTCCCATGCGACTCGCATTGAGCCGATGAGGATACTTTAAACCCGCCCTCATGGCGTTTCGTGTGCGCAGGCAAGGCGTTTCGCAAGCGCAGGCGCGGCCGAATTGCGTCAGGAGATGGTGAACGGGACGATATCGCGCACGTTCTCGTCGATGCGGATGTCGCGGTCGAGGGGCGGAAAGGCCCGGAGATCGCAGTCGCGGCGCGGGCAGATGCGGCAGGAGACGCCGAGCTTCGCCACCGGCGCGGCCTTCAGGTCCAGCCCGTCGGCGTAGACGATATCGTGGGCGAAAGAGACCTCGCAGCCGAGGCCGAAGGCGTAGGCCCGCGCGGGCTGTCCGTGGCGCAGCGCCGGGCTCGACACCGCGCGGGCGAGGCAGATGTAGCGGGCGCCGTCCGGCATCTCGCCCACCTGCACCAAAGTGCGGCCCGCCACCTCGAACGCCTCGTGCACGTTCCACGCCGCGCAAGCCCCGCCATGGCGGGCGAACTGGAAGCGCGTCGCCGAATGCCGCTTGGTGATGTTGCCGGCCCGGTCGACCTTGGCGAAATAGAAGGGCACGCCCTTCGCCCCCGGCCGCTGGAGGGTGGAGAGGCGGTGACACACCTGCTCCAGGCTCGCCCCGGTCTCCAGCGCCATGCGATCGAGATCGTGCCGCAGGCGGCGGGCAAGCTCGAGGAAGCGGCGATAAGGAAGTATCAACGCACCTGCGAAATAGTTCTGCAGCGCCAGCCGGCAGATCTCCCCCGCCGTCTGGCTGCGGAAGGCGCCGGAGGACACCGTGTGCTCCACCAGCGCCCCATGCTCCAGCTGGGCCATGGTGACGGCCATGCGGAAAGCCCGCGTCGCCGCCGGCAGGATGCCGGAGAGCACCAGCCGCCGCGCCCGCGGATCGTAGCGGGAGAGGGGCGCGTCGGGGTCGGCCGGGCCGATCTCCACCTGCACCTGATGGCGGCGGGCGAGATGGGCGGCGATGGCCGCGGCAGGGTCGCCCCCTTCCATGATGCCGAGTGACGTTGCGGCATTTTCTGCCGCGCGATCAAGGCCATCCACGTAATTGTCAATGTAATGGAAGAAGTCGCGGACCTCCTCATAGGGGATCAGCTTGGACTCGTCCGCGCCCGGCGTGACGCCAGCCGTGATCATATCGTCGAGGGACGCCCGCCACTCCGCCGTGCGACGCAGCGCGACATGCATCCGCAGGAAGGCGTGGGCGAAGGCGGGCGAAAGGTTCGCCACCGCCTTCATGTCCTGAAGGCCGAGGTCGAGATCCTTGAACAGGGGGTCAGCCGCCGTCTCGCGCAGGTCGGCGACCAGCCGGTCGAGGTCTTCCGCGCCGAAGGAGGTGATGTCCACCGCGAAGGTGCGCGAGATGGCGATCAGCACCGAGGCGGTGAGCGGGCGCTGGTTGCTCTCGATCTGGTTGATGTAGGAGGGCGAGACGGCGAGGCGCTGGGCCAGCTCGCCCTGCTTCAGCCCCAGCTTCTCGCGCAGCCGGCGCACCGCGTGGCCGGCAAACACCTTCTGGCGCATGTCCCCTCCCGCACCTCTCAGCGGTAGTCGGCCGCGACTGACCTAACGTCCTGTACCGCCAGAGCTTCGAGTTCCGGAATGTGAATGATTTACAATTCGCAATGTCAATTTTTCACATATTCCAATGCATCGCAACTCCTGTTAGCCGAGTTGCGACGCACTTGCGGGAAACGCCTGCGGGCCTTGCGGGAAAGCCGGCGCGAAAGCTCTGGCGAGCGCGCGGGAACCCGCTAATCTCAAATTTACCTCTGGCCTCATTGAAAGGCGCTCGGCATGAAGGACATCCTTGAGGAGCTCGAGAGCCGGCGGGGTGTCGCCCGCCTCGGCGGTGGCATCAAGCGCATCGAGGCGCAGCATGCCCGCGGCAAGCTCACCGCCCGCGAGCGCATCAGCCTGCTGCTCGATCGCGGCACGTTCGAGGAATACGACACCTTCGTGCAGCACCGCTGCGTCGACTTCGGCATGGAGGACCAGAAGGTCCCCGGCGACGGCGTCGTCACCGGCTGGGGCACCGTCAACGGCCGCAAGGTCTTCATCTTCGCCAAGGACTTCACGGTGTTCGGCGGCTCCCTCTCCGAGGAGCATGCGCGCAAGATCACCAAGATCCAGGACATGGCGCTGAAGACCCGCGCCCCCATCATCGGCCTGTTCGATGCCGGCGGCGCCCGCATCCAGGAAGGCGTGGCGGCGCTCGGCGGCTACGGCGAGGTCTTCAAGCGCAATGTGATTTCCTCGGGCGTCATCCCGCAGATCTCGCTCATCATGGGCCCCTGCGCCGGCGGCGACGTCTACTCCCCCGCCATGACCGATTTCATCTTCATGGTGCGCGACACCTCCTACATGTTCGTCACGGGCCCCGACGTGGTGAAGACGGTGACCAACGAGACCGTCACCGCCGAGGAGCTGGGCGGCGCCAAGGTGCATACCTCCAAGTCTTCGGTGGCCGACGGCTCGTTCGAGAACGACGTGGAGATGCTGCTGGAGACCCGGCGCCTCATCGACTTCCTGCCCGCCAACAACATCGACGGCGTGCCCGAGTGGCCCTCCTTCGACGATCCGGGCCGCACCGACGCCAGCCTCGACACTCTGGTGCCGGACAATCCGAACAAGCCCTACGACATGAAGGAGCTGATCCTGAAGGTCGTGGACGAGGGCGACTTCTTCGAGATCCAGGCGGCCTACGCCAAGAACATCCTCACCGGCTTCGGCCGCATCGAAGGGCGCACGGTGGGCTTCGTCGCCAACCAGCCCATGGTGCTCGCCGGCGTGCTCGACTCGGACGCCTCCCGCAAGGCGGCCCGCTTCGTGCGCTTCTGCGACGCCTTCGAGATCCCCATCGTCACCTTCGTGGACGTGCCCGGCTTCCTGCCCGGCACCGCGCAGGAGTATGGCGGCCTCATCAAGCACGGCGCCAAGCTGCTGTTCGCCTATTCGCAGGCGACCGTGCCGCTCGTCACCGTCATCACCCGCAAGGCCTTCGGCGGCGCTTATGACGTGATGGCCTCCAAGCATGTGGGCGCCGACGTGAACTATGCCTGGCCCACCGCCCAGATCGCGGTGATGGGCGCCAAGGGCGCGGTGGAGATCATCTTCCGCCAGGACATGGGCGACCCGGAGAAGATCGCCGCGCAGACCAAGAATTACGAAGAGCGCTTCCTCTCGCCCTTCGTCGCCGCCGAGCGGGGCTTCATCGACGAGGTCATCACGCCCCGCTCCACCCGCCGCCGCCTCGCCCGCGCGCTCGCCATGCTCCGCACCAAGAAGCTGGAGCAGCCCCCGCGCAAGCACGACAACATGCCGGTGTGAGGCCGGGATTTCGGTGATCTCCCTCTCCCCTTGCGGGAGAGGGCCGGGGTGAGGGGTATCGCGCCGCTGCGCGAGGCGCCGGGCAGCCCCCTCACCCGCCTCCGCTGCGCTCCGGCACCCTCTCCCGCAAGGGGAGAGGGGAAACCCGGAGAGGACCGCAAAGAATTCAGCGCCGCTGGCGCAAAGGAACGAACGCCATGTTCTCGAAGATCCTGATCGCGAACCGGGGTGAGATCGCCTGCCGCGTCATCAAGACGGCGCGCAAGATGGGCATCAAGACCGTCGCCGTCTATTCCGACGCCGACAAGGACGCCCTCCATGTGGAGATGGCGGACGAGGCGGTGCATATCGGCCCGCCGCAGGCCGCCCAGTCCTATCTCATCGCCGAGAAGATCGTGGAGGCCTGCAAGAAGACCGGGGCCGAGGCGGTGCATCCCGGCTACGGCTTCCTCTCCGAGCGCGCCTCCTTCCCCAAGCTCCTCGCCGAGCACGGCATCGTCTTCATCGGCCCGAACCCCCATGCCATCGAGGCCATGGGCGACAAGATCGAGTCCAAGAAGGCGGCCGCCGCGGCCAGGGTCTCCACCGTGCCCGGCTATCTCGGCGAGATCGCGACTGGCGAGGAAGCGGCCAAGATCGCCGACGAGATCGGCTATCCCGTGATGATCAAGGCCTCCGCCGGCGGCGGCGGCAAGGGCATGCGCATCGCCTATTCCCGCGACGAGGTGCAGGACGGCTTCGACCGCGCCCGCTCGGAGGCGAAATCCTCCTTCGGCGACGACCGCGTGTTCGTGGAGAAGTTCATCGTCGATCCGCGCCACATCGAGATCCAGGTGCTGGGCGACAAGCACGGCAACGTCATCTATCTCGGCGAACGCGAGTGCTCCATCCAGCGCCGCAACCAGAAGGTGGTCGAGGAAGCCCCCTCCCCGCTGCTCGATGAAGCCACCCGCAAGAAGATGGGCGAGCAGGCCGTCGCCCTCGCCAAGGCGGTGGGCTACGACAGCGCCGGCACGGTGGAGTTCGTTGCCGGTCAGGACAAGAGCTTCTTCTTCCTGGAGATGAACACCCGCCTGCAGGTGGAGCACCCGGTCACGGAGCTGATCACCGGCATCGACCTGGTGGAGCAGATGATCCGCGTCGCCGCCGGCGAGCCGCTGACCATCACCCAGGACGACGTGAAGCTCACCGGCTGGGCGGTGGAAAGCCGCATCTATGCGGAAGACCCCTACCGCAACTTCCTGCCCTCCACCGGCCGCCTCGTGCGCTACCGGCCCCCGGCGGAAGGCAAGGATGGCCCCATCACCGTGCGCAACGACACGGGCGTCTATGAGGGCGGGGAAATCTCCATCTTCTACGATCCGATGATCGCGAAGCTCGTCACCCACGCCCCCACCCGCGCCATCGCCATCGAGGCGCAGGCGGACGCGCTGGATGCCTTCGCCATCGACGGCATCGGCCACAACATCCCGTTCCTCTCGGCGCTGATGTCCCATCCGCGCTGGCAGTCGGGCAACCTTTCCACCGGCTTCATCGCCGAGGAATATCCCGAGGGCTTCGTCGCCCGCGCCCCGGAAGGCGAGCTGACGCACACGCTTTCGGCCGTGGCGGCGGTGATCGACCACATCCAGAACACCCGCAAGCGCCAGATCTCCGGCCAGACCTCCGGCGTGACGTGGCGCTTCGCCAAGCGCCGCATCGTCAACCTCTCGGCCGGCGAGGCGACGATCTCCACCCCGTGCGAGGTCGAGGCGGTGGACGGCGGCTTCAAGGTGCAGATCTTCGAGGCGGACGGCACCCCCGGCCACATCCACCTGCTGCGCTCCACCTGGAAGCCCGGCGACGTGGTGTGGACCGGCACCATCGATGCCGATCAGGTGGCGGTGCAGGTGCGCCCCATCCCCAATGGCTACGTGCTCGCCCATCGCGGCATCTCCACCAAGGCGCAGGTCTACACCGAGCTGTCCGCCTCGCTGGCGGCGCTGATGCCGAAGAAGGAGAATGCGGGCGGCGGCAAGGAGCTGCTCTGCCCCATGCCCGGCCTCGTGGTCTCCGTCGCCGTGGTGCCCGGCCAGGAGGTGAAGAACGGCGAGATCCTCGCCATCGTCGAGGCCATGAAGATGGAGAACGTGCTGCGCGCCGAGCGCGACGGGATGATCAAGGCCGTCCACGCCAAGGCGGGCGACAGCCTCGCGGTGGATGCGGTGATCCTGGAATTCGCGTGATGCTTCCGGCAGACCTCTCCCTGCGGGCGTCCAACGGACGCCCGTTCCCCGGCCAAGCGACGGCACAGCCGGAGCGCGGAGCCGGGGTCCAGGAGAGGAGTCTGCGCAGCAGCCCGTTTCCCGCATCGGCGGGAGAAGAGCCGCCTCCGGCGTACCTTTGCGCTGGGCCCCGGCTCTCCTTCCGCTTGCGCTCCAGTCAGCCGGGGCACGAGGGTGGCCTCGCGCCCCGTCATGTGAAAATGTCCGGCACACCCGCCCCCTCCCCGTCCCTCCCGCTTGCGCGGGACCGGGCGCCTGCCGGAGCCTTTTGAATGCGCCTCCTCTCCCACCTCCTCAGCCGCTTCGTGGAAAAAGGCCAGCTCACGGTCATCACGGCCGATGGCAAGCGCCACGTGTTCGGCTCGGGCAAGGACGGCCCGTCCGTCACGGTGCGGATGCACGACAAGAAGCTGGAGCGCGACCTGTTCTTCAATCCGGAGCTGGTGGCGGCGGAGGCCTATATGGACGGCCGCCTCTCCTTCGAGGATGGGGCCGGCGCGTTCGAGCTGCTCAACCTGTTCTCGGTGAACCGCAAGGGCCTCGGCTCCCACCCCGTGCAGCAGGCGCTGCGCAAGGCGTGGCGCTCGGTGCGCCGGTTCCAGCAGGCGAACCCGGTCTCCAAGGCGAAGGAGAACGTCTCCTCCCATTACGACCACCCGGCCGATTTCTACCGGCTGTGGCTGGACGAGACGATGGCGTATTCCTGCGCCTACTTCACCCATCCCGACGAGCCGCTGGCCGATGCCCAGCGCAACAAGTTCCGCCATATCGCGGCCAAGCTGAACATCTCCCCCGGCATGCGGGTGGCGGAGATCGGCTCCGGCTGGGGCGGGCTCGCCATCTACATGGCGAAGGAATGCGGCGCGCAGGTCACCGCCATCAACGTCTCGCCCGAGCAGCTGGCCGAGAGCCGGCGCCTCGCGCAGGCGGCCGGCGTGATCGACCGCATCGACTTCCGCGAGGTGGATTACCGCAACCTCACCGGCAAGTATGACCGCGTGGTCTCCATCGGCATGATGGAGCATGTGGGCGTCGCCCATTTCGACGAATATTTCACCACCATCCGCAACCTGCTGGACGCCGGTGGCTTCGCGCTGATCCACGCCATCGGCCGCATGTCGCCCCCCGGCACGACCGCGCCCTTCATCCGCAAATACATCTTCCCCGGCGGCTATGTGCCGGCGCTGTCCGAGGTGTTCGCCTCCACCGAGCGCACGCATCTTTGGGTGGACGACTGCGAGGTGCTGCGGCTGCACTATTACTGGACCATCCGCGCCTGGCGGAGGAACTTCATGGCCCGCCGCGCGGAAGCCGACGCCATGATGGGCGAGCGCTTCGGCCGCATGTGGGAATTCTACCTCGCCGCCGTGGAGCTGGGCTTTCTGCACGGCTCCAACATGGTGTTCCAGCTCCTCCTCTCCGAGAAGCGCGACGACGTGCCGGTGATCCGCGACTACATCGTGGACGCCGAGCGCGCGCTCGCCGCGCGGGAGCGGCGGTGATGGGGGCGATTGCACTCTCGCGCCCCGGACAAGCGACACCGCAGGTGGAGCGCCGATCCGGGGCCCAGCGCAACAAGCCGCCGCAGGCGCGGCACACTCCAGCGGTGCCGGGCATTGTCCGCTGCGCGGAAGTCTCGCGCTGGATCCCGGCTCTCCTTCCGCTCCGCTTTGCTCCGCTCCAGTCGGCCGGGATGCGACCGACCCCTTCCCTTCCGAGGTCCTGACATGACCGACGCCACCGCCCTCCCCTTCGCAACCGACATCGCCCCCGTCACCCGCGCGGACTGGCTGAAGCTGGTGGAAGGCGTGCTGAAGGGCGCGCCCTACGACAAGCGCCTCGTGACGCGCACCTATGAGGGCCTCGCGCTGGACGCCCTGCCCGAGCGCAAGGCCGATGCGCCCATCGTCGCCGGGCGGCCGGCCGGCGCGCCGTGGGTCATCTCCATGCGGGTGGACCAGACCGACGCGGCCGAGGCCAATGCGCAGGCGCTGGAAGACCTCGATGGCGGCGCCTCGGGCCTGTCCCTCGTTTTCTCCGCGTCCCCCTCCGCCCACGGCTTCGGCCTGCCGGAGGGCACGGACCTCGCCGTCGTGCTGAAGGACGTGCTGCTCGACCTCATCGACGTGCGCATCGAGAGCGGCGCCTTCCAGGGCCGCGAGGATGCGCTCGCCTTCGCCGATCTCGTGGAGGCGCGCGGCTTCAAGCCGGAGGGCGTCTCCGTCTCCTTCGGCCTCGACCCCTTAAGCGATTTCGCCGCCCACGGCACCCTGCCCATGGCGTGGCCGCTGCTGGCCAAGCGCTTCGCTGAGACCTCGGCCATCCTCGGCGCGCGCGGCTTCGCCGGCCCCTTCGCCCGAGCGGACGGCGGCGTCTATCATGCGGCCGGCGCCTCGGATGCGCAGGAGCTGGCGGCGGTGCTGGCCACCATGGTCGCCTACCTCAAGGCCTACGCCGAAGCGGGCATCGCGCTGGAGGAGGCCGCCGGCCGCATCGAGGCCGCCCTCGTCGCGGACGTGAACCAGACGGCCACCATCGCCAAGTTCCGCGCGCTCCGCCTGCTCTGGGCCGCCGTGCTGCGCGAATGCGGCCTGCCGGAGAAGCCGCTGAAGCTGCACGGCACCACCGCATGGCGCTCCCTCACCCGCCGCGATCCTTACGTGAACCTGCTGCGCAACACGGTCGCCGCCTTCGCCGCCGGCGTCGGCGGGGCGGACAGCGTGACGGTGCTGCCCTTCACCCAGGCGCTGGGCCTTCCGGATGCCTTCGCCCGCCGCCTCGCCCGCAACACGCAGGTGATGCTGCTGGAGGAGAGCAACGTCCACCGCGTCGCCGATCCCGCCGCCGGCGCCGGCACCATGGAGGCGCACACGGACGGCCTCGCCGCCAAGGCGTGGGACCTGTTCCGCACCATCGAGAAGCGCGGCGGCATGGCCGACGTGCTGGAGGACCGCTGGTTCAAGGCCGAGATCGCCGAGGTGAAGGCCAAGCGCGACGCCGACGTCGCCACCCGCAAGGCCCCCATCACCGGCACCTCGGAATTCCCCATTCTGGTGCAGGAGGTGCCGGAGGTGCTGGCGCCGCTGCCGCCCGCCACCCCTGTGGCGGACGGCGCGCTTGCCCCCACCCGCATCGCCGAGGCCTTCGAGGCCCTGCGCGACACCGCCGAGGCCGCGCCCAAGGCCCCCGTGGTGTTCCTCGCCGCGCTCGGCCCGGTGGCCGCCTTCACCGCCCGCGCCACCTTCGCCAAGAACTTCTTCGAGGCCGGCGGCATTGCCGCCCCGGTGCCGGACGGCTTCGCCGACCGCGACGCGCTGGTCGCCGCCTTCAAGGCGTCGGGCACGCCCTTTGCCTGTCTCGTCTCCTCCGATGAGGTCTACGGCGCCGAGGGCGTGGCGGCGGCCGAGGCGCTGAAGGCGGCCGGCGCCACCGCCGTCTGGCTCGCCGGCAAGCCCGCAGCCGAGCTTCAGGCGACGCTTGCTCCCGCGGGCGTCACCGACTTCATCTTCGCCGGCTGCGACGCGCTGGAAACGCTGACTCGCGCACAGGTTGCGGCCGGCCTAGAATGACTCCACTGGCATTCATCCCCTCAGGGCAGGGACGCAATGACACTGGCCTTGAATCTCAGGTTCGATCTGGCCCGGCTCACCGATGCGGAGCTGGCGCAAAGGTGCGACGCCATCTGGGCCGATGTGGATCAGATGCAGGACGACCGCGGAACGATCCGCACCTCGCCGCGCTGGCGCGGGCCGGTGCGTCACCCGCGCGCCTATCTGTTCTGGGCCATGGTGCGCGGCAGCAGCGCGGAGGAGCTGGAGATCCTGCTCTCCGCCTTCGCCGCCAACACCTCGCTTGCAGATGTGGTGTCGCGCCTGCCGCGCATCCGGCTGCATCTGGCGCTGTGCGAGATGCAGGACATTCTGGACGAGATGAAATCCCGGACCCGGTCGCCGCTCAGGCCTGCGCCGTCGCGACCCGAGTCCATTTGAGCTAGGATGGATGCCATGAGCCGGATCCCCAATTTCGCCGAGATCGACTGGCGTGCCGCCGCCCCCGCCGTCCCGTCCGCCGCTGCCGAGGCGTGGACGACGCCCGAGGGTATTCCGGTGAAGCCGCTCTACGGCCCGGCGGACATCGAGGGGCTCGGCTACATCGACACCTACCCCGGCATCGCGCCCTTCCTGCGCGGGCCGTATGCGCCCATGTACGCCACCCAGCCCTGGACCATCCGCCAGTATGCGGGCTTCTCCACGGCGGAGGATTCCAACGCCTTCTACCGGCGCAACCTCGCCGCCGGCCAGAAGGGCCTGTCGGTGGCCTTCGACCTCGCCACCCATCGTGGCTATGACTCGGACCACCCCCGCGTCGCCGGCGACGTGGGCATGGCGGGCGTCGCCATCGACTCGATCTACGACATGCGCACCCTGTTCTCCGGCATCCCGCTGGACCAGATGAGCGTGTCCATGACCATGAACGGCGCGGTGCTGCCGATCCTCGCGCTCTATGTGGTGGCGGCGGAAGAACAGGGGGTGGCGGCCTCCAAGCTTTCGGGCACCATCCAGAACGACATTCTCAAAGAATTCATGGTGCGGAACACCTATATCTATCCGCCCGCACCCTCCATGCGCATCATCTCCGACATCTTCGCCTTCACCTCGAAGGAGATGCCGCGCTTCAACTCCATCTCCATTTCCGGCTACCACATGCAGGAAGCCGGCGCGACGCAGGATCTGGAGCTGGCCTACACGCTGGCGGACGGCGTGGAATACGGCCGCGCCGGTGCCGCCGCGGGCCTGCCCATCGACGTGTTCGCGCCGCGCCTCTCCTTCTTCTGGGCCATCGGCATGAACTTCTACATGGAGGTGGCCAAGCTGCGCGCCGCTCGCCTCCTGTGGACGCGGCTGATGACCGACCTCGGGGCCAACAACCCCAAGTCCCTGCCGCTCCGCACCCATTCCCAGACCTCCGGCTGGTCGCTCACCGCGCAGGACGTGTTCAACAATGTGATGCGTACGGCCATCGAGGCCATGGCGGCCACCCAGGGCCAGACCCAGTCGCTGCACACCAATGCGCTCGACGAGGCGCTGGCGCTGCCCACGGACTTCAGCGCCCGCATCGCCCGCAACACCCAGATCCTGCTCCAGCAGGAGAGCGGCACCACCCGGCAGATCGATCTGTGGGGCGGCTCCTATTTCGTGGAGAAGCTCACGGCGGACCTCGCCGCCAAGGCGTGGGCGCACATCCAGGAAGTGGAAGCGCTCGGCGGCATGGCCAAGGCCATCGAGGCCGGCATCCCGAAGCTGCGCATCGAGGAGGCCGCCGCCACCACCCAGGCCCGCATCGACGGCGGGGCGCAGACGGTGGTGGGCGTCAACAAGTTCAAGCCGCTCAAAGACCGCCTCATCGACGTGCTGAAGGTGGAGAACGCCACCGTGCGCGCCGCGCAGATCGACAAGCTCAACCGCCTCAAGGCCGAGCGGAACCCGGCTGAGGTGGCCTCCAAGCTCGAAGCCCTCACCAACGGCGCCGCCGGCAACGGCAATCTCCTCGCGCTGGCGATCGAGGCGGCGCGCGCCAAGGCCACCGTGGGCGAGATTTCCGACGCGTTGGAGAAAGTGTTCGGCCGCCACCGCGCCGAAATCCGCGCCATCTCCGGCGTCTACAAGCGCGAGGCTTCCGCCATGACGGACAAGGTGGGCAAGGTGCAGAAGCTGGTGGAAGCCTTCGAGACTGCCGAAGGCCGCCGCCCGCGCATCCTCGTCGCCAAGGTGGGCCAGGACGGCCACGACCGCGGCCAGAAGGTGATCGCCTCCGCCTTCGCCGACCTCGGCTTCGACGTGGACATCGGCCCCCTCTTCGCCACCCCCGAGGAAGCCGCCCGGCAGGCGGTGGAGAACGACGTGCACGTCGTCGGCATCTCCTCGCTGGCCGCCGGCCACCTCACCCTCGTGCCGGCGCTGAAGGCGGCGCTGGAGGCGGAAGGGCGCGGCGACATCATGGTGGTGGTGGGCGGCGTCGTGCCCCCGCAGGATTATGAGGCGCTGAAGGCCTTCGGCGCCGAAGCCATCTTCCCGCCCGGCACCGTCATCGCCGACGCGGCGAAGGAGCTGCTGCACACGCTCTCCCACCGGCTCGGGCACACTCTCGAAGCGGCGGAGTGAACGAGACTGACGCCATCGCGTCGGGCTCCACCCTCAGGGTGCTGGAGCCCGCGCCCGGCGTGCTCGCCTTCTATGACGGGCGCATCCCCGGCGTGCGGTTGCATGGGTCGCAGGAGAACTGGCTGGATGATGGAGCCTTCGCCCTCGGCATCGCCTCCTATGCGGTGCTCGATAGCGACGACGCCCTCGTCTACGACACCCACATCACCCTCGCCCACGCCCACCTCATCCGCGCGACGCTGGAGGAGCGGGGCGCGCGGCGCATCCGCGTGGTGCTGAGCCACTGGCACGACGACCATGTGGCCGGCAACGAAGTGTTCGCCGATTGCGAGATCATCGCCAATGGCGAGACCGACGCGCTGCTGCGCGCCAACCGCACCCGGCTGGAGGCGGCGGACCCGCCCATCAATCCGCTCATCCTGCCCAACCTTCTGTTCGAGGACCGGCTGTCGCTGATGGTCGGCAGCCTGCCCGTCGAGCTGGTCCATGTGGACATCCACAGCCGCGACGGCACCGTCGCGCTGCTGCCCGGCGGCATCCTCCTCGCCGGCGACACGCTGGAAGACCCCGTCACCTATGTGGACGAGCCCGACCGCCTCGCCGCGCACCTGATTGGCCTTGAGCGCCTCGCGGCGCTGGGCGCCACCCGCATCCTGCCCTGCCACGGCGACCCGGACGTGATCGCCGCCGGCGGCTACGGGCCTGCGCTCATCGACGCGACGCGGCTCTATGTGGAGAAGCTGCTGCGGGTGAAGGCCGAGCCGGCGCTGGCGGGGCTCGACCTGCGCACGTTCGCGGCGGAGGCCTTTGCCACGGGCGCGATCTCATACTTCGAGCCTTATGAGGCGGTGCACCGGCGAAATGTGGAGGCGGTGGCGGCGCTCGGCTAAGCGCCCCCGCTCAATCCACGCCCTTCCCGTTCCAGCGCTTCGTCGTCGGCAAATCGAGGCCGAACAGATCGAGGGCGCGGGCGATGGTCTGGTCCACGATGTCGAGGATGGAGGTCGGCCGGTGGTAGAAGGCCGGCACGGGGGGCATGAGGATGGCGCCGTTGCGGGTGGCCTGCGCCATCAGCTCCACATGGCCGGCGTGGAGCGGGGTTTCCCGCAGCAGCAGCACCACACGGCGCCGCTCCTTCAGGCACACGTCGGCGGCCCGCACCACCAGCTCGTCATTGTAGCAATGGGCGATGCCGCTCAGCGTCTTGATGGAGCAGGGCGCGACCAGCATCCCCTCCGTCACGAAAGAGCCGGAGGAGACAGAGGCCCCGATGTCCTTCGGATTGTGGACGTGGTGGGCGAGGGCCCGCACCGCATCCGGCGTGAAGTCGGTTTCGGCGATGATGGTGCGCGCCCCGGAGGCGGAGAGCACGAGATGGGTCTCGACCCCGCCCCGCTCCCGCAGCAGCTGGAGCGCGCGAATGCCGTAGATGGCGCCCGACGCGCCGGTGATGGCCACCACGAGACGTTTCATGTCATCAATCCGGCAGCGCCAGATCCGACCAGATCGCCTCGGTCAGTTCCGTGAAGGCCGGGTCGCTGCGCATGGCGCGCATGTGCCGGGGCCGGGGCAGGTGGACCTTGTATTCGGCAAGGATGCGGGCCGGGCGCGCGCTGAACACCACCACGCGATCGGCCAGCGCCACCGCCTCCTCGATGTCGTGGGTGACGAAGATGATGGAGCGGCGCTCCGCCTCCCACACCCTCAAGAGTTCGAGGCCCATGGCGATCTTGGTCTGGTAGTCGAGCGCGCCAAAGGGTTCGTCCATCAGCATGAGGGAGGGGCGATAGGCCAGGAGGCGCCCCAGCGACACGCGCTGGCGCATGCCGCCCGAAAGCTGCTTCGGCCACGCATTCTCGAAGCCGTCGAGGCGCAGCAGCTTGATGAGCCTCGCCACCTGCGCCGCCTGCTCGCCGGAGGGCGTGCCGCCCAGCTCGGCGCCGACGCGGATGTTCTCGGCCACCGTCCGCCACGGCAGCAGCGCGTCCTTCTGGAACATGAAGCCCACCTTGGGCGGCGGCGACGTGACCGCCACCCCATCCACCTCGACCCGCCCGCCGGAGGGCTTCAGCAGCCCGCTGATGGCGCGCAGGATGGTGGACTTGCCCGAGCCCGACGGCCCCACCACGGCGACGAATTCACCCTCCGCCACATCCAGCGAGATGCCCGAGACCACCTCCAGCGGCGGCAGGTCCGGCCGGGGGAAGGAGATGGAGAGGTCTTTCAGCGCGGCGCGGGGCCGGGGCGTTTCGGCGGTCAGCGCCATATCGGTCAGCGCCAAGTCATTCAGCGCCATGTGATCATCCTCCGCTCGACGAAGCCGACAAGCTGGTTGGCCAGCATGGCCAGCACCATCAGCACGATGAGGCCGGTGAACACGCCGGTTGTGTCGAGCTGGCCACCCCGGCTTTCCACGTACCAGCCGAGGCCGCGATTGGCGCCGATCAGCTCGCCCACCACCGCGCCGATGAGGGCGAGGCCGATGCCGATGCGGAACGAGGCGAGGATCCACGGCGTCACCGCCGGCAGCAGCACCCGGCGCACCAGATAGAAGCGCCCGGCGCGCATGGAGCGCATGAGGTCCAGATGGTCGGGATCGATGGTGCGGATGCCCTCCATGACGTTCATCAGGAAGATGAACACCACCATGGTGAAGGCCATCATGATCTTGGAAAACAGGCCGATGCCGAACCACAGGATGAAAAGGGGCGCCAGCGCCACGCGCGGCAGGCCGTAGAGCCCCATGATGACCGGATCGAGGGTGCGGGCGACTTCCGGCGCGCGGGCCAGCACGATGCCGAGCGGGATGCCGATCACCGCCGCGAGCACGAGCCCGGCGCCCGCCTCCTGCAGCGTGGTGCTGGTGTGCAGCCACAATTCGCCGTTAAGGGCGAGCTCCCACAGCCGCGCCGCGATCAGGCTCGGCCGGCTGCTCCAGAACGGGTTGAAGAGGGTGTGGGAGGCGAGCTCCCACAGGCCGAGCAGGACGGCGATGAGGCCGATCTGCCGCAGCCCCGTCGCGCCGATCCCGAAGGAGAAGCTCCGCCGTCCCGGCCGGGCGAAGGCCGGCCCGCGCGTGGTGATGCTGTCGCTCATGCGGCGCCTCATTTGGGCAGATAGGAGAGGGCCACGATGTCGGCGTAGGGCATCGGCTTCAGCTTCGGCTCGGCGATCGTCATCATGGCCATGAGAAAGTTGAAGCTCTCCGGCGACATGACGCCGTCCTTGGAGAGATAGCCGGCGGCCAGGTCATCGGCGAGCTGGGCGACCATGGCGTCGTCCTTCATCTCGGGGAACAGGGACTTGATGGCGGGATAGAGCACCGTCTTGTCCTGTTGGATGAGGCGCAGCGCCTTCACCACCGCCCGCGCCACCTTGCGCGCGTCTTCGGGGTGGGCCTTCAGCCAAGTATCGGTGGCGATGAGATCCTGCGCCGGATAGGGCAGCTTGCGGAAATCCTCGATGATCCGGTAGGCGCCCTTCTCGGCCATGACGATCTGGATGTCCGGCGTCGAGAACATGCCGCCGGCGATGGCGCCGGCCTGCAGCGCCGCCTTCTGCGCGCCCGCCCGGCCCACCGAGAGCAGCACGAAGTCCTTGTCCGGGTCGAGGCCCGCCTTGCGGATGGCATAGCGCACCGTGGTGTCGGTGAGGCTGCCGGCCGTGGTGATGCCGATCTTCTCGCCCTTGAGGTCGGCGATGCTCCTGGCGGTGGAATCCGCCTTGCCGATCAGCGCGTAGCTGTGCTGCTCGGCCAGCGCCACCAGCACCTTTCCGCCGAGCCCGCGATCCTGGAGATGGACCGCATGGTCGGCGGCGCAGATGCACAGATCGATGCTGCCGGAGGCGAGGGCCTGCGCCACCGGCCCGCCGCCCTTGAAGTCGAGGCGCTCATATTTGAGGCCCTCTTCGGCGAAGAAGCCCTTCTGGTCCGCCACGAGGACCGGCAGGCCGCCGGCCGAGAGCTGGGCGACGCCGATCTTGAGCAGCGTCTCGGCGGAGGCGGCCATGGACGACAGGCCGGCCAGCGGCAGAAGCGCCGCTGCGAAAAGAAGAGACTGGAACCTGCGACGCATGTGTTCACCCTCTGGAAGAGTGGAAGAATGCTTCACCAACCTCAAACGCTCTCCCCGCTTCTCTTTTCCGGGCGATGTTTTTTCTTCGGGCCGGACGTTCTTCGGACCGGACGTTCTTCGGGCCAGACTTGCCGGAAAGCTGGTCTTTTCCGATTTGAAAACGATGGGCGTGATGTCCCCGCAGCCACCACGCCCATCGTCTCGGCCGCCCGGCTCACGCGCCCGGCGGCTTGGCGGCAAAGCGCGAGCCGCGCAGGCACATGGCGCCCTTCGCGTCCTGCCACAGGCGTTCGGTGGCGTGCAGATGGCCGAGGGCGCGGGCGATGACGGCGAAGTTGTAGTCGCTGAACGCTTCCGCGATATCCGTGTAATAGCGCGGTGCCTCGCCGATCATCTGCGCGATCTTCTCGGCCAGATCGGCGACATCTTCCTCGCCCGCCACCGCACCGGGCTCATCCGCCTTGCCGGACACGTAATCGCCGATCTTGGCCGTATCGGCATAGGCATAGGCGATGCGCTCGTAGCGCTCCTTCGGGATGCCCTCGGAGATGGTGGCATCGATGCCGACCTTGGCGGTGGTGGGCACCACGCCGGGCGGCGTCGGCGGCAGGCTCGGGTCCAGCGGCTTTCCGCGCGCGCCGGTGACGATCATGATGTCCTTGTCACCCTGCACGCGGGTGGCGATGGCCCATTCCACGTCCATGGGATTGAAGACGTCGATGTCGTCGTCCACCACCACCACATGCTTCAGGTCCATCACCGAAAGGGCGGCGAGCAAGGCGTTCTTGCCCTCCCCCGGCTGCTTCTTGATGGAGATGACGGCGTGCCAGAAGGCGCAGCCGCCGAGGGTGACGTTGATGTCCTTCACCTGCACGCCGGCCGTCTTCAGCGCCTGCCGGATGAGGGCGTAGCGGGTGGGCGCGGCGAGCCAGGTGTTCTCCCACGGCATGTGGAGCGCGTAATAGACCGCATCCTTGCGCATGGAGACCGACTTGATGCGCACGATGGGGTTCCAGTGCAGCCCGCCCATGAGCCGGGTGAACTCGCCGAAGCGGCCTTCCGGATAGATCCAGCCATGGGGCAGGATCTCCGCCTCCAGCACGATCTCGGCGTCGGCGATGTAGGGCACGTCGATGGTGCGGCAGGGGGCAAGGTCCACCGGGCCGCCGCGCAGGCCACCGGAAATGGCCATCTCGTCCACGCCGAGGGGCGCGCGGAAGCCCGAGCCCATGATCTCGTAGGGGTGGGTGCCGATGGAGATGGAGATGGGGCACGGCCGGCCCGCCTCATACGCCCGCTGCGCGAACAGGCGCATGTTGTTGGGCGTGACGATGTCGATGCCGGTGAGGTTCTTTTCCTTGACGATGAAGCGATAGATGCCCGCGTTGAGCCCGAATTCCGGATCACGCGCAATCACCACGCCAGCGGTGATCATCGGGCCGCCGTCATAGATGGAGCTCATGGGGATGGGCAGCTTGTAGAGATCGACCGCATCGCCCTCCATCACCACTTCCTGCGTGGGCGAGGTGTTGACGATGTTGGGGTTCACCGGCCGGTCGATGGCCGCCCTCAGCTTCATCTCGATTTCGGGATAGGCGGTGCAGCCGAGCGACATGATCGCCCGCTTCTGCGAGCGGATGATGCCGGAGACGACGGGCACGTCGTAGCCGATGACGTTATGGAAGAACAACGCCTTGTCGGACTGGTCCACGAGCGTCGCGATGTGGCGGATGTCGATCGGCTGATGCAAGTCGATCAATTCGCCCTGATCGCGAAGCCGGCCCAGGAACTCGCGAAACGTCTCGGTATCGTGCCTCATCTGTCACGCTCCACGTGCGCCACGTGCCGTGGCCACGCCACTGAACAGGCACGGCATGACGCCGCGCCCCTCCCGATTTGATGGACTTTTTCACGCCGCCGTCGCAAACATCGGCCACACGCCCGCCGGACGCCGCGACAGAAATGCCAAGCTTATTTGCAGTTGTTCAGGGCACTCGCAGCCAATTCGAGCTGCTGAACTCTAACCATACGGCAGTTATCGCATCACTCATGATACGGAACCCCTCGGAAACGCCGCCCATGGCGAGCCGTTCACCTTCCGATGCCGAATGGGCTCGAGAGGTGCTGTGCTCTACACCATCAACACACTGTCACGTTGGGGCGGACACGCCGGAGCCCAGCGACCACGGAAGACATAATACATAGCTTGGTATGTAAGTCTACAGAATGGTCATGCGCCAATTTTAGGCAGAGCCCTAGTCGCGCTGCTGGATATCGGCCTCCAGCCGCTCCGTGAGATCGATCAGCATGTCCCGCAGAGCCTTCTGCGCCGCCGGATCGAGCCCTTCCAGCGCCACGCTGTTGACTTCGGCGGCGTTGCGGACGGCATCGCGGGCGAGCAGCACGCCCGCCTCGGTGAGATGGATGGTGGCGAGCCGGCCATCCTCGGCACTCTGGCGGCGGGTGATGAGGCCGTCGCGCTCCATGCGCTTCAGGGTGTTGGCCATGGTGGCCTGCTCGATGCGCACCACCTCGCACAAATCGCGCTGGCTCATGCCGTCCTGGGCGAGCAGTTCCACGGCGATGGGATACTGGCCGGGGAGGATTCCATCCGGCCCGTTGCGGACCTTCAGGGACTGGGCAAGCAGCCGCGCCAGCAGGCTGATGAGATAGCCGAGCGTCATCCGGTGCAGCGGGGCGACCTCGAAGCTCTCCGGCGCCGCCATCTCCTGCGCCTGATGCTTGCCCTTGGCCGCCATCACCACCCCTCCGCTCGCCTGCAGACCCGCCCGGGCGGGCGTCGAACGCCGCGCACCATCTTCCGCAACCCTCCGGGCCGCGAACCCCTTTCGGTTTTAGAGGGAGAGACGCCAAGTTTCCAAGGCCCCACGCTCACGCCCCCTCCGGAGCCAACCGCCGGGGCCGGGACTGGCCCTTTCTTGGGCAGCGCCCTGTGAGCCTCCCACCAAAACCGCCCGCTTTTGCGACAGATGCGCACTATTACATTGATTTACATCGATAAATTTTTTCATAGCGTGCTATCTATTTAGCCTTCTCCCCAGTCCGGTCGTTCTGTAGGCTTCTCACCAGTCAGCCGAGAGGTGATGAGCGTGACCGAGGAGCGCGACAGCGACCGGGGATCGGATGCGGGGCATGTCCTCGAAATTCCGAGCGCGACCCTGAAGGGCCGGCAGGCCTACGACCTGCTCCGGCGCGAGATCGTCTCCTGCCGCATCCTGCCGGGCACCCGCTTCACCGAGGCGGAGCTGATGGAGCGGCTGGAAATCGGCAAGGCCAGCTGCCGCATCGCCCTCCAGCGGCTCATCCAGGATGGCTTCGTCGCCTCCATGCCGCGCCACGGCTATCGCGTCACGCCCATCACCGTGAAGGATGTGGAAGAGGTCTTCGCGCTCCGGCTGGTGCTGGAACCGCTGGCCGCGCGCGGCGCCGCCGGGCGGGTCAACCGGGCCCATCTGGAGCGGCTCGAAGAGGCCTGCCGGGTAAAGCTGACGACCGATGTGGGCAACCAGATCGACTTCTTTCTCGAAGCCAACCGCAGCTTCCACATGGCCATCGCCGAGGCCGCCGGCAACCAGCGCCTGTGCCGCTCGCTCTCCGGCCTCCTCGACGAGATGACCCGCCTCGTGGCGCTCGGCTTCGGCGTGCAGGGCGTGCGCCCCAACATCGCCAACGATCACGTCCTGCTCATCGAATATCTCTCCGCTGGCGATGCGGCGGCCGCCGCCGAGGTGGCGCGGCGCCATGTGGAGACGTTCCGCGAGATGACCATGGAAAAGGTCATCGCCTCGCTCAGGGATTCCGCCGCGGTGGTGCCCGTCGCCCCGCTCTCCAGCCTGAGCGGGAGGGAGCGGTGAGCGTCGTCCAGCTGGAAAGCGTCGGCAAGAGCTTCATGCGCCGCGACGGCGAGCAGCTCGAAGTGCTGCGCAACATCGATCTCGACGTGCCGGAGCGCTCCATCGTCGCCCTCGTCGGCGCCTCGGGCTGCGGCAAGAGCACTCTGCTCAACATCGTCGCCGGCCTCATCCCGCCGGATCAGGGCACGGTGTTCCTGAACGGCCAGAAATCCAGCGCCTTCAAGGATTGGCGCACCATGACCTACATGTTCCAGGAGGACCGTCTGTTCCCCTGGCGCACCACGGCCCAGAACGTCGCCCTCGGCCTCGAGGCCGCCGGCATGCCGCGCAAGGAGCGGCGCGATCGGGTCATGCAGGTGCTGGAGCTGGTGGGGCTGGAGAAGTTCGCCGACTCCTTCCCCCACGAGCTGTCCGGCGGCATGCGCTCGCGCGCCGCGCTGGGCCGCAGCCTCGTCACCGAGCCGTCGATCCTGCTCATGGACGAGCCCTTCTCCAAGCTCGATCCCTCCATCCGCACGCAGATGCACGACGAGGTGCTGCGCATCGCCGGCCTGAGGCAGATGTCGGTGCTGTTCGTCACCCACGATGTGGAGGAGGCGGTGGTCCTCGCCAACAAGATCGTGGTGCTGATGCCGCGCCCCGGACGGGTGAAGGAAACCCGCGAGATCGCCCTGCCCTACCCCCGCAATCCGCTCTCGCCCGAGGTCGCCGAAGAGGTGCGCCTGCTGCGCCTCAGCCTGTGAATACGTTCCCTGCCGCGTTCCGCCGCGTCCGTCCTCCTTCGCAGAAGCCGAGCCAGATGAAGCGCTCCCCCCTCCAGATGACCCAGGACCGCCGGCTGCGCCTCATCGGCCTCAGGCTGCTGCTCATCATCATCGTGGTCGGCCTCTGGGGCATCGGCTCGCTGGGCGCGCCCGCCTTCATCCTGCCGAGCCCGCGCCGGGTGTTCGGGGTGTGGACGCAGCTCGTGGTCACGCCCGGCTTCTGGGCGGATTTCGGCATCACCTTCTACCGCATCGCCATGGGGTTCATCTTCGCCACCGTGGTGGGCGTGGTGCTGGGCCTGCTGCTCGGGGCGAGCCGCACGCTGGGCGACTTCTTCCAGCCTTTGCTGGTGGTCATCAACACGGTGTCCTCGTCCATCTGGGCGATTTTCGCGCTCATCTGGTTCGGCCTGTCCAACTGGTCGACCATCTTCGTGGTGTTCATGACCGCGATGCCGCTCATCCTCACCAATGTCTGGCAGGGCACGAGCACGGTGAACCGCGATTTCATCGAGCTGGCGCAGACCTTCCGCATGTCGCGGCTGCAGGTTCTTCTGAAGATCTACCTGCCCACCATCCTGCCCCAGTTCTTCGCCGGCGCGCGCCTCGCCTTCGGCTTCGGAGCCCGCGTCTCCATCGTGGCGGAAGCGCTCGGCGCGTCGAGCGGCATCGGCTACCGGCTGCGGCAGGCGGCAGACCTCGTGCAGACGGACCAGGTGTTCGCCTGGACCCTCACCCTCGTCATCCTGATGATCTTCATCGAGGCGGTCCTGCTGAAGCCCCTCGAAACGCATCTCTTCGCCTGGCGCAAGCCGCGCCCGGCCTGAAACCCATAAAGCCAAAAAACAATACAACCTTCCATTACGGGGATTTCGATATGAAGCGTCTTGCTTTACTGGCCGCCGCAGTCGCAATCGGCCTGTCATCTCTTCCCGCCGAGGCCGCGAAAGTGCGGATCGGATACTGGAGCTCGGGCGTCAGCCTCGGCTTCGGCTCCTTCCTGGAAGCCGGCAAGTTCATGGAAAAGCAGGGGCTCGAAGCCGAGTTCGTGAAGTTTCCGGATGTGAACGCCCCCACCAAGGCCATGGCCGCCGGCGCCATCGACTTCGCCATCGGCGCCAGCGCCGGCAGCGCCTTCTCGGTCGCCGCCGATGGCCTGCCCGTGACCATCGTGCTCGCAACGCAGGTGGCCGATCTCGACTTCGTGGTGATGGCGGATTCCCCCATCACCAAGATGGAGGAGCTGAAGGGCAAGAAGATCGGCATGTCGCCGTCCGGCAGCGCCACGGCGGCCATCAGCGCGGCCATCCTCATCAAGAATTACGGCATGACCGCCTCGGATTTCGAGGCCGTGCCGGGCGCTGATCCGCGCCTCGCCCAGTTCCTGGTGCAGAAGAACATCGACGCCGCGGCGCTGCGCACCGTCACCATCGCCCTCCTGCCCGACGTGAAGCTGCGCAAGCTCGCCTCCTTCCGTGGCGAGTGGGCGAAAGTCACCGGCAAGGAGGCCCCGCCCGTGCTCGGCGTCGGCCTCATGCGCAACGCGTGGATGAAGGAAAATCCCGAGGGCGCCGCCAAGGTCATCGCCGGCATGCGCGGCGCCTACGAGGCCGGCAAGGCCGACAAGGCCGCCGTCGCCAAGGCCCTCATGGCCGCCGGCAACATCCCCGAGGATGACGCCAAGGCCTACGCCGCCCTTTGGGACGGCATCTACACCGTCTCCATGGAACCCGCCGACATCGCGTCGATGAAGGCGGAGTTCGAAGTCTTCAAAAGCGTCGGCGCAGTAAAGGGCGACCTGCCCGACGCGGCTCTGGACCCCGCCCCCTACCAGGCTTCCAAGGCCATCAAGTAGTCGCCCTGGCGCTCAAGCCGCCGAAACGTTCCAAGCAGAGAGAAGTGAAATGACAAAAACCATGAAGGCCCTGCTGCTGAAGCAACATGGCGACGTGAGCGATCTCGTGGTCGTCAACGACTATCCCGTCCCCAGCGCGAAGCCGGGCGAGGTGGTGATCCGGGTCGGTGCGTCGTCCTTCAATTATCACGACGTGTTCACGGTGAAGGGCATGCCCGGCATCAAGGTGCCGCTGCCCGTCATCATCGGCCTCGACATGGCCGGCGAGATCGTGGAGCTGGGCGAGGGCGTCACCGGCTGGTCGGTGGGCGACCGGGTGCTGGTGAACCCGCTCAACCCCAAGGTGGGGCTGATGGGCGAGATGATGGACGGCGGCATGGCGGAATACTGCGCCGTCACCGCCGGCCAGCTCATCAAGATGCCCGACGGCGTGAGCTTCACCGACGCCGCCTCCCTGCCGGTGGCCTACGGCACGGCGCACCGCATGCTCGTCACCCACAACACGGTGAAGGCCGGCGACAAGGTGCTCATCCTCGGCGCCTCGGGCGGCGTGGGCACGGGCTGCGTGATGCTCGCCAAGCAGATGGGCTGCGAGGTGATCGCCTGCGCCGGCTCCGACGACAAGATGGCCCGCCTGAAGGAACTGGGCGCCGATCATGTCGTGAACTACCGCACCACCGACTTCTCCAAGTGGGCGGTCGAGAAGTACGGCAAGCCCCAGCGCCGCACCTATGAGGGCGGCGTGGACGTGGTGGTGAACTTCACCGGCGGCGACACCTGGGTGCCTTCGCTCCGCTGCGTGAAGCGCGGCGGCACCATCCTCGTGTGCGGCGCCACCGCTGGCCACGATCCCAAGGAAGATCTTCGCTACATCTGGAGCTTCGAGCTGAAGGTCATCGGCTCCAACAGCTTCTACCACGAGAACCTCTCCGCCCTCATGGACATGATCCAGAAGGGCGAGCTGAAGCCGGTGGTGGACAAGGTTCTCCCCCTCGAAGAGGCCGCCGAGGGCCTGCGCATGATCCGCGACCGCGAGGTCATGGGCAAGATCGTCGTCACCCCCTGAGAGGCCGCACCATGTCTGACGCTCCCCTGACCAAGGAACAGGTCCAGGCCCTTCTGCTGAAGGGCCCCTTCCACCAGTGGCTCGGCCTCGCCGTCGAGGACGTGGGCGAGGGCACCATCCGCCTGCGCGCCAAGTGGCGCCCGGAATGGGTGGTGAACGCCGACAAGGGCTATGCCCACGGCGGCATCCTCGCCACGCTGGTGGACCTCACCGCCGACTGGGCGCTGGTGTCCAAGACCGGCCGCGGCGTTCCCACCGTGGACCTGCGGGTGGACTACCACCGCGCCGCCATGCAGCACGACCTCATCTGCGTGGGCAAGGTCATCAAGTTCGGCGGCCAGCTCTGCGTCTCCGAGGCGCAGGTTCTGGACGAGGACGGCAAGCTGCTCGCCTCCGGGCGCGGGGTCTACATGATCCCGCCCAAGGCCTGAGGAGGAAACCCGTGGCCGCGCTCGACCATGTGGTGATCAACACCCTCAAGTCCATGGACGCGGCCGCGGACCTCTTTGCGGCGCTGGGCTTCACGCTCACGCCGCGGGGGTACCATTCGCTCGGGTCCATCAACCATCTGATGATGACGCCCGGCGCCTATCTGGAGCTGGTGGGGGTGCCGGACACCGGCCGCCAGCGCCAGGAGGTGCTGGACAGCCCGTTCGGCCTCAACGGCCTCGTGCTGCGCACCTTCGACGCCGACGCCACCCGCGACCGCCTCGCGGCCTCGGGCTTCACCCCGGCGGGGCCGGTGGCCTTCTCGCGGCCGGTGGACTTGGAGGGCGTCGAGCATGACGCCCGCTTCCGCACCGTGCGCCTGCCGCCGGAAACCTTCCCGGCCGGGCGCGTCTATTTCTGCGAGCACCTGACGCCGGAGCTGGTCTGGCGGCCGGAATGGATGACCCATCCCAACGGCTTCCTCGCCATCGACGCCTTCACCATCGCCTCGACCGACCCGGAAGCCGAGGCCCGCCGCCTCGCCACGGCTTTCGACAGCACCGCAACGCCCCACGCCGACGGCTGGCGCGTGCCGCTGGACGATGCCGACGTGCTGGTGGTGCCGGGCGAGACAGCCGCCTTCCGCACCGCGACGCTGCGTTTCGCCAGCCTCGACGACATCGCGGCCCGCGCCGCCGCGCGCGACGATGCCGGCTGGCAGCCCCTTTCCCCCGATGCGGGCCTTCTCAGCCTGCCCGCCTTTGACCTGAACCTGACCTGCAGGAGCAGCCGATGAGCTTGCCCGCGAACCTCGGGGATTTCGTCTGCCGCACCAACGCGCCGGACCATCCCCTGTTCATCGGCCTCGATTTCGACGGCGGCACCACCGTGCTCACCCGCGCCGCCTTCGACGCCCTCGCCGACGCCGTGGCCCGCGGCCTCCTCGCCCATGGCCTCGTGCGCGGCGACCGCATCGCCATCCTCGCCGCCAACCGGCCGGATTATGTGGCGGTGGTGATGGGCGCCATGCGCGCCGGCATCGTGCCCGTGCCGGTGAACTTCAAGTTCCCGGCCGCGACCATCGCCGACGTGATCGCCGATTGCGGCGCCCGCCTCGTGGTCCACGATAGAGAGCGCCGCGCCCTCCTGCCCTCAGAACCGCCCGAGGGCGTCGCCTTCGTGGATTTCGACGGCACCGGGCCGGGCACGCTCGCCGCTTTGCTCGATCCCGGCCCGTTCGAGCCGGTGGTGCCCGCGCCCGACGAGCCGGCGCTCAGCCTCTACACCTCCGGCTCCACCGGACGGCCCAAGGGCGTGCTGCTCTCCCACGCCGCGCACCGGTGGGTGGCGGACACCCGCCGCACCGAGACCGACCTCTCCCGCGAGCGGATGCTGATTGCCGCGCCGCTCTACCACATGAACGCGCTGGCGCTGGCGCTGCTCACCTGCGCCTCCGGCAGCACGGCGGTGCTGCTGCCCCAGTTCCGCGCGGTGCCCTATATCGAGGCCATCGCCAGCCACGGCTGCACCTTCCTCACCGCCGTGCCGCCCATGATCGCCATGATGCTGCGGGAGAAGGCGGCGCTGGCGAAGGCCGACCTCTCCGGCGTGCGCATGCTGCGCATGGGCTCGGCGCCGGTGACGGATTCGCTGGCCCAGCAGATCCGCCAGCTTTTGCCCAACGCCGCCATCATCAACGCCTATGGCACCACCGAGGGCGGCCCCATCGTGTTCTCCGGCCATCCGGACGGGCGGCCCGTGCCCATGGGCTCGGTGGGCTATCCCCATCCTCAGGTCGCCGTGCGCCTCGTGGGACCGGAGGCGCCGGAGAGCGGGGAGCTGGAGATGAAGAGCCCGGCGGTGATGCTCGGCTATCACAACCGCCCGGACGTGCGCTCGCCCCTCACCGCTGACGGCTTCTACCGCACCGGCGACGTGTTCCGGCGCGATGCGGACGGCTTCTATTATTTCCTCGGCCGCACCGACGACATGTTCGTCTGCGGCGGCGAGAACATCTTCCCCGGCGAGGTGGAGGCGGTGCTCGACAAGCACCCGCAGGTGCTTCAATCCTGCGTTGTGCCGGTGCCCGACGACATCAAGGGCGAGAAGCCCGTGGCCTTCGTGGTGCGCCGTGCGGGCGCCGACATCGGCGAGGAGGCCCTGAAGCAGTTCATGCTCGCCAATGCCCCCGCCTACCAGCATCCCCGCCGCATCTGGTTCCTCGACCAGATGCCGCTCGCCACCACCAACAAGATCGACCGCAGCGCGCTGAAGCGGCGCGCGATCGCCGATGTGAGCGCGGCCGAGATGAGCCCCGCAGGGAGCCCGGCATGAACGTCATCGCCCCGCCCCGCGCGGTGCCCGATCAAGCGTGGGTGGCCGAGGCCATCGCGCGCATCGAGGCGGACATCAACCGCTCGGCCGACACCCACCTCATCCGCATCCCGCTGCCGCGCGTGCCCGGCATCACGCTCTATCTCAAGGACGAATCGAGCCACCCCACCGGCAGCCTCAAGCACCGGCTGGCGCGCTCGCTGTTCCTCTATGCCCTGTGCAATGGCTGGATCGGGCCGGACACGACCATCATCGAATCCTCGTCCGGCTCCACCGCCATTTCGGAGGCCTATTTCGCCCGGCTGCTGGGCCTGCGCTTCATCGCGGTGATGCCCCGGCGGACCTCGGCGGAGAAGGTGGCGGCCATCGCCTTCGAGGGCGGCGAGCCCCACCTCATCGACGGCTGGAACACCTCGGAAGAGGCGCGCCGGCTCGCCGAGGAGCTGGACGGCCATTACATGGACCAGTTCACCTTCGCCGAGCGGGCCACCGACTGGCGCGGCAACAACAACATCGCCGAGAGCATCTTCTCGCAGATGGCGTGGGAGCCGTTTCCGATCCCCGACTGGGTGGTGTGCAGCGCCGGCACGGGCGGCACGGCGGCGACCATCGGGCGCTTCATCCGCTATCGCAAGTTCCCCACGCGGCTGTGCGTGGCGGACCCGGAGGCGTCCGTCTTCCACCGCCACTATGCCGACCGCTCGGTGATGCAGGTGGATGCCTGCAAAAGCGTCATCGAGGGCATCGGGCGCACGGTGGTGGAGCCCTCCTTCATCCCCTCGGTGGTGGACCGCATGGCGGTGATTTCCGACGCGGCGAGCATCGCCGCCGCCCGCAGGATCAGCGCCGTGATCGGCCGCGCCTGCGGCGGCTCCACCGGCACCAACATCTCCGCCTGCGTGGACCTCATCGAGGAGATGGCGGCGGAGGGGAAAGGCGGGTCCATCGTGACCCTTCTGTGCGATTCCGGGGCGCGCTACCGTTCCACCCTGTATGACGATGCCTGGCTCGCCGAGCACGGCATCGACCTTAAGCCCCATATCGCGCGGCTCGATGCCGTCTTCGGCCCTGAGCGCTGACGTTTCTCTCCTTGCGGGACTGCACCATGACTGCGTCGTTCGATTGGTCCGCCGGCTATCCCTCGCGGCGCCTGCCCGTGTTCGGCAACAATGTGGTCTCCACCTCCCATCCCCGGGCGGCGCAGGCGGGGCTCTCCATGATCGCGCGCGGCGGCAATGCGGTGGACGCCGCCATCGCCGCCGCCGCCGTCATGGCCATCGTGGAGCCGTGCAGCAATGGCCTCGGCTCGGATGCCTTCTGCATCCTGTGGGACGGCAAGGGCCTGCACGGCCTCAACGCCTCGGGCTTCTCGCCCGCCGCCTGGACGCCCGAATACTTCCGCGCCAAGTACGGCTCCGACGCCAAGACCCTGCCCCAGCGCGGCTGGGACGCGGTGACGGTGCCCGGCGCGGTGGCGAGCTGGGTCGCCCTCTCCGAACGCTTCGGCAAGCTGCCCTTCGCCGACCTGCTGGAGCCGGCCATCGCCATCGCAGAGCGCGGCTTCCTCGTCTCCACCAACGTGCAGCACAAATGGGCCGCCGCCGCGACGCTGCCGCAGCTCACCAGCCAGCCGGGCTTCAAGGAGGTATTCCTGCCCAAGGGGCGGGCGCCCTTCGTCGGCGAGCATGTGACCATGCCGGGCGCCGCCCGCGCGCTGCGGCTGATCGGCGAGACCAAGGGCGAGGCCTTCTATCGCGGCGAGATCGCCGACGCGCTGGAAGCGAACGCCAAGGCCAATGGCGGCGCCCTCACCGCCGCCGACATGGCCGCCTATGCCCCGGACTGGGTGACGCCCGTGGCGCAGGACTATCGCGGCTATACGGTCCACGAGATCCCGCCCAACGGCCAGGGCATCACCGCGCTGATGGCGCTGGGCATCCTCTCCCATTTCGATCTTTCGGGCCTGTCGGCGGACAGCGTGGAGGCCCAGCACCTCCAGATCGAGGCCATCAAGCTCGCCTTCGCCGACGTCTATCGCTACGTGGCCGATCCCCGGGCCATGGAGATCAGCCCGGCGGACATGCTGGACAAGGACTATATCGCCGGCCGCGCCCGCCTCATCGACCCGCGCCGCGCCCAGCGCTTCGCGCCGGGCAATCCGGTGCGCGGCGGCACCATCTACCTCACGGCGGCGGATGCCTCGGGGATGATGGTCAGCTTCATCCAGAGCAATTATCAGGGCTTCGGCTCCGGCGTGGTGCTGCCGGACTGGGGCGTGTCGCTGCAGAACCGTGGCTTCGGCTTCAGCCTCAACCCGGAGCGCGCCAACGTGGTGGCGCCGCGCAAGCGGCCGTTCCAGACCATCATTCCCGGCTTCCTCACCAGGGATGGTCAGCCGGTGATGAGCTTCGGCGTGATGGGCGGCAACATGCAGCCGCAGGGCCATGTGCAGACGCTGGTGCGGATGCTCGACTTCGCCCAGAACCCCCAGGCCGCCTGCGACGCCCCGCGCTGGCGCTTCGACGAGGGCCTGTCCATCAACCTCGAGCCCGGCAACACGCCGGAGCTGCTGGACGGCCTCGCGGCGCTCGGCCACGAGGTGGCCGTGCTCAACGACACCTATCAGGATTTCGGCGCCGGCCAGTTCATCTGGCGCATGGGCGATCCGGCGGTGGAAGGCTATGCGGCCGCGAGCGACCCGCGCCGGGATGGTCAGGCGGCGGTGAGCTGAGGGGACGAGCCGAACCGGAGAAACGCGCAGGCCGCGCCGCAATGACAGCCGTCATGCCCGGGCTTGTCCCGGGCATCCACGTCGCGCCGACGGAAACAGTGGTCGCAGAGTCGTTGGTCGCAGAGTCGCTCCCGGCCACACCACGTGGATGGCCGGGACAAGCCCGGCCATGACGCCTGTGAGGGCGGAATGCGCCGATCTGGACAGCCCCAAGGAGCCCCCGCCCCTCACCCCGCCCGCGACAGTTCCCGCCCGGAGAGCCCCGCCGCCTTGGCCTTGCCCAGCAGCCCCTCCACCTTCGCCACGATGGCGTTGGCGTCGAGGCCGGCTTCGGCGATCTGGCGGGCCTGGGTGTCGTGGTCGATATAGATGTCTGGCAGCACCATGGAGCGCACCTTGACGGTGCCGCGATCCAGAACGCCCTCGTCGGTGAGGAATTGCAGCACCTGGCTGCCGAAGCCGCCGATGGAGCCCTCTTCCACCGTCACCAGCGCGGCATGGCCGGAGGCCAGCTTCAGCGCGAGATCGCGGTCGATGGGCTTGGCGAAGCGGGCGTCGGCCACCGTCACCGTGAAACCCGCCGCCTCCAGCCGCTCGGCCGCATCGAGCGCGGCGGCGAGGCGGGTGCCGAGGGAGAGGATGGCCACATCGCCCTCCCCGGTGCCGCGCACGATACGCCCCTTGCCGATGGGCAGCGTCTCGCCCCGGTCCGGCCGCTCCACGCCCACGCCCTCGCCGCGCGGGAAGCGCACGGCGGACGGCCCGTCGTCATAGGCCACGGCGGTGGCGATCATGTGCATCAGCTCCGCCTCGTCGGCGGGCGACATCAGCACCATGCCGGGCAGGCAGCCGAGATAGGCGAGGTCATAGGCGCCCGCATGGGTCGCCCCGTCCGCCCCCACGAGGCCGGCGCGGTCCACGATGAAGCGCACGGGCAGGCCCTGGAGCGCCACGTCGTGGATCACCTGGTCATAGGCCCGCTGGAGGAAGGTGGAATAGAGCGCGCAGAACGGCTTGAAGCCTTCCGCCGCGAGGCCGCCCGCGAACGTCACCGCATGCTGCTCGGCGATGCCCACGTCGAACGTGCGGTCGGGATAGGCCTGCCCGAACAGGTCGATGCCCGTGCCCGAGGGCATGGCGGCGGTGATGGCGACGATCTTGGGATCGCGCCGCGCCTCGGAGATCAGGCTCTCGGCGAACACGCGGGTGTAGGACGGGGCGTTGGACTTGGCCTTCACCTGCGCGCCCGTCACCACGTCGAACTTCACGACGCCGTGGTACTTGTCCGCGCTCTGCTCGGCCGGGCCGTAGCCCTTGCCCTTCTGGGTGACCACATGGACGAGGATCGGCCCCGTCTTGGCGTCCCGCACGTTCTTCAGAACGGGCAGCAGGTGGTCGAGATTGTGCCCGTCGATGGGGCCGACATAATAGAAGCCCAGCTCCTCGAACAGCGTGCCCCCGGTCCAGAACCCGCGCGCGAACTCCTCGGCCCGCTGGGCGCCGCGCTCCACGAACTTGGGCAGGTGGCCGGCGATCTGCTTGCCGATCTCGCGCAGGGAGCGATAGGTCTGGCCGGAAATGAGCCGCGCCAGATAGGCCGACATGGCGCCCGTGGGCGGGGCGATGGACATGTCGTTGTCGTTGAGGATGACGATGAGGCGCGAATCCATGGCGCCGGCATTGTTCATGGCCTCATAGGCCATGCCCGCCGACATGGCGCCGTCGCCGATCACCGCCACCACATTGCGCTCGCCGCCGCCAAGGTCGCGCGCCACGGCCATGCCGAGGCCGGCCGAGATGGAGGTGGAGGAATGGCCGGCACCGAAGGGGTCGTATTCGCTCTCGGCCCGGTTGGTGAAGCCGGAGAGGCCACCACCGGTGCGCAGGGTGCGGATGCGCTCGCGCCGCCCGGTGAGAATCTTGTGGGGATAGCACTGGTGGCCCACGTCCCAGATCAGCCGGTCGTGGGGGGTGTTGAAGACGTGGTGCAATGCCACCGTCAGCTCGACCACGCCGAGGCCCGCGCCCAGATGCCCGCCGGTGACGGACACCGCATCGATGGTCTCGGCGCGCAGCTCGGCCGCAAGCTGGGCCAGCTTCTCTTGGGGCAGCCGCCGCACATCTGCGGGTTCGCGGATGGTATCGAGCAACGGGGTCTTCAGCAAAGTCACGGACCACTCCGACCGGAACGAACCGGGAAACCGAGCCTTACACACGGGCTCGCTGGTATGCAACGTACAAAGGCTGACCTTGCGGCGACGCTCGGGCGACCTTCGTCTACACCTGAAACCTATACGTGCGGCGGGGCATTCCGGCGCACTCCATCGAGGCAGCCGGCGAATTTTCCCGCCCGGATGGCCACCCGGTGGAGGTCGAACAGCGCCAGCGCGAGCGCGCAGCCGGCCACCAGCCAGAGGAGCCGCGAGGCCCGCCCGCCGGCGCGGCCGTATTTCTCCCGCACATAGAGTTCCGAGTGCATCTTGGCGCGGTTGATGCGGAAGGTCTGGCCGAAGGAGGGCGTGCTGGAGCGCCCGCCCGCATGGGTCACCCGCGCTTCCGTCACCACCACGATGGGGATGCGGCGGGCCAGCACGCGGAGCGAGAGGTCGTCGTCCTCATGGTAGAGGAATATGGCCTCGTCGAAACCGCCGAGATCGAGGAAGGCGGCGCGGGACACCATGAAGGCGGCGCCGTGGACGAAGCGGGTGCAATAATCCCCCGCAATCTCCTCCGGCGCGAGGCGGGCGCTGCGCGGGACCTTCTCCAGGATGGAGCCTTCCTTGCGCATAAGCCGGCCGTTCTCGCCGACGATGGCCGGCATGAGGATGGCCGGCTCGCCATAAAGCAGTGCCGCCGCCAGCAGGCGGGGGATGGTGTCCGGCTCCAGCACGGCGTCGGGATTGAGGAAGAGAACGTAAGGCGTCGCTGCGCGGCGCGCGCCGGCATTGCAGGCGGTGCCGAAGCCGGCATTCACCGGCATGGCGAAAATGCCGGCGGGGCGGGTCAGCGTCGCGGTCCAGAAGGTGCCTTCCGGGCTCGCATTGTCCACCACCACCACCGGGCATTCGGCCGGAACGCTCGCCACCGCGCGGCCGATAACGGCCGAGCTGTTGTAGGTGACGAACACGACCGTCACGTCGGCGGGAGCGGGCCGTGGGCCGTCCTCATCGGACGGGGCCTCCGCCACGGTCGGAAAGGGACGCATCATGGGCGCGTTAGTGCAGCGGAACGCCGGCAAACTCAAGGCCGAGGGCGGCGAGCCCCGCCAGCGCATGGTCCGGCGTGAGGCGCGTCATGCAGCCGTGGCCGTGGGTGCAGTCGGCCACATCGTTCAGGAAGCACGGCGCGCAGCTCGCATGGGCGCTCAGCACCGCCACGCGCGGGCCGGCAGGCGCCCAGCTATGGATATCCGCAAGGCCTGAGAACAGGCACAGCGTCGGCCGGCCCAGGGCCGCCGCAAGGTGGGCCGGGGCGGAATCCAGCGCCACGACGGCCCGTGCCCCGTGGATGACGGCCGCGAGGCCGGTGAGATCCTGCCTTCCCGCCAGGTTGACCACGCGATCCGCCGGCAGTCCGGCGGCGATGGCGGCGCACAGCGGCTCCTCTTCCGCCCTGCCGGTGAGCACGAGGCCGAGGTCGCCCGCGCCCAGCAGCCGCTCCGCCAGCACCCGCCAGTTTTCCGCGGGCCAGAGCTTGATGGCGAGGCGGGCGCCGGGGGCGAGCACCACATAGCCATCGGGAAAATCCGGCAGAGCCGGCGGGGCACCGAGGGGGATGGGCGCCCCTTGGCCGTGGACGGCCCGAAAGGCGCTGGCCAGCACCTCGGCGAGGGCGCAGAGGCGCACCCCCGCCGGCAGCGGCGCCAGCAGGCCGCTTGCGCGGGCCGAGGCCTCCATCTCCGGCAAGGCGATGTCGAGAGCATGGCGGGCGCCGAGCCCGGCGAAACCCACGCGAAACCGCACCGGCAGCGCGGCCAGCAGCGCGCGGGAATCGTCGGCGTGGCGCAGGTCGATGGCGATGTCGGCGGGCGGCAGATCCAGCGCCGCGACCGCCGCCAGCGCGGCGTCCGGCACGCCAGCGGGCGGATGGCCCCGCGCCGGATAATAATCAAAGCCGTGCACCGCATCGAAGAGGCCGGTCGCGGCGGCGAAATCGCACATGAAGGGCGCGCACAGCAGCGTCAGGCGCGAGGCGGGAAACGCCTCCCGGAGCCGCCGGACGGCGGGTAGCGCGGTGACGAAATCCCCCGCATGATCGAGCTTCACCACCAGCAGCGACGGCGCCGGACCCAGCGCGGCGAGGCGGGACAGGGGGCTATCCCAAAGACCGGGCGCGAAGCTTGGCGAAGGGACGGGCTGCACCGGCTCCGCCTCGGCCCGGGGCAGCGCCGGAGGTTCGGGCACCAAGGGAGCGGCCGCGCCGCCACCCACGGGCGCCGATGGCTTCCACATGGCGGTCAGCAGATCCCGCAGCCTCGCCATGCCCTCTCCATGCCCGCCGCGATGAGTGGCCCGCCGCCCCTGCCCTGCCGAGGTGGGACGGCTCCATTATCCCGGCGCCTGCCGTTGCCGCAACTAGCCACGCCCGGCCATCTTCGCTAGAAGGCGCCCCATGCACGACGCCGAGGGAACGCTCGCAGGCCCCACCGCCGGGACCGACGCCGAAGCGCGCGGTATCCCGCCCCAGGACGCGGACGCGCGCGCCCGGGTCCGCCGCCGCCACGTCTTCTTCATCGCCGGCTTCGACCCCATGGCGGTGGAGGGACACCACCGCATCTTCGTCCGCGAGCTAAAACGCTTCGGCGATGTGTGGAATGTGCGGACCCACTGCCGCGACTCGGCACCCGTGCCGACCGCCACGGGCGGATTCTGGCGAACCGAAGCTGACGGCCCCAACTGGCATACCGATACTGCGTTCGAAAACCTGGGGTGGCATGACCTGACTCGGGCTGACATGGGCCGTTCAGTCTGGAGCCACATGAAGGGCTCGGTGCGGGCCATGGCGGACATGGTGTCGAGCGGCACCATCGCCAACTACTTCCGCTCCAGCCGGCGCTATGGCCTGTTCTTCCTCTTCACCTACATGCTGCTCGCCCTCTTCTGGGGGTTGGCGGCGGCAGCAGGTTTCCTTGTTCATCAATGGCTTGCGCCATTCGGCGCTGTGGTGGCGACGGTCGCCGGTCTTGCCGCAACCCTCGCCGGCGGGCTCCTCCTGATGCGCTGGCCGGGGCGCCGCTTCCGGCTGAAGCAGTCGCTGGATCTCGCTGAATTCTCAGTGGATTTCGTCCGCGGCCGGCATCCCGAGGTGGAAGCCCGCATCCGCGCCTTCGCCGATCGCCTGCGGGCGGTGGAAGCGGAGGCGGCGGCGCAGGGCATCGACGAGATTATCGTTGCAGGCCATAGCCTTGGCGCCATGCTCGCGGTCAGCGCGGTGGCCGCGGCGCTGGCCGCCGATCCCGCCTTCGGCACCCGCGCCCGGGTGCGCATCCTCACCCTCGGCTCGACCACCGCCAAGTTCGCCCTGCACCCCGCCGGCGGACGTTTTCGTGAGGCTGCAGAACGGGTTGCGGCGGCCGAGCAGATCGGCTGGGTAGAGGTACAGTCGCGCGACGACATCGTCTCCTTCTACAAGGTGAACCCAGTCACCCTCGGCCCCGTCAGCTTTGCTCCCGTGCTGCTGCCACCCGGCGACTATTCCCTCAAGCCATTGATCCGGCATGTGGAAATCCGGCAGATGATCTCGCCGGCCATCTACCGCCGCCACTGGTTCGACGTGATGCGCCTGCACTGCCAGTGCTTCCTCGCCGGCGACATCCGTTCGACGCATGACTTCTATGCGTATGTCTGCGGACCCCTGTCGTTCGACGTTTTGGCCTCTCATACCAACAGCTTACGGGCCTATCTCCTGCCCGACGGAACCCTGCGCCCGCTCGTCTATGACGACGCCGGCTGCATCCTCCCCCTCCCGCAACCCGAGACCGTCGCATGAGCCTCCTGACCTTCGCCAAGATCGCCTGGGCCGTGGGCGTTGTATCCTGGTACGTTCTGCGTATCCCTTTCGAACGAAAGGCAAAACGCCAGCGCGTGGCGGATGCGCGGCATCGTAATCTGCGGGAGATGATCCTTCTGTCCATCTCCACGCTGGGGCTCGGCATCATCCCCGCGATCTACGCGGCGACGGGCTTCCCAAGGTTCGCCTCCTACCCGCCGACAGTGCTTCAGGTGGTGGCGGGCGTGGTGGTGTTCGCCGGCTCTCTCCTGCTGTTCTGGCGCACCCACCGGCAGCTTGGAAAGTATTGGTCGGTGACGCTGGAGATCAAGGACAAGCACGAGCTCATCACCTCTGGGGTGTATCAGAAGGTGCGCCACCCCATGTATTCGGCCTTCTTCCTCTGGGCCCTGGCGCAGGCGCTGCTTCTGCCGAATTTCATCGCCGGACCGGCCGGGCTGATCGGCTTCGGCATCCTCTTCTTCTTCCGCGTCGGGCGCGAGGAGCAGATGATGCGGGAGGCCTTCGGCGCCGAGTACGACGCCTATGCCCGGCGCACCAGGCGCGTCATTCCGGGCATCTACTGAACAGACCGGGAAAACGGGCGCGGCAGCGATTCGGTCCCGCTGCGTTCCCCCACTGTCCCGACAAATCCTGCAACCGTCCCGTTTCGGGACGCTTGTCAGGCGTCCGGATCGAGCGGCTGGGTGCCCGCCGGGCGGCCGGCGGCGTCGCGGGTAATGGTCTCCACCCGCGCTTCGGCAGCCTTCAGCAAGGCCTCGCACCTCTGTTTCAAGGCTTCGCCGCGCTCGTAGATGGCGATGGATTCCTCCAGCGGCACGTTGCCCCGTTCGAGATTGGCGACGATGGCCTCCAGCTCGGCAAGCGCCTGCTCGAACGAGAGATTTTCGACGCCGGCCACCGCCGTGCCGCCCTTTGCTCCGCTCGCGCCTGCCATGGCCGCCTCCTGATTCGACAGGCGCTCACCATAGACGACACCCGCCGCCACCCGAAGCGCGGCGCTTCAGTCCCCGGGAGGCGGGCGAAGTCGGCGCCGGGGTGGCCGTAAGGCGCCGGCTTTGCTAGAAGCCCGCAAGACCTCACGGAAACCTTGCACCCATGTCGCCCGCGGCGCCCGCGCCCCTCACCTCCCGCACGTCCCCGAGCCTCGAGGAGGCGCTGGTCGCCACCTTCGCGGCCGCCGGCTTCGCGCGCCTCGATCCGCCCATCCTCCAGCCGGCCGACGTATTCCTCGACCTTTCGGGCGAATCCATCCGCCGCCGCATGTATCTGACGGCCGACGCCGAAGGCCACGAGCTGTGCCTGCGGCCGGACCTGACCATCCCGGTCGCCCGCGCGGTGCTGGCCGAGGGCATGGCGATGCCGGCACGGGTGAGCTATCTCGGCCCCGTCTTCCGCTTCCGTGGCGAAGGCCCCGGCGAGTTCCGGCAGGCCGGCGTAGAATCCTTCGGCCGCACCGACATCGAGGCGGCAGACGCGGAGATCCTGTCCCTCGGCCTCAATGCCTGCGCGCTCTACGGCCTGCCCCAGCCGGACATCCGGCTCGGCGATGTGGGCCTGTTCACGGCGCTGCTCGATGCCCTGCCGCTGGCGCCGGCCATGCGCCGCCGGCTGCTGAAGGATTTCGGCCAGGGACGGGTGAACCTCGATCTCGCCCAGCTCAACGACAAGAGCCGCGAGGGCGCCCCCGCCCATGCCGGCGTGCTGGCGGCGCTGGACGGCGCGGATCCGGCGGCGGCGCGCGCGCTCATTACCGACCTGCTCTCCATCGCCGGCATTTCGACGGTGGGCGGGCGCAGCGTGTCGGAAATTGCCGAGCGGTTCCTGGAGCAGTCCTCCCTCGACGCAGGCGGCGGGCTTTCGACCGAGACCTCGGAAATCCTCTCGCGCTACCTCGCCATCTCGGGCACGCCGGACGACGCCTCGGCCCGGATGCGGGCGCTGGCGGCGGATGCGGGCATCGACCTCAACGCCGCCCTCGACCTGTTCGACCGCCGCACCGGCTTCTTCACCGCCTATGCGGTGAACCTGTCTTCCGTGCGCTTCTCCACCGCCTTCGGGCGGCCGCTCGATTATTACAGCGGCATGGTGTTCGAGCTGCACGACCCGGCCCGTCCCGGCGCCGGCCCGCTGGTGGCCGGCGGGCGCTATGACCGGCTGCTGTCGCGGCTCGGTGCGGAAGGTGCCATCCCCGGCGTCGGGCTTGCCGCCTGGGTGGAGCGCCTCGCCGGCCTCTCAGGTGCCGCGGAGGACGCCCGATGACCACGCCGCTCATCCTCGCCGTGCCGTCCAAGGGGCGGCTTCAGGAAAATGTCCACGCCTTCTTCTCCCGCGCCGGCATGCCGCTGACGCAGGCCCGCGGCGCCCGCGACTATCGCGGCGCGCTGGGCGGCGTTGAGGGGGTGGAGGTCGCCTATCTCTCCGCCTCGGAAATCGCCGCGGCGCTGGCCTCCGGCACCGCTCATCTGGGCGTGACCGGCGAGGATCTGGTGCGCGAGAACATCCATGAGGCGGACAGCCGCGTGGCGCTGCTGGAGAAGCTCGGCTTCGGCCATGCCAATGTGGTGGTCGCGGTGCCGCAGGCGTGGATCGACGTGCGCACCATGGACGATCTCGACGACGTGGCGAGCCACTTCCATGGCCGCACCGGCCGGCGCATCCGCGTCGCCACCAAATATGTGAACCTGACGCGCGGCTACTTCGCCCGCCACGGCATCATCGACTACCGTATCGTCGAGAGCGCCGGCGCCACCGAGGGCACGCCCGCTGCCGGCTCGGCCGAGCTGATCGTCGACATCACCACCACGGGCGCGACGCTCGCCGCCAATGCGCTGAAGGTGGTGGACGACGGCATCATCCTGAAGTCCGAGGCGAACCTCGTCGCCTCCCTCACCGCCAACTGGAGCGGCGGTCCCCTCGCGGCGGCCCGCGCCATGTTCGACCGGCTGGGAGCCGAGAAGCGCGCCCGGACCATGCGGGAGGTGCGCACGCGCTTTGCCGATTGCGATGCCTCGCTGGTGGACGAGGCGGTGGCGGCCTATCGCTGCGTTGCGCCCTTCGGCGGCCCGACATCGTCCGGCATGCTGACCCTGCACTGCCCGCCGGACACGCTGCACGCCCTCGCCACTTTCCTGCGCCAGCGCGGCGCCAGCATGGTGACGGTCGGCCCCATCGAATACGTCTTCGCCGCCGACAATCCGCTCTACGAAGCGCTGGACGCGCGGCTGAACGGTTGAACAGCTGACCTTCGTGAATGCCCCCGGCCGGCGCAGGACGCCGGCCGGGGGTTTTCGTCAGTTGGTGCCGAGGCCGCGGTCACCCTGCGCCAGGAACAGGCGGTCGGCTTCCGAGAGCGGGCTCCGCTCCTGACCAGCGGAGAGCGCCACGAAGGCCGGATGGCCGGCGCGGGGCGTCGCGTAGCCGAGCGGCTGCACCTGCGAATGGAGGGGCGCAGCGGCCTGCGCCTCAGCATCGGCGGCGGCGAGGGACGGTTCGTCACCCGCGAAGGCCGCGCCGGAAGCAAGGAGGGCGGCGAGCGCGACGGCGCTAAAAGTCAGATTACGCATGTTGATCTCCTTAAATACCAACCCCACCACGCCCTTTGATGGCTAGGAGCTAGGGTGCGCCGCAAAATTCGATAAGGCTCCCTTAGCGAAACAATCGGTGGGGATTTCTGGACAATCGACGAGAATTCTTTGATCTCAACGGCTCGCGTCCTATTCTGAGGCCGAGGTGACGGTGCGAAGCGGCCCGTTCAAGGGAGCGTGATCGGCATGTCTTTCGAGCCTTCCGCAGCGTCCCAGTTGCGTCGCCTGCTGCACGGATCACTGGCCGGGCTGGCCATCGGGACCGTCGGCGGCCTCATCGGTCTCGGTGGCGCGGAAATACGGCTGCCGGTCCTGATCGCGCTGGGGTTCGAGGCGCTGCCCGCCATCATCATCAATCGGGTTCTCAGCCTCGTGGTGGTGGCCTTCGCCCTGCCGTCCCGCGCCGCGACCATTCCCTTCGCCGAGGTGGCCGAGCACTGGAGGGTGATCGCGACCCTGCTGGCCGGCAGTCTCGCGGGGGCCTGGACGGGGGCGACCTACGCCACGCGGTTCGCCTCGCGCACCCTGTTCCGCACCATTGCGGCGATGCTCGTCTTCACTGCCGTCATGCTGGTGCTGGGTGACGATCCCGATCTCAAGCACATGGCCATCGACGGCACCGTGCGGCTGGTGGTCGGGGTGCTGGCGGGCTTCATCATCGGGCTCGCGGTGGCGCTCATGGGGGTTTCGGGCGGGGAATTGCTGGTGCCGACGCTGGTGCTGCTGTTCGCCCTGCCGGTGAAGCTCGCGGGCAGCGTCGCGCTGGCGGTCAGCCTGCCCACCCTCATCGTCGGCTTCGCCCGTTTCGGCCGCGACAACACCGTCGGCGTCGTGCGGGAGAACCTGACGTTTCTCGGCGTGATGACGGCCGCCTCCATGCTGGGCGCGTTTCTTGGCGGGCAGTTGCTCGGCGTCGTGCCGGCCTCCATGCTGCTGCCGCTGCTCGGGGCCATCCTCGTGATGTCGGCCTGGAAGATCTGGCGGCACGGCTCGGCCTCGGGCGCATAGCGGCGCGCTTCCCTCCCGGCGCGCCGGGCCTTACTCTCCGCCCAAGATCACATCGCACAAGGCGACGCGGCCAATGCGGCGGCGCGCGGGGAGTTCATGTTCATGCGTGATGCCGAACCCAAGGCCATCCACCTTTCCGACTACCGCGCCCCGGACTGGCTGGTGGACAAGGTGGACCTTGATTTCTCCCTGCACTCCTCGCAGACCCGCGTCACGTCGAAGCTGTCCCTGCGCCGCAACCCGGCGGGCGCCCCCGGCGCGCCGGTGGTGCTCAATGGCGACGGGCTGACGCTCGTCCGCCTCGCCATCGACGGCAAGCCGGTGGCCGGCCCGAGCTTTGAGGCGACACCAGACCGCCTCACCCTCGCCCATCCCCCAGCCGACGCCTTCGTGCTGGAGGTGGAGACGCTGGTGGACCCCACCGCCAACACCCAGCTTATGGGGCTCTACCGGACCTCCAGCAACTATTGCACCCAGTGCGAGCCCGAGGGCTTCCGCCGCATCACCTATTATCCCGACCGGCCGGACGTGCTCTCCGTCTTCACCACCCGCGTCGAGGCGGACGAGGCCGAGGCGCCCGTGCTGCTCGGTAATGGCAATCTGGTGGAAAGCGGGAAGGTGGACGGCACCAGCCGCCATTATGCCGTGTGGCATGATCCGTGGCCGAAGCCGTCCTACCTGTTCGCCCTCGTGGGCGGGCGCCTCGCCAAGATTTCGGACAGCTTCCTCACGCGTTCGGGGCGCGAGGTGGAGCTGGGCATCTATGTGGAGCACGGCAAGGAGGCCCGCGCCGGCTATGCCATGGACGCGCTGAAGCGCTCCATGCGCTGGGACGAGGAGGCCTTCGGCCGCGAGTACGACCTCGACGTGTTCAACATCGTCGCCGTGTCGGACTTCAACATGGGGGCCATGGAGAACAAGGGCCTCAACGTTTTCAACGACAAGTACGTCCTCGCCACCCCGGAGACCGCAACCGACGCGGATTATTCGGGGATCGAGGGCGTCATCGCCCATGAATACTTCCACAACTGGACCGGCGACCGCATCACCTGCCGCGACTGGTTCCAACTGTGCCTGAAGGAAGGCCTCACCGTCTTCCGCGACCAGGAATTCTCCTCCGACGAGCGCTCCCGTCCGGTGAAGCGCATCGCCGACGTGCGGGCGCTGAAGGCCGCCCAGTTCACCGAGGACCAGGGCCCGCTCGCGCACCCCGTGCGGCCGGAAACCTATCGCGAGATCAACAACTTCTACACGGCGACCGTCTACGAAAAGGGCGCCGAGGTGGTCCGCATGCTGAAGACCCTGCTCGGCGAGGCCGGGTTCCGGGCGGGCATGGACCTCTATTTCGAGCGCCATGACGGCGAGGCCGCGACCATCGAGGATTTCGTCGCCTCGTTCGCCGATGCCACCGGCCGCGACCTCTCGCAGTTCGCACTGTGGTATGCGCAGTCCGGCACGCCGGTGCTCACCGTGAGCGGCGCGTGGGATGCCGAGGCCGGCACCTATCGCCTCGACGTGGCGCAGGAGGTGCCGCCCACCCCCGGCCAGCCCACCAAGAAACCCATGCTCATTCCCCTCGCCCTCGGCCTCGTCGGCCCGGACGGGCGCGACCAGCCGCTGGCGCTCGGCAATGTGCCGGTGGAGAACGGCGTGGTGGAGGTGAGCGAGGCGCGCCAGAGCTTCCTCTTCACCGGCCTCGACGCGCGGCCCGTGCCCTCGCTCAACCGCGGCTTCTCGGCCCCGGTGAACCTCGTGAGCGACCTCACCGAGGCCGACCGCGTGTTCCTCGCCGCCCATGACGCGGACCCGTTCAACCGCTTCGACGCCATCCAGCGCATCGCGCTGGAGATGCTCAAGACCGGGGCGCGCACCGGCAGCCTGCCGCCGACCGAGGCGCTGGTGACGGCCGCCCGCGCCATCCTCGCCGACACCACGCTCGACGCCGCCTTCAAGGCGCAGGCGCTGGCCCTGCCCGGCGAGGGCGACGTGGCCCGGGAACTGGCGAAGGACGTGGACCCGGACGCGGTGTTCGCCGCCCGCAAGGCGCTGCGCCTCGCCGTGGGCACCGCGCTGGAAGGCGCCTTCGCCACCACCTATGCGGCGATGGCCGCCACCGGCCCCTTCTCGCCGGATGCGGCCTCCGCCGGACGGCGGGCGCTGCGCAACCTGTCGCTGGATTTCCTCGCTGTCACGGGCTCGGCGGAGGGCATCGCCCGCGCCAAGGCGCAGTTCGAGGCGGCGGACAACATGACCGACCGCATCACCGCCCTGGCCGTTCTGACGCAGCACGAGGTGCCGGAGCGCGAAGCGGCGCTTCAGGCCTTCTACGACCGTTTCGAGCGGGATGCGCTGGTCATCGACAAGTGGTTTACCCTGCAGGCGCAGATCGCAGCTCCCGGCACCCTTGAGCGCATCAAGGACCTGATGCTGCATCCCGCCTTCTCGCTGGGCAATCCCAACCGGGTGCGCTCGCTGGTGGGCGCCTTCGCGGCCACCAACCCCACCCAGTTCAACCGGGCGGACGGCGCCGGGCACGACTTCGTCACCGACGTGGTGCTGACGCTCGACGGCAAGAATCCGCAGGTGGCGGCCCGCCTCCTCGCCTCGTTCAAGACCTTCCGCCAACTGGAGCCGGTGCGCCGCGCCAGCGCGGAACGGGCCCTGCGCAAGGTGGCGGAGACGCCCGGCCTCTCGCCTGATGTGGCCGACATCGCCACCCGCGCGCTGGGGTGAAAGCGGGGCTTCGGGCCCGCAAACCTTCGGCATGGTCATCGCCCGGCATGTCCGGGCGATCCACGGTTGGGCGGGTTGGGGTTTCCGGGCAGCGCGCAGGCGAACGGTGGATCCCCCGGACAAGCCGGGGGATGACGGTCATTTTTGGCGCCGCCGCCCCTACTCCGCCGCCATCTCAAGCACGCGCTCGAAGATGGCGCGGACCTTCTGCTCGGTCTCGAACAGATCAGCTTCCAGCGTGGCGAAGTCCGGCATTTCGCCGGCACGGGCGAGGAGTGCGCGCAGCGCCGGGCTCGCATCCTGCGGCACCACGTGGGCGTCCACCGACAGGCGCAGCACCTGCGTCAGGTTCTGGTAGAGACGGCAGGCGCGCAGCAGCACGTGCGCGTCTTCCGGCTCAAGCAAGGCCAGCCGCTCGGCGGTGGCGAGCACCCGGGCGGTGGCCGTGTCCACGATCTCGGGATGATCGTGGGCATGGGCCAGCACGAGATATTGGGCGAGGAACTCCACATCCACCTGCCCGCCGGCCGCGTGCTTCAGGTTCCAGCGGTCATCCGCGCCCTTCTCGGCGGCGATGGCGCCGCGCATGTCGAGGATGTCGCCCGCCAGCCGGCGCTGGTCGCGCGCCTGGCCCATGATGCCGCCGATAACATCGCGCACGATCGCGCCAAATTCCGGCGTGGCGGCGATCACGCGGGCGCGGGTCAGCGCCATGTGCTCCCACGTCCAGGCATCCGCCTGCTGGTAGGTGGCGAAGGAGGAGAGCCGCGTCGCCAGCGGACCCGAGCGGCCCGAGGGGCGCAGCCGCAGGTCCACGTCATAGAGCTTGCCGGCATTGGTCAGCGAGGTCAGCGCCGTGACGAGGCGCTGGGTGAAGCGGGCGAAATATTGCGCGCCGGTGAGCGGGCGCGGACCGTCCGAGGTGGGATCGGCCTCGGGATCGAAATCATAGAGCACGATGAGGTCGAGATCGGAGCCCGCCGTCATCTCGCGGCCGCCGAGCTTGCCCATGGCGAGCACGGCCGTCTCGGCGCCGGCAATGCGGCCGTGGGCCTCGCAGAAGCGCTCCCACACGCGCCGGTGCAGGGCGCGGATGATGACCTCGGCGAGCGTCGCATAGGCCTCGCCCGCCCGCGCCGCCGGCAGCGTGCCGGAGGCGATGCGCACGCCGATGAGCACATGCTGCTCCTGCCGGAAGCGGCGGGCGCGGTCGAACTGCTCCTCGTCCGTCTCGGCCGTGTCGAGCAGCAGTTCGAGATGCTCGGAGAGGCTCGCCTCGTCGGGCAGCACGTCGAAGAAGGCGGGATCGAGCAGTGCGTCGGTGAGGGAGGGGCGGCGGGCCAGGGTCTCGGCGAGGCGCGGGGCGGCAGTGAGGATGGTGGCGAGCAGCCGCACGAGGTCCGGGTGGCGGTCCAAAGCGGTGAGGAGGAGCGGTCCCGGCAGCTCGGTGAGGAAACGGTCGGCCGCGATCAGCGCGCCGTCCGGGTCGCCGCCGCGCGAGAGCGCCTCCAGCATCAGCGGCACGATGCGGGCGAGATGGGCGCGGGCGGGCTCGGTCTTCAGCGCGCGCGGCCCTCCGGCAAGCCAGCGCCGGACGATGCCGCTCGCCGCAGCCGGGTCCTTGAAACCGAGGCGCGAAAGGGCGGCGAGCGTCGGTCGGTCGTTCTCGTCCGGCGGAAAGAGCAGGTCGGCGTCGAGCACGGCCGGCGGCGGCGCATCCTCGAACAGATGGGCATAGTGGCCCTGAACCGTCGTCAGGCGCTGGACGAGGGCGGCAGCGAAGGCGTCCCGGTCGGGATAGCCCATGAAGCGGGCAAAGCCCTCCATGGCCTCGCGGCTTTCGGGCAGCGAATGGGTCTGCGCATCCGCCACCATCTGGATGCGGTGCTCCACCCGGCGCAGGAAGAGATAGGCCTCGGCGAGGTCGTCCCGCACCTTGGGCTCGATCCAGCGATGGGCAGTGAGCGCATCGAGGGCGTCCAGCGTGCGGCTGGTGCGCAGCAGCGGATCGCGCCCGCCGGCGATGAGCTGCTGGGTCTGGACGAAGAACTCGATCTCGCGGATGCCGCCGCGGCCGAGCTTCACATTGTGCCCCTCCACCGCCACCACGTCGTGCCCGCGGAAGGCGTGAATCTCGCGCTTCATGGCATGGACGTCGGCGATGGCCTGGAAGTCCAGCACGCGGCGCCAGACGAAGGGCGAGAGATCGGCGAGGAACTGCCGCCCCACCTCCGCATCGCCGGCCACCGGGCGCGCCTTGATGTAGGCCGCGCGCTCCCAGGTGGCGCCCTCGCGTTCGTAATAATCGAGGGCCGAGACGGTGGAGAGGGCGACCTGCGTCGAGCCGGGATCGGGACGCAGGCGCAGGTCCACGCGCAGCACATAGCCGTCCGCCGAGCGCTCCTGCAGCAGGCGCACCAGCCCCTGTGTGATCTTCACGAAGAAGGGCGAGGCGGAGACGCTGTCCGAGAGCTGTGCCTTCTCGCGGTCGTAGACCACCACGAGGTCGATATCGCTGGAATAGTTGAGTTCCCGCGCGCCGTGCTTGCCCATGGCAATCGCCGCGAGGCCGGAGCCGGCCTGCGGATCGGCGGGATCGGGCACCATAAGCCGCCCGGCCTTCACCGCCTCGCCGAGGAGGAAGGACAGCGCCTTGCGCACCGCTGCGTCGGCCACGTCGGTCAGCGCCGCCGTCACCTCCACGAGGCCGAACACGCCGCCCATGTCGGCGATGGCGATCAGCAGGGCGGCCTCGCTGCGCATCCGCCGCAGCGCGCGCATCACATCGGCTTCCGAGCCTTCGACTGCCGCGCATTCGGCGATGAGCGCATCGAGGTGGGCGTGTGGCGAGCGTCCGAGCACGCGCAACAGCCGCTCCGGCGCGGCGCGGACCACTTCGGTGAGGAAGGGCGAACTTTCGGCGATCCCGAGACAGACCTGTTCGGCACAGGGCGACTCGGCGAACAGCGCATCAAGGGCGGCGCGCGCCTCCGGCGCCAGCCGTTCGATGGCGTGGGAAAGCTTAATCTTTGCCGCCTTCGCATCCGCCACGACGGGCGCTTCCCGCATCTGCAGGGCGAGGGGCGGCCGGTCCGCCGAATCCGGTTCCGTGGGCCAACGCATGGTCAGGTCTAAAGGCACCAGCGACTTGCTGCGCGCAAGCCTTCTTTCATCGAAGTGCCGCAGCGGGAGGCACGGCACGCATCATAGTGAGTGGGGAATGAAGAGGTCATTACGGAGGTTAACGCCCGCGCCGACGGCTTGGTTCACGCCCCGCTGTCATTTCGTCGGCAAACGGAAGGTCGCCACGAGCCCCGGCCTGTTGTCGGAAAAAGCCAGCGTACCCCCGTGCAGCCGCGCCACCGCCCCCACCAGCGACAGGCCGAGGCCGGAGCCGGGACGGGTGCGGCTCGCCTCCAGCCGCACGAATCGCTCCACCACCCGCTCCCGGTCGGCGGCCGGGATGCCCGGACCGGTGTCGGCCACCGCGAGCACCGCCTCTGCCCCGTCGCGCGTCAGCGTCACGGCGATGCGCCCCCGCCCCCCATCGGCCGGGCGGCCGTATTTGATGGCATTGTCGATGAGGTTGGAGAGGGCCTGCGCCAGCAGTTCCTTCACCCCATGGACGGTGGCAGGCACGGCGCTGACGGTGAGGTCGAGCCCCTGCTCGTCCGCCAGCGGCTCGTAAAGCTCGGACACCGCCTCGGCGATCTCGGCGAGGTCCACGTCTCCCATGGTCGCCCGCCCCTGCCCCGCCTCGGCGCGGGCGATCATCAGGAGGGCGTCGAAGGTGCGGATGAGGCCGGCGCTCTCCTCGATGGTGGCCTCCAGAGCCGCCCGCCAGGCCTCCTCGGTGCGGGCGGTGCGCAGCGCCTCTTCGGCACGGTTGCGCAGGCGGGTGAGCGGGGTCTTCAGATCGTGGGCGATGTTGTCGGAGACTTCCTTCAGCCCCACCATCAGCCCCTCGATGCGATCGAGCATGGCGTTGAGGGAGTGGGCGAGGCGGTCGAACTCATCCTCGGTGCCGGCCAGCGCCAACCGGCCGGAGAGATTGCCGGCCATGATGGTCTCGGCCGTCGCGGTCATGGAATCGATGCGCTTCAGCACCCGCCGCGTCACGAACACGCCGCCGGCAAGGCCCAGCACCACGATCAGCACTACGGCCCATTGAGCCGGCCGCGCCACGAGATCGCGCAGGGTGTCGCGCTCCTCGATGTCGCGGCCGACGAGCAGGCGATAGCCGCCGGGCAGGAACATGGTCTGCACGAAGGCCACATGGCTCTTGGCCACGGGATCGTCCGGGCGGTTGTAGGTGGTGAAGCGGGTGCCCTCCTTGTCGAGGAGGCCGATGGGCAGGTCCGTCACGTTGGCGGCCAACACCTCGCCCTGGAAATTGGAGAGCACGTAGATGGACGAGCCCGGCCGCCGCGTCCGCCTGTCGATGACATAGACGAGCCGCTGGATGCCGCCGATGCGGTACTGGTCGGAGAGCCCGACGACCTCGCGGTCGAGGTCGTCCGCCACCTGTCCCTGGATTAGGGCGCGGGTGTGCCACGCGGTGTAGACGATGACCGACACCGCAAACAGCGCGAAGACGACGAGATAGGCGGCGAGCAGCTTGAACGCGGTGGTGCGCACCAGGCGCGCCGCGTGGGCGATGGGGCTGGCGATCGCGCCGTGCGCCCTCCCCCCGCTGCCGAGCGGACCTGCACCCGCCGGGGCGCCTTCCCCCTTCACGCCACCAGCCCCGCCCGCACCATGTAGCCGGCGCCGCGGACGGTGTGGATCAGCGGCACGTCGAAGCCCTTGTCGATCTTGGACCGGAGGCGCGAGACGTGGACGTCGATGACGTTGGTCTGAGGGTCGAAATGATAGTCCCAGACGTTTTCGAGCAGCATGGTGCGCGTCACCACCTGCCCGGCGTGCCGCATCAGATATTCCAGCAGCCGGAACTCGCGCGGCTGGAGCGGGATCTCCTTGCCGGATCGGGTGACGCGGTGGGCGAGGCGGTCGAGTTCGAGGTCCGCCACCTTGTACACCGTTTCCGCGCCCTGGCTGACGCCGCGCCGGGAGAGGGCTTCGACGCGTGCCAGAAGTTCGGTGAAGGCGTAGGGCTTGGGCAGATAGTCGTCGCCCCCGGCGCGCAGGCCCTGCACCCGGTCGTCCACCTGCCCCAGCGCCGAGAGAATGAGCACCGGCGTCGTGTGCCCGCGCCCGCGCAGCTCGGTGACGAGGGAGAGCCCGTCGCGGGCGGGGAGCATCCGGTCCACCACCATCACGTCGTATTTGCCGTCGAGCGCGAGGGCGAGCCCCTCCTCGCCGTCTGCGGCATGGTCCACCACGTGACCGGCCTCGCGGAAGGCCTTGCGCAGATATTCGGCGGCGTCGCGGTCGTCCTCGACCAGGAGAAGGCGCATGGCGGAGAGCGGACCCGGATCGAGATTCGTTGTCATCACTCTAGCTCACCTTTCAGGCAGGTCCATGCGAGGGGTGCGCACCGAAAAAAGTGGCGCGGGAAGCCCTCTGGAGCTTCCCGCGCCTGCGGAGCCGAAGCGGCATCAGGGGCGATGGCGATATCCACCTCGGTCCGGAGGCCCGTCGCCGGGGGATTGCCCCCGGCGTGTCATGCGGTCGGGCCTTGTCTCAGGCCGGCTGAGCGGGCTCAGCCTTTGGCCTTGCCTTCCAGCGAGATGGCGACGAAGCGCACGCCCTCGCCGCTCTTCACCTGGATGAGCACTGCCTTGCGGTTCTCGGCCTTGGCGGCGGCGAGGCCGTCGCGCACGTCCTTGGGGGTGGCGACGGTCTTGTCGCCGACCTTCAGGATCACGTCGCCGGTCTTCAGGCCGCGCTGGGCGGCCGGGCCGTTGGGCTCGACGCCGGTGACCACCACGCCCTCGCCGCCGGCGCCCTGCACGCTCTTGGAGGGAGCGAGCTGAAGGCCGAGGCGCGGCATATCCTTGTTGCCGGCGCTGTCGTCCTCACCCTGCGGGGTGTTGGTGCGGGAGGCCACCTGCTCATTGGGCAGCTGGTCGAGCACCACCTTGATGTCCATGGGCTTGGTGTCGCGGATCACCGAGAGCTGGACCTCGGCGCCGGGCTTCATCATGCCCACCTTGCGGGACAGCTCACGGGCTTCCTTGATCGGCTCGCCGTTCACCTTGACCACCACGTCACCGGCCTTCAGGCCAGCCTTGGCGCCGGCGGTGTTGGGCTGAACCTGGGCGACGAGGGCGCCTTCGGCGCTCTTGATGCCGAGGCCGGACGCGAGATCCTCCGTCACCGGCTGGATCTGGACGCCGATGTAGCCGCGGGCCACCGAGCCCTTGTCACGCAGCTGAGTCACCACGGTCTTCACCGTCTCGGAGGGGATGGCGAAGGCGATGCCCACGTTGCCGCCCGAGGGGGAGACGATGGCGGTGTTCATGCCGATCACCTCGCCGTTCAGCGAGAAGGTCGGGCCGCCCGAGTTGCCCCGGTTGATGGGGGCGTCGATCTGGATGAAGTCGTCATAGGGGCCGGAGCCGATGTCGCGGCCGCGGGCCGAGACGATGCCGGCGGTCACGGTGCCGCCGAGGCCGAACGGATTGCCGACCGCGATCACCCAGTCGCCGACGCGCGGGGCGCCATCGGCGAGCTTCACCCACGGCATGTTGGTGACGTTGTCGATCTTGAGCAGGGCCACGTCGGTGCGCGGATCGGTGCCGATCACCTTGGCGACGTATTCCTTGCCGTCGGTGGTGGTCACGTCCACCTCGTCGGCGCCATCCACCACGTGGTTGTTGGTGACCACATAACCGTCAGCCGAGATGATGAAGCCGGAGCCCTGGCCCACCACGGGACGCTCACCCTTGGGGCCCATGCCGCCGCGCGGGCCCATGCCGGGACCACCCGGGCCGCCGGGACCCATGCCGGGGCCGCCCTGGCCGAAGCCGAAGCGCTTCAGGAATTCCTCGATCTGGGGCGGGACGTTGCCGCCGAGGCCCTCGCCGCCCATGGCCATCTGCTGGTCGCCGATGTCCTTCTTCACCTTCACCGAGACGACGGCGGGCGAGACCTTCTCGACGATGTCGGCGAAGGAGAAGGTGTTGGCCGGCTGGCTGGTGGTGATCTGCGCGAGGGCAGGCGTATTGGCAGGCGGGATGAACTGGCCGGCAACGACGCCGGCGAGGGCGAGACCGAAAACGCTCGCGAGCATGGCACGGCGGTTGCGCTTCGTCACGGAAGGGGTGGAGGGGGAGCGGGTCATGCGTCGCGTCTCTCTGTTGCCTGCCATGCCGGGCAGGTTCGAGACGCAACCTATGCGTTGGATCGTTACGGCAATCTGGCGGCCGGATTAAGCTTCCGTAATGTCGCTCGCGATGCCGTGAGCCGCCGTCCGGCGCGGGATCAGCCGACCCCGCGCGACACCAGATGCAGGCCGAGCACCATAATGCCCACCGCCGCGACCCAGCTTCCCGCCGCCCGAAGCGCGATGGGCCGCCAGCCGCCGACGCCAGCGAGGAAGGCGATGGCGCAGCCGAGCGCGAGGGTGACGAAGGCGTAGCCGATGACCGTGACGCCCGACAGGAACAGGAACCGGTCCGTGGTGGCGACCATGGCGGCGCCGTTCTGGTAGCCGTCCAGCAGGCCAAGGCCTACCGCCAGCACCAGCAGGGCGGCGAGCGGCAGCCTGAGCTGCGCGGCGACGGCAAGACCGGTGAGCGCCACCAGCGTCACGCCCGCCACCGGCGCGAACGGCGGCGGCGGCAGCACCAGCGACAGCGCCCCTCCGGCGGCCAGCGCCAGCGGGAAGGCGAGCACCACCCAGCGCGCCGTGCGCGGCCCCTGGAAGGCGGCGAGCACCGCCAGAGCTAGCCAGGGCAGCACCTGCTCGAAATCGGTCAGCGGATGCAGCGCGCCGGAATAGAAATCGCCGAGCCGCGTATCCACGAGATGGGCATGGGCGAGGCCGGGGGTGAGCGCGAAGACGAGAGCAAGCGCGCCGACGGAGCCGGCGCGACGAACCAGGGCAACCGCGCCGGCAATGCCGGCGCGACGGGCAAGGCGTGTCATTCGATGATCCCGATGGCACCGAGCAGGAAGTAGACGCCGAGGCAGCCGATGGCGGCGCCGCAGGCGCGCACCGCCTTGGCCCCCGCCTCCCAGCGCACCGCAACGCCGATGAGGATGCCCAGAAGATGCAGCATGCCGGTGGCCACCACGAAGCCCACCGCGAACGCCACCGCATCGGCCGCATCCGGCAGTTCCTTGCCGTGGGCATAGCCGTGGAAGATGGCGAACACGCCGACGATGGTCGCCGCCACCCACAGCGGCGGGCGGATGTTCAGGGCCACCATGGCGCCGAGCGCGATGCCGGACAGCGCGATCATAAGCTCGACGAAGGGCAGGTCGATGCCCATCACGCCAAGCAGGCCGCCTACCGCCATCACCAGCGGGAAGGTGATGGGCAGCACCCAGATGGCCGGGTTGCCGAGCTGCGCGCCCCACAGGCCCACCGCCACCATGGCGATGATGTGGTCCGCGCCGGAGAGCGGATGGAGAAAACCGCTCTCAAGGCCGATCTGCGTGCCCGTGCCCGTATGGGCGAGGGCCGGAGACAGCGGGATCATGGCGAGAAGTCCGGCGAGGACGAGCGCCGGGTTCGGGCTGTGGGACTTCATGTCGAATGTCCTTCCAAGGTGTGCGCCCCAGGCAGGGTCAGATGCGGGTGAGGAACCAGAACGACGCGACGGAGCCGATGACATAGGCCGGGATGGCCGCGCCCCAGCGGGGCAGCAGCGCCTGTGCCTGCCGGTGGGCCCACATGAGGGCGAGCACCGCCATCACGAACATCAGCTGGCCGATCTCGACGCCCACGTTGAAGAACAGCAGCGCGATGGGCAGCGTCGCCTGCGGGATGCCGAGCGCCGTCAGCGCCGTGGCGAAGCCGAGGCCGTGCAGGAGGCCGAAAGCGAAGGCGACGATCCAGGGATAGCGCGCGGTCAGCCCCGGCTCGCCCCGTTGCAACTTCACGATCTCCACGCCCACGAAAACGATGGAGAGGGCGATGGCGGCGTTGAGCGGCCGCTCCGGCACGCCGACCCAGCCGAAGGTGGCGGCGGCGAGCGAGATGGAATGGCCCACGGTGAAGGCGGTGATGGTCTTCACCAGCCGCCAGCCGCCCTTCACGATCCAGATCAGGCCCAGCACGAACAAAAGGTGGTCGATGCCGCGCAGAATGTGGTCGATGCCGAGATTGACGTAGGTGTCGGCAAGATCGGCCCACACCGCGAGATTGGTGCCCGGCTCGCTCGCCACCATCATGGTCGGCTTGGCGGCGCTCACCGTGTAGACGACGGCCGGCCCCTCGCGCGGGACAACCCGGATGGTGGCCACCGACTGCTTGCTGCCGAGGCCCATGAAGCTGAGGCGGCCGGTGAGCCCGCGCTCGCCGCAGACCAGTTCGGGCGGGTTCCACTGGCAGTGGGCGGGGAAGATGGGCTGCAGGGTCACGTCCGCCGGCGGCATGGTCCACTGGCCGATGAAGCGGCCCGGCGCGATCTCGCGCAGGGTGATGACCGCCATGGTCGCCTCATGCGCCCGCGCGGCCAGCGACGGCAGGAGAAGCGCGCAGAACAGCGCCAGGACCGCGAGCAGGCCGGACCGGAAGGCGCGGCGCGCGGGCGCTCTTTCGGCTAGGGCGATCATGGCTCACCACGCCGGATGACGTAGGCGTTGCCCAGGTCCTTGGTCGCGGCGATGCCGAGGATGCGGCGGCGCTCGTCCTTCCACGCCAGCGCGACCTGGGCGGACACCTCGTCGAGGTCGGTTGGATGGCCGGGCGCATAGGCATCGAGCCGCACCACGTTCCAGCCGTCCTTCGACGGGACCACCCGCCACTCGCCCTGCGGCAGCGCCACCAGCGTCTCCACGAACGGCGTGCCGAACGACGGCTCCAGCGACTTGCGCGGCCGCTCGCCGAAGATGAGGGCGCGGTTCTGCGTCTCTTCGGTTTCCTCGCCGGCGACGATCTGCTCCAGCGTCGCGCGGGCGTCCGCCTCGGCGTTCGGGCCGGTGAAGGGCACGGAAATGAAGCTGATGGTTTCAGGCACGTCATACTGTGCCCGGCGCTTCTCGTACCAGGCTTCGAGCTCGGCGTGGGTCGGCTCCTTGACCTCGACGCCGTTGAAGATGAGCAGGCGCATCTTGTGGACGATGCGGTCGCGGATCATCTCGTCGCCCTTGTCGAGGCCCTGCGCCAGTGCCTCGCGGAAGGTGATCTCGTTCAGGACCCACACGTCGACCAGCTTGCGATACTCGTCCGCCCCCGGCTCGCGGCCTTCGTGGGTGGACTTGAAGGCATCGACGATGCTCTGGCGCACCTCGGGGGTAACCTCGATGAGCTTTTCCTTCGGGATCGCCGGCGTCACCGCCGCATGGGCCGCGAAGATCATGGCGCCGAGCACCATGAACTGAAGCAGCGGCTCGCCGATCAGCCGCCGGATGAGGCTCTTGTTCCTGGTGCCGGCCGGGGCATCCGCGCCCGTATTCAAACCCGATGACGTCAAGACTCGTCCCCCGCCCACAGGGACGCGAAAAAGCGCATCCCCGCCACGTCGTGCTTCCACGCCTGCTGACGGCGCATCCCCTAGCGGCGGACCGGTGTCGGCTTGATGACAGCGTTGCGGCGGACGCAGGGTCCGAAAGGTCTCGCAAGGTTTCCCGGCTCACCTTCCCCGGCGTCACAGAACCTTCAGCACGCGGTCACAGAACGCGGCTAGGAGGCCCCTACGGGCGGACTGGCGTCCGTGGGAAATTAGGGGTTGGAGCATGAAGGGCGGGGTGCTGACACAGCAGCTCATCGCGGGGGCGTCGGTCCTCGTTGTTGCCGGCGGAGCGGCTTTTGCGCCGACGCAGGCGTTCGCCGACAGCTACATGGCCGGCGACTTCCACAATCACACGCCGTGCTCGGACGGCCGCTCGTCGGTCGAGACCATGGTGAAGAAGGCGGTCCAGAGCTACGGCCTGGAATGGCTCGGCGCGGCCGATCACGGCGGCTCCAGCCCGCGCGACTGCCGCGTGGACGATCCGGAAGGTGACGGCTCCACCACCGGCAAGGGCCGCTTCTTCGATCAGGTCCAGGGCCTGGTCATCAAGGGCGACACCGCTACCTCGCAGGGCCATCGCTCCATGTGGCGCTGGCAGAGCGCGGAAGAGATCATCTTCCCCGAGCTCGTCCGCCTCGCCAAGGAAACCGGCGTGCCGATGCTCTATGCCGGCATCGAGACCAACGTGCCCGGCCACGAGCACACCTCCATGGCGGTGATCGGCAATCAGAAGCCGCAGAACGCCATCGAGAAGAAGGGCCTGTTCGGCAACAGGAACAAGGACAAGGACACCGGCAACGCGAGCGCCGTGGCCGAGTTCGAATACCGCTTCGACCGCTCCGATTCGGACTTCAGCAAGGGCGCGCCGACCCACAACTGGGAAGGCAAGGTGGCCAACGCCTCCGGCTCCGGCTCGGGCCAGAAGAACCACGACGCCAAGGCGGTGCCCTCCGTCCAGTGGCTGCAGAAGTACTATCCGCTCGACAGCTACTACGTGCCCGCGCACGTGGAGCGCGCCGGCGTGTTCAATCCGAACGGCAATAACGGCTTCAACATCGAGCACTTCCGCGACTTCAACAATGCCGGCCCGACCGTCGCGGTGGGCTTCGAGAGCCAGCCCGGCCACCAGGCGTCGAACAACCGCGGCGAATACCGCGCCGGCTTCTGCGGCAACGGCTGCGATTCGGTGGGCGTGACCACCTTCGGCGGCACCGGCATCTATGCCGCCAAGATCGGCGGCGTGTGGGACGCCATGCTGGGTGAAGGCCGCAACTGGTTCTTCTTCGCCAGCTCCGACTGGCACAACCGCGGCGCCTTCTCCATCTACGAGAAGGGCACCACCAACGACTTCTATCCGGGCGAGTTCCAGAAGCTCTACATCCCGCGTCCCAAGCGGAATGTGGCCCTGCGCCCGCAGGTGGTGGTCGACGGCGTGCGCTCCGGCAACGTCTACTCGGTGCAGGGCGACCTGATCACCGGCGAGCTGACCTACAACGCCAAGGCCGGCTTCGGCGCCAAGGCGGGCATGGGTGACACGCTGGTGGTGAAGCGCGGCAAGTCGGTGACGCTGACCCTCGAGGTCAATGTCCCCACGAACCCGAACTACTCGCCCTACACCTTCAACAACCCGTCGCTGGCCCAGATCGGCATCCAGGAGCCGCTCAACAAGCCGACGCTCCGCCAGGTGCAGTTCATCAAGGGTGACGTGACCGGCGTCGTGGCGCCCAGCAGCGCCAACTACACCGCCGGCACCAATGCCTCGGCGGCGATCATCGCCACCTTCGGCCCGACCACCTGGAAGGCGCGCGGCACCAAGCGCACCATGACCGTCACCATCCCGAACGTGCAGAACAACATGTACGTCCGCGTGCGTGGCTCCAACCTGCCGCCCTCCGTGCCGGCCGAGACGGACGCCCAGGGCAACCCGCTCAACGACTGGGATCCGGAAAACGCCGCGCAGGGCCCGTTCGTGCCCTGTAACGACGCCGCTTGCCCGTCCCACCTCGTGGTGCGCGACGGCCAGAAGATCTCCAGCTACGACGTGGCCGCGTGGTCGGACCTGTGGTTCTACACGAACCCCATCTTCATCCGCGTCTCCGACCAGCCGGAACTCCTCGTCGAGACCAACGAGAAGCTCGCGGTCTCCCTCGCCAAGTGATTGGGAACTGACGAAAGACAAGCGCCGGCCACGGCCGGCGCGAGACCTTCGGATGCCGGGGGCCTTCGGGCCTCCGGCTTCTTTCGCTTTCAGGGAACGGTTTCTGTCATGTCCCAGGTTCAGGCTTCGGAACCCGAATCCGCCGCGCCGCAACGCCTGACGCTCGGCCAAAACGCCCGCACGGGCATCGCCATCGCGCTGGTCGCGACCCTCTCGGGCTTTGCCGGCCTCGGTTATGAGATCGTCTGGACCCGGATGCTCGCGGTCAGCCTCGGCCACGAACTGGTGGCGGTGCTGGGGGTCATCTCCGCATTGTTCGGCGGCCTCGCCCTCGGCAGCCTGCTGCTCGGCCGCGCCATCGCCGGGAGCCGCCGACCTGCCGTCTGGTATGCGGGGTTGGAGCTGATGATCGGCGCGTGGGCGCTGGTTCTCATCGGCGCAACGCCGCTCTTCGGCGACCTCGTGCCAGCGCTGGTGCCGGTGGATGCCTCGGCGCTCCGGCAATGGTCCGTCGCCTTCGCTCTGCCCTTCGTGCTGCTGCTGCCGGCGACGCTGGCCATGGGCGCCACCCTGCCGGCGCTGGAGGCCGTGCTGGCGCCGCGTCTCGCCTCAGGCGCGGCGGTGGGGCACGTCTATGCGGCCAACACGTTCGGCGCGGTGGCGGGAACGCTGGCCACCGCCTTCCTCATCATCCCCGCGCTCGGCCTCTCCGCCACACTGGTGCTGTGCGCCGTGCTGAATGCGGTCTGCGCCGCGGCCATGCTGGCCGTGGCCCGCGAATCGGCACTGGTGCCGGCGGCACGCCCGATTCGCGCGCCCGAGACCGGCTCCGCCTCGCTCCCGGTGCTGACGCCCCTGTTCCTCACCGGCCTCCTCGGCATCGGCTACGAGGTGCTGACGGTGCGGGTGCTGAGCCAGATTCTGGAAAACACCATCTACACCTTCGCCGTGCTCCTGGCCTGCTACCTCGCGGGCACTGCGCTGGGCGCCGCCCTCTATGCCCGGTGGCGGTCGCTTCGCGGGCCGGGTGCGGACGGCTCAGTGGCCCTCCTCGTCACCCTCACCGCCCTCGCCTGCCTCGCCGGCGCGGGGCTGCTCGGGGCCTCGGGGCAGATTCTCTCGGCCCTCAAGGCCGCTTTGCCGGTGACGGTGGCCGGGCGTCTCTCCGCCGAGCTCGCCATGGCCGCCGTGGCCTTTCTGCCGCCGACGATCGCCATGGGCGCCCTGTTCACGGCGCTTGCCCAGCGCGCATCCGACCGGCTCGGCGGCGTCGGGCCGGGGCTTGCGGCCAATACCCTCGGTGCGGCGCTCGCGCCCATGCTGTTCGGCCCGGTGTTGCTGCCTCTGATGGGCGCGAAATATGCCTTCGCGCTCCTCGCCGCCGCCTATGTGCTGGCGCTGCCGCTCCGGAGCCGCGCCGCGCTGGCCGGTGGCGGGCTGACGCTCGCGGCGACGCTGGCGCTGGTGCTGGCGCCCGTCTCCTTGCGATTCGTGCAGGTGCCGGAAGGCGGCGCGCTGGAGTGGCACCGCGACGGCGTGATGGCGGCGGTGAGCGTTGTGCGCAATGCCGCCGGAGACCGCCATCTTCAGGTGAACAACCATTTCCGCATGGGCGGCAGCGCCTCCATGCGCTCGGACCACCGGCAGGCGCACATCCCCCTGTTGCTGCATCCCAACCCGCGCAGCGCGCTGTTCCTCGGCCTCGGCACCGGCGCGACCCTCTCCGCCGCCGGCGACCATCCGGGCCTCAGGATAGAGGGCGTGGAGCTGGTGCCCGAGGTGGTGGAGAGCTTCCCCTATTTCGAGCGCACGCCGCCCCGCCTCGCCGGCAACCCGGACATCCGCATCCATGTGGCCGACGCCCGACGTTTCGTGCGCGCAGGCACCGCGCCCTATGACGTGATCGTCGCGGACCTCTACCACCCCTCCGTGGATGGCTCCGGCGCCCTCTATGCCCGCGAGCATTTCGCCGCCATCCGCGACCGCCTCGCGCCGGACGGGCTGTTCTGCCAATGGCTGCCGCTGCACCAGCTGAACATGGAGACGCTGAAGGTGATCGTGCGCACCTTCCTCGACGTGTTCCCGGACACGACGGCATGGCTCGCCCAGTTCAGCGTGGAGACGCCCCTCGTGGCGCTGATCGGCCGCCGCACGCCCGCGACCTACCCGTCCGACTGGGTGGAGCGCCGGGTGCGCGACCGCGCGCTGGCGACGGGGCTGAAGGCCGTCGATCTCGACGGCAGCTTCGCCCTGTTCGGCCTCCACCTCGCCGGCCCGGCGGACCTCGCCCGCTTCGCCGGCAATGCCCCCCTGAACACCGATGACCGGCCGGTGGTGACGGCCTCCGCGCCGGGCACCGCCTATGCCGCAAGCGAGCGGCCCGCCGACCGTCTGGTGGCGCTCCTCGCGGCGCTTCATCCGGCGCCACAGACGCTGCTGGCGGGGGCCGATCCGGCCACCCAGACGCGCCTTGCCGCCTACTGGAAGGCGCGAGACGGCTATATTGGCATGGGCGCCCGGGCGCTGGCGGCGAAGGGACCGCGCGACGTCATCGGCACGCTGGCGCCGCAACTCATCGAGCTGGTGCGTATCAGCCCGGATTTCGATGCCGCCTACGCCCCCGTGATCGCCATGGCGCGCCAGCTCGCCGTCACTGATCCTTCGGGCGCCCGGCGGCTCCTAGAAGCATTGGATAGGGCGAACCCGAGCCGCCCCGACGCGCGGCGGCTCTTGGCTCAGCTACCGCCGGCGTAGCGGGCGGGATGTCGCCGGGCTTCGCCACGGTGAAGGCGATGGAGCCGCCATCCGCATGGTGGTGGCGGCGCAGATAGCCGTTCCATTCCACCAGATACTTGCCGGGCGGCAGGGGCTTGGAAATGCGGAACGCGGTCTGGCGCACTTCCTCGGCAGGGCGAGCCCAGTCGGTGGGCCATTCGGCCTTGTCGTCGAGACTCACCACGCGCACGTCATCGAGCCGGAACTCGTCGGTGAAGTCGATGGTGACTTCCGGCTGTGTCTCGGTGAGCACCTCGTTGGCGTTCGGCACCGACTGGTCGAACGCGCACTGTGCCCGTGCCCCCGTCGCCGCAAGGCACGTGAGGACCAGCACCGCGATTGCTGCATGAAGGCGCATGGGCCTCTCCCTGAAAAGGCTAGAGCGCGATCCGATCAAGTTGAAACAACTTGATCGGTGAATCGCCCTCTGGTTCCAAGAAAGAGAACGCGTTGTCCGATCTGATTGCGATGCAATCAGATCGGCGCGTGCTCTTGCGTTCACGAGAAGTGGATGGCGTAGCCGAAATTATCGAGCCGGTCGGGGATGGCGTTGAAGGCCACCGAGATGCGCCTCCCGCCCTTGTTCACCGGCACCTCGTGCAGCAGATAGCTCGGGAACATCACGAGGTCGCCCGCACCCGTCTGCGGCATGGCGAACTTGCCGCCGTTGAAGGCGTTGATGCGCGCGCCGGGATTGGTGTTGCCGAAGATGAAGCCGCTGCCGCCGATGGCCTTGTGGAAGACGATGTTGGCGGAGGGATGCGCCTCCGTCAGGTAGACCACGCCGGAGATGAAACTGTTGGCGTGGGTGTGGATGGCCTGATGGCCGCCCGGCTCCAGCACGTTCACCCAGATTTCCTTGATCTGCCAGTTCAGCGCCTCGCCGAAGAGCACCTCACCGAACTCCGCCACCTTGGACAGCACCAGCGCGCCGAGCCGCGACAGCAGCGTGTCGGACTGGTCGCCCGCCACCGGGGTGTGGGAGAGGAGGTCCGAATAGGCGTTGGTGAGGGAGGTGCGGTCCGCCACCTCGGCCGCGAGCGCCTCCACGTCGGCCGGGCCGATGAGGCCCTCGACGCGCATTACGGGGGTGGGGAAAAGTCCGATGAGCTGGGTCACGACAGGCCGGCCGATGTGCGCGAGACGGGAAGACGGCGCACTTTCCCCATGGGCCATGACCCGACGATGACGTTTCGGTCGTCTAAACGCGCCGCACGCTCAGTGGCTGGAATCGAGATCCGCCGGCGACGGCCTGGTGCGGCGCGGCACCACCACCTGCCCGGCGACGGGCTTCGCCCCGCCCACCTGCGCGGCGGCGAACGGACCCTCGGACCCGCGCGGCGGCTGGGGACTGCCCTTGCCGGGGACCGGCAGGGCGAGCGTCACGGTGTCGGCGCCCGTGTGCAGCACCGCGTCGCGCGGGCCGACGCTGCGCAGGGTCCAGCCGCCATGGGCATCGCCCACCTTCAGGCGCACGATCTGCCCGCTCGCCTGATCCGTGAAGATGCCGATGCTGCCCGCCGTGCTCACCACAGTGCCCATCAGCGCCAGTTGCGGCCGTGGCGAGACGGCAGCGGGGGGAGCGGAGGGGAGCGGCGGCGGCGCAAGGGCGACAGGCTGCTCGGGCGGACGGCGGGATGGCGTGAACAGCGGGCGATCGCGGGTCGCCGAGAGGCTTTCGATGGGAACGGTCCACAGGGGATTTCCCCGCTCGCGATCGGCCGGAGCCGTCGCCGCGCGGGTGGAGGGCTGGCCGGGGACAACGAAGTCCACCTGCGGCACGGGGGCTTCCACCTCGGCCGAGGCCGCCGCAATGCCGGCGATCAGGCCCGCCACGACGAGGGGGAGCCGGCAGAAGCGGCGCGCGGGCAAAGGGCGCGCGGGAGTCTGAGCTGTCGCGATCATCGCGCCCCCCGCCAGCGGCCATGGACGGTGAGCATCACCTGGATGCGCCCCTCCTGCCCCCGTGCTTCCGCGCCATCCCCCTGCATCCGTCCCTCGGTCCCTTCCGTGTCCAGCTGCCCCAAAGCGGCACCCTGCCCCTGCGCCTGGACCACGAGCGGGTCGATGAACAGGAAGGGCTGGCCGCTTTCGATATCATATAGCAGGTTCTGCAAATCCTCCTGCCCGATATCGACGGTCGCGGCCACCGCCACGAAGCCCGGGCCGAGCGGCGAGGCGCCCAGCTCCACGCTGGAGGAGACGAGATGCCCGCCGGCCGCATCGGCCGCGGCGGCGACGCGCTCGGCCAGCGCGGCGCCAGCCACCGTCACGCTCGCGCCTTCGAGGAAGGGGGAGCCGCGCTCCTCGGCACCGGCGGCGCCGGGCCTCGGGGGCCTGCGTCCCTCCAGCCGGTCGAGCAGGTCCTGCGCCTCCGCCACCGCCGCGCGCTTGGCGAGCATGTCAGCCACCTCTCCGAACGCGACGGCCAGCAGGACCGCGACCAGCGCACCGTAGCCGAGCGCGGCCAGCGCCAGCGTGCGGCGGGAACGGGCGGGCGCGGCGGGGGTCACTGGCTCACCTCGAACGGCAAAGTGATGTCGGCCTGGATCTGGAAGCGCTCGCCCGCATCCCCCGGCTGGCGGGTGGTGGGGGCGACGAAGGTGGCGGCGGAGAAGTGCTTCGACTCCTCCAGCAACCGCACGAGGGACGGCGCCTCCCGCGAGACGCCGGTCAGTTCCACCTTGCCGTTCTGGACGGTCAGCGCCGTCAGATAGGTATGGTCCGGCAGCACCTGCGACAGCGCCTCCAGCACGAGTACGGTGGGCGCATGCTCCCGCTTCGCCTTCTCCAGACCGCGCAGGGCCGCCCCCTCCGCGCCCAGCCCGTCGCGGGCGGCGGCGATGGCGCGGCGGCGGGCCGCGATGGCCTGATCCAGCGTCTGCTGCTCCTCGTCGAGGCTGCCGCCGAGGAAGCCGGACACACCGGAGGCCAGCGTCGCCGCAAGGGCCGCAGCCGCAAGCACGCCGAGCAGCGCCTGTTTGAGCCGCGCCGTGCCCGCGCCTTCGCCGGAGGCGCCGGCGTGGACGATGATGGGCGCGCCTTCCCCTTGGCGCGTGGTCAGCAGAAGATGGCCCACGCCCAGCCCCTTGAGCGCATCGAGGGCGGGGGCGAGACGGGCGCGGGGCGTGGCGGCCACCATCAGGCGGATGCGACCGTCACCGAGGGGCTCGGGCGCGGTCCAGCCGAAGGCGGCCTCGACGGCGCTCCACGGTGTAAGCCGGTCGATCTGCGCCCGGACGATGCCGTCGAGATAGGGCCTCGCCCCCTCGGGCAGATCGAGCGGGCGGAACAGGAAGCGGGCGGGATCAAGCGCCAGCTCCACCTCCCGGCCCTTCAATGCGGCCGTCACCTCCGGCGACATGGCGCGCGCCATTTCGCCGGGATCGGGATGGAACGGGGCAACGCCGGGCAGGTGGAAGGCGCCGTCTTCCCCCTCCTCGATGCGCACCGCGCGCAGCCGGCCGAGGCGCGCCCGGCCGCTGGCGATGGCGGTGTCCACGGCCGTCGCCGTCAGGTCGATGAAGGCCGAGAAGCCATCGATGAAGCGCGTCACCAGAGACGCGTCGGGCGCGCCGGGCATCATGCTCATGGCCGTCCTCCCGTCGTCTTGCGCCGCGCGGCGGTCGCCGCATCCAGGTCGGCCAGCTCGCGCCAGGAGAGGTCGCGCCAGAGGAGCACGCGGTAGGGGTCCATCCCGAAATCCCGCAGCAGGATCACCGCTTCGGCGCCCTGCTTGCGGCCATTGTCGAAGGCGACGCGCACCGTCACGCGCGCCGTGTCGCCGGCCACCGTGGTGAGGCCGGAGGCGCCGGCGATGGCGGTTCCGTCGCCGCCTGCCTTGTCACCGCCGGACTTGTCCTCGCCGGAGGTCTCGCCGGCCGTCGCGAACGTGGCGTTGTCGATATCGTTCATCCCCTGCCCCGCCTTCGCCAGCGCCGCCCGCACCACCGGCCCCGCCAGTTCGGGATTGACCTCCCGCCGCCCGGCATAGACCGTGAGATGGGGCAGCGCCGCCGCGACCACATCGGCCGGCAGGCCGGGCACGCGGGCCAGCTCCGCCGCATGGGCGAAGGCGCCCTGGCCTTTCGCAGCCTCATCGTCGCCCAGAGCGGACGTCCTGCTGACCGAAGTCGCGCCGCCCGCGCCGGCGCTGCTGCCCCGGGGCGGGGTCCGCCATGCGGCGATGCTCGCGGCGTAGGTTTTCGCCGCCTGCTCGGGCACGCCGAGCACCTGGAACAGGCCGGCCAGCACCGTCGGCGCGGCCGAATTGAGATCGATGCGGGCGGCCTCGTCGGCGAAGCGGGCGGAGACGTTGGCCTCGCCCATGCGGAACCGCACCTCGCCGCTGATGGGCCGGTCCTGCGCCGGCACGGAGAGCAGGCGCAGCGCCGCCAGCTCCACCGCCGCGACCACCATCCCGTCCGCGCGCAGCGTTTCCGCCCGCACCGCGGAGGCGGACGCCGTGTCGGACACATAGACCGCATAGACCGCGGTGAAGGCGGCGAGCGCCGCGAGAATCCACAGCACCGTTACCAGGATGAAGCCGCGCTCCGTCCCTGGCCCGGCGCGCGTGAGGCGGACGCCCGTCATTGCGCGCCCCCCCCGCTATTCGCCCCTGCACCCGAGACGGCTTTCGCCTGCGATCCGCTGAAGCCGACCGATGATCCGCACACCGGCTTGGTGACATCGGCGGCGCAGAAGGCCGGCACATCGGAGCGGATGGAAACGGCGGTGGACGCGGCGGTGGCCCGCCCGCCCTCGCGCACCACCATGCGTACGGCGCGCGGCAGTTCCTCCTCGCCGCGCCATACGTCGTGCCACACGCCGTCGCGTCCGGCATAGGAGAAGGTGACGCGGGTCGGCGGGCGCAGCAGCCGCACCGCGGCACCGAAGGGCGGCAGGCTCCCTTCCGCCTGCGGTGCATAAGGCGCGGTGCGGCGGACCATGGCGACGCCGCGCCCATCCGGCACCGGGGCCAGTTCGACGATCTCCAGCCCGCGCGCCGCACCGGGTGCGAGCACCTCGCGCACGAACACGACGCGCTCCGCCGATCCGTCGAACAGCGGCTTGGCGCCGCCACGAACGACGGGCAGGAAGGCGGCGGCGGCGAGGTCTGCGGCCATGCGGTCGAGGGCGAGGGCGACGAGTTCGCTCTGCTGCACCCGGCCGAGGCCGCGCTGCCAGGCGGGCAGCCATTTCGCCGTCACCATGGCGATGGCGGCGAGCACGAGGCCGGTGAGCGTCATCGCCACCAGGATCTCGATGAGGCTGAAGCCGGCGCTGCGGCGGCGCGACGACGCGATGGCGCTCATTGCGGCTGGCTCCGCACGATGCGCACCGTCTCCAGCGCCACCATCTCGCCGCCGGGACCGCGCACGCGGATGCGCACATCGAGCGGCGTCCAGGGGCCGGTTTCCGGCAGGCCGGCGATCTTGAGCGGCTGCACGTCCATCTGCCAGCGGTGCCCGGCGATCTCGCCCTCGGTGCGGCCGGGCTGGAGAAGATCGCGGCCGGGAATGCCCGTCTCCACCGCGCGGGCGGTCTGCAGCAGGGCCACCCGCCGCTCCAGCGCCCGCGTGCCCCGGATGCTGGAGCCCGCCACCATGGCGATGGCACCGAGGGAGGCGGCCACCACCGCCAGCGCCACCAGCACCTCGATGAGGGTGAAGCCGGCGGTGCGCCGCCGCCCGCGCGGATCAGGAGCGGCCACGGGGGACAATCTCGACGCCTCCGGTGAGCCAGTTCACCCGCACCTCATAGCCCGCCCCGCCCTTGAGCATGGCCACCACGCCGCCGCAGGAGAGGCCGGAGGGAAAGAACTCCACCGAGGCGCGCGCCGGCCTTCCGTCGCAGGTCGCGGGCAGCACCGTGTCCATCTGCACGTCGCCGGGCACGCGCACCACGCGCCCGGCCGCGCCGGAGGTGATGCGCCGGCCGGCCGTATCCACCGCCGTCGCCACCGGCACGCCCCGGCGGATGGCGGCGGCGCGGTCGGCCTTCAGCAGCGCGGCGGCTTCGACCGCGAGGGATTCGAGCTTCGCCCGCGAGGTACCGGGCGCAAGGCGCGGCAAGGCGAGGGTCGCCAGCGCGGCGACGATGGCGAGGGCGCAGACGACCTCAAGCAGGGTGAACCCCGCCTCATGATCGCGCCTGCGCTCCCGCTCGCGTGCCATCCGCCTCGCCCCGCCTCAGCGCGCCCAGCTCGTGATATCGGCGGCGTTGCCGGTGCCGCCCTCCTGCCCGTCGGAGCCGAGGGAGACGATGTCGAACGGCCCGTGCTGGCCGGGCGCGCGATAGATGTAGGCCTTGCCCCAGGGATCGACGGGCACGGTGCCGCCCTTCAGATACGGCCCGTTCCAGGTGGAGACGTTGCCCGGCCGCTGCACCAGCGCGTTCAACCCTTCCGAGGAGGAGGGATAGCGGCCGGCGTCGAGATAGAAGAGGTCGAGGGCGCTGGAGAAGCCCTGGATCTGGATCTTCGCCGTCTTCACCTTGCTGTCGCCGAGATAGCCCAGCACCCGCGGCCCCACGAGGGCGACGATGAGGCCGATGATGGTGATGACCACCAGCAGCTCCACCAGCGTGTAGCCGCCTTCCTTTTTCCGGCGACGTGAACGGGAGGGGGCAGTGTTGGCCGTCATGGGGGCGGGACCTTCAATCACGTTTCGTCACCCGATGCTTTGGCTGACCGACAGCAACGCGGTCATGACCGAGACGATGAGCCCGCCCACCACCACCGAAATGGTGACGATGGCGGCCGGGCCGATGACCGCGACCACCCTGGCGAGGGCGCGCTGGAGCTTTTCCTCGTAGAAATCGGCGATGCGGCCGGAGAGCAGGGCCAGCTGGCCGGTCTCCTCGCCGAGGCGCAGCATGCGGATGGCCATGGGCGGCAGCACGTCGCCCTCGGCGAAGGCGTCCGACAGCCGCCCGCCATGGCGCACCCGGTCTGCCGCCTTGGCCCAGACGGAGGCTTCCTCCCCCGCCGCCATCACATCCACGATGATGCGCAGCGCGGCGGTGAGCGTCACGCCGTTGCCGAGCAGGATGGAGAGGTTGCGGCAGAACACGGCCGAGCGGCGGAACAAGAGCACCGTGCGCACCAGCGGCAGTTTCGCCAGCGTGCCCGTCACCGCGCCCCGCACCTCCTTGCGCCGCAATGCGAGGAAGGCGAGGGCCGGCAGCACCACCGCAGCGACGCCCACCGCCGCGGCGTGGGCTTGGAGGCCGTCCGACAGGTCCAGCAGCACCTGCACCATGGGGTCCAGCTTCGCCCCCATGTCGCGCAGCACGGAGGAGAATTGCGGCATCACGAACATGAGGAAGAAGACGAGCACGCCCCCCGCCGCCACCAGCACGAAGGCGGGATATTGCAGCGCCGACACCACCTTGCGGCGCAGCTCCTCGGCCCGCTGGCGTTCGGCGGCGACCAGTTCCAGCATCCGGTCCACCGTGCCGGAGGCCTCGCCCACCTTGACCAGCGCCACATAAACCGGCGGGAACAGTGTGGGATGAGACGCCAGCGCCTCCGCGAGGCTTTCGCCGGAGAGCACATCCGCGCGGATCTTGCGGGCGACAGTGCGCATGCGGCCGAGATCGGTGTCGCCGGTGAGCAGCTCCAGCGCCTCGTCGAGCCGCGCCCCCGCGCGCAGCAGAAGGGCGAGGTCGCGGGTGAAGAGGGTGACATCCTCCGCCTTGGGCGCGCCGAAGGTGAAGCCGAAGGCGCTCTCCTTCTTCTCCTTCAGCGGCGTCGTCTCCACCGGCACCAGGCCGAGGAATTCGATGCGGCGGCGCACCTCGGCCTCGGTGGGCGCGGCGATCTCGCCGCTCACGATCTGCCCGGCCTGGGTCAGCGCCCGATAGGAGAAGGTGGCCATGGGCGTCAGCGTACCGTGGTCACGCGCAGCACCTCGGCGGCCGAGGTGAGGCCGGCGCGGCATTTGGCGACGCCGTCGTCCAGCATGGTGGTCATGCCGCCAGCGATGGCGGCGCGGTCGAGGGCCGCGGCGCCGGCATGGCGGTCGATCATCTCGCGGATGTCGTCCGAGAGGGTCAGCACCTCGAACACGCCGATACGCCCGCGATAGCCCGCCCCGCCGCAGCGCTCGCAGCCGACCGGCTCGTACACCGTCTCCCCCGCCTTGAGGCCGAGGGCCACATAGCGCGGATCGTCCCGCACGTCGGTGGCGGACAGGGTGTGCGGCCGCTTGCAGCGCTCGCACAGCTGGCGGACGAGGCGCTGGGCGATCACCGCGCGCAACGTGGACTTCAGCAGGAAGCCCTCCACCCCGAGGTCGAGCAGGCGCGGCACCGAGGCGGCGGCGGTGTCGGTGTGGAGCGTGGTGAGCACCAGATGGCCGGTGAGCGCGGCATGGACGGCGATGTGCGCCGTCTCCGGGTCGCGCACCTCGCCGACCATGATCACGTCCGGGTCCTGCCGCAGGAAGGAGCGCAGCGCCGCCGCGAAGGTAAGCCCGATCTGCGGGCGCACCTGCGACTGGAACACGCCGCGGATCTCGTATTCCACCGGGTCCTCGATGGTGAGGATCTTGCGCGTGGGCTCGTTGAGCACCGACAGGATGGTGGCGAGCGTGGTGGTCTTGCCCGAGCCGGTGGGGCCGGTGACGACCACCATGCCGTGGGGCAGCGCGAGCAGCTTCATGAGCGTCTCGCGGTCGTGCGGGGCGAGCCCCAGCTTGTCCACCGTAAGCACGCCGCGATCGCGCGCCAGAAGGCGGATGACCGCGCTTTCCCCGTGCTGGGTGGGCATGATGGCGACGCGCACGTCGATCTCGTCCCGCCCGAGCTTCAGGCGCGCGGCGCCGTCCTGCGGCAGGCGGCGCTCGGCGATGTCGAGGCCGGCGAGGATCTTGATGCGCGAGATGACCGCCTGCGGCAGCACATCGGCCAGCGCATGGATGGGCCGCAGCATGCCGTCGATGCGCAGGCGCACCTCAAGCCCGGTGCGGAACGGGCCGATGTGGATGTCGCTGGCACGCAGCTCCATGGCCTTGTCGAACAGGTCGTTCACCGCCCGCACCACCGGCGCGCCGGAGGCGAGGTCGCGCAGGCTGTCGATGTCGTCCTCGGCCCGCGCCGTGGCGGGACCGGCGGCCTCGCGGGCGGCGGCTTCATCGGCACCGAGCCGTTCGGCAAGCGCGGTGGCGATGTCCTCGAAGGAGGCGACGACGAGCGTCACCTTGCCCCCCAGCACGATCTCCGCCGCGCGCACCACCGTCTCGTCGGTGGGATCGCCGACGGCGAGGCAGGCTGTGCCGTCCGGCGCGCGGAAGGGCAGCACCGTCATCTCGCGCAGGAAGCGCGGGGTGAAGTGGGAGACGAGGGACGGCGCCGCCATCAGCTCCGGCAGGGCGATACGCGGCAGGCGATAGAAGCGGGCGACCTCATCGGCGAAATCGCCGGCGGTCAGCTCGCTCGCCTCCCACACCTGACGCAGCGGACGGGCCTGCGTGCCGGCGGTTCCCGACCCGGCGGGATGCGCCAGCCCGCTCGCGGCGAGGAAGCTCAGGAAATTGCCGCCCCCCTGCCCGCTCATGCCCGCGCCCCCGAAAGCCAGCATTCAAATCCAGCAGTGCAATCCAGCGGCGCTATTCTACAGCTGGACCTTGGCTGCTATTAACATGGGCCGCATCATCGGCGAAGGTTGCCCCCGGAAAGCAATTTGCGGGTCCGCCGTCGGCCCGGAGCAGGATGCCGACACGGGGCACCCGGCCGCCGGCTTGGTATTCCCGCCTCCCGTGACGCTCGCGCGTCACCGTGATGACAATGTCACGACATCCGGACACGGCTGCGAACCGGCGATAGCCAGCTAACTGAAGCTTGGCAGCACTGCCCGTCAACCCTTATATATCCGTCACATGCTGTCGCTAAGAGAGGCGCGCCAAGGGTCGTCTGGCCATCTCCTGCGACCGGCGGCCCTTGTAGCGGCTCTCGGATTCCGCGGCTCTTGCGTTCGGAAGTATTCAGGTGATGCGTGATTGAGGATTGGCGCGGCCGGTCGAGCCCACGACCGGGCACTCTCGTATTGACGTGCGCGATCCTCTTCGCCGCGATCCTGTCCGGCTGCTCGGGCATCATGGACGACACCAAGCCCCAGAGCACATTCGATCAGGTCCGCAATATCGACCTGTCGCCGAAGCCCATGCAGCCTGTGGCGCAGCCGCAACAACCGTCCGACAATCGTCAGCCCATCGAATATTTCGCCACCCCCGGCGCGCAGCCGGTGGCGGACCCGACGACGGTCAGCGCGGCGGGCACCGCGCAACGCGGAGCTGACGGCGGATACGATCTCAACTTCGAGAATACGCCGGTGACCACCGTCGCCAAGGTGGTGCTCACCGACATTCTCGGCGCCAACGTCATCATCGACCCGAGGGTGCAGGGCACCATCAGCCTGTCCTCGGCGCGCCCGGTGGCCCGTACCGATCTCGCCTATGTGCTGGAGAGCGCGCTGCGCGCCAATGGCATCGCGCTCGTGAAGGACGCGTCTGGCTACCAATTGATGCCGCTCACCGAGGCCGCCGGCTCCGGCGCCACCGATGTGGGCACCTCCCGGCCGGAGCCCGGCTATGGCGTCTCCGTGGTGCCGCTGCGGTATGTCTCTGCCGAGACCCTGATGCCGGTCATCGACAGCTTCGCCACCCGGGCCGGCATGGTGCGGGTGGATCCCGGCCGCAACGTCCTGCTCATCCAAGGCACGGCGGCGGAGCGGCAGGCGGCCATCAACACCGCCCTTTCCTTCGATGCCGACTGGATGCGTGGCCAGTCGGTGGGCATCTATCCCCTGCGCAACAGCGCGCCCGAACCGCTCATCACCGAGCTGGAGACGCTGCTTGATGCCGGCGAGGGCGGGCTGAGCCACAAGATGGTGAAGTTCCAGGCCATCAACCGGATGAACTCGGTGATGGTGGTGGCCAAGAAGCCGGACCTGCTGCGCACCGCCGCCACCTGGATCGAGCGCCTCGACCGCTCGGACAGCTCGGTGGGCGTGCGCGTCTATCGCCTGCGCTACGGCGAGGCCCGGCAGACGGCGCGGGTGCTGAACGAGCTGTTCAACGGGACGTCCTCGCAGGGGCTGGATCAGGCCTCCAACCAGATCGCGCCGGGCTCCGGCACCTCGGCATCGTCCAATGGCGGCGGCTCGAACGGTCCCATGTCCGTGCAGCAGCGCCTCGGCCAGACGCCGCCGCAGAACCAGAGCCAGAACGCCCAGCCCGTGAACCGGGGCGAGACCGACAACGAACTGCAGGGCGGTTCCGGCTCCGGCCCCTCGGGCGGCGGCGGGGCGCTGCTCTCGGGCGTGCGGATCACCGCCGATCAGGTGAACAACTCCCTGCTCATCTATGCGAGCCAGGAGAACTACCGGATCATCGAGCGCACCCTGCTCCAGCTCGACCAGCCGCAACTGCAGGTGGCCATCGAGGCGACCGTGGCCGAGGTGACGCTGAACGACCAGCTCGCCTATGGCGTGCAGTTCTTCCTCACCAGCAAGGATCTGGGCCTCGGCCGCAACAACGGCTCGGCGGTGAACACGCTGTCCAGCGAGATCACCAATCAGGCCATCAACCGCGTTCTGCCCGGCTTCAACCTGCTGATCGGCCGCGAGAACCAGCCGAAGATGATCCTCGACGCCCTGCACACCGTCACCGACGTGAAGGTGCTGTCCAATCCCTCCGTGGTGGTGGTGGACAACCAGAAGGCGACCCTTCAGGTGGGCGACGAGGTGCCGGTCTCCACCGGCAGCGCCACCGTGCTCACCTCGTCCAACACGGTGGTGAACACCATCGAATACAAGAATACCGGCATCATCCTGCATGTGACGCCGCGGGTGAATGTGAACGGGCAGGTCCGGCTCGATATCGAGCAGGAGATCAGCAACGTGACCAAGCAGCCGACCGCCAACGGCAGCGCCAGCGAAGGCTCGAACCTGACGCCCACCGTCTCCCAGCGCCGGGTCAAGAGCACCATCGCCGTGACCAGCGGGCAGACCGTGCTGCTCGCCGGCCTCATCAGCGAGCGCAGCGACGGCGTGCGGCAGGGCGTGCCGGTGCTGGACCAGATCCCGGGCGTGGGCGATGCCTTCGCCCACAAGGACACGACGGTGAAGCGCACCGAGCTGATCATCTTCATCCGCCCCCAGATCATCCGCGACAACATGGATGCCCACACGGTGGCGGAGGAATTGCGCGCCAAGCTCAAGGGCTCGGTGGGCGTGCTGCCGGGCGGCCCCCAGCCGCTCATCAACCGGTGAGGCCCGCCATGGCCGACGCCGCAGCGGGCGAACCGATGGTCGAGCCGACGCCGCGCGCCCCCGTCGCCAGAGGCCTCGGCGTCCAGCCGCGCGCCGGCAGCCGGGCCGAGACGGTGGCGCTTGCCGCTCTCTGCCTCGCCGCCACGGGCGCGAGCCTCGCGGTGGCCGGGCTTCCCGCCGGCCTGCCCCTCGCCGCTCTGGTGCCGGTGCTGGCGGCCATCGCCGTCATCGATGCGCGGCACTTCCTCATTCCCGATGCGCTCAACGCCGCCGGCATCGCCCTCGGCGTCGCCTATGTCGCCCTCGCCGCCGACGACGTGGCGGAGGGGTTGATCGCTGCGGGCGTGCGCGGCCTCCTCCTCGGCCTGCTCTTCCTCGGCCTGCGCACGGGATATCGGGCGCTGCGCGGGCGCGACGGGCTCGGCCTCGGCGATGTGAAGCTCGCGGTGCTGGCGGGCGTCTGGCTGGAGGTGACGGCCATTCCCATCGCCATCGAGATCGCCGCCTTGTCCGCGCTCCTCGCCTATGCCCTGCGCCGCCGCGCCACGGGCCGGGCGCTGCGCTTCGACGGGCGCCTGCCGTTCGGCCTGTTCCTCGCGCCGTCGGTGTGGATCGCCTTCATGATCGACGCCCTCCTCCTCAAGGCGAGCTGACCCATGCCTCTGGAAGAGACCTTGCGCCCGGAAGAGACCCTGCCCTCAAATGCCGTCCGCCCCGCCGCGGTGATGCTGGCGCTGACGCTGGCACTGGCGTTGGCCTTCACCGGGCCGGCCCTCGCGGGAAGCAAGGACGGCCCCCAGTCCCGCGCCTATGCGGCCTATGCCAAGGGCGACTATGTGACCGCCGCCGCGCTGCTCATTCCCCTCGCGTGGCAGGGGGATGCCAAAGCGCAGGGGATGGTCGGCTATCTCTATGAGAACGGGAAAGGCGTGCCGCAGGATTTCGTGGTCGCCGCCCAGTGGTACGGCTGCGCCGCCGAACAGGGCGACCCCACCGCGCAATACCTCCTCGGCCTCGCCTACGACAAGGGGCGCGGCGTGCCCATCGACGTGGTGCTCTCGCAGAAATGGCTGATCCTCGCCGCCGCCCGCGCCGGCAAGCAGGAGCGCGACACCTTCACCCGCATCCGCGATGCGGTCCGCACCAAGATGAGCCGGGCACAGATCGCCGCCGCGCAGGAGCAGGCCATCCTGTGGATGCCGGCGCCGCCCTACGTGCCCGAGCCCCTGTGGCTGAACCGGCCGCGCTCGTTCACGCCGTTCTAACCGGAGCGGGTGTTCCATGCCGTCCGTGATCGCAGATTGCGGAGGCGGCATGTCCCTGTTCGACCAGATGATCGGTGCCCTCGTTTCGGGTGTCACCAGCCAGATCCGGAAGACCGGCGCGGTGGGCGGGCTGCTCGACAGCCTGCTGAACAGCCCGGCGGTCGCCGCCCTGCCCGGCTGGATCGACCGGACCATGGCCGGCACCAGCTTCGGCGGCATGGAGGGATTCGCGGACGCCCTGCGCGCCGGCGGCCTCTCTGACGCGCTGGACAGCTGGATCGCCGAGGGGCCGAACACCCCGGTGGAGGCCGACGCCATTGTCTCCGCGCTGGGCGAGGACCGCATCGCCGAGCTCGCAGCCGCCTTCGGCCTGCCCGCCGGACTGTTGCCCAGCCTGATGGCGCGCTTCCTGCCGATGATCGTCGATCGCCTGAGCCCGGACGGCACGTTCGAGCTGCCGGAGCGTTCCGCCGCTTGATGTCAGGGCGTGCGGCGGAAGGCTCGCGCCCGCCGCCGGGGGACGCTATATAGGGCAGAGGTCCGGTCGCGGCGCGGGGGCGCCATCGGGCCATCGTTGAGAAAGACCAGAGCCCGCACCGTGACCGAGCGCAAGCGTCCTTCCCTTCTCGAGCGCCTGCGCGGGCTGATGCTCGATTTCGACGCGCTGCTGGACAGCTCGCTGTTCAGCCTCGGCGCCCGCACGCGCAATATCCTCTCCGCCTATGCCGCCTTCACCGAGCGGTTCAACGTCACGGGCGTGGGGCGCTGGGCCATTGGCGCGGCCTCGGAAGGCTTCACCCTGGGCGTCGCCGGAGCCATGGTCATGCTGGCGCTCGCCATGCCGGCCTTTCGCGAGACCTCCGACGACTGGCTGAAGCGCACCGAGCTCGCCGTCACCTTCCTCGACCGCTACGGCAATTCCATCGGCGAGCGCGGCGTCAAGCAGAACGACACCATCCCGCTGGAAGACATTCCGGACAACCTCATCAAGGCGACGCTGGCCACCGAGGACCGCCGCTTCTACGAACACTGGGGCATCGACGTCGCCGGCACGGCCCGCGCCCTCGTCACCAATGCCAAGGCGGGCGGCGTGCGGCAGGGCGGCTCCTCGCTCACCCAGCAGCTCGCCAAGAACCTGTTCCTGTCCAACGAGCGCACCATCGAGCGCAAGATCAAGGAAGCCTTCCTCGCCATCTGGCTGGAGGCGCGCCTCTCCAAGAGCCAGATCCTGAAGCTGTACCTCGACCGCGCCTATCTCGGCGGCGGCGCCTACGGCGTGGATGCGGCGGCGCGCTATTATTTCGGCAAGTCGGTGAAGGAGGTGAACCTCGCCGAGGCGGCCATGCTCGCCGGCCTGTTCAAGGCGCCGTCCAAATACGCCCCGCACATCAATCTGCCCGCCGCCCGCGCCCGCGCCTCCACCGTGCTCGACAATCTGGTCGAGGCCGGTTTCATGACGGAAGGCCAGGTGTTCGGTGCGCGGCGCAACCCGGCGACGCCGGTGGACCGCCGCGACGACGAGGTGCCGGACTTCTATCTCGACTATGCCTTCGGCGAGGTGAAGAAGCTGGTGGACCAGCTGCCGCCGTCCGTCATCGAGCGCAACTTCATCGTCCGCACCGGCCTCGACCCGAACATCCAGAAGGTTGCGGACGCGGCGCTGGAGTCCTCGCTCAACGAGTTCGGCCGCGACTACAAGGTGAAGCAGGGCTCCATCGTGGTGATGGAGCCCAACGGCACGCTGCGCGCGCTGGTGGGCGGGCGGGACTATGGCGAGAGCCAGTTCAACCGCGCCACCGATGCGCTCAGGCAGCCCGGCTCCTCCTTCAAGCCCTACGTCTATACGGTGGCGCTGATGAACGGCTACCGGCCGAACACCATCGTGCAGGACGCCCCCATCTGCCTCGGCAACTGGTGCCCGCAGAATTATGGCCGCTCCTACATGGGCTCCATCACGCTCAAGACCGCGCTCCAGCACTCGCTGAACACGGTGGCGGTGCGCCTCGCCGAAAAGTTCGGCCGCAAGAAGATCGTGGACCTCGCCCACCAGATGGGCATCCGCACGCCGCTGCCCATCTCCGCGCCGCTGCCGCTGGGCGCAGCCGAGGTGACACTATTCGACGCCACCACCGCCTATTCGGTGTTCGCGAACGGCGGCAAGAGCGTCTATCCCCACGCCGTGGTGGAGATGCGCATCGGCAATGGTGACGTGATCTGGCGCTTCGACCGCGACGCGCCAAAGCCCGTCCAGATCATCCCGCAGCAGGCGCTCTACGACATCAACGACATGATGAACAACGTGGTGGAGAACGGCACCGGCCGCCGCGCCCGCCTGCCCAACGCCAAGGTGGCGGGCAAGACCGGCACCACCAATGCCTACCGCGACGCCTGGTTCATGGGCTTCACCGGCAATTATGTCTGCGGCGTATGGTTCGGCAACGACGACTATGCCGTGATGAACAAGATGACCGGCGGCACCCTGCCCGCCATGACCTGGCAGAAGGTGATGGCCTATGCCCACCAGGGCATCGAGATCAAGCCGATCCCCGGCGTCACCACGCCCATCCCCAAGCTCGACGAGCCGCCCGCCACCCTGAACGTGCCCGGCCTCGCCGACAGCGAGCGGCCGGTGACCCTCTCGCCCCGCTCGGCCGAACGGCTGGCGGCGCTGGAGCGCATGTTCAAGGAGGCCGAGGTGAAGATGACCGACGCCGGCGCCGCGGCAAAGCCCGTCCCGGCAGCGGCACCGACCGCCCCGGTCGCCGCGCCCACCCCGGCGATGCCCGCGACGCCCATGCCCACGGCGGTGCGCCGGAACTGATCCTCCGCGCCGAGGATCAGTCCTCCGCGTCCGGCGCCTTCGGCGTGCGCCAGATGCCGTAGGCCCACGGCTTGTACCAGCGCCCGCCCGTGGGCAGGCACTTCGGCACCGGGTCATAGCCATGCCCGCCCCACGGATTGCAGCGGCAGATGCGGGCCGTGGCCATCACCGCGCCGGGCAGCGCGCCGTGCCGCATCACCGCCTCCTCCGCATATTCCGAGCAGGTGGGCAGATAGCGGCACTGCCGGCCCATGAAGGCGGAGAAGGTGTAGCGATAGACGAGGATGAGCCCGCGCAAGGCGAGGCGCGGCGCACGAGCAAGCTGCGCGCCGATCCTGCGCACCGGCCCCGCCGTCTCGTCCAGCCCGCCGTGATCCGCCGCCATATCCGCCCCTGTCCCTGCCTCGATGGCCCGCCGCCCCATATTCGCCACCCTCGGGGAGCGGAATGCGCCTATCCAGCCTTCATGTCGAAGTCGGGGCCGAGCTGGTCCCGACGACCCGCGCGGCTCCCGTTTCGGGGGCTATACTGTCGCGCGAGGTGATCGACGATGCCTGATGTCTTCCCGCCCGGTTCTTCCGTCCCGCCCCTGTCCACGGTGATGCGCGCGCTCGCCTTCGCGACCCTGCGCCACACCGACCAGCGGCGGAAGGGCCGGCGGGCGCAGCCATATGTGAACCACCTCGTGGAAGTCGCCCTGCTGGTGAGCGAGGCGACGGGAGGCACTGATCCCGAACTCGTCGCCGCCGCGCTGCTGCACGACGTGGTGGAGGACCAAAGCGTGACGCCGGAGGAGATCGCCACCACCTTCGGCCCGGACATCGCCGGCCTCGTCATGGAAGTCACGGACGACAAGGCGCTGACCTCGGTCGAGCGCAAGCGCCTCCAGGTGGAGCACGCGCCGCACCTCTCGGCGCGCGGCAAGCTGCTGAAGCTCGCCGACAAGACCTGCAACCTGCGCTCCCTCGCCGACGATCCGCCGGAGGACTGGCCGCAGTCGCGCGCCCGCGCCTATGTGGAATGGTCGCGGGCGGTGGCAGCGGGGCTGCGCGGCGTCAATCCGGCGCTCGAAACCGCCTTCGATCAGGCGGCGGACGAGGCCATCGCCGCCATCGAGACGCGGCGGGCGGAGGAATGGGCGGCCCCCTAAACCCTACTCCGCCGCGGCGCGGGCGGCCTCGATCTGGCCGATGGCGTCCACCACCGCGTCGAAGGTGAGCATGGTGGAGGCATGGCGCGCCTTGTAGTCGCGCACCGGCTCCAGCACCTTGAAGCCCTCCCAGCGGCCGGCGGGGGGCGGGCCGTTCTCCCGCAGCATCTTCCACATGGTGTCGCGCACCTCGCGCAATTCCTGCGCACTGGCGCCGATGATGTGGCTGGCCATGAGCGAGGAGGAGGCCTGCCCGAGGGCGCAGGCGCGCACCTCGTGGGCGAAGTCGGCCACGGTGTCCCCGTCCATCACGAGATCGATGGTGACGGTGGAGCCGCACAGCCGGGAATGCGCCCGCGCGCTCGCCTGCGGCGCGGCGAGCCGGCCGAGGCGCGGAATATCGGCGGCGAGGGCGAGGATGCGGGCGTTGTAGACGTCATTGATCATGGGCGAACCAATCCGGCGACGCGAACGAGGCCCTGAGGCCTGCCGCGCGAGCATTCCGATCTTATATAGAGACGGGAGGAACGGACGCAAAGGCGGCGCGTGCCGTCTGGTCGCGCGGTGTCATGGAACCGCTGTGCAGGACATTCGGGCACCCTCACCCTTGCGAAAACGGCCCTTCGGCCCCATCATGGAACTTGGGCCCGACTTTGGGCCTTCATTTTTGCAACGGACGGCAAAGCCGCCGCCGGCAGGTCCGGCGGGGCGCGGTTTGAGCGACACCGCGCAAGCGAGCCGACAACCGGTGACACTCCCGCCTTTCCCGGCAGCTTCGCGGCTCCGGGGCGGCGGGTCGAACGGAGTTGGTCATGGACGCGGTAGTCAAGTTGTTCAAGGCGCAGGCCGAGAACGAGGAGCGGGAGCGTCAGCTGAAGGCCAAGGCTGCGGCGGCTCTGCGCGCGCCTGCGCCGGATGGTGCCCCTGCCCTCCCCAAGGTCCACCCGCCCCTCTCCGACGGCAGCCCCCGCCCCACCCGGGCCGAGGCGGAAGCCGCCGTGAAGACGCTGCTCGCCTATATCGGCGAAGACCCGGCGCGCGAGGGCCTGCTCGACACGCCGAAGCGCGTGGTGAAGGCCTATGACGAGCTGTTCTCCGGCTACGGCGAGGACGCCGACGAGCTGCTGGACCGCACGTTCGGCGAGATCGGCACCTTCGACGACTTCGTGCTGGTGCGCGACATCCCGTTCCATTCCCATTGCGAGCACCACATGGTGCCGTTCGTGGGCAAGGCGCATGTCGCCTATTTCCCGGTGGAGCGGGTGGTTGGCCTCTCCAAGATCGCGCGGGTGGTGGACATCTTCGCCCGCCGGCTGCAGACGCAGGAGCACCTGACCTCGCAGATCACCAATGCCCTCGACGAAGGGCTGCGCCCGCGCGGCGTGGCGGTGATGATCGAGGCCGAGCATATGTGCATGTCCATGCGCGGCATCACCAAGCAGGGCGTTTCCACCCTCACCACCCAGTTCACCGGCGTCTTCCGGGATGATCCGGCCGAGCAGGTGCGCTTCATCACCCTGGTGCGCTCCAAAGGCTGACGCAGGACCGCCGCAGAAGGGCGTTCCTGCTCGGCGGGAGCGCCCGACACGCGAGCGAAAGTGACCCAGCGATCATGAGTGCCGAAACCACCGCCTTCACCTTCCCCGCCGCCGGCAAGGGCGCCGCGCTGGAGGAGGACACCATCCTCTCCCCGCGCTTCGACGCCAACGGCCTCGTCACCTGCGTCGCCGTAGATGCGGAGACCGGCGAGGTGCTGATGCTCGCCCACATGAATGCGGAGGCCCTCGCCCTCACCATGGCGACCGGCGAGGCGCACTACTTTTCCCGCTCGCGCGGCAAGCTCTGGAAGAAGGGCGAGACCTCCGGCCACACCCAGAAGGTGCGGCAGATGCTGATCGACTGCGATCAGGATGCGGTGGTCATCAAGGTGGAAATGGGCGGCACGGGCGCCGCCTGCCACACCGGCCGCCGCTCCTGCTTCTACCGCTCCGTGCCCATCGGGGCGGCGCCTTCCGAGGCGACCCGCCTCGCCTTCACCGGCGACACCCCGCGCTTCGATCCCGCCGCCGTCTACGGCAAGGGCCACGACGGGCACGATCACTGACCGGGCAAGATTACTGACCGGGCAAGATCACTGATCTGGCACGATCACTGACACTGCCGCCTGAACAGAAATAGCCGGCACAGTGCCGGCCCGCCGCCTGCGAGAACGCGGCAACGGAAAAAGCACTGCACCGGCCGCGGAGGTTTTCAGGCGATCGCCCTGACGGAAGCGCTGAAACTGTGGTCCGCTGCTTCTTATCCGCCACTCCCGGCCGCGTTGCTCGGCATTACGCGCACTCCCCCTGTGCAAGGCGCGAAACGCGCCTCTTCCGGTGCAGAAAATGCGGGCCACAACCGCGCCGCGCGCGCCCGGGACATTGACGCGGCAAAGCTTCCCCTGCATTCCTTTGCGACGGCAAGTCGTCGCCCGCTTCAGGCAGGCGATTGCCGCAACCTCTTCGACGGCACGTGGGACAGATGACCCCGGTCGCCGATCGGACCAGATTTCAAGCTCCGTTTCGATGCCCCAAGCCGCTGAACAGGCCGCTGAAAAAGCCGCGGACACGCCCCCCGATCACGCCAGTGCCTTTGCACCCGTGCGGTTCAACACCGCCGACGTGCCGGCAGCGGAGCGGATGGCCTATGTCCGTGACTTTTACGGCCCCGTGCTGATCGGCCTCGACCTTGTGCCAAGCTCCGGCGACCCCTTCCACATCTCGGGGCACTTCCTCAACCTTCCCGGCGTCCTGGTCGGGCAGGGACACACCAGCGCCATCGTCTCGAGCCGGACGACCGCGCTGCTCTCGGACGGCATCGACGATCTCACCATCTGCCGTTCCGAACGCGCCTATCGCGTCACCACGCCGGACGGCCGCGAGATGGAGGTCGGCGCGGGCGAAACCGGCGTCTGGAACCTCGGCCAGCGTTCGTCCGCCGACATCCAGTCGAGCACGACGTTCCGCACCGTGCAGGTCTCGCGCGCCCGGCTGCGGACCCTGGTGCCGCACATCGACGACCTCGACATGCTGCGTTTCGCGGCCGGCGATCCGGCGCTCGATCTGATGTTCGGCTATGCGGAACTGCTCGAACGGCAGCACGTCGGCTCGGAAGAAGGCGGCCGGCTGGTGGCCGCGCAGCTCGCTGAACTCGCCGCGCTGGTGCTCAAGCGCAGCGCTCCCCCGCGTGAAGCGCCCGGACGCAGCGCCGTGAAGGCCGCGCGCCTCGCCACCGCCAAGGCCGCGACCCTGGCCGCCCTCCACCGCCACGATCTGTCCGCGACCACCATCGGAACCCAGCTCGGCATCAGCGCACGTTATGTGCAGGTGCTGTTCGAGGAAGGCGGCGAGACCTTCTCCGCTTATGTCGCCCGGCTCCGGATGGAATGGCTGCGCCGGATGCTCGACGATCCGCGCCACGCCCACCGGCGCATCTCCGACCTCGCGTTCGAGGCCGGCTTCCGCGACCTCTCCACCTTCAACCGCCAGTTCCGCCGCCATTTCGGCGAGGCGCCCTCTGCCGCCCGGCGCCGAGAGGTGCCATAGGGTGCCACGCTTCGGACACCAGACCTTAGTAAACGTGACGCCATAGTAGCGGTGCGCCGGAAACGCTTCGGTGCCGATGGAGGCTCTGCTTCCACGGCGCCAGAAGCGGGCGGCGCGACGGGAGGCGTCGATGTTTCAGTCCCTCCACTGGCGATCCGGCCCCACCGCAGCGGCCGCCCCCAAAACTGCGGCCTCCAGTTCTGCGGCCTCCAGTTCCGCGGCCTCCGAGGCGAAGAATCCCGCGTCGCAGCCGCCCGATGCCGGCCCGCCCGATCTCGGCACGCCGGCGCACGCGGCGCCGCGCACGTCCGTGCCCAACGGCCCGGCCATCGGCCTTGCGCTCGGCGGCGGGGCGGCGCGGGGCTTTGCCCATATCGGCGTGCTGAAGGCGCTGGACCGCGCCGGCATCCGCCCCTCGGTGGTGGCGGGCACCTCCATCGGCGCGGTGGTGGGCGGCATCTGGGCCGCCGGCAAGCTCGACACGCTGGAGGAGTGGGCGCTCAGCCTCACCAAGCGCAACGTGCTGAGCCTGCTCGATTTCAATCTCGGCGCCGCCGGCCTCATCGGCGGGCGCCGGCTGGTGGAGCTGATGCGCCGCAACGTGGGTGGCATCGCCATCGAGGACCTGCCCATCGTCTTCGCCGCCATCGCGACGGAGCTGGGCACGGGCCACGAGATCTGGCTCACCCGCGGCGATTTCGTGGACGCCATCCGCGCCTCCTACGCCCTGCCCGGCATATTCACGCCGGTAAAGGTGGGCGGGCGCTGGCTGATGGACGGGGCGCTGGTGAACCCGGTGCCGGTCTCCGCCGCCCGCGCCATGGGCGCGCGCATGGTGATCGCGGTGAACCTCAATGCCGACGTGTTCGGCCGCGGCACGGTCATCCAGGACCATGGCGGGGTGGTGGAGCGCGTCGCCGAGATGGCGGTGGCGGAGAAGAAGGACGGCCTCGCCGGTATCCTCAGCCCCGACCGGCTGCGGCGACAGTTCTTCGCCGGTCCTTCCGGCGACGGCCCGCGCGGGCTGACCACGGTCATGATCGACGCCTTCAACATCACCCAGGACCGCATCGCCCGCTCGCGCCTCGCCGGCGATCCGCCGGACGTGATGCTCTCCCCCAAGCTCGGCCGCATCGGCCTGTTCGAGTTCCAGCGGGCGAAGGAGGCCATCGCCGCCGGCATGGAGACGACCGAGCGGGCGCTGGAGGACATCACATCGACCATGCTGGCGCTGGGCTGAGGCCCCGCACCATGCATCAGTATAGCTGCCGCCCGGCGGGCGGAGCGGCTATGGTCCGGAATCTCCCGGATCAGGATCTGCCCCGCAATGTTCTACGAGCCGTCCAAGCGCAATCACGGCCTGCCCTTCTCGCCGCTGAAGGCCATCGTGGCGCCCCGCCCCATCGGCTGGATCTCCTCGCTGACGCCGGAGGGCGTGGCGAACCTCGCGCCCTATTCCTTCTTCAACCTGATCTGCGAGGCGCCGCCGCTGGTGATGTTCTCGTCGGCCGGCCACAAGGACAGCGCCGCCAACATCGAGGCCACCGGCGAGTTCGTCTGCAATCTCGCCACCCTCGATCTGATCGACGCGGTGAACCTCACCTCCGCCCCCGCGCCGCGTGACGTGAGCGAGTTCGACCTCGTGGGCCTCGAGCGTGCGCCCTCGCGCCTCGTGAAGCCGCCCCGCGTCGCCGCCAGCCCGTGCGCGCTCGAATGCGTCTATGTGGAGACCTTCCGCCCCAAGGGGAAGGACGGTACGCTGCCCGACCAGCACATGATCATCGGCGAGATCGTCGGCGTCTATGTGGACGATGCCGCCATCGTGGACGGGCGGGTGGACATGCGGGTCATGAAGTCCCTCGCCCGCTGCGGCTATCTCGACTACTCCTTTGTCGATGAACTGACCGAGCGCGAGCGCCCGCCGGGCGGCGGCATGGACCTGAAGGCGCGCGCGAAGGGCTGAGCGGCATCAGTTACGCACCGTCATCGCCCGGCTCGTCCGGGCGATCCACGGTGTGGCTGGTTCCCAACGTCGGCCACGGCACAAGCGGAACGGTGGATCGCCCGCACGAGGCGGGCGATGACAACAGTAAAATGGAGCGGCACGCTCCTCACTCCGCCGGCGTACCCTTGCAGGGCATCGCCCGTTCGGTGGGCGCGTAGATGAGGATGTCGGGCTTGAACCGCTCGACGGCGCCCATCTCGAAGCGGCAATAGCGGTGGTGCATCCAGGCATAGGCCGACGCCTGCGACACGCCGAGGCCACGCCAGGAGCCCTGTGAGAAGCTGTCGCCGATGACCATGATGCGCGGGCCGGCATGGCCCGTGTCGATGGCATAGGGCTGGAACGGATCGTTGTCCGGCACCGGCTTGAAGATGCCGGGGATGAGCTTCGGGTCCTTCGGCGCCACCATCGGTCCCTTGGGCGGGAACATCACGTCCGGTGGGTTCGGCAGGGGCGCGCCCGTCGCCCGCAGCAGATCGCCGGTGAGGCGCGGCTCCGGCGGGCCGAGGGCATCCTCCGGCTTCACTTCCAGATCGGGGCGGCCGGCGGCGGCCATGGCGGCGTTGAAGCCGAGGAGCTGGCCGCGCTGGTTCCAGTGGGTGTCGTAGCGCCAGTGCACCGGCCCGGTCTTCTTCGCCTCGGCGAGGATGGGGCGCATGTCCACGAAGGTGATGCCGGCCGCCTTCATCTTCTCCGCGACGAGATCATACTCGGTGGGCGAGACCTTCAGGCGCCGGGCATAGGCGGGCAAATTCTCGAAATTGGTGGTGTGGCCGTTGGGCGGAATGAGCACCACGAAGCGCCCGCCATGGGCGGTCATGTAGGCGTTCATGCGCTCGGCGAGCGCGACGATGCTCGTCACCGCCTCCGGCCGCACCAATTGGCCCAGCGACTGCTCCAGCGCGTGCTCGTCCTTGAGGAAGAGCGAGCCGTTCTCGCCCTTCAGCGCGAGGTCGCCCTGGGTGTCGCCGATGAAGCGCACATAGGAGCGGTGGGCGGTGAGCACCGCGCCGCGGAAGCCGAACACGTTGTTGATGTAGGGATCGAGCCGGCGCGCCGCGTCCTCCCACCAGCGCGCCTCGGGAGCGGCGACGGTGCGCAGCGGGGCCGGCAGGTCCGGGGCGATCAGGCCGATGGTGGGCAGGGTGAGGATGGCGAAGAAGATCACCGCCCACCAGCGGCGGAAGGACATCAGAAGCGGCATGGCGTCCCTCCGTATCTAGAAGCGGAAGTACAGGAACGGCGAATAGGTCGCCGCGCCCACCGAGAGCACGCAGAGCACGAACAGGCCCCACACCACGAGACTATCCACAGCGCCGAACACGGCGAGTCGCATCTTCGGTGCCATGCTCCGCCCGCCCGGACGCGGCAGGCCGAACATGGCGAGCGGCCACGCCAGCACAAGGATGGCCAGCGTCACCGGCTTCAGCTCCACCTCCAGCTGGGTGGAAAGATAGCCGGCGCCGTTCATCCCCACGAGGCCCTGGAACAGCTCCAGCGCCTGGGGCAGGCTGTCGGCGCGGAACCAGACCCAGCCGGTGAGCACCACCAAGAGCACGTAGAGGTGGGAGAGCACGCGCGGCGCCGCCTTCATCCACGCGCCGAAGCGGGTGCGCTCCAGCACCAGGAAGGTGCCGTGGTGGGCGCCCCAGATCACGAAGGTCCAGCTCGCCCCGTGCCACAGGCCGCACAGGAGGAAGACGGTCCAGAGATTCGCCGCGGTGTGCCAGTGGCCGTGCCGGTTGCCGCCCAGCGGGATGTAGAGATAGTCGCGGAACCAGCTCGACAGGCTCATGTGCCAGCGGCGCCAGAAATCCGAAATGGAGCGCGCGCCATAGGGCAGGTTGAAGTTGCGCGGGAACTTCAGCCCCATGGCGATGGCGAGGCCGATGGCCATGTTGGAATAGCCGCCGAAGTCGAAATAGATCTGCAGCGCATAGGCGGTGACGCCGAGCCACGCCTCGCCGAGATTGGGCGTGGCGGTGTGGTCGAACACCGCGCTGACCACGGGCGCCACCTCGTCGGCGATCAGCACCTTCCACGAAAGGCCGATGACGAAGATGCGCAGGCCCGCCGAGACCCGGCCGAGCGTGGTGCGCCGCTGGCGGATGCGCCGGTGGATGGTGGAGTAGCGGACGATGGGTCCGGCCACCAGCTGCGGGAACATGGTGATGTAGACCGCGATCTCCTCGAACCGCCCGTTGGCCGAGGCTTTCCGGCGGTACACGTCCACGAGGTAGGAGATGGCGTGGAAGGTGAAGAAGGAGATGCCGAGCGGCAGCGCCGGATGCACCACCGGCAGCGCGAGGCCCGTCGGCGCCAGCAGCACGTTGAAATTCTGCGCCAGGAAGCCGGAATATTTGAAGGCGATGAGGCCGCAAAGGTTCGCCGCCACCGCGAGGCCCAGCACGCGCAGCCGCCAGCGTTCGCTGCGGCCGTCGATGGCGAGGGCGAGGAAATAGTTGCCGACGATGGAGGCCGCCAGCACCAGAACGTTGGGAAGGCCGCCCCAGGCGTAGAACACCAGCGAGAAGGCGAGCAGCACCATGTTCTTCGCGCGCACGCCGGGCGTCGCGAAGTAGCACAGCAGGAATGCCGGCAGGAAATAGAACAGGAAGGTGACGGAAGAGAAGACCATGGCTCGCCGGCGCCCGGGGCGTCAGTAGACGAACTGCTCGCGCAGGATGCGTTCGTCGAGACCATGGTCGGGGTCGAACAGCATGTCCACGGAGGAGGTGGTATCGAGCCGGGCGGAGACGGCGATGATGTCGCGCACCTCGAAATGGTCGGCCGCCGCGCTCACCGGGCGCTTGTCGGCCTCCATCACGGCGATGTCGATGCGCGCGCGGTCCGGCACCAGCGCGCCGCGCCAGCGGCGGGGGCGGAAGGGCGAGATGGGGGTGAGCGCCAGAAGCGCCGTACCGAGGGGCAGGATCGGCCCGTGGGCGGAGAGGTTGTAGGCGGTGGAGCCGGCCGGGGTCGCGACGATGACGCCGTCGCAGATCAGCTCTTCCAGCCGCATCTTGCCATCGATGGAAATGCGCAGCTTCGCCGCCTGATAGGACTGGCGCAGCAGGGACACCTCGTTAAAGGCCGGGGCGCGGTGGCGCATGCCGCTGGAGGTCACGGCCTCCATCATCAAGGGATGGATGGTCACAGACTGCGCGGCGGTGAGGCGCTCGACCAGCCCCTCCTCGCGATAGGTGTTCATCAGGAAGCCCACCGAGCCGCGGTGCATGCCGTAGATGGGCAGGTCGCGCTCGCGGAAGCGGTGCAGGGTCTGCAGCATCAGGCCGTCGCCACCGAGGGCGACCACCACGTCAGCCTCCTCCTCCGCCACCATGCCGTAGCGGGCGACGAGGCGCTCGCGCGCGGCGTCGGCCTCGGGCGTCTGGCTGGAAACGAAGGCGATGCGCTGGAAACGGGGTTCGCTCATCGGTGCGTCGGTCAGGAGGATCGTCCGGTCGGCGGGCCGGGAGCGGAAGGGGCCGGGAACGGTCTAGCCCTCCCGCCGCCGTCTGTCGAGGCGCCGGGAGGGGTGGTAGGGTCGCGGGGCAAGCGCATCGCCCGGAGGAACCCATGCCCGCGCGCATCGTCTACGCCACCTTCCCCAGCGTCGCGGAGGCCGAGGCGATGGCCCGCACGCTGGTGGAGGCGCGCCTCGTCGCCTGCGCCAACATCCTGCCGGAGATGGTCTCCATCTACCGCTGGGAGGGACAGATCGAGCGCGGCACCGAGGCGGTGATGATGCTGAAGACCACCGCGGAGCGGGCCGCCGAGGTGGTGGAGGCGGTGCGCGCCGCCCATCCCTACGACGTGCCGGCCATCGTCGTTCTGCCGCTGGAAGGCGGCCTGCCGGCCTATCTCGCCTGGATCGCCGGCGAGGTGACGGCGGGCTGAGGCGGCGGGGTGTGGTGCGCCGGGGCGGCGCGGGGGGCGGACCTGTACGCCTCAACCGCCGTCATGCCCGGGCTTGTCCCGGGCATCTTCCGTGATTGGGGTCAAGCGGGTTTGGCGCCGCTCCAGTCGGTTTTGTCCCTTGCGATGGCGTTGAGGATGACGAGCATCTTTCGCATGACGGCGACGAGGGCGACCTTCCCCGGCC
>NZ_JAMJXC010000018.1 GCF_023571765.1 Xanthobacter aminoxidans | reverse complement strand
CTGGCGTGGCCGCGACCCTCAAGGCGATAGCCGGGTGACCGGAGCCGACGCGCGCCGTGGCAACAACCTGCGCGACGAGCCACAGTGAGTTCTCACACAGCCTCGGGGCGCAAAGCGGACGTCGCTGAGAGGACACTCGAGGGGCAGGCATGAGTCATCCCGCGCCTTGCCGCTGTGAAGTACGAGGTGGGACGTTCTTGGTTGGTCCTGACGGCCCCCTGCATCCAATGCAGGTACGCGGACTGCGTGGAGCCTCTCTCAGCCCTCAACCTGTCACGGGACGCCCGCCCTCTTCCTCTGACCGGGCGACAAAGCCCGCTCGGCCGGCGGTAGATTTCTGTCCGCCGAACAAGCCCACCACGCCCCGGTCAGGGCTCTCGTTCGGCGACTTCGAGCAGGGCGGCGCCTACGCCAAGGCACGCCAGGATCGCCCTTGACGTGCTTACCGCCTGCTTACCGGAATTCCAAAGCTTTGGCCGGTAAGCAGAAAACGCCCCGAAGGGCGCTTGCTAACCAACTGACTTTATTGGGAAAATTTGGAGCGGGCGAAGGGATTCGAACCCTCGACCCCAACCTTGGCAACGTGCCCGAGAGCCGTTCGCTACGATATCCGGCCCTTCGCTGAATTTGTAAAAAACACTACAAGGCAGATACTTAGTTCACACTCGCTCCGCCGATCGTCGCCACCCAGACGCCACGATTTGATTTCGGATGCTTCCATTCGGCTTCCGGAAGCGTTACAATAGAAAAAATGGAAGCAAATTTAATATAAGTGCTTGGAATAAAATGGAAAAGCTCACAAAGCGCCGTTTGGATGCTCTGAAACCTTCCAAGGTTGGGGTCGAAGGTTCTGAGCAGTTCCTCTGGGATGGCGAGTTGCGCGGCTTCGGCGTGCGGGTCAGCGCGGCGGGCCTCAAGAGTTTCATCGTGCAGTACCGAACGCCGGAAGGACGCCATCGCCGCAGGGTCATCGGGCGATATGGTCTCATGACCGTGGAGCAGGCGCGGGACGCGGCAAGAGACATCCTGATGGTGGTCGCAAAGGGATGCGATCCGGAGGAGGCCGCCACGCGAACGGACGATCTAACCGTCGGTGCGCTCTGCGACTGGTATCTGGGCGAGGCGGAGGCCGGACGAATTCTTGGTAAGCGACGCCGGCCTATCAAGGCGTCGACGCTTGCCATGGATCGCAGCCGAATTGACGCGCATATCAAGCCGCTGCTGGGCAAACGGATCATAAACACGCTTAAGCTGGGCGACATCGAGGGTGCCCAGGCCGATATCGCGGCCGGTAAGACGTCCAAAGCGCGCGTCGGTAGCCGCGGCGGTGCCACCACAGGCGGCGAAGGGGTCGCTGCACGCACCATGTCGACCCTGCACTCCATTTTTGAGCACGCGGTGCGGCTGGGGAAAATCACGAGCAACCCGGCTAAGGGTGTCCGTCGCCTCGCCAGTACGCCACGCGACCGCCGGCTGAGCCGCGCCGAGATCGAGAAGCTCGGCAAGGCGATGCGGATAGCGGAGCAGGACGGCGAGCACCCGACCGGCCTTGCGGCAATCCGCTTCTTTCTGATGACGGGCCTGCGCCGTATGGAGGGGCTCGCTTTGGAGCGTGCCTGGCTCCATGACGAGGAGGGCTCGATCCGATTTCCCGACACGAAGAGCGGCGCGCAGACGCGGGTCATCGGCCGCGCCGCCGTGGACCTGCTGCTGGCACAGCCTCAGGCCGGATCGCGCTTCTTCTTCCCCGCCGATTGGGGTGAAGGGCATTTCGTCGGGATCGTACGCGTGCTCGATCGCATCTGCGCAATGGCGCGACTGGTCGACGTCACCCCGCATACCCTACGCCACACCTTCGCGAGCGTCGCCGGCGACCTTGGCTTTTCCGAGTTGACCATCGCGGCGCTGCTCGGCCACGCATCGCGCGGCGTGACGCAACGCTATATCCATATCGACGAGGCGCTGCGGCTCGCGGCGGACCGCGTCGCGGACGAGATGGCCGACATTCTCGACGGCAAGGCGGCGGCTGCGCGTCCTCCTCGGCGTGGGGCGCGCCAGTCGCAGGAATTCCAGGAGACGGATCAGAGAGTGCCGCAGTCAGAATCGTGACACGGCGGAGCGGAATCAGGCTCTATCAGCCAACGAGCTGAAGCGGTTGGCGGACGGCCACGATCGGCGTCGACCCGCCGGGTCGGTGTGCGATGCGGAGATTGCATTTGGTATACTCCGCATAAATTGCGGATATAGCCTCTTGCGTTTGCGGAGATTGACCCTCACATTCTCCGCATGGAGCGCGGAGAATGACAACCTATGTCCATGACCTGCCCGATTGGCCCCGGTTTCGCTGGGATCACGCGGCGCTGGCCGCGCCGCTAGCGGCGGTGCGGCATCACCAGGGGCGATTGGTCGGCCGCATGGAAGGACTGGGCTTCGAGCTTCGTGGCGAAGCCGTCCTGCAATCCCTGACCGAAGAGGTCCTCAAATCCAGTGACATCGAGGGCGAGCGGCTCGACCGGGCGCAGGTGCGCTCCTCGATCGCGCGGCGCCTCGGCATGGACATCGGGGCACTCGCCCCGGTGGATCGCCATGTCGAAGGGGTCGTGGAGATGATGCTGGACGCGACCCAGAACTACCGGGTCCCCCTCACCGAGGAGAGGCTGTTCGGCTGGCATGCCGCGCTGTTTCCCACCGGTCGCAGCGGCATGGCCAAGATCACCGTAGGCGGGTGGCGCACCGGACAATCCGGGCCGATGCAGGTCGTTTCCGGGCCGATCGGGCGCGAGCATGTGCATTTCGAAGCGCCGGGCGCGGAGCGCCTCCCGGCCGAGATGCAGGCGTTTCTCGCGTGGTTCAACGCGCCCAGCGGCATCGATCCCGTCCTGTTCGCGGCCGTAGCCCATCTGTGGTTCGTCACCATCCACCCGTTCGAGGATGGCAACGGGCGCATCGCCCGCGCCATCGCCGACATGGCGCTGGCGCGCTCGGAGAGTTCGCCTCAGCGGTTCTACAGCATGTCCGCGCAGATCCGGATCGAACGGAAAACCTATTACGAGACCTTGGAGCGAACCCAGAACGGTGATCTCGATATCACGGCGTGGCTCGCTTGGTTCCTGGCATGCCTGGACCGCGCCTTCCATGGGGCGGAGGCGGTCCTTGCCACGGTTCTGCGCAAGGCGCGCTTCTGGGAGGCCCATGCCGGGAGCGCCCTCAACACGCGCCAGCGCCTCGTGGTCAACCGCCTGCTTGACGGCTTCGACGGCAAGCTGACCTCGTCCAAATATGCCACCTTCGCCAAATGCTCGCAGGACACCGCCTCCCGCGACATCGAGGACCTGTGCGGCAAGGGCATTCTAGTCCGGGAGCCGGCCGGCGGGCGGAGTACCAGCTACAGCCTCATCGCCAGCGCCGCCGATGCCTTGGAAGCGGTTGCGCGCTGGGTCCTGGCACACGCCGACAAGGCAGCTCGGGACGGGCCGGGATGGTCCAGCCCGGAGGAGGACCTGGCTCGGATGGAGCGCATTGAGGCCATCGGTCGAGAGCTTCAGACGCTCGCTCGCGAGCCCGACGCGACGCCAAGCTCCGCCAATCTTGAAACAAGGCTGAGGGCCTTGCACGAGCAGGGGCTATTCCCGGACGATCGACTGGTTGGCGCGGTCGCGATGGCTATCCAGCGGGGCATTTAGATGGACATGGAAGTCCAGCTTTTCCAATACTGCCGCAAGCCTTTGGCTAGACCCGACTAATCGTAAGCCAAGCCATATCGGGCTGGGACGAAACTCCAAGGGCACCTACCGAAAGCCTACGTTGCCCCTCCCGCCGTAGAGCGGATCGCGGCACCGAGTGTGCGTAGCGCCTTGCGGGCGGTCCGATCGGTGAGGTTTGAGTAGAGCATCACCTCCCGCGAGGGCAGCCCCGGCAGCCCAAGCCTCGGCCCAACATCGACCGTTGCCGCCGGCGCCACCCGCCGGCCCAACGCAGCGACCGCGAGGCCGGCAGAGACCGCCGCACCGATGGTGCCGATGCCGCCGCCGACAAAAACTTCCGTCCAGGGTATGCCCGCGGCATCGAGCGCCGTCGTCGCCATACTGCGAACGCTGCACGGCGCTGCCTGGGTCGCAAGGCGCAGCGGCTCGCCGATGCTATGCTCAAAGTCCGGCACCGCCATCCAGCCAAATTCCTCATCGAGGATGACCTCACCGCCGCGGCGATGGTTATCGTGACGCAGCACGATGGCCGCGTCGAGTTCGCCACGCTCGAAATCCTCCAGGCTCTCCCGTGAAGAGGTGACCCGTACCTCCAGGATGAGCGACGGGTCAACGCCACCCATGCGCTTCAGCAACACCGGCAGCTCACTGCCGACGATATGGTGGCTGATACCGACGACGAGGCGGCGTTTCTCCTTTCCGAAGCATCCGACGGCCAACTGGTGGGCACCGATCAGCGCCCGCGCGTGGTCGAGAAATGCGGCGCCGTCGGACGACAGGCGGACCAGCCGCGGCGTCCGCTCCAACAGGCGTCGGCCGAGGACTTCTTCCAGCCGCTTCACCTTCAGGCTCACCGCAGACTGCGCCGTGTCGAGCGCTTCGGCGGCACGGGTGAAGCTCTTGAGATCGGCGGTGAGGACGAACGCCTGCACGGCTTCGATGTCGAGTGCCTTCATGATCTATCATTCGGATTTTCAATGTCTGAAATGGAGTATCATGCCATTTTTATATGTTCAACCGACGCTTATCGTCCTCTCGTCAAGAGGCGGGCTCCCCCCTGCTGGCAGGAAGGCGTGTCGGTCCTGCCGGCAGCGCGGCGCCCGGCTCATCACGGAATAAGGAACGTCGGGAATGATCCTCGCGCATTACGGTCACCGCCTGCCCGCCACCTATGACGTAGGGCTCATCCGCGCCCGGGCCGCGGAGCGGGGCGTCCTCTGGGCGGCCGTGCCGGACCTCTATTTCAAGGGCTTTCTGCTGCGCGAGCGCGGCCGCTACGGGGCCATCGCCAACAACTATTCCTCGCTCTACCTCTGGCGCCAGGACGAGGCCTTCCGCGACTTCCTCCTCGCTGGCCGCTACCGGGTGGTGACGGACAGCTTCGGCCGGGCGGACATTGCCACTCGTTTCGTCTTGGATGCCCGCAAGGGCGAGGCCGACGAGGCGCGCTTCGTGTTCAAGCACGAGGTCGACATTCCGCTCGACGCCGATCTCGAAGCCGCCTTCGCCGCCGAGGTGGAAGCTACCCGGCAGGCGGCGCGTCAGCCTGGAACGGTGGTCGCGGCGGTGGGCATCGACACGCAGGTCTGGCGCTTCACCCGCATTGTCGTCTCGGCCAACGAACCGGATGGACGCCAGCAGGGCACGGCCTACGAGATTCTCCATCTGGCGCGCCCCCTGCTCGACACCCTGCCGAAGGCGTGACCCCGACGGGCTACCGTTTTGAGGCGCGACGCATCTATCGGATGCCGACCCATTTCGGGCCGGCCCCCGGCCCGCGGCAAATGCCCGACGGCATGCCCACCGCTCCAGCATCGAACCCGCAACGGCTCAGCGTCGCCACGCGCTTCCTGACCGATGCCGCCCGGCTGGAGGCGCATCTGCCGGAGGGGTTCGCCCTCTCCGGCGAACCGGTCGTCACCGTCGAGTTCCATTATCTCACGGGAATCGACTGGCTGGCGGGCCGGGGCTACACCATGGTTCAGGTCAGTTGGCCGGCCAGCTTCGCCGGACGGGAGGACAAGGCCTCTGGCCGGTTCCTCGCCGTCATCTGGGAGAACCTCACCGATCCGGTCATCACCTGGCGCGACGAGATCGGGCACCCCAAGCTCTATGCGGACATCCCGACGCCGCGCACGTGGGACGGCGCCCATCTGTGCTCCGCCGGCTGGCTTGGGTTCCGCTTCCTCGATATCGAGGTGTCTGGGCTGCGCGACATTTCCCCGGACGCGCCGCCGCCCGACGACATCCTGATGCTGAAATATGTCCCGCGCACCGGCGCCTGGGGGGAGGCGGACCTGTGCTAGGTGACGCTCACCCCGGGCAAGGATCCCGACAGGACCGTCGAGCATCGTCAGACTGGAACAGGCCGGGTGCAATTCCACCCCGCCGCCTGGGCGGACCTTCCGACCATGCATCATGTGGTGAACGCCCTCGCAGGCCTGCCCATGCGCGAGCCGCGCGGCGGCACGGTGGTGCATTCGCACGGCGGAAAATCCTATCGCGACCAGCGCATGCTGCGCTGAGTGGTTCCCGCCGCCGGTTCAGAAGCTGGAGGCGGGCTTGACCGAGGCGATCAACTCGATCTCGACGGCGGCATTGCGCGGCAGCTTGGCGACGCCCACGGCGGAGCGGGCATGGCGCCCTCGCTCCAGTCCCAGCAGTTCGAACAACAGCGTCGAGGCGCCATCCGCGACCGCGCTCTGCTCCACGAAGTCCGGCCCGCTCGACACGAACACGGTCATCTTGAGGATGCGGTCCAGGCGGTCGATGCCGCCGAGCCCGTCGCGCAGCGCTGCAAGGCCGCGGACCAGAGCCAGCCGGGCACCCGCCTGCGCCTCTTCGAGCGTGACCTCCTCCCCGACGCGGCCGACCGTCGTCACCCCGGTCTCGTCGCGCGGCAACTGCCCGCTGACGAAGGCAAGCCCCTCGTGGACCACGACGGGCGTGTAGGCGGCCGCCGGCGGCGCGGCGGCGGGTAGGAGGATGCCTGCGGCGTCGAGCGCCGCCTGCCAGCTGAAAGGTGTCGTGTCCGCGCACAAAATCAAAGGGACCTCCATAACTTCAGGCTGCGACCGGCTGCTCCAATGCCGCCTTGAAAAGCGTCGGATCGATGTTGCCGCCCGAGGCGACGATCAGCGTGGTGCGACCGGCGGTCTCGACAGCCCCCGAAAGTACTGCGGCAAGTGCAGCGGTCCCGCCCGGTTCCAGAACGAGCTTCAGTTCCCGAGCGGCGAAACGGATGGCCTCAAGGACCGCGTCGTCTGAAACCGCAACGCCGTACACACCGTGAGAGGCAAGGATCGGCAGCGTCAGGCGCCCCGGCGCGGGGACGAGGAGCGCGTCGCAGATCGAGCCGGAGAGGCGCGGATTGCGTTCCCATGCGCCGCTCGCGAGCGATCGGGCCATGTCGTCGAAACCCGCCGGCTCCACCGTCACCACCCGCGCCGTCGGAGCGGCTTCGGCGAGGGCGATGGCCCAGCCCGCCGCAAGGCCGCCGCCGCTGCAGCATACCAGGGCCTGGTCGATTGGGGTGGTGGTGTCCTCGGCGATCTGCGCGACCGCCTCCAAGGCGCCGGTGCCCTGCCCCGCGATCACGAACGGATCGTCGAACGGCGGCACCAGCGTCAGCCCATGCTCTGCCACGAGGGCACGGCCGATCTGCTCACGGTCCTCCCGCTCGCGGTCATAGAGGATGACGGTGGCCGCGCGCTGCCGCGCGCCCTCGATTTTGATGCCGGGGGCGTCCGCCGGCATGATGACGGTGGCCGGGACGCCGGCGAGCCGGGACGCATCGGCGATGGCGAGCGCGTGGTTTCCCGAAGAGAAGGCCACCACGCCCCGGCTCCGCTGGCCGGCATCGAGCGCGCGGATGCGGTTGGCCGCGCCACGGAACTTGAACGAGCCGGTGCGCTGCAGGTTCTCCGCTTTGATGAACACGCGGCCGCGTGCGAGCGCGTCGAGCCGCGGGCTGGTCAGGACGGGGGTGCGGACGATGTCGGCGCCGATGCGCGCCGCCGCCGCGCGAACCTCGGCGATTCCGATGGGATCAGCGGTCATGGCTGGCGCTCCCCGCTGTCCGGTTGTCGGCATCCGGGGTGGGGACCTGCCTATCGAGCAGGCGGGCGGCGGCCATCAGCGTCTCCTCATAGGCCTGAAGGGAAGAGCGGGCGCGATCCGGTGTCCAATCCCAGAAGCCGTGACCCGACTTAATGCCGCGACGGTCCTGCGCCACCAGCTCCGTGAGCGTCCGGCTCGGCTCGGCACCGTTGTAAAGGCTCGGATAGATGGTGCGCGCGGCGGCAAGCTGGGTGTCGAGCCCGGCGAACTCCTTCTGCAGGATCGGCCCCGCCGCCACGTAGCGGAAGCCGAAGCCGTAGCGCACGGCGGTGTCCACATCCTCCGCCGTGCCGAGCCCCTCGTCGATCACGGCGAAGGCTTCGCGCATCAGGGCATGCTGGATGCGGTTGGCGAGGAAGCCCGGCACGTCGCGGGCCACCCGGATCGGCTTGCGGCCGACCTCCGTCATGATGGCGTAGAGGCGCTCCGCAACATCCGCGGCTGTTTTCTCGCCCCGCACCACTTCAACCGCGGGCACGAGATGGGCCGGCAGAAAGAAGTGCAGGCCCGCCATGCGGTGCGCCGTCTGGCAGTCGCTGGCGATGAGGCTGATGCGGAAACCGGAGGTGTTGGTGGCGAGGGGAATGTGCGGCGGCACCAGGGTATCGAGTTCGGCGAACACCTCCTGCTTCAGCTCGAACACCTCCGGCACGGATTCGAGCCCGAACGCCATGCGCGGCCAGTCGATGCCCTGCGCCGTGCGATGCAGGCGGAATCGTTCCGGCGCGAAGGGCGCGCCGATCTGGGCCAGGGAGGCCCGCACCCGCTCGCGCCTCGCCTCCCAGGTGGCCTCGTCGCGGGTCGTCGCGTCGACGCTCCAGCCTCTGGCCAGAAAGATTGCGGCGACGTCGCACCCCATGGCGCCGCACCCGATGATGGCCATTCGTTTGTCTTGCGACACCTTCTGCTCCTTGCTGCCTGTACTTGCGGCTATCGGCGGTCCGCGGTCGCGGCGCCGGCGAGATCCACGATTTCGTTGGTGAAGACCTCCGCCACCGGCAGATCGAGGCGCACGCCTCGGGCTTCGGCGAGGAAGTCGATATTCTTCACGACGCCCGCCGCGTCGAGGCCGAGCGAGGCCGGCAACGACCCCATGGCCTGCGCCCAGGCGGCGTCGAGCACTGCTGGCTCCACCCCGGGGTAGAACGGCCCGATGGCCGCGCGTGCGGCATCAGGATGGGTCCGCATCGTCTCCATGGCGCGCGCGAGAGCCCGCACCAGCCGCACTACCGGGCCGCGGTTGGCCACAAGCCATTCGGGTCGGGCGGAGAGGGCGGTGAAGAGGAAATCCCGAAGCGGGGGATATTCCCCTTTCGCGAAGTCGAACAGCAGCGCGCCGCCGAATTTGACGATGCCGATGGTCGAGGTCGGCGCCGAGAGGCAATAGCCATCCACCCGCCCCTGGGCGAACGCGGCAATCATGTTGCCGCCACCGCCGATGGGGATGATGGTGAGATCGCGATCCGGATCGAGCCCGCCGTGGATGGCCACATGGCGCACGACGAGATCGGTGATGCTGCCGGCACCCGCCACCGCGATCTTCAGGCCACGCAGCGCCTGCGTCTTCTCGGACGGCGTCCTGCGCGCGCCGAGGCCGGTCCTGCGGGCGGCGTCGGCGGACAGGACGATGTCGCTGCCGCACTGCTTCAGGAGGGCAGCGAACAACTGCGTCTTCTGCCCCTTGGCCCAGGCCTGCAGGGGCACTGCGGGCAGGCCCACGTAGATGTCGCTCTCGCCACCGATCACCGAGGTGAGCGCGGCGGCCGCGCCCTTGCCGAAGACGGTGACTTCCACCTCCAGCCCCTCGTCGCGGAAGCAGCCGAGGCCGCGGGCGGCATAGATGGGCAGGTAGAGGAAGCCTTCGCTGGGTTGGGCGATGGTGATTTTGAAGGGTTCGTCAGCCCGGGCGGTGGCGGCGCGCAGAGCCAGCGGCGTCAGCGCGGCAAGGCTCATGAATGCGCGGCGGTGGAGCATGGGTCGTCCTCCGGAGGGGATATCAGACAGAGATCTCGCGGGTTCCCTCACCGGCCTTCCAGGGCATGAGGGCCCTTTCCGCGAAGCGGACGATGCCGTTGAAGATCAGGCTGAGGACGACGATGCCGATCAAGGCGGCGAATACGGCCGCCGTGTCGAACTGCGCCGCGGCGTCGGAGAGGATGTAGCCGATGCCCCGGTTGGCGGCGATGATCTCGCCGACGATGGCGCCGATGAGCGCGTAGGGCACCGACAGGCGCAGGCCGGTGAACACCCACGTCAGCGCCGATGGCACGATGACCTTGGAGATCAGCGCCCGCTCGCCGGCCCCCATCAGCCGCAAGATGGCAAGCTGTTCGGGGCTCACGCTGCGTACGCCGGTGTAAGTGTTCAGGAACACGAGGAAGAAGACGGTAACGGCCGCCAGGATCACCTTCATGTCGATGCCGATCCCGAACCACAGGATGAACAGTGGCGCCAACGCGACCTTGGGCAGGCTGTAGAAGGTGATGAGGAATGGGTCGAGGATGTCGGCCAACAGCTTCAGCCGGCCGAGCAGCAGGCCCGCGCCGATACCCAAGATGGCGCCGAAAAGGAAGCCCAGCGCCGCTTCGGTGGCGGTGATGGAGAGGTTGTAGAAGAAGCTGCCGTTGGAGATCATCGTCAGGAAGCTCGCCGCCACCAGGGACGGGCGGCTGATGAAGAAGCCCGCGTCGAAGATCTTGGAGGCCGCTTCCCAGATCAGCAGGAATACCGCGAGGAAGAGGGTGCGATAGAGCGCGATCATGCGAAGGCCCCAGCCATGTTGAGGGTGGAGGGCGCATCCGAGGTCCGCGGCGGTGCGGCCGCGGGCTCGGCGAGGAGGTCCCATAGTTGGGCGTAGAGCGCCTGGTAGCGTGGATTGGTGCGCAGGCGCACGGGCTCGCGCGGGCGCGGCAGGTCGATGGGTATGATTGCACGGATTGTGGTTGGACGCGTGCCGAGGACCACGCAACGGTCGGCGAGCGTGATGGCCTCGTCGAGATCGTGGGTGACGAACAGAACGGTCTTGCGGAAGCGGCCACACAGGCGCAGCAACTCGTCCTGCATGGTGAGCCGCAACTGGGCGTCGAGCGCGCTGAACGGCTCGTCCATCAGCAGCGTCGCAGGGTCGGCGGCGAGCAGGCGGGCTAGCGCCGCACGCTTGCGCATGCCGCCGGAGACCTGGCTCGGATAGTGCGCGCCGAAGCGCTCCAGCCCCACCAGCGTGAGCAACTGCTCGATGCGCGCGGCGCGCTCCGCCTTCGCGAGGCCCTTGATCTCCAGCGGGACGGCGATGTTGCCGGCGATGGTGCGCCAGGGCAGCAGGTGGTCCGCCTGCGTCATGTACCCGACGTCGAGGTTGATCCCCCGCACGGGCGCGCCGTCGTAGCTGACCGATCCGGAGGTCGGCCGCATGAGGCCCGCGCTCATGTTGAGCAGGGTGGACTTGCCACAGCCGGACGGGCCCAGCAGGGTGATGAATTCACCCCGCGCGACGTCGAACGTGACGCCACCCACGATGGGCAGTGCCTCGGCCCCGGTGCCGAAGCTTTTGCGAACCTCCGAAAAGGCAAGGATCGTCTGTGCTTCGATCGTCTGTGCTTCGATCGTCTGTGCTTCATCCATTTCTGTCCGCTCCCTGGAACACGGTTCCACCGCCCGGCGGGGACATGCCCGCAGGCGAAGGGTCTCTGAAGGTCTGTTCTTGAAGGCTTGTTTCGATGTCTTGCGTGCTGGACGTCGGGGCTCAGTGCGCCGCGATGTCGAGGAGGCGCGCGGTGAGCGCGTCCGGCGCGCTCACCATGGCGTCGTGACAGGCGGCCAGTTCGACATAATCGAACCCCTTGCGGTTCTTCGCCCATTCGCGCGAGCTGTTCAGCGCCGCATAGGCCGGCGCCACGCAGCCGATGTAGGTCGCCGGAAGGCCGTTTCCGATCGGCCCATTGACGTTGAGTGGGCTGGTGTAGGCGCTGAGCGGCTGGGGGGTCAGATAACGCTCCAGCCATGCCGCGTCTGCCGCGTCGGTGACGCCGAACGCGGCCGCGGCGGGCGCAGGCAAGCTCAGCCCGCCGCTCGATGCCTCCGCCGCCTTGAGACGCGCGGCGACACCCTCGGGCGGCAGCGCGTCGAACGGCTTGCGCCCCGGCTCCACGATCATCGCGTCGAGATAGACGAGGCGGCGAACGCGCTCCGGCATGCGGTCGGCGACACCGCTCACCGCGCAGCCGCCGAAGGAATGGCCAACCAGGACGACATCGCCCAGATCTTCCATTTCCAACAGATTGGCAACATCAAGGATGAAGGTGTCGAGGGTGATATCACGCGACATGAGATGCCGTCGCTCGCCAAGGCCCGTCTGGGTCGGGGTGAAGACCGAATGACCCGCCTGCCGCAGACGCTCCGACACCCGTTGCCAACACCAGCCACCGTGCCACGCACCATGCACCAGGACGAAGGTATGGCCGCCGGGCTGCTTGTGGACTTCTGCTCCGCTCGCTCCTGGGAGCGCAACGGTCCCGGCGAGGACGGTGCTGCCGGCTGTGGCGATCATCTTCAACGCATCTCTCCGATTCATCCGCGTGGCTCCCCGATGCCTGTCCCCCATGCCGCCTAGAGGTTCGGCGGCGGCACGCTGCCGAGCACTGGCGCCAGGGCAAGGCCGAGGGCGAGCAGCGTCCGGTCGCTGCCGGCGGGGCCGAGAAGCTCGAGGCCGACGGGCAATCCGCCACTGGTCAGTCCCGCTGGCAGGATCAGGCTCGGAAAGCCCGCGCAACTCCCGAGCGCCATATTCCGCGCCACCGCGACGGCGAGCGGCACGCGCGCGCCGTTGATGGTCACCTCATCCTCCTCGCCGATGGGGGGAGGTGGGATCATGGTGGCGGGGAACAGGAGCGCCGCCACGCCGGTGCGCACGAACCAATCCGTCATCTGTGCGGTCATGGCGGCACGCAGGGCCAGCGCCGTCTCGTGCTGCTCCCGCGATGGCCGGTTCGGCGGCAAGGCGAGGGCTTTGAACAAGGTCTTCACAGTGTCGCTGACCGACGCGAACATCCCGTCGAATGAGACGCCCGCCTGGGAGCGCGCGAGGAAGCCGGCGATGCTCGCCTGCGCCTCGAAGGAGATGATGGTCGCGGCCACGTCGGGCGCGCGGGCGACGATCTCGGGCAGAGGCGCCTCGACCACCACAGCCCCGGCATCGATGAGCTTGCGCAGCGCCTCGGTGGCGAGGCGCTCCACCTCCGCATCCAGCCCCTCCCAGAAAAAGGCCCGCGGAACACCGATCCGAACGCCCTTCAGCGGCAGCGGATCGACCGGGCGCTCGTCGCCCGTCACCGCGACGTCGAACAGCGCGAGGTCCGCGACCGTCCGGGCGATCGGCCCGACCTGATCGAACATGGTCGTCAGGGGCATGATGCCCTCATCCGGATAACGGCCGTAGGTCGGCCTCAGCCCGGCCAGCCCGCAGCATGCCGCCGGAAGCCGGATGGAGGCCCAGGTGTCCTCGGCGACGGCCAGCGGGGCGATGCGGGCAGCCACCGCGGCAGCCGATCCGCCGCTGCTCCCGCCCGGAATGCGGCTGAGGTCATAGGGATTGCGCACGGCGCCGAAGGTCCCGTTGTTGCTGGTCCAGCCAAAAGACAATTCGTGAAGGTTGGTCTTGCCCATAAGGATGCCCCCTTGGGCTAGCACCGCCTTCACGACGGCGGAGTCGGCAGCCGGCCTGAAGTCGCGGAGCGCGGCGGTGCCGTAAGATGTCGGCAGGGTGCGGGTATTGACACTGTCCTTGACCGGGATGGGCAGCCCATGAAGCTCGCCGAGCCTTGCGCCGGAGGCACGCTTGCGGTCGGCATCCCGCGCCGCCTCAAGCAGGAGGTCGCCGTCGAGGACGCGGAAGGCGTTGAGCTGCGAAAGGGCAGCGGCACGGTCGAGGAGCGTCCGCGCATAAGCTTCAGCCGTGATGTCGCCCTGCGTCATGGCAGCGACCGCCTCGGTCGCGGTGAGATCGGTCAATCCGCTGCGCGCTGCCGCCGGCACCGAGCCCTCCAATGCCAAGATCGTTGCAGCGCCGGCGACCTGCGCCGACCGCTTCAGAAAGGCGCGGCGATCCACACTACTCATCAACGTCGCCTCCCGGCCCGCCAGGACGTGTTGCTCTTCCTGCGCGTTTGGGCCGATTGAAGGTTAGGCGGCGGCGCATGGAGATAGTATTGGGCGGGGGATATTTCAGAGATACGCGTCGAGAATGACGCCTCAGGTCGGAACCGAGCGTTGGCGCCTGCCGATGCATCCTCGCCAATGCGGGTTGTGTGCGCCATGCAGCGGATCGTTCGCTGCCGGAGCGAGTGCTGCGAACGATGCAAATAAAGACGACCTCGACGCTGCGGAAACCGAAACCTACACCGCAGGCTGATCCGCCCGTTCGCTGGCCTTTGCCGACGCTTGGGCCAGGGCAGCCAGCGCCTGTTCGGGAAGGGCGACGGTGGCCGCCGCCAGATTCTGCCGCAGATGGACGACGGACGACGTGCCGGGGATGAGCAGGATATTGGGCGCACGGTGAAGCAGCCAGGCGATCGCGACCTGCACGGGCGCGGCGCTGAGGCTCTGTGCAACGTCGGACAGGGTGGAGGACTGCAGGGGGAGACCCCCCAAGGGGAAGCACGGCACATAGGCGGTGCCGCTGCCGGCGAGATCGTCGATCACGGCGTCATCGACACGGTGGGCCAGATTGTAGGGGTTTTGCACGCAAATGACTTGGCAGATCTTGCGTCCTTCGGCGATCTGCGCCGGCGTGACATTGCTGAGGCCGATGTGGCGTATCAGGCCTTGCCGCTGAAGCTCTGCGAGCGCGGTGAGTGGCCCGTCTATGGAGCCTTCGGCCGGACCATGCCCATCGAACATGGCCCGCAGATTGACCACGTCGAGGACGTTGAGGCCGAGGTTGCGCAGATTGTTGTGCACCGCCTGAAGGAGGTCTTGGCGCGAGACGGCACGCCGCCATGAGCTGTCCGGTCCGCGCTGGGCACCCACCTTGGTGGCGATGACGAGATCGTCCGGGTAGGGATGCAGCGCCTTGCGGATCAGCCGGTTGGTGACATGCGGGCCGTAGAAGTCGCTGGTGTCGATATGGTTCACCCCCAAGGCGACCGCTTCGCGCAGCACGGCCAGCGCGGTGGCATGATCGGCCTGCGGACCGAACGCACCGGGGCCGGCAAGCTGCATGACGCCGTAGCCGAGCCGCCTGACGACGCAACTGCCGAGGGTGAACATTGCGGCCATCGACCTGATGCTTGTTCGAAGTTGCCCAGGGCGAATATATGAAGCATCCTTCACCTATTGAATTCGCATTCCATGGGAGATCTGGCGACGACGCTGAAGTCCAGAAAATCTCCAGTCCAGACGCGTTCCGCGATCACCGTCGAGACGCTGCACCTCGCGGCCATTCAGGTTTTGATTCAGGAGGGACTGAGCCGCTGCACCACCACCCGGGTCGCCGAGCGCGGGGGACTGTCCGTCGGCAGTCTCTATCAATTCTATCGCGAACCGTGACGCGCTGCTCGCCGCTGTCCTGGAACGACACCTTGAGGGCATTGCCGCCGCCGTCGAGCGCGCCAGCCTCGAACACAAGAGCAAGCGGTTGCACGAAATGGCTTCGGCGTTCGTCGATGCGTTCCTGTCCGTGAACCTGCGCCGTCCAGAGGAAGCCAAGGCACTGTACGCCGTCGCAGAGAAGCGCGGCGGCGCCGCTCTTGCCGCCCACATGCGCACGCGAATAGTTGCCGCGGTCTCGGCCATGTTGGCCAGCGCGCCCGACGCGAGCTTTGACGATCCCGCCCTGGTGGCCACGATCGCTCTCGGTGTGTTGGTCGGGCCGGTCAAGCCCTTGCTCGAAGAACAGGCGTCAGCCGCGTTCAGGGCGCGCGTTGAAGATGAACTCGTCCTGCTGGTGACGGCGTATCTCTTGGCGCATCGGAGGCGGCGGTGAGATTGAGGGATGCGGCGATGGCGAAATAGAAGGCTCCACATTTGGTCGTGCGTCATCGGCGATGAACCGAGCGGGCGGCCATGAGCGCATCCGCTGCCCAGCCGGACAAGCCTTCGGGGTCGTAGAGGATCTCGCCACCCATTGCTGACGCTCCCGCCCGGCTACTCCGTGGCACACCTTCGGTGGTACGCGAAGGGGCTCGTGGGGCGTCAGCAATGGGGGGGCGATCTTCGACATCGTGATCTACGTCTCGACACGGCTGGCGGCCTCGAACCGATCAGAAAGTGGGCGGCGTGTTGATCCATAACAGCACGGCGTCGTCCGGACCCGGATTGATGAAGGAATGCGGGATTTCAGAGCGGAAGCAGAAGGAATCCCCCTTCCCCAGCACATGGGTCTGGTTCTCGATGGTCAGCTCGATGAAGCCGTCGAGCACGAAGCCGGCCTCCTCCCCCACGTGGAAATATTCCCCATCCGAGCCATGGCCGGCGGCGACGGTGAGGAGGTTGCCTTGCAGCATGCGTTCCGGGGAATGCGGGATAATCTGCTCGATGCGCACGCCCCTGCGTGGCAGGCCCAGGTAGTCGAGCGCCACCTCCTTACGATCGCCGGCGCGCACCACCGTGCAGCCTTCCGTCTCGGACCCCGAGAGGAAGGAAGCCATGGAGGTGCCGAGCCCTGCTACCAGCTTGTGCAGTACCGAGAGGGAGGGCAGCAGGCGCCCGTTCTCGATGCGCGAAAGCAGGCTGGGCGAGCAGTCGCCGAGTGATGCGAGATCCGCGAGCGTCATCCGCCGCGCCCGCCGCATCGTCTGCAGGCGGCGACCAATGCGCACGGCCTCAAGGCCGCCCTCGGTGCTCTCCGCAGGTGCGGGCGGCGTGGCTGTTGCATACTTGGCGTCTCGCCCGACCGGCGAGCCGGCACGCTTCATCTTCGCGTCCGACGCCTTGTTTGCGGTGCTCTTGCTGGTGGGGCCCTTGTTGACGGTGCTCTCGTTCGCGGTGCTTTTGCCGATGGCGGTTTTGCGCGCCTTCACGGGTGTTGCGGTCTTCATGCTCTCTGGCCCCAGGTTTCGCTACGTCCGCGACTCGTTCGGTCCGGTCGCGACGGCGCGGGAGACGGATCGATCCTCTCGCGCGCCCGATTCACTGTTGCGGTCAGCCGTCGGCGCTGGCCGGCTCCCTTGAACGTGGATGGGCCTCACGGCCTCCACCCCTTCGGTGGCTGGAGATTCTCCTTCTGCACCTTGTCGAGGTTCTCCATCGTCACCGCAATAAGCGGGACGTTGATCACCTTCGGCTCTGGCCGGATGCCCTTCAGCAGGTCGCGCACGACACGCACCTCCGTGCGCCCGATCAGCACCGGCTGCTGGGCGACCACGTAGTCTGCGCAGCCGGCGCGCATCATCTCTTCGGCCTCGTCGCCGAGCACGGCGAAGATAACCCTGGTCTTGCCGCAGCGCCCGGCGCTGCGGGCCGCCCGCGCGGCGCCGACGCCGTAGACGTCGTCCGCGCCGTAGAGCAGATCGAGATCGGGATTGCGCTGGAGGAGCTCGCTCGCTCGCGTCAGCGAGGTGGCCGCATCTTGCTCACTGGCGATCTCCGCGATGATGCGCAGGTTCGATCCAGCGATGGCCTCTTTGAAGCAGCGCAGGCGCTCGGTAGCCCAGAATGATCCGGCGGGACCGGCGAGCACGCCGACCTTACCGCCGTCGGGAAGCAGCTTCTTAGCCCCCGCGGCCAATTCCTTGCCGATGTTGCAGTGGCTGGAGGAGACCGCGGCGTCCGGCTCCACGCCGCGGGCGATGACGTTCACCCCGGCGCCCACCAAGAAGATGCCCTGTGCCCGCGCCTGCTGGACGACGCCCGTCATCGCGGCCGGGTCATTGGGATCGATCAGGATGGCCTTGACGCCCTTGATCGCGAGGTTGGAGATCTGGTCGAGCTGCTTGTCGATATTGTTGTATCCGCCCGCATCCTGGACGATGACGGTGAAGCCTTCCTTCTTCGCTTCGTCGAGGACGCCGTAGAGTTCGGCGGTGGGATAGGGGCCCTTCAGATTGGGTTTTGACAGGCCGATCAGCGGTTTGGGATCGGCGGCGAGGGCCGCTCCGCTGGCGCCCAGAACGGCGGCGCAGGCGAGCGCTTTCAGCAGCAGGTCAAGTTTCATGTGTCACCCCTGGCTTGATTTTATGGCAGTCGACAGGTGGCGTTAACCCCCGGACGCTCGGCGCAGATTGGCTTGGTCGAGCGCCACGGCGACGATCAGCGCGAAGCCGATGATCATCATTTGCGTGTAAGATGAGATGTTGAGCAGGTTGAGCCCGTTGGCGAGGATGCTGATGAAGGCCACCCCCACCGCCACGTTGACCACCGAGCCGCGCCCGCCCGCCAGAGACACCCCGCCCAGCACCACCGCGGCAATGGATTCCAGCGGCAGCGTCGCGCCGAGGGTGGGCTGACCGGAGGAAACGCGCGCGGTGAGGATGATGGAGCCGATGGCCGCCGTGAGGCCGCAGAAGGCGTAGGCTGCGATGCGGATCTTCTCCACCGGGATGCCTGACAGCCGCGCCGCCTCCTCGTTCCCGCCGACCGCCCGCAGGTGGCGGCCGAACCTCGTCGCGCGCAGCGTGAGCTCGGCCACCAGCAGCGTCACCGCGGCGATGATGACCGGCACGGGAATGCCGAGGAACGACTGATAGGCGATGAGGCCGAAGCCGGGCGGCAGGCCCGGGATGGGTACACCGCCCGCAAGGTTGAGCGCCAGCCCCGACATTACCGAGAGCATGGCCAGCGTGGCGATGAAGGGCGACACGCGAAAGCGGGTGATGACGAAGCCGTTGAGCACGCCCACGCCGGCGCCGCAAACGAGGGCAGCGGCGATGCCCGGCGCGATCCCGTACTCGCGCATCACGAAGGCGCAGACCACGCTCACCAGTGCGACGATGGAGCCGACCGAGAGATCGAGGCCGGCGGTGAGGATGACGAAGGTCTGCCCAAAAGCCACCGCGGCGAGCCCGGATGCTGCGATGCCGATGTTGCGAAAGTTCTGGCCGGTGAAAAAGACGTCTGACGATGCCGCGAAGAAAGCGACCATGGCCACCGTCGCAATCGGCAGCGCAAGCTCCATTCCCCGCCCCCTCAGATGGCCGGCCAGGCTTTCCCGCCAGGATCCCGTGCTCATGCGCCCTCCGATGGTCTCGCGATATGTGTGCATGGTTCCGCTCTGGTCTTGTTGATTGCGCCGCGAGTTATTTGGCGTGCGCCGCGGTTGGGAGGGTGTGGCCACGAAAGGCGGCCGCGAGGATGCGCTGCTCGTCGAAGGCCTCGAAGACGAGCTCGTCTTCGATTCGCCCCGCCGAGACGACGAGGATGCGATGGCATAGGTGCACCAGCTCAGAGGTCTCGGAAGACACCACCACGATGGCGGCGCCCTGCGCGGCGAGGCTCTGGATCTGGCGGTAGATCTCCGCCTTGGCGCCCACGTCGATGCCGCGGGTGGGTTCGTCGAAGATGAAGACGTCGGCTCGGGACAGCATCCACTTGCCGATGACGATCTTCTGCTGGTTGCCGCCGGAGTTGGTGCGTGCGGGCTTCGCGAGTTGGCCGCGGAATTGCAACCGCCGGGCGACCTCCTCGGCCGCCCGGCGCGCTCGGCCCCGGGAGACGACGCCCGCTCGGCAATAATCCGCGAGCGAGGCCATCAGCAGGTTTTCGTGCCCGGACAGGCTGGTGACGAGGCCTTGGTCCTTACGGTCCTCGGGGATGTAGGCGATGCCGTTGCGGATGGCATCGGCGGGCTTGCGGATGTCGAGGCGCCGGCCGTCCTTCTCGATCACACCGCCATCGCGTCGGTCTGCGCCGAACACGGCGCGCATGATCTCGGTACGGCCAGCCCCGACGAGCCCGGCGAATCCGAGCACCTCTCCGGCCTTCACGTCGAAGCCGATGTCCTGAAACACGCCGGCGCGGGTGAGCCCGCTCACCTTTAGCACCAGCGCGCCGATCTCGTTGTTGCGCGGCGGAAACAGCTCGTCGAGGGGGCGGCCTACCATCATCTCGATGAGGTCCATGGGGTCGCCGAAGGCCGACGTCGGCCGGGTGCCCACATGCGCGCCACCGCGCAGCACGGTAATGCGGTCAGCCAGTTCGAGAACCTCGCTGAGGCGGTGCGAGACGTAGAGGATGCTGGTGCCGTCCGTCCGCAGGCGGCGCAGGATGGCGAGCAGCGCGTCCGCCTCCTTGCCCGAGAGTGACGCGGTGGGTTCGTCCAGGATGATGACCGGGGCCTTGAGCGCGAGAGCGCGGGCGATCTCCACGATCTGCTTCTGTCCGGTCGAGAGGGTGCCGGCCCGCGCGCGGGGGTCGATCTCATTCTCGCAGCCCAAGGCGGCGAGGGTCTCACGGGCGAGTGCCTCGGCCGCGCGTCGGTCGTAGAGCTGGCGCCCGGGACCGCCGGCGGGCTCGTTGCCCAGCACGATGTTCTCGGCCACCGTCATGCCGGGCACGATGGCGAGCTCCTGGAAGATGGTGACGATGCCGTTGTCGCGCGCTGCACGCGGCGAGGCGAAGGTGACGGGCGCGCCGCGAAGGGCGATGGTCCCTTCGTCCGGTTGCGTTGCTCCGGACAGGATGCGGATTAGGGTGGACTTGCCGGCACCGTTCTCGCCCACCAGCGCATGGACCTCGCCGGGACGCAGGTCGAGATCGACGCCACGGAGGGCGCGCACGCCCGGATAGGATTTGCCGACACCGCGTACCAAGACGAGGGGCGGGGTTTCCCCGTCGGCCTGCATGTGCGTCATGTGGTGTCCCTCGCAATCTTGTTGTGACGGGCACGCGGGCGTCACATAGCGGACGGCAGAACGGCGATCATGTCGAGCTCGATCCGGGCGCCGGGGGCGCTCAGATTGTTCACCGCCACCAGCGTGCCGGCGGGACGCCAGGTTCCGAAATGCTCGCCCAGCACCTGGTACATCCCGTCCATGTCGCGCATGTCGGTGACGTATTTTGTGATCTTCACCACGTTGTCCCAGGAGATTCCCCGGGCGTCGAGTACCAGCTTGATATTGGCGAGGGCCATGCGGGTCTGCTCCTTGATGTCGTGCGGAAGCTCGTGCTCCTCTGGCACATGGGGATGGCGGTGGTAGAGCGGGGAGGCGGTAGCACCGGCGATGAACAGCAGCCCGGCACAGCCCCGGACCTCCACGGCCGGGGCGTAGGGCATTTCGTCGGCGGCCTCGGGCCGCGGATGGACGGCATCGATCTGCATGGCAGCCTCCCCGCTCTGCTTCAGGCCGCCGCCCGGGCGGTGCGCCAGTTCACCTTCTCCGGCCGGGGCGGCAGGATGCGGTTGCGCAGCACGCCGAGGCCCGCGGCCTCCAGCTCCACCACGTCGCCGGCCTTCAGCCACTTCTCCAGCTCGAAGCCGCAGCCATGGTTGACGGTGCCCGATCCGAGAACGTCGCCCACGTTCAGGGTCTCGTCCTGAGAGGTGTAGGAGATCATCTCCTCGAAGCTCCACTGCATGTCGCCCGGCGTGGACTTCGCCCAGACCTCGCCGTTCACGAGCACCCGCATGTCGGTGTGCAGGACGTCGGGCAACTCGTCGGGCGTGACGATCCAGGGGCCGAGGCCCCAAGCGAAGTCCTTGCCCTTGAAGGGACCGGTATTGTTGGCCATCTCGCCGCGCTGGGTGTCGCGGGCGGAGAAGTCGTTCAACAAGGTAAAGCCGAGGATGTGCGCGCCGGCCTCGGCGGCATCGACGTTGCGCGCGGCGAGACCCACCACGGCGGCGATCTCGAGCTCGAAGTCGAACCGCTCAGTGTAGCGCGGCCACTGCACGTCTTCGTCATGGCCGACGAGCGAGGTGGAGTTGGCTTTGAACGCGAAGGGCCGCTCGTACCATTCGGGCGGCAGCTTCAGCCCCATCTTGCCGAAGGTGGCGAGCAGGTGGTCCTCGAACGCCGCGAAGTCGCGCAGCACCGGCACCTTGATGGGCGGGCGCAGCTTCACCCGATCCAGCCGGTGGGCGAGGGTCTCACCGCGCGGTCCGCGCAGCTCTCCGGCGGTGATCTCGCCCCATCGGCGGGCGACGAAAGCTTCGACCTCGTGCACCGGATCGAGTGCGGGCCCGTAGAGTAGGGTGGCGGCGCGCAGGTCCGATGGCAGGAACGCATCCGCCCTGAGCGAGGGGCTTGGCCTGCCGGCCGCTTGCGACAGAGCGGCAAAGGTGGCGTTCACGTCCACCACCCATCCTGCGCCGTCGCGTGCGGCGCCGATCGCCCCGCCGGGCGTGGTATCGGTGATGACCGTGCCGAAGCGTTCGGCCGGCCCGACCGCGGTTTCGATGCTGAAAGTCGCGAGTTTCATCGTGCTACCCTCGGAAGATCGACCTTGTCGTCGGCGTCGGTGCCGGGAAACGGCCCCTGCTTGATCTCGATGAGCCGCGTACGGGGCTCCAGGAATTCCACCTCGTGCCCTTCGGCCATGAGCAGCAGATCGTTAGGCTCCAGATACACATCCCCCAGCGCGGCGCCGGAGGTGGTGAAGATGCCCACGCGCGCTCTGCCGCTCTGGCAGATCAGGATCTGATGGCGTGTCGGAAGCGGTGGCAGCGCCTCGTTGGGCACGTGGTAGTGGGGCAGGGTGGTGGCTCCGGGATGGCGCTCCAGCATGATGATCTGGAGGGGCCAGCCGTTGTCGGTGACGTGCGCCTTGGTGGTGCGCTCCAGTGTGGGGTCGGCCACCTTGTAGGCCTCCTGCACGTGGCGGATCTCCTCCGGCGTCTCCATGAACGGAGGGAAGCGGTCGAAGGCATTGAACCGGCCTCCGATGAAGATCGCCACTGTACGGTTGTCGTCCGGCGCCCGGAAAAAGCGGACGTGATCTATGTTTCCGTCGGGTTGTGGGCTCGACATATCTCGTTCCAATCGTCTGGAGCACGTTCCGATCGGATCCGACCAATCGCACGGCAAGCTGATCGGCGTGTGCTCCGGAGAGGACCTCGTGGTCCCCTGAAGGCGCGGTCCGCGTGTGGGCGATCCGGCCGGCTTGTGCTCAAGGCCGTCCGGCGTCCCGCCGCTCGACCCGAATTTGAGCCTCGCACCGGGCGGCGGCGACCGAAAGCCGGCAAAATCGGAACGCATCGTTGCTCCTATGAAACGAGTGCATAATATAGTGCTATGATGCAAAAAATGATATAAATTTGCATAATGTGAGTACCTATGACAGTCTGTTGCGACCAGAGGCGCGCCCCGCCCTCCCGGCGGACCCGCGCACAATCAAGGTCGGTCAACGACCGGCGGGGAATACGGATGATCAATTTCAACGATTATTTCTATTTTGCCCAGGTCGTTGACAGCAAAGGAATTACTGCTGCAAGCAAGGCACTCAATCTTCCAAAGTCTAAACTCAGCCGCAGGGTCGCGGAGCTGGAGATGAGGCTGGGAGTCCGATTGATACAGCGCTCCTCGCGCACGTTCCTTGTCACCGAATTGGGTCGCGAATTCTATCGCCACGCGCGCAACATGCTCGCCGAAGCGCAGGCGGCCGAATCCGCGGTCAGAAGCCGTCTCGGACCGCCGAGCGGCACATTGCGCCTCGCCTGTTCGCCGGTTGCTGCCGCGCTCTGCCTTGGCACCGTGTTGCCCGGCTTCCTGGCGCGCTTTCCCCAGGTGTGCGTCGAGCAGCGGATGCTGTCGCGGCTGGACGAAATGGGGGCGCGCACCGCCGATGTCTATCTCGTCGCCCACGACGGGCCGCTGGAGGATTCCAGCATGGTCCGACGGCGCCTCAAGGCGGAACCGCGCCACCTCTTTGCAAGCGCCGGCCATGCCGCCACCTACGCAGGAGTGACGAGGCCCGCCGATTTGACGGGCTGCCCGCTGTTCGTCTTCGCAGAGGCCCCGGGCCGATTGTTGCTGACCCCGGCGAGGGAGCGGCAGGACACTATCCTTGAGGGCGCCTGCATCGCGGATAGCGGCCTAGACCTGGGACCACGCCTCGTGAGCAGCGACCTCGGCGCGGTCCTGTCGTCGGTTCGCGCGGGCATGGGCGTGGCGTTGCTACCGGCGTCTTGCGGCCAGGACGCGGTGCAGCGGGGCGATCTGGTGCGCGTCCTACCCGGCTGGACGGGCGGCACGTTCGAGGTGAGCGCACTCCTCGCCTCCAGCCACGGCGTGCTGCCTGCGGTCCGGGCTCTAATCGAGCTCATCGGCGATTGCTTTGCGGGTCGATTGGTGGACCTTCCCGGCATGCCGAGCGCACCGGAGCCGGAGCGCTATTCGCAGGAGGAGCCGGCATGATCTACGAGCTGAGGTGTTACGATTGCATGCCCGGTTGCCTGCCGCGTGTGCTGCGGAGGTTCGAGGACGATGCGCTGCCGCTCTGGCGTGAGGCGGGAATCCGGCCGGTTGGCTTCTGGACTACCCTGGTTGGCGAGAACGACCAGAGCCTTCATTACATGCTGGCGTGGCTCAGCCTCACGGAACGCGAGGAAAAATGGACGGCGTTCGCGGCCGATCCGCGCTGGATCGAAGCCCGCCGGCGAAGCGAGGCCGACGGTCCGCTGGTGGCGCGAATCCGCAATTCCCTGCTAAAGCCCGCCCTGGACCTCGCACCGGCCTGATGGGCACTTGCCGGGCTTGCGCCAACGCTCTTGTCACCACCCGATTGCAGAGTTCCCGGTGTCGCGGCTGATGACCCGCACCGCCCTCGATCTCGGCGCCATGGTGAATTTCGTGGATTAACCAGCCGTCGCCCGCGACGGCGGCAGTCAGCGTTCGCAGGTCATCGGCGCCTGATTTGAGACCACGTGGGAGCGCCGGACGTTGGAGCCTCCGGCTTGCTCACGGCGGTGGGCTGGAGGGCGCCAGAGTTCGGCACCGTGATCGGAGGGATGCGGCCGATCCTCGTCGTAGTACCTCAACCAAGCCTCCATCGATGAGCCCTCGTGGCAACTGCCACGACAACGCCGTGGCCGAGAGCTTCTTCAACTTGCTCAAGCGCGAACGCATCCGCCGCAAGACCTACCGCACGCGCGACGAGGCACGCCAGGACGTGTTCGATTACATCGAAATATTCTACAACCCCACCCGCAAGCACGCAACGGGATGCTGTCACCCATCGAGTTCGAAGGGCAGCACAAAGTCAAAGCCGAGGGCGTCTAGGAGACTCGGGGCGGCCCAAGTAGGGCGAGGGATACTGCGCCTAGCGCCCCCAGATAACGTTCGGTTATATCTGGTTGATTGTGCAAGCCGTTGCGTGGCTACCGATCGCATCACAGTGTTCCCGTGAGCCGAAAGAGAGGCCGTTTCCAGCGGACTCCGACCCGGCCCGAGCCTCCCGAAAGCACCGCGCATCGCGCCGATCCGGTCAGCCGAGGTGGGAGCAATATCCAGGGGACGAGCATCCATGACCACGATATCGGACGTCGATAAAGGAAGAAGTGCAGCGGCGGCAGGGCCATCGCAATGGAGTTCTCGCCTCGCAGCCGCGAGCATGGTCGGGACGGCGCTCGAATGGTTCGAGTTCACGCTCTATAACACCATGGCGGCGCTGATCTTCAACCAGCTGTTCTTCCCGCAGTTCGACCCCATCGCGGGGACCATTCTCGCCTTCTCCACATATGCGGTCGGCTATCTCTCGCGTCCCATCGGAGGCTTCATCTTCGGCCGACTCGGCGACAAGCTTGGCCGCCGTGACGTGCTGATGCTCACTTTGGTGCTGATGGGGGCCTGCACCTTTGCCATCGGCCTCCTGCCCACCTATGCGACGCTTGGCGTCGGCGCCTCGCTGCTGCTGGTCGCGCTGCGCTTCATTCAGGGTGTCGCACTTGGCGGCGAATGGGCCGGCGCCGTGCTGCTGACCGCCGAGCAGGCGAGCATCCGCCACCGTGGCTTCCAGGCATCCTGGGCGCAGGTCGGCGCCATGGTCGGCATCTTCTCCGGAACGGCCATGTTGACCCTGTTCACGGCTTTCGTTTCCGACGAACGCTTTGTGGACTGGGGCTGGCGCGTGCCCTTCCTGCTCAGCTTCTTCGTGGTCGCGTTCGGCATCTGGCTCCGGCGCGGCGTCCCAGAAACCGGCGCGTTCGAACAGATGTCGAAGGACGGTGAAACCTCCGCGGCCCCCATCACCGAGGTGCTCACCGGCCATTTGCGCAACCTTCTGGTGGCGGCGGGATCGCGCATCGGTTCTGACGTGGTCTTCGGCTTCATGATCGCCTTTTCCCTCACCTACCTGACCCAGTCGCTGGGCGTGAACCGCACGGTGGCGATCAGCGCGGTGATGATCGGCGTCGCCGCCAACGGCTTTGGCTGTCTCGCCTTCTCGGCGCTGTCCGACCGCATCGGCCGGCGGCCGGTCTATGTGGCGGGGGCCATCGCGTCGGCGCTGTGGATCAACGTTCTGTTCGTGCTGTTCGAGACCCGCGATCCGCTCCTCATCATCATCGCGATCTCCGTCGCGCTGGTGATCCACTCGGCCATGTACGGCCCGCAGGCGTCCTTCGTGGCGGAGCAGTTTGTCACCCGCGTGCGTTATACCGGCTGCTCGCTCGCCTACACGCTGGCCGGTGCGGTAGGCGGCGGCCTGGCTCCCCTCGTCTTCACGACGCTTTACCGCGAGTTCCCCGGCACGCTGCCTCTGAAAGCCTACATCTGGGCGACGCTGGCCATCACCATCGTCTCGGTGCTCGCGGCACGGGAAACCGCCAGCCGTCCCCTGAAGGACTGACCGGTCATGCTCGACTTCAGGAAGACCCGCCGGACGGGCGAGGAAGACGTGCGCGTGACGCCGCGTGCGCTGGTGCTCGGCGGGCTGACGGGCACCCCGGATTCGGTGAAACGGCATTTGGAAGAATTGGAGGCCATCGGCGTGCGTCGCCCCAACAGGGCACCCGTGTTCTTCCAGCTGACGGCCAATCTCGCGACGCGGGCCGACACGATCCAGGTGATTGGCCCGCATACCTCCGGCGAGGTGGAGCCGGTGCTCCTGGCCCTGCCCGATGGTATCTGGCTCGGCGTCGGCTCGGACCATACGGACCGCAGCGCGGAAACCATCGACATCCCGTTGTCCAAGCAGCTCTGCCAGAAGCCCATCGGCGCGGGGCTGTGGCCGCTGGAAGAGGTCGCGGACCATTGGGACCGTCTGGTGGTGCGCAGCTTCATCGAGGAGGGCGGCCGGCGCGTCGTCTATCAGGAGGACAGCCTCGCGGAGATGCTCCATCCGCACATTCTTCTGGCCAGGCTGGCCGAGGCGGTCGCGCCGCTGCCGCAGAATGGACTGTTCATGTGCGGCACGCCGCCGGCGCTCGGGGGCATAAGGTCTTCCGCGCGCTTCGAGGTGGAGCTCGTCGATCCCGTTCTCGATCGCCGGCTCAGCCACGCCTATTGGACGGAGATGCTCGAAAACGTCCCCTTCTAGGTGCGGGCGCACCGGCTTCGGTGCTCACCTTGTATCGGCCGACCTCTTCGCGAGGTCGGCCGATATCGTTTTGGGACCTTCACTCCACCATGGCCCCGACCCAGCGCCGGCTGGATACAAGGTCGCGCACCAGCGCCTGGATTTCCCGCACTACGACCCGGGAGGAGAGCGAGAGGGGGTGCTGGGTGGAGGTCGCCAAGAGAAGCGTGCGCGACAGTTCCACATCGGCCACCGGCCGCGCATCGAGCTTGCCCTCCTCGACATCCCGCGCGACGGCGTGATGGGGAAGGATCGTGATGCCGACCCCTGCCTCCGTCAGTCCCTTCAGGGTGAGGAGGGCATCGATCTCCAGCGGCACTGTCAGCGTCAGGCCCTTGGCCTGCGCGACCCCGTCCACCAGCAGGCGCAGGCCGTGGGCGCGGCTCGGCAGGATGAAGTCGCGATCCACCACGTCCGCCAGCCCGAGCGCGGGTCCGTCACCGAGCGATCCGCGCGCCCCGACGAAATAGAGCCGCTCCGTGACGAGCTCGTCCGCTTCCAGATGCGTGGTGCGCGGCGCCCGGTAGAACAGCGCCACGTCGATGCGCCCGGCGGAGAGCCATTCGTTCACATGGCCGCTGAAGGCTTCAAGCACCTTGAGAGAGATGCCCGGGTGGCTGCGGCGCAGGCGCTGGACCAGCGGGGTGACGAGGAAGTAGCTCTCGGTTGGCGGCACGCCCAGCGTCACCTGTCCGTCGGCGACGCCGCGCAGGTCGCGCACATCGTTCTCCAGCTGCTGCAAATCGGTGAGGATGGTGGGGGCGCGGGCGGCAAGTAAGTGCCCCGCCTCGGTCAGCTCCATGCCGCGTCCGGTGCGGTAGAACAGGGCGACACCGAACTCATCCTCCAGCAACCGAATTTGCCGGCTGATGGCCGGTTGCGCAACCCCCAGCAGCACGGCGGCGCGGGAGACGCTGCCGATCTCCGCAAGCGTCACGAAATACCGCAGCTGCCGCAGTTCCATTGCCCACCGTCTCCCCCAAGGCGCTCGTTCGGGACGGGGCGCTGCTGCGTCCCGCTTAGGCCATGCCCTGCGCCGGGCACCCTTCAAGAAAACGTATAACTGGTTGAATGCCAATCCTTCTATCGGGCTGTGGTCGCGGCCGATACGCCTTTTCAAGGACCGTGACGCGCGTTCCCGCGACCTCAGCCGAAGCGTCGGCCAACGCAAATTGCTGTTCACCACCAGCGCTTCTCCCCGAAGGAAGATCTGATGTATCGAACCGAAGCGGGTCTCATGGCGAACCCGCGCATCCCTTACGTGATGGCCCACCAACGTCCGCGCCTGACGGCGCCGAACGGCAGGCCGATCATCGTTCATTTCGTGGTGAATATCGAATACTGGCCCTTCGACAAAGCCATGCCGCGCAAAATCCTCACGCCTCCGCACGGGGTGGAGCAATTGCCGGATGTGCCAAACTTCTGCTGGGCCGAATACGGCCTTCGTGCCGGCATGTCGCGCATCCTCCGCCTGTTCCGGGCGCACGGCATCGCCGCTTCCGCTAGCCTCAATGCCAGTGTCGCCGATGCATATCCGGCCTGTGTCGAGGCCGTGCTCGAGGCCGGCTGGGAACTCATCGGCCACGGCATCCACCAGGCCAGCCTCCAGAGTGTCGAGCACGAGCGCGACGTGGTGGGCGGGTCGCTGGCCCGGCTTGAGGCAGTAAGCGGCCGCAAGGTGCGCGGCTGGCTCAGCCCGGGGCTGCGCGAGAGTGCGGAAACGCCTGACATCCTTGCGGAGATGGGCCTCGATTATGTCTGCGACTGGGGGGTGGACGACCTGCCATCCCTTATGGCGACGCGGGCCGGTGAACTCATCGCCATGCCCTACACGCTGGAGCTCAACGACAGCGTGATCTACGCGGTGGAGCGGCACCGCTCCGAGGAGATGTTCTCGCGCGTCAGCCTGACGCTCGAATGCCTCGCACGTGAGGCAGGCCGCCATGCGCCGCGGGTGCTCGGCATCGGACTGCATCCTCACCTCATCGGCGTGCCCCATCGCTTCGTCTACCTGGAGCGGATCGTCGATCTGCTCGCGGGGAATCCGGACGTCTGCTTCATGTCGGGATCCGCAATCGCCGACTGGTTCTCGACACAGGTGCGCTCATGACGGCAGCTGAGCCTCTCATCCTTGCATCCTTTACCGAGCGCTTCGCACCGCCCCACACGGCGCTCGTCATCATCGACATGCAGAAGGATTTCTGCGTGGACGGATTCGCGGCAAGTGCCGCCGGTCGGCCGCTCGGAGCGGCGCAGGCCATCGTTCCGGTGATTGCGGAGCTGCGTGCGGCGGCGCGCAGGGCGGGCGTTCTCGTCTGCCATGTGGGCTTCTGGACGCTGCCCGGCCATCTCTCGGACTCCGGGCCGTGGCTCGCCCAGCGCCGAAGGTCCACTTACGCTTCGGACCGGATCGCCATCGCGGAAACCTGGGGGGCGGATTTCGTGCCGGAGCTGTCGCCCGCCGCCGGCGAGGTGGTGATCCACAAGCATCGCTACAGCGCGTTCAAGGGCACCGATCTCGACATGGTGTTGCGCGGGCGCGGCATCGCCTCGGTGGCGGTGTGCGGCGTGTCCACCAACGTGTGCGTGGAAAGCACCCTCAGGGATGCGTTCGAGTACGGCTACTACGTGAGCGCCGTTGGCGATGCCTGCGCCTCCTGGGACATGGACCTCCACCACGCCACGCTGCGCAACGTCGAGGCCCGTTTTGGAATCGTGGCCACAGCCACCGATCTCGCACGGTCATGGGACGACTCGTCCGGCCGTTGAAAGGAAATGCCATGAAGGAAACCCTCACCGCGGACGCATCGGCCTTCGCCGCCGACCTCTCTTATGCGGACCTGCCGCCGGACGTCGTGCGGATCGCCCGGCGCTGCATCGTCGATGGCCTCGGCGTGATGCTGGCCGGCACCACCCATGAGACGCTGCATGTGGCCCGCCGCTACCTGAAACGTCACGCCGGTCCCCCGGCGGCGCGCGTCGTCGGGGCGGACCTGCGCCTTTCGGCGCCTCAGGCTGCGTTCTGGAATGGCCTCGCCGGCCATGCCATGGACTGGGATGACACGCAGCTCGCCGAAGGTCCCGGCCGCCCCTATGGCCTTCTGACCCATCCCACCGTGCCGCCGCTCGCGGCCGCTCTGGCCGTTTCGGAAATCGCCGGGCCGGTCAGTGGGCGTGACTTCGTCACCGCCTTCGCCGGTGGCGTGGAGGTGGAGTGCAAGGTGGCCGAGGCGATCAACCCGGACCACTACAACCTCGGCTTCCACACAAGCGGCACCATCGGCACGTTCGGCTCGGCGGTGGCGGCCTCGAAGCTCCTGAAGTTTGATGCGGTAGCGACGGCCCAGGCGATCGGTGGCGCTGCGTCCATGGCGGCGGGCATCCGGGCAAATTTCGGCACGATGGGCAAGCCGATGCACGTGGGCCGCTCCGCCGAAAACGGCGTCACAGCAGCGCTGCTCGTGCGCGAGGGCTTTGCGTTCAACACGGAGGCGCTCGATACGAAGTGGGGCTACCTCGCGGTGGCCGGCCGAGGCGGGGAGCCGAAACTGGTGATGGGACGCTTCGGCAAGCCCTTCTCGATGGTCACGCCGGGCATCAGCATCAAGCCTTACCCCAGTGGCGTGCTCACCCATCCCTCCATGGACGCCATGAAAGCGCTGATGGCCGAGCACGGCCTCACGCCCGACGACATCGAAAGCGTGACGCTGTTCGCCGCCAACAACATCCTCCATCCGATCCGCTACGAGATCGCGACCTCGGAGCTGGAAGGCAAATTTTCCATGGCCTTCCTGCTGTCGGCCATCATCCTGCGGGGCACGGCTGGAAAGGCGGAGTTCACCGATGCCTTCGTGCGCTCGCCCGAGGTGCAGGCCATGCAGCGGCGCGTGCGCGCACAGTTCGATCCCGAGATCGACGCCATGGGCCACGATCGCATCCTCTCGCGGATCGAGGTCGTGACGAAATCTGGCGCGTTGATTTCCCGCATGTCGGACGATCGCTATCGCGGCGGGCCTGCCTATCCGCTTAGCGATGGCGAGCTGGAGGACAAGTTCCGGGACTGCACCGATGGTGTTCTCCCGGACGGCGCCGGACGCCGCCTGCTCAATGCCGTATGGCACCTGGAGGACCTGCCCGACGTGAGCATCCTGCTGGATATCGCACGGGAAGCCGGTGCCTCGCGTGAAGAAGCGCGGACCGTCTGACGACGGCGGGGGCGGCGCCTTGGCGACCGCCCCCGGGCTTTCAGGAGGACGCGGCCGCGAGGTCCATGAGAATCCCGACGTCGGGAACCCTTTCAAGCTCATCCACCGCCGCGATCATCTGCTCCGCCGCAACGGACGAAAGCGGCGTCGCACTCAAGCGGCAATTGCGCCGGAACTTCTCCAGGTGCGCCTCGCGAGGCAGCGGGTTCAGCGGGTGGCCGAGGATGTGCGCGACCGTCTGCGATAGCGTGCGACCATCCTTCAGCGCGATTTCCACCTCGGCCGGCGCAAAGGCGTCAGTGCTGGCGGTATCGAGCGCCTCGACCTGAACGCGCGACGCCAAATGTCGGCTCTTTCCGTCCGCCAGCGCCTGCGCGGTGAAGTCCTCCATGTCGAGACGGCCGCCGCCCAGCATCCGCGCGGCGCAATAGGCCATGCACAGACGGGCGTAATTGGCCGCCATGTCGTCCCGTGGCGGCCGGCCGACGAGTGTGCGCGCCACCGGCGTCAGGCGGATGAGCACGGTTTCGACGTCATCGGCGCCGAAGGCATGGCGCGCCATGAGGCCGGCGATGGCTTCGAGGGCGCCGTGGGTGGCGCGGCCGCTGGGGAAGGGCTTCTGCGCCAGTTCGGCGATGCGCCAGACCTTGCCGAAGCTCTCCACTACGGGGCCGAGGTCGCTGCCGTCCTCGAACAAAGCGTAATAGCCGAAGCGACCTTCCAGCACCTCTTGGGGCGCCCGCAGACCCTTGGCCGCCAGCGCGCAGGCGTGCAACGCATTCCTCGTATTGAAGCCGACCTGCAGGGCCAGAAGCATGGTGCCTTCCTCATGCGCCTGCATGGACCCGCACGACTGGGCAAAGGTGGTCCCGAAAGCGTTCTGCAGCGTCGCGGCATCAAAGCCGAGGAGCTTGCCGGCAGCCGCCGTGGCGCCGAAGCCGCCTGCGACACCCGGGCGGAAGAACTTCATAGGGCGCGTCCCGCCGAGGCCGATGGCGCAGGCGATATCGACGCCGGCGATCACGGCCTCCAGCAATTGCGGACCCGCCACCCCGCCCAAGCGCTCGGCCGTTGCGAGCGCCGCCGGCAGCACGGCCGTCATGGCATGGACCACCGCTTTTTCGTGCAGGCAGTCGAACTCGCAATTGTGGATCTGGTAGGCGTTCATGAGAGCCGCCAGCGCGTCCGGGTAGCGGCCGGCGCGCCCGAAGACGCGGGCGTCCTCGCCGGTTCCCCAGGCGGGGGCGCACGCCGCCAGTTCCGGCGCCCACTGGCCGGTGCTCCCGGCGATGCCGACGCCGATGCTGTCGAGCACGAACGTTTTGGCACTCGTGACGACGATGTCAGGCAGGTCCTTGAGGCGGACATCCAAGACGTGGTTTGAGAAGTGTCGTATCGCGTCCATGATTTTTCCCCGCGGGCTGCGGCCGCCCGGCCAGCGATACATGAAGCGCCCGTCCGCCGCTTATGCCTGCCGCTTATATCGGGTTTAGGTCGTCGGCCCCTTGCCGATCGACCGCAGGCCGGCTCCTGTGGTTTCAAAGGGTGCGGCCGAGGGAGGAAAGAGGGACAATGCAGACCGTTGGCAGCGGCCAGTATCAGGAGATCCGGGACGCGGTGCGTGCCTTGTGCGCCGATTTCCCGGCCGAGTACCACCGCAAGGTGGACGAGGCGCGGGCCTATCCGGAAGCCTTCGTCGATGCCTTGACCAGGGCCGGCTGGATGGCCGCGCTGATCCCCGAGGAGTACGGCGGCTCCGGCCTCGGCCTCACGGAGGCGTCCGTGATCATGGAGGAGATCAACCGCGCGGGCGGCAATTCCGGCGCCTGCCACGGCCAGATGTACAACATGAACACGCTGGTGCGGCACGGCTCGGAAGAACAGCGCAACCGCTACCTGCCGAAGATCGCAGCCGGCGAATTACGCCTCCAGTCCATGGGCGTCACCGAGCCCACCACCGGCACCGACACCACACGGATCAAGACCACGGCAGTGAAGAAGGGTGACCGCTACATCATCAACGGCCAGAAGGTCTGGATCTCCCGCGTCCAGCATTCCGACCTGATGATCCTGCTCGCCCGCACCACCCCCCTCGACCAGGTGAAGAAGAAGTCTGAAGGCCTCTCCATCTTCATCGTGGATATCAAGGAGGCTATGACCAAGGGGATGACGGTCCAACCCATCCTCAACATGGTGAACCACGAGACAAATGAGCTGTTCTTCGACAGTCTGGAGATTCCGGAAGAAAATCTCATCGGCGAGGAAGGCCAAGGCTTCAAATACATCCTCACCGGCCTCAATGCCGAGCGCACGTTGATCGCCGCCGAATGCATCGGCGACGGCTACTGGTTCGTCGACAAGGTGACTGCCTACGCGAACGAGCGGGTCGTGTTCGGCCGCCCCATCGGCCAGAACCAGGGCGTGCAATTCCCCATCGCGGAGGCCTTCATCGAGGTGGAGGCGGCCAATCTCATGCGCTTCGAGGCCTGCCGGCTCTATGACGCCCACCAGCCCTGCGGAACCCAGGCCAACATGGCGAAGTATCTCGCCGCCAAGGCCTCATGGGAAGCGGCCAACGCCTGCCTCCAGTTCCACGGCGGCTTCGGCTTCGCCTGCGAATACGACATCGAGCGCAAGTTCCGCGAGACGCGCCTCTACCAGGTCGCACCCATCTCCACCAACCTCATCCTGAGCTATGTTGCCGAGCATGTGCTCGGCCTGCCGCGCTCGTTCTGACGAGGCCGAAATTGGAACAGGTTCCTCATCGTCCGGCGCCGTTGCCGCTGGCCGGCCTCGTGGTTGTCGCCATCGAGCAGGCGGTGGCCGCCCCCTTCTGCACCGCCCGCCTCGCCGATGCCGGCGCCCGGGTCATCAAGGTCGAGCGCCCGGAGGGAGACTTCGCCCGCGGCTATGACGACGTGGCCAATGGCCAGTCGAGCTATTTCGTCTGGCTCAACCGGGGCAAGGAGAGCTTCGCCATCGACCTCGCCTCGCCGGAGGGCCGGGCGGAAACGGAGGCGCTCATCGCCGGTGCCGACGTGCTGGTGCAGAATCTGAAGCCCGGCGCGCTGGAGCGCCTCGGCCTCGGTCGGGAAAAACTCAGGGCCGCCCACCCGCGCCTCATCATCTGCTCCATCTCCGGCTATGGCGACGAGGGCCCGCTGGCGGACCGCAAGGCCTATGACCTTCTGGTCCAGGCCGAAAGCGGGCTCGCCTCGCTCACCGGGGGACCGGAGGCACCGGCCCGCGTCGGCTTCTCGGTGGTGGACATCGCAACGGGCGCGAGCGCCCATGCCACCATTCTCGAAGCCCTCATCTCCCGCGCTGCAACGGGCCAGGGGGCGGACATCCGCGTCTCCATGTTCGACGTGACGGCCGAATGGCTCACCGTCCCCCTGCTGCAGCACGAGGGCGGAAAGCCGCCGCGCCGTATGGGCCTCGCCCATCCTTCCATCGCCCCCTATGGGCTGTTCGATACGCGCGACGGGTCGCAGATCCTGATCTCCGTGCAAAGCGACCGCGAATGGGTGGCATTCGCGCGGCATGTGCTCGAAAGGCCCGAGTTCGCGCAGGACCCGCGCTTCGCCACCAACATCGCCCGCTGCGAGAACCGCACGCAGACCGACGCCGCCGTCGCGGACGCCTTCGCCGCGCTCGATGCGGCCCTTGCGGCGCAACGGGTGGAGGCGGCCGGCGTCGCCTTCGCCTTCATCAACGACATGGCCGGGCTCTCGGCCCATCCGCACCTGCGCCGGATCTGCGTGGAGACGCCGGCCGGTCCGGTCCGCCTGCCCGCGCCGGGGCCGATCTTTGTGGACGCGCCGCGCAGCTATGGGCCGGTGCCGGCCATTGGTGCCCACACGCCTGAAGAGGAGAAGGCGCGATGACGGATGCGGCGACCCTCGACATTGATGATCTGCGCCGGTGGATCGGCCGGCGCGAGGAGGCCTCGGAGCGCGCCACGGCGGATCTCGTGCGCCGCTTCCGCGCCACCTTCGACGACGACCCCGGCGACGTGGCGGTAGGCGCGGCGGCCCCTCGCATGCTGCACTGGTGTCTCGCCCTGCCGGCGGTGCAGACCCGTGCGCTGGGGTCGGATGGGCACCCGGCCCGCGGCGGGTTCCTGCCGCCAGTGCCGCTGCCCCGCCGCATGTGGGCGGGCGGGAGCCTCGCGTTCACCGGCGACATCGCGGTGGAGGACGAGGTGCGCCGCGTCTCCACGGTCACGGACGTGCAGGTGAAGCATGGCCGCAGCGGCTCCCTCTGCTTCGTGGCCGTCGGGCACGAGATTTGGTCGGGGGAACGCCTGGTGATCAGCGAAGTGCAGGACATCGTCTACCGTGCGGCCGGCCGCATGGCGACGTCCGCTCCGGGGATTGCGCCCGCGACCGAGGGACGACATTGCCGGTCGGCCGACACCTCCGCGCCGATGCTGTTCCGCTATTCCGCTCTGACCTTCAACGGGCACCGCATCCACTACGACCATCCCTATGTGACGCAGGTGGAGGGCTATCCCGGCCTCGTGGTCCATGGTCCGCTCCAGGCCACCTGGCTCTTGCGGTTCGCGACCGACATCCACGGCACGCCGCCGGCGCGCTTCACGTTCCGGGGCCACTCCCCCGTGTTCGACGATGCGCCGCTGATGCTCCATGCGGAGGAAACGGCCGAAGGGCTCAGCCTCTGGACCGCCCGGCCCGGCGGCCCCGTCGCCATGAGCGCGGAGGCCGCGTGGTGATCGCCGACATCATCGTCCCCCTCTTCGTGCCGGCGCATCGGCCCGAGCGCTTCGCGAAGGCCGCCGCCGCGCACCCCGATGCGGTGATCCTCGATCTGGAGGACGCTGTGCCGGCCGAGGCGAAGGAGGCGGCGCGGGCCGCGATGAATTGCGCCTTCACCGACCTGCCGGTTCTGGTGCGCGTGAATGCGGCCGGAACCGCGTGGCATGCGGCGGACCTCGCCGCCGTGGCGCGGCTCCAGCCGGCCGCCGTCCTGCTGCCCAAGGCGGAGGATTTCAACGTCGTGAGCCGCGTGGCCGACGCTGTTGGTCCGGTGCCGGTGGTGGCCTTGATGGAAACAGCGCGGGGGCTTGCCGTCGCACGCGCGCTCGCCGCCCATCCGGCGGTGGCGCGGCTGGCCTTCGGCTCGGTGGACTATTGCGCGGATCTCGGTTGCGCCCATGTGCCCGAGGCCTTGTTCGCGGCCCGTTCAGAACTGGTGCTGGCATCCCGTCTCTCCGGCTTGCCGGCGCCGATCGACGGGGTCACGACCGCTCTCGACGATGCTGCGGCGGCTGCGGACGACGCGCGCCGCGCCCGCACGCTGGGACTCGGCGGCAAGCTCGCCATCCATCCACGGCAGATCGCCCCCATTCGCACCGGCTTTGCGCCGGATGCGACGGAGATCGCCTGGGCGGAGCGGGTTCTGGCAAGCGGCGCTGGGGCCGTTTCCGTCGATGGCTCGATGGTGGACGAACCAGTCCGCATCCGCGCCCGCGCCATTCTCGCGCGGCGGGGCGGTGCCGCCGGCTAGAAGCCGGGCCGCACGTCGTCATGACGTTGTGCCGCGGCCCGCCCAGGCGGACGCCTTGCGACACGGGCTCCGACTGGAAGGACCGCCAGGGGCCGCTCGCCGTTCGCACAGGCAGCCCGCCTATCGCTACTGCCGGTGAAGAGTGTCTTCATTGGCCTTGCTCTAATATTTCGACGGCCGAGACCGAAATCAGATCTCGTGCCCTAGTGAAAGCGGGGCCCATGCGAGGATTTGATATGACATTCTTCAAGCAAGGCCTCATGGCCGTCGCCCTTCTCGGCACCGTCTTTGTGCCTTCAGCGCAAGCCGAGCCGCAGCCCGAGGGGACGAGATATGTTCGCATGTCGTTCAGTGATGGACGCCCGGATGCCATCGGTCTCGACGCGGTCAACGCGCATCTCTTGAAGGTCGGTGTCCGGGTCTCGGAAGTGCCGATCCCGGAAAGCGCCCGATCGCTTATCGAGACATCCAGGATGCGGAGCCTCGATGCGCAGGAGCAGGGGCGTCTGCTGTCCATTTTCGCGCTCGACCGCCAGGCTCTTCTCCGGGAGATCGATCAGGCGGGACGGCAGTCAGCGGTGAAGGACGGGGGATCTCTCACCACGTCGGAGGAAGGGGTGCCGCCCTATCCGAAGATCTACGACATGAAGGCTCTGGGCCCCGACACCGTGGCGTTCCTGATGAAAAAGTTCGGACGCTTGCACGTGAATCGCACGGATGCCGGTCAGGCTATCGACGAGGTTATGACGATCATCTCGGGCGGGCCCTACACCTGGTTCTTCGTTCTCGAAGACGGGACCGTGGCGAAGGTTCGCTTCAGCGCGGTCGCCGAAGCCGACAAGGGGTGGCGGATCAGCTACCCGGGGCTGGTGCCGCACGGTGGCTACTTCGACGCGAAGCATGGTCTCGTGGTCGCCTACGCCCACGGCCCCGAGCAATTCGTCATGCGCTATGAGGATGTGAGCTCACGTGCCTCGGGGTGCTTGGGCGACAATCCGTGGATCGACTTCGAAGCCGCGCCTCCGAAGCTCCTTGAGCGCGCGAAGAACGGCACCCGTTAGCCGCATCAGAAGCACGCACGCGCCGATCATCTCAAGGGCGCGTGCGTGTCTGGGCGCTCCGCCACGCTAACGCGCCGCACAAAACTCAGAAAAAGGTTTTGTCCTCGGTGCGCGCCGCCAATTCTTCCGCTACGACATCGAGGATCGCCCGAAGCTTGGGCGCAATGTGGTGTCGTGACGGATAAATTGCATAAACGGATGCAGCGGGGAGCATCCAATCGTCGAGGACGATCCGCAGACGGTCTTCTTTTAGATCCCTGTCGACATAAAGGCGTGGCAGGAGGGCGATGCCGAGCCCTCCGAGGGCTGCGTCCCGAACCGCCAGGCTGGAATTCGTGAAGAAGCGACCGGGCACGGCCACGCCGATACTTTCTCCGGCCCTACTGAAACGCCATTCCGCCGCATGATCCGACAACACATAGGTGAGACACTCGTGTCGCCTTAGATCTTCCGGCCGGCCGGGCGCCCCACAGGCTTCGAGATAGGTCGGAGCCGCGCAGACGACATGCGGCAGGTCCATCAGCTTTCGCGCCATCAGACTGGAGTCCTCAAGCTGGCTGCTGCCGCGTATGGCAAGGTCGTAGCCCTCTTCAACGATGTTGGTCTTGCCATCGTCCAGGTCGAGCCGCATCGATAACCCAGGATAGGTCTGCAACAACCGAGCGGGTAGCCGGCCAAGACAATGGAGCGTGAGAGATTGGGGCGCGGTCACACGCAGAACACCTGTCGGCGAGGTGTTCAACGCACCAACCATCTCATCGGCTTCTTCCAGACCATCCAGAAGCGGCGAGATGCGGTCAAAGTATGCGGTGCCGGCCTCGGTCAGGCTGAGGCGCCGGGTCGTGCGGTTGAACAGGCGCGCTTTAAGATGGTCTTCCAGCTCGGAGATGTTCTTGCTGATCGCAGCGGGCGACAGGCCTAGGCGCCGACCTGCTTCGGCGAAACTCTCCAGCTGAGCAGCTGTTTTGAACACTTTCAGAGCAGTTAGTCGGTCCATTGTGTCAGTCGCTCCGAAAGAAGGCGTCCGGTGGCCGCCCGTCAGTCATTGATATGAGGCTCGGCCGCGGCGCCCGCTTAACCTTGCCGCACAGCGCCGCACCCGCCAGCGAGGAATTCGCGAGTGATCTTCCCCCGAAAAAGTGGACGGGGTTATGCCGCTCTACGTTCCATCTGGGCCGGGCTGATGTAGCCGAGCGCGGAGTGCAGGCGGCGGGAATTGTAGAAGCCCTCAATCTATCCGAGCAGGTCCCGTCTTGCCTCGGCGTTCGTGGCATAGAGTCGATGATGGACCCGCTCGGTTTTCAGCGTGTGGAAGAAGCTCTCCATGGGGGCATTGTCCCAGCAATCGCCCCTGCGGCTCATGGATGGGGTGATGCTCGCGGTAGCAAGCGCCCCGCGGTAGGCCTCGGCAGCATATTGGGCGGATTCAATCGGTCGACGCAACAGTTGTGTTCCATCCTATTCTAATCACTGGTCAAGTGCTTCGGCTGAGCTCTTCCAGCCGAGGGTTTTTCGGGGCCTTGCGTTGAGGGTTGCCGCAACGGCGGCGATCGTTTCTGCACTGTGTGCGCTCAGATCCGTACCCTTTGGAAAGTACTGGCGCAGCAATCCATTCGTGTTCTCATTGGTGCCATGCTGCCACGGACTCTGAGGATCGCAGAAGTAGATCTGGGTGCCGGCGCGGCGCATCAGCCGCTCGATCCGGGAACGGCCCACGCGCCGACCATGCCCTCGCAGCACTGCATGGATCCGGGGGGCACCATAGGTCCCGCTGCTCTCCGCGTGGATCAGCCGGATGTCATCGGTGAGCGCCCGGTCAGCCTGTGCGCGCAAGCTCTCCGGACGGGCACGCCAAGCACAATGGCCGCTGGCGGACAGCCCCAAGGCCGAGCACATCACACTGACCGGCCACACAGCGCGATGCTCATCGTCGAACCCGAACTTCATCGGGAGGCCGCTCCGAAGATGAGCAAGGCCTTTTTTCGAGATGTCGCGCTCCATCCGTAGGCGTTCGTTCTCCCGCCTGAGCCGGGCATTCTCGGCAGCCAGATCTGCCGGCGACGGGGCCGCCGCCTGCGGGATCGGGCGCCGCGCCGGCTCCGTCGCCTGGGGGGCGAGGTCTCTCACCCACCGGCGCAGCACCGTCTCGTGCGGCCCCAGTTCCTGCGCCACCTGTGAGGTGAAAAGGCCGCTGGAGGCCACCCGCTCAACCGCCTCCCGCTTGAACGCCCCTGGAAACACCCGACGCCGTGCGCCCATCGAACACTCCGGTGAAGCTCATAAAAGCTAACATGGGTGTCCACCAAAACGGGGGAGGATCATCGCCACGATGCAGGGCGATTGCGCAGTCAATAGCTGGATCAGTTTGGCGCAGGACACCGTCCGGTTGAACAGAACCGCCCGCCCCGATCCGTGCCGCAGACCTGGAAGCTCCGCTTGGCCAGGTCGATCGCGAGGACATGAACATCGGCATGTGCTCCTCCCATGCAAGCGCCGCGAAAGCGCTGCGCAGACATCTACGACGCCGGCCGGAGGGGGCATCCAACCCATCAGTTTAGTGCGTTCTTGCGGCGGCGGATATGCCAGTTCAGCAGGTGTACCAGCGCGACAATGCTCACGCCGATGACGGTCAGGCCGGTTTCGAGCACTGGCACGGATTCGCTCAGGACACCGAAGGCCACAATACCTTGGCCGAGCACGCCGAGCACCACGAGCAATACCTTGCCATGATCCTTCAGGCCCTGTCGCAAGGCGATGAGGCTGAGGGGGATGGCCGCCGCCAGCAGCACGACGTGAATGTATTCCGGCAGCTCGATCTCATAAGCGAGAAGCGGAAACAGGAGGATGAGCAAAGGCGGGACGATGCAATGTAGCAGGCACAGCAGAGATACCGAAGTGGCGGCGATGTCCACCCACGGCCGACGCAGCCATGCGGTCAGCACCGAAAGCGGCGAGGAATTGGTCTGGGGCGTGTCCGTCATGTCCGTGTCTCGTCGGATTAGGGGCTATTGAGGGGTGCCGGCATCGCCCGCATCGTCGCTTCTCTCGTAGAGAAGATCGACCATGGCGGCTCGCAGTGCGAGGTAGCGCGGGCTCGACTGGATGGACTGACGCGAGCGGGGGCGCGCCACGTCGATATCGAACACGCCGCGGATCCGTCCGGGATTGGCGCCGAGGACCACCACAGTGCTCGCGAGCAGGATCGCCTCGTCCACATCGTGGGTGACAAAGAACACCGTCTTCGCCGCGCCCGACGGGGTCTGCCACAGGGCGAGGAGATGTTCCTGCAGATGCGCCCGCGTCACCGCGTCCAGGGCGCCGAAGGGCTCGTCCATGAGCAGCAGGGGCGGATCGGTGGCGAAGGCGCGGGCGATGGCCACGCGCTGGCGCATGCCGCCGGACAATTGCGAGGGCAGCTTGTCGAAGGCGCCTTCCAGGTGGACGCGGCCGAGCTGCGCGCGTGCGTCCTCCACGTGGTCCCGCCGGCGGCGGTCCGGGAAGGCCTGCTCCAGGGCGAAGACGAGGTTCTCGCCTGCTGTGAGCCAGGGAAAGAGCGAATAGTCCTGGAACACCACGCCGCGATCAAGGCCCGGCCCCGACACCGCCGCACCGCCGATAAGGATGCTGCCGGCATCCGGCCGCTCAAGCCCGGCGATGAGGCGCAGCAGCGTGCTCTTCCCGCAGCCGGACGGGCCCAGCAGGCAGACGAAGTCACCACCTTCCGCCGTGATGTTGACGCCGCGCAGCACGAGATTGCCGCGATAGGCGAAGGAGAGGTTCTCGATTTCGACGCACTTGGTCACGGCTTTTCTCCTTCAACTGCGCCAGCGCAGGAGGTGGCGTTCAAGCCGCTCGGTGGCGAGGGTGATCGCTACCACGACGATGCCGATGAAGATGATGCCCACGACCACCCGGTGATAATCGGCAAAATCGGAGAAGTAGTGCACATACCATCCGATGCCCGAATTGGCGCCGATGACCTCCGCCGCCGTCAGCAGCAGGAAGGAGAAGCCCAGGGCAAGGGAGGCGCCGGTGCAGATCGAGGGCAGGGCGGCCGGCAGCACGACGCGCAGGAGCATCTTGCGGGTGCTGAGGTTGAGGACCCGCCCGGAATCGATCAGGCCCTTGGGCACGTTGAAGACGCCCGCCACCGTATTTATGAAGATCGGCCAGAAGGCGCCGATGAAGATCACCACGATGGAGGCGCTCTTGAACGACGGCAGGACGTGGACGATGTAGGGAATGAAGACCACCGGCGGTATGGTGCCGAGGATCTTTGTGAACGGGCTGACGGCGTGATGCAGCCGCGTATGCCATCCCACATACAGGCCCAGCGGCAGCGACAGCGCGAGCGCGGCTCCGAACCCCGATACGAGAAGGATCAGGGAGGATCTGAGGCAGTAGAGCAGATCCGGCAGCTCCTTCACGAACAGCCGGAGCGTCAGTTCGGGGGGCGGAAACAACATCGGGTCCAGGGCGGCAAAGTGGGCCGTCGCGAGCTGCCAGGCGAGAAGAATAGCGTAGAGGATCGCCGCGACGTCGCACACCGACTGGCGTGCTACGTCTGAACCGGCCAGCCGCCACCGGGCCAGCGCGACCACGCCGACGCCGACGGCGAACAGGACGAGGTAAAGGGGAAACCCCTCCTCAGATCCGGGCCAGGCGCTGGCTAGGAGCAGGCCGGCCAAGATCGCACCCGCCGGCAGGGTCTGGGACCAGTGCAGGCCTGCCGGTGCGCCCCGTCCCGGCCCAAGGGCTGCGGGCCGTGTGCCGGGGTGGGCGCCGCCGGCTCGGATTTGCGTGGAGGACAAGACCAGCACCTCAGGCGTTGTTGGCGGCGTAGAACGTGGCGAGTTCCGCGAAGACCTTGTCGTTGGGCTCGCGGGCGATGACCGAGTTGAGCGCCGCCTTGTAGACGTCGACGTCGATATGCTTGGCGACGGGGTAGTCCTTCGCGGCCACATAGTCCGCGTCGACCATGGCCTGCCAGAAATCCAGCGTGCCCTTGCGCAGGGGATCGGGATGGGAGGCGAATGCCTTGCGGGTATAGGTGTCGCGACGGATGATGGCCTCGTCCAGCTTGAGCGAGGTGGTGAAGATGCGCACCGTCTCTTCCGGATCGGTGGAATAGACCTTGTAGGCGCGGATCAGCCCCTTGAGATAGGCTTGGTATTCGCCCTTGCGGCTCTCGAAATCGGCCGTGTTGGCCGTCAGGCGGCAGCAGGTATAGTTGGCGTAGAAGTCCTCGATCAGGTTGGAGACGACGAGCCCCTGCTTTTCCGCCAGCGTGAAGTGCGGGGAGAAAACGAGGCCGACGTCCACCTCCCCCTTCTTCACCGCCTCCACCACCACGCCGGGGGACGGCAGCTCTATCCGGACGATATCCTTCTTCGGATCGATGCCCGCCTTCTTCAGCGCGCCGCTGAACACCACGTCGCCGGTGGAAAGCCGCACGAGGCCGAGCTTCTTGCCGCGATAGCTTGCGATGTCCTTTAGTCCGGCCGCCGTTTCCGGTCGGGCGATGAGCGCCTGTCCGCCGATCATCATGCCGCCGAAGATGGTGAAGGGCGTGCCCTGCGAGATGAAGAGGAGGGGCGCGGCTGAGCCGAACGTACCGATGTCCAGCTGTCCCGACTTGAGCGCGGTCAGGCCCTCGCCCGCCGACTTGAACTGCAGTAGCTCGACATCCAGGCCTTCGTCCTTGAAGTAGCCCTTCTCCTTGGCGATGAAATGAAGACCGTGGGCCGGCTCGGCGATGTAGCCAACGCGGAACTTGCCGCTCTCGGCCGCGTGGGCCTGCCGACGGAAGACTGCAGGCGTGAGCGCCGCGACCAGACCCGCAGCAGCAGCGGCAAGCACCGAACGGCGCTGGCGGTCGACGCCGGGCGAATCTGCCTGCGCGGACGCCTTGGCAAACGCTTCGATGTCATTGTTGTTGCAGGCTTCGCACATGGGGGAAACTCCATCATCGGGCAAGATCGTGATCCACGCCAGCAACGGCGGGTGGGTGATGTTTTATATTTAATCTATTTATTTAATTGAAAAAGCAACGGGGCAATTTGGCCTAAGTTGCCGTCGCGCGCGTTTCAGCGCTCTCTCGCAGGTCAGGCGCGCATCGGACCATCAGGTGGAGGACGCAGTTGCCGACGCCGCAGGAGGCCATGCATCCGCTTGACCGGGGAGCAAAGCCGCAGTCGACGCGTCATCCAACGGAGCCGCCGGACGTGCGTCAGCGGCATCTGCGTATCGAATGCGGTTGAGGCGATGGAACACGCGCGGGATGGGCTGGAGTTCGAGCCGTCAAGACGCGATCTCGTCAGTGAGTGTGCGTGTTCTCTACGTGTGAACCGGAGTTCACGCCGCTCGAAAACGCGCCCCACCCGACTGAAGCCTCGACAAAAGCAGAATAATCAAATTTATAATTTTGCCTTCGATTTTATATATTGTTAGTCAGACGCGGCCGCGCCTGTCACCCTCGGCGGGCATCGGCCGGGAGCGTCTGGCCGCCCCTGTCCGGTGGCTGGCCAGGCCCGCCGGCTTCCCCTCAGACGACCCGGAAGTGATGCGTGCCGTCGCGGGCGAGCTGGGCGACGAGGCCGAACTCCCAGTCCAGATAGGCCTGCATCGCCAAACGCGGCGCGTCCGTTCCCTCATAGGGGCGGCGATAGCGATCCGTCCGCGGCACGGCGAGGCGGGTTTCGCCCTGTGCCAGCGGATGGCCGGCGGCACGCCAGGCGGCGTTTCCGCCGTCGAGCACGAAAACCTCCGCAGTGGGGCCGAGGTGTTCGGCGAGGTCCGCCACGGCGAAGCGGGCGAGGATGCCGGCGCCGCAGGTGACCACATAGCGCCGCGCCGCCGGGATGGTCTCCAGCGCCGCGCCGAGCTGGGCGCGGATGGCGTACCATGCGCCGGGGATATGCCCGCGGACATAATCCGCGCCGGGTGAAACATCGATGATCTGGAGCGCCGCGGGATCGTCCTGCGCCCCGTCGCGCGCCTCGGCCAGCGCGGCGGCGGTGATGAGCGGCACCTCGGGAAGAGGCGGGCGGTCGGGAGGGGCGGCGCCGGTCGCGCTCAGCGCTGCGGCCGGGACGTCTTCGAGCACATGCACCTCCCAGCCCATCTGCGCCAGCCAGGAGCCGGTCATGGGCGCGCGCACCCCGTCCGTATCGAACAGCACGAAGCGGGCGCCGCGCACAGGCGCGTGGTGGTCCGTCTCCTGCACCAGCTGGCCGCCCGGGGCGCTGAGGAAGCCGGGCAGGTGGCCCGCATCATATTCCTCCGGCGTGCGGACATCGAGGAGATAGGTGGTGTGCTCCGGGTCGAGGAAGCCCGAGAGGCCCGGATAGGCGAGGGAGCGGACGCCCGCCCGCGCGGCCACGGCCTGTGCATCCGCGCGGGCGGCGGCGCGGGTGGCGGCAGTTGGTTCCGGCGGCCGGCGGTCGGCGCCGTGGTCCAGCGTCTGGCCGGCGAGAAGCCAGCCGATGGTGCCGTTGCGCAGCGCGGCCACGGGGTTCGGCAGGCCGGCATTGACGAGGGACTGGGTGCCGATGATGGAGCGGGTGCGCCCGGCACAGTTCACCACCACCCGCGTGGCGGCATCGGGCGCCAGCTCGCGTACGCGCAGCACCAGTTCGGCGCCCGGCACGCTGGTGGCGGTGGGAATGCTCATGGTGCGGTATTCATCGAAGCGCCGGGCGTCGACCACCACCATGTCGGCCTCGTCCGCGATCAGCTGCGACACCTCCTCGGCGGACAGGGAGGGCGTGTGCCGCTCGTGCTCCACCAACTCGCCGAAGGACTTGGACGGCACGTTCACGTCGCGGAACAGCTCTCCGCCCGCCGCGCGCCAGGCTTCGAGCCCGCCCTCGAGAAGATGCACGGCGCTATAGCCCAGCGCGATCAGCTTGCGGGCGGCCCGGGGCGCGAGGTCCTCGCCGTCGTGGCTGCCGTAGAGCACCAGCACCGCGTCTCGGCGCGGGATGCGGCGGTAGGCGTCGAGCTCGATGCGCGAGAGCGGCAGGTTGGCGGCCCAGAGCGGGTGCTCCTGCGCGAAGGGGTCTTCCTCGCGCACGTCGAGGAGGGCGGTTTCCTGCCGCGCCGCGAGCCGCGCCCGCACCTGCGCGAACGACAGGGTGGGGAAGGTGGCAACCTCAATATAGGTCATGGGGTCACGCGCTCCGTCGGCCGTCCTTGGACCGGCCCCAGAGATTGGGCAGGGTAGAGTTGCTATAGCCGGAAACGAAGGGCTTGCGCGGCCCGTCCTCCGGATAGGTGTGGCGATGGACACCCCCGATATTGGCCCCATAGACATGGATGGAGATGGAGACCCGATCGTCGAAGGCGTTGCTGACCCGATGCAGGTCGCCGATGGTCGGGGAGACCGCCGCGACGGCACCGGGCTCGAGCCGGTCCGGATCGCCGGAGGGGACCGGCCGGCCGGCCGTGTCGAGCGCGAATGGCTGGTTGTATTCGGCGCCCCTGAGCATGCCGATGAGGCCCCAGACCGTGTGATCGTGGATCGGCGTTTTCTGCCCCGGCCCCCAGACGAAGCTGACAATGGAGAATCGCTCCGTCGAATCCGCGTGCAGCAGATATTGCTGGTAGTAGGTGGGGTGGGGCGCCGCGAAGGCCTCCGGTAGCCAGTCGTCCCGTGCCACCAGCCGGGCGAGCAGGGCGGAACCGTCCTCTAGGATGCGGGCCTCGTCGGGGTGCTCGTCGAGCAATCCACCAAAAGCGATGACGAAGTCGCGCAAAGGGGTAATGGGAGCTGCGTCGGCGGGCGCGAGGGCGGATTCCGGTGTCGTCATGAGGAGGACCGTCTGGTGGCTTTGGAAGAGCGGTGGAGCGGCGCAGCCCGCCGGTCTGCGTGCGCATGCCGGGGGTATAGGGCGTCACGAGTCATCTTTACACAAGATCGATTGATAATATAGACATTGCCTCGTCGATAACGGTCGCCGTCCCGCGGTCGGGCCGCCCTTCTCCCGTCTTTCTCATGCCAGCCGCCGGTCTCCCCATTGAGGTGATGAACGTGTCTCTTGCTCGCTTTTTCCTGTTTCGTGGCCTTCGGATTGCTCGTCTCTTCCGCGCTTCCTGGCCCCTCGCTGCCGGCCTCGCCCTGACCCTGGCGCTGGCGACCGCTGCCGCGGCGGCTGACGCGCCGACCAAGGTGCGCATCGGCTACCAGCGCTCGTCCACTCTCATCACCGTGCTGAAGACCAATGGCACGCTGGAGAAGGCGCTTGAGCCGTTGGGCGTCGAGGTGACGTGGCACGAATTCACCAGCGGCCTGCCGTTGCTCGAGGCGATGAATGTCGGCGCCATCGATTTTTCCGCGGACGTGGCCGATACCGTGCCCGTCTTCGCCCAGGCCGCGGGCGCAAAGCTAGTCTACGTGGCGGAGGAGGCGCCCTCGCCCTCGGCCCAGGCGATCCTCGTCCCGGCCAACTCGCCCATTACCACGGTGGAGCAGTTGAAGGGCAAGAAGGTCGGCGTTACCAAGGGCGCGGGCAGCCACTATCTGCTGCTCGTAGCGCTGGCCAAGGCGGGACTCTCCATCCGCGACGTCACCCCCGCCTATCTCACCCCCGCCGACGCCCGCGCTGCCTTCGTCAGCGGCAATCTGGACGCCTGGGTGGCGTGGGACCCCTTCCTCGCCAGCACGCAGAACCAGTCGGGCGCGCGGGTGCTCGCGGATGGCACCGGCCTTGCCAGCTACAAGCGCTATTATCTAACCACCGAGGATTTCTCGAAGCGAGGCGGCAAGGTGCTCGACGTGCTGTTCGAGCGCCTGAAAGCCACCGGCGAATGGGTGAAGGCCAATCCCGGACCCGCCGCCGAAATCCTCGCGGGCCTCTGGGGCATCGACGCGCCGACGGTGGAAAAAGCCAACGCCCGTCGCTCCTACAAGGTGGGCGCGGTGACGCCGGCCGGCCTTGCCGAGCAGCAGAAGATTGCCGATGTCTTCTTCGCCGAGGGCGTCCTGCCGAAGAAGGTCGACGCCTCCGACGCCGCTATCTGGAAGCCGGCCACTCCCTGATCGGGCGCGCGCCGCGTCTGCCCCGTCCCTATCGAGAGACCTGATGCCCGCACAGCGCCACCTGCACCTCGGGGCTTTCATGCGCCCCGTCAGCATCCATACGGGTGCCTGGCGCTATCCGGGCGCCTTCCCCGATGCCAACTTCAACATCGCCCACCTGCGCCGGTTCATCCGCAAGCTGGAGGACGGCAAGTTCGACGCCTTCTTCATGGCGGATCACCTCGCCGTGCTCAACATGCCCATCGAGGCATTGAAGCGCAGCCACACGGTCACATCCTTCGAGCCCTTCACCTTGCTTTCCGCCCTCGCGGGGGCGACGGAGCGCATCGGCCTCGTGGGTACCGCCTCCACCACATTCGATGCGCCGTTTCACATCGCCCGTCGCTTCGCCTCGCTGGACCATATCTCCGGTGGCCGGGCGGGGTGGAACATCGTCACCACCTCCAATCCCGATGCCGCGCTCAATTTCGGGCAGGACGAGCAGATGGAGCACGCGGCCCGCTATCGCCGGGCCCGCGAGTTCTACGAGGTCGTGACCGGCCTGTGGGACAGCTTCGCCGACGATGCCTTCGTGCGGGACACGGCCTCAGGGCTCTATTTCGATCCGGAGCGGATGCATGTGCTCGACCACAAGGGCGAGCATTTTTCCGTGCGCGGACCCCTCAACATCGCCCGCCCGGTGCAGGGCTGGCCGGTGATCGTCCAGGCTGGCGCATCCGATGACGGGCGGCAACTGGCGGCGGAAACGGCGGAGGTGGTGTTCACCGCGGTCAATTCCATCGAGGCTGGCCGGGCCTTCTATACGGACGTGAAGGCGCGTGTGGAGAAGGCCGGCCGCAGCCGCGACCATCTCAAGATCCTTCCCGGCGCGCTGGTCGTGGTGGGCGACAGCCTCGATGAGGCGCGCGAGACGCGTGCCCGCCTCGACGGCCTGGTGCACGAGGCAAGCGCCATTGCCGCCCTCTCCATCGCGCTTGGCGTGGACGCTTCAAGCTTCGACCCGGATGGGCCGTTGCCCGAAATCCCGCCCACCAATGCCAGCAAGAGCGGGCGCGAGCGGGCGATTGCCTTGGCGCGGGCGGAAAATCTCACTGTGCGCCAGCTGGCGCAGCGGCTCGGCGGCTATGGCGGGCTCTCCTTCGTGGGAACGCCGCGGACCATCGCGGATGCCATGGAGGAATGGCTCGTCACCGAGGGCTCGGACGGGTTCAACGTCATGTTCCCGTTCGTGCCCGAGGGTCTCGATGCCTTCGTGGACAAAGTGGTGCCGGAGTTGCAGCGGCGCGGCATCTTCCGTCGGGAATACGAAGGCACCACCCTGCGCGAGCACCTCGGCCTGCCGCGCCCGCCCAATCGCTTTTTCCTGGACGCCTGATCGAAGTCTCTCAGGAATTGCGTCCGGCAGCAACGAGGGCCTTGCGAAGCTTCTCATGCTCCTCGCAGCCCGATGGGAAGCACAGAAGGCGCAGGAGTTCGAGGTTCTTTTCGGCGCCCTTGAAGTCGCCGATTGCGATGAACAGCTCCCCCTGATACTCGATCGCCGGACGGTGCACCGGATCGTAGAACAGGGCCTCCTTGTACCAGCGCGCTGCTGCGTCGTAGCGCTTGAGATTGCGGTTGGCGAACCCGAGCAGGTTGTAGAGGTCGGCGTGGCGCACCGTGGCAGTGAGCGGTTCGAGCAAAGCCAGCGCCCGCTCGTAGTCGCCCGCATAGAGCGCGGCGCGGCTCTCCGAGAGGTCCGGCAGATCCGTTGAGGGCGCAGTGTCCATGGCCCGCGTCGGGCCCGAAGCCGCTAGGATCGCCAGCGCCAGCAGGGCCGCGACTTGAATGATGCCGGTCTTCATGCTGCGCGGGCGGTGGGCTTGCCGCCATCCTCTCCCATGGCGGTGAGGATGCGCCGCTTGAGGGCCACGAATGCCGGGGCCGCGCGGTCACGCGGGAAGGGAAGGTCGATGTCCAGCGTCTCGACGATGCGTCCGGGCTTGGCGGCCATCACCACCACCTTGTTGCTGAGGAAGATGGCCTCTTCCACATCGTGGGTGACGAGGATCATCGTGACACCCTCTACCTCCCAGATGCGCTGGATCTCGTCCTGCAGATGGATACGGGTGAGCGCGTCGAGGGCCCCCAGCGGCTCGTCCAGCAGCAGGATTTCCGGGCGGCTGGCGAGACCGCGGGCGATGGCGGCGCGCTGCGCCATGCCGCCCGAAAGCTCATGCGGATAGGCCTTCTCGAACCCGGAGAGACTCACCAGCGCGATATGCTCGCGCACCGCGAGGTCCTTCTCCGCCCGCGTCCAGCCGGAATTCTCTAGGCTCAGGCCGATATTCTGTTCCAGCGTCAGCCACGGCAGCAGTCGATGATCCTGGAAGACGATGCCACGGCTGAGCGCGGTGCCGACGATGCGCTTATCGTTCAGCTCGATCTCGCCTTTGTAGTCATCATCGAGGCCGATGATGAGCCGCAGCAGAGTCGATTTGCCGCAGCCTGACGGGCCGACAATGGTGACGAAGGCGCCGGGCTCCACGTCTAGGTTCACGCGCGAGAGCACGTTCACCAGCGGGCGACCGGGGAGGGAATAGGTCTTGGAGACGTTGCGGATGGTGAGGTGTCCTGGCGTGGCCATGGTTTTTCCTTTCGTCCGGCTCAGCCGTCGTAGCCCTGCTTCCACTTCAGCACGCGCTTCTGCGCGAGGAACATGGAGCGGTCGATGGCGAAGCCCACGAGGCCGATGATGACCATGCAGACGAGCAATTGGTCGGTGAGCAGCAGGCCCTGGGCGCGGAAGATGAGGAAGCCGAGGCCCTCAAGGCCGGAAAGCCCCTCCGCCACCACAACGAGCGCCCAGGCGAGGCCCGCCGCATAGCGCAGCGACACCATGATGGATGGCATGGCGGCAGGCAGGATGACCTTGCGGATAAGCTGCCAACGGGTGAGCGTGAGCACCTTGGCGAGTTCGATATAGTTCTTCTCCACGTTGCGGATGCCCTGCAGCGTATTGAGGAACACAGGGAAGAAGACGGACTTGGCAATGACCAGGATCTTCGCCGGCGCGCCGATGCCGAGCCAGAGCACGATGAGCGGCAGCCAGGCAATGCCCGGGATATGGCGGATCGTATCGAAGGTGGGGCCGAAGAATTCCTCGACCTTGCGCGACAGCCCGGCGGCGATGCCGAGCAGGAGCGCGGCGGCCGATCCATAGATGAAGGCCTGCCCGACGATGTTGATGGAGGCGAGGAAGTCGAAAGCCAGCTTCTGCTTGGTCAGCATCTTCCAGAATGCCGTCATCACCGTCAGGGGGGCGGGCAGAAAGACCGGATCGATCCATTTGTAGGTCGCCGCGGCCTGCCACAGGACCAGGATGATGAAAGGCAGAATGAAGCCGGTGAGGTTGGGCAACTGAAGCCCACGCCGACCGGTAGCTTCGGCGTGCGCCGGCAGGTCCACGGTGGCCGCTTCGACCGCCGCGGCCTCGATGGTGTCGGATGTGTTGGACATGCTGAGGCATCCGGCTGGAAACGAGAGGAATTAAGGACGTCGCCGCCGGGATTTCGTCCCGGCGGTTGAGTTCAGGCCGGATCCGATCAGTTGTAGATCGAGTATTCGCCGCCGGCGAAGAAGCGCCCGTCGATGAAGGCGTCGATCTGTGCCTCGGTGAGGCTGCGTTCGGCGAGAATGTCGTCGCCATTGGCCACGTACCAAGCCTGGAACGTCTTGATGGCGTTGCGGGCGCGGTCGGCATTGGGCTCGCCGGCCATGAATTCCCATTCGCCCGCATGGCTGATCTGAAACTTCGCGACTTCGACGGGCACGCGGGTCTTATCGGCGACGATCTGGGCCGCCTCGTCCACATGGTCATAGGTCCACTCGCGGGTGCGTTCGCGCGCGGCGAGGAAGGCTTTGACCACCTGTGGATACTTGTTCACGAAATCGCGCCGGGCGAAGTAGGTGACGCGGCCGGCATTGTTCACATACACGCCGTCGTCGGGCGAGCGGCCGATGACCTTCAGCTTGCCGGAGAGCCAGGCTCCAGCGAAGGCCCCGGCAGCCAGATGCGCCGTGGTCGCGTCCGTTGCGCCGGTGAGGACGGATGTGATGGCGACAGCCGAATTGTCGATGGACGTGTAGCGGATCCGGCCCTGCTTATCTCGGGAGTCGAACGGCAGGCCAGCCTTGGTCGTCATCTCGAACGGCGAGGACCAGTAGCAGGAGATGCGGCTCGATCCGAACTTCTTGCCGTCGAGATCGGCCACCGAGTTGATCTTGTCATTGTCTGCACGGGCAAGGATGGGCGCGCGATAGCGGTTGGAGGGCTCGGACGCCCAGATGACCACGCCGTCGAGGCCGTTCGCGCGGTGCACGGTGGCCGGATAGATCATGCGCTGGGCGATGGCGATGGCGCCGTTATTCACTGCCGCGGATTCGGCCCCCACGAGGTCGGCGCCGCCGGAGGCAATGAGGTTCACCTTCTTGACGCCGATCCGGTCAAATTCGTCTTTGAAGATGCCCTTCTCCTGCGCGATCACCGTCCAGGGCGTCAGCTGCAGGTTGATGGCGGTCAGCGGCTCGTCGGCACGGGCGGCCGGGCTGCCGCCGGAGAGCGAGGTTGCCAGAAGGGCGGAAGCGGCAAGCACGGAGAAGGCGAGGGCGCGGCCGGTTCGGGATGTCGGCAGGGATAGGCGGGGCATGGATCTCTCCCGAAGGATGGTGAGCGGGGCAGGGCGCCGATCACGGGCACCGCTTGCAATTTTGATATAATCGAGTGATTTTATAGAAAATATCAAGCGATGTTTTGCCCGCAGAGGGCGCCGTCCGCACTCCGCTCCCCCTCGATCCAATCATTTCAAGGGATTGCCACGCCAATGGCCCGGCTCTACCGGCCTCCTCTATTCCTCGTGGCAATATTCGTGGCGGCGATGGCCGGCGCGCTGGCCGCCGCCTTGCTCCTTCTTGCGCCGCGGGGCGCCGGTGCCCACGCGAACAACCGGGTGGGCGGGACGCTGCGCATCGGCGTCGGCTGGCTGCCGCCTCCGGAGACGCCGGACATGCGTCTCTATGCCGAGGAAGGATTCGATCTGGACCTTGCGGCCGAGATCGCACGGGGAATGGGTGTCCGTCCGGAACTCGTCCTCGTGGCGCCGGATGATGCCGTGCAGGCGCTTGCCGGCGGCGATGTCGATCTCGTGGTGGCCCGCGCCGGAGCTGGAGATGGGCTGAGACAGCGCGCCCGGATTGTCGAGACGGGTTTTGAATCCGGCCTGAGCATCGCCATGCGCTCGGACCGTCCGCTCGCGTCCTGGGCCGACTTGAAGGGCCGGGTGGTCTGCGCATCGGAGGCCAACCGCCATGGCCGCGACCTCGCCCAACGCCTCGGTGCAACAGTGAAAATCGAGCGGGCACCGGCTGTTGCGCTCATGAATGTGCGAACCGGCGCGTGCGATGCCACCATCCACGACCGGGGGCTGCTCGATCCCTTGTTCACCAAGCTCTCGTGGCAGAAATTCTCCGCGACCCTGCCGGCCGTGGAGCCGACGTCGCTGGTCGTCGCCATCTCACCGGGAAATACTGATCTGGCTCAGGCGGTTGCAGGCGCGCTCAAGGATGGGACGAGCCCGGAGCGGTGGCGGCAGCGGCGGGAGAAATGGGCGTCTACCGTCTCGTTCGAAGTCTATCGCGACCAGGTGGCGGCGGACTGCCATTGAGGTCCGCTCGCGCCCTTCGCCCCGTGCTGCTGGTGGCGCTAACCCTTGCCAGTACAGGGTTTTCCAAGGCGGAAGAACGGGGCGGGGAGCTGCGGGCTGCCTATGCCGGAGCGCCGGCCTCATGGCCGCGTCCGGACATCGATGCCGCTGTGGCCTTTGTGGAGATGGGGGTGCCGCCGCTGCCAGAGCCTCCTAGACCCAAGGCCGTGCTGGGGGCGAAGCTATTCGCCGACCCCCGGGTGTCGGAGGACGGGCAAGTCGCTTGTGCTTCCTGCCACGATCCGGCGCATGGATTCAGCGTGCCCGAGCGGGTGGGGCGTGGTATCGGGGGCGCGTGGGGACGGAGAAATCCGCCTTCATTGCAATTGGTTGCGACCCGCTCCCGGTTTGACTGGGATGGCCGGGGCAGCGACCTCTCCGCCCGCGTCCTCGCGCCTTTAAGCGACCCCACGGAGATGGGACGGGACCTTATTTCGGCCCTCGCCCGTATCGCCGGGACCGAGCTGGAGGGGGAGTTCCGGGGGGTCTTTGGAGCGGAGGGGCTGACCGCGCGGGCCCTGGCGGAAGCCCTCGTTGCCTACCTGAATACTATCGACACCCCCACCCGGTTCGACCGCTTCATCGAGGGCGATCACACCGCCCTGAACGACATCGAACTCGCCGGCCTGCACCTCTTTCGCACCAAGGCCCGGTGCATGAATTGTCATTTCGGGCCAATGCTTTCCGATGGCCTGTTCCACAATCTGCGGCTCTCCTTCTTCGGCGAGCCGGCGCAGGATCTCGGGCGGTTCGAGGCGACTGACAGTCGAGACGATGTCGGTAGGTTCAGGACCCCGTTTCTACGGCATATCGGTGCCAGTCAGCCCTATATGCACAACGGACTGTTTCCGACCCTCGCCGGTGTGGTCAATTTCTACGATCGCGGCGGTGGCGAGGTCTGGGCGCGGAACGCGGAGGAGGCGGCCCGTCCCCTCTACCGGGACGCCGCCCGCCTCTCACCCCATATCCGCCCGCTCGGCCTGACCGAGGCGGAGAAGGCGGCGCTGGTCGCGTTTCTCAACGCCCTCTGATCGTCACCGTGCCCGCCCCTCGCCGAGGGAGACGCCGAGCAGTTCCAGCACACGGTCGCGCAGGGCGACGAAGGTGGGGCTGGAGCGATCCGCTCGCGCCTCTTCGGGCACCTCCAGCACGGCGGCGATGCGGCCGGGACGGGGGTGGAGGACGACGATGCGGTGGCCGAGGAAAACGGCCTCGTCCACGTCGTGGGTGACAAGCACGGCGGTGGCGCCCTCATGGGCGACGATGCGCTTCAGCTCGCCCTGCAGGCGCAGACGGGTGAGGGCGTCGAGGGCGCCCAGGGGCTCGTCCAGCAGGAGGAAGCGGGGGCGGTTGGCCAGCGCCCGCGCGATGGCGACGCGCTGGGCCATGCCGCCGGAGAGCTGGGCCGGATAGGCCTTGGCGAAGGCCTCCAGCCCCACCAGCTCCAGATGCTCCGCCACCGACCGCCGCCGCGCCGCCGCGTCGAGCCCTGAATGCAGCAGCGCCGCGCCCACATTGCCCTCCACCGTCAGCCACGGCAGCAGACGGTGTTCCTGAAAGACGATGGAGCGCTCCGGCCCCGGCCCCTCGACCGGCTGGCCATCGAGGTGGATGTCTCCCGCATAATCGAGATCGAGGCCGAGGATGAGCCGCAGCAGGGTCGACTTCCCGCAGCCGGAGGCGCCGACGATGCTCACGAAGCTGCCCGCTTCCACCGAGAGCGAGATATCGGCGAGCACCTCCACGGCCTTGCCGTCCACCACGAAGGCCTTGCTCACATGGCGGATGTCGAGGGCGGGCAGCGCGGTGGCGATAGAAGGTACAGGGGCAGAGAAAGGAGCGTTCATCGGTTGTTCCAGCGGATCAGGAGGCCTTCGGCGCGTTCGGCCAGCGTATTGAAGCCGAGGCCGATGAGGCCGAAGAGGAGAATGACGAGGAACAGCAGGTCGATCTCGAACAGCTGGCTGCCCTCATTGAGCCGCCCGCCGAGGCCGGGCGAGATGTTGAGGAACAGCTCAGAGCCCACGGTGGCGAGCCAGGCGTAGATGAGCGCGCCGTGGAGGCCGGTGAAGATCATGGGCAAAGCGTGGGGCAAGGCGACGAGCCGCATGTAGTTCCAGCGGCTCAACAGCAGCACGTCGGAAAGCTCGCGATAGGTGGTGGGCACGAGGCTGATGCCCCGCCATGTGCCGATGACCACCGGCTGGAAGGCGGCCACCGCGATGAAGGTGATCTTGCCCGTGTCGCCACCGCCGAACCACATGGCGAGCAGCGGCACCCAGGCGAACAGCGCCGTCTGCCGCTGCGCCAGCACCGTGGGGCCGACGATGCGCCCGACGAGGGAGGAGGCGCCCAGCAGCGCCCCCAGCGCAAGGCCGGCCGCAACGCCAATGACGAGACCGGAGAGATTGCGCCGCAACGTCTCGTGGAGATCGTGCAGCAGCGTGCCCGCCGTGACCTCGCGGATGAGACGCTGCACCACCGCGACCGGGGAGGGCAGGTATTTGGCGGGCACCCAACCGAAGTGATGGGCGGCGAACCACAAAGCGAGCAGGGCGGCGAACGCCGTCCATGGGCGCCACTCGATCCGGCGCGCGACGCTCCGCAGTGCATTGCCGGCGCGGGTTTCGGCGGGCAGGGCGGTGGCGGCAGTGGCCTCAATGGACATCGCGCGTCTCCCGCTTCCACGGCTGGGCCCGGCGCTCCACCCAGCGCAAGGCGAGATCCATGGCGAGGCCGGCGAGGGCCACCACGATCATGGCGATGATGACGAGATCGAGCTGGAACAGCTGCCGGCCCCAGGTCATCAGATAGCCCAGCCCCTCGAACGAGGCGAACAGCTCGGCCAGCACCAGCGTCTGCCACGCATTGGCGAGACCTTCGCGCAGGCCGGCGAAGATGGAGGGCACCGCGCCGGGCAGCACCACGAGGCGCAGGGTATCGCGCGTGTTGAAGTGCAGCACGCGCCCGAGTTCGCGGAAGGCGGGCGAGACATTCTCGATGCCGCGCGCCGTGCCGAGGATGATGGGGATCGCTGCCGACCAGCCGATGACCACGTATTTCAGCGGCTCGTCGATGCCCATGAACAAGGTGAGGAGAGGCATCCAGGCGAGCACGTTCACGCGCGCCACCGCCTGCACCGGGGGATAGAGGAAGGCACGCACGGTCGGCGAAAGTCCCGCCGCCGCACCGAAGACGAGGCCGAACACGGCGCCGAGCCCGAAGCCCACAAGCACGCGGTGGGTGGAGACTTCGAGATGGGTGGCGAGCGTGCCGTCGGTGATGAGGCTGGAGACGGTCTCATAGATGGTCGCCGGTGCCGGCAGGATCTGCTCCGGCACGAGGCCCAGGCGCGCGGCCCACCACCAGACCACCAGCAAGGCGAAGGGAAAGGACAGGCCGAGCAAGACCGAGCCGAGGGCCGTCGGGCGGGAGGGGCCAGGCCGGCGGGTGTGTCGCCGGGCTGCGGTATCGGCCGCGGCGCCGTCGCGAGGCGATGTGTCGAAGGCCGGTTTGTCCAGCGTCTCTGCAAGGCTCATGCTGTGTCACCTTCCGTCTCTGCTGCGTGCCGGCGCTTTGAACCGTTCCTGCCGCTCGCCGATGCCCAACCGCCCGCTATGTGTCGTTCCTCGTGTTTTCGCCGCTCGTCATCCCCCGCCTCGTGCGGGGGATCCACGGATGGCCGGGCGCGGTATCCGGCCGGAAACACCCGATGCGCGGCCCGGTGGATGCCCCGGACAAGCCGGGGCATGACGGCTGAACGAGGGGCGCGGGGCGCATCAGCCTCCGTCCGTCGTCGAGCCTGCGTGCCGCTTGCTAGTTTGACGCCTTCTGGTCGATGCTGCCGCGCGTCTCGATGTTTCCGCGCCCGTCGCGGGTGGACCAGAAGTCCTCGAGCTTCAGCGTCTTCAGCGCCGCGTTGAGATAGGTGCGGTCGAACCAGTGGTCGATGTCGGGATCGCCCTTGAGCAGGCCGTAATCCTTGGCGGCCTGGGCCTGTTCCTTGTAGCGGGCGACCACATAGTCATCGATCAGCGGATTGACGATGAGGGAGAGCCGCTGGCCTTCGAAATTGGTGACGAAGGTCTCCTTGGGCAATCCCGAGAGCGCCCAGGCCTCGAACGCCTCGTCCCGGTTCTGGTCCTGCGAGATGAAATGGGCGGCCTTGATGAAAGCGGTCACCACGCGCTGGGTAAGGTCCGGGTGAGCGGCGGCGAAGGCCTCGGTGACGAAATAGGAGGAATTGCGCCCCAGCGTCGGGTCGTCGCCCTTGGTGGTGTAGACGATCTTCACCACGCCCTTGGCCGCCAGCGGCAGATATTCTTGCCCGCCGAACACCGCATCCACATTGCCGGAGGTCAGGGCGGCGACCGCGGCGTTGGCGTCGAGATTGATGAAGCGCACGTCCTTTTCCGAAAGGCCGTGCAAAGCGAGGATGCGGTCGGTGGCGTTCTGCAGGTTGGTGCCCTTGAACAAGGCGACCTTCTTGCCCTTCACGTCCTCCACCTTGGTGATGGTGCTGTCGGTGGGTACGGCAAGAAAGATCGGGTTGTTGCGCCCGGTGGCGAAGATGAATTTGTGCTTAAGCCCCCGCGCCCGGCCGACAATGGCCGGCAGGTCGCCCAGCAGGAAGAAGTCGAGCTGGCCGGAGGCCACAGATTCATTCAGCGCGGGGCCGGCGCCGCGGAAGAAGGTCCATTCGATCTTCACGTCCTTGTCGTCGGCGAATTCCTTCTCGATCAGCTGGCGGGCGCGGGCATAGGTGGTCGCATCCCCATAGGAATAGGGCCGCTGTTCCGCGCCGACACCGGGATGGCCGAAGCGGATCACGGTCTCGGCCGCTGCGGGGGCGGCGAGGAGCGCGAGGCAGAACAGCGCCGACGCGGCGCGGGCCAAGGCACGCAGAATGGGACGCAGAACGGGGCGCAGCAGGGCAGACATCGGTCTCGAACTCCTGAAAGGGGCCAGAAGAGGCGCCGGCGGCCGGGCCTGCCGCCCGCCGGCCTGCGCGGGGTCAGGCGGCGCGGTCGGCCGGCTTGTCGAAGCGGTTGCGGGTGACGCTGGTGCGGCCGTCCACGCTCACCGGGACCTCGCCGTCCACGGTCACGCGGCGCACGACGCGGTGGGCGTCGCCATAGTCGTTCACCGCGTAGTGCTGGGTGGAGCGATTGTCCCAGATGGCGATGTCCCCCGCCCGCCAGCGCCAGCGCACGGTGTTCTCCGGCGCGGTGATGTGGCTCTGGAACAGGTCGTAGAGCTTCTGGCTGTCGCCCTTATTGAGGCCGACGAAGCGCTGCACGAAATTGCCCAGCACCAGCGAACGCTCGCCCGTCTCGGGATGCACCCGCACCACCGGATGGTCGGTCTCGAAGACGGTCTTGGTGAAGGTGCGGTCGAACACCTGCCGGTCGTCGTCGGTGGCGTGGGGGCGCACGGCGGCATAGTCGTAGGCGTTGGAATGGGTCGCCCACAGGCTGTCCGCCAGCTGGCGCAGCGGTTCGGGCAGGCGCTCGTAGACGGCGGCGGTGTTGGACCACACGGTGTCGCCGCCGGCCGCCGGGATCACCACGCCGCGCAGCACGGAGATCTTCGGGTAGGCGTCCACGAAGGTCACGTCGGTGTGCCACTGGTCGGCCCGGCCGGCGCCCTGGCCGCTGTCGCGCTCGCCGGTGCGGCGGGTGTCCAGCTCAAGCACCGAGGAGGTGCCGGCCAGCGCCCCGATGGTCGGATGCGGCACAAGCCCGCCGAAGCGCGCGCCGAAGGCCTCCTGCGCCGCGTCGTCGAGATGGTGCTGGTCGCGGAAGAACAGCGCCTTGTGCTTCAGCAGCAGGCGGTGGATCTCGTCGAACAGCGGCTGCGGCAGGTCGCCGGCGAGGCGCACATTGCGGATCTCGACGCCGATGCGCCCGGAGAGCGGGAGGATGTCGCTCTCGGGAATGGCGGGCTCCGGAGTGTTGGGAAGGGTGCTGATCGAAGCGCTCATGGGGCCTCCTGACAGGCTGCGGCGGACGAAGCGGCCGCGCGTCTCCCGGCGGCCGAGGGACATTAATCTTGATATTTTCAAGTAAGTCTATAAACTAAATGAACATTATATCGACGTTATTTGGCGCCGCCTGCGCTTCGGCTTCGCGCGACAGCGTGGCGGCCGGCGTTCGCGAGGGCTTCGGGAGGCATCATGGGCTTTTCATCTTCCGCCCGGTCTGGGCTCCATCTCACCTGCGACGTGCTCGTGCTCGGCGGCGGCCCCTCCGGCACCTGGGCGGCGTTCGAGGCGGCGCGGACGGGCGCGCGGGTGGTGCTGGCGGACAAGGGCTTCTGCGGCACGTCCGGCGCCACCGCCCCGTCCGGCACCTCCATCTGGTATGTCGAGCCGGACCCCAAGCTGCGCGCCGCTGCCATCGTCAGCCGCGAGGCTCTGGGCGGCTTCCTCGCCGATCGCGCATGGTCGGCCCGGGTGCTGGAGACCACCCACGCGGCCCTCCATGAACTCGGCGCGCGCGGCTATCCCTTTCCGGTGGACGGCGCGGGCAATCCCATCCGCGTCTCGTTGCAGGGGCCGGAATATATGCGCCTCATGCGCAAGCTCGCGAAGGGCGCGGGCGTGCGCATCCTCGATCATTCCCCGGCGCTGGAACTGCTGGTGGACGAGGCCGGCGCGGTGGCCGGCGCCCGGGGCATCCGCCGGCAGCAGGGGGATGGCTGGCAGGTGGATGCCGGGGCCGTGGTGATCGCCACCGGCGGCTGCGCCTTCCTCTCCCGCGCGCTCGGCTGCACCGCGCTCACCGGCGACGGCCACCTGATGGCGGCGGAAGCCGGCGCGGACTTTTCCGGCATGGAATTCTCCAACGCCTATGCCATCGCGGCGGACTTCGCCTCCGTCACCAAGACCCTGTTCTTCAAGTGGGCGACCTTCACCGACGAGGCCGGAGAGGTGATTCCCGGCGCCGCCTCCAACGGAGGGCGCTCGGTGATCGCGCGGCATCTCCAGAAGGGTCGCGTGTTCGCAAGGCTCGACCGCGCCGACGCGGCCATGCAGGCCAACATGCGCGCGGCCCAGCCCAATTTCTTCCTGCCGTTCGACCGCATGGGCATCGATCCGTTCCGGGACCGCTTCCCCATCACCCTCCACCTCGAAGGCACCGTGCGCGGCACCGGCGGGCTGCGCATCGTGGACGAGACCTGCGCGACGCGCGTGCCCGGCCTCTATGCGGCGGGGGACGCGGCGACGCGCGAATTGATCTGCGGAGGATTCACCGGCGGCGGCAGCCACAATGCCGCCTGGGCGGTTTCGTCCGGGCGCTGGGCCGGGCGCGCCGCCGCGGAGTTTGGCCGCCGCGCCCCGAACGGGCGCGTGCGCTGGGGCGCCGGCACCGCGGGGCTGCGGGACGCCGGCGCCCGCCCCTTCGATCCCGCCGAGGCGGCGCGCACCGTGGTGGGCGAGGTCCACCCCTTCGATCGCAATTATTTCCGCACCGAGGAGGGCCTGACCCGCTCCCTCGACCGTCTCGACAGCCAGTGGGCGCGCCTGTCCGCCTCCGCCCCGGCGGATGGCACCAACGTGCTGCGCGCCCGCGAGGCGGCGGCCATGACGGCGGTGGCCCGCTGGATGTACCGCAGCGCGCTCGCCCGCACCGAGAGCCGCGGCATGCATCGCCGGATCGACCATGCGGCCGCCGACCTGGCGCAGCGCCACCTTCTTACCGCGGCAGGTCTCACCGAGGTGTCCGTCTCCCACCGGCCGGCCCCGCCCCTTGCGGCGGATGCCGTGGAGCAGCGCTCGGGCGAAGGGATCGCGGCATGATCGAGCTCATCAGCGCCGCCCGCTGCACCGGCTGCAACATCTGCGTCGCCGCGTGCCCAACAAACGTGTTCGCGCCGTCCCTGTCCGGCCCGCCGGTGATTGCCCGGCAGGCGGATTGCCAAACCTGCTTCATGTGCGAACTCTATTGCCCGGAGGATGCGCTCTACGTGGCACCCACCGCCGGGGCGCCTCTCGGCCTCGCCAGCGAGGCGGACGCGCCGCTCCCCCTCGGCACCTATCGCGCCGCCATCGGCTGGACCCCCGCCACCGCCGCCAACCGCTCGGTGGACGCCATGCACGCGGTGCTCTCGGCGAAGTAGCGGGTGAAAGCTGTGGCTCGCGCCAGACACGGGCGAGGCCGCGACAGCCCACCCTTATCCCGATCATCTCCCAGCACGGCTCAATGCCGAAAAGGCAACGGCTCCTGCCTTCGGGCGGGAGCCGTTTGCGTTCAGGCGTGACCGCGCCAATCGGCGAGGAACAGCCCCGTCATGCCGCGGTGCCGGTTTCCCGCCGGCACCGCATGTCCTTGCGTCCGTGCCCTGCCAATCAGTTTGTCGGGGCCTTGTCGCCGCTGAGTATCTGCTCGGCGTAACGACCGTCCACCACGGTCGCGAAGTCCACCGGACGGGGATAGAAGCCGGCCTTCACCAGCTTTTCGGTGGCCGCGATCTCCTTCTCGAAGCCCGGGCTGCCGGGGTTCACGGGAATGAGGGTCACGGCCTTGGCCCGGGCGGCGGCGAGCGCGTCGCGCTCAGCGAGCTGCTGGGTCTTCACATAGGATTTCGCGGTCTCCTCGGGACGGCTCGAGGCCCAGCGCAGATAGCGGGCGAGCCGGTTGAGGAAATCGCCGATGGCCGGGCCGAGCTTGGGATCGTCGACGGCGGCGGTGCGGGCGGTGACCGAGACGAAGCCGGGGAAGCCCACATCGATATCGCGCGCGATCTCGATCAGCGTGCCATCCGCCAGGGCGTCGGCGACGCGGGCGCGGGTGACGGGTGCCGCATTCACCGCACCCGCGATCAAGGCGGTTGAGGTCGCGTCATAGGTCAGGAGGCGCACCTGCACGTCCTTGGTCGTCAGCCCGGCGGCATAAAGGCCGAGCAACGCGAGCGCGTTGATGTTGCCGCCCTCGTTATAGGCGTATGTCTTGCCCTTGAGATCAGCGAGGGTCTTGATGCCGGCGCTCTTGTGGGCGGCGATGAGGCTGTTGGAGAACTTGTCCTCGTCGAGGGGCTTCAGCAGCGCCACCACCTTGATGGGCGCATTCTGGGCGGTCCAGTTCTGCCTGTCCTCCGAGGAGGCCTTGGCCGCCGCCGTATCGCTGAGGCCCCATGAGATGTCGATGGCATTGCCGCCCAGCGCCTGCACGGTCGGGCCCGCACCGTTGAGGCGCGCCCACTGGATCTTGTAGGGCGTGCCCTTCAGGAAATCGGTGGCCTCGATGGCATCGCGGGTCACGTCCTCGAAAATGCCGATGCGCAGGGTGACGCCGGAGAGATCCGGATCGGCGGCCGAAGCGGGAGCCCCCAGCCCGACGGCGAGCGCCGAGGACAGGGCGAGCGCGAGCGCGTGGCGGCGCGAGAGAGGCGGTTTCGTCGGGAAGCGGGTCATCGGTGGGTCCTTGGCTGGTCAGGGGAAACGAAGGTCACGGCGCGCGGCCGGACGCACCGGCGGCCTCCAGCCCGAGCGGGTCGACGCCCAGCTCGGCATAGAGGCGGGCGCGCAGCCGGGCGCCGGCGGGCGTGGTGCCGTCGCGGGCCTCGCCCACCGTCGCGTCGAGGGTGAGGCGGCGGTCGCGCAGCACGAGGACGCGATCGGCGAGGCGCACGGCCTCGTCCACATCATGGGTGACGAGCAGCGTGCCGGGGTGGTGGCGGGCGCACAGGCGGCGCACCAGATCCTGCATCTTGAGGCGGGTCAGCGCATCGAGGGCGGCGAAGGGCTCGTCGAGCAGCAGCAGTGTGGGCTCAAGCACCAGCGCGCGGGCGAGCGCCACCCGTTGCGCCTCGCCGCCGGAGAGGGTGACGGGCCAGGCGTCGGCATGTCCGGCAAGGCCGACTTCGGCCAGCGCATCGAGCGCCTGCCGTCGCTGCCGGGCGCGGCGGGGCACGCCCATCAGCACATTGCGCCACACCGGCTGGGACGGCACCAGCCGGGGCTCCTGGAACACGGCGGCACGCGGCGTCGCGACCTCGCCTTCCCCGGCATCCAGCGTGTCGAGACCGAGCAGAATGCGTAGCAGCGTGGTCTTGCCCGAGCCCGAGGCGCCGAGCAGCGCCACGAACTCGCCCCGGCGGATGGTGAGGTCAAGCCCTTCGAACAGGGTGCGCCCGCCGAAGCCTTTCGCCGCGCCTTTGAGCGAAACGGCCTCTTCCTGAAGATTCACCGCTTCGGCGGGCAGGAGCGGAGTGCGGATGGCTTGGTTCATGGCTCAGCGCGCCTTTTCGAGCACGCTGCGATGCCACGGCAGGAGCCGGCTCTGGGCGGTGCGGATGAGGAAATCGACGGCGAGGCCGAGGACCGAATAGAGCAGCACCACGCCGAGAATGATGTCGGTGCGGAGCGAGGCGCGCGGATTGAGCGCGAGATAGCCGATGCCGGACGTGGCGTTCACCTGCTCGGCCGCCACCAGCGAGAGCAGGGCGACGCCCATGGCGTAGCGCACGCCCACCATGATGGAGGGAAGCGCAAGCGGCGCGACGATCTCCGCGGCGATGGCCGCCCGGCTCATGCCGAAGACGGTCGCTGCCTCGATGATCTTCGGGTCCACGTTGCGCACGCCCGAGAAGGTGTTGAGATAGACCGGGAAGATGCAGGCGAGGGCGATGAGGAGGATCTTCGGCTCCTCGTCCACGCCGAACCAGATGACGAACAGCGGGATGACGGCAAGGAACGGCACCATGCGAAGCATCTGCAGCAGCGCGTCATAGGCGCGCTCTCCGGTGCGCCAGAGGCCGGCGACGATGCCGAGCACCAGCCCTAGCCCTCCGCCGACGAGGAAGCCGGCGGAGGCGCGCTTGAAGGAGGCGACGAGGCTCTCCCACAACACGCCCGATAGGGTCAGCTCCACCAGCGCGCCGACCACCGCCACCGGCGATTCCAGAGTGCGGGGACTGATGAAGCCGAAGGAGCAGGCCCCCTGCCAGATCCCAAGAAGGGCGAGCGGCAGCACCAGGCGGGCGGCATCGGCGCCGACGAGCTTGAGCCGGCCTGCGCGCGGCCGGGGTGTGAGCTTCAGGGCGATCTTCCCTGGGGCAGGGAAGGCGGAGGCCGTGGCTGTGTCGGTCATGGATGATCCCAGCTTTCGCTGCGCCGGCCTCAGAAGAAGGCGGCCGCGGGCAGGGGCGTCCCGTCGAGCAACTGACGGCCGAGGGCGCGGGCCTTGTAGGCAACCGGGTTGTGCGAGGCGAGGGTCCGGATGTTGCGCCAGTGCCGGTCGAGCCCCGCGCGTCGGGTGGCCGCGGAGGCTCCGCCCACGTCGAACAGGCGGCTGGCGGCGTCGAGGGCGAGCCCGTCCAGCACCACCTTGGACTGCGCCGCCCGGCGCGCCGCCTCCTCGAACAATGCCGGGTCGGGCGCACCCGCGCGGGCGGTTTCGATGGCGCCGTCCAGGGCCTCGGCCGCGCGCAGCACGGCGGCTTCCGCCACATAGGCGGCGCTGGCGATGCGGCCGAGCGCTTCCTGCAACTGCGGGTCTTCCGCCGGCCGGGCGGCCGTGGCGTGGTAGAAGTTGCGGTCGCGGGAGCGGATCAATCCTGCCGCATCGCGCGCCACCGCCTTGAGGATGCCGGTGACGATGGAGGTGAGATAGAGCTGGGCGAGGGTGGCATCGTGCGGCACCGGCGCCTCTTCCTCCGCCTGAACGATCACCTCGTCAGCCGAGAGTTTCACGCCGGAGAAGGTGGTGGTCCCGGAGGCGGTCAGTTCCTGGCCGATGCCGTCCCAGTCGTCGAGCACGCTGACGCCCTCGCGCTTTCGCGGCACGACGGCTGCAACCGGCACGCCCTCCGGCGTGCGGGCGTTGACATAGATGTAGTCGGCGAAGGCGTTGCCGGTGCTGTAGTATTTGACGCCGTCCAGGGCGAAGCCGGAGCCCTCGGGCCGCACCACCGTATTGCCGCTCCCGGCGCCGATGTTCTGGATACCCGTCTCGCTGGCGCCGAGGCCGAACAGATGTCCGGCCCTCACCTCGTCGAGCCACCGGGCGAACTTCGGGCTGGCCTTGGACCGCTGGGCCTTCTCCACGAATAGGAAATGGTTGCGCAGCACGTGCGGCAGGTTCGAATCCGCCTCGGCAAGGGCGATCACCACGCTGATCAGGTCCGGTATTTTGGCCCCGGCGCCCCCCTCGGCCTTAGGCAGTCGGAATGCGCCGAAACCTGCGGAGCGGAGGCTTTCGACGTCGGCCCGCACATCCTCGGCGCGGCGCCCCGGAGCCTCGGCCCTGGCCGCGATGCGCGCGATGACCGGTTCCAGCTCCGCGACGCCGAACGGGGACGCGGCCAGCGCTGCGACGATTTTCTGCGCAATGGTCATGGCGAAGCTTCTCGGTCTTTAGGAAATGGGCGGAGCCGTCCAAAGCCGCGCCGGCAGGCGGGCAAAGCCCTTGGCGTGCGGTCACGCCGGAGGATCGACGGGCTCCAATCATTTTTATATAAATTATATCGAAATAATAGACAATAGAGATGCGCGCAGTTCTTCTTCTGCTCACCGACGCGCGACCGCGCCGCGCCGGTGCCGTCTGGCACCGGGCGGGTTCACGTTTATTCCGGAGATGTCTTGCGGCTCAGGCCCAGCGGCGGCACAGCGCCCGGGCGAGGGCGTCGAGGGCGAAGCCGAGCACGCCGATGAGCAGCACCATGGCCATCAGCTCGGAATAGGCGAGCCGGTCGCGGGTATCGAGGATGAAATAGCCGAGCCCGGCGGAGACGCCCAGCATCTCGCATGGCACCAGCACGATCCACAGGATGCCGATGGCGAGGCGCACGCCGGTGAGGATGTGTCCCGTCACCCCCGGCAGGATCACCCGCGAGAGCATCTCCCACCGTGTCGCGGCGAGGCTGCGCGCCAGCAGCAGCCAGCGCGGGTCCAGCTGGCGCACGCCGGCAGCGGTGGAGAGGAGGATCGGCCACACGGAGGCGAACGCCAGCAGGAAATAGATGGGCCGATCGCCCACGCCGAACACCATCACCGCCAGCGGCATCCATGAGAGCGGCGAGATCATGCGCAGGAACTGGAAGGCCGGCGTGGTCGCCGCTTCCAGCGTCCCAAACGTGCCCACCGCGAGCCCCAGCGGCACGCCGATGGCCAGCGCGAAGCCGAGGCCGATGAAGATGCGCTGGAGGCTCACATAGACATGGATCGGCAGGTCCGAGTGGAGCAGCAGGCCGCCGAGGCTGGCGAACCCGCTCGCCGGCGAGAAGCGCCGCGCGAAGCTGCCGGGGGCGGCCAGCACATCCGTGCCGAGCCACCACAGGGCCAACAGGACGAGCAGGCCGGCGATGCCGAGCAGCGGCCGAGATAGCCTGCCGCTCCGCGCGGCGCCTTTCGGGCGGGCGCGGCTCGCGGGATCGGCCCCGGCGGTGAAAGACCTCTGCTGCGGTTCCGCATTCAAGGCGCGATCACCTCGGTGCGGGCGAAGGTGTCGGGGAAGCCGAACGCCGGCAGGCCGCCGTTGGCGGCCAGCGCCGCCTTGACGAACCGGTCGTCCACCAGCTGCTTCGCGGCCGTCGCGGGGTCGAGCTTGGCGAGGAAGGCGCCGTCGCCCTCGATCAGCGTGCCCTTGAGGCGCCGCACCAGTTCCTCGGTGTAGCTCGGGAACGGATAGGGCTGGAAGTCGATGCGCTTCTCCTTCCAGTCGGCATGGCGGATAGCGCCGGACTTCAGATAGGCCTCGGTGTCGGCCTCGGGCGGGGAGAGCACCTTGTCGAGCACTGCCTGGGCATGGGGCGTGTAGCGGTTCGGCCCCTCCTTGGAGAGGAGGCGCGCGGTCTCGGCGCGGTTGGCGCGGGTCCACAGCTGTGCCTTCACAATGGCATTCACCACCTTCTGCGACCACTCCGGCCGCCCGTCGAGGTCGCGCTCATGCATGAACACCACGCAGCAGGCGTGATCCTTCCAGACGTCGCCGGTGAAGCGGAGAATTTTGCCGATGCCCTGCGTTTCCGCCACCGCGTTGAACGGCTCGGCGACGATGTAGCCGGCGACCTGACGGGTGGCGAGGGCGGGCGGCATGTCGGCCGGTGCCATCACCACGAGGTTGACCTCGTTGGCTGCGGGCGTGCCGGTCTTCTTGGTCACGGGGGTGAGGCCGTTTTCCCGCAGCAGGTTCTGCACCACCACATTGTGGATGGAGTACCAGAACGGCACCGCCACGGTCTTTCCGCCCAGATCGGCCACGCTCGAAATGTCGGGGCTGACGGTGAGGGCAGAGCCGCTCACATGGTTCCAGGCCACGACGCGCGCCGGGGCGCCGGAGCCGAAGCGCGCCCAGACGGTCATGGGCGAGAGCAGGTGGATGACGTTCACCTGCCCGGAGATGAACGCTTCGATCACCTGAGCCCAGCTGCGCAGCAGGACGGGCTTTTCCGCCTTCAGGCCCTCCGCCTCGAACAGGCCATTGGCATGGGCGACCAGCAGCGGCGTGGCATCGGTGATGGGCAGGTAGCCGATGCGCACCGGGGCGTTCGGCTCCTGCGCGCGGGCCTCGGCGGCGCGCAGCAGCGGCAGGGCGCCGGCGGCGGTGAACAAAGCGGAGAGCTTCAGCATCTCGCGGCGGGAAAAGCCGCCGCGCGGCAGGCAGGCGATGCACATGGTGGGTTTCCTCGTCGGCGGGAGTCAGTTGCGGCGGACGGCGCCACGCAGCGCCTTCAGAATGTCGATGCGCAGGGCGCCGAGGGTCACGACCTCGTCCCGGCGCGGGCGGGGCAGGTCCAGGGTCCAGCTGGCAACCTGCCGGGCCGGCGCGCCGCCGATGAGCACCACCCGGTCGGCGACCAGCAGCGCCTCGTCGATGTCGTGGGTGACGAGCAGTGCGGCCGTGCCGAAATCGGCCACCACCTTCAGCAGCAGGTCCTGCATCTCGGCCCGTGTCACCTCGTCGAGGGCGCCGAAGGGCTCGTCCAGCAGCAGCACCTCGGGCTTGCGCGCGAGGCAGCGGGCAAGCGCGGTACGCTGGGCCATGCCGCCGGACAAGGCGGAGGGCGGCAGGTGGCGGGCGTGGCCGAGCCCCACTTCGGCGATGGCGGCATCGACGCGGCTGCGGCGCTCCGTCGGAGATACGGGGGGCTGGCGCTTGAAATTCAGTCCGAAGGCGACGTTGGCCTCCAGCGTCAGCCACGGCAGCAGGCAGGGATCCTGAAAGGCCACGGCGAGGCGCGGATGCACGTCCTCCAGCACGGTGCCGCCCATGCGGACGGCGCCGGCGCTGGGCCGCTGGAGCCCGCCGAGCACGCGCAGCAGGCTCGACTTGCCGGCCCCGCTGGGTCCGAGGATGGCCACCACCTCCCCCGGTCGGATGGCGAGGTCGAACCCTTCCAGCACGGGTCCGGGCGCGCCGGGATAGCTGAGCGCGATGCCTTCAGCCGACAGGACCGGAACGCTCATGCTGCGCTCTGGCGCTGCGCGGCGAGCGCCGTCTTCAGCTGCACGAGGCTGGGCGTGATGACGGGCACGAAGGCCGCTTCCCGCCAGCGGCGGGCGAAAGCGGCGCCGGCGGCGGTGAGATAGGCCCGCCCGCCTGTCGCCTGCAATTCGAGGCCGATGGCTTCGGCCACGATCTCGGCGAGGGCGATGCGAATGCGGAACAGGGCCGCCGGCTGGGTCTCGAAGGCCCCCGTCTCCAGCCCCTCGGCCAGCGCGCGCTCCTGAACGCGCAGCGCGGCGGCGAGCGTGGCGAGCGGCTCGGTGAGGATGTGGCGGCCCGCGCCCGCGGCTTCCCGCGCCGCCGCGATGGACCGGCGCGCGAGGCCGATGGACATGCCGCACTGGAAGGAGAGGAAGGCTGGGCGCACCTTGGGCAACCAGGCGTGGGCATCCGCCGCGATCACGCGATCCGGATCGATGCGAACGCCCGTGAGCGCCACCGCCGCCGTGTTGGTCGCACGCAGGCCGATGAGGTCGAGATCCGCCGAGCGTTCGATGCCCGCATCCTCCGCCGCGAGGGACGCGACGAAGGCGCCGGGACGGTCTGCATGGGCGACCGCGGCGGCGAGATGGAAGGCATCGGGCGCAAGGTTCGTCACCCACGGCAGCCTGCCGTCGAGCCGGAAGCCCTCGCCTTCGCGGCGCGCCGTCACCTGAAGGTCTTCCAGGCCAGCGAGGAACTTCATGGCATTGGACAGCCCCGTCGCGCCGGCGACGCGCCCGTGCAGCAGATCCGGCAAAAGGCGTCCGGCCAGGTCCGTATTGGGGCTCTGGAGCAGGTATTCCACATAGGTGCGGTGACCCCAGAAGACGAAGCCGGCGGCCAGCGAATGCGCGGAGACGTCGGCGATCGCTTCCACCACGTCGATGGCGCGCCCGCCCGCGCCGCCCGCCGCCTGCGGCACGCCGATGGCGAAGACGTCGGCAGCGGCGAGGCGCGGCAGGACAGCGGCAGCGGCGCCCGCATCGGCATCGAGCTGAGGGGCGTTGTCCTCCAGCCAGGTGGCAAGCGAGGAATCGAGCGCGTCCGCCATCATGCGGCGCTCTCGCGGGGCGCGTCCCAGCGGAACGGCTCGAGCTGCGGATTGAGGGGTGGGGCGCCCAGATTGTTGGCGAAGTTGCAGAGGGTGGCGAGGCTCACCCCCAGCACCACCTCCAGCGCTGCCTTGTCGTCGAAGCCGGCGGTGCGGAAATCGGCGAGGTCGGCATCCTCAACCCGGCCACGGCTGGCGATGACGGCCTTGGTGAAGCGGGCCACCGCCTCCAGCCGCGTATCCGGCACATGCCCCCGCTCGCGCAGCGCGGCGATGATCGCCGGGTCCAGCCCCGCCTTGGTGACGATGGCCGTATGGCCGGCGACGCAGAAGCCGCAGCCATGCTCCGCCGCCGCGGTGATCTGCACCGCCTCGCGCTCCGCAAGGGAGAGGGAGCCGCGGGCATTGATGCCGGAAACGGTCAGATAGGTCTCCAGCGCAGTGGGCGCGTTCGCGAGCACGCGCAGGAGATTGGGCAGGAAGCCATTGCGCGCCTCGGCCGCCGTCAGCAGATCCTTCGCCTCAGTGGGGGCATCATTCAACGAGCGAAGGGGCAGGCGCGACATGGGGTTCTCCTAATTTCAATTCAGTCTATGTATTTTATTCTGATGCGCAATGTGGCGGCGTTATGCCCACGATATGAGCAGGTACGCCGACGCGGCCTCGCCGTCGCTTGGGGACAGGGGCGCGCTCAGATGTAGTCGACGAAGGCCTGGAGCCGGTCGCCGGAAATGTCGCGCAGGTCGGCGAGGGAGCAGTCGTCCATCACCTCCCTTATGGCGGCATAGGCCTTCGCCATCAGCAGGCGGATGGTGCAGTTCGGGCCATCGCAATCGGGACACGGCAGATAGTCCGAACCGCCGACGCAGGGCAGGGGCGCGAGCGGCCCGTCGAGGGCGCGGATGAGGGCGCCCACGTTGATCTGGTCCGCCCCCCGCGCGAGCCGATAGCCGCCGCTCTTGCCCTTGCGGCTCAGGAGGAATCCGGCGTGGCGCATCTCGCCGAGGATCACGTCCAGGAATTTCTTCGGGATGTGGTTGGCGTCGGCGATCTCGGCCACCTGCAGCGCCTTGCCCTCGGGCTGGTGCGCGAGGAAGACCGCGGCCTTGAGGCCATACTTGCCCTTCTTGGTCAGCATGGCGCTCAGGCGGCCCGCGCGAGGGGACCGGGACAGGTCCGACCGGAAAGACAAGGGGGATCCCAGGTGCGGATCGGCTCGATCATGACGCGCTCCAGCGAGGAGAAAATGCAGCGCCCTGCTGCGACGCATTTTATAATTGATCGAATCGATAGAATAAGTAAATTTAAAACGTATCGCCTGAGGGGGCTCCCTTCGGGCGGGAATGCCGGAGCGGCGCGCAAAGCCCGGAGGGCGATCATGGCCGACGCAGACAGATCGAGCGACCCATCGGGTATCCCGGCGTCCGCCGGCATCCTCGTCTTGTCCGTCGCAGGCCGGCGCGCCGGGCTCGCCTCGCGCCATTCCGAGGGCTTTCTTTTTCACGCCTGCGATCACCTGTTCAACGATATCGACGGCCGCCTGTTCGCCTCCATCGGCGACATGCGGATCGCCGCGCGCTGCCTCGCCTCTCTCGAACGGCTGAGCCCGCGCGCGCTCAGGCCCTGGCCCGGGTGACCTCTCCCGCCGGGTTTCCGCCGCCGGGGTTCCTGGCCCCGGCGAGATGGTCCGGCATCCGGCGGCCCCTGCGGCCGCTGTTTCCAGAGTTCTCCCGCAACTTATCCCCGGGGGTCCCTCGCGACCCGCCGGGGATTTTTTCGTTCTGCCTGCCGCGCCTATTCGGCAAGCCAGATATCCTTAAGCGAGGACATGGCCCCGTCCGGCCGGACCGAAACGCCACGGACCCTGGTGTTGTAGACGGTGAACTGTTTCAGTTCGAGGAGCGGCAGTACCGGCAGGTCGCGCTGCACGCGGCGCTGCAACTCGTGGAACAGGGCGACACGTTGTTCCGGATCGGCGGCGCTCTTGATGGCCTCGATCACCTTGTCCGTGCCCGGGTCGGCATAGCCCGATGCATTGGTCCAGGGGATGCCGGGCGCGATGGATTTCGACCAGAACTGCCGCAGCAGACCCAGCTCGGGATCGATGAACACGGAGAACTGCCCCGTATTAATGTCGAAGTCATAGGAGCCATAGACGCGCCGCACGAAGGCGCCGAGATCCTGCGAGCGCACGTTCACTTCGACGCCCACGCGCTTCAGGTTCTGGCGGATGTATTCGGCGGTCTTGCGGAAATTCTCGTTGAAGGGCTGGAAGTCCTGATTGATGGAAAAGCGCACGCCATTGGCGCCGCGCTTGTAGCCGGCCTCGTCCAGAAGCCGCTCGGCCTCTTTGGGATCGAAGGCGTAGGTCGGAACGTCCGCGGTGTAGAAGGCCTTGGCGGAGGAGGGGATCGGCCCGGTGGCCGGCGTCACGAGGCCGAACCACACCGTATCGGCGAGCCCCTGCCGGTCGATGGCATGGGCGAAGGCGCGCCGCACGCGAATGTCGGCCAGGATCGGGTTCCTGAGGTTGAACTCGAGGAAATAGTATTTGGCGTTCCACTCGTAGCCGCGGGATTCCACCTTGAGGTTGGGCAGCTTGCGCACCCGCTCGATGTCGGCGAACGGCACGGGATCGAAGGCGGCATAGCCCACGTCGCCGATCTCGATCGCCGCCGCCCGCGCGCCGCCGTCCGGAATGAAGCGGTAGATCACCCGGTCGAGATAGGGCTTTCCCGCATCCCAATAGTCCGCATTGCGCTCCAGTTCGATGGCCTCGCCCTTGGTCCAGGACTTGAACTTGAAAGGCCCGGTGCCGACCGGCTCCACATTGTGCGGGTTCTTCAGGATGTCGGTGTTCTCATAGAGATGCTTCGGCAGCACCTGCCCCTCCCAGGCGTTCAGCGCCGACAGCACGACGAGGGAGGGCGCGCGAAAGCGGAAAATGGCGGTATAGGCGTCGGGCGTCTCCACATCCTCCAGTTCGGCGAAGGTCAGACGGCCGCGCGAGTGCACCTTCTTCCAGATCTCCAGCGCGCTGAAGCGCACGTCCGCTGACGTGAAGGGGGCGCCGTCGTGCCACTTTACGCCGTGCCTGAGATGGAAGGTGAGGGTCAGCTTGTCCGGCGAGATCTCCCAGCTTTCCGCCAGCGCCGGCTTCAGCCCGAGCGCGTCGTCGTAAGAGACGAGGCCGTCGTAGATGTTCACCGAGACGGCGCCGTTGGAGAACTGGTTGTTCACGGTGGTGGTCAGCACCGTCGGCTCGGGCTGGATGATGGTGACGAGCGTGCTGCCGCGCTTCGGCGTCCTTTCGGATCGGCCTGTCTGGGCGAGGACCGTCGCGGGAAGCAAGCCGATGAAAGCAGCCGCGACGGCAAACAGCTTGAGGGCACCTGAGCGCATGACCCTGCCTTGTGGATGCGGGAGGAGAGACCGGCCGGGTGCCGCGCGCCATTCTGCCGAGCGGACCTTCCAAGAGGCCGATTGTCATGATACTGATTTTGTCTATCGAAATTATCAATAAGAAATTCCATGCCAGCTTCCGCACGCTCCCCCGTCGCCGCGCAACGCGTTGCCACGCCCCAATTTTCCCCTGAGGAGCAGGCCGCCCGCGAGGATCTGGCGGCGGCCCATCGGCTCGCCGTCTGGCATGGCTTCGACCAGGGCATCTACAATCACCTCACCATCGCGGTGCCGGGACGGGACGACGCCTTTCTGCTGCCGCCGTTCGGTCTGCACTGGTCGGAGGTGACGGCGAGCGGGCTCCTCACCGTGGGCTATGACGGACGGCTGATCGCCGGCGAGGGGGAGATCCAGCGCTCGGCCTATTGCATCCATGCACCGATCCATCGCCTCCATCCCGAGCATCAGGTGGTGCTGCACACCCACATGCCCTACGCGACGGCGCTGACGCGGCTGGAAGACAACCGCCTGTTGCCGGTGGGCCAGACCGAGATCCTGCTCATCGACGAGATCGTCTATGACGACGCCTATACCGGCCTTGCCCGCGAGCCGGAGGAGGGCGAGCGGCTGGCGGCGCTGCTGGGGCCGGACAAGAAGATCCTGTTCCTCGCCCATCACGGCGTCATCGTCACCGGCCGCACCACGGCAGAGGCCTATGACCGGCTGTTCGCGCTGGAACGCGCCTGCCAGGTGCAGCTCTACGCCTTGTGGACCGGTCGCCCGCTGAAGCAGGTGCCGGCGCCCCTCGTGGAGAAGGCGCAGGCCCAGTATCGCGCCGGGCTGTTGCAGGCCGGCCAGAAGACCGCCGCCCCCGGCCAGAAGCCCCACGGTGCGGAGCTGCATTTCGCCGCCCTGCGCCGCCTGCTCGACCGGCGCGAGCCGGACTATCGCGACTGAACGCCCGCTCCGCGACCCCTTCCCGCATTCCGCGCCAACCGGCGCCCCCAGGAACCTGCCGATGACCTTCCCCGCCCCCACGCCCTCCGCCGCCATCCGCCTCCTGTCCCCTCACGACGTGCAGGCGGCCCTGCGCGGCACCGGGGAGATCGCCTTCCTCGATGTGCGCGAGGAGGGCCAGTTCGGCGAGGGCCACCCCTTCTTCGCCGTCAACGCGCCCTACAGCCGGCTGGAGCTGGACATCGGCGCGCTGGTTCCGCGCCTTGCGACCCCGGTCGTTCTGCTGGACGAGGGCGACGGCCTCGCGGTGAAGGCCGCGCAGCGGCTGGCGGCGCTGGGCTACAGCGACCTTGCCGCCGTGGAGGGCGGCGTCGCGGCGTGGGTGGCGGCCGGCTACGAGGTCTACAAAAGCGTCAACAGCCGCCTGAAGGCTTTCGCCGAGGTGGTGGAACATGCGTTCCATACCCCGGCCATTGAGGCCGGCGAACTCGCCCGCCTGAAGGGGGAGGGCGTGGATCTGGTGATCCTCGACAGCCGCACCCCGGAGGAATTCGCCCGCTTCCACGTGCCCGGCGCAATCAGTTGCCCCGGGGCGGAACTGGTGGAAAAGTTCGATGCCTTCGTCCGCGCGCAGGACCAGCTGGTCGTCGTCTCCTGTGCCGGTCGCACGCGGGGCATCATCGGTGCGCAGAGCCTGATCGATGCGCAGGTGCCCAATCGCGTGGTTGCGCTGAAGGGGGGCACGCAGGGCTGGCGCCTCGCCGGGCTGGCGCTCGATTCCGGTGCTGTTCCCGTCGCGCCGGTCGCCGATCTTCCCACCGCGCGCGCGCGCGCCGAGGCCGTCCGCAAAAGGTTCGGCGTGCCGCTGGTGGATGCTGCGACCCTCGCCCGCTGGCGCGGTGCCGAGGCAGGCGGGCGCACCACCTTCCTTTTCGACCTGCGCACCGCCGAAGACCGCGCGGCCCAGCCCGTGGCCGGCGCCGTGCCCGCGCCGGGCGGGCAGCTGGTGCAGTCGCTCGACAGATGGGTGGGGGTGCAGCACGCGCGCATCGTGCTCATCGACGCCGATGGCGTCCGCGCGCGCCTCGCCGCCCACTGGCTGATCCAACTGGGCGAGGACGTGCACGTGTTCGATGGAAAGCCGGACGACATTGCCCGGGTGGTCGATGCGGCGAAGGCGGCGGTCCCGGCCGCTCCCCGCGTCTCCGCGCAGGAGGCGGCGGCCTTGCTGAAGGCCGGCTCGCGGGCGCTCTCGCTCGATGCCAGCGCCGCCTATCGCGCGGGCCATGCGGCCGGGGCTCTGTGGACCATCCGGCCGCGCGTTGCAGGCCTTGCTGCGGACGTGCTGGCGGCGCCCGCCCTCGTGCTGTTCGCTGCCGATCCCGGCGTTGCCGATCTTGCCGCGCTTGATCTCGTCGGCCTCGGCGCGGCGCGGATCGTCGCGGTGGACGGCGGCCTTGCGGCGTGGCGGGCCGCAGGCCTGCCGGTGGAGGCGAGCCCTGCCAGCCCGCCGGATGCCGAGCGCATCGATTACCTATTCTGGGCGCACGACCGCCACGACGGCAATCCGGACGCCATGCGCACTTATCTCGGCTGGGAGGAGCAGCTTCCCGGACAGGTGGCGGCGGAAGGCGGCGCCGGCTTCCGGCTGGTGGTGTGAGGCGGCCGGCCGGCGGAGGCCTTCGCCGGCCCCAAAGCCCGCGCGGCGCCTGAGCGTGGCAACGCGAGAACATCCCGCGCGGCTCGTGAGCGGACGCAACGTAAAGCCCAGCCATCTCACGCGGCGAGGTGGCCGCCGTCGATGTCGAGCACGGTGCCGGTGGAGAAGGGGTTGGTGAGGAGATAGAGGATGGCCTGCGCCACCTCCTCCGGCCGGCCCGGCCGCCCGGCGGGAATGGCAGCCGCGACCCGGGCCAGCGTCGCCGCCCGCTCCGGCCCGCCATGGCCGGGCGTATCGATATAGCCCGGCGAAACCGCATTCACGCGGATCGGCGCCAGCGACACCGCGAGGCTGCGCGCCAGTGCCTCCACGGCGCCGTTAATGGCAGCGGGAAAGGCCATCGTGCCGATGCCCCGGCGGCTGGAGATGCCCGACACCAGAACGATGGAGCCGCCCGCCCGGATCAGCGGCGCGCCGGAGCGCACCGCATTCACCTGCCCCCAGAACTTGGAATCGAAAGAGGCGCGGGCCTCGGCGAGGTCCGCCTCCAGAAGCGGCTTGCGCACCACGTGCGCCGCCGTCGTCACGAGGTGGTCGAACGGCCCCACCTGCCCGAAGAAGCGCGCCACCGCTTCGGCATCGGCGATGTCGAGGCTGGCGCCGGACGCTCTGGCGCCCAGACGCTCCACCGCTCCGGCAACGCGCGCCGCGTCCCGGCTCGCCACCACCACCTCGGCCCCCTCCGCCACCGCAGCCTCGGCCGTGGCGAAGCCGATGCCCTTGGTGCCGCCGATGACGACGACGCGCCGGTCGGCGAGGGCGGAGTTGCGCGGCGGAACCTGAGACATAACGCATCCCTTGTGCGGCTTGGACAGGGTTCGGGACGGGCGGATGGTCCGCGTTCAGCCCCGCACGGCTCCCGGCGCCGGCTCCAGCCAGGCATCCGCGAAGGAGGAGTAGACGCCGATGGGGCCGACATTTACGCCCTTCAGGCGGCTCGACCACACCCGGAACTGCTTCAGCTCAAGCAGGGAGATGGAGGGCAGATCGGTCTGGACGATGAGCTGGAACTCGCCGAGCAGCGCCTTGCGCTTTAGCGGGTCCGGCTCCACCGCCGCGGCCTCGAGCAGGGCATCCACCTTGGGGTTGGAATAGCCGGAGGCGTTGGACCATGCCGACCCCGGCCGGATGGTCTGCGACCAGAAGCGGCGCTGCACGCCGATCTGTGGGTCGGCGAAGGCGGCGTAATAGGCGTTCAGCGTGTCGAAGTCGTATTCAGTGTAGATCTTCCGCAGGAAGGTCGGCAAGTCGTAATTCAACAGCTCCACCTCGATGCCGACCTTCTTCAATTGCTGGCGGATGAACTCGCCCGAGCGCTTGAAGTCGTCGCCATAGGGGATGCTGGCGTGGTTGAAGCGCAGCCGCACGCCGTCAGGCCCGCGCTTGAGGCCGGCCTCGTCCAGCAGCGCCTCGGCCTTCTTCGGATCATAGTCGTACTGCGGAAGCCCGGTGGCCGCGAACGCGGTCTGGAAGGCCGGCACCGGGCCGGTGGCGGGCTCGGCGAAACCGTACCAGACGGTTCGCGCCAGCGCCTTCTTGTCGATGGCGAGGGCGATGGCCCGGCGCACCCGCACATCCTGGAACTGCGGACGGCGCATATTGAAGTCGAGGAAGAAGACCGGTGCCACCGCCTCCCAGCCGCGGGTTTCCACCACGAGGTCCGGCCGCTTGGCGAGCCGCTCCACGTCCGAGAGCGGCACCGGGCTGAGCGGCACGTACTGCGTCTCGCCGGTTTCCAGCGCCGCGGCGCGGGCGCCGGCATCGGGCACGAAGCGGAAGGTGAGCCGGTCCAGATAGGGCTTGCCGGCATCCCAGTAGTTGGGGTTGCGCTCCAGCGTCACGTGGCTGCCGCGCACCCATTCCTTGAAGATGAACGGACCCGTCCCGATGGGCTTCGTGTTCCAGGGATTGGTGAGCGGATCGGTGCCCTCATAGAGGTGCTTCGGCAGGATCTGCGTCTCGCTGGAATTGAGCGCGGCCCAGATCACCGGCGAGGGCTTCGCCAGCCGCAGGATGACGGTGTGGTCGTCGGGCGTCTCGATGTCCTGAAGCTGCGAATAGGTGCCGATGCCGCGCGGGTGGGTCTTCTTCACCACCTCCAGGATCGAATACTTCACGTCGGCGGCAGTGAAGGGCACGCCGTCGTGCCAGGTCACGCCCTTGCGCAGGCGGAAGGTGATGGAGCGGCCGTCGGGCGCCTGCTCGTAGCTCTCGGCGAGCTGCGGACGCGGCGCGCCCGTCCCGTCATAGGTCACGAGCCCATCGTACACGTTGATGGCGATGACGATGGTGGGGTTGGAGACCGTGAGCCCGAGGGTCTGCGGCTCAGGCACCACGATGGAGACGAGGTGCCCGCCGGGGACGGGCGAACCGTCCGCGGCGCGCGCAATCGGCACGGCCGCAAGGGAGGCGCCGGCCGCAGCAAGGCGCAGGATGTCGCGACGGTTCAGCATGGGCAGCGTCCGTTTCGGTCGTGTGGGGGGATCAGATGCGCAGCCCGGCCTGCTTCAGCAGCGGCAGGACCGCTTCGCCGAAGAAATCGAGGTCGGGCTTGAAGTCGAAGAAGGCGAGCTGAACGCCGTCGATGCCGGCCTTCTTCAGGCGGATGAGCTTGTCCGCCACCTGTTCCGGCGAGCCGATGATCTGGATGTTGCCGCCGAGCACCCGGTGCTCGCCCTTGTGGTTCTTCCAGGCCTGGCTGTCGCCGGCGGCGTGATGGGCGAGGAAGCCCTGCACCGCCCCGGTGTCGGCATGGGCGAGAATGGCGGCGTGATACGCCTTCGCCTCCTGCTCGGTCGGCCGGCAGACGATCATCGGGTTGATGATGGCGCGCACCTCGCGGCCGGCAGCCTTGGCGCGGGCCTTGAGGTTCGCCACGTGGTCCGGCAACGCCGCGAGCGCCGCCTCGATCTCCGCACCGGCGGGGCTGGTGATGAAGACGAGGTCGGAATGCTGCGCGGCATAGTCGAAGCCGGCGGGCGAGCCGGTGGCGTTGACGAGGATCGGACGGCCATATTTGGGCCGCGGCGAGACATAAGCCTCCTCCAGCTTCCAGAATTCGCCGTCGATGGTGACGTTCTCGCTGGAGGCCCACAGACGCTCGACGATGCCGATGAACTCCGCCGCCCGCGCATAGCGCGCGTCATGCTCGATCTGCGTGGTGCCGAACATCTTCGGCTCGCGCGGGGCGTAGCCGGTGACCATGTTGATGCCGAAGCGCCCGCCCGAGATATGGTCCAGCGTCGCCGCGAACTTGGCGAGGTGCAGCGGGTGCCACGGCCCGTAGAGGATGTGGATGGTGGAGATGAGGATGATCCTCTTCGTCACCGAGGACAGGGCCGCCACGGTCACGAACGGGTCGATGGCCTGCTCGCGATACTTCAGCTCGCCGCCATAGCCGTCCTTGCCGATCCACTGGGCGAGGCCGAAGGCGAGGTCGAAACCGAGTTCCTCGGCCTTGAGGGTGAGCGCCTTGTTGTAGTCGAACGTCCAGTCGGTGCTGCGCGGCAGGGTCGAGGGCGACCAGCCGCCGCTCTGGATGGGCAGGAACAGGCCGAGCAGCAGCGGCTGCTTCAGCGCCTGCGCGAGGGGACTTTCGGGATAGTCCGCGGGCGAGATTGTGATGCGTGCGGTCATGGTCGGGTCTCCGGATCGGCGCTGCGGCGCCGGACGGGCAGGCAGGGGGTCAGGCCGGCTGCAACGCAGCGCTGGCGTTTGGCGCGGGCACGGCGCCGGATGCGAGATGGCAGGCCACGAGGTGGCCGTCGCCCGCATCGCTCAGGGCCGGCGCATCAATGGCGCAGCGCGCGACGGCGATGGGGCATCGGGTGTGGAAGCGGCAGCCCTTGGGCGGCGCGAAGGGGCTCGGCAGGTCGCCGCCGACGATGGTCTTGTCGGCGATGCGGCTCGCGCCGGGGTCTATGCGCGGCAGCGCCTCGATGAGCGCGCGGGTGTAGGGATGAAGGGGCGCGCGCCACAGCGTCTCGCGCGGGGCAAGCTCGACGATGCGGCCCAGATACATGATGGCCACCCGGTCGGCGATATGCTCCACCACCGAGAGATCGTGGCTGATGAACAGATAGGCGACGGAGGTTTCGCGCTGCACCTTGCGCAGGAGGTTCAGCACCTGCGCCTGCAGCGACACGTCCAGCGCCGACACCGGCTCGTCGCAGACGATCACCGCGGGATCGAGGGCAAGCGCGCGGGCGATGCCGATGCGTTGGCGCTGGCCGCCGGAGAATTCATGCGGCAGCCGGTCGATGAATTCGGGCCTCAGCCCCACCGCCTCCATGAGGCTCGCCACCCGGGCGCGCCGCTCGGCCTTGCCGCGCACGCCGTTGAGCTTGAGCGGGGTTTCGAGGATCGTGCCGGCCCGCTGGCGGGGGTCGAGGGCGCCCATGGGGTCCTGAAACACCATCTGCACCTTGGGCCGGAGTGCCCGCCGCTCGCGGGCGGTGAGCCCGGTGATGTCGTGCCCCTCCACCTTCAGCGCGCCGGACGAGGGCTCGACCAGTTGCACGATGGCCTTGGCGAGGGAGGATTTGCCGCAGCCGGATTCCCCCACCAGCCCCAGCGTCTCGCCGGGGCGGATCGCGAAGGAAACGCCGTCCACCGCCGAGAGGGGACCCCGGCCGGTGTTGTAGGAGACCACAAGGTCCCGCACTTCCAAAGCGGGCGTCTCAACGGGCGCACTCATGCCGGCACGCCTTCCAGGACGGGCGCGCGGGGCTTCTCCCCTGCGAGGCGATCGAGGTGGAGGCAGGCGACGCTTCCGCCACCGCCGACGCCTTCCAGAACCGGCTGGAGCCGCGCGCAGGTCTCGTCCGCATGGGCGCAGCGCGGCGCGAAGGCGCACCCCGGCGGCAGATCGGCGAGGGAGGGCACGATGCCGGGGATTTCGTCCAGCAGCTCGCGCCGCAGGCCCGGCGTCGGGCGGGCGCGCATCAAGGCGCGGGTGTAGGGATGGAGCGGACGGGCGAACAGGTCGGCCACCGGCCGCTCCTCCACCTTGCGGCCGGCATACATCACCAGCACCCGGTCCGCCGTCTCGGCCACCACGCCGAGGTCGTGGCTTATGAGCAGCAGGCTCATGCCGAACTCCTTCTGGAGCGAGACGATGAGCTTCAAAATCTGCGCCTGCACGGTGACATCGAGGGCGGTGGTCGGCTCGTCGGCGATCAGCAGGCGAGGATTGGCAGCGATGGCGATGGCGATCATCACCCTCTGGCGCATGCCGCCGGAGAAGTGGTGCGGATAATCGTCCGCCCGGCGCTGCGGCTCGGGAATGCGCACGAGGTCGAGCAGCTCCACCGCGCGCCGGTGCAGGGCGGGGCCGCGCAGGCCGGTATGGCGCTTCAGGCTCTCGATGATCTGGTCGGCCACCGTGCGCACCGGGTTCAGCGCCGAGAGCGGGTCCTGGAATATCATGGCGATCCGGTTGCCGCGCACGTCACGCATGGCGCGCTCGGAGAGGGCCAGGAGGTCCGTGCCCTCGAACCGCACATGGCTTCCGGAAATCTCCGCCGGCGGCGACCGGAGCAGGCGCAGCAGCGCCATGGCCGTTACCGACTTGCCGCAGCCGCTCTCGCCGACGATGGCGAGCGTCTCGCCGGCCGCAATGTCGAAGGAGAGGCGATCCACCGCCGTCAGCCGGCCGGCCGGAGTGCGGAAGCGGACGGTGAGGTCTTTGACGTCGAGCAGGGCAGGGCGCGTCATGTCAGCGAGACCCGCGGGTTGAGGACGTCGTTGAGGCCGTTGCCGAGCAGGTTCAGCGCCATGACGGTGAGCGAGATGGCAAGGCCGGGCAAAGCGGTCATGTACCAGGCGGTGCGCAGCACCTCGCGGCCGGAGCCGATCATGCTGCCCCACGAGATGAGGTTGGGATCGCCGAGGCCGAGGAACGAGAGCGCCGCCTCCGTGAGGATGGCGGAGGCGACGAGGATCGAGCCCGCCACCACCACCGGCGAGATGGCATTGGGCAATATGTGGGTGAGGATGATGCGGAAATGTCCCATGCCCATGACCCGAGCCGCCTGCACGAATTCCGCATCGCGTAGCCGCAGCGCCTCGGCCCGCACCAGCCGGGCGACCTGCGGCCAGGAGGTGACGGCGATGCCGAGCACGATGGAGGAGACCGAGGGGGTGAGGATCGCCACCACCACCACCACGAACACGAGGGGCGGCATGGTCTGGAACACTTCGGTGATGCGGGTGAGCACCTGGTCCACCCAGCCGCCGAAATAGCCCGACAGCGCCCCGAACACGACGCCCAGCGCCACGGCGAGGCCCGCCGCCGCGAGGCCGACCGCCAGCGAGACGCGCGCCGCATAGACGAGGCCGACGAGGATGTCCCGGCCCAGCATGTCCGTGCCGAGCGGATATTCCGCCGAGGTGAAGGGCCAGATGAACGGTCGGGCCACCATGTCCAGCGGATCACCGGGGAAGATCTGCCCCGCGAACAGAGCGGCGCCGGCCACAAGCGCCAGCCCGATGCTGCCGGCAAGCGCGGTGCGGCTGCGCAGGAAGCGATATCCGAAGGAGGAGGCGCGCACCGCGCGGCGCGGCTTCGGCGCGGCGGGGGCCGAAGCCGCGGGGGCGCGGGGAAGGATGTCGGTGGCGTCGAGGCTCATCGCACGTCGATCCTCGGGTCGAGCAGGGCGTAGACGAGATCGGTCGCGAGGTTCGAGACGATCACCAGGAAGGAGGAGAAGAACAGCACCCCCAGCAGCAGGTTGATGTCGCGCTGGAACACCGCATCGAAGGCGAGCCGGCCCATGCCGGGCCAGGCGAACACGGTTTCGATCACCACCGACCCCGAGAGCAGCGTGCCGAGCTGCAGGCCGGTCATGGTGACGATGGGCAGGAGCGCATTGCGCAGCACGTGGCGCACGGCGATGGGCAGAGGGGCGATGCCCTTGGCGCGGGCGGTGCGCACGAAGTCCAGCTCCAGCACTTCCAGCATGGCCGAGCGGGTGAGGCGCGTGTAGATGGCGATGTAGAAGAAGGCCAGTGACAGGACCGGCAGCACCATGTGCAGCGCTACGTCGCCGACCGCCGCAAGGCCGGTGTGGGCCTGCTGGAGATCACGCATCCCGCCCGCCGGAAGCCAGCGCAGTTCCACCGAGAACAGCACGATCAGCATCAGCCCCACCCAGAAGAGCGGCGTGGCAAAGCCGATGGTGGAGACCGCGGAGAGCACGCCGTCCGGCCAGCGCCCGCGCCATTGCGCGCTGATGGCGCCGAACAGGATGCCGAGCGCCACCGCCAGCACGAGGCTGGAGAGCATGAGCAGCGCGGTGTTGGGCGCACGGGTCAATATGAGGTCCAGCACCGGCATGGAATTGCGGAACGAATAGCCGAGATTGAGCTGGAACAGCTGGCCCATATACTTGAAAAACTGGATGGCAAGCGGCTCGTCGAGCCCGAACTGCTGGCGCAGCATGGCCATGTATTCGGGTGTCGCGGAGCCCGCCTCGCCGGCCATCACCTCGGCGAGGTCGCCGGGAGCGAGGCGCAGGAAGAAGAAGTTCAGCACCACGATGGCGAGGATGGTGGGCACCACCTGGACAACGCGCAGGCCGAGATAGCGCAGCACCCGCCCCTCGGGCAGCTGAAGGGCGCGCGCCATCTCAGGCCCCCACCCACACGGTCTTCAGCGACTGGTAGCCGCCGAACGGGGCGAGATCGATGCCCGAGAGCTTCGCCGAATAGGCGCGATAGAAGGTGAGCTCCAAGAGGTTCACCGACGGCAGCTTCACCTGCGCGAGGCGCTGCAATTCGCGGATGTCGGCGTTGCGCTTCTCCACGTTGCCCTCGGTCTGGATGCGCTCGATGACCGCATCGATCTCCGGATCGGCGATTCCCGAGGCGTTGGACGAGGGCGTACCTTTCTTGATCGCCTGGCTCCAATAGCGTCGCTGCACGCCGATCTGCGGATCGGGATAGGCGGAATACCAGGCGCTGTGGGTGTCGAAATCGTATTCGGTGAAGACCACCTTGATGTAAGTGGGCAGATCGTAGTTGCGCAGCGTGACGTCCACGCCGATGCGCTTCAGCGCCTGCTTGAAGTATTCGCCCGCCCGCCGGTAATCCTCGCCATAGGCGGAGGGGATGTGGTCGATGCGCAGGCGCACCCCGTCCGACCCCTTCTTCAGGCCGGCGGCATCCAATAGGGCCTCGGCCTTGGCGATGTTGTAGTCGTATTGCGGAAGATCGGTCGCGAAGAACTGGGTCTGGTAGCTCGGCACGGGGCCTTCCGCGGGTTTGGCGAGGCCGTAGAACACCGTCTCGGCGAGCGCCTTGCGGTTCAGCGCGTGGGCGAAGGCCTGGCGCACACGGATGTCGCCGAACGGCTCGCGGCGCAGGTTGAAGTCGAAGAAATACATGGGCGCCGGCCCCTCGAAGCCGCGCGTCTCCACCACGAGGTCCTTGGACGCCTTGATGCGCGCCACGTCCGAAAGCGGCACGGGATTGAGCGGGATATATTGCGCCTCGCCGGTTTCCAGCGCCGCCGCGCGGGAGGCGGGATCGCGGATGATGCGGAACACCACGCGGTCGAGATAGGGCCGGCCCTTGTCCCAGTAATTGGGATTGCGCTCCAGCACGATGCGCTCGCCCTTCACCCACTCCTTGAAGACGAAAGCGCCGGTGCCGATGGGCTTGCCGTTCAGGGGATTGGTGAGGGGGTTGGTGCCCTCGTAGAGATGCTTGGGCAGGATCTGCGTCTCGGTGCCGTTGAAGGCCGCCCACACCACCGGCGAGGGGCGCGAGAAGCGCAGCACCGCCGTGTGCGGATCGGGAGTGTCCACGGCGGTGAGATTGGCGAACACCGCATTGCCGCGCGGGTGCACCTTCTTCGTCACTTCGAGGAGGGAATAGGCGACGTCCGCCGATGTGAAGGGCGTGCCGTCATGCCAGGTCACGTCGTTGCGGAGGCGGAAGGTGATGACGGTGCCGTCCGCCGAGGTCTCCCAGGATGTGGCGAGGCTGGGCTTGAGCTTGAAGCCCTCGTCATATTCCACCAGCCCGTCGAAGATGTTGGCCGAGACCGCCACCGCCGGCGCGGAGATGGTCAGGCCCGCCACGAGGCCCGCCGGCTCGGGATCGAGCACGGCGACGAGCGTTCCACCCGTGGCCGGGGCTGCGCCCGCCCGGCGCGCGGCTGCCGGCAGGAGGAGGGAGGCTCCGGCACCCACAAGGAGCGTGCGACGGGACAAAGCAAGGGTCTCGAACGGGGACGTCATCGGGTCTTCGGATCTCGGATGTGCGTTGGGCGCTGGGGGGGCCGGATTTCGCCAGCCCCTGGCTCAGAAGAAGCTGGAGGGTGGCAGGGGCGTGCCGTCGATGGCGTGGAGCCCGAGGAGCCGCGCCTTGTAGGAGCGCGGATTGTGCGAGGCGAGGGTGCGGGCATTGCGCCAGTGGCGGTCCAGATTGACTGCGCGGTGGGCCGCCGAGGCGCCGCCCACATCGAACAGCTGGCTGGCCGAGCGCAGGGTGAGATCGTCGATGATGACCTTGGCCCGCGCCGCCTTGAGCGCCGCACCGTGAGCCGCCGCATTCACCTCTTCCGAAGACGCGCCGGACGCGCGCAGCGCATCGGCGGCATCAAGCGCATCGGCGGTGGCGAGCACCAGCGCTTCCGCCGCATAGGCCGCCGCGGAAATCTCGCCCAGCGCCTGCTGGAGAATGGGATCCTCGGTCGCCACCGGTGTCGGCGCGAAGAAATAGGTGTGCTTGCGGCTCTTCAGCAGCGCCGTCGCATCCCGCAGCACGGCGGCGAGGATGCCGGCATTGACCGTGGTGAGGTAGAGCTGGGGCAGGGTGCTGGAATAGGCGGTGCCGTAGCCGACGCCCGTGCCGTCCGGTACCACTTCATCCGGCTCGACGCGCACTTCGTTGAAGATGGTGGTGCCCGAGCCGGTGAGCCGCTGGCCGATGCCGTCCCAGTCATCGACGATCTCGATGCCCTCGCGCTTCACCGGCAGGATGAGGGAGGCGTTGCCGCCCTCCGGCGTCGCCACGCGCACCAGCACCAGGTCGGAGAAGATGGTGCCGGTGGAATAGTATTTGCGGCCGCTGATGCGCCAGCCATCGCCGTCCGGGCGCAGGACGGTGGCGAAGGGGGAGCCGCCCACCACCTTGGCGTCGCTCTCCGTATTGGCGAGGCCGACGATGGCCCCTTCCGCCACGGCGCGGCGCCATCCCTCTTCCGCGGCATTGCGCGGGGTGCGCGCGTAGCGCTCCACGAAGGTGAAATGATTGCGCAGGATGTGCGCCACGTTGGCGTCCGCCGTGGCGAGACGCAGCACGACCCCGAACAGCTCGCGGAACGAGGCTCCGGCGCCGCCCGCCTCGACCGGCAGGCGAAGGGCGCCGAGCTTCGCTGAGCGGATCAGCCCCAGCGGCTCATGCGGCAGGATGCGCTCGTACTCGCGCTGGGCCGAGCCCGCCGCGATGGTGTCGAACAGGGCATCGAGCGCCGGCGCGTCCGGGCGCAGCGGTCCGCCGAGAAGGGGGGCGGCGGCAGAGGGGACGACGATTTCGTTCATGGCTGGGTCCGAGGTGGCGAGTCCGACGGAAAAGAGCGTTGGAAAGGGCCGGAGGGGCACCCGGCGCGCTTCGAGCGGAGAACGCTTCGCAGGTCAGGCTCAGCACCGGGAAACCCGGTCCGGCGGCACGCACCAGCGAAGATATGGTCAGCATATCTCTTAAATGTAGTTTGTCGATCTTTTTAATGTAATAAATGTCCACGAGTTGGACGTGCAGTGGCCGTGCGGCCCGACACAGGGCGTCGGGTTGATGGGAGCGAGGACCGCGAAATCCCCTTCTGCGGTCTTTGGCGGAGAGGGGATGCTTGAGGGCAGGCGCGCCCGGAACCGCAGGAGTGCAGCTGAACTCTTCACGTTCGTCGGGCTCGGCGCCCGGCCTCTCCCGCCCCGGCGATGAGGCCGGGGCGGGGAGGGGTCAGAGCCGGTAGCCGCGACTGCTCTGGATGCGCTTGAGGGCGGTTTCCAGCGCGTCCACGTCGTCGGTCGTGTTGTAGAAGGCGAGGGAGGGCCGCACCGTGCTCTCCAGCCCGAACCGGCGGAGGATGGGCTGGGCGCAATGGTGGCCGGCCCGCACGGCGATGCCCTCGCGGTCCAGCGCTGCGCCCACGTCCTGCGTGCGGCAGCCATCGAGGACGAAGGAGAGCACGCTCGCCTTGTCCGCCGCCGTGCCGACGAGCTTCAGGCCGGGCACGGTCAGGAGCCGCTGTGTCGCATAGACCAGCAGCTCATGCTCGTAGCGGGCGATGACCTCCATGCCGATGCTCTCGACATAGTCGATGGCCGCGCCGAGGCCCACCGCATCGGCGATGTTGCCGGTGCCGGCCTCGAACCGCTCGGGCGGACCATTGTAGATGGTCTTCTCGAAGGTCACGTCGGCGATCATGTTGCCGCCGCCCTGCCACGGCGGCAGACGGGCGAGCACGTCCTTCTTGCCGTAGACCACGCCGATGCCGGTGGGACCGAACACCTTGTGGCCGGAGAAGACGAAGAAGTCGGCGTCCAGCGCCTGCATATCCACCGCCATGTGGGAGACGGATTGCGCCCCGTCCACCAGCGCGCAGACGCCGTGGCGATGGGCGATGGCCACCATCTCCTTCACCGGAACCACCGTGCCGAGCGCGTTGGACACCTGCGCCAGCGCGACGATGCGGGTGCGGGGATTGAGCAGCTTCTCGTATTCCTCGAGGATCACCTGCCCCGTGTCGTCCACCGGCGCGACGCGCAGGCGCGCGCCCTTCTCGGCGGCGAGCTGCTGCCACGGCACGATGTTGGCGTGGTGCTCCAGATGGGTGACGACGATCTCGTCGCCCTCCTTCACATGCCGCCTTCCGTAGGTCTGGGCGACGAGGTTGATGCCCTCTGTGGCCCCCCGCACGAAAATGATGTCCTTCACCGATCCGGCATTGAGGAAGCGCCGCACCTTCTCGCGGGCCGCCTCATAGGCATCGGTCGCCCGCGCCGCGAGGGCGTGGGCGGCGCGGTGGATGTTGGAGTTTTCGTGCTCGTAGAAGTGGGTCAGCCGGTCGATGACCGCCTGCGGCTTCTGCGTGGTCGCGGCATTGTCGAGCCAGATCAGCGGCTTGCCATGCACGCTCTGCTGCAGGATGGGGAAGTCCCGCTTGATCGCGTGCGGATCGAACGGGCGCGTCTGCGGGCCGAGGTCCGGCACCAGCTCCGGGCTCAGCGCCGAGGAGATCCCGCCGAAGTCCGGAGCCTGCACCGGCGCCGCCGGAAGGCCGGGGAGCGCGGACGCTGACGGCAGGGCGGGTTCCGCCGGCAGGGACGCAGAGGCGGGCACGGGAGAATGGGCGCGCGCCTCGTCCAGAAAGTAGAGGCCACCCGCATCTCCGCCGAAATCCCCCGGCACCGCCGAAGGCGCGGGCGGACGCCGGCTGTCGAGTGCGATGACGCTGCCGAGGCCCGCCGGCACCTGCCCGGTATCGAAGCTGCCGGCGAGGCCCGGAAGCGACAGGGCGGGGGAACCGCCCGGCTGGGGGACGCCGGGGAGGCCGGGAACGGCCACCGCCGCCGGTGCCGGCGGGGGCGGGATGTTGGGCGTCGGCACCACGGACGGGATGGTGACGGGCGGCAGGTCCGGCGCGGCGAAGGGCGGCCGCGACGGCAGGTGCTGGTCGGCGAGGGTCGTCGCCGGCAGGCCCGGCAGGTCGGTCGGATTGGGCGGTGCGGAGGGCAGCGTCACCAGATGCGGCGCCGCCTCGGGAGCGGCAGCCACGGGCCCCGACTGGAAGAAGGCGTTGGCGATCTGCTGCAGCACCTGCGGGTCGGGCCAGCCCGGCGGCGGGGACCCCGGCGCAGCGTTTGCCGCCGCGCCGAAATCGTCCGGGCGGAAATCCGCCGGCCCTTCGGGCACCCCCGGCTCAGGCGTAGGTGTCAGGATAGGCATGATACTTGCCGACCTCGACATCGGTGAGCACCGCCAGCGCATCGTGGGTGAGCACGGCGGCCGAGCAGTAGAGCGAGACCAGATAGGAGGCGATGGCCTTGCGGTTGATGCCCATGAAGCGCACCGACAGGCTCGGCGCCACCTCGCCGGGAACGCCCGGCTGGAACAGGCCGATCACGCCCTGCTTCTTCTCGCCGGTGCGCAGCAGCAGGATGTTGGTCTTGCCGTTCTCGTCCACATAAAGCTTGTCGGACGGCACGAACGGCAGGCCGCGCCAGGTGAGGAAGGGCGTGCCGAACAGCGTCACCGTGGGCGGTGGCACGCCGCGGCGGGTGCATTCGCGGCCGAAGGCGGCGATGGCGCGCGGATGGGCTAGGAAGAAGGCCGGCTCCTTCCACACCTTGGTGATGAGCTCGTCGAGATCGTCCGGCGTCGGCGCGCCGGTGCGGGTGGAAATCCGCTGCGAGGGCGCCGCATTGGTCAACAGGCCGTACTCGGCGTTGTTGATGAGCTCGGCCTCCTGCTTCTCCTTCACCTTCTCGATGAGGAGGCGCAGCTGCTCCTGAATCTGGTCGTAGGGGTGGGAATAGAGGTCCGAGACGCGGGTCTGCACGTCGAGGATGGTGGTCACCGCGTTGAGGGAATATTCGCGCGGCGCCTCCTCATAGTCCACGAAGGTCTCCGGAAGGTCCGGGTCCTGGTCGCGGCGGGGCGAGCATTCCACGTCGGCGGCGATCTCGCCGTTGGATTCCTTGACGCGGTTGAGGCGGTAGATGCCGGCTTCCACCGGCGTCCACGGCAGGAAGGAGACGAGCCAGCGCGGCGTGATGCCGGACCATTGCGCGCGGGTCTTCGTGGCATTGGCGAGCTGCCGGGCGGCGGCCTCGTTCAATGTCCTCCTGATGGCAGGCTCTTCGGTCATTCGGATCCCCTGTTGAAAAACGGATGCGCGCTGCCGGCGCCAGCGGGCGAAGCCTGCGCGGGGTCTCCCGCGCCGCCCACCGAGCGGTTCTGCGCCTGTGTGAGATGGCTGCCCGGCGGCACCGAATGGGTAAGCCAGACATTGCCGCCGATGGTCGATCCACGGCCGATGGTGATGCGCCCGAGCACGGTGGCGCCCGAATAGATCACCACGTCGTCCTCGATGATGGGATGGCGCGGCGCGCCCTTGATGATGGCGCCCGAGGCATCGGTCGGGAAATTGCGCGCGCCCAGGGTCACCGCCTGATAGAGGCGCACCCGCTCGCCGATGATGGTGGTTTCGCCGATGACGACGCCGGTGCCGTGATCGATGAAGAAGCTGCCGCTGATGCCGGCGCCGGGATGGATGTCGATGCCCGTGCGCGAATGGGCGATGTCGGAGATGAGACGGGCGAGGAAGCCGGCGCCGAGCCCGTAGAGGGAATGGGCTATGCGGTGGTGCACCACAGCCGTGAGCCCGGGATAGACCAGCAGGATCTCGGCGAAGCCCGTGGCCGCCGGATCGTTCTCATAGGCCGCGCGGATGTCGCTGACGAGGAGGGCGCGGATCTCCGGTAATTGCTGGGCGAAGGCACGGACGATGTCGATGGCGTCGCGCTCGAACGCCGCCTCGGAGCGCGCCTCCCGGGTGGAGAAGGGCAGGCTGCGCCGGGTCTGCTCCGCGAGGGTGGTCAGCGCGTCGTTGAGGGTGGCACCGACGAAATAGTCGATGGTCTCGGCGGCGAGCCCCGGCGGTCCGTAATGGGCCGGAAACAACGCCGCTGCGAGCCCCTGCAGGGCGGAGACGATGGCCTCGCGGGAGGGCGGGGGGCGCAGCAGGCCGCGATGGCGGATGTTGTGCTGCACATCCCGCGACAGCTTCAGCGCCGCGATCACCGGGGTGAGGTTCCAGCCCGAGGGTGGAGCGCTGCCGCCCGCGCCCCCATCGCTCCGATCGCCATCGTGGAAAGCGACGCCGCCGCCCGGATCGGCACGATCGAACACCCCGTAGCCATCGCGTATCTGGCCTTCTCTTATCTGGCCGTCGCGTCCCTTGGCCGTCACCGGATGCCCCCTCTTGCGCGCCGATGCACCATGGATGACATGGCCAAGCTGTATTGTCCAGTTAATCACCCGAATTAATAGATATTAGCCGGGCGCCGGATGGGAGGGCTCTCACGCGGCCTCGCTGAGCCTGCGATAGGCGGCGCCGGCATGGGTCTCCTTCAGCCGGTCCGAACCGGAGAGCTTTCCGCGCAGGGTGCCGGGGGCGTAGTCCTGCTTGTAGAGGCCGCGGCGTTGCAGCTCCGGCACCAGCAGGTCCACCACGTCGGTGAAGGTGTCCGGGAAGAAGGCGTGAGAGAGGTTGAAGCCGTCCACGTCGGCCGCCGCCACCCAGGCTTCCAGCTCGTCGGCGATGTCGGCCGGCGTGCCGGCGAAGAGCGGGCCGCGCCCGCCGATGCCGTTGTGGGCGATGATCTCGCGCAGCGTCCACACCCGGTCGGGCTCCGCCACCGTGAAGGTCTCCAGCAGCGATTGCACGGCATTCTCGCGCACCTCGCTCAGGGTCAGCGGCGCGTCGAGATCGAAGGCGGAGAAATCGATGCCAGTCCAGCCGGAGAACAGCGCCAGCACGCCATCCGGATCGGTGTAGCGGCGATAGTCGGCGAGCTTGTCCTCCGCCTCCGCGCGGGAGCGGGCCGGGATGGCAGTGGCGAGGGTGAAGACGGCAATGTCGCGCGGATCGCGCCCCAGGGCCGCCGCGCGGGCACGCAGGTCCGCGATGCCCGGTGCGATGCTCGCCGGGGTCGGCCCGCCGACGAACACTGCTTCCGCATGCCGGGCCGCGAACGCCCGCCCGCGCGGCGAGGCGCCGGCCTGGAACAGGTAGGGCGTGCGCTGGAGCGAAGGCTCGGTGAGGTGGATGGTGTCGATGTCGAAGTGCCGGCCTTCATGCCGCACTCGGTGGACCTTCGAGGGATCGGCGAAGGTACCGGAGGCGCGATCGCGCACCACGGCGGCGTCCTCCCAGGAGCCCTCCCAGAGCTTGTAGGCGACTTCGAGGAATTCGTCGGCACGATCATATCGGGTGTCGTGGGCGATCACCTTCTCGCGCCCCACCGCGCGGGCGCCGCTGTCGGAATAGCCGGTCACGATGTTCCAGCCGATGCGGCCCTGCGTGAAATGGTCCAGCGAGGAGAAGCGCCGGGCGAGCACGGCCGGCAGCTCGTGGCTGGTGGAAGCGGTGATGCCGAAGCCGAGGTCCTTCGTCTCGTGGGCGAGGGCGGACACCAGCATCAGCGGATCGAGCTTGGGGAATTGCGCGCCGGAGCGGATCGCGGCATCCGCGTTGCCGCCATAGACGTCATGCACGCCGATGCCGTCGGCGATGAACAAAGCATCGAACTTGCCGCGTTCCAGGACCTTGGCGAGGTCCACCCAGTAATCAAGCGTGTTGTAATCAGCGCCCCGGCTCGCGGGGTGGGCCCACAGGCCAGGCGAGAGATGCACCGGGCTGAAGCCGATGAAGCCGTTGAGGCGGATCTGGCGGGTCATGGCGGGCCTTTCCAGGGTCAGCGCTGGAGCAGAGACGCGAGGGTCGCGCCGAGCGAGACCTGTCGCAGGACGGGTGCCGTGGCCCCGGATGCGCGGGGCGACGTGCTCAGGCGCAGATCATTGCGAGGCGCTGGAGACAGCGTGGGCCGGTTTTCGCCGGGGCAGACGGCTCCGAACATGAGGGCCATGGCCCCGAAGGCATCGGCGGACATGCGCGTTCTCCCTGGAGGTCAGACCGCCGCGCGCGCGTCGGCGACGGGCGCAGCGGCGGGGCGGAAGGCGGCGGCGGGGTGGCTCTGCGGCAGGCGGCTGCGGCCGGGGCCATAGAGCTTCTCGCGGAGCGTGCCGGCGACGTAATCGGCCTTGAAGCGGCCGCGGCGGCGCAGCTCGGGCACCACCAGCGCGCCGAAATCCGCATAGCCGCCGGGCGTCACCGCGTAGCTGAGATTGAGGCCGTCCACGTCGGTGGCCTCCACCCAGGCCTCGATCTGGTCCGCCACCTGTTCGGCCGAGCCGATGAAGACCGGGCCGCGCCCGCCGATGGCGTTGTGCTCGGCGAGTTCGCGCACCGTCCACACCTTGTTCGGGTCGGCGATGGAGAAGGCTTCCAGCGCGGAGACGAGGCCCTGGGAGCGGTCGTCGAAGCGGATGGGGGCGTCGAGGTCGTGCTTGGAGAAGTCGATGCCGGTCCAGCCCGAGAACAGGATCAGCGCGGCCTCAGGATTGAGGAAGCGGCGGTAGCTCTCCAGCTTCTCCCGCGCCTCCTCTTCGGTGGCGCCGACGATGGTGGTGGCCATGGAGAAGAACAGGATTTCCTTCGGGTCGCGCCCCAGCGCCGCGGCACGGGCGCGGGTGTCGGCCACCACGGGAGCGATGACATTTGGCGTCGGCCCGCTCACGAAGATGCATTCGGCGTGGCGTGCGGCAAAGGCCCGGCCGCGGGTGGAAGCGCCGGCCTGGAACAGCACCGGCGTGCGCTGGGGAGACGGCTCGGAGAGGTGGATCCCCTCCACCTGGAAATGCTGGCCGCGATGGACGATGGGGCGCACCTTCGCCGGGTCGGCGAAAACGCGGTTCGCTCGGTCGCGCACCGCCGCGTCGTCATCCCAGCTGCCTTCCCAGAGGGCGTAGACGGCATCGAGATATTCGTCGGCGATGTCATAGCGCGCGTCGTGGGGCGTCAGCGCCTTCTCGCCCACGGCGCGGGAGCCTGAGCTGGTGTGGCCGGTGACGATGTTCCAGCCGATGCGCCCCTTGGTGAGGTGGTCCAGCGTCGACATGCGGCGGGCGAAGGGGTAGGGCGGCTCGTAGAGCGCATTGCTGGTGATGCCGAAGCCGAGATGCCGCGTCACCCGGGCCATAGCCGACACCGCCACGATGGGGTCCAGCTTGGGGATCTGTGCGCCCACCTTCAGCGCCGCGTGGTAGGAGCCGCCATAGACATCGTTGGAGGCCATGCTGTCGGCGACGAACAGCGCGTCGAAGCCGCCGTCCTCCAGCGTGCGGGCAAGGTCGGTCCAGTAGCCGAGCGTCGTGTAGTCGAGCGAGCGGTCTTCCGGATGCCGCCACAAGCCGGGCGAGTGATGCACCGGCGTCGCCATGGCGAAGGCGTTGACGCGGATTTCCTTCTTTGAACCGGCGGCGGGGCCGGTGCTGTCCGGGGCGGGCGTCTGCGTCATGGGTCGGTTTCCGGTTCCGTTCGGGCGGCGTGAGCGCAGAAAATCAGCACCTCTTATGTTAGTCAATAAATTCAATTGAATTTATGGAGAAAGACAGGGAGGATGGCTGCCCACCCCTTCCCGGAGACCGCCCATGACCGCGACCGCCGCGCTCCAGATCCCGCCCGCCGCACCGGCGGAGCCCTACCAACTCATCACCGTCGAGGACCTGCGAAACCGTCTGGCTGGCGGCGGAGAAGTCGCGCTGGTGGATGCCCGCGAGGAGGGCGTGCGCTCCCGCGACGGCCACATCCTCCAGTCCGTTCCACTGCCTTTGAGCCAGATCGAGCTGCGCGCCGCCGCCCTCCTGCCGCGCTTCGGCGCCCCGGTGGTGGTGACGGACGGCGGCGCCGGCGACCTTGCCACCCGCGCGGCCCGCCGGCTGTCCGAACTCGGCTATTCCGACGTGTCCGTGCTGGATGGTGGCGTCTCTGCCTGGGAGCGGGCGGGCGGCATCGCCTATACCGGCTCCAACGTGCTCTCCAAGGCGTTCGGCGAATTCGTGGAGCACGCCTATGGCACGCCCCGCCTGCCGGCCCGCGAGGTCAAGGAGCGGCTCGATCGTGGCGAGGACATCGTGATCCTCGACGGACGCACCTTCCAGGAGTTCGAGAATTTCCACATTCCCGGAGCCCATGCGGTGCCCAACGCGGAGTTGCCGTTCCGCGTCCATGGGCTCGTGCCCTCCGATGAGACGCTGGTGGTGGTGAACTGCGCGGGCCGCACCCGCTCCATCATCGGCGCGCAGGCGCTCATCAATGCCGGCATTCCCAACACCGTGGTGGCGCTGGAGAACGGCACCATGGCCTGGCTGTTCGAGGGCTACGACCTCGCCCATGGCGACCGCGCCGAAGTGCCCGCCCCAGGTCCCGCCGAGCTGGAGAAGGCGCGCGCCAGCGTCGCCCGCCTCACCCGGCGATTCGGCATCCGCACGCTGGACCGCGAGGGCCTTGCCCGCTTCGAGGCGGAGCGCGATGCGCGCACCCTCTATGTGCTGGATGTGCGCACCCGCGCCGAATACGAGGCTGGCCACCTGCCGGGATCGCTCTGGGCGGAAGGCGGCCAGCTGGTGCAGGCCACTGACCGCTGGGTCGGCACCCGCAACGCCCGCATCGTGCTGGTGGACGACGCCGACGGCGTGCGCGCCGCCATCACCGCCTCCTGGCTGATTCAACTCGGGGTCGGCGATGTTTATGTGCTCGGCCTCGATGCGGCGGATCGGCTGGAACAGGGGCCGGAGCCGCAGGTGCTGCTCGGCCGCGCACCCACGGTCGCGGTGACGCAGGTGGCGGGGCTCGAGCGGCTCATTGCCAAGGACGCGGTGGTGGTGCTCGATCTCGACACGAGTCTGGCCTATGCGGCCGGTCACATTCCCGGCGCCCGCTTCGCCGTCCGCGCCCGCCTGCCGGAGGGTCTGGATACGCTGCCGCCGCGCCCGCTTGTGCTCACCTCGGCGGATGGCAAGCTCGCGGCGCTGGCGGCGGCGGAGCTGGCAGGGTCCGGACGGCAGGTCTCGGTGCTGGAAGGCGGAACGGCGGCCTGGAAGGCCATCGGCCTCCCGCTGGAGACCGGCGAGACGGCTCTGCTCCATGCCGCCGATGACGTCTGGCGCTCGCCCTATCAGGAGGCCGGCGACCGCCATGCCGCCTTCCGCAGGTATCTGGACTGGGAGATCGACCTGATCCGCCAGATCGAGCGCGACGACACCATCGCGTTCAAGGTCTATCCCTGACGCGAGAAGGCCGCCGGATCACGATCCGGCGGCCTTCTGCTTTGCAAGGGGATCAGGCAAGGGCGCGCCCGCCGCCGTCCACGAACAGGTTCGAGCCGGTGATGTAGCGCGCCTCGTCGGACAGCAGGAACGCCACCGCGTCGGCGACGTCGGTGGGAAGGCCCGGACCAGGGATGGCGGTGTCGGGGGGCGCTGCGGTACCGGCCGCGTTCAGCGCGTCGAGCCGGGGTGACTTGATGGGGCCGGGCGACACCGCATTCACGCGCACGCCCTGCGGCCCGTAGACCGTGCCGAGGCCCCGCACCAGCAGGATCAGCGCAGCGTTCACGCTGGAGCCCGGCAGATGCTGCGGCGAGGGCTCGATGCCGCCGCGCCCGCTCAGCACCACCACGCTCCCCTTTCCGGACGCGATGAGATGCGGCAGCGCCGCGCGCACCACGCGCACGGTGCCCAGCAGCTTCGCATCGATCACCTTCAGCCAGTCGGCGTCGTCGAGCGTCAGGAAGTCGCCGAAGATGGGCAGGTTGGTGGAGGTCACCACCCCGTCCAGCCGGCCGAAACGCCGGGCGATCTCTGCCGCTCCAGCATCGACGGCGGCGGCATCGGTGATGTCCACGGCGAGCGGCACGATGCGTGCGGCCGAGGGCAGCGTCTCTGCCCGCCGGCCGGAGGCGATGACGGTCGCGCCCTGCGCGGCCAGCGTCTCGGCACTGGCCCGGCCGAGGGCGCCGCCCGCGCCGGTGATCCAGATGACCCTGTCCTTGAAATCATGCGCCATGGAGGCCTCGTCGTGAGAATGGGTTGGTGCCTGCTCAGAGCACCTGATCGAACAGGGTGGAGACGTCGTCCACCCCCTCCAGCCGCTGGATGCGCTGCACCAGCGCCTCGATGCGGACCGGCGGCAGGGCATTGCGGCCATAGCCGAATGCCGCGACCAGCTTGGCGTGGATCTCGTCCTCGCCCAGCGGCGCCTCGGGGCTGCCGGGCACGGCTTCCACGCGATGGGACAGGCGGCGGCCGTCGTGGGTCTCGATGGTGACGTCCGCCGGAGCGAAGGTGCCGGTGCGGCTCTCGTCCACCCGCACGGACAGGCGCTCCACCAGCGGCCGGATGGCAGGGTCGAGCACCGCCGCCGGCTCGATGTCGGCAAGGCCGAAGCCGCCGCGCGCGAGGACAGCGGCGACGCCGTAGCGCACGTTGAACTGGCCCGTCACTTGCGGATTGGCCTCGGGCGCGAAGGCGCCGCCCACGAGCCGCGCCATATAGGGCGTCAGCACGATCTCGCCCCGCGCCACATCCGCGCCGGTGATGCCGTGGCGGGCGACGATCTCCAGCGCCGCGGCAAGCGCCGCATGGCTGCAGCCGCAGGCGGGGAAGCGCTTGAGCGCGGTGCCCTCGATCAGATAGCGCTGGCCGAGCCCGTCCAGCACCTCTTCCGGCCGTCCCTCCTCAAACAAGGCGAACAGGCCGAACGGCCCTTCGAAGGCGGCACGCGGGCCGGTGGTGCCGAGCGCCGCGAGATCGGCGGAAATGATGCCGTCGCGCGCGGCGAAGGCCGATTGCAGGCGCTTGGTGAGACGCTGCTCCACGTGGCTCTGCTGGGTCCCGCCTGCGTGGCACAAGGCGATGCCGAGGGCATTGTGGGTGCGGTCGGCATCCAGCCCGCGCAGGCGGGCGGCGGCGAGCGCGGCGCCGAACACGCCGGCGATGGAGGTGTGGAAGAAGCCCCGGTTGGTGCGCGTCGCCGCCGCCAGCCGCACCACCAATTCGTTGCCAAGGGTGAGGGCGGCGAGAAGCTCGCGCCCGTTGCGCCGCTGCTGCTCTGCGACGGCGAGCGCGGCGGGCGCCACGATGATGTCCGCATGGACGAAGCCGGCGAGGCTGTCGAAATCGAGCGCCGCCGCGAGCGTGCCGTTGTAGAAGGCGGCGGCGGAGGGCTCACGCCGCGTGTCGCCTTCCCCCCACAGGCTGGCATGGCCGGGCGCGCCGCGCAGCGCGAGCGCCCGCGCCGCATTGACGCCGGCCGCATCCGCCGCCGCCCAGGCAACCGCCAGCGTATCGAGCAGCACGCGCTTGGTGGTGGCGATGGTGCGCGCGGGGATGTCGTCGAAGCGGATGCGCTGGGTCGCCTGCACCACGGCGGCAGTGACGTCGGCGCGCCGCGCGGCCGCCTTCGGGCTGACGGAGACGTTCATGGTCCCTCCGGCGCCGTTCAGTTCACGGCGGCGTTGAAGGTGGTGTTGAACTCGGGCGAGACATCGATGGCGCGGGGAATGGCGCCGGCCTCCAGCAGGGCATCGGCGATCTTCTGCTCGCGGCGGATCAGTTCGGCATCGATGGGGCGCAGCCGCGCCTTGCCGAACTCCACGTAATAGCGGGCGCGGGCGGGGCTCTGCTTCACCCTGTCGATATAAATGCGCTCGGCCGTGTCGAGATTGTCGGCATACCAGGCGAAATAGCGTGCCAGCCGGCCGACGAAATCTTGCAGCACGGCGCGGCGGCCGGGATCGGCGATGGCGTCCGTGCGGGCGGCGAACACGCCGAGCGCGGGAATGTCGAGGTCGTCGCTGGTGAGAACGATGCGCGCCTGTCCCTTCTCCACCGCCTCGCCCACCAGCGCGCCGAGGCCGGAATAGACGTCCACATGGTCGGCATTGAAGGCGGTGGCGGCGGCATTGCCGTCGCCGAACTGGATGGGGTCGATGTCGGCGGTGGTGAGGCCGCCCGCCCGGCGGGCGAGGAGATACTGCACGTAATTGAGGCCGCCGAAATTGAAGCCCCATTTGAGGCCCTTCAGCTCGGCCGCCGTCTTCGCACTGGTGCGGCTGCGCACGGCGGTGACGATGCGCGGATAGCGCGCATCGAGATTGCGCCAGCCGGCGATGATCTGAAGCGGCGGGCCACCCGCCCAGCCATCGGCGGACTTGCCCTGCTCGATGATGAGCGAGGTGTCGCCGAGGTGGGCGAGGTCGATGGCCTTCGAATAGGCGGCGGTAAGCTGCGCGGCGGGGCCGGGCAGCACCACCCATTCCACCTTGTAAGGCGCCCCCTCGAACACGCCCGAGGCCTGGGCAAGCTCGGGCAGGGTCGAATCCTGATAGCCGACCTTGAGGCTGGCATCCGCCGCCCCCGCCCGACCGGCACCAAGGCCGGGGAGGAGGAGCGCGCCGGTGGCGGCGAGAAGGGTTCGCCGCGAGAGCCGGCTGACGGCGGGCGGAGGAGAGGCTGCCATGTGTCGTCTCCCGTTCCGCGCCGCTCAGTTGCCGCCGACGGTGGAGGAATTGAAGCCGCGGTAGAACTCAACGTTCACGTTGATCTTCTTGGGGATGCCGCCGGCTTCGGTGAGGATGTCGGCGATCTTCTGCTCGCGGGCGACCAGCTTGTCGTCGAGGGGCTGGAAGGTGGCCTTTTGGTAGAGGGTGGTGAGCTTCGCCCGCGCCGGGGTCTGCTTCACCTTCTCCTCGTAGAGCTTCTGCACCTCGTCGAGATGGTCGGCATACCAGGTCCAGTGGGTGCGCACGCGGGCAAGGAAATCGGCCAAGGCGGCGCGCTTGGCCGGATCCTTCAGCACGTCGCCGCGGGCGGTGAAGACGTTGAGGGCGGGGATCTCCAGCTCGTCGCTGGTGATGAGGACGCGGGCCGTGCCCTTTTCGATGGATTCACCCACGGGCGCGATGGAGCCGGAAAAGGCGTCCACCCGGCCGGAATTGAAGGCGGCGGCGCTGGCGTTCTGATCTCCGAGCTGCACCGCCTCGTAATCCTTCGGCGTGAGCCCGGCTTTTAAGCCGGTGAGCACGTATTGCAGATAGTTGAAGCCGCCGAAATTGTACGACCACTTCTTGCCACGCAGGTCAGCCAGCGTGTCGATCTTCGCATCCGTGCGCACCACTGTGACGATGGGCGGATACTTGCCGTCATTGGCGCGCCAGCCGGCGATGATCTGCAGCGGAGGATTGCCCTCCACCCACTCGTCCTTGGCCTTGCCCTGCTCGATGATGAGCGAGGTGTCGCCCATGTGGCCCACATCAATGTTCTTGGAATAGAGCGCCGAGAGCTGCGCCGCCGGGCCGGGCAGGATCACCCATTCCACGTCATAGGGCGCGCCCTCGAGTACCTTCGAAGCGGTGACGGTGGAAGGCACGGTGAGGTCCTGGTAGCCGATCAGCAGCTTCACGCGCTCCTCGGCGGACGCGGCGGAGGCGGCAAGGAAGGCGGCGAAAGCGGCGCCGGCGGCAAGCAGATGGCGGCGGGTGGGACGCAGGGAAGAGGTCACTGGGAAAGGCTCCAACTCTGAAACTGGGGAAGGGGTCAGGCGTGGCCGCCGGCCTCGGGGGAGGCGACGCCCAGCTCGGCGAGGAGTCGGGCGCGCAGCGCGGCAAAGCCGGCATCGCCGCGCTTGCGGGGACGCTCCAACGGCACGCGGGCATCGAAGCGGATGCCGCCGCCGGACAGGACGATCACCCGGTCGGACATGAGGATGGCTTCGTCCACATCGTGGGTCACGAGCACCACCGCCGGCAGATGGCGCCGCCAGAGCTGGGCGACGAGATCATGCATGCGGATGCGGGTGAGCGCATCGAGCGCGGCGAAGGGCTCGTCCAGCAGCAGCAGGTTGGGCTCACCGGCCAGAGCGCGGGCGAGCGCCACACGCTGCGCCTCACCGCCGGACAGCGTCTTGGGCCACACGTCCACGTGACGGCCCAGGCCCACCTCCTCCAGCGCGGCGGCCGCGAGGCTGCGGGTGACGCGGTTCTGCACATGGCCGAGCACCACGTTCTGCCAGACGCGCTTGGCCGGCACGAGCCGCGGCTCCTGGAAGACCACGGAGCGGGCGGAGGCGACTTCCACGCGCCCGCCATCGGCCCGGTCGAGCCCGGCGAGGATGCGCAAGAGCGTCGTCTTGCCGGTGCCGGAGGGACCGAGCAAGGAGACGAACTCGCCGCGTCGGACCTCGAGGTCGATGCCGTCCAGCACCGCGCGGGAGCCGAACACCCGGCGCACGCCTTCGAGGCGCACGGCCACCGGCTGGACAGGCGCGGGTGGCGCGGCGAGGTCGAGGCCGGCGAGGGCGATGGCTTCGGCGGGAGCGGGAGAAGAGCTATGCAAGGACAAGGCTGGGCCTCCAGGGCAGTGCGAGGCGTTCCACCAAACGCATCACGAGGTCGATGACGATGCCGAGCAGCGCGTAGACGATGATGCCGGCGATGATGATGTCGGTGCGCTGGTTCTGGTTGGCGTTGATGAGGATAAAGCCGATGCCCGAGCGCGCGTTGATCTGCTCCGCCGCCACCAGCGCCAGCAGCGACACGCCGGCCGCGAACCGCAGCCCGACGAGGATGGACGGCAAAGCGGTTGGGATGATGACGCGGGTGGCGATGCGTCCGTGGGAGAGGCCGAACACCCGCGCCGCCTCGATCAGTTTCTGGTCCACCCCGCGCACGCCGGAATAGGTGTTGAGATAGACCGGGAAGATGGTGGCGCCGAAGATGAGCGCGATCTTCGCCTGCTCGCCGATGCCGAACCAGATGATGAACAGCGGGATCATCGCGATGAACGGAATGGTGCGCAGCATCTGCAGCGGCGCGTCGAACAGTTCCTCGCCCACGCGCCACAGGCCGGCGAAGAGGCCCAGCGCCAGCCCGACGCTCGCCCCCAGCGCCAGCCCCGTCAGCGCGCGGGCAAGGGAGGCGGGAATGGCGGACTGGAGTTCGCCGGTGCGGATCAATTCGGCATAGGCGGCGATGATCTCGGCGGGGGAGGGCAGCACCTCCGGGGCGACGAAGCCGAGGTTGGAGCTTGCCTGCCACACGGCGAGAAGCAGCGCCGGCACCAGCGCTCGGGAGGCGAAGCGTGCCGTCTTGCCGAAGCGCGAGCGGGCCGGGGTCTGCCCGGAGCGCGGGCTGAGGTCCACCAGATCCAGCGCCGCGGATGCGGGCGTCTGGCTGGCGCCGGAAGCGACGAAGCTGGGCGGAGGCGGTTGAACGGTCATCTCGGCTTTCCGGAGCGAAGGGTTGTGGGCAGGCGGCGGCTCATTCGGCGGCCGCCAGCGTGTCGCCGGCGGCGATGGCGCCGGCATAGAGGTCGTGCGGCAGGTCGTCGGTGCCGACCGGCGCGAGGAAGCGGGCGAGGTGCTTGGCGCGGTCGGCGACGAACAGGTCGCGGCCGATGGCGGCCACCGCGCGGGGAATGTTGTGGCGCAGGCTCGCGATGTCGCCCACCGGGCGGCCGGTGCTGGTCATGGCCGAGAAGGCGAGGAAGTGAATATCTGCGAGGAAGGGCGCGGCGCCCTTCTCCGTCTCCACCAGCTCGAAGGCGGGGCCGAGATAGGGCGCGCTGGCGAGCGCGGCGTCTTCGGGCTCGACCGCCACCTTGTCCGACCATCGAGCGATCGCGGGAGCGAAATCGGCGAAGGGCGGGTAGAGCCGTGCGTCGGCCTGATAGCCGGTGCCGAGCAGGATGAAGTCGGCGTCGAAGACGGCACCCGAATTGAGGGTGATGCGCACGCCGTCCCCGTGCGGCTCCACCGCGCGCCAGCCGGCGTCGAGGTGGATGCGGAAGTTGGCATGGGCCACCGCCCGCTTCACCGCCGCCGGTGGCGGGAAGGAGGCGCGGCGGCGGAAATGGGCCATCACCGCCCAGCGGTCGGCATCGGGCAGTGCGTGGAAATGCTCCCAGGCGCCGAAGAAGCCGAACGGCTTCATGGCGGAGCCCCGGGCAAGGTCCGCGCCGCGCGAGAACAGGTCCACCGCCCCCGCGCCGGCCTCCAGCAGCGCACCCGCCGCATCGAAGGCGGAGGCCGCCGAGCCGAGGATGGCGACGCGCCGGCCGGCCAGGGCCTTCGGGTCGAAGGCGTGGGTGTGGGCGAACAGCTTGCCGGGCAGGTCCGCCACCACATCGGGAATGAACGGTCCGCCCGAGCCGGCGATGCCGGTGGCCAGCACCAGCTTGCGGGTGGTCTCGGTGAAGGTCTTCCCCTCAGCCGTGAAGTGGAGCCGCAGGCGCCCCTCCTGCGGCTCCACCCGCGTCAGGGTGACGCCATTGCGCACCTCGACGGCGGACGCCGAGCGGAACCACGCCACATAGTCCGCCCAGATCTCGCGCGGCACGGTCGGCAGCGCGGCATAGGCCTCGACTCCATAGGCCGCCTCGTACCAGGCTTGGAACGACAGGCTCGGCAGCCCTAGTTCCGGGCCCGGTGGCACCTTGGGGGTGCGCAGGATGGTCATGCGCGCGGGGCCGCGCCAAATACCCTCTTGGCCTGCCGGGGCGGCATCGACGAGGCTCACGCGGCCGATGCCGGCGCGCCGGAGGCCGAAGGCGGCGGCAAGGCCGCTCTGGCCGGCGCCCACCACCACCACATTGTGCTCGATGCCCTCGGCCTCAGGCACCCAGTCCGTGCCGGTCTCGCCGATGCGGGAGAGGTCGGCCTGAGCCTGCGCGGCAAGACGGGCGAGGGCATTGATGTCGGGGGTGGCGGGCGTGGTCATGGGTCTTGTCCAGTGAAGGAGGAGGAGCGGTCAGCCGGCCTTGGCGATGCCGTCGCCGACGCGGTAGGGGCCGGGGGGCCAGGTGCCGTTCACCGCGAAGTCGCCGACGATGCGCTCGCGGTAGACGCGCGGATTGTGGGAGGAGAGGGTGCGGGCGTTGCGCCAATGGCGGTCGAGGCCCACCCCGCGCCGCGCCGAGGAGGCGCCCAGCGCGTCGAACAGATGGGAGGTGGCATCGAGGATGAGGGAGGTCACCACCGTGACGCCCTGGTTCACCTCGAGGTCCGCCACTGCCACCGAAAGGTCCTGCCCCGAGTTGTCTTGTCCTTCGGAGGTCTCCCGTTCGCGGGTGTCATAGGCCCGCTGGAGCGCCTCGGCCGCCTTGAGCACCACCGCGCCGGCCCCGTAGGCGCTGGCGCGCACCTTGCCGACGATCTGGAGGATCTGCGGATCGGCGCCCGCCCGGTCGGCATTGCCGTGGCTGAACACCCGCTTGCGCACGGAGACGAGCCGCGCCACGTCGCCCGCCGCTGCCCGGCCGATGCCGGCGAGGGTGGCGAGGTGGACGAGTTGGTAGAAGGCGACCGAATAGCGGAAGCGCTTGCGCTGTGGGTTGATGAGGTCGTCGGAGAGGGTGACGTTGTCGAACTTCGCGGTGCCCGAGGCGGTGAGCTGCTGGCCGAAGCCGTCCCAGTCGTCGACGATGCTCACGCCCGGCGCGCCGGTGGGCACCTGCGCGAGGATGAAGTTGCCCTCCTCATCCTCGGCTCCGAGATTGATCCAGTCGGCGAAGAGGGAGCCGGTGGTATAGAATTTCTGCCCGTCGAGGCGCAGCCGGTCGCCGTCGCGCACGATGCGGGTGTTGAAGTGGCCGACCGCATTGTCCGCCCCCTCGGTGAAGCCGCTGCCCGAGGTCTCCTTGGCCGCGATGCGTTTCACCCAGCGGTCGCGATAGTCCTTGAAGGGCGAGTTCAGCACCTCCTCGGTGAAGCCGAAATGGGCGCGGAGCGCATTGGTGACGTTGCTGTCGGCCTCCGACAGCTCGATGAGCAGGTTGAACAGCTCGGGCAAGGTGGCGCCGAAGCCGCCTTCGTCCTTGGGCAGGCGCAGGGTGGTGAAGCCGGCCTCCTTCAGGGCGGCGATCTCGGCACGTGGCAGGCGGTGGTCTTGCTCGCGCTCCACCGCGCTGTCGCGGATGTCGCGGAAGATGGGGCGGAACCGGCTGGCGAGTTCCTCGTACCGGTCGGTGGGGCCGGCGCCCCAGGCGTCTTCGATCTGGCTCATGGACGGATGGATCCTCGGGATGAAGGGCAGCTCAGCCGCCGGCGGCGACGCGCGGTGCGGAGACCGCCGTGCCGTGGGCGAAGCGGCTGGCGGGGCGGGGGAGGCCGAAATGCTCCCGCAGCGTCCGGCCGGAATAATGGGTGCGGAACAGCCCGCGTTGGCGCAGCAGCGGCACCACATGGTCGACGAAGACTTCGAGACCCTCGGGCAGCACGTCCGGCATCAGGTTGAAGCCGTCCACGGCGCCGGCGGTGAACCAGGCCTCGATGTCGTCGGCGATGGCCTCCGGCGTGCCGACGATGACCCGGTGGCCGGTGGAGCCGCCGAAGCGGCGGATGAGTTGGCGCACGGTCAGCTTCTCGCGATCCGCCGCGCCCACCAGAGCGTCGAAGAAGGTCTGCATCCCGTCCACCGGGCGCGCCACCTCAGGCAGCGGGCCGTCGAGATCGAGGGAGGAGGGGTCCACCTTGAGAATGCCGGCGACGCGGCGCAGCCCGTAATCGCCGGGGGTGAGCGCCCACAGCTCCTCCTCGCGGCGGCGCGCCTCAGCCTCGGTGGAGCCGATGATGGTGGCGAGACCGGGCAGGATCACGATGTCGTCGCCGTGGCGGCCGAAGGTGTGGGCCTGGGTGCGGACCGAACCGGCGAAGGCGAGCGCCTCCTCCAGCGTGTGGGCGACGGAGAAGATGGCTTCCGCATGCCGCGCGGCGAGGCGGATGCCGTCCGCCGATCCGCCCGCCTGCACCAGAACCGGCCGGCCCTGCACCGAGCGCGGCACGTTGAGCGGCCCGCGCACCGAGAAGTGCCGGCCGCGATGCTCGATGGGGTGGACCTTGGCGGTGTCGATGAAGTGGCCGGACGCCTTGTCGCCGACGAAGGCGTCGTCCTCCCAGCTGTCCCACAGGGCTGTCACCACGTCGGCGAACTCGTCGGCGCGCTCGTAGCGATTGGCGTGGGCCTCAAGCTCGTCGGTGCCGAAATTGCGCGCGGCTGAGGCGTCGGCGGTGGTGACGATATTCCAGCCCACCCGGCCGTTGCTGGCGATGTCGAGGGAGGCGAAGCGGCGGGCGAGATTGTAGGGGTCGTTGAAGCTGGTGGAGGCGGTGCCGATCAGGCCCAGATGCTCCGTGGCGGCGGCGACGTGCGCCAGCACGATGGTTGGCTCCAGCGCCTGGAAAGGGCGCAGGTCCGGTCGGTCGGAGAAGGCCGGCACGTCGGCGAGGAAGATGGCGTCGAAGGTGCCGCGCTCGGCGATCTTGGCGACCTTCACATAGTGCGCGATGTCGGCATAGGCGCGGGGATCAGACGAGGGCGCACGCCAGGCCGAGCTGTAGAAGCCGGCATTCAGGGTGTTGACGTTCAGGTGCAGCTGGCGCGGGGCCATGGCGTCTCTCCCGAAGGGCGGAGACCGGCCGGTGGCTCACGTTGGAAGCGGGGGCCGGCCAATCGGTGCCGGCTACTCTACGATCACAAATAAGTTTGTCTATAAATTTAATAGAAAATATCGCGCAAGTCGGGCCAGAGGCACCGCCGGCCGTTGCCGGGCCGGCGGTGGGGGCCGTTCAGGGCGCGGGGGTTCCGTGCAACTGGTGCAGGGCGTCGATGCGGTCCTCGATCTCGGGCGTCAGGGTCACGTCGAGCGAGCCGAGATCCTCCTCCAGCTGCGTGAGGGTGGTGGCGCCGATGATGTTGGAGGTCACGAAGGGTCGGCTGGTGACGAAGGCGAGGGCGAGCTGCGCGGGCGTCAGGCCCAGCTCGCGGGCGAGGGCCACGTAGGCACGCACCGCCTCTTCCGTGCCCGTCTTCTCGTAACGCTGGGTGCGGTTGAACAGCGTTTTGCGGGCACGGGCGGTCAGGGCGCCGTCGAGATATTTGCCGGTGAGAGAGCCCTTCGCCAATGGCGAATAGGCGAGCAGGCCCACGTCCTCGCGCAGGTGGAATTCGGCAAGGCCGGTCTCATAGGTGCGGTTCACCAGGCTGAAGGCGTTCTGCACCGAGGCGACGCGTGGGCCGATGCCCTTTTCCGACGCGGCGAGGAAGGCGGACAGGCCCCAGGCGGTCTCGTTGGAGAGGCCGATGTGGCGCACCTTCCCGGCCTTCACCAGCGCATCGAGGGCGGCCAGCGTCTCCTCCACCGGCATTTCCGGGCCGTCGCCGCCGCCGCGCGCGCGAGTGGGTGGCGCGCTGGCCGAACAGGGGAACGGCGCGATCGGGCCAGTGGAGCTGGTAGAGGTCGATGTAATCGGTGCCGAGGCGCTTCACGGTCTCGCGCTTGCCGGCCAAACAAGGTGAGCGCCAAATCGGAGGGGTAAAATGGGTGGTCAGCGATCAAGGTAAGAGCGGGATCCCAGCGGATGATGCGCCGATCCCCTCGGCGGCGAACGGGCGAGGGATGCCGAGAGCGCTGGCAAATGCAACGCTAAGGACAACTTAAGATTGCGACTTGGGCTGGCGAGTGGTAAATTTGTCCTTACTTCGGTTGTGCGTTGAGGCGTGTTGTGAGGCGATCATTATTTGATATCGAAGTGCGTGATCTCCGATATTTCATCGCGGCAGCAGATGCTGGAAGCTTTCGGAAGGCGGCAGCGGCACTCGGGGTGCAGGAATCCTCCGTCAGTCGTCGCATTCGCGACGTTGAAAGCCAGATCGGTGCCTCCCTATTCGTGCGGCACTCCGGGGGAATCAACCTGACGATGGCCGGCCAGCGGTTCCTTCATCGTGCCCGTCATGTCCTGGACCACATTCGTGACGGGGCTGCAGAGGTGGCCGCCATCGGTCGTGCGGAGGGTGGATATCTCAAAGTTGGACTGTTTTCGTCCCTTTCCTCCGGCTTTTTGTCAGCCTTGTTTCGAGCATATGATGCAAGACATGGATCAGTTCACATCGACTTCGTCGAGGGTGAAGCACATGAGCACATTAATGCCCTTCGCCAATTTCAGATCGATATCGCCTTTGTCATTGGGTTGAGCGATTTTGGCGAGTGCGACTCAGCTTACCTCTGGTCAGAACAGGTGCTGGTGGCATTGCCTGAAGGCCACCCCCTTGCTGCTTCAGAGTCATTGACATGGCGGGATCTCAGAGCTGAGAAAATCCTTCTCCGAGACACGCCAGCGGGCGCGCGGATTCAAGACTATGTTGTCCGGCGAATCCGGGAGGTCGAAGGTGAGCCCCGTGTCGCGGCGCAGCGGGTCGGGCGCTACAAGCTTCTCAATCTCGTCGCGTCCGGCCGCGGAACGACGTTGATCATCGAATCGGAACGTCTGGTGAAGGTCGCCGGGGTGACCTATCGTCCGCTGCACGACGAGGTGGTTTCATTCCATGCGGCCTGGTCGCCGAAGAACGACAATCCCGCGTTTCGAACGCTCCTCAGCCTTGCCCGGACGATGGCTCCCTCCTCGGAAGCGAACCAAGCGATTGCTCGTCCGCAAGATCAGGAGGCGCTGCGCGCCGCGCCTTCGCAAATCCACGATCCGTCGCGATGAAGCGCTCAAGCATGGGGACTATGAGACGGGATGGCTCTGTAGGGGACTGATTGTTCTCCCGACTAAGGATTTCCGAGTAGGCGACAAGGTCCCGATGCAGCTTCGCCGGTAGCTCCACGGTCACCTTCACCGGCTTCTCGTCAAGGATCTCGCTGAGCTTCAGCTTCGGCATATCAGCCTCCGTAAGGTTCAAGGACGAGATCGCGCGTGACGATGACCCGCACCGGGTATCCCGGCCGGACGGTGAGCGTCGGCGAGATGTTGAGCTGGCGCTGGACGATCTGGCGGCCTGTCTGGCTTATACTGTCGGAGGCGCCTTCCCTCAGGGCGCTGGCGAGGTCACTGTCACTGCCGGACGTGCCTGCGCTCGCCCCGACGCTGAGGATGGTGGAGAGCACGGCGGCCTTGAACAGCTCGCCCCAGTGATAGTCGACGCCATCCTCCAGCCCTGCATAGCCTTCCGCATCGGCGCCCGGCAGGCGTTCCAGCACGATGGCGCGCCCATTGGGAAAGATCAGCCGGTTCCAGACCAGAAGCACCCGGCGCTGGCCGAAGCCGACGCCATTGTCGTATTGCCCTATGATGCGCGTGCCTTGAGGGATCAGGAGGATCCGCCCGGTCGGGCTGTCGTGGACATTCTCGGTCACCTGGGCAGTGATCTGACCCGGCAGGTCGGAGCGGATACCTGTGATCAGCGCCGCCGGGATCACGGCCCCCGCCTGCAGGACATTGGCCGAGGCCGGAGCCGCCACACGGTCGGGCGAGACGGTGCGCCGGTCGGCGGCCTGATTGAGGAAGGCCGTCTGCCGCTCCTGGGCCGTCGGTGTCGCCGCCGATGGGGCGAGGCCGAGGGACGTCAGATCCGGGACAGGTGCCGCCACCGTTGCTGACGCTGCGCTCACCTGTTGCGCCACGACAGGGCTCGCCGGCCGCGTGTTGGTCTGGGCGAACAGCCGTCCGGTCCGGGCTGCCTCGCTCTCCTGCTGCTGGCGCTGCTCCTCGGGGCTGAGAGCTGGATTGGGCATGCCTGCCATCGTTGGGATCGGCGGCTGCGCTGCCGTCTGTGCATTGAGGATCGGCCGGCCGAGGTCGCCGGGCAGTGGCGGCCCGAGCTTGGGGATGCCGGTGTAATCCTTGGGCAGGCCGGCGAGCCCGTCCGGTGTCGCCTTGATATCGGTGGCGTAGAGTTCCTGTCCCGGCCCACGGTCCCTGCGCGCCTGAAGGGCGTAGATCAAGGCACCACCGATCCCGAGCCCTGCAACGAGCCCCAGTCCGGCCAGCACCTTGCGGGACAGGCGGGTCACCCGTGGCGGCTCCGGCCGCAGCCGCATCGCCGCCACAGCCTCTCCCGTCAGCGGGCGGGCGCCGGCATCCTCGGTCGGGTCCGGCCTTTTCTCCTTCCCGGGGTCGATGCCGCTCATAGGACGGGCCTCCCGTCCGTGCGGGAGATGCGCACGCGCTTCTGATCCTTGTCGGCGCCGAAGCGCAGCTCGGCTGCCGCGAAGAGACGGTCGACGATCATGTAGCTGCCGCGCACGCGATAGTTCACGAGCTCGGAGGTGTCGCCCTGCGGGCCGACCACGAACAGCGGCGGCATCTCGCCCTGGGCGATGCCGCGGGGAAACTCGATGAACACCTGCTGGCCGTCATCGAAGGCCCGCAGTGGCCGCCACGGCGCGCGGTCGCCTGTGACCTCATAGCGGAAGTTCACTTTGGTGAGGTCGATGCCGGTGGCGACGGGCTGCACGACTGCCGCCTCGGCATTCTGGCGTCGCAGCGCGATGAGCTGGTCCTGAGGGTACTGCCAGGAGACCGAGGCCATGTAGGTCTTCTCGGTGGAGCGCAGCTCCATGTGATAGGTGCGCAGATTGGTGTTGATGACGAGATTGGTGGTGAGGTCCGGTCGCGTGGGCTTCACCAGGATGTGGACCTGCTTCGCAGCCCCTGCCCTGCTCTCGGTGTCGCCGATGATCCAGCGCACGGTGTCACCGGCGGCCACAGGCCCCGTGCCCACCAGTTGCTCGCCGGGCTGGAGCGCGATGTCGGTGACCTGCCCGGGCGCGGCGTAGACCTGATAGAGGGCGCCCTCCACGAAGGGATAGACCTGCATGGAGTTGATGAAGCCGTTGCGCACCGGCTGGACGCGGGCGGCGGCATTGGCCTGGTTCACCCGAGCTGCAGGGTCGGTCGCTTCCGGCTCCATCTTCCCGTCCTTGCTTAGCGGCTTCAGCTGGCCGGGCAGAGGCAGGGGTTTCGGCAGCTCGACGATGCGCACCGGCCCCGGCGGCTCGGCCTTGAAGACGGCGGGCGGCGCATCGTCATACTCGATCTCGGGCGGCTTCTCGAAGGTGGCGCAGCCGGCGAGCGCAGATGTGCACGCCAGGAGAAGCGGCAAGCCGGCTTTACGGAGAGCCGGAAAGGAGAGGACACGGAAAGCCGGCCTCCCGGAAGTGCGGATGGCCGGTGTCATTGTGCGAGTTCCTTCGACCAGTTGATGGCGTTGACGTAGATCCCGAGCGGATTGGCCCGGAGGCGCTCGGCGTCGCGCGGCGCCTGCACCACGACGGTGAGAATGGCGCTCCAGCGGGTGGTGTCGGCGAGGCTGCCGTCCTGGTAACGGCGCTCGGTCCAGGCAATGCGGAAGGAGTCCGGCGAGGCGCGGATGACGCTCGAGACCTCCACAGCCACCTGCTGCTTGCCGACGCGCGCGAAGGGATCGTTGGCGCGGGCATAGTCGTTGAGCGCAACTGCGCCGGCCTGCGTCGCATAGGCATAGGCCCTGAGCCAGTTCTGCCGCACGATGACCGGATCGGCGGAGATGCTGCGCACCTCCTCGATGAAGCGGGCGAGGTGGAAGGCGATCTGGGGATCGGAGGGGCGATAGTCCGCTGCGGCGGGCGCGACCACCTGAGCCTGCCCGAGCTTGTCCACCTCAACCACCCACGGCACCACTGAGCCGCTCAGGGCCTGCCATGCCAGGGCCCCGGAGAGGCCGGCCGAAAGCGCCAGGCAACCGAAGGCCATGAGGCGCCAGTTCTTCGCCTGGACGCGGGCGGAGCCGATGCGGTCGTCCCACGCCTGGGCCGCACGCTGATAGGGCGTCTCGGGTTCGGGAGATCGGCCGTAATGGACCGAGGGTCGCTTGAAAGGCGTCATGAGCGATCGCTTTCGGAGAGGGAGATGGAGGAGCCGCCGCCATGGCTGTCGCCGGAGCGGATCGCATGGGTTGCGGTCTGGATGCCGTGGGCGACCTGCTGGGAGCGCCGTATGCGTTGGGCCCAATCTGGGACATCGCCGGAAGACGCCGGAGCGCTCGACGAGGCGGCAGTGGCTTTGGAGGTCGGCGGTACGGCGGCTGAACCGCGCAAGGGAGATGTTGCCGCCGCGGCCCCGGCGCGCGCGACACCTCCAAGCCCACCGGCGACACTGGACAGCCCGGATTGGCCCGCGGCTCCCGCGCTGTAGGCGGATGCAGCCCCTCCGGCGAGGCTCGCGCCAGCTCGTGCGGCCGCAGCTGTTCCCGACAGGGCAGCACCGGCCCCGCGCATCGCTATGCCCGCAGCTCCGGCTCCTGCGAGCGCCGCACCTCCTGCGGCAAGGCCGGTCCCAACGGCTGCACCCGCGCCGAGCTGCGGTGCACCGGTGATCAGTCCCGTGGCGATCCCTGGTCCGAAGATGCCGAGACCGAGCAGCGACAGCGCCGCCAGCACGGCGGACAGGGCCTGGCTGATGGTCGGCTGGGCATTCCCATAGGAGGTGGTGAATTGGGAAAACAGCCCGGAGCCGATACCGACGATGACGGCGAGCACCATCACCTTCACGCCGGAGGCCACGATGTTGCCGAGCACCTTCTCGGCGAGGAAAGCGGTCTTGCCGAAGAAGGCGAAGGGGATGAGCACGAAGCCGGCGAGCGTCGTCAGCTTGAACTCGATGAGGGTGACGAAGAGCTGCACCGCGAGGATGAAGAAGGCGATCAGGATCAGCAGCCACGAGACCAGCAGAACGGCGATCTGCACGGCATTGACGAAGAGCGCCACCGGCCCGGTGAGCTGGCTCGCGGCATCGAGCAGCGGCTGGCCCGCGGCGAGCCCGACTTCCGCGAGGCGCCCCGGCCGCAGGAACTCCGCGGTGCTGATGGTCGACCCGCCGGCCTTGAGCCCGAGCCCGGCGAAGCTCTCAAACACGATTTTCGCGAGCGCGTTGAAGTTGCCGATGATCCAGGCGAAGAAGCCGATGGCGAGGGTTTTGCGCACCAGCCGGCGCATCACGTCCTCGTCCGCACCCCAGGCCCAGAACAGGCCGGCGAGCGTGATGTCGAGGGCGATCAGGATGGAGGAGAGGCCCGTCACCTCGCCCTTGATCAGGCCAAAGCCGGAATCGATGTAGCTGGTGAAGGTGTTGAGGAAGGTGTCGATGACGCCGACGTCGTTCATGGCGCAGCTCCGTCCACGGGCCTGCCGAAGAAGCGGCGGCGGTTCGCCTCCCAGAGCGCGGAGCAGCGCGGATCGATGGGATCGGCCGCCTCCAGCGTGGCGCAGCGCTTGAGGTCTGCCGAGGAGACGCTTCCTACCGGCACGCTGGTTGAGACGACCGGCTCCACCTGCCGGCCGGAGGCCATTGCCAGAGCCGCGATCACCGACCCGACCAGCCCGGCAACGACGAGGGTCCTGAGCGCAGTGCCCTGATCCATCGCTCGGTCCTCAGTTCCCGCGGAACATGGTGACGGCGGAGGGCTGGTAGCTCGACGGGGTCGAGAAGCGCCGGTAGCGCTCCTGTCCCTCCGACACCGCCGTGGCACGCTCCGCCTCTGACAGGGCCTGCGCCCGGCCATTGGCGGCCACCACGGCGGTGAGGTCGGAGAGCTGCTGGGCCTGGAGCGCCTGGAGCTGGTTCCCCGCCTGCATGGCCTGCAGCGCGCCAGTCGCCGCCTGGCTCTGCCCGACCAGCGTTGAGGCCTGCGAGCGGCCGGTGTCGAGATTGCCGACAACGCCCGCCTGTACCCGCAGCGCATCCTGGAGGCCGGCGACCGTGGTCTCCCAGCGGGTCCTGGCGTGGGTGACGAGGGCGGCATCCGAACTGCTCAGGGAGACCGAGCCATACTGGCCCTGGAACGCCCGGTCGATGGCGCCGACGTCATAGGCGATCTTCT
>NZ_JAMJXC010000017.1 GCF_023571765.1 Xanthobacter aminoxidans | reverse complement strand
AGCCGCCGCAGGTGCTGCGCGCCCCGGTCCCGCGACGCCGGCCGCCCGGCCGGGCGGCGCAGGTGGTCCCGGTGGGGCCGCGGGGGCTCCCGGCGACGGACCGGGCCGCAACTGATCCCGCAACGAAAAAGGCCGCCCCATGGGGCGGCCTTCTTTGCTTGTGACGGTCGGTAGGCCTCAGCCCATCGCGCTCAGCCGGCAGCGCTCTGGGCGTTCATGCTCTGGCGCTTCATCTGCAGCTTGTTGAGCGCGGTGATGTAGGCCTGCGCGGAGGCCACCAGCGTGTCGGGATTGGCGGCGCGGGCGGTCACCACCTTGCCGTTCTCCTCGAGCCGCACGGACACCTCGGCCTGCGCATCGGTGCCCTCGGTGACGGCATGGACCTGATAGAGGTCGAGCTTGGCCTGATGCGGCACCAAAGCCTTGATGGCATTGAAGGTGGCATCCACCGGGCCATTGCCCTCGGCCTCCTCGGTGATGACGCGGCCGTCCACCTCGACGCGCATGGTGGCGCGCTGCGGGCCGTGGGTGCCGGCGATGACCGACAGGGACAGGAGCTTGATGCGGTCGTGGGAGACCGCGATCTCCTGATCCACCAGCGCCTCGATGTCCTCGTCGTAGACCACCTTCTTGCGGTCTGCGAGGTCCTTGAAGCGGGTGAACGCATCGTTGAGCGCGTTCTCGCCCAGCTCGTAGCCCATGGCCTTGAGCTTGTCGCGGAAGGCGGCCCGGCCGGAATGTTTGCCCATGACCAGTGAGGTCTTGGAGACACCCACGCTCTCGGGCGTCATGATCTCGTAGGTCTGGGTGTGCTTCAGCATTCCATCCTGATGGATGCCGCTCTCATGGGCGAAGGCGTTGCGGCCGACGATGGCCTTGTTGTACTGCACCGGGAAGGATGTCACCGCCGAGACCAGCTTGGACACGCGGGTGAGCATCTTGGAATTGATGCCGGTGCGATAGGGCAATACGTCCGAGCGGGTGTCGATGGCCATCACGATCTCTTCGAGCGCGGCGTTGCCCGCCCGCTCACCGATGCCATTGATCGTGCACTCGATCTGCCGCGCGCCGCCGGCGAGGCCGGCCAGCGAATTGGCGACCGCCATGCCGAGGTCGTTGTGGCAATGGACGGAGAAGATGGCCTTGTCCGAATTGGGCACGCGCTCGCGTACGGTGCGGAAGAGCGCCTCATACTCGGCCGGGGTGGTGTAGCCCACCGTGTCGGGGATGTTGATGGTGGTGGCGCCGGCCTTGATCGCCGCCTCCACGCACCGGCACAGGAAATCGATCTCGGTGCGGGTGCCATCCTCCGACGACCACTCCACGTCCTCCACGTGGTTGCGGGCGCGGGTGACGGAAGCCACCACCATCTCCAGCACCTCGTGCGGCTCCTTCTGGAGCTTGTACTTCATGTGCACGGGCGAGGTGGACAGGAAGGTGTGGATGCGCCCGCGGCGGGCGTGCTTCACCGCCTCGGCGCAGCGGTCGATGTCGTTCAGGGCGGCGCGGGAGAGGCCGGCGATGGTGGCGTTCTTGGTGCGGCGGGCGATCTCCGCCACGCTTTCGAAATCACCGATGGAAGCGATGGGGAAGCCGGCCTCGATCACGTCGACGCCCATCTCGTCCAGCACCTCGGCCACCTCGAGCTTCTCCTCGAAGGTCATGGAGGCGCCGGGGCACTGTTCGCCGTCACGCAGGGTGGTGTCGAAGATGATGACGCGGTCGTTGGCGCCGACGGTGTTGCTGGCAGTCATGGGAGCGGTCCTTCTCGCATCCGGCGCGGCCCGTCTGGGAGCATGTTGTCCGGATCATAAGCCGAAAACAGGCGCCGGGTCTTCAGGCCCGGCGGCGGCGGTTCCCCTGAGTGCCCAGGCGCAAGCCCGGCCGGCCCTCAGGGGCGGCTAAGGAGAAGAAGCGCGCGCAGAATGAGAGCGTTGCCCGGAACCTTGATGGTCCGGGGCTGAGAGGCGGCGGTCTTGGTCGTGCGGGACGACACGGGGCGCTCTGCTCATCGCTCACGAGTACGGGAGGCTGCTCATAGCCGAACGAAGCGGCTGAAGCAAGGGGGCGTGGGATGAGGTGGGATGCCGTCCGCCGGCTCCCCCTTCTCCTACTGCACCGGCAGGATGCGCTTTCCGGTCCGCGCAGCCTCGTCGTAGATGCGGGTGTCGCCCGGCTTCAGGGAATAGCAGGTCTGGGCGATGACCGGCGTGCCGGCGGCGAGCAGCTGGCCCACGGTGGCGAAGCGGTAGCCCTTGGCGCGCAGCGCGGGGATGAGGATCTTCAGTGCCTCGGCGGTGTGCTTGCCGCGACCGTTGGCGTGCATCAGCACGATGGAGCCGGGCTTGATGCCGCGGAGCATGTCGTCGGCCATGCCCTTGGCGCCGATGAAGGCGGGATCGCCGGAATCCACGTCCCACTGGATGGCGAGGTGGCCGGTGTCGTTCACATAGTTCAGCGACTCGGCGCTGCACGAGCCGTAGGGGAAGCGGAACAGGCTGATGGCCTGCGGCTTGGGCAGCATGCAGCCCTTCGCCTCCGCCTGCTTGCGGCCGAGGGCGAGGCCGATATCGGCATCGTCCACCTGCCGGCGCATGGCTTCGCCCGTCTTCACGGTGAGATTGGCGTGGGACCAGGTGTGGTTGCCCATCTCGAAGCCGGGATCGGCCGTGAGCTGGCCGCCGCGCTCGGGATGGCTCACCATCCACTTCCCGCCGGCGAAGAAGGTGGCGGCGATGCCCTCGCTGCGCAGGTAATCCACGAGGGCGCCATCATAACCCGAGGTCTCGCTGGAGGCCTCGCAAAGGTCGAAGGTGAGGGCCACCATCTTCGCCCCCGGCGGCAGGTCCACCCGGCGGATGGAGCCGCGCAGCGCGGCCGGCACCGGCGCCGAGGCCGGCACCGAGATGTCAGGCAGTTGGCCCGGCCCGCCCGTGTGCGGCCGCACGATCTCCTCCCCCGGCTTCGCCGCCAGCGCCTGGGGCGGATAGCAGGCCGGGCCGCCTGCTGCGTGCGCAGGCGCGGCAAGGCCGCCGAGCATCAGCGCGGCAAGAAGGGAACGGAGCGGCAGTCGGGTCGAGGGCAAGGCGTCACCGGGACAATGCGCCGCCATCGGGCGGCGGCGCTCCGGCTTAGTCTCCTGCGCGGCGCATTTCCAGTGGTCGAACGGTGCGTCTCCGGTCACTTGCTGTTGCGCGGGGAAACATCAGCGGGGCCGTGGGGCCGCATCAACAGATTCCATTTGTCGGCGGAGGCTGCATCGGGTTAACCGGCTGTTCAGCGCCCCCCGGAAATCGCCCCATGAACATCCTCTCCATCCAGTCGCACGTCGCCTACGGCCATGTGGGCAACGCTTCCGCCGTGTTCCCGCTGCAGCGGCTGGGCGTGGAGGTTTGGCCCATCAACACCGTGCAGTTCTCCAACCACACCGGCTATGGCGCGTGGCGGGGGCAGGTGTTCGAGGCGTCCGTGATCGGCGATCTGGTGGAGGGCATCGCCGAGCGCGGGGTGCTGTCGCGCTGCGACGGCGTGCTCTCCGGCTACATGGGCTCGGCCGATATCGGCGCCGCCATCCTCGATGCGGTGGGGCGGGTTCGGACCGCTAACCGCAACGCCGCCTATTGCTGCGATCCCGTGATCGGCGATGTGGGCCGCGGCATCTTCGTGCGGCAGGGCATCCCGGAATTCATGCGCGAGCAGGCGGTGCCCGCGGCGGATGTCATCACCCCCAACCAGTTCGAGCTGGAGCTCCTCACCCGCCGCACCTGCACGACACTCCCGGAGGCCATCGCCGCCTGCGACGCCCTGCACGCGCTGGGGCCGAAGGTGATCCTCGTCACCAGCCTGCATGTCAGCGAAACGCCGTCCGATTCGATCGATCTTCTCGCCTCCGGACCGGATGGGCGGTTCCTGGTGAGGACGCCGCGCCTCGCCGTGTCGCTCAATGGCGCGGGCGATGCCATCGCCGCCTTGTTCTTCTTCCACGTGCTGCGCACGAGCTCCACCGCGCAGGCGGTTTCCCTTGCCGCATCCTCCATTTACGGGGTGCTGACCCGAACCGAAAAAGCACAGTCTCGGGAATTGCTGCTGGTGGAAGCGCAAGACGAGTTCGTGACCCCCTCGCGGCTCTTCCCGGCCTCTGCGATCTGAGGCTAAATTGTGGCAAGCAGAGGTAAGAGGCCGGCGTGGGGGCGCGGGTGCTCTTGTAGCGTTCGAGAGCTGAGATGCCGCGCCGGTACGTGACCTTGGACGTATTCACCACCCGCCCCTTCGGCGGAAACCCGCTCGCCGTGGTGCTGGATGCCCAGGGGCTCGACGACGCGGCCATGCAGCAGATCGCGCGGGAGTTCAACGTCTCCGAGACGGTGTTCGTGCTGCCGCCGAAGAACAAGGCGAACCGCGCCCGCATCCGCATCTTCACCGTCGCCCATGAGATGCCGTTCGCCGGCCATCCCACCGTCGGCGCGGCCGTGCTCCTCGCGCTGGAGGACAAGCTCGCCACGGGCACCCTGCGCATCGAGGAGACCATCGGCACCATCACCTGCGAGGTGGCCGCGCAGGGCGCCACGCCGGCCGGCGCGCGCAAGGGCTCGGCCGTGTTCACCGCGCCGCGCAAGGGCGAGATCGAGGAGGTGAACATCTCCCGCGCCGCCTGCGCCGAGGCGCTGAGCCTCGACGAGAGCGACATCGGCTTCGACGCCCACCGGCCCATCGTCGCCAATGCCGGCGTGCCCTTCCTGTTCGTGCCCTTGGCCGACCTCACGGCGCTCGCCCGCGCGCGGCCGGACGAGGCGGCCTTCATCGCCTCCCTCGGCGGCTTCGGCGAGGCGCTTTACCTCTACACGCTGGACGAGGAAGGCGACGCGGACTTCCGCGCCCGCATGTTTTCCCCCGGCCTCGGCACGGAGGAGGATCCGGCCACCGGCTCCGCCGCCGCCGCCTTCCCCTGGGTGCTGCTCGACGCAGAGAATAGGGTGGACGGCCACCACAAGGTGCGCATCGACCAGGGCTTCGAGATGGGCCGGCCGAGCCGGGTCGATCTCGGCTTCACCGTGAAGGGCGGGCAGGTCACCGGCGCCACCATCGGCGGCGGTGCGGTGGTGATCGCCGAGGGCGTGCTGCATATCTGAAAGACGCCAATGGGTAAGGTGCCATACTTGAGCGCGGCCAATAGGTGGCATTGAAACAACTCACGCTCGTGGGCCCGATTTGAGCCTGCTTTCGCGTGCGGCCGGGCTTGGCAGTGGCTTGATCGCGCCTATGTCTGCCGCATCGCAGCACTCCCGGCCCCACGCCAGAGGACACCCTTCATGAGCGCGACGTCCCTGTTCGAACCCTTCCGCCTCGGCAACCTGACGCTGCCGAACCGCATCGTCATGGCCCCCCTCACGCGCAACCGCGCCGCCGCCGGCTTCGTGCCCAGCGAACTTGCGCCGCAATATTACGCCCTGCGCGCCGATGCCGGCCTGCTCATCACCGAGGCCTCGCAGATCTCCCAGCAAGGCCAGGGCTATCAGGACACGCCCGGCATCTATTCCGATGCCCAGGTCGAGGGCTGGAAGAAGGTAACGGACGCCGTGCACGCCAAGGGCGGGCGCATCTTCATCCAGCTCTGGCATGTGGGCCGCGTCTCCCACACCTCGCTGCAGCCCAACGGCGGCGCGCCGGTGGCGCCTTCCGCCCTCACCGCGGCCTCCAAGACCTTCGTGAACAACGGCTTCGCCGAGACCTCCGCCCCGCGCGCGCTGGAGCTGTCCGAGATCCCCGGCATCGTCGCGGATTATCGTCGCGCCGCCGCCAACGCCATCAAGGCCGGCTTTGACGGCGTTGAGGTGCACGGCGCCAACGGCTACCTCATCGACCAGTTCCTGAAGGACGGTTCGAACCAGCGCACGGACGCCTATGGCGGCTCCATCGAGAACCGCGCGCGCTTCCTGCTGGAGGTGATGGACGCGGTGATCGCCGAGATCGGCGCCGCCCGCACGGGCCTGCGCCTCTCGCCGGTCTCGCCGGCCAACGGCATCTCGGAGAGCAACCCGCAGGCGCTCTTCAACCACGTGATCGACGAGCTGGAAAAGCGCCACCCAGTCTATATCCATGTGGTCGAGGGCGCCACCGGCGGCCCGCGCGACGTGGCGCCGGACTTCTCGTTCGAGGAGCTGCGCAAGCGCTACAGCGGCGCCTGGATGGTGAACAACGGCTACAACCTGGCCCTCGCCAATGCCGTGCTGGCGCAGGGCAAGGCCGACCTCGTGGCCTTCGGCAAGCCGTTCATCTCCAATCCCGACCTGGTGGAGCGCCTGCGCCGCGATGCGCCGCTGAACGAACTGGACCAGAACACGCTCTATGGCGGCGGCGCCAAGGGCTATGTGGACTACCCGACCCTGAAGGACGCCGCCGCGTGAGCGGCGGCTGGGGTCAGGACTGGACCGTGGACCGGCGCATCGCGCCGGTCCATCGGCTTGATCTTGCCTTCGAGCCCGGCGGCTGGACCGAGATGGCCCCCCGCCGCGCCGAGATCGACGCGCATTTCGCCCGCCGGGCGACCGACAATCCGCATCTGTGGAACGGGCCGATCCTGCTCCTCGCCCGCCACGGCTTCGCGGACGGCGTGCTCTCCGGCGCCTTCCGCCAGACGGATTTTGCCGCCTTCACCTTCTGGCGCGACGAGGGCTGGAAGGATGAGGGCATGGTCAATGCCTTCGCCCTCGCCGCCATCGAAGGCTCGGACGGCGGCTTCGTGCTCGGCGTCATGGGGCCGCATACGGCCTCGGCCGGCCGCATCTACTTTCCCGGCGGGACACCCGACCCCTCCGACATCACGGCTGACAACCGCGTGGACCTCCACGCCTCCATGCTGCGCGAGCTGACCGAGGAGACCGGGCTCCGGCCCGCCGACATCCTGCGCGACGAGGGCTTCACCGGCCTGTTCGACGGGCCGCGCGTCGCGCTCATGGGCCGCCTCGTGTTCGACGCGCCGGCCGAAGACCTCGCCGCCCGCATCCGCGCCTTCCTCGCCTCCGAGACGCACCCGGAGCTGGCCGATGTTGCGGTGGTGCGGGGCGAAGCCGACCTCACGCCCGCCATGGCCCCCTTCGCGGTGGACTACATGCGCTGGCGCTGGGCGGGAAACTGAGAGCGCGGCAGCGCCGGTGGGCGCCCTCGCGGGAGGCCTGTCCGCCCGCGCCATTAACGTCCGGTTCACCAAACGTTAAGCTTCACGCAACCATAAGGACCACAGTGACGTTGTGATCACGGCTCTCGATGGAGGATCAGGGGCATGAACACGGTCATTGCGTTTCCCGATACGGCCCGCCAGCCGGCGCGGCGCGGATCGTCCCGTGCGGATCGCGGCGGAAGCCGGCCGGAGGGGGCGGAGATCGTCATCCTGCCGGTGGTGCGGATCGAGCGCCACGTCTCGGCCCTGCCCGGTCCGACACCCGAGCCCGTCTTCCGGCCGCGCCGCAGTCACTGACGTCAGGCGAACGCGCGATCAGTTCGAGGGCGTGCAGGTCGCCGCCTCGAGTTGCCGGCGCACGAGTTCCCGCATCCCGCGCTCGCGCACGAAGGCGCGCACCGCCACGATGCCTTCCCGCGAGGGAGATTCGATCACCAGCCGGTCGGCGGCGGTGATTTCCTCGTCTTCTGGCAGAGCCGCCTTCTGCTTGCTGGTCATCAGATCCAGCTCGATCACCTTGCCCGCCGCCTGGTCGCTCAGCGCGTAGAAGGCGAGCGCTTCCGAGGTGTAGAAGGAGACGGAGGTGTAGTCGGCGGTGGCCGGCACGCGCACCTTCAGCGGCGCCCCCGACAGATCATAGAGGCAGATGGCCGAGATGAAGGCCGGGTCCGTCATGGGCAGCGTCTGCTCCTGCGGGGTCGGATCCGGCAGCAAGGTCAGGACATTGGAATCCATCAGCTCCGAGAGCCGCGCATAGGCATTGCGCTCGGCCAACGCCGGCATGGCGAGAATGGACACGATGTGGGCGATGGCGCCCAGCACCACCGAAAAGGCGATGAACAGCAGCAATTGCCCCGGCGTGCCGAGGCGCGGCCGCACGAAGCGGGGTCGCGCGACGTGGGGACGCGGCAGCCGCGAGAAGAACCGGCCCAAAAGCCGCCCGCCGCGCGCCGCGACCTCGGATGCCTCCCCGCGCAGATCGTCGAGGGTGGTCACAGGCAGGCCTCCCGCGTGATGCGGGGCAGCACGGCGGCATCCGCACCCGAGGTGAAGGAGAAGGGCGCGTCATAAAGCCGGAGCGCCACCTTCAGCCGCGGCCGGGCGCCGGTGGGGAGCCAGTTTCCGGTGCGCGCGCGGGGCGAAAGGCGCACGTCGATGGCGCCATTGTCGCGATAGACCACCTCGGCGCTGGTGAAGCCGAAGCGTCCGGCGTCGTTGGGGATCAGGTTGCCGTCCTGGTCGGTGACGGTCAGCGTCCACAGCCGCGCCTGCGGCAGCACGCCGACGATGCGCGTCTCGCAACGTCCGTCCAGCGGCTTTCCGGCATCGTCGGTAGTGGCGAGGAAGACAAGGCCGTCGGCCAGCTCCAGCGGCAATTCTCCCGAACGCGCGACGAAGGCACGGGCATAGGGGTCGGCCTTTGCGGTGCCGGACCGCGGCCAGCCTTCCCAGGCGCCCACGCGCACGCTGTCGAGCCCCCGCGAGTGGGTCACGGAAAACCACGTGACGCCCAACCCGAGGATGGTGGCGATGAGAAGCGTGAAGGCGAGCGGCAGTAGGCGCACGGGAGGTCCGAAGCTATCCGCCTCTATCTAGCCCACAAAGCCGGCGCGGGCAAAAGCCGGCGCCGGGATGGTCCGCGTGGGCTCATTTGCCCTCGAAGCGCGGTGGCGTCTTCTGCACGAAGGCTTTCACGCCGGCGGCGAAATCCTCGGTGCGGGCGCTGGCGATGAAGGCGTCGCGCTCGGCATTGAGCTGCTCGGAGAGGCTGTGGCCGAAAGAGGAGCGCAGAAGGTGCTTGATGCGGCCATAGGCCAGCGTCGGCCCCTCCACGAGGCGCTTCGCCAGCTTGTCCGTCTCCGCCGCGAGTTCGGCCGCGGGCACCACCTTGTTCACGAGCCCGAGCCGCAGCGCCTCCTCCGCCTCCACGGTATCGGAGAGAAGCGCGATCTCCATGGCCTTGCGCAGCCCCACCACGCGCGGCAGCGAGAAGGTGGAGGAGCCGTCCGGCGAGGTGCCGATGCGGGTGTAGGCGAGAGTCATCTTCATGTCGTCGGCGGCGATGGCGAGGTCCGCCGCCAGCGCCACCGAGACGCCCGCCCCCGCCACCGCGCCGTGCAGGCTGGCGATAACCGGCGCCGGCATGGCGGCCAATGCCAGGATGGCGTGGTGAAATGGATCGATAATGGCGCTCACCACCTTGGGCGCATCCGGCCCCGCCGCGTGGAACCGCGCCACATCGCCACCGGCGAGGAAGGCCCGCCCCTCCCCCGAGAGCACCACGACGCGCACGGTCTCGTCCCGACTCACCTTGTCCACGGCCGCCGCGAGGGCCAGCACCGAGGCCTCATCCAGCGCATTCAACACGTGCGGACGGTTGAACCGGATGCGGGCGATCCCGTCCGCGATGTCGAGGCGGACAGGGCTGTTCTCGGGGGTCATGGGCGTTCCTCGCGCGATTCTTGAGCGGCCGCGGGGGACGCGAGCCGTGCCGCCAAGCTGCCAAAGGTCTCAACGCGCAGCAAGCCAGGCCGGCGCCCCGGAACGGAGCACCTTTTAAGTCTACTAATTCAGTCGAATTTACAATGTCGTGTGTGGGTTATTTCCCTATTGCGCATCAAAACGCGGTAATTTAGATTAAGACATAAGTTTTCTGGATAATTAGCGCTCTCCCGCTGTGAGTTGGGAATATGGGCGCACGGAGATCGCCATGACCTCGCCTTTGCAGCGCAAGCTGAAGATCGCCGGCCCCACCGTCGTCACCGCCAACCGGCTCGCCGATGGCGCAGTCGTATGGCTGAGCGCCACGGGCGGCTGGACCGACCGCATCGGAACTGCGGCCGTGGGCGCCACCAGCGATGAAGTGCTGCGCCTGCTCGACATCGCCCATGGCGACGAGAACACAGCCGTGGGCGCCTACCCGGCCCCGGTCCGCATCGGTGCGGACGGCACGATCGAGCCGGCGAACCTGCGCGAGCGCATCCGCGCGGGCGGCCCCACCGTGGCGCTGCCCACCGGTGTCCTCCCGGCGGCGGCCGCCAAAGCCGCCTGACGCCCGTTCCCCGCGCCCGCCGATATCGAGCCCCGAGCCCCATCATGTATGTCTATGACGAGTTCGATCGCGCCTTTCTTCAGGAGCGCGTCGCCGAGTTCCGCGATCAGGTGGAACGCCGCCTCGCGGGCGAGCTGAACGAGGAGGAGTTCAAGCCGCTCCGTCTCATGAACGGCGTCTATCTCCAGCTCCACGCCTACATGCTCCGGGTGTGCATTCCCTACGGCACCCTCTCCGCGCGCCAGTTGCGCGCCATGGCGGCGGTGGCACGCAAGTACGACCGGGGCTACGGCCATTTCACCACGCGGCAAAACATCCAGTTCAACTGGATCAAGCTCGCCGAGCTGCCGGATGCCATGGCCGACCTCGCCGAGGTGGGCATCCACGGCATCCAGACCTCCGGCAACTGCATCCGCAACACCACCACCGACCCGTGGGCCGGTGCCGCCGCCGACGAGGTGGAGGACCCGCGCCTCTATGCCGAGGTGATCCGCCAGTGGTCCACGCTGCACCCGGAATTCACCTACCTGCCGCGCAAGTTCAAGATCGCCATCACCGCCGCCAAGCACGACCGTGCCGCGATCCGCGTGCATGACGTGGGCCTGCGCCTCTACAAGCGCGACGGCAAGACCGGCTTCGAGGTGAGCGTGGGCGGTGGGCTCGGCCGTTCGCCCTATATCGGCAAGACCATCCGCGACTTCCTGCCCGAGGAGGATCTGCTCTCCTATCTGGAGGCGATCCTGCGCACCTACAATCTCGGCGGCCGGCGCGACAACATCTACAAGGCGCGCATCAAGATCCAGGTGCACGAGATGGGCGCCGAGGCCTTCGCGCAGAAGGTCGAGGCCGAATGGGCCGAGATCCGCGACGGCGCGCTGAAGCTGGATAAGGCGGCGCTCGACGCCATCCGCGACCGCTTCCTCAATCCGGCGCTGGAAGAACTGGAAGACGCCCCCGCCGTGCTCGCCGCGGCACTGGCGGACCCGGACTTCGCCCGCTGGCACGCCAATTCCGTCGCGCCGCACAAGGCGAAGGGCCATGCCATCGTCACCCTGTCGCTGAAGCCCGTGGGCGCCCCGCCCGGCGACGCGACGGCGGACCAGATGGACGCCATCGCCGACCTCGCGGACCAGTACGCCTATGGCGAGATCCGCGTCGCCCACGAGCAGAACCTCACCCTCCCCTATGTGCGCCAGAAGGATCTTCCGGCCCTGTGGGCGAAGCTGAAGGCCATCGGCGTCGCTACCCCCAATGTCGGGCTCATCTCCGACATCATCGCCTGCCCCGGCCTCGATTACTGCTCGCTGGCCAACGCCCGCTCGATTCCCGTCGCGCAGAAGCTCACCGAGCGGTTCGCCGACGACGCCCGCATCGCCGACATCGGCCGGCTGCACCTCAACATTTCCGGCTGCATCAATGCCTGCGGGCACCACCATGTGGGCCACATCGGCATCCTCGGGGTGGAGAAGAAGGACGAGGAGTTCTTCCAGATCACCCTCGGCGGCAAGGGCAATTCCAAGGCCCGTATCGGCGAGCTGATCGGCCCCGCCGTGTCCGAGGGCGAGGTGGTGGACGTGGTGGAGCGGCTCGTCGAAACCTATCTCGACCTGCGCACCTCGCCAGCCGAAACCTTCATCGCCGCGGTCCAGCGGCTCGGCACCGACCCCTTCAAGGAGCGCGCCTATGCCCCTCGTTAAGAACGGCGCGCCCGCCGAGGATCTCTTCACCACCGTCGCCGACGACGCCGCGCTGCCGGATGGTCCGGTGCTGGTCTCCGCCGAGCGCTTCCTGAAGGAGGCAGACACCCTCGTCGCGCGCAACGGCGAGATCGGCGTGCTGTGGCCAAACGCCCGGGACGTGGCGGAGCTGAAGCCCTACCTCTCCCGCCTCTCCGTGGTGGCGCTGACCTTCCCCAAGTTCCGCGACGGCCGCGCCTACAGCCAGGCGCGGCTGCTGCGCGAGCGCTACGGCTTCAAGGGCGAGCTGCGGGCGGTGGGCAACGTGCTGCGTGACCAGGCGCTGATGATGGCGCGCGCCGGCTTCGATGCCTTCGCCTTCGAGAAGGCGGCGGATGCCGAGGCCTTCAACACGGCGCTCGCCACCTATTCCCATTTCTACCAGCCGACCGGCGACGGGCGGGCCACGGCCCGGGACGTGCGGGTCGCGCATGCGGGCGTTGCGCCCGTGGAGGGATGACCCGAGATGAACGCCCTTGAGCGGGCCGCTCCCCGCCTCGACATCGACGCGCTGAATGCGCGGCTGGAAAACGCCTCCCCGCTGGACGTCATTGCCGCCGGGCTCGCCGCCTTTCCCGGCCGCATCGCCGCCGTGTCCTCCTTCGGCACCGAATCGGCCGTGCTGCTGCACATGATCGCGCAGGTGGATCAGGCGACGCCGATCCTCTTCCTCGATACCGGCCACCTGTTCGAGGAAACGCTGGCCTATCGCGACACGCTGGCCGGCCATCTCGGCCTCACCAACGTGCAGACCTTCTCGCCCGATGCGGCAGCGCTCGCCGCACGTGATCCGGAGCGGGGCCTGTGGTCCGATAATGCGGACGCCTGCTGCGCCCTGCGCAAGGTGGAGCCGCTGGCCCGCGCGCTCGCGCCCTATGGCGCGTGGTTCAATGGCCGCAAGCGTTACCAGGCCGCCACCCGCACGGCGATCGGCCTGGTGGAGCAGGACGGGGAGCGGGTGAAGTTCAATCCCCTCGCCGCCATGGGCCGGGAGGAACTCGTCGGCTACATGGACGCCCACGGCCTGCCGCGGCACCCCCTGGAAAAGCACGGCTTCGCCTCCATCGGCTGCATGCCATGCACCTCCCGCGTCCAGCCGGGCGAGGACCCGCGCGCCGGCCGCTGGCGGGGCAAGGCCAAGACCGAATGCGGTATCCATTTTGGCGAAGGGATTTGAATTTAATTCCATAGAATTTATGATATATGGGTTGACCGGTCGTCGGGCGGGTGCAATTGTTCTTTCTACAGAACGATTGATCTGATTGACGAACGAACTCGCCGGAGGTCTTCCCATGTCGTCTCGCCGCACGTTCCTGCGCGCCGGCCTTGCCGCCGCCACCGCGCTCGCGCTTTCGGCCGGCGCCGTCGCCGCAGCCGACATCACGCTGCTGAACGTCTCCTACGACCCCACCCGCGAGCTGTATGTGGACGTGAACAAGGCGTTCGCGGCCGAGTGGGCGAAATCGCACCCCACAGACACGGTGAAGATCAACCAGTCGCACGGCGGCTCCGGCAAGCAGGCGCGCTCCGTCATCGATGGCCTCGAGGCCGACGTGGTGACGCTGGCCCTCGCCTACGACATCGACGCCATTGCCGAGAGGGGCTACCTCGCCAAGGACTGGCAGAAGCGCCTCCCGGATAACGCCTCGCCCTATACCTCCACCATCGTCTTTCTCGTCCGCAAGGGGAATCCCAAGGGCATCAAGGACTGGGACGATCTCGTGAAGCCAGGCATCAAGGTGGTCACGCCCAATCCGAAGACCTCCGGCGGCGCCCGCTGGAACTATCTCGGCGCCTGGGGCTACGCGCTGAAGAAGAACGGCGGCGACGAGGCCAAGGCCAAGGACTTCGTGAAGGCTCTGTTCAAGAACGCGCCCGTGCTCGACACCGGCGCCCGCGGCGCCACCGTCACCTTCGTCGAGCGCAACATCGGCGACGTGCTCATCGCCTGGGAGAACGAGGCCTATCTCTCGGTGAACGAGCTCGGCCCCGACAAGTTCGACATCATCACCCCCTCCGTCTCCATCCTCGCCGAGCCGCCCGTGGCGGTGGTGGACAAGGTGGTGGACAAGAAGGGCACCCGCGCCATCTCGGAAGCCTACCTGAAGTTCCTATACACGCCGGCCGGCCAGGAGATCGCGGCGAAGAACTATTACCGTCCCCGCGACGAGCAGGTGGCGGCCAAGTACAAGGACAAGTTCGCCAAGGTGGACCTCTTCACCATCGATCAGGTGTTCGGCGGCTGGCAGAAGGCGCAGAAGACCCACTTCTCCGACGGCGGCGTGTTCGACCAGATCACCGGCAACTGATCCGCCCCTCAATCCACCCTGCGGCCGCCGCCCTCGGGAGCCTTCCTGACGGCGGTGGCCGCGGCCTTTAGAGCGAGCGACGCAGAAGCGTCGCCGGACTATAAACCTTCCATGAGCGCCTCATCGTCCCGCCTCAGATTCCGGCAGCCGAGCGTGATCCCCGGCTTCGGCCTCACGCTGGGCCTTACCCTGACGTGGCTGGGGCTCATCGTCCTGCTGCCGCTGTCGGCGCTGTTCATCAAGACGAGCGAGCTGTCGCTGGAGCGCTTCATCGCCATCGTCACGGCGACGCGCACGCTCCATGCGCTGCAGGTGTCGTTCGGCCTCGCCTTTGCCGCCGCGCTGGTCAACATGGTGTTCGGCGCCATCGTGGTGTGGGTGCTGGTGCGCTACGACTTCCCCGGCAAGAAGATCGTCGACGCGCTCATCGACATCCCCTTCGCGCTGCCCACGGCCGTGGCCGGCATCGCGCTGACCTCCCTCTATGCGGAGAACGGCTGGGTCGGCTCGCTGCTGGCGCCGCTGGGCATCCAGGTGTCGTTCACGCCGCTCGGCATCCTCGTCGCCCTCGTCTTCATCGGCCTGCCCTTCGTGGTGCGGACCGTGCAGCCCGTGCTGGCGGACCTCGACCAGGAGCTGGAGGACGCCGCCGCGAGCCTCGGCGCCACGCGTGGCCAGACCCTCGTGCGGGTGGTGCTGCCCTCGGTATGGCCGGCGCTGCTCACCGGCTTCGCCCTCGCCTTCGCGCGGGCGGTGGGCGAATACGGCTCCGTCATCTTCATCGCCGGCAACCTGCCCGGCATTTCCGAGATCGCGCCGCTGCTCATCGTCATCCGGCTGGAGGAGTTCCGCTATGCGGACGCGACCGCCATCGCCACGGTAATGCTGGTCGCCTCCTTCGTCCTGCTGCTCATCATCAACCGCCTCCAGCGCTGGGCGGAGCTGCGCGGGAGCAAGCACGGATGAACGCCCTCGACCAGACGTCGGGTCATACCGTCGCCCACGGCGCCAGTGAGGGCCTGCCCTCCGCGCTGGAGCAGTCCCACACCTATGCGACGCACCGCGGCCGGCCGGTGCGCACCGAGCCGCGGGCCGTGCGCATCGTCCTGACGGTAATCGCCCTCGCCTTCGTCGGCCTGTTCATCGGCCTGCCGCTGGTGACGGTGTTCTACGAAGCCTTCAAGCGCGGCTGGCAGGCCTATGTTGCGGCGTTGGTGGCCCCCGATGCGCTGGCCGCGATCCAGCTCACCCTCATCGTCGCGGCCATCTCGGTGGTGGCGAACCTGCTGTTCGGGCTCGTGGCGGCATGGTCCATCGCCAAGTTCGAGTTTCCCGGCAAGACCTTCCTCATCACCCTCATCGACCTGCCCTTCTCGGTCTCGCCTGTCGTGGCGGGCCTCGTCTATGTGCTGCTGTTCGGCTCGCAGGGCCTGTTCGCCGCATACCTGCAGGCGTGGGACATCAAGATCATCTTCGCGCTGCCGGGCATCGTGCTCGCCACCATCTTCGTCACCTTCCCCTTCGTGGCGCGCGAACTGATCCCCCTGATGCAGGAGCAGGGCACGGCGGAGGAAGAAGCGGCCATCTCGCTCGGCGCCTCGGGCCTCTCCACCTTCTTCCGGGTGACGCTGCCCAACGTGAAATGGGCGCTGCTCTACGGCGTGCTGCTGTGCAATGCGCGCGCCATGGGTGAATTCGGCGCGGTCTCGGTGGTGTCCGGCCATGTGCGCGGGCTCACCAACACCATGCCGCTGCACATCGAAATTCTCTATAACGAGTACCAGTTCGTCGCCTCCTTCGCGGTGGCGTCCCTGCTGGCGCTGCTGGCGCTCGTGACGCTCATCGCCAAGACCATTCTCGAACACCGCCTCGCCGAGGAAGACAGATGACCATCGACGTCGTCGGCGTCACCAAGCGCTTCAAGACCTTTGCCGCGCTCGACAATGTGAGCCTCACCATCCGCACCGGCGAGCTGGTTGCCCTGCTCGGCCCCTCGGGCTCGGGCAAGACCACGCTCCTGCGCATCATCGCCGGCCTCGAATGGCCGGATTCCGGCGAGGTCCGGTTCGACGGCGAGGATGCGCTCTCCCGCTCCGTGCGCGAGCGCAATGTGGGCTTTGTGTTCCAGCACTATGCATTGTTCCGGCACATGAACGTGTTCGAGAATGTGGCCTTCGGCCTGCGCGTGCGCCGGGGCGCGGACAAGCTGCCCGAGGCCGCCATCCGCGCGAAGGTCAACGAGCTGCTGCACCTCGTGCAGATCGACTGGCTGGCCGAGCGCTATCCCGCCCAGCTTTCCGGCGGCCAGCGCCAGCGCGTGGCGCTCGCCCGCGCGCTCGCCATCTCCCCCAAGGTGCTGCTGCTGGACGAGCCGTTCGGCGCGCTCGATGCGAAGGTTCGCAAGGAGCTGCGCCGCTGGCTGCGCCACCTGCACGAGGAACTGCCCGTCACCTCCGTGCTCGTCACCCACGACCAGGAAGAGGCGCTGGAGCTGGCCGACCGGGTGGTGGTGATGGGGCATGGCAAGATCGAGCAGGTGGGTTCGCCCGGCGAGGTCTATGACAATCCGGCCACCGCCTTCGTGCACGACTTCATCGGCGAGACCATCGCGCTGCCCGGCGAGGTGAAGGGCGGCGCCCTCTATCTCGGCGGCCGTGCGCTGGGGCTCGATCCGCAAGGCGTGGCAGACGGGCCGGCCCGCATCCTCGCCCGGCCCCACGACGTGGACCTCGCAGATCCGTCGGCGAGCGCCATCTCCGGCAAGGTGCTCTCGGTGCGCACCTTCGGCCCCACCCGCCGCGCCGACGTGCAGCTCAACGGCAGCTCCGGCCCGGTGGTGGTGGAAGCCGCCGTGCCCCACGGCCAGGATCTCGCGCCGGGCACGGAGGTCGGCCTCAAGCCGCGCCGCTACAAGGTGTTCGCCGCCTGAGCAGGCGGCCGTGGCACGTTTTCGCCATCACCGCGTGGTGACGTACCGTGCATGGGGCGCGCAATCGCGCCCCGCTGACCGGAGTTTGCCGCCGTGCCGCCGTTCGTCGTCGTTGCCCTGGGCGCCCTCGGCGCCGTGGCGCTTGCAAAGCTGATCTCGTCGGAGACGCGACGCGTCAACGAGGCGCTGGACCGCCGCCGCAAGGCGGAGGCCGGCGACCTGAAGACGGTGCGGCTGGAGCGCGATCCAGCCACCGGCGAATACCGCCCGCGCGGCTGACGCGCCGCCCCGTCATCCTGTCCTGCTCTGAGGTCAATCCCGCGAGGGCGCGCAGGCCGCGGCCGGCTGGCAAGTCCCGGTGGCGCGCGAGCCCGTGGCGAGTCCGACGACACCGGTCTTCCGGTCGTCCCGTGCTGCGCGACGCGCCGCGCGGCTCTTCGCGTGCTCACGCTGGATGGCGTAGAGGCCCGCCCCCACCACCAGCGCCATGCCGACGCTGGTCCAGGCATCCGGCAGGTCGCCGAACACGAAGTAGCCGGAGATGAGCGCCCCGAACACCAAGAGGTAGCGCATGGGCGAGAGCGAGGCGATGGGCGCGTTGCGGAAGGCGAACACCAGCAGCAGCGTGCCGCCGCCGAACGACACGGCGGACGCGACCACATAGGCGAGCACCGGGGTCGAAGGGATCTTCCAGCTCTCGAAGGGCGCGATCAGAGTCGCGGCGAGGCAGAATACGACCGAGCCGGTGAGGCCCACCACCGCGCCGGGAATCTCCGGCCCGATGCTGCGGGTGGAAATGTCCCGCGCCGCGCCGGTGAAGGCGGCCACGAGCGGCAGCAGGGCGATGAGGCTGAAAGTGGCCGGATCCGGCCGCGTCACGATCACCGCGCCGCAGAAGCCGATGATGATGGCCGACCAGCTGCGCCAGCCCACCTTCTCGCCCAGGAGCGGCACGGCCAGCGCGGTCGTGATGAGCGGCGTCGCCATGTAGATGGTGGTGGTGGACGCGATGGGCATGGCCGCCAGCGCGGCGACGTAGACGAAGGTGGTGACGGTATCGAGCGAGGAGCGCACCAGCACGCTGCGGCGGAACATGTGGCGCAGCGCGAGGAGATCGCCGGACGCCACGATGAGGCCGAGGAACAGGAAGCTCACCATCACGGTGCGCAGGCCGAGGCCCTCGCTGAGGGGCACCTCGCGCAGCGCAAGCTTCATGAAGGTGTCGTTGGTGATGAACAGGGCCATGGAGCCAACCATGGCGACGAGGCCCTTGACCGCCGAGACCGGCACATGGGCGACAGGGCGCTGCGCGGCAGCCTGGATGCTCATGCCGTTGCTCCTGCGCCGGAAAAGCGAAGGGAACGAACGATGGCGCCGGCGCAATCCCGGGGCAGTGTCACGTCAAACCTCGTAGATGTCGGGCGTCGCGGGGCGCGCCAAAACCGGCTTCAGGCCGTTGATTGATCTTCTGGGCCAGATGTAGCTGATTTCGGGTAAAGACGCCCTGCGCTTTGCGCCGGCTCTCGCGCGCGAGCCCCCCGCCTGCGGCATGGCCCGGCCACGCCTTCGCCTCAATCTCCGGGCCGCGCGCCGCCCCGCTTCAGCCGCCGGTGGTGCTCATGTGCCGCCCAACCGCCGGCTGGCGGGTCTTGCGGTCGATCACGAAGTCATGGCCCTTGGGCTTGCGGAAAATGGCGTCGTCGATGGCCCGGTGCAGCAGGGCATCGTCGGAGGAGGCGCGCAGCGGCGCCCGCAGGTCCGCCGCATCCTCCTGGCCGAGGCACATGTAGAGCGTGCCGGTGCAGGTCACGCGCACCCGGTTGCAGCCTTCGCAGAAATTGTGCGTCAGCGGCGTGATGAAACCCAGCCGTCCGCCGGTCTCCTTCACCTCCACATAGCGGGCGGGGCCGCCGGTGCGGTAGGCAATGTCGGTGAGGGTGAAACGCTCGGCGAGCTGTTCGCGCACGGCGGACAGCGGCAGATACTGGTCCACTCGCTCCTCGCCCACTTCGCCGAGGGGCATCACCTCGATGAGGGAGAGGTCGTGGCCCTCGCCATGGGCCCACTCCATCATGGAGGCGATCTCGTGCTCGTTCACGTCCTTGAGCGCGACCGCGTTGATCTTCACCCGGATGCCAGCCGCCTGCGCGGCCTTCACGCCTTCCAGCACGCGGGCGAGATCGCCCCAGCGGGTGATGGCGCGGAACTTCACCGGGTCCAGCGTATCGATGGAGACGTTGATGCGCTTCACCCCGCAAGCGGCGAGGTCCGCCGCGTGGCGGGCGAGCTGCGAGCCGTTGGTGGTGACGGTCAGTTCGTCCAGCCGGCCGCTTTCGATGTGGCGGGAGAGGCTGCGGAACAGGGTCATCACGTCCCGCCGCACCAGAGGCTCGCCGCCGGTGAGGCGCAGCTTGCGCACGCCGCGCAGCACGAATGCGCTGCACAGGCGGTCCAGCTCCTCGAGCGACAGGAGGTCCTGCTTGGGCAGGAAGGTCATGTGCTCGGACATGCAATAGACGCAGCGGAAGTCGCAGCGGTCGGTGACGGAGACGCGCAGATAGGTGACGGCGCGGCCGAACGTATCCACGAGCGGGCCAGCCTGCTGCGCGGCGGCGACACCCGGACGGTCGATCAGATCCCTGGGAAGATCACTCACCACACCACTCCCGCAGCAGCCTTGCGTCTCCCGCGCCTTTCCCTGTCCGCCGACTTGGGCCGGTCTTGAGGCAGGCCCAGCGCCCCGGATGCGGCAGACGGCGGGCTTCGACGCTTGCCCTATATATCGTATGCAAGAGGAAGATGGATAGGGCCGCCGCCCGAACACGATGCCGTGTGAAATCAAAAGGCTCGGCCTTTCGCCCGATCGAAAAAGGACATAACGCAATGGCTCCCGCGTCTGCCCCCGCCGCCGCCCCCTGGCCCACCGAGCTGCGCGTCATCGATGATCGCCACACGCTCTCCATCACCTTCGAGGACGGGGCGAAATTCACCCTCCCCGCCGAGTATCTGAGGGTGGAAAGCCCCTCCGCCGAGGTGCAGGGCCACCAGCCGGAGGAGAAGATCACGGTGCCCGGCAAGCGGCAGGTGCGCATCGCGCAGGTGGAGCCGGTGGGCAATTACGCCGTCCGCCTCATCTTCGACGACGGCCACGGCACCGGCCTCTACACCTGGGACCTGCTCTACAGCTACGGCGTGAACCAGGAGCAGAAGTTCAGCGCCTATCTCAAGGCGTTGGAAGCGCAGGGGCTCTCGCGGGGGTGACGGGCGCCTGCACGATGCCGTGAGGGCGTAACCCGCGGGCGCCGCAGGACGAAAGAGGACCGGGAGCGCCCGGTGGAAGCCTCATGCGGGCGGCATCCCGCAGGAGCCCCGCGCCATGGCCGAAACCCCGTCCGCCGCCTCGCCACCCATGCGCGAGCCGCGCCGTTCACCGCACACGAAGCGGGCTGCCCTCGCCGCGGGCGCGGCCGTTCTGGCGCTCCTTTCGGGCGGCCCCGCTGCCGCCGAGCCGCGCCAGAAGCTCACGGTGGTGGAGTTGTTCACCAGCCAGGGCTGCTCCTCCTGTCCGCCGGCGGACGCCAACCTCATCGCCCTCACCCGCCGCCCGGACGTGCTCGCCCTGAGCTTCAGCGTGACCTACTGGGACCGCCTCGGCTGGCGCGACACCTTCGGCAAGCCGGAATTCACCCAGCGCCAGTACACCTACGAGCCGATGCTCGGCGAGCGCGGGCCGTTCACGCCGCAGATGGTGGTGAATGGCCGCCTCAGCCGCGTCGGCTACAGCCTGTCGGACATCGAGCACGCGATCTCCGCCGCGGGACCCGTCACCGGCCCAGAGGTGGTGATCGGCGCGCATGAGGCCGTGATCGGGTCGGGGACCGCCCCCGCAGCAGCCGCGGACGTGTGGCTCGCGGAGTACGAGCCGGGCGTCATCGAAGTGCCCGTCCGACGCGGCGAGAATGCCGGCCGCACCCTGCCCCACGCCCGCGTGGTGCGACGCCTGGAGCGGCTCGGCGGCTGGACCGGCACGCGCGCCCATTACCCCCGGCCGGAAGCCGCGCCGGGCCTGCGCACCGCCATCCTCGTGCAGGCGCCGGCCGGCGGACCCATCCTCGCCGCCGCCACCGAATGAAAACGGGCGGCCCCAAGGCCGCCCGCTGCATCGTTCAGACCGGAAAACCGCGCCTCACTTCACCCGTTCGAGGATGGAGACGTAGTTCGCGACGGCCGCGCCGCCCATGTTGAAGACGCCGGCCACCTTGGCCCCGTCGATCTGCATGTCGCCGGCCTCGCCCATGAGCTGCATGGCCGAGAGGACGTGCATGGAGACGCCGGTGGCGCCGATGGGGTGGCCCTTGGACTTCAGGCCGCCGGAGGCGTTCACCGGCAGCTTGCCGGTCTTCTCGGTGATGCCTTCGCGCACCACCTTGTAAGCTTCGCCGGGCTTGGCGAGGCCCATGGCCTCGTACTCGATCAGCTCGGCCACGGTGAAGCAGTCGTGGGTCTCGACAAGGCTGAGGTCGTCGAGCGTGAGGCCGGCCTTCTCCAGCGCCTTGGCCCAGGCGCGGCGGGCGCCCTCGAAGGCGATGGGATCGCGGCGCGACAGCGGCAGGATGTCGTTGACGTGGGCGCGCGCGCGGAAGGTGATGGCGCGGCCGAGGGTCTCCGCCACGTCCGCCGAGGCGATCACCAGCGCCGCAGCGCCGTCGGACACCAGCGAGCAGTCGGTGCGGCGCAGGGGACCGGCCACGTAGGGGTTCTTCTCCGAGATGGTGTTGCAAAACTCGAAGCCGAAATCCTTGCGCATCTGCGCATAGGGATTGGAAACGCCGTTCTTGTGGTTCTTGGCGGCGATGCGCGCCAGCTCTTCCGAGCGGTCGCCGTAGCGCTGGAAATAGGTCTGCGCGATGCGGCCGAACACGCCGGCGAAGCCGCCTTCGATGTCCGCCTCTTCCTTGCGGTAGGAGGCGTTGAGCAGGATGTCGCCGACCTCGGCGGTGGGCTTGGCCGTCATCTTCTCGGCGCCGACAACGAGGGCGATGCGGCCCTGCCCGCTCTCGATGTAATTGAGCGCGGAATGGATGGCGGCGGAGCCGGTGGCGCAGGCGTTCTCCACGCGCACCGCCGGCACATGGGCCAGTTCCGGCACGGAGAGGGCCGGCATGGCGCCCTGGAAATCCTGCTTCTGGAAGCCGGCGTTGAACACGCCCACGTGGATCGAATCCACATCCTGCGGGGAGAGGCCCGCATGCTCGATGGCGGCGCCGGCCACCCGGCTCATCAGGGCCTCGGTGTCCGCATCCTCGAGCTTGCCGAAGGGCGAGTGCGCCCAGCCTACGATGGCGGCCTTGCTGTCCATGTTCGTCTCCCGCGGCGTGACACCGCTCTGGTTTTGATGGCGTTCAGATGGGAATGCGCGGCGCCTTGTGCCACCGCCGCGTGTATCAGGACAAGCCGGCGATGAAACCGTCCGGCATGACGAAAATGTCCTGGGCGGCCGGTGCTGAGGGCAGGCCCGGCATGGTCATGATGTCGCCGGCGATCGCCACCACGAAGCCCGCACCGGCGGACAGGCGCACCTCGCGGATGGGCAGGGTGTGGCCCGTGGGCGCGTTGCGCGCGGTGGGATCGGCGGAGAAGGAATACTGCGTCTTCGCCATACACACCGGCAGGTCGCCGAAGCCCGCCAGTTCGTATTCCTTGAGCTTCGCGGTCGCGGCGGAGGAGAAATCGACCCGCTCCGCGCGGTAGATCTCGCGGGCGATGGTCTCGATCTTCTCCCTGAGCGGCAGCTCGGAGGGGTAGAGATATTCGAACTTCGGCCGGTGCGCGAGGAGGTCGAGGACGGCGCGGGCGAGGTCCATCGCCCCCTGCCCGCCCCGGGCCCAGTGCCCGCAGGGGAAGACATCGACGCCCTCGGGCGCCAGCGCTGCACGCACCGCTTCCAGTTCCTCCGGCGTATCGCCGGTGAAATGATTCAGCGCCACCACCACCGGCAGACCGAACTTCTTCAAATTCTCCACGTGCCGCTTGAGGTTGCCGCAACCGAGCGCCACCGCCGCCGCATCCGGCGTGCCGAGTTCCTTGAGAGGGACACCGCCATGCATCTTCAGCGCGCGCACCGTCGCCACCACCACCGCAGCCGAAGGCACGAGCCCGGCCTGCCGGCACTTGATGTCGAGGAACTTCTCGGCCCCGAGATCGGCGCCGAAGCCGGCTTCCGTGACCACCACATCGGCGAGGCCGAGGGCGGTGCGCGTCGCCATCACCGAATTGCAGCCGTGGGCGATGTTGGCGAACGGCCCGCCATGGACAAGGGCCGGAGTTCCCTCCAGCGTCTGGACTAGGTTCGGCTGGAACGCATCCTTGAGCAGCGCCACCATGGCGCCGATGCCGCCCAGTTCCTCCGCGCGCACCATGCGGCGGCCGCGGGTCTGGCCGATCACCATGCGGGACAGCCGCGCCTCCAGATCGGAAAGGCTGTCGGCGAGGCACAGGATGGCCATCACCTCGCTCGCCACCGTGATGTCGAAGCCGTCCTCGCGCGGATAGCCGTTGGCGGGGCCGCCGAGGCCGATGGTGATCTGGCGCAGGGCGCGGTCGTTCAGGTCCATCACCCGCCGCCAGCTGATGCGCCGGGCGTCGAGGTCGAGGGCATTGCCCCAGTGGATGTGATTGTCGATCAGCGCCGAAAGCAGGTTGTGGGCGGCGGTGATGGCGTGCAGGTCGCCGGTGAAATGCAGGTTGATGTCCTGCATAGGGATGATCTGCGCCCGCCCGCCGCCGGTAGCGCCGCCCTTGGCACCGAACACCGGGCCGAGGGACGGCTCGCGCAGGCATACGGCTGTCGAGGTGCCGAGCCGCGAGAGGGCGTCGCCGAGGCCGATGGTGGTGGTGGTCTTCCCCTCCCCCGCCGGGGTGGGATTGATGGCGGTGACAAGCACCAGCTGGCCGCGTGGCCGCGATTCGGCCTCGGCCACGAAATCGAGGCTGATCTTCCCCTTGTGCGGACCGTAGCGATAGAGCGCGTCCGCCGGAATGCCGAGGTCCGCCGCCACATCCTCTATGGGGCGCGGCGTGACGCTCGCGGCGATGGCCGCATCGGATGTGGGATCGAGCGGTCGAGCGCTTCTGTCATGCATGGATTGGTTCCCGAACGGGCGCCGACCCTAGCGGCTCGGCCCACGGCTGAAAAGCGCGGGCCGAGGCAAAATTGCCTTGCTTCGACGCTTCGGAAGGTGCCGAAGCGCCATTTCGGGGAGATTCAGGCTGCCTCAGCCGCCTTTCTGCTGCTCCTCGGCCTTGCTGACCGGCGGCGGCTGATCGACCGAATCAAGACCCTTGTCGATCTTCTGCACGATCTTGGCGAGGTCGTCCGGCTCGGGCTTCAGGTCGCGCGCGTGGTTCCACTGGAACCCTGCCTCGAGCTTGCGGCCCACCTTCCAGTAGGCATCGCCCAGATGGTCGTTGATGACCGGGTCCTGCGGCATCAGTTCGATGGCGCGCTCGAGCTGCACTACGGCGTCCTCGTAGCGCCCGGTGCGATAGTAGGCCCAGCCGAGGCTGTCCACGATGGGCCCGTCGTCGGGCCGCAGCTTGGCCGCCTTGCGGATCATGTCGAGGCCCTGGTCCAGGTTGGTGCCCTGGTCCACCCACGAATAGCCGAGATAGTTCAGCACATGGGGCTGGTCGGGGTTGAGCTCCAGCGCCTTCTTCAGGTCCGCCTCGGCAGCCGGCCAGTTCTTCGAGCGCTCGTTGCACACGCCGCGGAAGTAGAACAGGGCCCAGTTGCCACGCGTGGGCTGCGGGATGAGGGCAATCGCCTTGGAATAGGTGCCCGCGCACTCGGAGAACATCTTGCGCGTCTGCTGGATCTTGCCCAGCGCGATGATGGCCTCGATGTCCTTGGGATCGGCGGCGATCATCTTCTCGAGCTGCTTGCGGGCCTCATTGTAATGGTCCGTGGCGTCGAGGTTGACGGCCAGCTGCACCTGCGCGTTGCGCTTGAGCGGCGAGGAGTCCGGCACGGTTTCGTAGACCTCGATGGCCTTCGCCGGCTGCTTCAGCTGCTCGTAGAGGTCGGCCAGCGTCAGGCTGGCGAAGGGGTGCTCGGGATAGAGCCAGATGGCGAGCTGGAGATAGACGAGGGCGAGATCCTCGCCCCCCTGCCGCCCGAGCGTCGCGCCCAGGCCATAGAGCACCTCGGAGGAGCCCTCCTGCGCGGTTTTCACCAGCGGCGGCAGCTGCTTTCCGGCCTTCAGCTCCTTGATGGCCGCAAGCACGATGGGGTGGTTCGGCAGTTGCTTGTCGAAGGCGGCGTAAGCGGCGAGCGCCGCCTCGGTATTGTCGTTGCGCGAGGCCCAACGGGCATAGGCATCGATGGCGCGCAGGGAGCCGGGATCGGCCTTCATGGCCGCCTCAAGACGGCGCCCGGCCTCCTTCTTCTGCCCGGCGGCGTCGAGGATGAGGCCGGCGTGCAGCTCCTTCATGGGCGCGTACCAGTCCGGCCCCTCAAGCCGGTCGATCAGTTCCACCGCGCCCTTGGTGTTGCCGGAGCCGAAGAAGGTCCAGGCGGCAAGCAGCGTGGCCGTGAGATCGCCGATGGGACCGCGCACCGAAAGCGCGAGGTTGGTGCGCGCCGTCTGGTAATGGGCCTTCTTGATGGAGCGCACGGCGAGCGCGAGGCGGGCGACGCGATGGGTGCGGTCGATCTTCACCAGACGATCGGCGAGCTTCATGGCATCGTCGATCTGGCCGTCCATGAGCATGGCGAAGAAGGTCCGCTCCAGGATCTCCTCGTTGCGCGCATCGAGCTTCATCAGGTTGCGCAGATAGACGACCGCCGCGTCCTGGTCGCGCTCGGTGCTCGCCAGCCGGGCGGCGAGGTAGTTACCCGCGAGCGAGGTATCGAAGTCAGGCACGGCCTCGGCCCGGGCGAGGCCCGGCGACAGAGTGAGCACCGCAGCAAGGCCGGCCGCCAGGGCCGCGGAGAAGGTGGGGCGTCGTGTCGTCACCGATGATCTGTCCTGAAAGCCGGGCCCTGCGGGCGTGGTAACGCGAAATCCAAGCGGGGCGAGATGGCGTGAGGATGGCGGCTTTCCTGTGGCACCGCAAGTTACGTGGGAGTCATGAATCACCGGTGTTCGCGAGGGCCGGTTGCGGCGACGTGTGCGGCGCGGCATAAGCCGCCTTATGGAAACCTTGCGGACGCGCGCTCCGGCGAAGATCAACCTGACCTTGCGCATCGTCCGGCGGCGCACGGATGGGTTTCACGATCTCGCGAGTCTCGTGGTCTTTTCCGGCGCCGCGGATCTCCTCTCGCTCACGCCTGACGCTGCGCTATCGCTTGCCGTGAAGGGGCGTACCGCGGCGGCAGCGGGACCGGATGCGGACAATCTGGTGCTGCGCGCGGCGCGCGCCTTCGCCGCCGAGGTGCCGGGGGCGCGGCTCGGTGCCTTCCTTCTGGAAAAGCGGCTGCCGGTGGCGGCCGGGCTCGGCGGCGGCTCGTCCGATGCCGCTGCGGCACTACGCTTGCTGGGCCGCCTCAACGGCCTTGCCCCCGATGACCCGCGCCTGTTCGCCGCAGCCCGCGCCACCGGCTCCGACGTGCCGGTGTGCCTCGATCCGCGTGCGCGGCTGATGGAAGGGGTCGGCGATGTGCTCTCCCCGCCCCTCGCCTTGCCCCCGCTCGCCGGGGTGCTGGTGAATTGCGGCGTGGCGGTGCCCACAGCCGCCGTGTTCCGCCAGCTTGGCTTGGCGCCCGGCGCGACATTCGACGGGCCGTCCCTGCCTGCCGTCCTGCCCGCTGGCCGCGCGGAGCTGACGGCCGCCATCGCCGCCGTGCCCAACGATCTGGAGCCGCCGGCCGTGGCCGTCGCGCCGAAGATCGCCGAGGTCATCGACCGCCTCGCGGCTCAACCGGAGGCGCGGCTGGTCCGCATGTCCGGCTCGGGCGCCACGGTCTTTGCCCTGACGGACGATTGCCGCGCTGCCGCTGCGCTGGCACGGCGGGTGCTTGCTGCAGAGCCGGACTGGTGGGTGAAGCCCACCATCCTGCGATGACGGTTCGGAGAGGGTGAAAACCATGGCGCTGCCGCTGACGACGCTCATCGCCTTCGTGGTCGCCGCCGTGTGCGAGATCGCCGGGTGCTTCGCCTTCTGGCAGGTGGTGCGCCATGGCGTGACGCCGCTCTGGCTGCTGGCGGGGCTCGTGAGCCTCGCGGCCTTCGCCTGGGCCCTCACTTTCGTGGATTCGGAGGCCGCCGGGCGCGCGTTCGCCGCTTATGGCGGCATCTACATCATCGCCTCTCTGGCGTGGCTGTGGAGCGTCGAGGGCGTGCGGCCGGACCGCTGGGATGCCGCCGGCGCGCTCATCTGCCTCGCGGGGGCGGCGGTGATCGTGTTCGGCCCGCGCGGGTGAGGCTGCGCGGCACGGGCGCCGGTTGAAGCCCGCGCGGCGCTTGAGCGAGGCCAACCTGGCCCGCGCGGCGCTTGAGCGAAGCACCGCGCCGAAGCAACCCATCACGCCGAAGGCGGTGCCCCCGGCGCCGACGCCACCTTCTCCCGCGCCAGCAGGCGCTGGTAGACCCACCCCATGGCCACCAGCACCAGCCCGAGGCCGATGAAGGAGACGGCGCGCAGCACGCCTTCCAGATCCGCCATATCGGAGAGGAAGACCTTCAGCACGGTCGCCACCATCACCGCGGCCGAAGCGAGGCGCAGCGTGCGCGAGCCGCGCCACAGGCCCAGCGCCAGCAGCACCATGCCGAACACCAGCCACGCCGCCGACCACGCATACCATTCGGCGGAGGAGATGGCGTCGCCCGCCAGCACAGGCCCCTGGAACAGGCGGCTCACCTCCAGCGTGACGTAGGCGAGCGCAAGCACCCCGGCGATCACCCATCCCGCCGTCCGCACGCGCGGCCGCGTCGGGGGCTGGCCGGCCGCGAAAGCCACGGCGAGCCCGGCCGGCAGGGCATAGGCAATGAGGAGATCGTTGAAGATCGGCCCTCCCACCGCCTCGCCGGTGGCGAACGGGTTGGTCTCGATGAGGCCGTTGAGCGCGCAGACGGTCGCCGCCGCAGCCACGATGTCCGAGAACAGCCGGTAGAAGCCACGCCCGGTGACATTGGCGAGGCGCGAGAGGCCCACCGCATAGGCGCCATAGACCACTGCCAGCAGGCCGGTCTCGAACAGCCGGGTGCCGACCGCATAGATGTCGCCGCCATGGGCGAGGTGGCGCACTTCGGTCGCCGCCAGCAGCATGGCGAAGATCAGGGCGAGGCATTCATGCACCCGCCGCGCCCAGTCGTCCCTGCTCCTGGCGAGGAAGAAGGCGGCCGCGGCGAATGCCAGCGCCGGCACGCCATAGCCCCACAGAAGCCAGTTGAAGATGGGCGTCGTGCCCGGATCAACGGCAATGGTGGGAAGCCAGACGATGCGGGAGAGCACGACGACGCCGAGGGCCGCCGAGAACTGCCGCAGCCCCGGCAGCGGGCGGATGGTGGAAACCCAGGCGACGCCGCAGGCGGCGAGCGCGAGGCTCACCGTGAGCCAGCCTTTCTCCAGCGCGAAGGTGAGCGCCAGCGACAGGCTCACCACGCCGGCCGCGGCGAACACGGTGGCGGCGTGGGTGCGCGCGGCGTTCAGCAGCCGTTCCGCCCCGAGGGTGAAGAGGAAGGCGAGCGCCAGCGCCAGCGCCGCAAACGGCAGGCTGCGTTCCAGCTCCGTGAGCCGCGCATAGGCGGCGATCAGCATCAGCACCGGGCCGACCGTCCCCGTCACCGCCCAGCCGAGCACCGTGCGGCTGCGCCCGCCCCGCCCGGCGCCCAGCGCTCCGGCGGATAGCATCAGCGCGCCCATGGCGAAGGCGAAGACCATGAAATGGCCGATGGAGAGACGCTCCGGCTCGGCCACCGCACCGGCCATGGGGCCGGCCGGCGCGAGGGTGGAGCCGGCATCGGGCGGGAACACCCATTGGGTGAGGATCGCGGGGGCCAGCAGCGCCACCGCGAAGGTGGCGAAGGTCATCGGCCGCACCCGCCACGCCAGCGCGAGCACGCCCACGGCGCCAACGACGAACACGGCCAGCGGGCCGGCGGCGACGTTCCCGTCCACCGCTGCGGCGGCCATGACGGCAAGCGCGCCCACCGCGCCGAGGATGGAGACCGGCTCCGGCCGCTCGCCCGCCTCCGGCCCCCACAGGAAGCCCGGCGCCAGAAGCGCGGCGGTGAGCGCCAGCAGCACGAGGCCGAGCGCACCGGAAGCCGTCACCGCCTGCGGCACCTCGAATGCGATGAGGGTGAGCCCCCAGGCCACCATGCCGGCGATGGCGAGGAGCGCGAGCCCGCGCCAGCGGCGGATGCGCGCGACGCCCAGCGCACTCGCCCCGACCACGGCGATGAGCAGCGCCACGCCCCAGGCGTTGGGCGAACTGGTGGTGACGAGGAAGGGCGTCAGCGCCGCGCCGACGAAACCGAGCGCGCCCAGCGCCGGCCCATGCAGCAGGGCCGCCAGCAAAGTGGCGACACCGGTGGCGGCGAGCAGCAGGAAGGCGGCCTGCGGCGGAATGAGATGGTAGAGCTCATAGGCGGCGAAGATGCTGCCGAAGGCGGTCATGGTGCCGGCGGCGGTGAGGATGCTCGGCACATCCGGCACCAGCCCGCGCAGGCTGGTGATGGGCGCGGCGGGGTCCTTGCCCTCGCGACGGCGCAGCCATTCGCCGGCACCGAGCAGGAAAAGAGCCAGCAGCAGGCCAAGGCTGACCCGCAGCCCCGGCCCGATCAGGTCCTGCTCCACCGCGAAACGCACCAGGAACACGCCGCCCAGCGCCAAAGCAAGGCCGCCGACCCACACCGCCCAACGTGCGCCGACCTTCTCCTCGAAGCCCGCCAGCCGCTCCTTGAGCTTGGCGGCATCGATGGCAGGCGGGGGCGGCGCGGGGGGAGCGGCCGGGGCATCCGCCTCGGGCGCGGGAAACAGAGGCGACGGCGCAGCGGGCGGCTCGCTTCCCGCATCGATCGGCTCGGGCGGCCGTGCGAGGCGCGCCAGCGGACTTTCCTTCGCCTGCGGCACGGCGGCCGGTGGCGTGTGGGTCCAGGCAGGAGCGGACGCAGCGGCCGGCGCCAGCCCTGCTTGAGCCTCCAGCGCCGCGACCCGTGCCTCCAGCACGCGAATGCGGCCCCGGCTCTTCAGCGCCATGATGAAGCCCACCAGGGCCATCACCGGAAAGGCGAGAACCACCAGAACAAGAAGCGCCCACTCATCCATCGCGACCAGCCCGGTTGTATCCGGCGCAACCGTAACGTCAGCGCCGCCCCGTGGCTAGACACCTCCGGCTAAGTCCGCACAAGGAAAAGAGAAATCTGCGAAGCCTTTAGGGCGGTAGGATTGCGCCTCCCTCGCGCGCTCAGGCGGCGAGGAAGGCGAGCCGCGGGTCCGTGCGGCCGGGTGCGATCTCGATGATCTCCGCCGCGACCACGCCCTCGGCGACGAACGGGTCTTCCGCGATCCGGGCCTCGACCTCGGCGCGAGAGGCGGCGGTGGCGAGGATGGCGCCGCCGGCCTTGGGCTCGATGCCGCCCGCGAGCAGGAAGCTTCCCTCGTCAAAACCTTTCCGCAGCCAGGCATTGTGCCCGTCCATCAGGCGCGGGGCGGCGGCACGGTTGGCGGCAAAGCGCAGCAAGACGACGAACATGGTTTCCCCTCTTCAGGCGTGAGCGGCGGGACAGCGATGGATGGCGACGAAACTGCGCATCTCGGCCACTTCGGCATCGATGAAGGCGTCATCGCCGATGGAACTGGCGAGCGTCGCCACCCCCTGGCTGCGGGCGAGGAGGTGCATGGCGAGGCGGGCGGCCTCGTCTTCCCCGTGCCCGAGAGCGCGGAACTGGCGCGCGAGCCAGTCGCGGAACAGGGTGAACAGCCGCGCGGCGTCGGCGCCGGCGGCATGATCGAGCTTCGCCAGCTCGTTGCAGAGCGTGCCGACCGGGCAGCCGAAACGCATGATCTTGGTGCGATTGGCGATGAGGATGCCGACGAAGCTGAGGATGCGCGCCTCCGCATCGTCTCCCTCGTCTTCCCACTGCGCGAGGAGCTTCCGGGTACGCTCCAGCCGCAGCGCGATCACGGCCGCGAGGATCTCGTCCTTGCTCTTGAAATGATAATAGAAATTGCCGCGCGAGAGCTTCACTGCCGCGGCAATGTCGGCGAACGAAGTGGAGGCGAAGCCGGTCTCGTAGAACAGCCGATCCGCCGCCTCGACGATGGCGGCGCGGGTGTCGCTCGCAGGCATGGGAACCGCCTAGGTCAATTGTCCTATTTCCAGAATTAGGACGACTGACCTACATTCGTCAAGCACCGGTCGGGCTATTCCTCGCGGAACCGGTTGGTGATGGGATAGCGGCGGTCGCGGCCGAAGTTGCGTCCCGTCACCTTCACCCCCGGCGCGGCCTGACGGCGCTTGTATTCGGCACCGGTGAGCAGGCGCAACACGCGGGCCACGATGGCGGCGTCGAAGCCGTCGGCGACGATCTCGTCCACCGAACTCTCGCCCTCCACCAGCCGAGCGAGGATGGTGTCGAGCATAGGATAGGGCGGCAGCGCGTCCGCGTCCGTCTGGCCCTCGCGCAACTCCGCACTCGGCGGCTTGTCGATGAGGTGATCGGGGATGACGATGCCGTCCGGCCCCTGCGCCTCGGCCGGCTTCCAGCGGTTGCGCAGGCGGGCGAGGCGCAGCACCTCGGTCTTGTACAGGTCCTTGATGGGGTTGAAGCCCCCGTTCATGTCGCCATAGAGCGTGGCGTAGCCGGTGGACATCTCCGACTTGTTGCCGGTGGTCAGCACCATGGCGCCGAACTTGTTGGAGACGGACATGAGCAGCGTGCCGCGCACGCGGGCCTGCAAATTCTCCTCCGTCACGTCCCGTTCGGTGCCCGCGAACAGCGGCGCCAGCACCGCTTCCAGCCCCTCCACCGCAGGCGCGATGGGCACGACCTCGTAGCGCACGCCCAGCGCCCCGGCCACGGCTGCGGCGTCCTTGAGGCTGTCTTCCGACGTGAAGCGGTAGGGCAGCATCAGGCAGCGCACCCGCTCCGGCCCCAGGGCATCCACCGCCATGGCCGCGCACAAAGCGGAATCGATGCCGCCCGACAGGCCCAGCACCACGCCGGGGAAGCCGTTCTTGTTCACATAATCCCTGAGGCCCACGACGCAGGCGGCATAATCGGCCTCGTCGCCCTCCATGGCCTCCACGAGATTGCCGCCGAGGCAGCGCCAGGTGTCCTCGAAGCGCTGCCAGCGGGAGAGGCGGACGCGCTCGACGAAGCCGGGGAACTGCAAGGCAGGGAAGCGGTCGGCGTTGAGGACGAAGGAGGCGCCGTCGAACACCAGTTCGTCCTGCCCGCCCACCTGGTTCACGTAGAGCAGCGGCAGGCGGCTCTCCACCACACGGGCGACGGCAATGTTCTCGCGCTCCGCATAGACCGAGCGGCGATAGGGCGAGCCGTTGGGAACGATGAGGATTTCCGCGCCCGTCTCGGCGAGGCATTCCACCACGTCCGGCCCCCATATGTCCTCGCAGATGGGCACGCCGAGCCGCACGCCCTTGAACGGGATCGGTCCCGGCAGAGGGCCGGCGGCAAACACGCGCTTCTCATCGAACACGCCGTAATTGGGCAGATCCACCTTATGCCGCACGGCGGAGATTTCCCCCTCCTCCAGCAGCAGCACGGAGTTGAAAAGCCGCCCCTCCTCCACCCACGGCGCGCCGATGAGCACGGCCGGGCCGGTGGCAGTCTCGGCGGCGAGCGCCTCCACCGCCTCCTGGCAGGCCGCGAGGAAGGCCGGTTTCAGCACCAGATCCTCGGCCGGGTAGCCGGCGATGAAGAGCTCGGGAAACACCACGAGGTCCGCCCCCGCCTCGCCCGCGGTCTGCCGGGCGCGTCGGGCGATGGCGAGATTGCCGGAGACATCGCCGACCGTCGGGTTGAGCTGGGCGATGGCAATGAGAAGGGTATCGGCGGGCTCGGTCATGCTTCGGATGTAACCCCGCCCCGCACAAGGCGAAAGGGCAAGAAACGGGCATGCGCCCGTTCTGCCTGATCAATCGGCAACCAGCCTCTCGCCGGGCGCGCCGGACAGGCGACGGCTACAGCCCCAGCCGGCTCCACAGCGCGCGTTCCTCCACCGCAGCTGCGGCGCCCAGCGCAGCTTCGCGGGCGAGCGCGCCGGCAAAGCCCGTGGGGCGCTTGGGCAGGAACCCGGTGGACCCCTGCACCAGCTTCAGCGTCGTGTCCGTGCCGTAGCGCGCCTTCAGGATGCCGCGCACGTCGCCGAGGCCATCCACGAGGCCGAGGCCCACGGCCTGCGTGCCCAGCCAGAACTCGCCGGAGAACAGCGTCTCGTCATCGCCCATCAGCGCATCGCCGCGGCGCGACTTCACAAGGTCGGCGAATACGGTGTGCAGCTCCTTCAGCAATTGGTCGAGCCGCTCCACGTCTTCCGGCTGGGTGGGGCGGAAGGGGTCCAGCGTCACCTTGCGCTCGCCGGCGGTGTAGACGCGCCGCTCGATGCCCAGCTTCTCGATGGCCCTGTCGAAGCCGAAGCCCGCCGTCACCACCCCGATGGAGCCGACGATGGAGCAGGGATCGGCGAAGATCTCGTCGGCCGCGCAGGCGATCATGTAGCCGCCCGAGGCCGCCGCATCCTCCACGAAGGCGAAGACGTGCTTCTCCTTCTCCTCCGCCAGCGCGCGGATGCGGCGGAAGATGAGGTGGGACTGCACCGGCGAACCGCCCGGCGAATTGATGAGCAGCGCCACGGCGGGCGCCTCCTTCATGCCGAAGGCCTTCTCCAGCGCCTGCGCCGTGCTGGCGAGCGACATGCTGCGCGAGAAAGGCGAGGTCATGCCGATGGGGCCGGACAGACGCACCACCGGCACGAGGGGCGCATCGGTGCGCCATTTTCTGGGAAGGAGACCGCGGGCGCGGCGCGACAGGGAGGAAAGAAATTCGGCCATGCCCGAGATGTAGGGCCTCCCCATGGCGCCCTCAAGGCGCCATTCCTTGTCGAGACCGCGCCCTCAAGGCGCCCCCGACGCCAAGGACCGCGCCCTGATCGCGCGTCAGCGCAACGCCGCGCCGTCGCGCAGAACCGCCTCGGCCTGCGGCGTCGGTACGCCGTCCGCCCCGGCCAGCACGAGGCCTGGCAGGAGCGCGGGCGGCGTGCGCCGCCCCTTCATCGCCCGCACCAGCAGCCGCACCGACGGCCGGTCGGGGCGAGGGTGGACGGGAAGGATCTCCACGGCGCCGAATCCTTTCGCCAGCGCGGCGAGAATGTCCGCCAGCGCCTCGGGGCGATGGATCAGGCAGAGCACGCCTTTCGCGCCGAGGCAGCGGTCAGCGGCGCGAACCCATTCGGCGAGAAGGTCGGCATCCGCCATGTGGGCGCGGGCACGGGCCTCATCGGGAGAGGTGCGGTGGCGGGTGTCGGCATTGAAGGGCGGGTTGGCGAGCACCAGGTCCGCCGCGCCCTTCCCCGGCGCATCCGGCCCCGCAGGCCTCCCGAGGCAAGCGACATCCGCCGTCACCACCTGCGCCCGCCCGTCCAAGCCGTTGAGCGCCGCATTCTCCGCCGCCAGTGCAGCGAGGGCGGGATCGATCTCCACCAGCGTGGCACGCGCCTCCGGAACACGGGCGAGGAAGGCGAGGCCGGCACTGCCCACTCCTGTCCCGAGGTCCACCGCGGTGCGCCGATCAGCCGGCGCGAAGGCGGCGAGCAGCAGCGCGTCGTGCCCGACGCGGTGGCCCGAAACCATTTGCCGCAGCGTCAATCTCCCACCGAGCACGCTGTCGGTGGACAGGGCGGCGGCTTCAGCCGGCATCACGCAGGGCCGCGCCGAATCCCGCCTCCACCAGCAGGCGGCGCGCGCGCGGCACGTCCTCGTCCACAACCAGCAGGCGACGGGGAAAGACGCCGATGGAGCCTTCCAGGACGCTCATATGGGCATCCGCGACCATGTGACCGATATCGGCCGACGTGAGCAGCGCCTCTATGGCGCCGAGCAGCACCAGATCGTTGGTCCGCACCATCTCCTGCATCGTACAGACCTCCGATCGCGGCGACTGGCGCGCCCGGTGCAACCAAAGGCGATCTGCCAGAGCTTGCACGGAACCCATCCGCATCCCTATGGTGCGCCCCAAAGATTGACAAGCGGGAGCGTTTCTTGGCCGTCGTCCTTCCGTTCGAGCCCAACGAGCCGTCGCTCGAGGCACTGGTCGCCTTGGTGAAGACGGACATGGAGCGGGTCAACGCCGTCATCCTGGCGCGGACCGGCTCCGACGTGGCCATGATTCCCGAGGTGGCGAACCACCTCATCTCGTCCGGCGGCAAGCGTCTGCGGCCGATGCTGACGCTCGCCTGCGCCGCGCTCGCGGGCTACCGGGGCGACGGTCACGTGAAGCTCGCCGCCTCCGTGGAGTTCATGCACACCGCCACCCTCCTCCATGACGACGTGGTGGACGAGAGCGACATGCGCCGGGGCAAGCTCGCCGCGCGCAAGCTCTGGGGCAACGAGGCGAGCGTGCTGGTGGGCGACTTCCTGCTGGGCCAGGCGTTCAAGATGATGGTGGAGGTGGGCTCCATGACCTGCCTCGACATCCTCTCCACTGCCGCCTGCGTCATCGCCGAGGGCGAGGTGATGCAGCTCGCCGCCGCCAAGAACACCGCCACCTCCGAGGACGACTATCTCGCCGTCATCCGCGGCAAGACGGCCGAACTGTTCGCCGCCGCCTGCGAGGTGGGTGCCGTCCTCGCCCAGCGGCCGAAGGCCGAGCAGGCGGCCTGCCGCTCCTACGGCATGAATCTCGGCATCGCCTTCCAGCTGGTGGACGATGCCCTCGACTATGGCGGCTCGCAGGCCAAGCTCGGCAAGAACGTGGGCGACGACTTCCGGGAGGGGAAGATCACCCTGCCGGTGCTGCTCGCCTTCCGCCGCGGTGATGAGAAGGAGCGCGCCTTCTGGCAGCGTTGCCTGGAAAACAGCGAGGCGAGCGCCGCGGACCTCGATCAGGCCATCGGCCTGATGACCAAGCATCGCGCCATTGCCGACACGGTGGAGCGCGCCCGCCATTACGGCGCCATCGCCAAGGATGCCCTCGCGCTCTTCCCCGCCGGCCCCGCCAAGGCGGCGTTGATGGAGGCGGTGGACTTCTGCCTCTCCCGCGCCCACTGAGAGCGGCACCATTCACGCAAAAAGGCCGGCCCCTCGCGGAGCCGGCCTTTTTTGTTGGACCTGGAATGTCAGGCCACCGCAGCACGGCGGGTGGGCAGGAGCGCGGCGGGCTTCACCGCGAAGGCGCCTTCGCCGGCCAGCGCCAGCACGATCTGGCCGACCACGAGGAAGGCGGGATATTCCCAGCCGCCGCCGGGCGCGGAGAACACCCAGCCGTTGGGCAGGTGATAGCTGAGCGCGCCGAGCATCATGGGGATGAGCAGGACGGCGACCTGCCGGGCATAGACGCCGCCGATGAGCAGCAGGCCGCCGACGATTTCCACGGCGATGAAGGGGATGGCGAGGGCGCCGGGCAGGCCCATCTTGCTGGACAGGAAGCCAGCGAAGCCCGGAACGGTGAAGATGAAGATCTTCATCAGGCCGTGCGACAGCCACATGATGCCAAGCGCGAGGCGCAGGATGAAGAGGCCGTAGGGAGCGGTGCGGGTGTCAACCATGGGAGTGAACTCCGGTTTGAGGTGACGCCACATCTAGCTTTCGCGCTCATGCACGGCCATACTCATCAAATCCAGATCGAGTTTGCATCTGCGCAAATCACTTTCCCGAGGGTCGCCTCTCCATGATACCGTGGGATGATTTCCGGCTGGTCCGGGCCATCGCTGAAACCGGCTCTCTGGCGGGTGCCGCCGAGCAACTGGCGGTCAACCACTCCACCGTCTTCCGCCGCCTCGGCACGCTGGAGCAGCAATTGGGCGCCCGGCTGTTCGAGCGCGCGCGCGCAGGCTACGTGCCCACCCCCATGGGCGAGGAGATGGTGCGCCTCGCCGAGCACATGGCGGACGAGGTGCTAGCGGTGGAGCGCCGCATCACAGGCCAGGATCTGCGCCCCTCCGGCGAATTGCGCGTGACCACCAACGACACGCTGCTGGTGCACATGCTCACGCCCATCTTCGCCTCGTTCCGCGCGGCCTATCCGGAGATCCGCCTCGACGTGGTGATCTCCAACCAGTCGCTCAGCCTTTCGAAGCGCGACGCGGACGTGGCCATCCGCGCCAGCGACCGGCCCGGCGACACGCTGGTGGGGCGGCGCATGGCCTCCATCGCCTGGGGCATCTATGGCAGCGCCGCGCAGAACATCACCGGCCCGCTCGATCCGGCGGACCTGCGGCGCTACGACTGGATCGGCTTCTCCGACAATCTCGGCGCCATCAAGCCCGCCAAATGGCTGCGCGAGCGCGTGGGCGAGGAGAAGATCATCTATCGGGTGAATACGGTGCTCGGCCTTGCCGAGGCGGCGGCGGCGGGCATGGGGCTGGCGCTGCTGCCCTGCTTCATCGCGGCGGTCACGCCGGGTCTCGTCCAGCTCATGGGACGGCAGGGGGAGCTGGAATCCGGACTGTGGCTGCTCACCCATCCCGACATCAAGGCGACCGCCCGTGTGCGGACCTTCATGGAACATGCGGGCCGGGAAATCGGCAAGCTCAGGGGGCGGATCGAGGGGATGGAGGATCAGCCCGCGACTGCGGGCTGACGGGAAAAAGCTCAGTCCGCGGAGGCTTCCGTGGTGCGCTTGGACTTGGAGCGGCGCGAGGCCACCTGCTGGCCTTCGCCGCTGGCGCCGACAAATTCGCACCACATGGTCTGAATGCCGGCGAGCGAGCCGCGGAAGGAGTTCTGCCCGGTCTTCACCAGATCGAAGCAGGGCTCGAAGGTCATGCCCTTCACGAAGCCGCACACATTCTCGCCGCGCACGCGCAGGGTGTTCGGCGGCAGGCGCACGAAGCGCGGCGGCGCGTCGCGCAGGGTGATCATGCCGGCGACCGAGCCATCGGCATAGACGCGCCCTGCGCCCTTGGAACCTTCAAAGCAGGTGAACGAGAAGGTGCGTCCGACCACGAACTCGCGCGCCTGGTCGGCCGAGAGCTGCTGGGCGGCTGCGGGCGCCGGCGCCAGAGCGGCCGGGAGGAGTGCGGCAAAGCCCAAGGCCGCGACGAGAATGCTGCGCATGGCTTGTTCGCGATTATCCATCTGATCTTCGTTCACGTTGCGCAGACACCACCGGCCATTGTCAAGAGCAGGAACAGCTAGGGAACACCGGCGCCGTGCGCACGATGCCGAATCTTCCAGCACCGTGCTCTGAGAGTCGCGCTCATACGGTTACCGGCCGATGAACAGGACGTTCCCTTATGGGCAGATTGATGGCCGCGGAGGCAAAAGACAGCGCGACGGACAGCCACCACAGCCAGTCGTAGCTCTTGGTCGCCTCATAGATCTCGCCGCCGAGATAGACGCCGAGGAAGCCGCCCACCTGATGGGAGAAGAAGGCGAAGCCATAGAGCATGGCCATGTAGCGCGTGCCGAACATGAGCATCACGAGGCCCGAGGTCGGCGGCACGGTGGACAGCCACAGGAAGCCCATGGCGGCGCCGAACATGTAGCAGCTCGTCGCCGTGATCGGGGTCATCACGAACACCGCGATGACGACGCCGCGCGCGGCGTAGATGACCGACAGCAGCACCTTGCGCGGCATGCGGTTGGAGAGATAGCCGGCGGTCAGAGAGCCGAGGATGTTGAACAGGCCGATCAGGGCCAGCGTGTAGGCGCCCACCGACAGGCTCATGCCCTTGTCCACCAGGAAGGCCGGCATGTGGACGGTGACGAAGGCGAGCTGGAAGCCGCAGGTGAAGAAGCCGAGCACCAGCATTACGTAGCTCGGATGCCGGAGCGCCTCGCTCAGGGCCGCGCCGATGGTCTGCTGCGGCGCCTGTGCGGCACCGGTGGCGTACGGTGCGGACGCGCGGGTGGCGAGCGCCAGCGAGAACGGCAGCACGATGAGCAGCGAGGCGCCGAACACCAGCAGGGTCTGGTGCCAGCCGATGGTGTCCATGAGCCCGCGGGTGAGCGGCGGGAACAGGAACTGGCCGAACGATCCGGCCGCGGTGGCGAGACCGAAGCCGATCGACTTCCACTCGTTCGGCAGGAGCTTGCCGAAGGCCGCGAGCACGAGATTGAACGACGCGGCGGACAGGCCGAAGCCGATGAGCACGCCGGCGGACAGGTGCAGCAGGCCGGGCGTCGTCGCATAGGCCATCAGCGCGAGGCCGGCGGCATAGATGAGCGCGCCGCAGCACAGCACCCGTACCGTGCCGAAGCGATCGGCCAGCGCGCCGGCGAACGGCGAACCCACGCCCCACAGAAGGTTCTGGATGGCCACGGCGAAGCCGAACACGTCGCGGCCCCAGCCGAACTCCTGCGACATGGGCAGCAGGAACAGGCCGAAGACGGAGCGCGGTCCGAAGGTCAGCAGCGCCACCGCCGAGCCGGCGATGAGAATGAGGATGGCCGGAACGGTGCCGCTCCGGCCAAGATTGGCCGTCGGTGAGGATGGGGCGGACATGAGGGTCGTCTCGCGTTGGGAGATGCACCCACGGGTGCATGTTAAACCCATTCTACGAGCAGCCCACGTCCTTTGGAAAATCAATAATCGTCAACGGCTCCATGAGCAGCTCTCATGGATCGGTCGCATATTACCTCGAGACATTCGCAAAACGGGGCGGCCAAGGCCGCCCCGCCGTGTCTGCCGGAGGTCCCCAGCGTCAGCCGCGACGCGGGCCATCCGCATTCGGGCCGCCGTGCGGGCCGTGATGCCAGCCGCCGCCCATGCCGCCGCCCATGCCGCGGAACTGCTGGTGCAGCACCATGTTGAGGCGCTGCTTCTGCGCCGTGTCGAGGGTCTTGTAGAGCGGGTCCGCCGCATCGGCGATCTTGCGCAGGTCGTTGGCGCGGGCGTCCATGCGGTCGGCGGCGGTGCGCATGCGGGCGATGGGATCAGCCGGCGTGCCGGCCTGCCGCGCCTCGCGGGCGGCCTTGCGGTCGGCGGCCATCTGCTCGCGGCGCTGGGCCGCATCCTTGGCGACGGACTTCAGCGTCTGCTCCACGCCCGGCCACAGCTTCTCCTGATCAGGCGTGAGCTTCAGCGCGGTCTTGAGCGCGACGATGCGGGCATCGGTGAGGATGGCGCGATCCTCGGCGGTCGGCTGCCAGCGGTGCGGCCCATCCCCCGCGGCGGGGGTGTTCGCGGCATAGGTGGCCGCGGAACCGGCGATCAGCGCAGCGGCGGTTGCGGCGAAAAGAGCGCGTTTCATGTCGTGGGTCCTCCTTCAGGGACGAAGGAAGCATCGTCCCCAAACCCACGTCCGGCAACTTAAACTTCGGTAATAGACATCTTGATACAACTTGTTGCAAATAGATTTTTCGTGTGACCTCGTGCGCAACAATACCACCATTCTGCCACGACTTTCAGGCAACACCTTCCGATCCGACAAGTACTTTCGCTTCCAGACTCGAAACTCCCTGCGTATCCCGGGAATATCCGCGTCGTTCCATCTCGCAGCGCCATGCACCGGGCCCGCCGGAGATCCGGTAGAGACAATAGCCGCCGGCGCCGCGCTCATCCTGCGGCCCGGCCGAGGCGGAGGGCACACCCACCACGGGGATGCGGCCGGCTGCCGACGGGATGTATCCGAGGGAGGCGCGATGGTCGTGCCCATGCAGCACCAGTTCCGCCCCCGCCTGCGCGAGCACCGCCCGCACCTCCTCCGCATCGCGCAGGTCGCGGTGGAAGGGGCGCTCGCCCACGGGGGGATGATGGATCATCACCACCCGGAACAGCCCTTCCGCCTTCAGCCGCTCCAGCAGCGCCGAGAGCCGGCCGAGCTGCGCCCGCCCTGCCTTGCCGCTGGCGAGGAACACCGCCGTGGGGATCGCCGTCGAGACGCCAACGATCGCCACCTCGCCCCGCCGCCGGACGTAAGGGAAGGAATCCACATCCACCGGCGTATGGGGATGGCCGTCGTCTCCGGCGAGGAAGGGCGCCCAATGCTCCAGATGGTAATGCATGGCGGAGCGCACATAGGCGTCATGGTTGCCGGGCACGACGCTCACCGTGCCGGGCTCCCCGAGGGAGGCGAGGAAGGTGGCGCCGGTGTCGAACTCGGCCGGCAGGCTCACATTCACGAGGTCGCCGGTGACGCAGATGTGGTCCGGCTGCTGGGCGAGAAGGTCTTCCGTGAGCGGCGCCAGCGTCGATGCGCCGAAATTGCGCCGCCGCGCGCCGATCCAGTTCATCATTCCGAAGAAGCGCTTGCCCAGAAGCTCGGAGATGCGCGCCTCCGGGATCGGGCCGAGGTGCGGGTCGGAGAGATGAGCGATCACGGGCATGGAGCGGACCTTGATGCGGCAGGACGTGCGGCAAGGAATGCGACAGGAACGCGGCGCTTATAGCAGATCGCGCCGCGTCCGCTCCGGTTCCCCGTTTGCGATGCGGCAAGGCGCGCGGGGCAGGCCGGGTTGATGTTGCCGAAGCCATCCCCCACGCTGCATGCTGCAATGCATCGATGTCCTCAGGTCAATCGCGAGTGAAGTCCGTGCGTCACGTTTTCGTCCTCCTGCTGCTTGCGCTCGCGCTTTCCCCTGTCCTCGTGCGACAGGCTCATGCCTCCCAGGTGGCGGTGCGCGGAACCGACATCCTGGTGGACGGCAAACCCTTTGTTCCCCTCGGTGCCAGCGGCGAGACGCGCTTTCCCGATCTGAAGGCGCTGGGCGCCAACACCATCCGCACCTACGGGCAGGAGCCGGGGGAGATTCTCGACGCGGCGCAGCGGGCGGGGCTGAAGGTGATCGTGGGCTTCTGGCTCGGCCATCCCCGCCTCGGCTTCAACTATGCCGACCGTGCGGCGGTGACGGCCCAGCTGGAGGCGCTGCGCCACATGGTGGAGCGCTATCGCACCCATCCGGCGCTGCTCATGTGGGGCATCGGCAACGAGGTGGAGGTCGAGCTTTCCCCGGAGGAGGCGCAGGCCGTGTGGCCAGCCATCGAGGAGGCCGCGCGGCTGGTGAAGACACTGGACAGCCAGCACCCCACCATGGCGGTGCTCGCCGAAGTGGGGCAGGACAAGGCTGCCATCCTGAAGCGCAATGCGCCGGACATCGACGTGCTCGGCATCAACGGCTATGGCGACGGCCTGCTCACCGCCGCCGGCCGCGCGCGGGCGCAGGGCTGGACCGGCCCCATCATCCTCACCGAGCTCGGCGCGCAGGGCCATTGGGATGCCCCGAAGGCGCCTTGGGGCGCGCCCATGGAGCCGACCTCCTCGGACAAGGCCGCCCGCGTGCGGCGCTATCTGATGGGGGCGAAGCAGGCGGGCGTCGGCGCCATGCCCTTCCTGTGGGGGCAGAAGCAGGAGGTGACGCCCTCCTGGTATTCGCTGCTGCTGCCCACCGGCGAATGGACCGAGACGGTGGAGGTGATGGCCGATCTGTGGGGCGGAAAGGTGCCCGGCGGCCCCAATAGGGCGCCGCGCATCCTCGCCCTCTCCCTCGTGGGACCGGCCCGATTCTCCACCGACGGGCAGACCCTGGTGCGCCTCTCCGCCACAGATCCCGATGGCGACCCGCTGAAGGCCGAATGGCAGATCATGGCCGAGACCACCGCCCGCAGCGTCGGCGGCGATCCCGAGCCGGTGCCGCCCAACTTTCCCGAGGGCCTGCACGATCCCGCCCCGACAGGCGTGCGCATCTTCGGCCTGCCGCCCGGCCGCTACCGCGTGTTCGTCACGCTGCGCGACGGGCGCGGCGCGGCGGCCACCGGCAACATCCCCTTCGAGATCCAGTAGCGCTTTTCAGCACGCCTTTTCAGCACAGCATTTTGCGGAGGATTTCATGCCCAGGATCGACCGTCTTCTGGTGGGAGAGGCCCTGGTGGGCGACGGCAACGAGGTGGCGCACATCGACCTCATCATGGGTCCGCGCGGCTCTTCCGCCGAGATCGCCTTCGTCAATGCCATCACCAACAACAAGGACGGCTTCACCGCTTTGCTCGCCGTGGTCGAGCCCAATCTGATGGTGAAGCCCGCCACCGTCCTCTTCAACAAGGTGACGATCAAGGATGCCCGCCAGGCGGTGCAGATGTTCGGGCCGGCGCAATATGCGGTGGCGAAGGCGGTGGCGGATTGTGTTGCGGACGGCCTCATCCCCATCGAGGAGGCCGACGACATCTTCATCTGCGTGGGGGTGTTCATCCACTGGGACGCCAGCGACGATGCGCGCATCCAGGCCTTCAACCACGAGGCCACCCGCCTTGCCATCACGCGGGCCATCAGCGGAACGCCGAGCCCGGCGGAGGCCATGACGCGCCGGGAAACGGCGCGTCATCCCTTGGCTGTAGACTAACCGCGCCGGGAAACGGCGCGTCACCCCTTGGCGGTAGACTAACCGCGCCGGGACACGGCGCGTCATCCCTTGGCGGTGGACTGACCGCGGGAGGCGCTATTGCGCGCCGTCCCCGCTCTCATTCGACAGATCGAGGGAGAGGCCACGGGCGAACCAAGCGCCGGTGCCGGCGATCGCGGCGCCGGCCATGAAGGCCAGACCGGGCCAGTGCGCTGCCGCGAGGCAAAGTCCCACCAGCAGGCCCGAGAACGAGCAGGCCATGGCCACGATCATGACCGAGGCACGCTCACGCGCGCCCGCGTCCCGGGCCGCCATGCTTTGCGCGGCCAGCTGGCTGTGTGCTGTGAACTGCCCCAGAGGGCCCCCCGCAGGGCCCGCAGAGGGCGGGCGCGACCGACCCTTCGCTTGAAATGCCACGATGTTCCTCCCGCGCCGCCGACTGTCCGGCGGTCATTGGGAGTGAGAGTAAAGCAGAAAAGCTTGACCTCTTCATCAGGCTGAGACGGTGCTGGCTAAATTTTTCTTGCCGCAGCGTCATTGCACTGCAGCGAAGGCCCAAGTTGTGCCCGAAAAGCGAGCATGAGCAAACCGGCGGCGAGCACGATGGCCGCCAGCGCCATGAAGCCGACATCGAAGCGGCCGGTCGCCTCCCGCACGAAGCCGACGAGATAGGGGCCGGCGAAGCCGCCGAGATTGCCGACCGAATTGATGAGCGCAATGCCGGCCGCCGCCGCCGTGCCGCGCAGGAATTGCGGCGGCACCGACCAGAACGGCCCCAACGCCGCATAGATCCCCATGGAAGCGAGGGAGATGGCGGCGATGGCCGCCATATGCGTAGGCGCGACCACGCTGGCGGCCAGCCCCGCCGCTCCGGCGACCGCCGGAACCGCCACATGCAGCACCCGTTCACCGCGCCGGTCGCTGTGGCGGCCCACGGCGAGCATGGCGAGGGCGCTCAACGCATAAGGGATGATGAGGATCAGCCCCACCTCGTGGGTGGAATAGCCCATGGCACGCACGATCTGCGGCAGCCACAGGCCGATCCCGTAGAGCCCCACCACAAGGCCGAGATAGACGAGGCAAAGCACGACGACCCGCGTGTCCTTCAGGGCCGGCAGCCAGGCCTCGTGCGTGCCGGCGGGATGGGCGGCCTGATGCGCCGCATCATGGGTGAGGTGGTCGGCATCGAGCCGCGCGGCGATGGCGGCCTTCTCCTCGTCCGTCAGCCAGCGGGCCTGCTCGGGGCTGTCGGGCAGCAAGGCGAGCACCACGAGGCCGAGCACCACCGCCGGCAGCCCCTCGATGATGAACAGCCACTGCCAGCCGGCAAGGCCGAAGAGGCCGTGGGTGTCGAGGATCCAGGCGGACAACGGCGCCCCGAGCGCGCTGGAGATGGGCACCGCCGCCATGAACAGCGCCACGTAGCGCGCCCGCACCGACAGCGGGAACCAGTAGCCGAGATAGAGGATCATCCCCGGCAGGAAGCCCGCCTCGGCAGCGCCGAGCAGGAACCGGGCGATGAAGAAGCCGGTCGCGCCCGTCACGAATGCGGTCGCCGCCGAGATCAGGCCCCACGTCACCATGATGCGGCAGATCCACAGCCGCGCACCCACCTTCTGCAGCACCAGATTGCTCGGCACCTCGAACAGGAAATAGCCGAGGAAGAAGATGCCGGCACCCCAGCCATAGACCTCGGGCGAGAAACCCAGGTCCGCATTCATGGTCAGCGCCGCGAAGCCCACATTCACGCGATCGAGGAAGCTGACCACATAGAGCACCATCATCAGCGGGATGAGCCGCCGGACCGCCTTGGCGAAGGCGCGCGCCTCCACCGTCTGCCTCTGCGCCACCACGCGCCCCTCCCCCGTCTTTGCGCGGTTTGTGGCGGCCGGCGGCACGGGCGTCAACTGCCCGCAGGCCGGGCAGACCCTTGCGCCGTTTGACTTTCGTCATGTTGACGTCGGCGACCGGGTGCAAAGAGGGTGGAGAACCGCAACGCACGAGGGCGCGCGCATGTTTTCGCTGAAGGGCCAGAAGGCGCTGGTGGTGGGCGTCGCCAATGACCAGTCCATCGCCTGGGGCTGCGCGAAGGCATTTCGCGAGCAGGGTGCCGACGTCGCCGTCACCTATCTCAACGAGCGCGCCGAGGCGCATGTGCGGCCGCTCGCCGAATCCATCGGCGCCGAATTGATCCTCCCCCTGGACGTGAGCATTCCCGGCCAGCTCGAAGCCGTATTCGCCGAGATCACCGCACGCTGGGGCCGGCTCGACACCCTGCTCCACTCCATCGCCTTCTGCCCGAGGGAGGATCTCCACGGCCGCGTCGTCGACTGCTCGGCGGAAGGCTTCTCCAAGGCCATGGACGTCTCCGTCCACTCCTTCCTGCGGATGATCCGCCTCGCCGAGCCGCTGATGGGTGCGGGCGGCACCTGCATGACCGTGTCCTTCTACGGCGCGGAGAAGGTGGTCGAGCACTACAACATCATGGGGCCGGTGAAATCGGCGCTCGAATCAGTGGTGCGCTATGCTGCCGCGGAACTCGGCGAGAAGCGCATCTCCGTCCATGCGCTCTCGCCCGGCCCGCTGAAGACCCGCGCCGCCTCCGGCATCGCCGATTTCGACGAACTGCTGAACGAGGCCGCCGCGCGCGCACCGACTCACCTCCTCGCCTCCATCGAGGATGTGGGTGCCTTCGCCGCCTTCCTCGCCAGCCGCGAGGCCGCCAACGTCACCGGTGGCGTCCACCAGATCGACGGCGGCTACAGCATCATCGGCTGAAAAACGCCCGCCCTGACGTTGCGGAGCGCTTCCCTCCGGCGGAAGAGCGCACTACCGTTCCCCCGCGGGCCCCACCCGCCACGGCCGGACAGCAACGATCCGGCCGGAGACAACCGGCGATGGCCGGACGGAGGAACGCTCCTGCGCATCGACCCGCCCGACGGGCACGCGCGTGCGCACGTCTTCGCCCGGCTTCCGCAAGGAAGGAGAGCGACCCCATGAATCTTGCAGCCAAGCTCCGGGCCCGCGCGGCCGAGGGGCGGCCGGTGCGCGTCGGCCTCATCGGTGCGGGCAAGTTCGGCTCCATGTTCCTGTCGCAGGTGCGCACCACCGTGGGCATGCACCTGATGGGCATCGCCGATCTCTCCGCCGCCCGGGCGAAGGATGCCCTCGCCAACACCGGCTGGCCGGTGGACGATGCCCTCGCGACCGACTTCGACGACGCGCGCCGCACCGGCCGCACCGTCATCACCGAGGATGCCGAGGCGCTCATCAAGGCCGATGGCATCGAGGTGATCGTGGACGCCACCGGCAGCCCCGCGGCGGGGCTCAGGCACGCGCTCCTCGCCATCGCCGAGCGCCGCCACATCGTGATGGTGACGGTGGAGGCGGACGTGCTGGCCGGTCCCCTCGTTGCCCGCAAGGCGGCCGAGGCTGGCGTTGTCTATGCCGCCGCCTATGGCGACCAACCGGCGCTGGTGTGCGAGATGGTGGACTGGGCGCAGACCTGCGGCTTCAACGTCGTGGCCGCCGGCAAGGGCACGAAATACCTGCCCGCCTACCACGCCTCCACGCCGGACGACGTGTGGCGCAACATCGGCCTCACGCCCGAGCAAGCGGCCATCGGCGGGATGAACCCGCAGATGTTCAACTCTTTCGTGGACGGCACGAAATCCTCCATCGAGATGGCCGCCATCTCCAACGCCACCGGCCTCAAGGCGCCGCGCGACGGGCTTCTCTTCCCGCCCTGCGGCGTGGACGACCTGCCCACCATCCTGCGCCCCCGCGACGCCGGCGGGCTGCTGGAGGAAGCCGGGCAGGTGGAGGTCGTCTCCAGCCTGGAGCGGGACGGACGGCCCGTGTTCCGGGATCTGCGCTGGGGCGTCTATGTGGTGATCGAGGCCGATCCCTCGGCGCGTGGCGACTATGCGCGCCGCTGCTTCCGCGAGTACGGCATGGCCACCGACCCGAGCGGTCGTTACACGGCGCTCTATCGCCCCTACCACATGATCGGGCTCGAACTCGGCATCAGCGTCGCCGCAGCGGCGCTCAGGAACGAGGCGACGGGCGCGCCCATCGGCTTCTTCTCCGACGCCGTGGCGGTGGCGAAGAAGGATCTCATGCCCGGCGAGATGCTGGATGGCGAGGGTGGCTATACCGTGTGGGGCCGCATCATGCGGGCGGAGGAGTCCCTTGCCCGCGGCGCCCTGCCCATCGGCCTCGCCCACAAGGTGCGCCTCACCCGCCCCATCGCCCGCGGCGAAGTGGTCGGCTGGGCGGACGTGGAGATCGGCGACAGCGACACCGTGCGCCTGCGCCGGGAGATGGAGCGCCAGTTCGCCGCCCCCGCCTCCCGCTCCGCAGCGGCCTGAGAGGCGCCCCGGCGCCCGGCGCCGGTGGACGTTAGCCGTCCGCCGGCGCGGCGCGAGGCCGCACCGGAATGGCCCGCCTGCGGCGAATGGGATTATTGATCCAGATCAAATGTCCGGTGAAGGTTCGGCCTGTCCCGCAGTGCGGGATGAACCTCGATACATGTCACCGGACCCTGCCCCATGCGAACCGCCGCGCGCGCCGTGCTTCACGTCCCCTTCTTCGGCTGGCTTCTCCGCGATGCCATCTACGGGCTGCCCGACGCGAAGTATTTCTTCATCGCGAACCTGATTTTCGCCTTCGGCTATCTCACCTATTTCTTCGGCTATGCCTTCATCATCATCTACGCGCTGACGGCGACCGCGCTCGCCCTGACCGCGCTCGTCATCCTCACCGCGTCCGATCTCCTCGCCACCATGGCCAAGCGCAAGGCCGCGCGGCTGGCGCGGGGGCGGTAAGGCGCAGAAAGCGGCCCCGGCGCACGACGTCGGGGCGGAAACATCAGCCGCGGCCGGAAACCGGCCACGGCTGGACGTGCGTACCCCTCAGAACTGGTACGTCACCCGCGTGTTGAACGAGCGGCCCATGCCGGCCACGGGGAAGCCCCATGCCGCCGACGTGCCCATCATCGACGACACCTGGTAGTTCACGAGGTTCGCGCCACCGAGGGGCAGGTTGTAGTTAGTCCCCAGAATGTTCTCGACACCAAAGTCGAAGCGGAACTGCTGCAGCTGATAGCTGGTGCGGAAGTTGAGCAGGGCGTAGGCCGAGGTCTCAAGTTCATTGCGCACCTGGCTCACCAGCACCTTGGCCGCGACCATCTGCAATTCGAGGCTGTTGGTCCAGTTGCCGAGCGTGTGGTCCACCGCGATGACGCCGTTGAGCGGCATCATGTGGTAGAGGTTCACGCCGTCGGTGCGCTGGCCCTGCACGAAGTTGAGGTTGCCGCGGAACACGCCCTGCCCCCAGGCGAGGTCGTTCCACAGCTCCATCTTGCCGTCGATGTTCACGCCATAGAGCCACGCATCGTGGTTGGCGAACTGCAGGAAGACGAAGTCGTTGGTCACGTAGGGATTGTTGGGCTTCGACGCGAGGCAGCCCGCCAGCAGGCAGCGATCGGCGTCAATGTAGTTCACCACATAGCTGTAATAGGGCGAGACGCGCAGCTCCCACGCATTGCGCACCGGATCGTGCCAGCTGGCGGTGAAGCTTGCCGTGTGGGCCGCCTCCGGCTCCAGATTCAGGTTGCCCACGTAGCCGTTGCCGTCGCCGAACCACCCGATCATGTCCATGGCCATGGGGTTGGTGGACCAGGCATAGCGCTCGTAGAAATTCGGCGAGCGGGTCTTCCGGGCGAGGCCGAACTCGTAGGTGCTGGCGGCGTTGGCGTCGTAACGCAGGATGGCCGAGGCATCGACGTTGAAGTCGGTGCGGGCGTGGCTCTGCGCGTTGAAGATCGCGGCGTCGAGGCCGTACATCATGTCGTTGTAGCCATGCACGTCGCCGGTGTTCATCCACACCACGTCGTTGCGCACACCCAGCACGGCGGTCCAGCGGTCGTCGATGCGCCGCTCCCACTCGCCATAGATGCCGGCGCGCAGCTTCTGGCCGTTGTTGATGCTCTGGAAGGTGTCCGGTCCCATCATCATGGAGCCGGCGACGGGCGGCCACCAGTCGTCGAGGTTGTTGTAGTAGAGTTCATTGCCGATCCGCAGCGTATCGCGCGCGGAGAGCGCCACCGTGCCCTTCAGCGAATAGCCGATGTCGGTCGCCTTCGTATCCATGGGCATGTCGCCGGTCTTGTCCGGCGCGATGAAGCCCATGGTGTGGCGGATCTGGTTGGCAAAGACGTTGCCTTCCAGCTGGCCCCAGTCGAACTCGCCGAGATAGCGGCCGAAGGCGTTGATACTCTTGTTCTCGACGAGGTCCATATACTGGTTCGGATAGCCCTCGTAAGGAATGAACTGTCCGCCGATACCCACCGTGAAGAGCTGGTCGGCGATCTTCTTCGAGATGGTCAGCGCGTGGTTCTGCGTCTCATACATGGTGGACTTGATGGTGGTGCCATCGCCCGCCACATAGTCGCTCGCCTTGGCCCAGCCGCCGGTATAGGTCACGCTGGTATCGGCATTGGAGACGGTGGCCGTGGCGTCCACGCCATAGCTGTTGTTGTTGCTCCGATAATAGCCGGAGACGCTGCCCGAGACGGTGAGCTGCTCGCCCTCGGTGAACTTAGGGGGCGCCACCGTCACGTTCACCCGCGCGCCCGTATAGTCGCCGCCGACGCTCACCGGCGCGGTGGCCGTATAGACCTTCACGTTGGCGATCATCGCCGGATTGACGAAGGAAAAGGGCGGATTCATCTGGTTCGGGCAGGCGATACCGAACAGCATCCCGTTGACCGCGACCTGGACCCGGTCCGCCCCCATGCCGTTCACCGCCGGAAGGCTGGAAACCCCGCCCGCGCCCCACGCCGCGCCGCCGGGGATGCGGCTGAGGAGCGAGCCCGAATCGCTGGTCCACAGCGTCGCGGCCTGAGCCTCGCTGCCGGAAATCATGGCGATGTCCGCCGGAGAGAAGTTGCCCGAATCCGTAGCCGGTGCACCGGAGGCCGTCGCCACCGGCGTGGTGGCCCGCACGGTCACGGGGGGCAGTTCGGTGGCCGGCTGCGGGCTGGTCTGCGCCATGGCGGGCGCGATGAACGCCGGCATCAGGACAAGCGCGAGCGCGGACGGCGCAAAGAGGGCGGTGCTGCGCGCGAAGGTGCCGCGCAGCCGGGACAGGGTCCCGGCGGAGAGAATGGGGGATGGCATTTGCGTGTCCTCGCGCTCGAAGGCCGGCGGGATGAGGCGCGGCAGAGCGGAATTGTTCTTGGTGCGGTAGACCTTGGCCGCGCCGACGCGCACCCGGCCGCTTGCCTTGCAAGCTGACGGGTCGAAGCATCCCCTGTCGTGAAACGGGAGAACGCATGGGCCGTGGGACAGCGCGCCCGGCCCCGCATCGCGTCAGCGGCGAGACCGGACGACTTCAGGCCGCCGCGGGAGGTGCACGCGCCCGGAAGGCGCTCAGGACATGGGTGTGAAGCGGCGCGGAGGGCGCACCGAAATCGAGCCGGAGCGCACCGGTGAGATGCGCGACGTCCGGCACCGGCGGTGGTGGCGGCAGAGCGGGCAGATCGGCCCGCGCGAGACAGGCCTGGCACTGGCGATGCTGCGCCGGGGCGCCGTCATGCCCGCCATCCGAATCTGTCGTGCCGGCGGAAACCGCACTCAGGCACAGGTCCGGATCCATCCCGATGGGCACGGATCCGAGCGCGAAGCCCGAAAGGACCACCTGAAGAAGGAGGACGTAGGCGAGAGCCCAGCCGGCAACACGCGCCGCGACCCGGCCCGCGGCCCTTCCGGCCGCGTGTCGCGCGAATGCGTTGATGCCCCTGCGTCCAGCCATGTGCCGCTCCCGCCACAGGAGTACCATTCCTCACGGGAATGTGTAACGGCGGAATGGGCGGCCGAGCCGATGGAAGGCCGCCAAGACGCATGGTCCGTTAACACTGTTGCAAACTTGCCGCAGATTTCGCTTGTCGGGAGCGCCGAGGCGCCCCCTGTCGAGGCTGCCCCTGCTCAGATGCGGCTGCTCATAGTCAGCAGCTCGTAGCGGGCCACGGTGTCGCCGTCCTGGTTGAACACCTCCGCATCCCAGCGCACCTCGCCGTATTCCGGCTTGCGGGCGGGCTGCTTGTTCTTGACTGTCAGCCGCACGCGGATGGCGTCCCCCGGCGACACGGGCTTCAGGAAGCGCAGCGAATCCAGCCCGTAATTGGCGAGCAGCGGCCCCGGCGCGGGATCGACGAACAGGCCCGCCGCGAACGACAGGATGAGGTAGCCGTGCGCCACGCGGCCGGGGAAGAAGGGGTTCGCCTTCGCTGCTTCCTCGTCCATGTGCGCGTAGAAGGTGTCGCCGGTGAAATGGGCGAAGTGCTCGATGTCCTCCAGCGTGATGGTGCGAGACGCCGTCTCCACCGTGTCGCCCACGCTGAGCGCATCGAACTTGCGCTTGAAGGGATGCTCCGGCGTGACCGGCGCGGGCGCGCCGGAAAGCCAGGTGCGCGTCAGGGCCGAGAGGCGGGCGGGCGACCCCTCGATGGCGGTGCGCTGCATGTAGTGGAACACGCCGCGCAGGCCACCCATCTCCTCGCCGCCGCCGGCCCGTCCGGGGCCGCCATGGACGAGACCGGGGAGTGGCGAGCCGTGGCCGGTCGATTCCTTCGCGCAATCGCGGTCGATCAGCACGACGCGGCCGTGATGGGCAGCGATGCCGAACACCAGTTCCTCCGCCACCGCCGGATCGTAGGTATAGACCGAGGCGACGAGGCTGCCCTCGCCCTTGGCCACCAGCGCCAGCGCATCGGAGATGGCTTCATAACCCATCACCGTCGCCACCGGCCCGAAGGCTTCCACCGCGTGCGGAGCCTTGGCCGTGAGCGGTTCGGGGCAGCGCAGCAGCACCGGGGCAATGAAGGCGCCGGTGGCCGCATCCGCACCCACGGGCTCGACCTTGTCCGGATCGCCGAACACGATCTCCGCCTCGACGGCGATCTCCCTCACCGCCTCCTGCGTGGCAATGCGCTGGGAACGGCTGGCAAGCGGACCCATGCGCACGTCGTCGCGGCGGGGATCGCCCACGGCGATGGCGGCGAGGCGGCCGGAGAGCGCAGCGATCACCGCGCCTTCCTGCGCCTTCGGCACGATGATGCGGCGGATGGCGGTGCACTTCTGGCCCGCCTTCACCGTCATCTCGCGCACCACCTCGGCGATGAAGAGGTCGAACTCGGGCGTGCCCTCCACCGCGTCCGGGCCGAGCACGGCGGCATTGAGCGAATCCCGCTCGGCGATGAAGCGCACCGCATTGCGTGAGACCGCCGGATGGTCGCGCAGCGCCTGCGAGGTCGCGGCCGAGCCGGTGAAGGAGAGCACATCCTGCCCGGTGAGATGATCGAGCAGGTCGCCCGCCGATCCGGCCACGAACTGTAACGCGCCAGCGGGCAGGATGTTCGCCTCGACGATGAGCTTCACCACGGCCTCGGCCACGTAGGCGGTGGCGGTGGCGGGCTTGGTGATGACGGGCATGCCCGCGAGGATGGCCGGGGCCAGCTTTTCCAGCATGCCCCAGCAGGGGAAGTTGAAGGCGTTCACGTGCACCGCGACGCCGTGGAGCGGGGTGAGCACATGGAGGCCGATGAAGGTGCCGTTCTTGGACAGGGCCTCCGGCGTGCCTTCCACCACGAAGCGCTCGCCCGGCAGTTCGCGCCGCCCGCGGGAGGCGTAGGCGTAGAGCGTGCCGATGCCGCCGTCGATGTCGAAGAAATTATCCCTTTTGGTCGCGCCGGTGTCAGCGGCGAGCGCGTAGAGCGCGTCCTTGTGGGCGGTGAGATGGGCGCCGAGCGCCTTCAGCATGTCGGCACGCTGATGGAAGGTGAGGCGCCGCAGCGCCGGCCCACCCACCTCGCGCGCATGGCGCACCATGGCCGCGAAATCGAGCCCGCGTGTGGAGGCGCGCGCCACCACGCGCCCGTCGATGGCGCTCGGAATGTCCACCAGTCCCGCCTCGGGCGTGAACCAGCGGTCGAGGGCATAGCTGTCGAGGATATGGGTCACGTGTTCCCTCCCTTGGGAGCGCTGGCCTTTTGCCAGTCTGCGAATGTCTTCCCCTCCGCCACGAGCTCCGCGAGGAGCGGTGCGGGTTCGGAGCCGGCGCCGCCGGTGGCGTGGGCGGCTTTGATCTCGGTGAGGATGGTGGGAAGGCCGAGGGCGTCGGCGGCGTGCATGGGGCCGCCCTTCAGGCGCGGGAAGCCGTAGCCATTGACGAAGGCGAGGTCGATGTCGGACGGCCGCAGCGCGATCCCCTCGGCGAGTTCCTTCGCGCCTTCGTTGGCCATCACCGCGAGCAGCCGAAGCTGGATTTGCTCTTGGGTGAAGGCGCGGGGCTGGATGCCCTTGGCCGCGCGGGCGTCCGCGATGATCTGCGTGACGGCGGGGTCAGGCGTGCGGGTGCCATTTGCGTCGTAGGCGTACCAGCCGCCGTTGGTCTTGCGGCCCAGCCGGCCCATTTCCACCAGCGTATCGGCGATGGCGACGTAGCGCTCGTTGGGGTCCCGCGCCGCCGCCCGGCGCTTGCGCATGGCGTAGGCGATGTCGAGGCCGGACATGTCCGATACCGCGAAGATGCCCATGGCGAAGCCGAAGGCTTCCAGTGCCGCGTCCACCTGTTCAGGCGTGGCCCCGTCCTCCACCAGATATTCCGCATGGCGCCGGTACACCGCATAGATGCGGTTGCCGATGAAGCCGTCGCAATTGCCCGCCACCACCGGCTGCTTGCCCATGCGCTTCGCCAAAGCGAGGGCGGTCGCCAGCACGTCCGGCGCGGTGTGGGTGGCTTTGATCACCTCCAGCAGCTTCATGATGTTGGCGGGGGCGAAGAAGTGCAGGCCCACCACATCCTCAGGCCGGGAGGTGGCGGCAGCGATGGCGTCGAGATCGAGATAGGAGGTGTTGGTGGCGAGCACCGCGCCTTGCTTCGCTATGCTGTCGAGGCGTCGGAAGATGTCGGTCTTCACGCCCATGTCCTCGAAGGCGGCTTCGACGATGAGGTCGGCATCGGCCAGCGCCGCATAGTCGGACGCCGGGAGGAGGCGGGCGAGGCGCTCGGCCTTGCGGGCCTCATCTATTCGATTGCTCTTCACCTGCCTGCTGTAGAGGGCATCGATGCGCGCGACGCCGGCCTGCGCGGCCTCATCGTCCCGCTCCACGAGGATCACCGGATATCCGGCGTCCAGCAGCGCCACGGCGATGCCCGCACCCATGGTGCCGGCGCCGATGACGGCGGTGGAGGAGACCGAACGCGCCTTGGCCCCTTCCAGCCCCGGCACCTTCACCGCCTCGCGCTCGGCGAGGAAGAGGTGGCGCAGGGCTTTGGCTTCCGGGCTCTCGCGCAGGGCAAGAAAGGCGGCCCGCTCAAGGGCGAGGCCGGAGGCGAAGTCGGCGTCCTTCGACGCCGTGATGACGCGGATGGCTTCGGCGATGGCCGGCACACCCTTGGCGCCCTTGAGCGCCTTGGCCTCAGCTGCCGCCTCCCCGGCCGGATCACCCATGGGCACCGGCAGGGCCGACAGCCGGCGCTTGGCCACCGCCGGTGCGCGGGCGATGGCTTCGGCTAGGAGATCGCCCTCCACCACCGCATCGACGAGGCCCAGCGCCAGCGCCTCGCCGGCCTTCAGCACCCGGCCCTCGCAGACCAGGGCGATGGCCTGCGCCACCCCCATCAGCCGCACCAGCCGCTGGGTTCCCCCCGCACCGGGGATAATGCCGAGCCTTGTCTCGGTGAGCCCCACCAGCGCCTTGGCCGACCCGAGCCTGAGATCGCAGGCCAGCGCGATCTCGCAGCCGCCGCCCAGCGCCGCGCCATCCAGCGCGGCGACCACAGGCTTGGTGCAGGCATCGATCGCCCCCGCCACCTCGGGCAGGAAAGGCTCATCCGGCGGCAGTGCCATCTCCTTGAGGTCCGCCCCCGCGATGAACCGCCCCGGCCCGCCGCTCAGCACGAGCGCCGACACCGACGCATCGTCCTCCAGCCCCCGCACCGCATCCAGCAGCCCCTGCCGCACGCCACGCGACAGCGCGTTCACCGGCGCATGGTCGATGTGAACAACCGCGACGGTGCCATGGCGGGTGATCGTGATGGGGGAAACCTGCGCGTCCACCGCTCAGACCCGCTCGATGAGGGCGGCGATGCCCTGGCCGACGCCGATGCACATGGTGGCAACCGCGCGCTTGCCGCCACGGACTTCCAGCGCGCTCACCGCCGTCATGGCGAGGCGCGCGCCGGACATGCCGAGGGGATGACCCAGAGCGATGGCGCCGCCATGCGGGTTCACATGCGCCGCATCATCCGGCAGCCCAAGCTGGCGCAGCACCGCCAGCGCCTGCGAGGCGAAGGCTTCGTTCAGCTCGATGAGGTCGATGTCGGAGAGGGAGAGCCCGTTCTTCGCCAGCAGCTTCTGCGTGGCTGGGGCCGGCCCGATACCCATGATGCGCGGCGGCACACCGGCCTGCACCACGCTGACCACGCGGGCGCGGGGCGTGAGGCCATACTTTTTCGCCGCGGCTTCCGAGGCCAGGATGAGGGCACCGGCGCCGTCATTGACGCCGGAGGCATTGCCCGCCGTCACAGAGCCGCCCTCCTTGCGGAAGGGTGTCTTGAGCGCTGCGAGCTGCTCGAGCGTGGTGTCGCCGCGCGGGTGCTCGTCGCGATCCACCAGCACCGAGGACTTCCTGCCCTTCACCTCGATGGGAGCGATCTCGCGGGCGAAGAAGCCCGCCTCCTGCGCCGCTTTCGCCCGCTGCTGGGAGCGATACGCGAAGAGGTCCTGATCGGCGCGGGAGATGGCGAAATCGGCGGCGACGTTCTCGCCGGTCTCCGGCATGGAATCGACGCCGTACTGGGCCTTCATCAGCGGGTTGATGAAGCGCCAGCCGATGGTGGTGTCGTAGATCTCCGCCTGACGCGAGAAGGCCTCCGTGGCCTTGCCCTGCACGAAGGGCGCGCGGGTCATGCTCTCCACGCCGCCGGCGATGACGAGGTCCGCGTCGCCGGTCATGATGGCACGGGCGCCGATGCCCACCGCATCAAGGCCGGAGCCGCACAGGCGGTTGACGGTGGTGCCCGGCGCGCTCACCGGCAGGCCGGCGAGGAGCGCGGCCATGCGGGCCACGTCGCGATTGTCCTCGCCCGCCTGATTGGCACAGCCGAGGATCACGTCGTCCACCGCCTCCCAGTCCACGCCGGGATTGCGCGCCTTGAGCACACGGATGGGATGGGCGGCGAGGTCGTCCGCCCGCACGTCCTTGAGGGCGCCGGCATAGCGGCCGATGGGGGTGCGCGCGAAATCGCAGATGAAGGCGTCAGCCATGGTGATCTCCGGAGAATGGGCTCAGGCGGCGGCCGGGCGGCGCACGCACACGACGCGGAAGCGGCCCGCCACGAAGGCCGCATCGGTGAGGCAGGCATTGCCGGCGGGGTTGGCGCCGGAGACGTGGTAGTCGCTGAAGGCTGCGCTCTGGTTCACATAGATGCCGCCCGTGAGATTCACGGAGAGCGCCACGCCGGCGCGGGCATAGGCCGGCACCGCGCGGGCGATTTCGGTATCGTCGGTGGAATAGAGAGCAGCGGTGATGGCGCCCTTCTCGCGCGCGGCACGGGCGGCGCGGGCCACCCCATCCGCCGCATCGGCCACCGCGACGACGAAGGCGATGGGGCCGAACCGCTCTTCGAGATAGGCCGCCTCATCTGTGGCATCGACCGCCAGCAGCAGCGGCGTCGCTGTCCGCGCGCCCTCCACTTGCAAGGCCGCGCTGTCACGTACGATGCGGCCGAGGCTGCGGGCCTCCTCGATACGGGCGAGGGTCGCCGGATTCTGAATGGCGCCCAGTACTGCGGCCGCGCGGGCAGGCTCGGACAGGAGCGCATCGATGGCCGAGGCGATGCCGCCGGCCACCTCGTCGAAGCTCTTATGTCCCGCCTCGGTCTCGATGCCGCCCGCCGGCACGAAGATGACCTGCGGCGCCGTGCACATCTGGCCGCTGTAAAGCGAGAGCGAAAAGGCGATGTTCTGGCACATGGGGCCGAACGCGGCGGTGGAGGCGATGACGATGGTGTTGACCCCCGCCTCCTCAGTGAACACCAGCTTGTCCTTCACGTTCTCCCGCAGCCAGCCGCCGAACTGGGAGGAGCCGGTAAAGTCCACGATGCCGATGGCCGGGTCGGTCGCCAGTTCCTTGGCGATGGGCGCCTCTGAAGTGTCGGGGGCGAGCTGGATCATGTCCGGATCGAAGCCCTCCTCCGCCAACACTTCGCGAGCGATGCGCACGGTGAGGGCCAGCGGCAGGATGGCGGCGGGATGGGGCTTCACGATCACCGCGTTGCCGGTGACGAGATCGGCGAACAACGCGGGATAGCTGTTCCAGGTGGGGAAGGTGGCGCAGCCGATGACGAGGCCGATGCCGCGCGGCACCACGTGGAAATCCTTGTCGAGACGGATGGCGGAGCGGCCCATGGGCTTCTCCCACAGCACCGCGCCGGGCACACGGGACATCTCCTCATAGGCATAGGCGACCGCCTCCAGCCCGCGATCCTGCGCGTGCGGGCCGCCGGCCTGGAAAGCCATGGGCCCGGCCTGCCCGGTGGTGTGCTCCACCGTTTCCGCGATGAGGAAGCTCGCCGTGTTGAGGCGGACGAGGATTTCCAGCGCGATGCCCGTGCGCCGGGCGATGGAGGCGGCGGCCCATGCGGCGCCGGCGCCCTCCGCGCGAGCGATCAGGTCGTCCACGGCACGGGCGCGATAGGTGATGCCGAGTGCGGGTCCGAAGGGGGAGACCTCGGTGCCGATCAGGGGCGCGGCATCGCCCGCGGCAAGCTCGAACGGATGATCCTTGAGGGCCGCGAACGCCGCCTTGGCTTCGGCCGCGGCACCTTCGGGATAGGCCTTGGGATTTTCCGGGAAGGCCGCCCAGAAGCCCCGCCCGCGCGCTGCGGCAACGGCGGATTCGAGCAGCGCGGCGTGGGCCGCGAACAGGTCAGCCATGGTCCTCTCCCTATGCCGGGACGCTGTGCGATGATGTTGACAAGCCCATCCCTTGCGCTAATGATTAACCGATCGTCCGGTTAATTCAAGAGGCTCCGAAAGAGCCCTGAAGTGGGAGGACCAAGTGGAGGCGCATGTGAACGAAGCCGTGCTGACCGTCACGGACCATGGCGGCTGGACGGAGCTGACGCTCAATCGTCCCGACCGCCTCAATTCCTTCAACGAGGAGATGCACGGCGCGCTTGCGGCCGCACTGGACGACGCCGCCGATGAGAGCTGCCGCGCCGTGCTGCTGACCGGCGCCGGCCGCGGCTTCTGCGCCGGGCAGGATCTCTCCGCCCGCGCCAACGCGGAAGGTCCGCTGGACCTCGGCTCGACCATCGAGGCCTTCTACAACCCGCTCATCCGCCGCATCCGAGGGCTCAACAAGCCCGTCATTTGTGCTGTGAACGGCGTGGCCGCCGGGGCCGGGGCCAACATCGCGCTTGCGTGCGATATCGTTCTGGCTGCGCGTTCCGCCAAGTTCATCCAGGCGTTCTCGAAGATCGGCCTCGTGCCCGATTCGGGCGGCACCTATTTCCTGCCGCGTCTCATCGGCGACGCGCGGGCGCGGGCGCTGATGCTGCTGGCCGAACCGCTCGCGGCCGAGACCGCGGCCGAGTGGGGCCTCATCTGGAAGGTGATCGACGACGCCGCGCTCATGGACGAGGCCCGCGCGCTCACCGCTCGCCTCGCCACCCAGCCGACGCAGGGCCTCGCCCTCACCAAGGCGGCGCTCAATGCCTCCGGCGGCAACAGCCTCAACGACCAGCTCGATCTCGAGCGCGATCTGCAGCGCGAGGCCGGCCGCACGCCGGATTATCGCGAGGGCGTGAAGGCCTTCATGGAGAAGCGCACCCCGAACTTCACGGGACGCCGCTCGTGACCGCCGCCGCAGAAACCGTGGCGTCGCTCTCTCCGGAGGAGATCGCCCGCCGCTCCGCCGATGCCATGTGGGCGACCGACCATGCGAGCCAGGGGCTCGGCATGGAGATCGTCAGCATCGGCCCGGGCACCGCGACCCTCGCCATGACGCTCACCGAGCGCATGTGCAACGGCTTCGGCATGGGCCATGGCGGCTTCATCTTCGCTTTGGCCGACAGCGCCTTTGCCTTCGCCTGCAATACCTATGACGAGCGCACTGTCGCCCAGCACTGCTCGGTGACGTATCTGCGCCCCGGCACCCGCGGCAAACGCCTCGTGGCGCGGGCGCGCGAGGTGAGCCGCAGCGGGCGCTCCGGCATTTACGATGTCGAGGTTTCGCAGGACGATGTGGTGATCGCCCAGTTCCGCGGCCATTCCCGCACCATCGGCGGGCGCATCACGCAGACAGACGCCGGGGGCGCGGACGCCCTTGCCAGCAAGAAATCCTGATCTCGCAGAAGATCCATCTGGAGGAGATGATGAACATGGCTCTGCCGGCACTGTCCCCGGGCCGTTCCTTCGAGGGTGGCCTCGATCCCGCCGAGCGCGCCTCGCGCGACGAGATCATGTCGCTGCAGCGCGAGCGTCTCGCCTGGTCGCTGCGCCACGCCTACGAGAACGTGCCGTTCTACCGTCAGGCGTTCGACGCCGCCGGGGTGCACCCCTCCGACCTGCGCGACCTCTCGGACCTCGCCAAATTCCCCTTCACGGTGAAGACCGACCTGCGCGACAACTACCCCTTCGGCCTGTTCGCGGTGCCGAAGGAAAAGCTGATCCGCGTGCACGGCTCGTCCGGCACCACGGGCAAGCCCATCGTGGTGGGCTACACCAAGGCCGACATCGATATGTGGGCCGACGTGATGGCCCGCTCCATCCGCGCCGCGGGCGTGCGGCCGGGCATGATGGTGCATGTGGCCTACGGCTACGGCCTGTTCACCGGCGGCCTCGGCGCCCATTACGGCGTCGAGCGTCTGGGCTGCACCGTGGTGCCCATGTCCGGCGGCATGACCGAGCGCCAGGTGCAGCTCATCCACGACTTCAAGCCCGACGCCATCATGGTGACGCCGAGCTACATGCTCGCCCTCATGGACGGCTTCGCCAAGGCCGGGCTCGACCCGCGCGAGACCTCGCTCAAGTACGGCATCTTCGGCGCCGAGCCGTGGACCAATGCCATGCGCCAGGAGATCGAGCGCGACTTCAACCTCGACGCCACCGACATCTACGGCCTCTCCGAGGTCATCGGCCCCGGCGTCGCGCAGGAGTGCGTGGAGACCAAGGACGGCCTGCACATCTGGGAGGATCATTTCTACCCGGAGGTGATCGACCCGCTCACCGGCGAAGTGCTGCCGGACGGCGCGAAGGGCGAGCTGGTGTTCACCTCGCTGACCAAGGAAGCTTTCCCCATCATCCGCTACCGCACCCGCGACCTCACCCGCCTGCTGCCCGGCACGGCGCGGCCGGGGATGCGGCGCATGGAGAAGGTGACGGGCCGCTCGGACGACATGATCATCCTGCGCGGCGTCAACGTCTTCCCGACCCAGATCGAGGAAATCCTGCTGGCGGTGGAAGCCTGCTCCGGCCACTACCAGATCGAGCTGACCCGCGACGGCCGCATGGACGAGATGACCGTGCACGCCGAGATCCGCGAGGAGGTCTATGGCGAGGTGGACGTGGACGCCACCGGCAGGCGCATCCTGAAGCGCATCAAGGACACCATCGGCATCACCACGCGCATCTCCCTGCACGAGCCGGGCGGCATCGAGCGCACCGCCACCGGCAAGGCCAAGCGCATCGTGGACCGCCGGCCCAAGGAGTGAGCGGGACGGCCACACGCCCTCCCCTGCCCCAACAAAAAGGCCCGGCGCAATGCCGGGCCTTTTTCGTGTCTGTTGCCGATCTCAGTCGAGCCCGAGCGGCGCGAGGCGGTCGGTGACGAGGCGCTCCCACTCCGCCAACAACACCTCGTTGGGCGTGTGGCGCAGGCCGAGGCGGCGCAGCGTATCGTAGCGGGCGGAACCGGCCACGCCGAACGTCGCTGCAACCCGCGGCCGCCAATAGGCAAGGCTCGCCCGCGCGCCGACCCGCCCGACCTCGGTGGCGGCGATGCGTTCCAGCCCTTCGAGCCCCAGCTCCGCATGGCGCGCCTCGCGCGGGGCGATCTCGCGGAAGACCTCGGCGAGCGGCGCGTAGGACACCCGCGACAGCTCGGCGAGCTGCACGCCGGTGGCAAGACCCATGAGCACGTTCATCGCCACCGCGTCGGTCCATCCCGTGATGGGATAGTGGAAGACCGAGAGACGCATGTCGTTGCCGTGCCGCACGGCGCCGAGGTCGGCATCGCGCGCCACCCGCGCCGCCCAGTCGTGCTGCGCCTCGTAGCGGTCGGTATCGGTGCCGAAGGCGCCCATCAGGCCGAGCACGCGCTCGGCATGGTCCGCCTTTTCAAGCGTGATGCGGCTCGCCGCGATCCGCGCCTTGATACCGGGCGCGAAATTGATGGAGGCGGCAAAGCCGGCCGAGCCGGCGAGCTGGCTGTCCACAAAGGAGGACATGAGCCGCAGAAGCTCGCCGCGATAGCGCGGCGGCACGTTGTCAGGCGAAGAGAGCACGCCGCCCTGGGCGAGATAGTCGTCGATGGCGATCACGTCGGACATGTGTCTTCCCCTTACTCGTCGTAGGTGACGACGAGTTTTTCGGTGAGCGGGAAGCACTGGCAGGTGAGCACGTAGCCGGCGCGCACCTCGTAATCCTCCAGCGCATGGTTGACCGCTATTTCCACCTCACCCTCCACCACCTTGGCGCGGCAGGTGGAGCACACGCCCGCCTTGCAGGCGTAGGGCGCATCGAGATTGGCGGCGAGCGCGGCGTCGAGCAGGCTCTGGCCCTCGCGCGGCATGTGGAAGGTGCGGGTGGCACCATCCAGCGTCACGGTCGCGGTGGTGCCGGCGCCGTTGGCAGCGACGTTCGCCGAAACCGCCTTGGCCTTCGCCCGGCCGGGCTGGCCCGAGGCGAACAATTCGAACTTGATCTGCGCGTCGCTGAGACCGTGTGCGCGCAATGCGGCGGCAATGGCCAGCATCATGGGCTCGGGGCCGCAGATGAATGCGGTGTCCACCGACGTCGCGTCGATCCAGTGCTTGAAGAGACCTTCCATCTTCTCCGCATCGACACGGCCGGTGAACAGGTCGATCTCCTGCGCCTCGCTCTCCAGCACATGCAGCACAGAGAGGCGGCCCAGATAGATGTTCTTCAGGTCCTCCAGCTCCTCGCGGAACATGATGGAGCTGATCTGCCGGTTGGCATAGACAAGGGTGAAGCGGGACCTGGGCTCGCGCGCCAGCACCGTCTTGATGATGGACAGGAGCGGCGTGATGCCCGAGCCGCCGGCAAAGCCGAGATAGTGGCGGTCCAGCTCCGGAGCGATCGGCACGAAGAACTTGCCCATGGGGGGCATGGCTTCAAGGACGTCGCCGGGGGACAGGTTTTCATTGGCCCAGGTGGAGAAGGCACCGCCCTCCACCTTCTTGATGCCCACCTTCAGGCAGCCCTCATCCTTGCCGGCGCAGATGGAATAGCTGCGGCGCAGTTCCTCGCCATCGAAATCGCGGCGGAAGGTGAGATATTGGCCCTGCGTGAAGTCGAACGCCGCGGCGTCCTCCGAGCGGGGTTTGAGGGTGACGACGACGGCATCGCGCGTCTCGCGCCGCACGTCGACCACCTCCAGGGAATGAAACCGTGCCATGCGGCGCTCCTCGGGATTTTTAGTATTCAGATGCACTTGAAGTAGTCGAACGGCTCCAGGCACGAGAGGCAGCGATAGCTGGCCTTGCAGGCGGTGGAGCCGAACTGGCTCACCTTCTCAGTCTGCGCCGAGCCGCAGCGCGGGCAGGCCACCGTGAGGTTGGAGCCGGAGGCGAGCCGGCGCGCGAGCGCCAGTGAGCGGCCGTCGGCGGCGGTGTCGTCCACCGGCGGTGCGATGCCGTAGGCCCGCAGCTTCTCGCGGCCCTCAGCGCTCATCCAGTCGGTGGTCCAGGGCGGCGAGAGCCGACGCTCCAGCCGCACCTTGGCGACGCCGCGCGCGTTCAGTTCGCGCTCGATGTCGAGATTGATGATGCCCGTCGCCGGACAGCCGGAATAGGTGGGCGTGACGGTGACGACGAGGGTGTCGTCGTCCCACGCCACCTCGCGGACGATGCCGAGATCGACCAGCGAAAGCACCGGGATTTCCGGGTCCGGCACCTGCGACAGCCAGTGCCAGACCTCGTCAAGGGACGGCAGGGTGGCGGTCGCCATTCTCACCCCCTACCAGGTCGCGCCGGGATAGGCGCGCTGCAGGAACTGCATGTCGGCGAGGATGTAGCCGAGATGCTCGGTATGCACGCCGCGCCGGCCGCCCTTGTGGACATAGGCCGAGGTCGGTGCCTTCAGCGTCGCCTCGCGCAGCACCTCGGAGACGATGGCCTCCCACTCCGGCTTGAGGCTCGCCGGATCGGGCGCAATGCCCGCCTCCGCCACGGCGCGATCCGCGTCGTCGGCGATGAAGAGTTCGCCCACATAGGACCACATGTCGTCGAGCGCGCGCTGCATCCGCGCGTGGCTCTCGTCGGTGCCGTCGCCCAGGCGGATCACCAGGTCGCTGGAGCGCTCCAGGTGATAGGCCGCCTCCTTCACCGCCTTGGCGGCGATCTCGGCGACGCGCGGGTCCTCAGACTTGGTCAGCGCCGTCAGCATCACGTGGTGCCACGCATCGAACAGGAACTGCCGCATCAGCGTCTGGCCGAAATCGCCATTGGGGCGCTCCACCAGCAGGCAGTTGCGGAAGGCCGCCGCGTCACGCAGGAAGGCGAGCGCGTCCGCATTGCGGCCCTTGCCCTCCACCTCGCCGGCGAGGCCGAGCCAGAGCTGGGTCTGGCCGATGAGGTCCAGCGCCGTGTTGGCGAGGGCGATGTCCTCTTCCAGCACCGGCGCGTGGCCGCACCACTCGGATACGCGATGGCCGAGGATGAGGGTGTTGTCCCCCATCCGGGTGAGGAATTCGAACAGAGCGGCGCGATCGACCGCGATCTCGGCGGTGGCCATCACATGTGCCCCACTTCTTCGGGAATCTGGAAGAAGGTGGGGTGGCGGTAGACCTTGGAGTTGGACGGCTCGAACAGCGGCCCCTTGTCCGAGGGGCTGGAGGCGGTGATATCCACTGACTTCACCACCCAGATGGAGACGCCCTCGTTGCGGCGGGTATAAACGTCGCGGGCGTTCTTGATGGCGAGTTCCGCGTCGGGCGCGTGCAGGCTGCCCACATGGCGATGGTTGAGGCCGTGCTGGCCACGGATGAAGACTTCCCACAAGGGCCATTCGCTGGACATGGTTGTTCCTCCCGTTCCGGGCCGGACGGCCAAGCCGTCCGGAAGATGCGCTGTTGTTATGGTACGCCCTGACCGGCGATCACTTTGGCGCGGCTATTCCGCGGCCACACGGGCTGCGGCGCGACGCGCCTCGGCCTTCTCGGCATGGGCGAGGAGGCCATCGCGGAACCAGGCTCCGTCTTCCCAAGCCTTCACGCGGGCGCCGAGGCGCTCCTTGTTGCAGGGGCCGTTGCCGGCGATCACCTCGAAGAACTCGGACCAGTCCGGCTCGGAGAAGTCGTAGCCCTTCTTCTCCTCGTTCCACTTCAGGTTCGGATCGGGGATCTTGAGGCCGAGATATTCCGCCTGCGGCACCGTCTGATCGACGAACTTCTGGCGCAGTTCATCATTGGTGTTGATCTTGATCTTCCACGCCATGGACTGCGCGGAATGCACCGAATCCTTGTCGGAGGGACCGAACATCATGAGCGCGGGATACCAGAAGCGGTCGAGGGCATCCTGCGCCATGGCCTTCTGCTCGGCCGTGCCCTGCGCCATCTTCATCATGATGTCGTAGCCCTGCCGCTGGTGGAAGCTCTCCTCCTTGCAGATGCGGATCATCGCGCGGCTGTACGGGCCGTAGGAGGTCTTCTGCAGCTGCACCTGGTTCATGATGGCCGCGCCATCCACCAGCCAGCCCACCGCGCCGATGTCGGCCCAGTTGAGGGTGGGATAGTTGAAGATGGACGAATACTTCATGCTGCCGTCGTGCAGCTTGGCGAGCAGCTGATCGCGGCTGACGCCCAGCGTCTCGGCGGCGCAATAGAGGTAGAGGCCGTGGCCGGCCTCGTCCTGCACCTTGGCGAGCAGGATGGCCTTGCGCTCCAGCGTGGGCGCGCGGGTGATCCAGTTGCCTTCGGGCAGCTGGCCGACAATCTCGGAATGGGCGTGCTGGCCGACCTGGCGGATCAGCGTCTTGCGGTAGCCCTCCGGCATCCACTCCTTCGGCTCGATCTTCTCGCCGCGGTCGATGCGCTCCTGGAAGGCGCGCTCCTCCGGCGAAAGCTCGGCGGCGGACTTCATGCCCTCGGACTTCACGAGCTGTGCGTACATGCTGTGTCCTCCCCGTAAGACCTGTTGGATCGGCCGTCTCATGCGCGGCTTCGGGCGGCGGGTGAAGTAAGCGCTCCGGCCGCTGCCGCCGGTCCTCGCAAGCAGCATGCTGCCCACTGTCCGGCACCTTGCGAACGTTTATATATTACAGAAAAACGAGTTTCAAGTTATTTTTGTAACATTTAAAAGCCAGAGGCTCCAGCCGGACCATCTCCAGATCCTCTAAGCCTTGAATCTGCTCGTGATTTTAGGATGCCCCGGCAATGGCGCGCCGTCCTCGCCCACGGCATTTTCGTCCAGCCAGCGCTCGGACGCCTCCACCAGGCGGCCATAGATGTCGGCACACACGGCGCGGGCGGCAAGGCCCGGCCAGTCCTCCGGCAGGATGGCGGAGGGCAGGATGGGATCGCGCAGTACGATCCGGCGGTAGTCGTGGATGAGCAGCACGCGGGCGACCATCGCCTCGAGGTCGGTCAACGCGGCGCCGGCCTGAAGCTCCGCCGCCAGCGGCTCGAAGGTGGCGATGAAGCGCCGGTAGGCCTCCGCCGTCTGCTCCAGCGGCCACGCGCGGGCGGCGAGGGCACGCTGCTCCTCCGCGCTTCCGGACACATCGAGCCGAAGCGCGGAGGCCGCCTCTTCCGGCACGCCGGTGCCCGCCGGGGCCACGAACACGCCGGGCAGCGGCATGCCGAAACCTGCCGCCTCCAGGGCCGCCCGCGCCCCTTCGCGGGCGCCGGTCTCGATGAGCAGCATGTCGAAATGCCCGTGCCACTCGGGCGGTCGGTGGCGGTAAATATGTTCGGTGGCGCGGGCGAAGGTCTCGCGGCCCTTGTCGGCGAGGCGGTAGAAGCTGTTGCGACCTACCCGCGTCCGCGTCAGCCAGCCATCTGCCGCAAGACGCGACATGGCCGTGCGCACCACCCCATCCGCCACGTCCAGCCCGCGGAAGAAGGCGAGCAACGTGCCGAGCCACACCGAGCCGCCCCGTGGCACGATGGCGTCGCCATAGATGGTGACGATGATGGACCAGGTGCGCGAAGGCTCGGCGCGAACGTGGTCGAGGATGAGGTCGAGGGCGCGGCGCGACATGGCCGTTCCTTAAAGCGTTTTCGGCCGCGATCCTATTCCGCCGGTCGCCGCGCCTTCGCCGCGCGGGGCGCCTCGGCGGCGGGAGACGGAGCGCGGCGGCGCGGGGCGGAACGGGGCTGCGCGGGCTTGCCCTCCGGCGGCCGGGCATCGGCGGCTTTGGCCTCGGGCGCGAACATGCCCCGCACCGCCTCCTCCGCCCCTGTCTTGATGAGGCCGGTGACGAGGCGGGCATAGTCGGCGCGGGTCAGGCCCTTGCCGTCACGAAACCAGAGATACTGCCAGTTGAGCATGCCGAAGGCCGACATGGTGACGGGCTTTAGCATGGGGCCCCGCCCGACCGACGGCACCTCCTCGGCGATGGCGTCGGCGAGCAGCGTGACGAGCTTTCGCTCCAGCGCGCGCAGGGCCTCCTGCCGGTCGCTGTTCAGCAGCTTGAGATTGGCGATCTGCACCTGATGCTCGGCGTCGGCATCCTTGTAGGCATCGAGGAGCGAGGCCGACATGGCGTAGATGCGTCCGCCGTCCGGCGCCTCGGCGATCGCCTTCTCCGCGCCGGCGATCAGCTGCTCCAGATGCGAGGACAGGATGTCGAAGAGCACCGCCTCCTTGTCCGGATAGTAATGGTAGAGCAAGGCCTTGGAGGCACCGCAGGCGTCCGCGATCATGGTGATCGAGGTGCCGGAATAGCCGTATTGCGCAAACAGCTCCGCCGATTTGTGGAGGATGGCCTCCCGTTTGGCCTCGTAATCCTGTGCACGCGTGCGAGCCATCTTGCCTGTCCATCTCGACCGCCACCCGACACGGGCCTGCTGCGATCATCCGCCATCATCGGGAAGGAGGTTGGGATATCAAATATTGTCCGCCCGGTCGATCAATCATCCCGCGCAAGCGCGCCCTCGGCAAGCGTGCAACGAAGCCGCACGCGATCAATTGACCATCCGGCCGGTTAATTATATGGTTCGGGTCTCGCCGGTCGAATGGCCAGCGAATGGAGGCGGGACAACCCGCTCCTCGGCCCGAAATGGACCTTTAGGAGGAACGCTTCATGGATACGCCCGCACGCCTGCGGCCGATGCTGCGCGCGGCTGCCATCATGGTCGCGACCGCGGTCGCCGGCCCGGCGCTCACCAGCCCCGCCTTTGCCGCCGATCCCATCAAGATCGGTTCGGTGGTCTCGGCCACCGGCCCCGCCGCCTTCCTTGGCGATCCCGAAGCCAAGACGCTCAAGCTCTATGTGGACGAGCTGAACAAGAAGGGCGGCCTCCTCGGCCGGCCCGTCGAGCTGGTGCTCTATGACGACGGCGGCGATGCCAACAAGGCGCGCACCTTCGCCACCCGCCTCGTGGAGGACGACAAGGTCGTCGCCATGGTCGGCGGCACCTCCACCGGCGCCACCATGGCCATGATCCCGGTGTTCGAGGAAGCGGGCATCCCCTTCGTTTCGCTGGCCGGCGGCATCGAGATCATCGAGCCGGTGCGCGCCTTCGTCTTCAAGACGCCGCATACCGACAAGACCGCCTGCCAGAAGATCTTCGAGGACATGAAGGCGCGGGGCATCACCAAGATCGGCATGATCTCGGGCTCGGATGGCTTCGGCAAGTCCATGCGCAACCAGTGCCTGAAGGTGATCGGCCAGTACGGCATCACCGTCGTCGTCGACGAGAGCTACGGCGCCACCGATTCCGACATGACGCCCCAGCTCAACAAGATCAAGAACACCGCGGGCGTCGAGGCGGTGCTGAACCCCGGCTTCGGCCAGGGCCCGGCCATCGTGACGCGCAACTACGCGCAGCTCGGCATCAAGCTGCCGCTCTACCAGAGCCACGGCGTCGCCTCGAAGAGCTTCATCGAACTGGCCGGCCCCGCCGCCGAGGGCGTGCGCCTGCCCGCCCCGGCCATCCTGATCGGCGACAAGCTGGCGGACAACGACCCGCAGAAGCCGGTGGTGGCGCAGTACAAATCTTCCTACGAGAAGACCACCGGCCAGCCGGTCTCCACCTTCGGGGGCTACGGCTATGACGGCATCCAGCTCGTCGCCCGCGCCATCGAGAGCGCCAAGTCCGCGGACCCGAAGAAGATCCGCGACGCGCTGGAGGCCACCAAGGGCTATGTGGGCGTCACCGGCATCTACACCTTCGCCCCCGCCGACCATCTCGGCCTCGGCACGGACTCGTTCCGCATGCTGGTGATCCGCAACGGCGACTGGGCGATCGAAGCGCCCGCCCGTTGATCGTTTCGCACACCCGATCCCCACCGCGGCGGCGCCACCACGGCGCCGCCACACAGACGGCGTGAGGACATGTCCGAATTTCTCCAGCTCGCCTTTTCGGGGCTGACGGTGGGCGCCATCTACGCGCTCATCGCCCTCGGATTCACGCTGATCTACAACGCCTCCGACGTGATCAATTTCGCCCAAGGCGATTTCGTCATGATCGGCGGCATGGGCACCGTCTTCCTCATGGCGGCGGGCCTCGCGCTGCCGGTGGCGGCGCTGATCGCGGTGGTCGCCGCCGTGCTGGTGGGCCTGCTTCTGCATCGCCTCGCCATCGAGCCGGCGCGCGGCGCCTCGCCGGTGACGCTCATCATGATCACCATCGGCGCGTCCATCTTCATCAAGGGCGTGTCGCAGATCATCTTCGACAAGCAGTTCCATTCGCTGCCCGCCTTCTCGGGCGACACCCCCATCCCGGTCGGCGGCGCCACCATCCTGCCGCAGAGCCTGTGGGTGATGGGCACCGCGCTCGCCCTCGTGGTGGCGCTCTACCTGTTCCTGGAGCACACGCTGGTGGGCAAGGCGGTGCTGGCCACCGCCGCCAACCGGCTGGCGGCGAAGCTGGTGGGCATCAATGTCGCCCTCGTGCTCGCCCTCGCCTTTGGCCTCTCGGCCGCCATGGGCGCGCTCGCCGGCGTGGTGGCGACGCCCATCACGCTGACCCGCTACGACATCGGCACCCTGTTCACCCTGAAGGGCTTCGCCGCCGCCATGCTGGGCGGCATGGGCAATCCCTTGGGTGCGGTGGTGGGGGGCCTCCTCATCGGCCTCATCGAGACCTTCGCGGCCGGCTACCTCTCCTCCACCTACAAGGACGCGGTGGCGTTCCTGATGATCCTCGTCGTCCTGCTGTTCATGCCGCGCGGCCTGTTCGGCAGCCGCACCGTGGAGCGCGTGTGATGAAGGCCATCCTGCGCTCGCGCCTCACCCCGCTCATCGCCCTCGCGCTCATCATGGCGCTGGTGCCGATGATCGCCCCCACCTCCTTCCACCTGCGGGTGGCGGCGCTGGTGTGGATCTTCTCCCTCGCCGCCCTCGGCCTCACCATCCTCATGGGCTACGCGGGTCAGGTGAGCCTCGGCCACGCCGGCTTCCTCGGCATCGGCGCCTATGCGGTGGCCATCGGGCCGGCGCGGCTCGGGCTCGATCCGCTGCTGTGCATCGTCCTCGGGGCGGCGCTCTCCGGCGTCATCGCCTGGCTGGTGGGCCGGCCCATCCTGAAGCTGAAGGGCTATTACCTCGCCATCGCGACGCTGGGCTTCGGCGTCATCGTCGCCCTGATCCTCCACAGCGAGACCGAGCTGACCGGCGGGCCGGACGGCATGTCCGTGTCGCGCATCACCCTCTTCGGCTGGCGGGTGACGGGGGCGCTGAACTGGTACTGGGTCTCGGCGGGCGCCCTTCTCATCGGTGCGCTCATCGCCCTCAACATCGCCGCGAGCCCCACCGGGCGGGCGCTGCGCGCGCTGCACGACAGCGAGGTGGCGGCGGCCGGCGCGGGCATCGACGTTTCCGCCAAGAAGCTCGCCGCCTTTGTGGTGGCGGCGGTCTATGCGGCGGTTGCGGGCGGCCTGCTGGCGGCCATGAACGGCCTCATCACGCCGGAGGCGGCGAGCTTTTCGCACTCGGTGGAACTGGTGGCCATGGTCATCATCGGCGGGCTCGGCTCGGTGTTCGGCACCGTGCTCGGCGCCGCCTTCCTGGTGGTGCTGCCGCAGACGCTCACCGCTTTCCAGGAATACGAGCAGGCGGTGCTCGGCCTCCTCATCATGGTGTTCATGATCTTCCTGCCCCAAGGCATCGTGCCGTCGCTGCGCGCGCTGATCGAGGAGCGCCTGCCGTGACCAGCAAGACGCCCCTTCTCGACGTGAACGGCATCGGCATCTCCTTCGGCGGCCTCAGGGCCGTGGACGAGGTGAGCTTCAAGGTTGGCGCCGGCGAGGTCTTCTCCATCATCGGGCCGAACGGGGCGGGCAAGACCACCCTGTTCAACCTCGTCACCGGCATCTACCGCCCCTCGCGCGGCAGCGTGCGGCTCGACGGCGCGGACATCACCGCCGTCCCGCCCCACCGGCGCGTCAGCCGCGGCATGGCGCGGACCTTCCAGAACCTGCAGATCTTCTTCCGCATGACGGCAGTGGAGAATGTGATGGTCGGGTGTGCCCTCTCCGAGCGCACCTCCTTCCTCGCCGACATGCTGGGCCTGCCCTCCGTCTTCCGGCAGAATCGCGTCACCCGCGAAAAGGCGCTGGCGCTGCTCGACCGGGTGGGCCTCGCCGACCTCGCCGACGCACCCGCCGGCGCCCTGCCCTACGGCGCGCTGAAGCGCCTCGAGATCGCCCGCGCCCTTGCCGCCGATCCGAAAATCCTGCTGCTGGACGAGCCGGCCGCCGGCTGCAACGCGGTGGAGACGGAAGCCATCGACCACCTCATCGCCGAGATCGCCAAGGCCGGCGTCGCGGTGGTGCTGATCGAGCACGACATGAAGCTGGTAATGAAGATTTCCGACCGCGTGCTGGTGCTCGCCCAGGGCCGCCCGCTGGCGGAGGGGCCGCCGCGCGCGGTGCGGGAGAACCCGCAGGTCATCGCCGCCTATCTCGGGGATATCGGATCGCGGGAGGCAGATCGTGCTCACGGTTGAAGCCCTCTCCTCCTCCTACGGCCGCATCATGGCCCTGCGCGAGGTGTCGCTGGAGGTGAAGGCCGGCGAGATCGTCGCGCTGGTCGGCTCCAACGGCGCCGGCAAGACTACGCTCCTGCGCGCCATCTCCGGCGTGCAGCCAGTACGCGGCGGGCGCATCGTCTTCGAGGGCGAGGCCATCGAGCGGATGGAGCCGCATCTGCGGGTGGTGCGCGGCATCTCGCAATCGCCGGAGGGGCGGCAGGTGTTCGGCCCCCTGAGCATCGAGGACAATCTGAAGCTCGGTGCCTACCGGCGGCAGGATGCGAAGCGGCAGGCACGGCTCGATCACATCTACGGCCTGTTCCCCGTGCTCGCCGAGCGACGCCGGACGCCGGCCATGAGCCTCTCCGGCGGACAGCAGCAGATGCTCGCCATCGGCCGCGCGCTCATGGCGGGGCCGAAGCTGCTGTTGCTGGACGAGCCCTCCCTCGGCCTCGCGCCTTTGCTGGTGGACCAGATCCTCGCCGCGGTCACGTCATTGCGCGCCGAGGGCATCACCACCCTGCTGGTGGAGCAGAACGCCTCCGCGGCGCTGGCCATCGCCGACCGCGGCTACGTGCTGGAGACCGGCCATATCGCCATAGAAGGCACGGGCGCGGCGCTGCTCGACGATCCGAAGGTGCGCGCGGCCTATCTCGGCCTGTAGGGGTACTTCCGTAACGAAGCTGGATCGACAGAGCCAACACGAACTGGCTCTAGGTGGTTGTGCAACTCCAGATAATCATGGTGGGGCTTGCTCCAAGCCCTGACCGGAGCCGGCTGATCGGGCGGTGTCCTCCGGGACGCCGCCCGAAATCGTTCCGGGACTGATCGTTCCTGGACCGACGATGGCCAGCATGTCGGCCGGCGCCCCGCGCGCGACGATGCGGCCGCCATCCATCACGATGATCTCGTCCATCGCCTCAAGCCCGGCGCGGCGGTGGGTGATGAACAAAAGCGCCTGATCGCGGGTCGCGCCCAGAAGGGTCTCCAGCACGCGGCGCTCGGTCTCGCCGTCGAGCCCTTCTGTGGGCTCATCGAGGATCAGGATCGGCGCCTCCTTCAGAAGGGCGCGCGCCAGCCCGAGCCGCCGCGCCTCGCCGCCGGAGACTTTCGCCCCATTCGCGCCAAGGAAGGTATCCAGCCCGTCCGGCTGCGCCGCGACGAAGGCGAGGACGCCGGCCCGCGCCAGAGCCGCTTCCAGCTTCTCCGGCGATGCATCGGGATCGGCGACAAGCAGATTTTCGCGGATGGTCGCGGCGAAGAGATGATCGTGCTGCGCCAGCACCGCCATGCGCCGCCGCAGGTCATCCGAGCTGAAGTCAGCGATGCTCGAACCGGCGAACGTCACCTCCCCTGGGGCAGGGGCGCGGAACCGGAGCGCCAGGGCGACAAGGCTCGACTTGCCCGAGCCGCTCGACCCGACCACGCCGATGCGCCGGCCCGGGGCAAGCGCGAGATCGATGTCGGTGAGGGCCGCGCGCGCCGCACCGGGATAGGTCAGCCCCGCATGGGCGAACGCCAGCGTGCCGGCCTCCAGCACCGGCTTCGGCGCGGCAGGCTCCTCCACCGGCGGCGGACGGTCGATGAGGTTGAAGATGCGGCGGGCCGAGGCGAGCGTTGCCGGCAGGGTCTGGAAGGCCAGCGGCAGCGGCGCCACCGCCTCGAACAAAGAGAGCGCGAGCAGCGCCAGCATGGGCAGGTCGGCGCCCGGCAGCGTACCCGCCAGCACCCGCGGCGCGCCGATGAGCAGCACCAGCACGAGGGAGGCTTGCGCGAACAGGCCTACGCCCGCGCCGGCGAAGCCAAGGATGCCGGCGAGCCGGTGTTCGCAGGCGATGAGAGCGTCGCTGGTCTCATCCAGCACGGCGCGGTGGCGGCGGTCGGGATCGTAGATGTCGAGTTCCGCGCGCCCTTCCAGATGGTCCACCAGCAGCGCGTTGAGCTGCGCCGTGCCGGCCGTCACCTCCCGCGACGCCCGTGCCCCGAGGCGATGGACGAGAAGCGGCAGGGCGAGCCCGGCAAGCAGCGCAGCAAGGCCGATGCCCACCGCCATTCGGCCATCGTGGAGCGCGAGGACGGTGAGCCCGACTGCCAGCACCAGAACCGCGGCGAGGCCGGGCGAGAGGATGCGCAGGAAGGCGAATTCCAGCCGGTCGATGTCGCCCTTGAGCCGGGCGAGGAGATCGCCGGAACGCTGGTCCTCCAGCGCCGCCGGGGCGAGTGGGATCAGCCGCGCGAAGAACCAGGGGCGCAGGGCCGCCACGAACTTCAGCGTCGCCTCGTGGCCGACGATGCGCTCGCCGTAGCGCCCGACGGTGCGGACGACGGCATAGGCGCGGATCGCCGCCGAGGGCGTAAAATAGTTCACGCTCGCCCCGGCCGCGCCGGCCAGCGCCATGGCCGCGATGAACCAGCCGGACGTGGCCATCAAGGCGATATGGGCGAGGGTCGCCAGCGCCGAGACGAGCACGGCCAGCGCCATCCAGCCGGCGTGCGGCGCCATCAGGCGCAGGAGGCGGAGCGCGTCCTTCATCGCACCGACTCCGCGCTTCCGGGAGCCGGGGCCAGATCGGGCACCAGGTCGCCATCGAGCCCGCCATCAAGCCTCCCATGGCGCAGGAGGTCTGCGGGCGTGCCCTCGGCGACGATCCGCCCGCGCGCGAGCACGATGATGCGGTCAGCACCGGCGACGCTCGCCATGCGGTGGGCGGCCACGAGGCCGGTGCGGCCGGTGAGGAGACGGGAGAGGGCGGCCTGCACCTCGGCCTCGCTCTCCCGGTCGAGATGGGCGGTGGGCTCGTCGAGCACCACCAGCGGGGCGGCACGGTAGAAGGCACGGGCCACCGCGAGGCGATGGGCCTGACCACCGGAGAGGCCGGCGCCGCCTTCACCCACATCCGCCGCGACGCCGCCGGACAGGCCCGCCACCATGTCGGAAAGGCCGGCATCGGCCACCGCGCGGACCAGCCGGGCGGGGTCCGGCGCCGCCTCTCCGGGGGCGATGTTGGCGGCGAGGGTGCCGGCGAACAGGCGCGGGCGCTGGGGCACGTAGGCGATGCGGCGCCGCACGTCGGCAAGGTCCAGCTCCGCCAGCGGCACCCCATTCACCAGCACCCGGCCGGAGGTGGGGCGCACGAAGCCGAGCGCGAGACTGAGGATGGAGGACTTGCCGGCGCCGGACGGCCCGACCAGCGCCACCGTTTCCCCCGCACCAATGGTGAAGCTCACGCCATCCAGCGCGACGCGCCCGTCCGGGAAGGCAAGGCACACGTCCTCGAAGCGGATGGAGATGGCGTCGGGGGCGGGCAGCGGCGTCTCGCCACCGCTCTCGGAGAGGGCCGGCATCTCCTCCAGCGCCACGAGGCGCTCGGCGGCACCGATGGCCTCCATGCGGGCGTGGTAGGCCGTGCCCATGGCGCGCAACGGCGCATAGAATTCCGGCGCCAGCAGCAGCACGAACAGGCCGGGGAAGAAGGCCATCTCGCCCCACAGCAGCCGGAAGCCGATGAAGATGGCGATGAGGGCGATGGAGACAGTCGCGAAGAATTCCAGCACCGCCGAGGAGAGGAAGGCGACGCGCAGCACGCCCATGGTGTCGCGCCGGTAATCATCGGCGACGGCGGCCACCTCTGCGACCATGCGGCCGGCCGCATTGAACGCCTTCAGCGTCGCAAGCCCCTGCACCGCATCGAGCAGGTGCCCGGACATGCGGGCGAGCCGGCGCCACTGCTTCTGGTTCAGCGCCTCCGTGCCCTTGCCGATGAGGATCATGAAGACCGGGATGAAGGGCGCGGTTGCCAAGAGGATGAGGCCGGACACCCAGTCGAACGGGAACACCGCCACCAGCACCGCCACCGGCAGCATCACCACCAGCACGGAAGCCGGAATGTAGCGCGAATAATAAGGCTCGACCGCCCGCACGCCCTCCGCCAGCGCCGCCACCAGTTCGCCCGTGCGGGCTTCGGCAAGGCCCACGGGGCCGATGGCCTCAACCCGGTCGAGGAGCCGGGCGCGCAAGGCGCGCATCACCTTCGCGGCGGCGGCGAAGCCGAAATGCTCGCTTGCCCATACGGCGCCGAAGCGCAGCAGGATGGCGCCGACAAGGGCGGCAAGCTCGAAAGCGTGCGCGGAGAGCGCCTCATGGCGGAACAGCACGGCATCGATGATGCGGGCGACGAGAAAGGCCTGCGCAATGACCAGGAGGCCGGTTGTCGCCGATGCCGCGAGGGATCGGCCGAGGTCCGCCCGCGCCGTGCCGCGAAAGCCCGACAGGAAGGCGGAGAGGCGCTTGCGATCCGTGGCGATTGCGTCCCCTCCCCCTCGTTGGTGGCCGGGCGGCAGCCCCGCCGAGGCAGAGGGAGATACCACACGCGCCCGCCGCCCACACTGCGATGAAGGCGCTCAGGCGGGGCGCCGGTTGCCGAAGAGCCTAGGCGGGGACGGACATTCAGTCTTCCGCATTCGCCCGCGCGGCGAGGCCTTGATGGAGCAGGTCCACCACCTCCTGCGGCAGGTTCAGAGCGAGGGCGGCGGCGTGGCCCTCCTCGGACATCTTGCCCCAGGTCTTGGCGAGGATGCCGGCCACCTTCGCCGGCTCCGGGCGGTGCTTCACGAGGAAAGCGTCCAGCTCGTGGGTGAGGAAGACGAGCACCGCCACATCCTCCAGCACCTGCATATCGGCATCCTGCTTCAGCCGGTCCTTGCGGACGATCTTGCCCACGCGCTCGGCGAAGTCCGGCGCGAGGCCGAGGCCGCGCAGGATCTCGGAGATGCGCCGCTCGTGGACGTTTTTCAGCTCCGTGCGCCAGCGGAAATAGCCCGCCTTGCCCGCCGGATAGGTCTCGCGCGGGATGGTGAAGCGCTCGATGTGCTGGCCGCGCGCGGCGATCTTGAGCGCGTCGGAAGCATCGGGCCTGAAACGGGCGAGCACCTGCGTCATCCGTTGCCCGTAGAGCACCGCCGCCGGCACGCTCCGGCCGTCCACCTCCACCTGTGCGGGATCGGCGGCGTTGGCCGCGTCGATGGCGGCGTAAGCCTCCTCCAGCATGGCGGCGGGAATCGCGTCGCTCGTCATCGCGTCTCCTGTGAATACATCTGGCGGCCATCATGGCCGCGGATGCGCCCGTGTCTAGCGCAAGCGCAGCCGCGCCCAGCGCCACAGCGCCCGCACCCGCCGCTTCAGCTCGGCGAGCCTCAACCATTCCGACACCGAGCGATGCACGGAAGCCGCCGTCTCGATGACATAGGCCATCCACCGGACCGTCATCAGCTGGGCCTTGCCGGCGGTGAAGATGCGCTCGATGAGGACGAAACTCACCAGATGCGCCAGCAGGAACAGGAACGTGCCGGTGCGGACATGGCCATTGGCGATATGGATGAGCGCCAGGAACTTCACCGGCTCCACCACGCCGTAGGGCACGGCGATGAGCACCAGCACGGCATAGGCCGGCAGGCCGCCAACCCACGCCTCGAACCGCTGCACCAGCTTCAGCGCGGCGAGCCAGTCCAGCAGCGGCCGATAGAGCGGACGGACCAGCTCGTCGAGCAGGATGACGATCCCGACCACCACCCGGAAAGCAAAGCGCAGGGCGACCCGCAACGGGTTGCGCGGGCGGGGCGGACGGGGTGGAACGGAGGAATCGGCCATGCCGCGATGATGCCGGGGAATTCGCGCCCGCGATATGTGCCGCAGCGGCAAGAGGAATTGGCCGTCGCATCCCCTGGCTTCGCGGAGGCACATCCCGGGGCCGCCCCGCATCAGGTCGGGACCGGCGCGCTACCGCGCCGATGGTCGGCTTTCCGGACCGCGGCGGCCGGAAGTGCCGGAGCGAGTCTGGGCCGGGGTGGCCGTCGATTGGCGGGGGATCAGGGTGGGGGCGGCGATGCGCAGGCGATCGGCGCGCGTCACGGGGCCTCGCATCAGCAGGTCCAGCGCATCGGCGGCGATCTGGTCGAACGGCACGCGCACGGAGGTGAGCGGCGTGGGCAGGCGGCTGACGATGGGAATATCGTTGTAGCCCACGACCGAGACGTCGCCGGGCACCGAGAGACCGAGCCGGGCGAGCGTCGAGAGGGCGCCGATGGCGGTGTTGTCGTTGACCGCGAAGAGCGCCGTGGGCGGCTCGGCCGCGCTCATCAGCCGCTCGGCCGCATCCGCCCCCGAATCGATGCCGAAGGTGGATTCGACCACGAGCGCCGGATCATCGGGGATGCGGGCCTCCGCGAGCGCCTGCCTGTATCCCTCCACGCGTCCCCGGCTGCTGGACGCATAGGCCGGGCCGGCGATGAGACCGATGCGGCGGTGGCCGAGATCGATCAAGTGCCGCGTGGCGAGATATCCCCCCAGCCGGTCGTCGCCCACCGAGGCGAGGCTGCGCCCGTCGCTGCGCAGCGCGAGCACATAGGGCACGCCGCGGTCGGCGAGTTCCTGGGCGAAATCGTCGCCTTCGCGGGCGGTGGACAGGACGAGGCCGTCGACGCCCCGCTGGAGCAGCGTCTGCGCCGCCTTGCGGTCGGCGCGCGGCTCGTCGTCGGTGGTGGCGACGATGGCGAACTGGCCGGTGCGGGTGCAGGCGCGGGCCAGCGCCTCGTAGAGCATGGCCATCACCGTGTCCGTCAGCCGGGGAACGATGACGCCGATGGTGTTGGTCTGGCCGCGCCTGAGGCTCGCGGCGGAGACGTCGCGGACATAGCCGAGGCTTTCCGCCACCTGCCGCACCCGCCGGGCGGTCGCATTCTCCGAGCGCGGCAGGCGCTCGTCGAGGATGCGCGAGACGGTCGACTTGGACACACCCGCTGCAGCCGCCACGTCAAGGATGGTGACGCGTCCCTGCCGCTCGTGCGGTTCGTCATCGTTCAACGGCTTGTGTCCTTCGATCCGGCATTAGGCGACAGGTTAGCGATTGACAGGAGACGGACACAAGGGCAATTATGGGAACGTTCCCGCTAACGATCCAACAAAAGCTGCGGGTCGGAGGAAGCGGGACCGGATTTTCGGTCTGAACGATCCCAAGGAAGGAACTCGAACCATGGCTATCGACTGGAAGGGCCTGAACCCCGCCCCCGTCACCCTCTTCAAGGCCAACGGCGACGTCGACTTCGACGGCAACGCCCGCCTCGCCAAGTGGCTGGCCGCCATTCCCGGTGTGAAGAGCCTCGTCATCCTCGGCCATGCCGGCGAGGGCACCTTCCTGACCTTCGACGAGCAGATCGAGCTGATCCGCGTCTACAAGGACGCGACCCCGCTCCCCGTCATCGCCGGCATCACCGGTGAAGGCACCAAGGTCGCCGAGATCGAGGCGAAGAAGAAGTTCGACGCCGGCGCGAGCGGCGCGCTCGTGTACCCGAACCACGGCTGGCTGCGCTTCGGCTACCAGAAGGGTGCCCCGCAGGACCGCTACAAGGCCATCGCCCAGTCCGGCCTCGAGTGCATCCTGTTCCAATATCCGGCCGTGACGAAGGCCAATTACGACCTTGATACCCAGCTCGAGATCGCCGCCATTCCGGGCGTGACCGCCACCAAGAACGGCGTGCGCGACATGAAGCGCTGGTACGATGAAATCCCCGCCCTCAAGAAGGCATTCCCGAACCTCGCCGTCATGTCCTGCCACGACGAGTGGCTGCTGCCCACCATGTTCGACGTGGACGGCCTTCTGGTCGGCTACGGCAACATGGCACCCGAGCTGCTCATCGAATACCTCAAGGCCGGCAAGGCGCAGGAATACACCCTCGCCCGCAAGTATCACGAGCAGCTCCTGCCCGTGACCCGCGCCGTCTACCATCGCGGCTCGCACATGGAGGGCACCGTCGCGCTCAAGCATGCGCTGCGCGCCCGCGGCCTCATCGACAACGTGAACATCCGCGAGCCCCTGAAGCCCCTCGGCGAGGCAGCCGACGCCGAGATCCGCGCGGCGGTGAAGGCCTCCGGTCTCACCGTGGTCGCCGACGCCCTCGCAGCCTGAGTCTCACGTTTCCGGAGGCGGCCCATGCCGCCTCCGCCCCTAGCGGGTGACAAGCGCGTCCCGGCTCCAGGCCGGGACGCGCCAAATCCGGGCGCCTCTGGCCACCGGCAAAAAGAAAAACCAAGATCATCCCTGGAGGAAACCCAATGCTCATGCAGACGCCGCGGCACCTCGGTGCTAGCGGGGCAACCGACTTGCGCAGAGATGCCGAGCGCCAAGCCGACATCAGCGCCCGCCTCGAACGGCTCCCGATCACCCGACGCGTGTTCTGGACCCGCAACATCATCGGCGCCGCCACCTTCTTCGATGGCTACACCGTCATCGCCATCGCCTATGCCATGCCGGTGCTGGTGCGCGAGTGGGGTCTCAAGCCCGAACAGACGGGCATGATCCTTTCCATGGGCTACCTCGGGCAGCTCATCGGCGCGGTCTTCTTCGGCTGGCTGGCCGAGCGCATCGGCCGCCTCTCCGTGCTGCTCTTCACCATCCTGCTGTTCGTCAGCATGGACATCGCCTGCCTGTTCGCCTGGGGCGCGGCCTCCATGATGGCCTTCCGCTTCATCCAGGGCATCGGTACCGGCGGCGAGGTGCCGGTGGCGAGCGCCTACATCAATGAATATATCGGCTCGAAGGGGCGCGGCCGCTTCTTCCTGCTCTATGAGGTGATGTTCCTGTTCGGCCTCGTCGGGGCCGGCCTCATCGCCCGCGCATTGGTGCCGGTCTATGGCTGGCAGGCCATGTTCCTCGTCGGGATCGTGCCCGCCGCCATCCTCATCCCGCTGCGCTTCTTCATGAAGGAATCGCCGCGCTGGCTCGCCGCCAAGGGCCGCTATGCGGAGGCCGACAGGATCGTGTCGGACCTGGAACACAGCGCCACCGCCCAAGGCCATGTGCTGGCCGATCCGAAGCCGGTGGCCATGAAGCCGGTCGAGCGTTCGGGCATCCGGGAGCTGTTCTCCGGCATCTATCGCCGGCGCACGCTCACCATCTGGTCCATGTGGTTCTGCTCCTACCTCGTGGCCAACGGCATGATCGCCTGGCTGCCCACCCTCTACCGGCAGACCTTCAACCTGCCGCTGGAAACGGCGCTGCTCTACGGCCTCCTGACCTCGGTGGCCGGCGTGGTAGCGTCCATCGCCTGCGCCCTGCTGATCGACAAGGTCGGCCGCAAGCGCTGGTATACCTTCGCCTTCCTCGCGGCACCGATCCCGCTGCTGGCCTTGGCGTGGATGGGGGCGACCTCCCCGACCGAGGTCCTGGTCCTCGCTGGCCTCGCCTATGCGATCGTGCAGACCATCACCTTTTCGCTCTACCTCTACTCGGCGGAACTCTACCCGACGCGCCTTCGGGCCATCGGGACCGGCCTCGGCAGCGCGTGGCTGCGGCTCGGCTCCTCGGCCGGCCCCATCGTGGTCGGCACCATCATGGGCGCGGCGGGCATCCAGTATGTGTTTGCCACCTTCGCCGGTGTCCTCGTGGTGGGCGCACTCGTCACCATGTTCTTCGCCATCGAGACGAAGGGCCGGGTTCTGGAGGAGCTCTCCCCGTAGGCTGCCCGCCGCATGGCATCACAGGAACAGGCCGCTGGCGGGCGAATAGGCCCGGCAGCGGCACTTGTGCGAGGTCGGTCCGGTCAGACCGCGTGACCCACCAGCGTGCCGATGGCCGCCGTCGCGGCCATGGCGATGGCGCCCCAGAAGGTCACGCGGATGGTCGGCTTCCAGATGTCCGCGCCGCCCGCCCGCGCACCGAGCGCGCCGAGCACCGCAAGGCAGACCAGCGATCCACCCGAGACAATCGGCGCGATCTGGGCGGTGGGCGCCACCAGCGAGATGACGAGCGGGATCGCCGCGCCCAGCGCGAAGGTCACCGCCGATGTCAGGGCCGCCTGGATGGGGCGCGCAACCACATGCTCGGCCAGCCCCAGTTCGTCACGGGCGTGGGCGGTGAAGGCATCCTTTGCCGTCATCTGCTCGGCCACCTGCCGCGCCAGCGCCGGCTCGACGCCGCGCCGCACATAGATCTGCGTCAGCTCGGCCAGCTCGCTTTCGGGATCTTCGGCGAGCTCGCGCCGCTCCTTCTGCAGGTCGGCATTCTCGGTGTCGGCCTGCGAGCTCACCGAGACGTATTCGCCCGCCGCCATGGACATGGCGCCGGCGACAAGGCTCGCCACGCCCGCGACGAGGATTTCCGACGAATTGGTCGAGGCCGCCGCGACGCCTACCATGAGGCTGGCGGTCGAGATGATGCCGTCATTGGCACCGAGGACGGCGGCGCGCAGCCAGCCGATGCGTTCGATCAGGTGGTTTTCGCGGTGCAGAGGCTTCATGGCGATACCTTCTGGAAGGAACGGATCGGCGCGGGACAGGCTACGGCGCAGGGGAGCGGGCCGCAGATTGGAGTTGATCTAATCTGTTGCGACGCGCAGGCCAAGCGGCGCTTGGTCGCGTCCCCATCTGTCGGGGCGACAGGCGTAAAACGTTGCCGGCTCAATGCTTCGTGGCGCTCCCGGGGCCGGCACGGCTCCCGTGTCTGCCCTATCGCGCAGGCTCGTCGGGCGGCACGGGTGGTACCCAAGCGGCGATGCGGGCGCTGCCTTCGGGCGACATCTGCCCGGCCGCGTCGATGATGACGTCGTGAACGATGGACCAGACTTCCCTGCGGGCGTCGCGCAGGCCGGACAATGCGGCCCGCGCCGCCGCCGGATCGAAGGGCCTCGCAAGGAAGGTCTCGCGGGCGCGCTCCTGCGCCGCGCGGGAGGCCGCCTCGGCGTCCACCAGCCGTCCGTTGGCGGCGGCGAAGCGGGCCAGCAGAAGACGGGCGTCGGCCATGGGGAGGGTCGCCGCCAGCCGGTCGATGCGCACCCGCGGACTGCGGTCCTCCACATTGGGGGCGGGCAGGAAGACGGGCTTGTGCGGCGCACGCATCACCACAGCCAGCGCCACACCCGCGAAGAACAGGTTGAGCGCGAGGGAGGCGATCAGCAGGCGCCGCGGCGCGGAGGCGAGTCCCGAAAAGCCGGATAGCGGGCGCGACAAGGGGCTCACAGCACGCCCTCACCGATGGGTCCCGGCTCGAACACCACCGCGCTGACATCGGTGGTCACGCCCGCCCGCGCGGCCGGGCCGATGCTGACGAGCGTGTCGCTCGACCCCACCATGAAGCCGAGCAGCGCCATGCCGGCGAGCGCGGCAATGCTTGGCCAGGCCGGCCGCAGATCGAGCGCGATGAGCCAGTCCGGCAGCCAGAGCACCGGGTGGCGGCGGGACTGGCGCGGCAGCGGCGCGTTGGCGAGCGCGAGCGTGACACGCCGCGCCGGCCGCATGTCCGCCTCGCTCGCAAGTCGCGCTGCGCCGGCGAGCCGCGGCTCCAGCGCGATCTCGCCGGCCAGCAGCCCCCGCGCCGCCACGTCTGTCGCGAGCAACGCCTCGGCGGCAATGCGGGACGCAGGCGGCCACAGCGCGACATCCGTGCCGTGGCGGATCAAGAGGTGCTCGAATTCCTCACGTGTCATCGCCCTGTCCTTCTTTTTGTGCGGCACCGAGGCTCAGGCGCAGGCTGCGCCGGGCGCGGACGAGCAGCGTCTCCACGCCGGAAACCGAGGTGCCGAGAATCTCCGCAGCGTGGGCGTTGGAGAACCCCTCCCAATAGGTAAGCAATATGGCCACCCGCTGCCGTTCGGGAAGCGCAGCGACCGCGGCGAGCAAGGCCCGGTCCTCCTCCTGCCGCTCCATGACGGCGAGCGCGTCGGGCGCCGGATCAGCCCGCTCGCCGGCCACGTCGAGGCCGAAGAACGGCAGGCGGCGGCGGACATTGAGGCACAGATTGATGACGATGCGGTAGAACCAGGTGCCGAAGGCCGCATCCGGCCGCCAGCGGGGCGCCGCCCGCCAGACCCGCAGCAGGGCCTCCTGGGCGATGTCTTCCGCGTCGCTGCCGTTGCCCACGAAGCGCCGGGCGAAGGCGACGGCCCGCACCGCATAGCGCTGGCAGAGCGCGCGGAACGCGGCTTCATCGCCGGCGGCGATGGCCGACATGAGTTCCTCGTCGCTCGGCTCGCGCATGCGCGTCCAACTGCCCGCCTGTGTCCCGGCCCGTTCCGCCCGCAACATGGCACCATGATGCGAACTCCCTTCAAGTCCATCGCCGCCGGATTGTCTGTCGCGGCAGCCTCGGCCACCGTTCCCCGCTGCCCGGACGCTGGCATTTGAACACCCAAGGCCGGCAAACCCTGCGCTCCGACCAGCTCATCACAGAGACGTGAGCTTTGCTGCAATGCGCGCAGGGTTCTGGCCGTGGGGGTGTTGAAGGGGGCATCGACTATTGCCGCAGGACGGCCTGATGCGTGTCTTCCCCTTCGTCATTTCATTGATCGTCGTCGCCGGTGCCGTCGCCTGGCAGCAGGGACTGGTCGGAGCCGCAGCGCAGGCGCCGAAGCCCAAGGCACCACCCCCGCCCATCCCGGTCATCGCCACGGCGGTGAAGGTGGAGGACGTGCCGGTCTATGGCGAGGGCATCGGCACGGTGCAGGCCTCCAACACCATCACCGTGAAGGTCCGCGTCGACGGCGAGCTGACCAAGGTGGTGTTCAAGGAGGGGCAGGAGGTGAAGGCGGGCGACATCCTCGCCCAGATCGACCAGCGCCCCTTCGCCGCCGCCCTCGCCCAGGCCAAGGCGGCGCGGGCCAAGGACGAGGCCCTCCTCGCCAACGCCAAGGCGGACTACGACCGATACAAGGTTCTGGTGCCCAAGCAGGCGGCGTCCCAGCAGCAGCTCGATACCCAGAGCGCGCTGGTCGCCCAGTATCAGGCGCAGATCGCGGGCGACGAGGCGGCCATCGACAATGCCCAGATCCAGCTCGACTACACCACCATCCGCGCGCCCATCTCCGGCCGCACCGGCGTGCGGCTAGTGGACGAGGGCAACATCGTCCATGCCAACGACGAGGGCGGGCTGGTGGTCATCACCCAGCTGAAGCCCGTTGCCGTCGTCTTCACCCTGCCGCAGGACCGCTTCGACGACATGCAGGCGGCGCTGGCGCGCGGCCCGGTCTCGGCCCTCGCCTTCCGCCGCGACGGCGTGACGAAGGTGGGCGAAGGCACGGTGGCGCTGATCGACAACCAGATCAGCTCCGACACCGGCACGCTGCGCATCAAGGCCATGTTCCCGAACGACGACCTCAAGCTCTGGCCCGGTGCCTTCGTGAACGTGAAGGTGCTGCTGGACACCCACCACGACGTCGTCACCATCCCCGCGCAGGCGATCCAGCGCGGGCCGGACGGCTTCTATGTCTATGTGGTGAAGCCGGACGACACGGTGGAGAAGCGTGCCGTCACCACGAGCGGGATCAGCGCCGGCACCGCCTCCATCGCCACGGGGCTGGCAGCGGGCGATCAGGTGGTGATCGACGGCCAGTACAAGCTCACCCCCGGCGCCCGCATCACCCTGCGTCCGCCGCCTGCCGCGCCACCTGCGAAGAGCGTGTCGGTGGGAGCGCCGGCATGAACGTCTCAGCGCCATTCATCCGGCGGCCCATCGCCACCACGCTGCTGATGGCGGCGCTGCTGCTGGTCGGCCTCGTGGCCTATCCGCTGCTGCCCGTGGCACCCCTGCCGCAGGTGGACTTCCCGACCATCCAGGTCTCCGCGAGCCTACCGGGCGCCAGCCCCGAGACCATGGCATCCTCCGTCGCGACGCCGCTGGAGCGGCAGTTCAGCCAGATCGCCGGCGTGACGCAGATGACCTCCACCAGCGCGCTGGGCGTCGCCTCCATCACCATCCAGTTCGATCTCGGCCGCAGCATCGATGCCGCCGCGCAGGACGTGCAGTCCGCGATCAACGCGGCGTCTGGCCAGTTGCCCAAGAACCTGCCGAGCCCGCCCACCTTCCGAAAGGTCAATCCGGCGGACGCGCCCATCCTCATCCTGTCCGTCCAGTCGGATCTCCATCCCCTCACCAAGCTCGACGACGCGGCCGACACCATCCTCGCCCAGCAGATGAGCCAGATTCCGGGCATCGCGCAGGTGGCGATCACCGGCGAGCAGAAGCCGGCGGTGCGGGTGCAGGTGGACCCCGCCAAGATCGCGGCTCTCGGCATGAGCCTGGAAGACGTGCGCGCGGTGCTCGCCGCCGCGACCGTGGACCAGCCCAAGGGCAGCTTCGACGGGCCGGCGCAGGGCTTCACCATCTATGCCGACGACCAGTTGCTCACTGCCCTGCCCTGGAACGAGGTGGTGGTCGCCTACAAAAACGGCGCGCCGGTGCGCATCCGCGACATCGGCCGCGCGGTGGACGGGCCGGAGAACGCCCGCCTCGCTTCCTGGCAGAACGGCAAGCGCGGCATCCAGCTCATCGTGTTCAAGCAGCCCGGTGCCAACGTCATCGATGCGGTGGACCGGGTGAAGGCGGCCATCCCGCGGCTGGAAGCGTCGCTCCCCCCCGGCATCACGGTGAAGATCATCGGCGATCGCACCGAGACCATCCGCGCCTCGGTGGACGACGTGCAGCTCACCATGCTCATCACCATCGCGCTGGTGGTGGCGGTGATCTTCGCCTTCCTGCGCAGCCTCTGGGCCACCATCATCCCGAGCGTCACCGTGCCCATGGCGCTCATCGGCACCTTCGCGGTGATGTATGTGGTGGGCTACAGCCTCGACAATCTCTCCCTCATGGCCCTCACCATCGCGGTGGGCTTCGTCGTCGACGATGCCATCGTGATGCTGGAGAACATCTATCGCTACATCGAGGAAGGCATGCGCCCGTTCGATGCGGCGCTGAAGGGGGCGGGCGAGATCGGCTTCACCATCATCTCCATCAGCCTGTCGCTGGTGGCGGTGTTCATCCCCGTGCTGCTCATGGGCGGCATCGTCGGACGCCTTTTGCGCGAGTTCGCCGTCACCGTCACCATCACCATCCTCGTCTCGGTGGTGGTGTCGCTGACGCTGACGCCCATGATGTGCTCCCTGTTCCTCAAGAACGAACACGGCGTGAAGCACGGGCGCGCCTACATGGCGGCGGAAGCCTTCTTCGACGGGATGCTGAAGGTCTATGACACCGGCCTGAAGTGGGTGCTGAAGCACCAGTTCCTCACCCTGATGAGCCTCCTCGCCACCGTCGCCGCCACCGGCTGGCTCTATGTGGCCATTCCCAAAGGCTTCTTCCCGCAGCAGGACACCGGCTTCATCCAGGGCTTCTCCGAGGCGGCGCAGGACATCTCCTTCTCGGCCATGACGAGCAAGCAGATGGCGCTGCTCGACATCGTGGCGCGCGACCCCGCCATCGAGAACGTCTCCGGCTCGGTGGGCGCCACCGGCGGCTCGCAGACCATCAACACCGGCCGCGTCTGGATCACCCTGAAGCCGAGGAGCGAGCGCGACGTGACCGCCGACGAGGTGATCCACCGACTGAGGCCACAGCTCGCCAAGGTGGAGGGCATCGCCCTATTCCTCCAGGCCTCGCAGGACATCAACGTAGGTGGGCGCACCTCCCGCACCCAGTATCAATACACATTGCAGGACGCCAATCTCGACGAGCTGAACGCCTGGGGCCCGCGCATGCTGGCCAAGCTGAAATCGCTGCCGGAACTGACCGACGTCGCCACCGACCAGCAGACCAACGCGCCCACCGTCTCCCTCACCATCGACCGCGACACCGCCGCCCGCTTCGGCATCCTGCCGATGGTGATCGACGACACGCTCTATGACGCCTTCGGCCAGCGGCAGGTGGCGCAATACTTCACCCAGCTCTCGCAATACCACGTGATCCTGGAGGTCGATCCCAAGCTCCAGACAGACCCCGGCGCGCTGGACAAGGTCTATGTCCGCTCCCCGCGCACGGGCGAGGAGATCCCGCTCTCCGCCTTCGTGAAGGTGGACAATTCGAAGACCGCCTATCTCTCCATCTCCCACCAGGGCCAGTTCCCGGCGGTGACGCTCTCCTTCAACCTCGCGCCGGGTGTCGCGCTGGGGCAGGCGGTGGACGCCATCAAGCAGGCGGAGCAGGAAGCCGGCATGCCGCAGACGCTGATCGGCACCTTCCAGGGTACGGCGCAGGCGTTCCAGAACTCGCTCCGCACCCAGCCCTACCTGATCCTCGCCGCCATCGTCGCCGTCTACATCATCCTCGGCGTGCTCTATGAGAGCTTCATCCACCCGCTGACCATCCTCTCCAGCCTGCCCTCGGCGGGGGTGGGGGCGCTGCTGGTGCTCTATGTGGCGGGCTATGACCTCTCGGTCATCGCCCTCATCGGCATCCTGCTGCTCATCGGCATCGTGAAGAAGAACGCGATCATGATGATCGACTTCGCTCTGGTGCGGGAGCGCGAGGGCAAGTCGCCGGAAGCGTCCATCTATGAAGCGTGCCTCATCCGCTTCCGACCCATCATGATGACCACCATGGCCGCGCTGCTCGGCGCCCTGCCGCTGATGCTGGGGACGGGCACCGGATCGGAGCTGCGCCGTCCGCTCGGCTTCGCCATCGTGGGCGGGCTCATGGTGAGCCAGGTGCTCACGCTCTACACGACGCCGGTGGTCTATCTCTACATGGTCCGGCTCCAGCGCTGGCTCACCCGCAAGCGCGAGAAGCCCGCCGCCCCGGTGCGCCTCGCCCCGGTGCCGCATCTCGACGAGGCGGCGGAGTAGCGGAGCCCCCTTGACCTTCAGGCCGGAAGGAGGCCCATTTCCGGCCTCTTCCCCCTGAAGGAACCTCTAAAGATGAGCGCGCCGGTCAAGATCGTGGTCCTTCTCTCCGCCCGCCCGGGCAAGGCGGAAGCGTTGCAGGCGCTGCTCACGGGCATGGCGCGCGCCACCCGCGCCGAGCCAGGCAACCGGCGCTGGGACTTCTGGCGCGATCAGGCCGAGCCCACGCGGTTCGTCATCGACGAGCTTTATGTGGACGCGGCGGCCGTCACCGCCCATCGCGAGACGCCGCACTTCGAGAATTACTTCGCGCACATCAACGACCTCGCCGAGCGCACTCCCTTCGTGCTCGATCCGGTCGACGTGGTGGCCTGATGGCATTGGCCTCGGCCTTGCCGAAGCCAAACGGGCCACGCTCGGGCGCTGCGCGGGCTTGACCAGCCTCAGAGCGCCGCCGGCCGCTCCGGTCGCGGACGGCGCGGCGGCCGCGCGATTTCGGCGAGGGCAACGGCGACGAGACCGAAGGCACCGCCGATGAGCACGTTCTCCACCCGCTCGGTGGCGATGCCACTACCCGTCCCCGCAAAGGCGGCCGCGAGCGCAATGAAGAAGCAGCGCGCGCCGAAGCCGATCACGTAGCGCGAAAACGCGATCAGCGTGAGCATGGCTCCGAGCACGCAGAAGGAATAGCCCACGTCGCTCACCGGCAGCACCAGCCCGATCAGCAGCCCGAGCGGCGCACCCACCAGCGCGCCCATGGCCCGCAGCTTGAGCTTGCCGGTGGAGGCGGAAAGGTCGCCCACCACCACGCTCGCCGCCGACCAGATGAGCCACTGGCCCTCGCGGATGTCGAACATCTCCACCAGCAGCGCCGCCGCGAACACCGCGGCCGCCGTCGCCACGGCCGGCACCAGCCAGTCGCCGGAGGGTGGCCCGAAGATCTCGGATCGCTCCAGCGTCCGCCGCCGCCCGTCCAGCGCCTGTATGGCGCAGACGAGGGCGAGCCCCACCGGGGAAAGCCCGAGCAGCATGCCCGCCTGCCACAGCGCCGCCTCGCCCAGCGCCCCCTCGCGGATGTCCAGCGCCAGGTAGACGGCGGGGATGAACACCCAGTTGCCCAGCGTCCGCATCAGCGTGCCGAAACGCGTCACGGCCGCGGCCATGAAGCCGGTGACGGCCGCCAGCACCACGAACAGGGGCGGGACCGGGGCCGCCAGGAACAGCATCGAGAAGGTGGCGACGATGACGAGATATTGCACGATCACCGCCGCCGGGCTGAGCCGCAGCTTCAGCGCCGGGATCAGCAGCGAGACGGTGAGCAGGCAGAGATTGACCAGCGCGGCTTCGCCGGAGAGGAGATAGGCGATCACCAGCGGACCGATCACCACCAGCGCCCGCACGATGGCGCCGAGATGAAGTTCCTGCGCCAGCCACAGACGCAGTCTCTCGACGGGGCCGCTCACCGGCGCCCCCATGTGTCGCCGCGCGGCTCCCGCGGACGGCCCGCACCCGCGCGCGCTGTGACGATCCCGCCCATTCCTGTGCCCTTCCCGCCCCCATCCTACAACGGTCGCGAGAGGTGCGGGAGCATCACGCAGGACGGATCGAGAGGCGCGTCGCCGACAGGGCCCGATATGCCGAGGCCCGGCAGCTCAGCACCAGCACCTGCATGCGGCCGGAGGCTTCGGAGAGGATTTCCATCATGGTGTCGAAGCGGTCGTCGTCGGCGAAGACGAGGGCATCGTCCAGCACCAGCGAGGCGGGCTGGCCCTTGTCGATGAGGAGATCGGCGAAGGCGAGGCGGGTGAGGATGGCGATCTGCTCCTGCGTGCCCTTGCTCAGCATCTCCGCCGCCTCCTCGCGGCCGGCGCGGGTAAGGAGCTGGGGCTTGAGATCCTCGCCGAAGGAGAGGCTGGCGGAGGGCAGGAGGCGCCGCACATAGGGCTCGATGCGCCGGGTGACGGGGGCAAGATAGCGCCGCGCCGCGTCCTGCTGCGCCTCCTTCAGCACCTTGAGCAGGAGCGCCAGCGTGTCCGCCTCGCTTTTGAGCCGGGCGTGGGCGGCGGCGGCGGCCTCGGCTTCCTCGTCGGCGGCTGCCTTGCGGGTCGCGGGACCTTCCCCGCCCAGCGTGCGCGCCTGCTCCTCCAGCCGCGCCACCGCGCCGGCCAGCTCGGGCAGCTGGGATTGCAGCGTGTCGCGCCTCTTGCGCAGCGTGTCGCGGCGGCGGATGAAGCCGTCCGCGTCCAGCCCTTCGGCAGCGCGGCGGGCGGTGTCGCAATCCACCAGCGCGCGGGCCTCGGCGGCACGCGCGTCCTCCAGGGCAGCGGCGAGATCTTCGTCCGCGAGCGCGGCGCGATCGGCTGCAAGATCAGAGGCGAGCCGCGCCCGCTCGGCCTCGGCCCGCTCCAGCGCGGCGGCGAGGGCGACTTCCTTCAGTTCGCCCGCCTTCAGGCTGTCCAGCGCCGCCTCCCGGCGGGCGGCGGCCTCCGTCTCGGCGGCGCGGGCGGCGCGATAGGGCGTCTCCACGTCGGCGGCGGGGAATGCGGTATCCTTGGTTTCCGGCGCCGGTCGCTCCACGTCAGCGAGCGCGCCGCGCAGGGGATCGAGGCCGGCGGGAATGCCGAGGGCGGCATCCGCAGGGCATTCGGCCTTGAGCCGTGTGCGAAGCCCCAGAAGCTCGGCCTCGTCGATAGCCCGCGCCCGGCCCGCGGTGCGGGCGGCCTGCGGCGTGTCGTGGCCCACGCCCGTGAGGAAATCGGCGAGATCGCGCCGCGCCGCCCGCAGCCGCGCCAGCGCCGGCTCGCCCGAAGGTGGCGGGGCGAAGGCGATGGTGCCGACGCCGGGAATGGAGAGGCTGCGCGGCCGGCTCAGGCGGATGGCGCCCTCGGTCAGCGGCGTCCCATCGAGGAGGATCTGCGGAGCGCCGGGCTCGAGGGTCACGGTCAGCGTGGCGGCGCCGGCTTCCGCCTGGGCGCGCGCGGCGCTCTCCGCGTCCTCCAATTGGCGCAGGCGATCCACGGCAGCGGCATCCATGCGCGAGGCCGCGATGCGCGTTTCCCGCTCGCGAATGTTCGCGGCATGGGCCTCGGCACGGTCGAGCCGGGCGAAGGCGGCGGCCAGTACAAGGCGGCGCTCGGCGGCGGCGCGCTCGGCGACGGACTGGTCTCGCCGGGTCTCCGCCTCGCGCAGGGCTGTTCGGGCCGCCTCCAGCGCCAGGGCCGCCGTCCTTTCGCTGGAGCGGACGCGACTGATCACCTCGGCATGGGTGCTCACGGCCTCCGTGGCGCCCGCCACCTTTGTCTCAGCGGCCTGAAGCTGGGTCGCGAGCTTCTCGCGCACGGCGTGGCGCTCCTCCAGCGCGCTGCGGCGGGCGGACTGCTCGCGCACGGCGAGGGTGGCGATCTCCAGCGCCTGCCCGGCGGCACGGGCGCGGGCGATGTCCTCGTCGAGCTTCTTCAGATCGGCGTCGGTCTGGGGGTCCTCGATGTCGCGCACAAGCCGGCGGCGCTCGTTGCGCTTGTATTCCAGTTGCTCCAGCACGCCCTCGAACTGCTCCAGCTCCCGCGCCCGCTCGGTGGCGGCGGCGCGGGCGGCCGCCTCGGCGGCGTCGGCCTGCTTGAGCTTGCCGGTCGAGCGGCCGGTGGCGGTGTAGAAATCGGCCAGCGCCTTCTCCACCTGTGCCACCACCGCCTTGGCGCGACGGCCGCCGGTGACGGCGCCGATCTCGCCGGCCAGAGCCTCCTCCAGCGTGCGGCGGGCGGTCTCGCCCGGACTGCCGAGGAGGAAGGACTGGCCCTGCTCCACCCAGAGCAGACCGAGCGCGCCGCGGCTGTCGTCGTCGGCGCCACGGTTGCCGGCGCGGGTGAAGCCGAGGAGGCCCTGCAGCTTTTCCTCGGCCGCATCGGAGGCGAACCGCCCCTCCGGCCCCTCCAGCGTCACGGAGGGCGAGAGCAGGAAGCGCTTGGTGAGGCGCCATTCCTCGCCATTCACGTCGAAGGCCAGTTCCACACTCGGCGCCACCTCGTCGCCCTGCGGGCGGAAGGAGCGGATGCGGTCGCTCTTGGCGCTGTGGCGCTCGAACAGGGCCGCGCGCAGGGCGTCCAGCACGGTGGACTTGCCGGTCTCGTTGGGCTCGCAGACGAGGTTCAGCCCATCGGTGAAGCCGTCCACCACTACCGGGGCACGGAACTTGCGGAAATTCTCGATCCTCAGGCGACGAACCCGCATCACGCTTCCCCCGCCCTTTGGGCGCGCATCTGCTCCACATAGAGGCGTTCCAGCGCCTGGGCGGCGAGCCGCCCCTCGGCCCCGCCCTCGCCCATCATCGCCCGCAGGCGCACGGCGGCGGTATGCAGCTCGCCCTGGGCGTCGATCTCGGAGAGGTCGGTGTCGGTGGGCCGCGTCACGAGATCATCGGCGATCAAGTCCAGCCAGCGCACCTCGTGGGCCAGTTCGTCCTCCAGACGGCGGCGTACCGCCACCCGCTCAGCCAGCGTGACGAGGCCGGAGAGCCGGAGCCGGCAGACGAGATCCTGCCGCGCCACGCCTGGCGCGAGGCCGGCGATGCGCGCGTCGAGATCGTCCGCGCCGGAAAGGGACCAGCCCTCCTCCAGCCAGTGGTGGCGGCCGATGGGCAGCTCCGTCACCTCAGGCGGGGCATTGCCGGACACATCCACCAGCAGCGCGAGGCCCGTCACCTCGCGGCCGAAATCGTCCGGCTCGGGCGTGCCGCTGTAATAGGTGCGCTCATCGATCCTGATCCGGCCGTGCCAGTCGCCGAGCGCGAGATAGGCAAGGCCGGCGCGGCGGGCGCGGTCGACGGCGACGAGGTTGGGGTCGGCATCGCCGCCAAAGGTCTGCACCGAGCCGTGGGCGAGCCCGATGCGCAGGGCGCCCGGAGGCGTCTCCACCCCATCGAACCATTGGGTGGGGTCGGCCACGCTGCGCTTGTGGGAGAGGGGAGCCGGCAGCAGCACGGACTGCTCGCCGTCTGCGGCGCCCAGCTCCAGCGGCCGCGCCTCGGTGAGGGCCGAGACATTCGCCGGCGTGTCGGCGGCCAGCCGGCTCCACAGGCCGTCGGCGCGCAACGGATCATGGTTGCCGGGCAGCAGCAGGAAGCGTACGTCGGCCTGCGCCTTCATGCGGTTGAGCGCCTGCCGGTAGACCCGGTCTCCCGGCTCCGGACTGTCGAACACGTCGCCGGCCACCAGCACCAGCGGCGCCCCGTTGGCGCGCGCGGCAGCGGCGAGGCGGTCGATGGCGTCGAGCCGCGCCTCCCTCAGAACGGTGCGCGCCTCCTCCGGCACGCGGCCGAACGGCTTGCCCAATTGCCAGTCAGACGTGTGAATGAAACGCATGCCCGCCTCCGCGCGCTGGTTTGGCGCAGGCGCGGCGGCGGCGCAAGGTCCGGCTTGAGCGGAAGCCTCAGGCGGCTTCCGCGTAGCGGGCGACGGAGAGGTCCGACGTGTCGATCTCCGGCGCGCGGCCGCCGATGATGTCGGCGAGCACGCGGCCCGAGCCGCAGGCCATGGTCCAGCCCAAAGTCCCGTGGCCGGTGTTGGTGTAGAGATTGGCGAAGCGCGTGGCGCCGACGATGGGCGTGCCGTCCGGCGTCATGGGGCGCAGGCCGGTCCAGAAGGTCGCCTTCTCGATGTCGCCTCCGGCCGGGAAGAGATCGCCCACCGAATAGGCCAGCGTCGCCCGGCGCGGCGCGCGAAGCGAGAGGTTGAAGCCGGCGAGTTCCGCCGTACCGCCCACGCGGATGCGGTCGCCGAGGCGGGTGATGGCCACCTTGTAGGTCTCGTCCATCACGGTCGAGCGCGGCGCCGCGTCCGGATCGACGATGGGCAGGGTCAGGGAATAGCCCTTCACTGGATAGACCGGCAGGCGGATGCCCAGCGGCGCGAGCAGGGCCGGCGTGTAGCTGCCCATGGCCGCAACATAGGCATCGGCCGTGAGCACCTCGCCGCCCGACAGGGCGACGCCGGTGATGCGCCCGCCGTCCTCCCGCAGCGCATCGACGGTGACGTCATAGCGGAAGGTGACGCCCTGGCGCGCGCAGATCTCGGCGAGGCGCTGGGTGAAGAGGTGCGCGTCGCCCGTCTCGTCCCCCGGCAGCCTCAGGCCGCCCACGAACTTGCCGCGGACGCGCGCCAGCGCCGGCTCGGCACGGATGCAGCCTGCGGGATCAAGCAAATCGTAGGGGACGCCGTGGACATCCAGCACCTCGGTGTCGGTGTGCACGTGGTCGAGCTGCTTCTGGGTGCGGAACAGCTGGAGCGTGCCGAGCGTGCGTTCGTCATAGGTGATGCCGGTGTCCTTGCGCAGCTCGTCCAGCGCGTCCCGGCTGAATTCGGCGAGGCGCACCATGCGCGCCTTGTTGCGGCGATAGGCGGCCTCGGTGCAGTTGGCGAGCATCCGCGCCAGCCAGAAATAGAGCTTGGGGTCGAGGCCGGGCCACACCACCAGCGGGCGATGGTGCATGAGCAGCCACTTGACGGCCTTCACCGGAATGCCCGGCCCGGCCCAGGGCGAGGAATAGCCCGGCGAGACCTGCCCAGCATTGGCGAAGGAGGTCTCCATGCCGGCCGCCGGCTGGCGGTCGAGCACCGTCACCTCGTGTCCGGCCCTGGAGAGATAATAGGCGGATGTCGTGCCGACGACGCCGCTGCCGAGAATCAGAATGCGCATGGCCTTGCACCCCACGCCGCCGGCCGAGGGGGTCACTGGCCCGGCCGGATGGTTAGCGACAATTCTACGCCGGAAGACGGCGCATTTGCCCTCAGGCTGGCAAGATCCGTGCCCTCGAACAGCGACGAATGCGGGCGCATCCGAGCCCCTTCACAACAACGTGCTGTGTCGCCCGCCCGCGACGGCGCGCGCCGTTCCGCCGGCCGGACCACCTCGTGGAATCGGCTGCGGCATTCGGTCTTTCGATACCGACGCACAAAATTTGATCGCGATCAAGGAATGGGCGCCGCCCCCTGCTTAGCGTTTCGGGATTGCGGGGGCTTTCCGGGGCCAGCCGGGTTGCGAGAGACAATCCGGCGGTTCCTCCGGCAGCGGCATCGGGGCGTGTCCGGCGTTTCAGGGCAGGCCTTCGGGAAGGTGCCTGCAGCGCTTTTCTTGATCCCTTCCAGAGGAGACCTTGTGATGAATGCCCTTGCCCAGCCCATCGCGGCGGCCGTCGAAGCTTCCGCCACCGATGACGTGCTGATCCACGTCCGCTTCGCGCCCAACGCCGATATCTTCACCATTGACCGCCTGCCCGTGGGCCAGAGCGGCAAGGCGTGGTTCGATCACCTCTATGCCAACGCCTCGTCCTACTACCGGACCTTTGCCAACGGCCGCGGCTTCTTCCGCATTCCGGCTTCCGTCTTCGCGACGCTCTGAGCGCGCCCCTCAAGACCAGAATCCTCCGGGTTCGACCTTCGGGTCGAAACGAGAGGCCGGCGCCAGCTCTCCGGCGCCGGCCTTTTTGTTTGCCTTGTGCGCCGTTCTGCGCGTCTCGTGGGGGTGTGAACGCGAGCGGGGCCGGAAAGAGTTGATATCGGACAACGACGCCGCTTAGCTCATGGAGAAACTGCGGCCGGACCGCATTTCCAAACGGAGAGACCCATGCCCCAGGCAGCGCAGCAGAATACCACGCTGGGCGACGAGAGCTTCATGAGCGCGGACGACCTGCGCGCGTACATGCAAGAGATCGAAAAGGCCAAGCTGTCCAAGGAATTCTCCGCCATGGACCGGGCCGACAAGGCCCGCGAGGAGCTCATCAAGACGCTGTCCCAGCCGCTCGATCTCACGCCCGAGACGCTGCATGAGATCTCCCAGAATCTCCTCACGAAGATCCGCCTTGCCGCCCAGCGCGGCGAGACCGAGATCATGGTGATGCGCTTTCCCAACGTACTGTGCAGCGACAAGGGCCGCGCCATCAACAATGCGGAAGAGGGCTGGCCCGACACCCTCACCGGCCGCCCGCGCCAGGCCTACGAGCTGTGGCGCGACTACCTCCGGCAGGGCCACTACAAGCTCAAGGCCATGATCGTGGACTGGCCGAACGGCATGCCCGGCGACGTGGGCTTCTTCCTCAGCTGGGCCTGACCCGCCCCGTCTCAACGGAGCGGTTTTTAGGGAGGACGCCGCCATGGCGCACAAGCACAAGAAGAAGCACAAGACCCAGGCGATCCTGCCTCCGTCCGGCACGGACGGCGGCAGCCCTGCCGCCCCGCTCTCGCGCAAGGAATATGAGGCGGAGCTGAAGCACCTGCATGCCGAGCTGGTGAAGCTTCAGCTCTGGGTGAAGCACACGGGCGCGAAGATCTGCATCGTCTTCGAGGGCCGCGACGGGGCCGGCAAGGGCGGCGTCATCAAGGCCATCATGGAGCGGGTGAGCCCGCGCATCTTCCGCGTGGTGGCCCTGCCGCCGCCCACGGAGCGCGAGAAATCGCAGATGTTCATCCAGCGCTACGTGACGCACCTGCCGGCTGGCGGGGAAATCATCATCTTCGACCGCTCCTGGTACAACCGGGCCGGCGTCGACCGCGTGATGGGCTTCTGCACGGAGGAGCAGTCGAAGAAGTTTCTGGAAAGCGTGCCCTACGTGGAGCAGTCCATCGTCGAATCGGGCGTGATCCTGCTCAAGTACTGGCTCGAAGTGTCGGAGGAGGAGCAGACCCGGCGGATGGAGAGCCGCATCGACGATCCGCGCAAGATCTGGAAGCTCTCGCCGATGGATCTGGAATCCTACGCGCGCTGGTTCGACTATTCCCGCGCCCGGGATGCCATGTTCGAGGCATCAGACACCATGTGGGCGCCATGGTTCGTGGCCTTCTCCGACGACAAGAAGCGCGCGCGCCTCAACATCATCTCCCATCTCCTGTCCCGCATCCCCTACGAGGATGTGCCGCGGGAGAAGATCAAGCTGCCCAAGCGCCAGAAGGACCCCGATTACGTGGAGGCGGACTATGCCCGCCATCGCGTGCCGGAAAGGTTCTGAGGGCGCAGCCGCTCTATCGGGAGGATACTCAGGGCGGCGCTTTCCGCGACCGCCCTGCCGTCCGTGTCACATCATCCGGCGCTGAGCGTCGGGAGACAGGCGCATGGCATCGGCGAAAGTCTCGAACGCCACCCAGGCCCGGCGCTGAAGCTCGGGCAGGCGGGCGGCCTCCATCTGGTCCACCAGCATCTCGGCGTGCTCCCCCACGGGGTGGGAGCGCATCAAACCGATGGCGTCGTCTAGCGAGCGCAGGACGATGCAGGAGCCATCGATGCAGATCTTCAGCGGGTGGCGGGCGGCATCGAACATGGGCGGTCCTCCGTGTCGGCTGTGGGGCAGCTGGGGCTTCGCGTCAGGTTCTGCCGGCCAACGGCGCTTGGCGCCTCCCGCATATTGGGGAGAGCGGCAAACGCGCGACGCATGACCGGATCGGGGGCGGACTCGTATGAGCCCACACGACCGTCGAAACGCGGTTCGGGCCCAAAGGTTCCATCCCTCGCGAGAAAAAAATTCTCTGTCGGCATCCTTCATTTTCGGGATGCCGGCAGCGCCCCTTCGCGCGAAACAGGACGGGCGCCGATATTGCCACGGCAAACTGACGCGCCAGCCGGACGGCATTCCCCCGCATGCCGTCCGGCTGCCCCAATTGTCCCCTGAACTCTCCCTGACAGACCGGAACCGCCACGCTCCAGCCGCGTTAGGCAAGCGTGGCCACTCACTCGGCGCGTCCGCTGCAAATGCGATGCGCCGGCCGGGTCGCCTGTCCCTCCACGACGGTTCAAGGGAGCACCGTGCCTTTCTGCCCCGCCCCGATCTCGTCCGCCCCGGCCGCCCCGCGTGGCCCAAAGCCCTCCGGAACCGGGAGCCTCGGCCATGCCTGAGCCCGTCACCGCCGGCGACAACCCTCTGTGGTACAAGGACGCCATCGTCTATCAGCTGCATGTGAAGTCGTTTTTCGACGCCAATGGCGACGGCATCGGCGACTTCCGCGGGCTGATCTCCAAGCTCGACTACATCGCCGACCTCGGCGCCACCGCCGTCTGGCTCCTGCCCTTCTATCCCTCGCCCCGGCGCGACGATGGCTATGACATCGCGCTCTATGAGGGCGTGTCGCCGGACTACGGCACCATGGACGAAGCGCGGCGCTTCATTGCCGAGGCCCATGCGCGCGGACTGCGCGTCATCACCGAGCTGGTCATCAACCACACGAGCGACCAGCACCCCTGGTTCCAGGCCGCGCGGCGCGCGCCCAAGGGTAGCCCGGAGCGCAACCTCTATGTCTGGGCAGACGACGACAAGGGCTATCCCGGCGTGCCTATCGTGTTCTGCGACGTGGAGAAATCCAACTGGAGCTGGGACGAGGTGGCTGGCCAGTTCTACTGGCACCGCTTCTATGCCCACCAACCGGACCTCAACTTCGACAATCCCGAGGTGCTGGAGCGCGTCCTCTCCGTCATGAGCTTCTGGCTGGACATGGGGGTGGACGGCCTGCGGCTCGACGCCGTGCCCTATCTGGTAGAGCGCGAGGGCACCGACTGCGCCAACCTGCCCGAGACCCACGCCATCCTGAAGAAGATCCGCGCCCATCTCGATGCCCACTACAAGGGCCGGATGCTGCTCGCCGAGGCCAATCTCTGGCCGGAGGACACCCAGCAATATTTCGGCCCGAACGCGGACGAATGCCACATGGCATTCCACTTCCCGCTGATGCCGCGCATGTACATGGCCATCGCCAAGGAGGACCGCTTCCCGGTCACCGACATCCTGCGCCAAACGCCGGCCATCCCGGCGACCTGCCAGTGGGCCATCTTCCTGCGCAACCACGACGAGCTGACGCTGGAGACCGTCACTGACGCGGAACGGGACTATCTCTGGAGCATCTACGCCTCGGACCGGCGCGCCCGCATCAACCTCGGCATCCGCCGCCGCCTTGCCCCGCTGCTGGAGCGGGACCGACGGCGCATCGAGCTGATGAACTCCCTGCTGCTCACTTTGCCCGGAACGCCCGTCATCTATTACGGTGACGAGATCGGCATGGGCGACAACATCCATCTCGGCGACCGCGACGGCGTACGCACGCCCATGCAGTGGTCGCCGGACCGCAACGGCGGCTTCTCCAGGGCCGATCCTGAAAAGCTCGTGCTGCCGGTGATCCAGGATCCGCTCTACGGCTTCCCGGCGGTGAATGTGGAAGCGCAGTCGCGCGATGCCCATTCCATGCTGAACTGGACACGGCGCTTCCTCGCCGTGCGCAAGGAGCAGCCGGCATTCGGGCGCGGCACTTTCCGCCTGGTGTTCCCGCGCAACCGGCGCATCCTTGCCTATCTGCGCGAATTTGAGGGCGAGGCGGTGCTGTGCGTCGCCAACCTCGCCCACACCTTGCAGGGGGTGGAGCTGGACCTCGCCGAGTTCGAGCGGCGCGTGCCGGTGGACCTCGTGAGCGGCACCAGCCTGCCGGCGCTCGACCGCGCGCCCCTCGTGCTCACGCTGCCGCCCTACGGCTTCTACGCCTTCCGCCTCTCCACCACGGCGGCGGAACCCGCCTGGCGCGATCCCGCGCCGGAGATGCTGCCGGAATTCGCCACCCTCGTGGTCCGCGACGGGCTGATGGGTGCCCTCTCCGACGCCCATCGCGCGGTCATCGAGACCGAGGCGCTGCCGCAATATCTGGCGCGGCGACGCTGGTTTCCCGGCACGGCCAAGGACATCGGGGCGGTGCGCATCGGCTGGGTCATGCGCCTGCCGGGCACCGAGCGGGACGTGGCCATGGCGGAGATCGAGGCCGATCTCGCCGGGCGCACCGAGCGCTTCCTCATGTCCTTCTGCGTGGCGTGGGAGGACCAGCATCCCCCCGCCATCGCCGAGCAACTGGCCCTGACCCGCGTGCGGCAGGGCCGGCGCGTGGGCTTCCTCACCGATGCCATGGTGCTGGACGGGCTGCCCGCCGGCGTGCTGCGCGCGCTGCGGCAGGCCGAGCCGGTGCCCCTGCCCGATGGCGGCGCGCTGGTGTTCTCGCCCACCGACCGGCTCGACGGCCTCGACGTGGAGCGGGGGGCGCTGTGCGAGCTCGCCGATGCCGACGAACCGGCAGCGAGCCTCGTCGTCACCGACAAGGTGGCGGTGAAGCTGTTCCGCCACATGGAGTTCGGCCGCACCGGCGAGATGGAGATGGCGCGCCACCTGACCGCCCTCGACTTCCCCCACGTGCCGCCGCTGATCGGCGCCATCACCCGCACCCGGCCGGAAGGCGGATCGGCCCAGGTGGCGCTCGCCTATGGCTTCGTGCGCAACCAGGGCAATGCCGCCGGCTGGACCCTGGCGCAGGTGCAGCGTGCGCTCGATGCCGCAGCCCTGCCCGATGGCGGCCACCAGCATTTCGAGGAGGAGGTGGCGGGCGTGCTCCGGCTGCTGCGCGCCAGCGCCCGGCGGCTGGCCGAACTGCATACTGTTCTGTCGGCCCCCGCCGCCGATCCGGCCTTCGCGCCGGGCGTCGCCTCTGCCGATGAGATCGATAGCTGGCTTCGCCAGACCATGGATGCCGTGCGTGCCGCGCCGGACGCCCTTTTCGGTGTCGATCGGGATTGGCTCGGGGCACAAATGCGGGAGCGCATCGCCGGCCCGCTCGCAGGCACGGACGTGCCGGTGATCCGCACCCACGGACGCTTCGACCTCGACCATCTGCTGGTGTCCGGGAGCGATGCGGTCATCACCGGCGCTCAGGGCGAGCGGGCGAACGGCTGGCGCGATGTCGCCGAACTGCTCGCCTCCCTTGTGTACACCCTGGCGCGCGTCACTGCCGGCGAGGCTGGCGTCGCCCGCGACGCGTCGGAACTGCGGGCGGAGCTTCTCGCCGCCTTCCGCTCCCGCGCCGAGCGCGCGGTGCTCGCCGCCTATGCAGAGGGAGCGCCGGACGGCGGCCGAGGCCGGCCCCTGCTCGATCTCTTCCTAATGGAAGCGCTCGCGCGCCGCCTGCAGACAGGATCGGACCTGCGTCCGGGCGAGCGTCGGGAGATCGCCGCCGGCCTTGAGCGTGTCGCCGCCCGTCTCGCACGGCAGGAGGCTGCCCTTGATGCGTGAGGCGGAATGTCGACGGGGAACGGGCGGCTCTGCCGTTCGTTGATGGTGCAGAGGAGATTGATGCCATGACCCCCGCTGCCTCCACCGCGTCCCCCCGCACCGCCACGCTCGACCAGCGCCTGGACGAGGCGCTGGAAGAGTCCTTCCCCGCCAGCGATCCCCCGTCCGTCACCCGCGCCCCGAAGGCGGACGGCGAGCCGCGGGACGCCGCCGCGCGCGAAAAGGAGCGTGTCTCCGACGAACTGGACGAGGCACTTGAGGATTCTTTCCCCGCCAGCGACCCGCCCTCCCTCACTCGTGCGTCGAAGCCCGAAGGCGACCCGGCGGCGGATACGGAAGACGGTGCGCACGAGAAAAGGAAGGCCTCCGACCGCCTGGACGAAGCGTTGAAGGAGAGCTTTCCCGCCAGCGACACCCCGGCGCAGCTCCAGCCTGGCAAGGCTTGAGCATGCGCGCAAGGGCGCGCCGTCCCCGGCCCCTCAGCCCCGTGGGCTCTGGGGGCGGGGGCGGCCGGCGCCATCGTCCGGCGCAGGGATGAATTCGTCGTGGTCCATGGGGATGAGGTCGAACCGCCCCTCCCGCCATGCGGCCTTGGCCGCGTCCAGCCGATCGAGGCTCGACGACACGAAATTCCACCAGATGTAGCGCGGCCCCTCCAGCGGCTCACCGCCCACCAGCATCAGTCGCGCCGGGGTCCGTGCCCGGACGGAGGTGGCAACGCCGCGCCGGATCACCAGCATCTGGCCGGCGGGAAAGGTGGTGCCGTCCACCTCCACCTCACCCTCCAGCGTGAACAGCGCGCGGTCCTCGTGGGTGGGATCAACAGGCACATGGGCGCCCGCAGCCAGCTGGATTTCCACATAGGTCGCGGGCGAGGCGAGCGCGACGGGCGACGTCGCCCCGAAGGCGCTGCCGAGAATCACCCGCGCCTTGACCCCGCCGTCCGCCACCACCGGCAGCGCCTCGCTGTCCGCGTGGAGGAAGTCCGGGCTGGTCTCTTCCAGCGCCTTGGGCAGCGCGATCCAGCTCTGGATGCCGAACAGCGGCCCCCCGCGCGCCTTCACGGAGGCGTCGTGCCGCTCGGAATGAACGATGCCGCGCCCGGCGGTCATGAGGTTCACGGCGCCCGGCTCGATCACCCGCTCGGAGCCGAGGCTGTCGCGGTGGATCATGCTGCCTTCGAACAAATAGGTCACGGTGGCGAGGCCGATGTGCGGGTGCGGGCGCACATCCTGCGCCTGCGCCGCAGAGAATCGCACTGGCCCCATCCGGTCGAAGAAGATGAAGGGGCCGATCATCTGGCCCTGCACGGAGGGCAGCACGCGGGCCACCTCCATGCCGCCGATGTCGTGGGCGCGGGGGACAATCACGGTCTCGACGGCCGCGCAACTCGCGGCATCACCGGGGACGGGATCGGGGGTCGGGGAGAAGCTCATGGCGGGAGCTTGCCGGCCTCCGGCGCCGCCGTCAAAGGGCGATCCGCGCCCCCGGCGTCAAAGACGCGCAAGCGGAACCGTTAACCTTTCAAGCAACCGGCACGCGCAGTGGACGTTCTCGGCCGCGGTTTTTTACTTCCCCGCAAGGGAGCCGCCCTAGCGTCGGCTCTGCCACGGCAACCCCGTCGCGGCATCCAAGTTGCGGCCCGCCGTTGCGGCGGTCACGCGCCGCCATTGACCGGATTTGAGCCATGAAGCTTCTTTTCTCGCGCTTCATCAAGGAAGAGGACGGCTCCACCGCCCTCGAATACGGCCTCATCGCTGCCGGCCTCTCCATCGCCATCGTCACGGTGCTGGTGCAGATCGCCTCCACCTTCGCCCGGCTTCAGGCCTCCTCGGCCGCCGCCGGGAACTGACCGCACGATGGGGATGGGCCACATCAGGATCGCCGAGCTTCTGCTGCTCGGCCTCTATCCGGCATTGCTGTGCGCGTCGATCGGCGCGGACCTCGCCCGCCGGATCATCCCCAATGCCGTGGTCGTCTGCCTGATCGCCGCCTTCGCCGCCGTCACCCAGTTCACACCCGTCCCGGACCTCATCTTCCGCCTCGCTGCCGCCAGCGCCGTCACGGCGCTGGGCTTCTCCCTGTTCGCGGAGGACATCATCGGCGCGGGAGATGCCAAACTGGCCGGCGCCATCGTGCTGTGGGTGGATCCGCTGCACCTGCCCCTGTTCGTGCTCGCCACCGGAACCATCGGCGCCCTGCTGGGCATCGCCGCCGCCGCGCGCCATCGCCTCGCGGGCCCGGCCGGCGCAGAACTTCCCGACCGGCACCGGACCAGCCTGCCCTATGGCGTGGCGCTGGCGGGCGCCGGCCTCCTCATCCATCCCCTGTCCAGCCTGCTGCATCCCTGACCGGCTCCGCCTTGGACGGCGGCGCGGCGGGGCATCTTGCAGGCGATCGCGGCGCGGACCACCATGCGCCGTCTGCGCGGTGCCGGATGGCGGAACCATTGCCTGTCCCCCCGGCGCGGCGCGAGGAGTTCCGTTGATGATCGATTGCTTTGCCCCGTCGTCCGCCGTCAGCCTGCCCGTCTGGTGCGTCACCAAGGACACCTTCGCCTCCGCTCCCATTCCCGAGGCCGCGCGCCGCTTTGCCGAGGCGGCCGGCTTCTCCGGCGCCGCCGGCAAGCTGCTGCTGCTCCCGAACGCCGACGGCGGACTGGCCGGTGCCCTGTTCGGCATCGCCCCCGCGCCCAAGGCCGATGCCTTCGCCACCGGCGCCCTGCCCGGCCTGCTCCCCGAGGGCACCTGGCGGCTGGAGGGCGAGGTGCCGAGCCCCCGCCTCGCCGCCCTCGCCTTCGCGCTGGGCTGCTACCGCTTCTCCACCTACCGCGCTGCCAAGGCCCCCAAGGTGCAGCTCGTGGTGCCGGAGGGTGTGGACGCCGCCCAGCTCCGCCGCACGGTGGAGGCGGTGACGCTCACCCGCGATCTCGTCAACACCCCGGCCAACGACCTCGGCCCGGCCGAGCTGGAGGATGCGGCCCGCACCCTTGCCGCCCGCCATGGCGCGCGCTTCCGCTCCATCGTCGGTGACGCGCTGCTGGCGCAGAATTTCCCCTTGATCCACGCGGTGGGCCTTGCCGCCGCCCGCGCCCCGCGCCTGATCGAGATCCGCGCCGGCGACCCGACCCATCCCAAGGTGACGCTGGTGGGCAAGGGCGTGTGCTTCGACACCGGCGGCCTGGATCTCAAGCCCTCCTCGGCCATGCTGCTGATGAAGAAGGATATGGGCGGCGCCGCCAATGCGCTGGGCCTCACCCACATGCTGCTGTCGCGCGGCGCGAAGGTGAATTTGCGCGTGCTGATCCCGGCGGTGGAGAATTCCGTCTCCGGCGCCGCCTTCCGTCCCGGCGACGTGCTGCGCAGCCGCAAGGGCATTTCGGTGGAGATCGGCAACACCGACGCCGAGGGACGTCTGGTGCTGGCCGATGCCCTCGCCCTCGCGGACGAGGAAGCGCCCGACCTCGTGATCGACTTCGCCACCCTCACCGGCGCCGCCCGCGTCGCCCTCGGTCCGCAGCTTCCCGCCGCCTTCACCGACGACGAGGACTTCGCCGCCGACCTCTCCCGCCACGCCATGGTGGAGGCCGACCCGCTGTGGCGCCTGCCCCTGTGGGCGCCCTACGCGGGCATGCTCGATTCGAAGGTGGCCGACATCAACAATGTCTCCTCCGGCGGCTTCGCCGGCGCCATCACCGCAGCCCTGTTCCTCGCCAAATTTGTGGAGAAGGCGCGCTCCCATCTCCACCTCGACCTGTTCGCCTGGAACCCCAGCAGCCGGCCGGGCCGGCCCGAAGGCGGCGAGGCGCAGACCATCCGGGCGCTGGACGCCCTCATTGCCGAGCGGTTCGGCTGAGCCATGGCCTTCTCACTCCCGCCGGGCCTCGACGCCCGGCTGACCCCTGCCCGCGCCGACCTCGCTGCCACAAGCCTCAAGGGGCTGGTGGACGTTCCCCGCTTCGTGGAAGGCGAGATGCGGCGCGTGGCCGTGCCCGTCGCCCCCCTGCGCCGCCGCCCCGCCAGCGACGCCCCGCTCGAGACCGAAGCGCTGTTCGGCGAGCGGGTGCGCCTGTTCGAAGAGGATGCGGAAGGCTGGGCCTGGGTGCAGCTGGAGGCGGACAATTACGTGGGCTACATGCCCGCCGAAGCCCTCGCCCCGGACGGGACCGCGCCCGCGCACAAGGTGTCGGCGCTGCGGACCTTCCTGTTTCCGGGCCCGGACATCAAGCTGCCGCCCCGCGACGCGCTGGTGTTCGGCAGCCGCGTCGTGGTCCGCTCCACCTCCGGCGGCTTCGCCCTGACGACGGACGGCTGCCTGCCGGCCGTCCACGTGGTGCCCGCGGACGAGCGCGAGGGTGATTTCGTCGCCGTCGCCGCCCGCTTCCTCGGCGTGCCCTATCTGTGGGGCGGCCGCTCCAGCCTCGGCATCGACTGCTCGGGCCTGGTGCAGACCGCGCTTGCCGCCACCGGCGTCCGCGCGCCGCGTGACAGCGACATGCAGGAGAAGGCCATCGGTACAGCTATCCCGCTCGATGCCCCCATCAAGCGGGGCGATCTGCTGTTCTGGCCGGGGCATGTGGGCATCGCCGAGGACGCGGAGACGCTCCTCCATGCCAACGCCTTCCACATGGCGGTGGCGCGCGAGTCCCTCGCCGGCGCGCTGGAGCGCATCAAGGCCGCGGGGCTCGACCTCAGGACCATCCGCCGGCCGGGCTGAGGGCTTCACGCATCAGCCATCCACGCATCAGCTATGCGCGATCACCCGGTCGCGGCCGGCGCGCTTGGCTTCGTAGAGCGCGGCATCCGCGGCGGCGATGAGGGCGTCCGGGCTGCCCTCCGCCGTCGGCACAACGGACGCGACGCCGAAGCTCGCCGTCACCCGACGGCGCGGCGCGGCGGGATGCTCGATGGCGATTTCGGTGAGGAGGCGCCGCACATCCTCTGCGAAGGCGACTCCGGCGTCGATATCGGCGCCCGACATGAGCACCACGAATTCCTCGCCGCCGTAGCGCGCCACAAGGTGCGACGTGCCGGCCGCCGCTGCCGACAGCATCCGCGACACCGCCCTCAGGGCTTCGTCACCCTGGAGGTGGCCGCGCGTGTCGTTGAAGGCCTTGAAGTGGTCCACATCCAGCATCACCAGCGTGAGCGGCATGCCCTCGCCGCGCGCCCGCACCCAGTCCTGCGAGAATTGCACATCGAAGGTCCGCCGGTTGGCGAGGCCGGTGAGCCCGTCGGTCCGCGCCAGCGAGGCGAGGCGGCCGTTCATGGTCCTCAGTTCGTTGTTGCGCTGGGACAGGCGCCGCGCCATCTCGTTGAAGGCGTTGACCAAGGGAGAGAATTCCGCGACGCCCATGTCGTTCACGTGGTCCGCCTCGCCGCGCCCCACCGCCGCCACGGCCCGGGTGAGACGGGCGATGGGCGCGATCACGATTCGCTCCTCGGCAATCCAGGCGAGCAGCAGGAAGCAGGCGAGCGCGATGAAATAGGCCAGCGCCGTCGAGCGGACCTTGCTGTCGATGGGTCCCACCGCTTTCGACGTCTCGATGCCCACGGCGATGCTGATGGGCAGGTGGCCGAAGCCCTCGAACGCGAAGATGCGCTCTGTACCGTCGAAACCCGGAACCCTGACGATGCCGGACTCCTTCGCCCGTACGGCCCGCGTGAGGGGATGATCGGGAAAGCTGTGTTCCACGATGTCCGGCATCGTGGGGTAACGCACCAGCACCGTACCGTTCCGCCCGATGAGATCCACCACCACGCCCAGTTCCACCGCGCTGCCGGCCGCGATCCGCGACAGCCATTGCAGGTCGAGCACGACGCCGGTCACGGCCCGCACCGCATTGCCCGGGCCGCGCTCCGCCCGCATCAGGAACACCGAATTTCGCCCGCTGACCCGCGAGACGAACATCTCGGTCATCACAACCCCGTCGGCGGCGAGGGCATCGCGGAAGTAGTCCCGCTCGGAAATGTTCACGCCAAGAGCGAGCGGCGCATGGGCACAGCGGACGAGGCCCGCCGCATCCGCGACGAACGCGCCCTGGATGCCGGCCACCTCGTCGGCGAGGCGCGACAACTGCCGGCTGCAGGCGACGGGGTCCGCCAACATCCGGTCGGCCATGCGGGACAGCACTTCGAGCACCGTCAACGCCCGAGACATGCCTTCCATCTGGGCGAGCTTGGCGCTGCGGGCGAAATTCCGCACATCCTCCTCGAGCGCGGAGACCTGCTCCTGCCGCTCGGCCACGAGCGCAAGCATCCGCTCCACCGACAGGGGCACGGCCACCAGGCAGACCAGGAACAGGACGCGCAGGCGCAAGCTCGAGCGCCGCCCGGGAGCTGCCGCCCCGCCTCCCCCGTTACGCTCGACCATACCGGCCAGCCCCCCCTGCCGCTCGGTAGCTTCACCCGAGCTGCTCGCTTCTTCTACCTGCTTCTTGATTGGAAAGGGAGATCGGTTCATGTCCTCGGCGCGGGCAAGGACCCGGCGCAACGGCGGGAGCAGGATCATGAACGACGGCGGAACGGCGCCCGAAAGCACGGCACGGCTCGCAGCGGTGCGCCGCGATATCGCCGAGAGCTGTGCGGAATGCGGCCGTTCGGCCGATCAGGTGACGCTGGTTGCAGTTTCCAAGACCTTCCCGGACGAGGACATCCTGCCCGTGCTTGAAGCCGGCCAGCGCGTGTTCGGCGAGAACCGGGTGCAGGAGGCGCGCGACAAATGGCCCGGCCTCAGGGAGCGCTACGGCGATGTGGAGCTCCACCTCATCGGCCCGCTCCAGTCCAACAAGGCGCGGGAGGCCGTGGCCCTGTTCGACGTGATCCACACCGTCGACCGGCCGAAGATCGCCGCCGCCCTCGCCGAAGAGATGGCCCGGCAGGAGCGCCGGCCGCGGTTGTTCGTGCAGATCAACACCGGCGCCGAACCGCAGAAGGCGGGCGTGCTGCCCGAGGAGGCCGACGCTTTCATTGCCCAATGCCGCGATATCCACAGGCTGGAGATCGCCGGCCTCATGTGCATTCCGCCGGCCGAGGACGTGCCCGACCCGCACTTCGCCCTGCTCGCCGAAATCGCGGCGCGCAACGGTCTTTCGGGCCTTTCCATGGGCATGAGCGCCGACTTTTCCGCCGCCATCCGCCAGGGCGCCACCCATGTGCGCATCGGCAGCGCCATCTTCGGCCACCGCCCGAGCCCGAAGGAGGCTTGAAGTCCCCCGCATTCGCCGCTATAGAGCCCTCCTCCTCGCGAGATGCTCCCATCGTCTAGCGGTCTAGGACGTCGCCCTCTCACGGCGAAAACAGGGGTTCGAGTCCCCTTGGGAGCGCCACGCCTTCTTCAAGGCCTTGATCCAGCGAAGAAATCAGCATAGCCAACAGCTTGCGTCGGCCCGGTGCTACATGCACGTGCTACATGGGCCGCATAGTGATGGCGTTCATGACGTACCTGATCCGGCGTGGAGCGACTTGGCATTTCCGCTTCCGCCTGCCTGACGATCTGAGGGGCAAGGTCGCGCCCAATCGCATTCCTGATCACCTCGGCAAGTTGGTGAACCGGAAGGCGGGCAGCTTCAAGCATGAGATCACCGAGTCGCTGCGAACCTCTGACAATTCGATCGCTCGCGCCCGTGTCGGAGTGCTCATTTCTGACAGCGAGTTCCTTGTGCGTGACGCTCGTCGGTTTCTCACCGAAGGAGCACCACGAACACTCTCTCCCGAAGTGGTCGAATACCTCGCCACGCGGCGGGTTCATGAGCTTCTCGCGCACGATGATGCGCTACGCGTGAAGGGACTGGGCCTCGATCTTCGGCCGATGCGGCATGCTGCTCTTGCCGGGCTGACAATCGGCGGCTCGCCACCAGAAACCATTCCAGTGACTGGCGTCGCGGCGAAGCCCCAAGGCATGACGGTGGACGACTGGGAACTGCTCTCCTTTGCCACGGATCGGGGCAACGATCAGTTGAAGGTCGGAGTGGCCTTCGGCCGGGCGCCCGACTGGGTGCAACAAGCCTTAGCCGAGGCTTTGGCAGATCGCCGTGTTCTCATCGACCCGGACTCCGCGGAATGGCGCGAGCTGGAGCGGGCGTTTCTTGGAGCCACGCAGCAAGCCTTCCAGGCGATGCAGTCCCGGAACAGCGGGATATTCGCTCCCACCCCTTCTAAGCCACTCGATCCGGCGGAAAAACTGGGGCCACATCTATCGGAGGCCTTCGCGGCTTGGAAGACAGGCGCCCTCGTCCCCGGCGCGAAAGTTCCCGCTGCCAACAGCGCTGCTGAGGCTGAATACGCCGTTCGCCGGTTTCGCGAGCTTTATGGCGATGTCCGGATCGGGGCCATAACGCGGGAACAGGCGCGGGGCTTCAGGGATTCGCTCTGGCGTTTGCCGACCCGGTTGCCCGAAACGATCGAGCGGCTTCGCTTGCCGGACATTCTTGCCCGGAGCGACCTCGGCCGCTTCCCACGGCGGGCTCCCGGAACGCTCGGCAAGCACATCACGCTCATCTCCTCGATCGTCGAGAAGGCGGCCCGCGCACATGACCTCGCATTCAAGGGCACTGGCTGGGCAAACCCGTTCAATGGCCTGCGGCCCGAAGTACAAAGCGAGCGTGAGCGGCAGAGCTTCCAGCCTGACGAACTGGAGGCATTATTCGGCTCCCCGATCTACGCGACCGGCGCTCGCCCACGTGGCGGGGCCGGAGAAGCATCCTTCTGGCTGCCGCTTCTGGGACTGCTGACGGGCGCACGCCTTGGTGAGTTGTGCCAACTCCGGCTTTGCGACGTGAAGCTCAACGGGCAAGCCGGCCTTTATCTCGACATCGGCACTTCCGGTGGGAGAACCGTGAAGACGGCAACCTCGCGCCGCCGCATCCCGTTACACCCGGCGCTTATGGAAATCGGATTTCCGGCCTATCTCGCTGTCCGGCGCAGTGAGACCCGGATCGAGGACGATCTGCTGTTCTCGGGCCTTGCCGTCCGTGGCGGTCGTGCGCCTGGAGCGCAATGGTCGAAGTGGTTCAGTCGCTGGCGAACGGAACACCTCAAGCTCGCCAGCGAAGAGGAGCGTAAAGACTTCCACTCCTTTCGCCATACCTTCAAGGACATGTGCCGCGAAGCCGCGATCGAAGAGGAAGTGCATGATGCGCTCACTGGCCACGCAGGCGGGGGCGTCGGGCGCCGCTATGGCAATGCCGGCGTGCCTCTCGCCGTGCTGACGGAGGCGGTGGCGCGGATCAAGGTGCCCGATGTGGTCGCCCGCCTGCGGTGGATGACAGTCATCGACAAGCCCTGACGCTCGATTGGGAAGGGGCAGGCCAGCTTCAGGCTTACGGAGCCTTGCCGAGGTCCGTCGCCCCCGACCAAATCCCCTGTCCATCAGCGTGAGTTCAGGCCCTCACCCCCTCTCCAAGGCGATTCGAGAGGCCTCCGAATTAGGTCCCATAACAGCCTAACTTGCACCTTCCGCGAGAGAAATTTCGCGAGAGCAGCAGAGGCTCCCTTCCCGTATCGGACGCGAGCAATCGCCACCCGCGATCGCCCCGCTCCGCGGGCAAAAACGGAACCTACATCATGACCACCTCTTCGCCTCCCGTCGTGCGGCGCGGCATGGCTGTCATCGGCCACAACATCCACGCGTCTCTCCCCTCATGGACCATTTCCGCAGTTCTTCCCCCCGCCCTGGTCCTCATCATCCCCGACAACCTCTCGTCCTTCTTCGCGCTCTCCGGAGGCGCCGCATGATCACGGCCCACGCAGACGGCTCCTGCCTTGGCAACCCCGGTCCCGGCGGGTGGGCGGTAGTCATCCTCGACACCGATGGCACTGCCCGCACCCTCACGGGCTCCGAACCCGACACCACGAACAACCGCATGGAACTGACGGCCGCCCTCACGGCGCTCGGGGCATTGCCCGTCGACGTTCCTGCCGTGCTGTTCTGCGATAGCGAATATGTCGTGAAGGGCCTGACTACCTGGCTGGCGTCCTGGCAGCGGCGTGGCTGGAAGACTGCCCAGGGCAAGCCCGTCGCCAACGCCGACCTCTGGCGCCGGCTTGGCGAGGCCCAGGCGGCTCGGCCTCTCGTGGACATCAGTTGGGTACGCGGCCACAACGGCAACACCTTGAACGAAACCGTCGACCGGCTTGCCCGGGCGGAGGCCGAAAAGGCGAAGCTCGCCAAGCGTTGCGCCCCCCGCCCTGCCCTCTCGGCTCCTCTCCCGTTCGGCCGCATGACGGGCGCGGCCCGATGACGAACCATCATCCCAACGCCACCGCATCGGGCGCCTCGACCTGCGTCGATATCGCCGACATCATCACGCGAGCCGATTGGCAGGTCCGGGTTCAACTCGACCTCGGGACCGTGCGCACCTATGCCGGCGTCACGCGAGCGGGCGGCATTCTGCCCCCCGTCTCCCTCGCCCGCATCGACGGTGCGCTCTATCTCGTTGACGGCTGGCATCGTCTGAAAGCCGCAAAGGTCAACGGCGAGACGTTCATCGACGCATCCGTCTCCGACATGGCAGAGGATGCGGCGCGGTGGGCGGCAGCCCAGGCGAACCTCACCCATGGCCTGCCCCTCAAGCGCAGCGAGGTGCGGAACGTCTTCCGCGCCTACGTCGGGAGCGGCCAGCACCGGGACGGTGTGCGGTTCAAGTCCTATCGCCAGATCGCGTCGGACCTCGCCCATCAGGTCGGCCACACCACCGTCAGGAACTGGATGCAGCAGGACTTCCCTGCCGTCTCCAGTGCCATGGGCGGGGCCGAGCCGGTTGCGGAAGCGGGCGGCCTGCGTGACGCACCTGCCATCACGCCACTCTCCCGCGCCAAGGCGAGCGTCGATCAGGCGGCAGCGGAGGCCCGTCGCCTCTCCCCGGAGGAGCGCCGGGAGCTGCTGGATCACATGCAGCAGGTCGCCGCACAGGTGGCCGGAGCCTTGCCGTGGGAGGACGGCGGGGAAGGCCCAGGGTTCTAGGCAGGAAGCGCTGTTCAAAATGAACAGTGCAGACACCAGAAGGGGCCGGCAGCCCTGACGCCGTAAGGCGTCCAGCCGTCGCGCCCCCAGATCAAGACGACCTCCGGCAAAAATCGCCGGAATTTCCGAAGGCCCATCGATCGTATCATGTTCGCGCATTTCCCCCCGTGGCGCCCCCTTCGCGTCATAGGGGGGGCGACCTGCGCGGAGGCCCCGAGCCGATGCGAGCCCGCCCAGGTGATACCCCGCGCCACCGTTCTGCCGGCCTTCACCGCAAGTGCCGAGGGCATACCGAAACCCTCCCTGAAAATCGCTCCCCGCGCCCTCGCATTCATGCGGGTTTGCGGAGGGCGCTTGACCCATCCCGTAAACATTTGTTATCAGTATGGTCATCGACAGCTTCCCGGAGCCCCTGCCGTGTCCCGCAAGACCGCTCGCCGCGTCGCCCTCTACCTGCGCGTCTCCACCTCCGAACAGACCACCGAGAACCAGCGTCGCGAGCTTCAGGCCGTGGCGGAGAAGGCCGGCTGGGAGGTGGTGGCCGTGTTCGAGGATGCCGGCGTCTCTGGCGCCAAGGGCCGCGACCAGCGCCCCGGCTACGACGCCATGCTGAAGGCCGTCACCCGTCGCGAGGTGGATATGGTGGCCGCGTGGTCGGTAGACCGCCTGGGCCGCTCCATGGCGGACCTCGTGGCCTTCCTCGGCGAGCTTCACGCCCGCGGCGCCGACCTCTACCTGCACCAGCAAGCTCTGGACACCACGACGCCCTCCGGCCGGGCCATGTTCCAGATGATGGGCGTGTTCGCCGAGTACGAACGGGCCATGATCCGGGAGCGCGTGAACGCTGGCCTGGCGCGGGCGAAGGCGGAGGGCAAGAAGTTGGGGCGGCCCACCGTGGGCGCCGAGACCGAGGCCCAGATCAAGGAGCTTCGGGCTCAGGGCATGGGGATGCTGAAGGTGGCGAAGACGCTGGGGGTGGGCGTGTCGGCGGTGCAGCGGGTGGTGGGGATGGGCGATGGAACGGAGCAGGGGCGGCCGTAATCTCCTCTTGGCGGATCGGCGATTGAGGACGTGCGCCCCCGCCCATCTGTTTCTTTCAGGCGACCCGAGCATAAATATTCAAGCCGTGAATGGTGCTATGAATATTTTTGCCCTCGGCCTGATCCAGTGCTATAAGGGTGTTCACGGAACGAAAGGCGGCATTCACGTGGATAGGGACAGCGCGTTGCATGCCCTCCGGGAGCGCTATGGCGTCCCGGTATGGGCACTCATAGGGCAGCTTGAGGTCACTTTGTCGGACTACGCCGAGGTGACGCACGCTGACTTGTCCGACCCCCGTGCATTGGGTTCAATTCTCAACAGCGCTCTCCCTGAGGCCGCCGTTGCTGCCGGACTGCACGAGCATGGGTTGGAGGTTCGGTATTGCCCTAACGGGCGGAGCAATAAAATCGCCGGTACATTCCGCTCGGGTGACACGGAGTACGGCGTAAGCTTCGAGTTACATTTGTCAGGACCGCAGGGCGGCACGTCGAAGTCGACGCATCAGTTTGCCGGAGACGACATCGAGACGACCCCGATGTTTGCAGGCTTTGCAGAAGCTGCTCCGCCTGACATTCTTCTTTTTCTTGCCTGCCATCTGAGCGGAACGGGCGTGTCCGTCGCTCGAGCCTTCTTCAAATTCGCCGACAAGGTGGACCAACGCAAGATCGAAGTCCATCGCGGGGCTCCTGCGGGAGCCATGGATACGATCGACACGCGTCCGGCGGATGGCCCGGCAGGTTATAAGCTGACAATTAAGAAGCCGAAGGGGGATCAGACTGAAAATGGCAGCACGTCCGATAAACGGGGAGATGCTGCTTCTAGCTCGTAACAGGCGCCGCAAAACGCAAACACAGTTGGCCGCGGAGTCCGGGGTAGCGCAAGCCGCGATTTCCCGGATTGAAAACGGCACTCGAGACGCGCTATCGCTGGAAGAAATCCAAGCGATTGCGCGTGTTTTGCGATTCCCGGTGAGCTTCTTTTACGAGCAGGAGCCGCACTATCGCATCCCGCTGAGCCTCCACGGCGCGGCGTTCCGTAAACGCGCGTCCGTCTCCGCGAAGGAGCAGCATGCGGTAGTTGCGCTCGCCAACCATTTCGCGCTCCAGTTTAGGAGACTTCTCGATGCAATCGATATTGAACCACAGTACCCTCTGCTCCAATTCGAAGTTCTAAGCAATAAATCCAGTGTCAGCGAGCATGCGCTGGCAGTGTCATCCCCTAACGAGGCTGCGCAAAAAGTCCGCGCATCGTGGCAGTTAGGCGATGGGCCTATGACAAACCTTGTCCAATATGTCGAAGCGACAGGCGTCCTAGTGGTCGAAGGAGATTTTGGGGAGACGGACGTTGATGGCCTGACGCTTAGACCTCCGGGCATGCGGCCGATCGTGCTACTCAATCGGAATCGTCCTGCGGATCGAAAGCGTTTCAGCTTAGCTCACGAATACGGACATGTTGTTCTGCATCCATTCCCCTACGACGCGATGGAAAAGGAAGCGAACGAGTTCGCCGCTGAATTGCTGATGCCCCGCGCGGGCATTATCCCAGATTTGGCTCAGGTTATAACGATTCCGAGACTGGGAAGACTCAAACAAAAATGGCGAGTAGCAATGTCCGCCCTCATATATCGCGCTAAAACGCTCGGAACTATCTCCGATGAGGCGGCGACGAACCTGTACAAAATCATGAATATGCATGGATACCGGAAGCGGGAGCCGATCGAATTTGACATTGCTCCAGATGCCGGCAAGCTCGCTTCTCAGTTGGTTGCTCTTCATCTGAGCGACCTCGGCTATTCGTTAGAGGAGTTGGCCGCAGCGCTCAGGACAGAGCCGGAAGAGTTTGCGGAGATGCACGGTCTCCTAGCCCCCTCGACCTCTGCCGCAGGCAAATCTAAGCCCAAGCTTCAGCTTGTGGTCAACCGGGACTGACGCCCAAATTGGCAGTCCCTCCTTTTTCGATTTGTGTGCCGTCCAAGGTTGCTGGGCGGCACACCAACATGCTACATGGGAGTCTCAGGACCGTCGCAATCGGCTGGCTGATTTCATCGAAATATCAAGACCTTGCTATCGCTTTCGACAATGGCGCCAGCGTCTCCCCTTGGGAGCGCCATTCTTTTCAAGACCTTAGCCCCGCCCGCTGCGGGGCTTTTGCGTTTTTGGGAAGAATTTGGGGAGTATGCGTCGGCGGACGCGGGCGGATTTTGGCGAGTCGCTTGGGAGGCTGAACGTCGCGCTACCTGGGGCCATGGCGGGAGGGCCCGCCTCTCCGAGGCGCGATGGATCTGCGTACAAGTGAGCCGAAAGCAGGCCTAACTCGCAGCCCGATCAGCAAGTATGAAAAATGGGCGGCGCCTAACGTGGGGTTGGCCGACAGCTGCGGATCGACAGGGCTTTCAACGACATCTACTTTAAGACTAATGGTCGTTCATAACATCCATACACGATCCGATAAGCAATTAATCGATGAGACACAGCGGCCTGAAGACCTTAATGTCCGCCTGCGATAATGCATTGGCTTTTAGGTCGTGGTCCCGTTTCCCCATCTCTTCGAAGCCGGCATCATTTCGGATGAACACCGCCATACGTTCACTGAGCTCCATTGGCGTCAGCCGGTGCTTCCCGCGGAGCGCGCATTCCCATACCCAGAGGCTTCGCCAGCCGGCCGCGCGCAGTCCGGCGACCGCTGCCTCGTCACGGTGGCGGTTACCCGCGATTTTGGACGACCAGAAGTCCGTCCGGGTCGCCGGCATGCGGAACAGCGAACAGCCATGCCCGTGCCAGAAACAGCCATGGACGAAAATCGCTGCCCGATAACGGGGTAAGATGATGTCGGGGCAGCCCGGCAGATCACGGCGATGCAGCCGGAACCGGAAACCCGCATAGTGCAACAGTCTGCGCACCGTCATTTCGGGCCGCGTATCCTTCGCCCGCACCCGGCGCATGTTGAGTCTGACGTGAGCCCCTGATCCTCGTCCAGATTTAGGTAGAGTCCGTCGATCATGGAGACGGACGATGCGAGCCTCACGGTTCACAGAGGAACAGATCATAGGGATGCTGAAGGAGCAGGAGGCGGGCGC